>NZ_RWIR01000021.1 GCF_009764265.1 Pseudomonas sp. PB101
CAAGCCCGCTCCCACAGGGTACGGTGTACACCGATCCACTGTGGGAGCGGGCTTGCCCGCGATGGCAATCTATCAGTCGCCGTAAATATCTGACTTGAAGTACTTGTCGGAAATCTTCTGGTACTCGCCACTGCTGCGAATCCCGTCAATGGCCGTGTTCAGCTCGCTGACCAGTTCAGTGTTGCCCTTGCGCACCGCAATGCCGGCACCCTCGCCCACATACTTCGGATCTTTCAGCTCCGGCCCGACAAAGGCATAACCCTGGCCACGCGGCATCGACAGGAAGTCATTGAGCGGAATGGTGTCGGCAAAAATCGCGTCGAGGCGACCGGCTGCCAGGTCCATGTAGATTTCTTCGTTGTTGCTGTAGCGCTTGACGTTGATGCCCTTGGGCTCGAACACCTCGGTGGCGTAACGGTCGGTGGTGGTGGCGCGCTGCACGCCGACAGTCTTGCCCTTGAGGCTGGCGTACTGGTCATCCACCACCGCGCCGTCCTTCATCACCAGGCGCGACGAGGTGAAATAGTATTTGTGGGTGAAGTCCACCGACTTCTTGCGGTCTTCGTTGATGGTCATGGACGACAGCGCCATGTCGATTTTCTTCACCTTCAGGGAAGGAATCAGACCATCGAACTCGCCTTCGACCCACACACACTTGACCTTCATCTGCGCGCACAGGGCATTGCCGATGTCGTAGTCGAAACCGATGATTTCGCCTTTTTCGGATTTCGAGGCGAACGGCGGATACGCGGCTTCGATGCCGATGCGCAGGGTTTTCTCGGCGGCAAACACAGAACTGCACGCCAACAGGCTCAGGGCCAGACCGGTGATGAGGGGGAACTTCTTCATGTTCGTTTTCTCGCGGTTGTTGTTGGTTTGGCAAGACAGAAGAAAAAGCTGAAACGGGGGTGGAATCCTTTTTTGTACTTATAATTCCATCTTGGACTTTTATGTATTATCCGTCAATCAGGCAAATGCAGCCCTTGCCGGCCGATGGTCGGGTGGTGTGTCAGGAAAGTTATTGGCTGTAACTGAGGGCCCCTTCGCGAGCAGGCTCGCTCCCACAGGGTATCTGGTTGAACACAGATTTTGTGCACGACACAGAACTCTGTGGGAGCGGGCTTGCCCGCGAAGGCTGACTGGAGAACGCCGCAGGAATTACTGCTTCCAGCGATCCGCCGCCGCATGATCACTGTCACGCCCCTCGACCCAGCGCGGCCCGTCACTGGTGTTTTCTTTCTTCCAGAACGGAGCACGGGTTTTCAGGTAGTCCATGACAAAGGCGCAGGCATCGAACGCCGCCTGACGATGGGCGCTGGCTGCGCCGACGAAGACAATCGGCTCGCCCGGTTCAAGGGCGCCGATGCGGTGCAGCACTTCCAGCTTGAGCAGCGGCCAGCGCTGCCCGGCCTCGATGGCGATCTTGCCGAGGGCCTTTTCAGTCATGCCGGGATAGTGTTCGAGGAACATCCCGGCGACGTCCAGACCGTCATTGAAGTCGCGCACGTAGCCGACAAAGCTCACCACCGCCCCCACGCCGACATTGGCGTCGTGCATGGCGTTGACCTCGGCACCCGGGTCGAACGGCGTGGACTGCACACGAATGGCCATGGCTCAGCCTCCGGTCACGGTCGGGAAGAACGCCACTTCGTCGCCCTCGCTGACCGGCTCGTCGAGCTGGCACAGGTCTTCGTTGCGGGCACACATCAGGTTTTGCTCGGACAACACCTCGGCACCGTCACGTTGAGCCAACAGCGCGCGGACGTCGTCGACAGTGGCGAAGTTGCCTTCGACCTTCACCGAGTCCAGCCCCAGCGCTTCACGATAACGAGCGAAAAACTTCACGGTAACGTTCATGGCTGCTCCGCCTGGAAATGACCGCTCTTGCCGCCGACCTTCTCCAGCAGGCGCACGCTTTCAATGGTCATGCCGCGGTCCACGGCCTTGCACATGTCATAGATGGTCAGCGCGGCGACGCTGGCAGCGGTCAGGGCCTCCATCTCGACGCCGGTCTGCCCGGACAGCTTGCAGCGCGCCACGATACGCACCGAGTCGTCGCCTTCGGCACTGAGCTCGACCTTGACGCCGGTCAGCATCAGCGGATGGCACAGGGGAATCAGATCGCTGGTTTTCTTCGCCGCCTGAATGCCGGCAATGCGCGCCACGGCAAACACATCACCCTTGGGGTGGCCGCCGCTGACGATCATCTGCAGGGTTTCGGGCAGCATGCGCACCAGCGCTTGGGCGGTCGCCTCACGGAACGTCACGGCTTTTTCAGTGACGTCGACCATGTTGGCGCGACCTTGGGAATCGAGATGAGTCAGCACGGGATTACTCCTGATCAGGAATCCCGATTGTAAACCTGCGGGTCAATTTTCCGCACGCATGATTGTCCGATGACATCGATTCCTGTGGGAGCGTGGCTTGCTCGCGATGGCATCAACGCGGTGTGACCGTTAAACCGCGGTGCCTGCATCGCGGGCAAGCCACGCTCCCACAGGATTTGTGTCCGACATAAAAAACCGGGCGACCTCGCGGCCGCCCGGTTTGGGTGAAGGATTACAAATGCGTTTCGGCGTATTCGGCCAGGATCGAGCGTGGTACCCCTTGCAGGGTGATGTGCACCCCGTTCGGGAAGTCCTTGAAGCGTTCAGTGAGGTAGGTCAGCCCGGAGCTGGTCGCGGACAGGTAAGGGGTGTCGATCTGCGCCAGGTTGCCCAGGCACACCACTTTGGAGCCGGCGCCGGCACGGGTGATGATGGTTTTCATCTGGTGCGGCGTGAGGTTCTGGCATTCGTCGATCAGGATCAGGCTCTGCTGGAAGCTGCGGCCCCGGATGTAGTTGAGGGATTTGAACTGCAACGGCACTTTGCTGAGGATGTAGTCGACGCTGCCATGGGTGCTTTCGTCATCCATGTGCAAGGCTTCGAGGTTGTCGGTGATGGCGCCCAGCCATGGCTCCATTTTTTCCGCCTCGGTGCCGGGCAGGAAGCCTATTTCCTGGTCCAGGCCCTGCACGCTGCGGGTGGCGATGATGCGGCGATAACGTTTGCTGACCATGGTCTGCTCGATCGCAGCGGCCAGTGCCAGGATGGTTTTACCGGAACCTGCGGCACCCGACAGGTTGACCAGGTGGATGTCCGGATCAAGCAACGCGTACAACGCCAGGCTCTGATAGATATCGCGCGGCTTCAGGCCCCAGGCTTCCTGGTGCAGCAGCGGTTCCTGGTGCAGGTCGAGGATCAGCAAGCGGTCTTCTTCGATCTCCTTGATCCAGCCGACAAAGCCCTGTTCATCAATGATGAATTCATTGATATGCACCGCCGGCAGGTTGTCGATCAATTGCACCTGATGCCAGGTGCGGCCGTGGTCCTGACGGGTTTCGACCTTGCTCACACGGTCCCAGAAGGAGCCGGTCATGTTGTGGTAACCGTTGGGCAGCAAGGACACGTCGTCGACCAATTGGTCGGTGCTGTAGTCCTCGGCCGCAATCCCGCAGGCGCGCGCCTTGAGGCGCATGTTGATGTCTTTGGTGACCAGCACCACGGGCTTCTTCGGGTCGCGCGTATGCAGGTCGATCAGTTGGTTGATGATTTTGTTGTCGTTCAGGTGCTCGGGCAGAATCAGGTTCGGCTCGGCATGCTTGCTCATCAGAATTGACAGCAAACCCTTGGGTCCGCTTTTGCCACGCTGGATCGGCACACCCTGCTCGACGTCCTCGGGTGAGGCATCGCCCAGAGTCTTGTCGATCAGGCGGATGGCCTGGCGGCATTCGGCGGCAACGCTGTGATGCCCGCTCTTGAGCTTGTCGAGCTCTTCAAGCACGGTCATCGGGATCGCGACGTGGTGTTCTTCGAAGTTAAGCAGCGCGTTTGGATCGTGAATCAATACGTTGGTATCGAGTACATAAAGGATTGGCTGGTTGGAAGAAGAGCTACGTCCGTGATCATCCATACTCGGTCACCTTTGTGGGAGCCATTCGACGCAATACCTTGGCGGTGCTGCGCCTCGAAGTGACTGCCGAATACACCTGCGGGGACTCAAGTGTTCTGCCTACATGCGGGGTCTTGGAAGACGCCACCTGTGTTGCAGGTTTCGGCGGTCTGTCTTCGTAATACTCCAAAACGTGTGACAGAAAAAAGTACTTTGACGCTTTTTTGAAGTTTATTTTTCAGAATGACCAATAACACTTGGCGGACTGCCATCACCCGTTTACAGTCGGAAGTCAACCTGCAACAAATTCCCTTCCAAAATCGCCAAAAACCCAATGTTTACTGGGTTTGGCCGATTCAGCGAAACGCATCCTGGCAATCCTCCCAACCGATCCCGACCGGTGCCGTTTGCGTGACCAGCCACGGCAACGCCGTTTTCACCCCATCCTGCTTCACATTGAAATTGATCACCCCGTGGCGCCATAGCAACATCAGCGTCAGCACCCGTTGCGCACTCGCGTTGCCCTTGAGTTTGCCGGCGCCGTCCTGGGCGTCGATGTCCCACAGCGCTACCTGCAGACCCTGAGCCTTGAAGAAGCCTTCGGCATCGGAACGACGCTGGCCGTCGGGCGGACGGAACAGCGGCACGTAGTTCTCCGGCAGCTTGCTCTTGACCAGTTCGGCGCTGCGGCGCACCGAGTCCTGCCAGTCCTGCCAGTGACTGTGGGAACGGAACTCCCAGCCTTGTACGCCGATGCACTGGCTCGAGTAGGTCGCTTGCAGGTCGCCCACCGAATGCTCGCCCAAACGGGCCTGGATGTCCTTGCCAAGGACGAAGAACGTTGCGCTCATGTTCGACTTGCGCAGGTACTCGGTGAGCCAGGCCGTGTTGTCCGGCGCGGCGTTGGCGGCGCTGTCGAAGGTCAGCAGGAACAGCCGGTCATGCATCTCGTCACCGGAGCGCTCATAGTCGCCGAAACGATCGACTTCGCTGCTGGTTTGCGGGAACAGCGCAGCCTTGCGCAACTGCTCGTCCAGGTACTGCGTGTGGAACACACGGCTCGGTTCGGCCCACTTGATGTAGTAGCTGTCTGCGCTGACCTGGAACTTGCCAGCCTGTTCACGCAGGGTCGGCATGTCTTCGACCAGAAAACAGAAGGAGGCATCCTGGTCGCAACTCTGTTGGGCGTAGTTGTAGTTGGCCAGCAGCCGCTGCCACAGATGCTGGCGAACCCGGTTGACCGACTCCAGATTAATCGTGCGCAAGCCCAGGCGCTGGGCCAGGGCGGTTTCATCCAGCGACTCGCTGGCCAACAGCACACTGGAAAACATCAGGATCTCGGCCCGCGACGCCACGTCGAACAGCGTCGGGTTGCCGAGTTTTTCCGGCCAGGTGCTGCGATCAAGCGTGGCCACATCGCCCGGTGCCGCGATGGCGCCGAGGCTCAACAGCCAGATCGAGATGAGAAAAACGATACGCAATGGGATGTCTCCATAACAAAACCCGCGCGGCACTATAGCTGATCCAGGCTCAACTCCCGCAGCAACACAGACCCTTGTAGGAGCGAGCCTGCTCGCGATGGAGTGTCAGGCACCGCTGTGTCGACTGACACACCATCGCGAGCAGGCTCGCTCCTACAGAGGTAGTGGCGAACCGGCCATCACCTATGGACGCGATAGCTGGAGTCAACGCCGACAACCCCCTAGAATCGCCGCCACGATTAAAGGAGACGACTTCATGCTGATGGTGATTTCACCCGCCAAGACCCTCGACTATGAAACACCGCCGGCGACCCAGCGCTTCACCCAGCCGCAGTACCTCGACCATTCCCAGGAGTTGATCCTGCAATTGCGCGAGCTGTCCCCGGCACAGATCAGCGAACTGATGCATGTTTCCGACAAGATCGGCGGGCTCAACGCCGCGCGTTTCGGCAGCTGGACGCCTGCGTTCACCCCGGAAAACGCCAAGCAGGCGCTGCTGGCCTTCAAGGGCGACGTGTACACCGGCATGAACGCGCAAACCCTCAGCGAAGCCGATTTCGATTACGCCCAAAAACACCTGCGCATGCTCTCGGGCCTGTATGGCCTGCTGCGCCCGCTGGACCTGATGCAACCCTATCGCCTGGAAATGGGCACCAAGCTGGCCAACGCCCGGGGCAAGGACTTGTATGCGTTCTGGGGCACACGCATCAGCGAATGGCTGAACGAAGCGCTGGTCGATCAGGGCGATGACGTGCTGCTCAACCTGGCGTCCAACGAGTATTTCTCGGCGGTCAAGCGCAACGCCTTGAACGCACGCATCATCAATACCGAGTTCAAGGACCTGAAGAACGGCCAGTACAAGATCATCAGCTTCTACGCGAAAAAGGCCCGTGGCTTGATGAGCCGATTCGTCATCGAAGAACGCATCAACGATCCGGCAGCCCTCAAGCAGTTCGACGTTCAAGGCTATCGCTACAGCGCCGAACAATCCAAGCCGGACAATCTGGTGTTTCTGCGCGATCACGCACCAGAGTGATGCACCCGGTCGGCGCACGACCTCCACCAACCCTCGTGCGCCGACCCTAGACTCACTTCAGCCTTCCCCGCCTTTTCGCCATTTTTATGGCGCCAGAAAAATACCAACCGATTTTCTAACTTTAGTTTCACTCGACTTCAATCTTTTTTTTGCGTAGTGGCACTGACTTTTTTTAACAGTGGTGGCACAAAAATATCCCATCCAATGAACCGCCTTTATATAAAGGGCGAAACGGCAAGTGCTATCAATTTGAGAGCAGTGCCATCTTTATCAATATTTCAAGAAATTTCAGATTTCACGATGGGCGGACTGGAACTATGTCCAAACGTGCCGCTCATACCACCGGTAACGATTCTCGCCGAACGTGTACGAGATAACTTACGCAGATAAGAGATTCGTGTAGCCAAGTTGTAATACAAACTTGCGCTGACTAATCACTGATTTGGACAACAGCGAGCGGACAGGAGATAACGCGGTATGACTATCCCCTACAAGGCCACGACAGCGCCCCTATAAACGTGCTCACCCGAGCACCAAACCGCCTGATCCACGGGCTTTCGGCCTGACATCACGCGTGTAATACCTTTGCGCCAGCATCCCCGAAAAGAGGATCGGCTGCATAACAGGGCAAATCATAACAACAAGGCCTAGTTGCGCACCCCTTGAGTGCATTTATTTAGACACTCGTAATTCATATGCCAGCACACGGCATTGTTGCGCCTGTAAGTCGCACTTGCGAGTGCACTTTAACCGCTGCACACCATTAACTCTGGCCATCTAATGGCTCGATGTATACAGGCTTGATAATAGAGAGGTAATTGCGATGCGCATCAGCATTTTTGGTTTGGGTTACGTCGGCGCAGTCTGTGCCGGTTGCCTGTCTGCACGGGGTCATGACGTCGTTGGCGTCGATGTGGCCAAAGACAAGATCGATATGATCAATGCCGGCAAATCGCCGATCGTTGAACCGGGCCTGGGCGAACTTCTGTCCCAGGGCATCCAGACCGGTCGTCTGCGCGGCACCACCAACTTCGCCGAGGCGATTCGCGACACCGACCTGTCGATGATTTGCGTCGGTACGCCGAGCAAGAAAAACGGCGACCTGGAACTGAACTACATCGAGGCCGTGTGCCGCGAAATCGGCTTTGTCCTGCGTGACAAGTCCACCCGCCACACCATCGTCGTGCGCAGCACCGTGCTGCCGGGGACCGTGGCCAACGTGGTCATCCCGATTCTCGAAGACTGCTCCGGCAAGAAGGCCGGCGTTGATTTCGGCGTGGCCGTGAACCCTGAGTTCCTGCGCGAAAGCACCGCCATCGCCGACTACGACCAGCCGCCAATGACCGTCATCGGCGAATTCGACAAGGCGTCCGGCGACGTTCTGCAATCGCTGTACGAAGAGCTCGACGCTCCGATCATCCGCAAGGACATCGCCGTCGCCGAGATGATCAAGTACACCTGCAACGTGTGGCACGCCACCAAGGTCACCTTCGCCAACGAGATCGGCAACATCGCCAAGGCGGTCGGCGTCGACGGCCGCGAAGTGATGGACGTGGTCTGCCAGGACAAGACCCTCAACCTGTCCCAGTACTACATGCGCCCGGGCTTCGCCTTCGGCGGTTCGTGCCTGCCAAAAGACGTGCGTGCCCTGACCTACCGCGCCGGTTCCCTGGACGTGGAAGCACCGTTGCTCAACTCGCTGATGCGCAGCAACGAATCCCAGGTGCAGAACGCTTTCGACATCGTCTCCAGCCACGACAAACGCAAAGTCGCCCTGCTGGGACTGAGCTTCAAGGCCGGCACCGACGATCTGCGCGAAAGCCCGCTGGTCGACCTGGCGGAAATGCTGATCGGCAAGGGCTACGACCTGAGCATCTACGACAGCAACGTCGAATACGCCCGTGTTCACGGCGCCAACAAGGACTACATCGAGTCGAAGATCCCTCACGTCTCGTCCCTGCTCAACGCTGACTTCGACGATGTGATCAACAACTCCGACGTGATCATCCTCGGCAACCGCGACGAGAAATTCCGCGCCCTGGTGCAGAACGTTCCGCACGGCAAGCAGGTGATCGACCTGGTCGGCTTCATGTCCAAAGCCACCAGCGTGGCTGGCCGGACTGAAGGCATCTGCTGGTAAGCCCCCTGTAGGAGCGAGCTTGCTCCGGGCGGCGCTCCGACGATGCACCTGAGAACACCGCTGGGTATCAGATACCCAGCGTCATCGTTGGCGACCATCGCGAGCAAGCTCGCTCCTACAGGTTTGTACGCCTGCGTTAACCCGAGATCTAGACGGATGCAGATTATGCACAGGCTAAAACACGGCCTACTCCAGGCCGCCGGTTGGCTGTTCTACCTGACGTTACTGATGGGCCTCGCCATGGCGTTGCCCGTGTCCACGTTCGACTCCGAGTCGAAGGACTTCATATTCCTGATTGGCGCCGTGGGTATCTGGCGCTACTCGATGGGTGCCACGCACTTTGTGCGCGGCATGATTTTTCTCTACATCGTCTACCCGCACCTGCGGCGCAAAGTGCGCAAGCTGGGCAAAGCGGCTGACCCGTCCCACGTGTTCCTGATGGTCACCAGCTTCCGTATCGACGCGCTGACCACCGCACAGGTCTACAGCTCGGTGATCCGCGAGGCCATCGACTGCGGCCTGCCGACCACGGTGGTCTGCTCCATCGTGGAAATGTCCGATGAGCTGCTGGTCAAGAGCCTGTGGAACCGAATGAACCCGCCGTCCCGGGTCAAGCTCGACTTCGTGCGCATTCCCGGCACCGGCAAGCGCGATGGCCTGGCCTACGGTTTCCGCGCCATCTCCCGCCACCTGCCGGATGACCGCGCCGTGGTCGCCGTGATCGATGGCGACACCGTGCTCGGCGAAGGCACGGTACGCAAGACCGTGCCGTGGTTCCAGCTGTTCGGCAACGTCGGCGGCCTGACCACCAACGAGTTCTGCGAAGTGCGCGGCGGCTACATCATGAGCGAATGGCACAAGCTGCGTTTCGCCCAGCGTCACATCAACATGTGCTCGATGGCCCTGTCCAAGCGCGTGCTGACCATGACCGGGCGCATGTCGGTGTTCCGCGCCACCGTGGTCACCAACCCGGAGTTCATCGCCGACGTGGAAAGCGACTCGCTGCAACACTGGCGCCTGGGTCGTTTCAAGTTCCTCACCGGCGACGACAAGTCGAGCTGGTTCAGCCTGATGCGCCTGGGCTACGACACCTTCTACGTGCCCGACGCGGCGATCAACACCGTTGAACACCCGCCGGAAAAGAGCTTCATCAAGGCCAGCCGCAAACTGATGTTCCGCTGGTACGGCAACAACCTGCGCCAGAACTCCCGCGCCCTCGGCCTGGGGGTCAAACGCCTCGGCGTGTTCACTTCGGTGGTGCTGTTCGACCAGCGCGTGTCGATGTGGACCTCGCTGCTGGGCCTGACCGTGGCGTTGATCGCCAGCTTCAAGTACGGCACCGCGTTCATTCTGGTCTACCTGCTGTGGATCGGCATCACCCGATTCATCCTGACCTTGTTGCTGTCGTGCTCCGGACACCGGATCGGCCCGGCTTACCCGGCGATTCTCTATTACAACCAGATCGTCGGCGCGCTGGTGAAGATCTACGTGTTCTTCCGCCTCGACCAACAGTCCTGGACTCGCCAGCCCACCTCTCTGACCCGTGATCTCGCCAGCTTTCAACGTTGGTTCAACACCTGGTCGTCTCGGACCATGACCTTCTCTGCCGGCAGCATTTTTGTCGCCGTGCTGCTGTTGATGGTCTGACCTGACTCGCCTGAATTAACTAGGAAAACGCCCTTATGAATACCGCCGTCAACGCCAACGTAGTGCACGAATCCGAAGCCCAGCGCCAACATGCCCGCGTGAAAATCCCGGCCAAGCTGCGTTTCTTCGGCCCCGACCGGACACCGGTCGAAGCCCGGGTGATCGACCTGTCCGCCGGCGGCCTGGCGTTCAACGCCGGTCAGTTGCCGCTGAAGATCGGTGACGTGTACAAGGCCCGCCTGCAATTCGTCATCGACAACCTCGGCCTGGCCATGGACGTCGAGTTGCAGGTCCGCTCCTTCGATCGCGAGACCGGACGCGCCGGCTGCCAGTTCCAGAACCTGGAACCACGGGACATCTCGACCCTGCGCCACCTGATCACCTCGCACCTGGCCGGCGACATCGTCAGCGTGGGTGAAATGCTGGCGACCCTGCAGCGCGACAACTTCACCAAGGCGCGCAAGGTCAAGGACGGCGGCCACGGCATGTCCGCGTTCGGACGCCTGAAAGCCGTGACCTTCAGCCTGGGGATCTTCGTTGTTGGCGTGGCTGCATTCGGTTTTGTCTTCAAATCGGTGTACGGCATGTACTTCGTCAGCCACGCCCAGGCCGGCCTGGTCAGCGTGCCGGGCGTGAACATCACCATGCCGCGCGACGGTACCGTGCAAAGCCTGGTGAAAACCGACGGCGTGGCCGCCAAGGGCGCACCGCTGGCGACCTTCAGCACCAGCATGCTCGACGTGCTCAAGGGGCATCTGGACGAAGACCAGCTGCAACCGGCCAAGGTTGAAGAACTGTTCGGCAAGCAGATGACCGGCACCCTGACCTCGCCTTGCGACTGCACCGTGGCCCAGCAAATGGTCGCCAACGGTCAGTACGCCAGCAAGGGCGACGTGATTTTCCAACTGGTCCCGCGCAACAGCGAAGCCAACGTTGAAGCACGCTTCTCCTATCGCCAGTTCGGCGACGTGCGCCCAGGCACTTCGGTGCGCTTCCAGATCGCCGGCGAAGACCAGAGCCGCACCGGCAAGATCGTCAGCAGCACCAGCCTGAAAAGCGCCGACCTGTCTTCGGACATCCGCGTGCTGATCCAGCCGGACGAAACCCTGGACAGCGCCCTCGCCGGCCGCCCGGTGGAAGTCAGCAGCGACCGTGGCCCGAACCTGAACTGGCTGATCGACAAAGCCATGGCTGTCGGTCTTTAAGTCGAGGACATGCCTGTGACGATCATTAGCCTTCTGAGAACACCGAGATCCCTGTGGGAGCTGGCTTGCCAGCGATTGGATCACTGCGGTGTTACTGAAAAACCGAGTCGCCTGAATCGCTGGCAAGCCAGCTCCTACAGGGGGCATGTGGTGTGCTCGCTGGCATTGGCGGTAAGCCTGGCCGGTTGCGCCGGCCTGCCCGACCAGCGCCTGGCCAACGAAGCCCTCAAGCGTGGCGACACCGCCACCGCAGCGCAGAATTACCGGCAACTGGCGGACCTGGGCTACAGCGAAGCCCAGGTCGGCCTGGCTGACATTCAAGTCGACAGCCGTGACCCGGCGCAGATGAAACAGGCCGAGGCGACTTACCGCGCCGCGGCCAGCGTTTCGCCGCGCGCCCAGGCACGTCTCGGTCGCCTGCTGGTGGCCAAGCCCGGTTCCACCGAAGCCGAGCAACACGAAGCCGAAACCCTGTTGAAGAAAGCCGCCGCCGCGGGCGAAGGCAACACGCTGATCCCGCTGGCGATGCTGTACCTGCAATACCCGCACAGCTTTCCCGACGTGAATGCGCAGCAGCAGATCAGCCAATGGCGTGCCGAAGGCAAACCGGAAGCGGGTCTGGCGCAAGTGCTGCTCTATCGCACCCAGGGCACCTACGACCAGCATCTGGATGACGTGGAAAAGATCTGCAAGGCCGCGCTCAACACCAGCGACATCTGCTACGTCGAACTGGCCACGGTCTATCAGAAACAGGCCAAGCCCGAGCAACAGGCCGAGCTGATCAAGCAGATGCAAGCGGCTCACGCTCGCGGCAGCGTTTCGCCGCAGCGTGTCGACAGCGTCGCCCGTGTGCTCGCCGATGCATCCCTGGGCAAGACCGACGAGAAAACCGCGCAGTCGCTGCTCGAACCGATCGCTCCGGGCTACCCGGCGGCGTGGGTCAGCCTCGCGCAACTGCTCTACGACTTCCCGGAACTCGGCGACGTCGACCAGATGATGAAGTACCTGGACAACGGCCGCGCCGCCGACCAGCCCCGCGCCGAGCTGTTGCTGGGCAAGCTCTACTTCGAAGGCAAACTGGTGCCGGCCGATGCCAAGGTCGCCGAGGAGCATTTCCAAAAAGCCGTCGGCCGCGAAGTCGCCGCCGATTACTACCTCGGCCAGATCTATCGCCGTGGTTACCTGGGCAAGGTCTATCCGCAGAAGGCCCTCGACCATCTGTTGACCGCTGCGCGCAACGGCCAGAACAGCGCCGACTTCGCCATTGCCCAACTGTTTTCCCAAGGCAAGGGCACCAAGCCTGATCCGCTGAATGCCTACGTCTTCAGCCAACTGGCCCTGGCCCAGAACACGCCGCAAGCCACCGAGCTTGCACAAACAATCCAAACGCAATTGCCGCCCGAGCGGTTGGCCGAAGCCCAACGCCTGTTGAAACAAGAACAGGCCGTGCGCGGTGCCCTGAGCCCGAACACGCCGGAGCTGAACGCCCTGCAAGAAGAAGCCAGCGAGGAATCGAAATGAAGTTGAATCCATTCATGAAGGCCGGCATCGGCCTGACATTCGCGCTGATCTGGTCTTGCCCGACGCTTGCTGCGATGACTGAAGAAACCAAGAACTTCGGCCTGGACGTGAAAATCACCGGCCAGTCCGAAGACGACCGTGACCTGGGCACCGCCCATGGCGGCGACGTCAACGGCGTCGGTCTCGACCTGCGTCCGTGGGTCTACGGCGAAAGCGGCGCGTGGAGCGCCTACGCCATGGGTCAGGCGGTGACGTCCACCGACATCATCGAGACCGACACCCTGCAACAATCCGATGGCGCCGAGAACACCGACAACGGTGATCGCGAGACCAAGAAAAACTACCTGGCCATGCGTGAGTTCTGGGTCGGCTACAGCGGCTTCACGCCTTACCCCGGCGAGGTCCTCAAGCTCGGTCGCCAGCGCCTGCGCAATGACGACGGCCAGTGGCGCGACACCAACATCGAAGCCCTGAACTGGACCTTCGACACCACCCTGCTGCGCGCCAACGTCGGTATCGCCGAACGCTTCAGCGAGTACCGCACCGACCTAAAGGAACTCGCGCCAGAGGACAAGGATCGCCTGCACGCCTACGCCGATGCGGCGTACCAGTGGACACCGGGCAACTGGGTCGGCATTCGCGGCCACCACACCCACGACGACGGCAAACTCGACTACGCACAACCGGGCGTGCCGAGCGATTCGCTGGACAAGAAACAAAACGGTGACATCAGCTGGCTCGGCCTCACCGCCGACAGCGACGCCTACAACTGGCGCAACACCAACACCGTCAACTACTGGGGCAGCATCACCGGCATGAGCGGCGACCGCGACACGGTCAACCCGCTGAACGCCGATGGCACCGCGCCCGCACAAGCCAAGCGCAGCGGCGATGTCGATGGCTGGGCCACCGACCTGGGTGTTCGCCTGCGCCTCGATCCGCAATGGCAAGTCGGTGCGGCCTACGCCCGCGCCAGCGAAGACTATGAGCAGAACGGCCTGGAAAGTAACCGCTCGAACTACACCGGTACCCGCTCGCGCGTGCACCGTTTCGGCGAGGCCTTCCGTGGCGAAATGAACAACCTGCAGAGCGCCACCCTGTTCGGTTCGTGGATGCTCAACGACGAATACGACGCCAGCCTGATCTACCACAAGTTCTGGCGCGTCGACGGCAACAAGCCGGTCGGCAGCAACGGCATCGACGCCGTGCAGAACAATACCGACGACGTCACCGGCGCGATCCTCTCCAGCACTTCCCTGCCACTGAACGATGGCGAGAAAGACCTCGGTCAGGAGATGGACCTGGTGGTGACCAAGTACTTCAAGCAAGGCTTGCTGCCTGCGTCGATGAGCCAGGCGATCGATGAGCCTTCGGCCCTGGTGCGTTTGCGTGGCGGCGTGTTCAAGCCGGGCGATGCCTATGGCAAGGAAGTCGATTCGTACATGCACCGCGCGTTCATCGACGTGATCTGGCGCTTCTGATGCAAACCGCGAAGGGAGTGCCCGACATGAACAATTCGAAGCGAGGTTCGCTCACCTTGCTGGCCGGCGCGATGCTGCTGGCAAGCTCGGCCGCCTTCGCCAACGTAGAGCCGGCCAAAGTGGAGCCGGCGAAGCCGGCAACCGTGGCCAAGGAACTGCAACAGGCCAAGACCTACACCGTCAGCAGCGCACCGACCGCCCCGCTGGAACTGGCCACGCCGAAACTGCCGGACGTGTCCGGCTACACCGCCGAAGCCATCGCCGCGAAGATCGTGCGCAGCAAACCGGGCAAGATCAGCCTGCGCCGGATGATGCAGGAAGACGCCCTGAAGGACTTCATCGGCGGCGACAACAAGATGGCCGAGTGGGTGGTGCGTCAGCACGGCATCCCCCAGGCGATCTTCGTCGACGACGGTTACATGAACCTCAAGGACCTGGCGAAAAAGGTTCCCAAGCAGTATTTCAGCGAAACCTCGCCGGGTGTGTTCCTCTCTCGCTTGCCGATCGTGGTCGGTCGTCACGGCATCCTCGAAATCGACAAGCAGACCCAGGAACTGCGCCTGTCCCAGGAGGGCGGTGCGTTCCTGGTCAACGACGGCCAGCTGTTCGTGCGTGACACCAAAATCACCGGCTGGCGCGAGAAGGACAACGGCCCGGCGACGTTCAATTCGCCGAAGGAATTCCGCCCGTTCCTGCTGTCCTGGGGCGGCACCGAGACCTACATCGCCAACAGCAAGATCGCCAGTTTCGGCTACGCCAACAGTAAGTCCTATGGCGTGAGTATTTCCCAGTACACGCCGAACATGGCCAAGGTGCTCAAGCGTCCCGAACCGACCGGCTGGATCGTCGGCTCGGAATTCTCGGACATGTGGTACGGCTTCTACTGCTACGAAACCCGCGACTTCGTGGTCAAGGGCAACACCTACAAAGACAACATCGTCTACGGCATCGACCCGCACGACCGTTCCCACGGCCTGATCATTGCCGACAACACGGTGTTTGGTACCAAGAAGAAGCACGGGATCATTATTTCCCGTGAGGTCAACGACAGCTTCATCTTCAACAACCGCAGCTACGACAACAAGTTGTCGGGCCTGGTGATCGACCGGAACAGCGTCAACAACCTGATCGCCCACAACGAGATCTACCAGAACCACACCGACGGCATCACCCTCTACGAGAGTGCCGACAACCTGCTGTGGGGCAACAAGGTCGTGAGCAACCGCCGCCACGGCATCCGCATTCGTAACAGCGTGAACATTCGCCTCTACGAAAACGTCGCCATGGCCAACGGCCTGACCGGTGTCTACGGCCACATCAAGGACCTGAGCAACACCGACCGTGACATCAAGCTCGACCCGTTCGACGCCCAGGTGTCGCTGATCGTGGTCGGCGGTGAACTGGCGGCCAACGGCAGTGGCCCGCTGTCCATCGACTCGCCGCTGAGTGTGGAGCTGTATCGCGTGTCGATGCTCGCACCGACCAAATCCAGCGGCATCAGCTTCACCGGCATCCTTGGCGAGCGCCAGGATGAAATTCTCGACCTGCTGGTGCGCCAGCAGAAAGCCGTGCTGATCGACCCCGTCGAACGCCAGACCGAAATGCGGGACTGAGGATAATCTTATGCACCCACACTTGATCAAATTACTCAGCCTGTCGGCCCTGACCGCCGGCATTCTCGCGGCCAGCGGCGGCGTTCGCGCCGACGAGGTCAAAGCACCCAGCTTCACCGCGGAGCCTTGCTGCAGCCTGTGCCCGGCCGCCCACGATGCGAAGAACTACACCACCCGTTACCAGCAGAACTTCACCACGCTGGTGCAGGCCCAGGGCGACTGGCTGTTCCGTACGCAAGAAGACTTGCGCACCGAATTCGACACCACCCCCGCCGGCTACAAGCGCATGAAACAACTGCACGATGCGTTCAAGAGCAAAGGCGTGGAACTGGTCGTCGTGTACCAGCCGACCCGTGGCCTGGTGAACCGCAACAAGCTCAACCCGGCGGAGAAAGCCAGCTACGACTTCGACAAGGCGCTGAGAAACTACAAGACCATGCTCGGTCGTTTCGCGCAGATGGGCTACGTGGTTCCGGACCTGTCGCCGCTGACCAACGAGTCGTTGCCCGACACCCTGCCCGCCCACGATTTCTACTTCCGTGGCGACCAGCACTGGACCCCGTACGGCGCCCAGCGCACGGCGAAAATCGTCGCCGAGAAGGTCAAGCAATTGCCTGAATTCGCCGACATTCCCAAGCGTGAATTCGAGACCAAGAAGTCGGGTCGCATGGGCAAGACCGGAACATTGCACAACATGGCCGGTCAACTCTGTGGCACCAGCTACGCGATCCAGTACATGGATCAGTTCACCACCGAGCCGAAGGGCGAAGCGGGCGATGGCGATCTGTTCGGCGACTCCGGCAACCCGCAGATCACCCTCGTCGGCACCTCCCACAGCGGCAAGAACTACAACTTCGCCGGGTTCCTCGAAGAGGCCATCGGCGCGGACATTCTCAACGTGGCGTTCCCCGGCGGCGGCCTGGAAGGTTCGATGCTGCAGTACCTGGGCAGCGACGAGTTCCAGAAGAACCCGCCGAAGATTCTCATCTGGGAATTCTCGCCGCTGTACCGCCTCGACCAGGAAACCATCTACCGCCAGATGATGGCGTTGCTGGACAACGGTTGCGAAGGCAAGGATGCGCAGATGGCCGGCAGCGCCACGCTCAAGCCGGGCAAAAACGAGTTGATGGTCAACAGCAAGAACATGGACCTGCGCAACAGCAGCCACCAGGTCGACATCCGCTTCGCCGACACCTCGGTGAAAACCCTGCAAGCCACCCTCTGGTACATGAACGGTCGCCACGAGGACATCAAGATCGACAAACCGGAAACCTCCGAGACTGACGGGCGTTTCGCTTTCGAATTGCGCACGGATGAAGACTGGGCCTCGCAGAACCTGCTGGCCGTTGAAGTCCAGGGCCCCGAAGCCGGTGCCGCGCCTCAGAAAGTCGAAGCGAAAATTTGCAAACGCAACGTATTCCCGGGCGCCGAGCAGCGTACTGCTTCGGTCGGGCAATGAGGTCTGCTATGCGTACTCCGAAATTTTCAACACTGTTGGCACCGACGCTCCTGAGCCTGGCGATGTTCGCCGGGGCCACGCAAGCGGCGGCGCCACTGCGTCCACCCCAGGGCTATTTTGCGCCTGTGGATAAATTCAAGACGGGCGACAAGAGCGAAGGCTGCGATGCGATGCCGACGCCATACACCGGCTCGTTGCAGTTTCGCAGCAAGTACGAAGGTTCGGACAAGGCCCGCGCGACCCTGAACGTGCAGTCGGAAAAAGCCTTCCGCGACAGCACCGCCGACATCACCAAGATCGAGCGCGGCACCAGCAAGCGCGTGATGCAGTTCATGCGTGACGGTCGCCCGGAGCAGCTGGAATGCACACTCAACTGGCTGACGGCCTGGGCCCAGGCTGATGCCTTGATGTCCAAGGACTTCAACCACACCGGCAAGTCGATGCGCAAATGGGCGCTGGGCAGCATGGCTTCGGCGTATATCCGCCTGAAGTTTTCCGACTCCCATCCGCTGGCCACCCATCAACAGCAAGCGCAGCTGATCGAAGCCTGGTTCAGCAAGATGGCCGACCAGGTGGTCAGCGACTGGGACAACTTGCCGCTCGACAAGACCAACAACCACTCGTACTGGGCCGCCTGGTCGGTGATGGCAACGTCCGTCGCCACCAACCGTCGCGACCTGTTCGATTGGGCCGTGAAGGAATACAAGGTCGGCGCCAACCAGGTCGACGCCGACGGCTACCTGCCCAATGAACTCAAGCGTCAGCAACGGGCATTGGCCTACCACAACTACGCCCTGCCGCCGCTGGCGATGATCGCCAGTTTCGCCCAGGTCAACGGTGTGGATCTGCGCCAGGAAAACAATGGCGCACTCAAACGCCTCGGTGACCGGGTGCTGTCGGGGGTGAAAGACCCGGATGAGTTCGAGAAAAAGAACGGCAAGGAACAGGACATGACCGACCTCAAGGAGGACATGAAATTCGCCTGGCTCGAACCGTTCTGCTCGCTCTACACCTGCTCGCCCGAGGTGCTGGAGAAGAAACACCAGATGCAGCCGTTCAAGACCTTCCGTCTCGGCGGTGACCTGACCAAGGTCTACGACCCGGCCAATGAAAAGGGCAAGGGTTCCTGACGCACAACCTTTGTAGGAGCCGGCTTGCTGGCGATGGCGGTATGACATTCACCATCGATGTCGACTGATCTGCCGCCTTCGCCAGCAAGCCGGCTCCTACAAGGGATCGCGGTGGCTTTGAATGCAAGACATCCCCCGGTTTTCGGTGGGGGGTTTGGGGGGGCCGTTGGCCCTTGAATGTAGGTTCAAACAAGGAGAGATCGGGATGGTTTTTTCGTCCAACGTGTTCCTGTTTTTGTTCTTGCCGATCTTTCTCGGCTTGTACTACTTGAGCGGGCAACGCTATCGCAATCTGCTGCTGCTGATTGCCAGTTACGTGTTCTATGCCTGGTGGCGTGTGGACTTCCTCGCACTGTTCGCAGCGGTCACGCTGTGGAACTACTGGATCGGCCTGAAAGTCGGTGCCGCAGGCGTCAGGACCAAACCGGCGCAGCGTTGGCTGCTGCTCGGCGTGGCCGTCGACCTGTGCATTCTCGGCTACTTCAAGTACGCCAATTTCGGCGTCGACAGCATCAACGCAATGATGACGTCGGTGGGACTTTCGCCGTTCATCCTGACCCACGTGTTGCTGCCGATCGGTATCTCGTTCTACATCTTCGAGTCCATCAGCTACATCATCGACGTCTACCGTGGCGACACCCCGGCGACGCGCAACCTGATCGACTTCGCGGCGTTCGTGGCGATCTTCCCGCACCTGATCGCCGGCCCCGTGCTGCGTTTCCGCGACCTGGCCGATCAGTTCAACAACCGCACCCACACCCTCGACAAATTCTCCGAGGGCTGCACGCGGTTCATGCAGGGTTTCATCAAGAAAGTCTTCATCGCCGACACCCTGGCCGTCGTGGCCGACCATTGCTTCGCCCTGCAAAACCCGACCACGGGCGATGCCTGGCTCGGCGCCCTCGCCTACACCGCGCAGTTGTACTTCGACTTCTCCGGTTACAGCGACATGGCCATCGGCCTGGGCCTGATGATGGGTTTCCGCTTCATGGAAAACTTCAAGCAGCCGTACATCAGCCAGTCGATCACCGAGTTCTGGCGGCGCTGGCACATCAGCCTGTCGACCTGGCTGCGCGACTATCTGTACATCACCCTCGGCGGCAATCGCAAAGGCACGCTGATGACCTATCGCAACCTTTTCCTGACCATGCTGCTCGGTGGTCTGTGGCACGGCGCGAACATCACCTACATCGTCTGGGGTGCGTGGCACGGCATGTGGCTGGCGATTGAAAAGGCCCTGGGCCTGAACACCTCGCCGCGCAGCATCAACCCGATTCGCTGGGCGCTGACCTTCCTGCTGGTAGTGATGGGCTGGGTGATCTTCCGCGCCGAGAACCTGCACGTTGCCGGTCGCATGTACGGCGCGATGTTCAGCTTCGGCGACTGGTCGCTGTCGGAACTCAACCAGGCCAGTCTCACCGGTCTGCAAGTGGCAACCCTGATCGTGGCTTACGTGACCCTGGCGTTCTTCGGCCTGCGCGATTTCTACACCAATCAGCCACCGGTCAAGACCAAGCCTGCGGTGAATGTCGACAGCGATGGCCCAGCCGCCGCTACAGCGGGAACGATCAAGGCCGTGCCTGGGGATAACCCGGCGAGCATCCACCAGCCTGGCTACACCGTCGGCGTCGAAGCCCAGGTGCAGCCGGCCTACTGGACCGCTGACTGGTCGCGCTACGTGATGCGTGCGCTGGTGCTGCTGCTGTTCATCGCCTCGATTCTCAAACTCTCGGCGCAAAGCTTCTCGCCGTTCCTTTACTTCCAGTTCTGAGGGATCTGACCATGACCCGCTCATTACGCATCTTCTACATCGCGCTGTTCCTGGTGACCTTGCTGGTGCTCGGTCTGTGGTCGGTGCGCAGCTTCTTCGGCTTCAGCACCAACGCCGATGCGACCGTGCTCAACGGTCGCTGGACCAAGGCCGTGGAAACGCACTACGACGACGAGTTCCCGATCAAGCGCCTGGGTACCAATCTCTGGGCCGCGCTGGATTTCAAACTGTTCAACGAAGGTCGTCCGGGCGTGGTGCTCGGTCGCGACCAGTGGTTGTACAGCGATGAAGAATTCCACCCGGTGGTCAACGAAGAGTTGAACCTGCAAGGCAACTACGCGCTGGTCGAAGGCGTGCGCCAAACGCTGAAAGCCAAAGGCGTGCAACTGGTGATGGCGGTGGTGCCGGCCAAGGTGCGCCTGTATCCGGAACACCTCGGTGAAGTGAAACCGGCGAGCATCCACGCCAACCTCTACCAGGACTTCCACCAGCGCCTGGCCGCTGACCGGATTCCGGCCCCGGACCTGCTCGGCCCGCTGCAACAGGCCAAGCAGAACGGTCAGCAAGTGTTCCTGCGCACCGACACCCACTGGACGCCGCAAGGTGCAGAGATTGCCGCCAACCGTCTGGCCAAGACCATTGCCGACAAATACCCGTTGAGCGGTGAGCCGCAACACTTCGTCACCGAACCTGCCGAAACCATCACACACAAGGGCGACCTGCGTCTGTTCCTGCCACTGGACCCGCTGTTCGAAAACCTGATGCCCAAGCAAGAGCCCTTGCAGAAACGCAATACGGTCGCGGCGCAAGATCAGCCCGCTGGCGACGACGCACTGTTCGCCAACACCGAAGTGCCGGTGGCCCTGATCGGGACCAGCTACAGCGCCAACCCGAACTGGAACTTCGTCGGCGCGCTCAAGCAAGCGCTGAACAGCGACGTGGTCAATTACGCCGAAGACGGCCACGGCCCGATTCTGCCGATGCTCAGCTACCTCAAGAGCGACGCTTTCAAGAACAGCCCGCCACAAGTGCTGATCTGGGAGTTCCCTGAACGATATCTGCCTGTGAACAACGAAATCGGCGACGCCGACCCGCAGTGGGTCGCAGAGCTTAAACAAGCCGGCGCCCGCCAACAAAACGTAGCCGCAAACACTAAATCCGAGACGCCCGACCGGGCGCAAAACTGAAAGAGAGGTACACCATGACTTTCACTACTACTCCTCGTCGTCTCGCCAAACGCCTTGCCCTGGTAGCCGGCCTTAGCGTGCTGTCGGTACAGGCTTTCGCCGGTGGCGACGCCGCCCTGTACGGCCCGACCGCACCAAAAGGCTCGACCTTCGTGCGCATCTACAACGCCAGCAACAGCGAGGTCAGCGCCACCGTCGGCAGCACCAACCTGAGCGATGTCGCGCCACTGTCGAGCAGTGACTTCAGCTTCATGCCGGGCGGCGACTACAGCGCCAAGGTCGGTAGCCAGAGCCTGCCGGTGAAACTGGCCGGCGACCACTATTACACCCTGGTCAACAACGCCAGCGGCGCACCGCAACTGATCGAAGAGCCGCCGTTCAAGAACAAGCAGAAGTCCCTGGTACGCGTGCAAAACCTCAGCGACAAGGCACTGACCCTGAAGACCGCCGACGGCAAGACCGACGTGGTACCGAACGTTGCGCCCAAGGGTCGTGGCGAGCGTGAAATCAACCCGGTGAAAGTCAGCCTGGCGCTGTATGACGGCGCCACCAAAGTCGGCGACGTGAAACCGGTCGCCCTGGAACGCGGTGAAGCCGCGGTGCTGTACGTCACCGGCAGCGGCAGCAGCCTGTCGCCGGTCTGGGTGAAACGCCCGGTGTCGACACGCTAACAAATTTTCCGGACTGCCCCATGCCCCCCCTGTAGGAGCGAGCCTGCTCGCGAAAAACGCAAGGGCAACGCGTTTACCCAGACAGAACGCGTTTTCGTTGACGTCCATCGCGAGCTGGCTCGCTCCTACAAGGGATCGAGTCGTCAGTCCGGACACGAAACAAAAACAAGAGTGAAACGACAGAACGCAGTAGCTCTAACCAATCGATATTCAAGGAGTAACAACATGATTCCGGTGATCTTGTCAGGTGGTAGTGGCTCACGTCTTTGGCCGCTTTCCCGCAAACAATTCCCTAAACAGTTCCTGGCCCTGACCGGCGAACACACCCTGTTCCAGCAAACCCTGGAACGCCTGGTGTTCGAAGGCATGGACACGCCGATCGTGGTCTGCAACAAGGACCACCGCTTCATCGTCAACGAGCAATTGAGCGCTCGCAAGCTGGAAACCCAGCGCATCCTGATGGAGCCGTTCGGTCGCAACACCGCGCCGGCCGTGGCCCTGACCGCGATGATGCTGGTCAACGAAGGTCGCGATGAACTGATGCTGGTGCTGCCGGCCGACCACGTGCTGGAAGACCAGAAAGCCCTGCAACGCGCCCTGGCCCTGGCCACAGTCGCGGCCGAGAACGGTGAAATGGTGCTGTTCGGCGTGCCGGCCACCAAACCGGAAACCGGTTATGGCTACATCAAGTCGACCAACGACTCGCTGCTGCCTGAAGGCGTCAGCCGCGTCTCGCACTTCGTCGAAAAACCCGACGTGAAACGCGCCACCGAGTTCGTCCAGTCCGGTGGCTACTTCTGGAACAGCGGCATGTTCCTGTTCCGCGCCAGCCGCTTCCTCGAAGAGCTGAAGAAGCACGATCCGGACATCTACGACACCTGCCTGCTGACTCTGGAACGCAGCCATCAGGATGCCGACACCATCACCTTCGACGAAGCCACCTTCGCCTGCTGCCCGGACAATTCCATCGACTACTCGGTGATGGAAAAAACCCAACGCGCCTGCGTCGTGCCGCTGACCGCGGGCTGGAGCGATGTCGGCTGCTGGTCGTCGCTGTGGGAAGTCAACGCGAAAGACGCCAACGGCAACGTCACCAAAGGCGATGTGGTGATCCAGGACAGCCGCAACTGCATGATCCACGGCAACGGCAAGCTGGTCTCGGTGATCGGCCTGGAAAACATCGTCGTGGTCGAAACCAAGGACGCCATGATGATCGCCCACAAGGACAAGGTCCAAGGCGTGAAACAGATGGTCAACACCCTCAACGAACAGGGCCGCACTGAAACCCAGAACCACTGCGAGGTCTACCGTCCGTGGGGCTCCTACGACTCGGTGGACATGGGCGGCCGCTTCCAGGTCAAGCACATCTCGGTCAAGCCGGGCGCGTGCCTGTCGCTGCAAATGCACCACCACCGCGCCGAACACTGGATCGTAGTCAGCGGCACCGCTGAGGTGACTTGCGACGAAAACGTGTTCCTGCTGACCGAGAACCAGTCGACCTACATTCCGATCGCTTCGGTGCATCGCCTGCGTAACCCGGGGAAGATTCCGTTGGAGATCATCGAGGTTCAATCGGGCAGCTACCTGGGCGAAGACGATATCGAGCGGTTTGAGGATATCTACGGACGCTCGACGCCGGTTGAGCGTGGGGTTTCGGTGAAGACTATCGCGCAGTAAGCGACCGATAAAAACGCCTCCTCACTCAATTCACTGCGCTCCCTATCCGGAGTGAGTTGAGTGAGGGACCTTTCTTCTGGTGGCTATTTCATCGTTTGTCTTCCAGACAGTAAAGTATTACTGGACGCACTTTTGGGGGTGTATCGACTCCACTCTGCCCGGTCCGTGCGCCAGGGCGCATCCACCAGCATGTTCTTTCTGTAAAATAAAACTTTATCTGCGAGTTTTTCACGATTTCTAAACAGATAACGCAATTCCGACGAAGTAGCAGACGGACGAGTTTTCATCACGACTTGCTCCATATCCAACCCGTCAAGGGTGAAATGAATCACATCCGTGCGCCCAGAGTTGAGTATCGTTGACAACCCTGCCTTACTCGCTCGACTAATAAGCTTTTGACCAAACTTGTCGTCGGCATCAACATATTTTTCAAAGGTTTTGCGTACCGAGTAATGACCGCTGGAAAACGCATCCGCATAATTTTCTGAAAACTGTTTGTTAGCTGCGGTCGACGCACCCCCCCCGTAACGCGTTTTTATATTCTCGTAGTATTTTCCCTCCTTCCTGAAAACAAGTTCTGCGACCGACGAATATTGCCCCTCCCAGAAGCGATTACTGCTGCCGTTATCGTTCGTCCCCGGAGAGGACAAAGCCAACCTCCTGGTCGAATCACGGATCGAGCTATAGCTATGGCGCAATGGATCAAGGCCTTTCTCCAAGCGGGCGATATCATCCCCGTCCAAATACTTCGCCAGATAATCACCACGACCGGTCAGCGCTGCCCGCCAACTCAGATATCCCTGATCCAGTACTTTCGCCAAACCAAAAATGAGATCACCCTGCTCAGGCTTATAATATTTACTAAAGTCACTTTGTCTTCCGTCATCATCCTTGAAGCTGACTGGATTGCTCTGGACCATGCAATAAAAATTCAATCCATCTACATCACCCGCCGGATCCGGATTCAACCACCGCTGCCACCCCGCCACGTAATACCTGAACCCGTAGTAATACAGCCCCGTCGCATCCCGTTCCTTCCCTGAATACCGCACCGTTCGATAACTCGCCTCCACCTCCCCACGCCCGGCGAACCATGCGGTGCTGCCGTACGGGTGATAACGCTCCTGGCTGATCACTTCGCCGTCCTTGTCCAGTTCCAAGGTGCAGGAGCCCAGATGATCGTTCAGGTGGTAGCGGTACTGATCATTGGCGCTGTCCTTCGATTCCCAATGCAACACCCGCACACTGCTGAGCCCGGCCTGCACGCTGATCACCTGCAGCATTTCGCCGGTGCCGCTGTTGGTGCGCAGTTCCAGATTGGGTAGATAACGGGTTTCGGCGATCAGCATCCGGGCATTGGTGTGGGCCTCGCGGACTTTGCGCAGGCGCATGCCGTCGGCGCCGTAGACGTAGCGTTCGCGGTCATTGAGACCTGAGTCACGTTCCACCGGCCGTACTTCGCACAGTTGGTTGCGCAGATCCCAGGCCAAGGCCTGCCCCGGTTGCAGGTTGAGCAGATTGCCGTTGCGGTCGAAGGCGCGACGGAAGTCGTCTTCACCCGGTTCCACGCCTTCCAGCACTGGCAGGCAACGGTTGCTGTGTGTCGCCGCGAGCATTCGATGACCATGGCTTTGTGGACCTTCGTGGATCAGTTCCAGCAGATTGCCACCCGCGTCGTAACGATAGACCTGGCGGTAGTTCGCACGAGGTGCGGGGTCGTCGAAGGTTGAAAGCTCTGGACCTTTGCTGGCGCTGCCCGTTTCCCAACCGGTGGCTTCGATCAGTTGCGACAGGCTGTCGTAGGTGTAGCGACTGATCGGTTCGATACGCTGGTTGGCAAAGTAGCGAATCGGCATCGCGGCATCCAAGATGCTCCGTACATTACCCTTCGCGTCGTATTCGTGATGCAGATCTTGCAGGGCTTCGTTGCCGCGTTGCGCCAACAGGCGGATCAGGCGTCCATTCTGCTCGTCGTACTTCAGCGTGGTGATCACGCCATTGCCGGCCACTTCCCGTTCGGTCTGGCCGTGGGCGTTGTAGGTGATGGAACCGACCAGGGTTTTCGCGGTGGGATCCGCCTTGAGTTGCAGACGTACTTCGCGCAACTGGCCATCGAGGGTTTGATGGAACAACTGGCGGTGACCTTTGGCATCGGTTTGCTTAACGACATCGCCCGCCGCGTTGTGGTGTGAACGGCTAGTGGCGCCCTCACCCGGCTCCCACATCAGATCGCGATCCACTATCGATGCGGGCCAGTCCGGCTGCGTCAGGTCGTCGAGAAAATGCCGAGTCTGCTCCAACACCACACCGTGCAATCCGAACTCGGCAAACAACTGCGTGCCCGCCAAGTCATCGTGGCGGATCAACTGGCCGCATTGGTTGTGCTCCGTCTGATCGCTCGAACCATAACCCAAGCGCTCCACGCACACCGCCTCGCCACCCACCGCCTGTTCGAACACCGACACCGGGCGCAACTGAGTGTCGTACTGCATCCTGCGCTCAGACCCACGACCATCCCATAGATGAACCGCTTGCCCCGCCTCCCCCAACAACGCCACACGCCATCCGGCATCGACGCTGCTTGTACTTAGCACCGAGCCGGACAGGACATACACCGTTTGCAGATTGGCCGGTGCCGAAGGGTCCAGAAACAACCGTGGATCCCACTGCGCAACTGCGCGCCCCGCCCAATCATGGACCGTACGGTTGACCCGTGCCTGAGGGGGCACGCCGTCGATGTCACGCCAGTAACCGACGGCGCGGACTGGCAACCCCCGAGGGTCACTTGCCGTCAGACTCGGGGTGTGGCGGTGGATTGAAAGGGTTGCTGGCACTGTAGCCGCTCCGGAATCACTCCCCACATCTAAGCCTGTTTAGCAAATACCCGGCTACTGTCAGAAGTTACAGTTCAGACTGACGGCTTCAAACGCCATCACCACGCCTCGCCCATCGCCAACCCCACCTGCGCTTAGGTAGGATGACCCTCTCTACTCCCGAGATTTACGTCATGTTCATCGGCGTCCTGCTGGTCATCACCTGGCTGATCCTGTTGCTGCGCTATCCGGCCAAGGCCTTGCCTGTTTCCATGGCTGCCGCCGTGGGGCTGGGCCTGGTTGCCACCTGGGTCATCTGGATGGACCATCGCGAACTCAAGCAACTGGAACGTCTGGAGCTGCGCATCAGCTATGCGCCCGAACACTGCCCGGCCGACCGTCCGTTGAAACTGACGATGAACAACGGCAATGACGTACCACTCACGGAACTGCGCTGGCGCGTCGCCGCTTATGCACCTGGCGACACGGTGAACCTGGCCGACAATCAATACACTGCCCCGCGCTATCGTGGCCCCGGCGAATTGCAGGCCGGTGGCAACTGGGAAGACTGTTTGCCGCTGCCGCCGTTGCGCCCTGGCTACCGTCCGGAAACCCTGGAGTTTCGCGCCGAGCGATTGCAGGGTAGTTTTTCCGACTGATCCCTCCCCTATTTTTTGCACAAGGAATGCGCCATGCCCGTTGCGTTGATTACCGGTTGTTCCAGCGGCATTGGCCGCGCCCTTGCCGATGCGTTCAAGGGTGCCGGTTACGAAGTCTGGGCCAGTGCCCGCAAGGCTGAAGATGTCGCGGTTCTCACCGCCGCGGGTTTCACGGCAGTGCAACTGGATGTCAACGACGCCGTGGCGCTGGAAGCCTTGGGCGAGCGAATCAACCAGCAGACCGGCGGCCTCGACGTGCTGATCAACAACGCGGGTTATGGCGCCATGGGGCCGTTGCTCGACGGCGGTGTGCCGGCCATGCAGCGCCAGTTCGAAACCAATGTATTTTCCATCGTCGGCGTCACCCGCGCGTTGTTCCCTGTGCTGCGCCGGGCCAAGGGTCTGGTGGTGAATATCGGTAGCGTGTCCGGTGTTCTGGTCACGCCATTCGCTGGCGCCTACTGCGCCTCGAAAGCCGCCGTGCATGCCTTGAGCGATGTCCTGCGCATGGAACTGGCGCCGTTCGGTGTGCGGGTCATGGAAGTCCAGCCGGGGGCCATCGCTTCCAGTTTCGCCAAAAATGCAGGGCACGAAGCCGAGCAATTGATCAGCGAGCAATCGCCATGGTTTCCGCTGCGCGAAGGTATTCGCGCACGGGCCAAAGCCTCTCAGGACAACCCGACCCCGGCCAATGAATTCGCCGCCGGTTTGCTCAAGGCTGTGCAGCAGGACAAGCCACCGCGACTGATTCGTCTGGGCAATGGCAGCCGGGCGTTGCCGCTGCTGGCGGGTTTGTTGCCCAAGGGGCTGCTGGAATTGGGGCTGATGAAACGGTTCGGGTTGCGTGGGCAGCTCTGAAACCGAGTCGCCTGCAATCGCGAGCAAGCTCGCTCCCACAGGACTGGCGCTATTTCAAAATCTGCGCATGACCTGTGGGAGCGGGCTTGCTCCGGGCTGCGATCAGACGATGGCGTCAGAACAATCACCAAAGAATTTCAGGAAACAACATGACCGACTACACCCAATACTTCGACGAAGTGATCCAGGCCCACGTGGCTATCGAACAATGGCTGGCCGAGGAGCGGGACGCATCCGAACTCGAACAACTGCTGAGCCGTTTTTCGCCGCAATTCTCCATGGTCTCGCCGCTCGGCCGGGTGCTGGACTTTGACGCGCTCAACGAATTGTTCACCCTGGCGGGCGGCAAGAAGCTCGGGTTCCGCATCGAGCTCAGCGAGTTGCGTGGTATTGCTCAGTACCAAGGTGGCGCAACCGTGAGTTACCGCGAGCACCAGACCGATGCCACCGGGCAGCACTCGGATCGGCGCTCCACGGTTGTGTTCGAAAAACACGCCGATGGCCGGGTGATCTGGCGGCATTTGCATGAGACGTTTTGCAAGGAGTGAACGCCCGACGCCTGCCTGACGGACTGCGTCGTTCCCTTCGCGAGCAGGCTCGCTCCCACACTGGATTTGTGTCGTACATACAATCATCGTTCACTGAAGATCAAATGTGGGAGCGAGCCTGCTCGCGAAGCAGGCGATTTGGTCTATCGGTTATGCCCCATCACTTTGCTTGACCACCACCGTACAAGTAATCCCCGCCGCCAACACCACACCCTCCGGCACTTCATCGATATGAATGCGCACTGGTACTCGCTGTGCCAGGCGCACCCAGTTGAAGGTCGGGTTGACGTCGGCGATCAGCTCGCGGCTCTCCGGGTTGTCGCGGTCGTAGATGCCGCGCGAGATGCTTTCCACATGGCCCTTGAGCACTTCGCCGCTCATCAGTTGCATGTCGGCCTTGTCGCCGACGCGCACGTGGGGCAGTTTGGTTTCTTCGAAGAAGCCGTAGACCCAGAACGAGTTCATGTCGACCACGGCCATTTTCGCCTCGCCGATGCGCGCGTAGTCGCCGCGATGCACGTTGAGGTTGGTCACGTAGCCATCCACCGCCGCACGCACTTCTGTGCGCTTGAGGTTGAGTTCGGCGGCTTCCAGTTGCGCCTGGGCCTGCTGGTAATCGGCCAGGGCCGAGTCGGCGAGGTTACTGGCGTCGTCGCGGTTTTCCCGGGAGATCACCAGGTTGTCCATGTCGGCGCGACGATGGGCGTTGACCTTGCGCATCTCCCAGTTTGCCTTGCGCGATGCCACCAGGCTTTGCGCCTGCTTCACCGCGAGACGGTAGTGCTCGGGGTCGATCTGCATCAGCAAATCGCCCTTCTTCACCAACTGGTTGTCCCGCACCGGCACGTTCACCACTTCGCCGGTGACGTCGGCGGCGACGTTGATGATGTCGGCGCGCACGCGGCCGTCGCGGGTCCATGGCGTGTTCATGTAGTGCTCCCACAAGGAGCGGCCGATCCACAGCGCGAGGGCCAGCACCAACAGGGTCGCGAGCAGGCTGAAAAACTTTTTCATCAGAACGTTCTCAACGGTAGACAGTCAGCGCCATGGCGCCGAACAGACAGGTAAACAGGCTCAGGCGCAGCAACGCCGGGTGCCAGAAAAAACGGTACAGGTCATACCCGGACAGGAACCGGTCCAGCGCCCAGGCAAGCGCCGCCGCGATGAAAAACATCAGGGTCATGGTCGGCATGTACACGCCGTGGAAGGCGATTTCACGAGGCATGTTCAAGTCCTTGGGGCTGGCTGTTGGCGAAGGCGGCGAGCGGTGATTGCGGATCGAGCAGCGAGGTGCGGATGAAGTGCAGGTAGCTCTTCACCCGGCGCAACGCCGAGGTATCGAAGTGCGGGGCGAAGGGTTCGTCGGTGGACTGCACACGGCTGATCGCGTGATCGACGGCAATCAGCGCGCGTTCGAGGTTGCTGCTGTTCGGTTGCAGGAACAGCCGCACCAGCGCCCGCCCCATCACCCGGATCGCCTGGCGCCACGGTTGGGATTCGGCATAGGCCGGATGCACCGGCAGAATCGCCTGTTCCTTGCGCAGTTCGATGATCGCGTGGCCGACTTCCAGCACCACGAACATCCAGCGCAGCAGGTCCCGCTGCACTTGCGGTTGACCCGCCGCGAAGCCATACGCCTGATGCACCAGATCGCGGGTGCGGCTTTCGAAACTCGACGCCAGGCCCTTGAGCTTGCCGCTGATGGCGTACACCACCTGACCGCGCAGGTCCTGCTCCAACCGGCGCCACAGCCAGCGGCTGTTGGGCGGCAAAATGATCGCCCCGGCCGCCGCGCACACCAGCATGCCCAGCACCATGGCGATGTAGTCATTGATGAAGGTGTAGGGGTTGTAGACCGTGAGGTTGTCCGGCACTGAACCGGTGCTGAAGAAGATCAGCAAACCCAGGCCGACGCCGACGTATTGCGGTCGCGAAGTCAGGAACGAGCCGAGTACGATCACCGGTGCGAGCATCACGCACAGCAATGGGAATCCGTCGATCCACGGAAAAATGAAAAACATCTCGACGAAGCCGATCAGCGCCCCGAGCAATGTTCCGCAGGCCATCTGAAAGGCCATGCGTTTCGGGTTCGGGGTGGCGGCGGACAAGCCCACGGTCGCGGCGGCGATCAGGGTCATGGTCGCGCCGCTCGGCCAGGCGGTTGCCACCCAGTAGCTGCCCAATACCACCAGAATGAACGCTGCGCGAATCCCCGATGCCGCCGCGGCCATCCAGTTGGTTTGCGGGGTGAAGGGCTCGTCCCAGCGCTCCCGCTCGTGACTGTGATCGGCCAGGGAGGCGTGGGTCTGTGCATAACTGTGCAGGTCGTCGACGAAGCGGTAGAGCAGTTCGTACGCCGTGTGGAAGTCCAGCAGTTCGTCGTCGCTCGGTTCGCTCTCCTGAAAGATCGCCCGCAGGCTGCGCACCCGCGCCGGCAACCCTGCCTTGTAGGCGCTCAGCGCCGTAACCAGACGCGCTGCATCGGCGCTGGTCAGCGCACGTCCACTGAAGCCGTCGAGTAATTCGGCGAGGTCTTGCAAGCCCGGTTTTATCGCCGCTACGGCATGATCCGTATTGTTGCTGCGCAAGCGTTCGAGCAACTGATGCAGGGCATTGAAGCGCGTGGTGATGCCCATGAACTCACTGTTCAGGCGGCTGAGTCGTCCATTGCGCCGACGCATGTGCGGGTCTTCGAACACGGTGACGCTGCGCAGCCCTTCCAGTCCGACTGCCTCGGCAATGAAGCGCACATTGCCGGCCTCGAACGCCTCGCGTTGACTGCGGCCACGCAAGCCGTCGGTGACGAACTGGGCAAACACGCCGAAGCGCTGATACAGGGCGTTGCGCATGGCGGCGCTGGCGGTTTGCGGCAGGATGGCTGCACTGATCAGTGTCGAACAGAGAATGCCCAACGAGATTTCCAGTACTCGCCAGACCGCCGCCATGAACGCGCCGTCCGGGTGGGCAAGTGCGGGCAAGCCGACCATCGCGGCGGTGTATCCGGCGAGTACGAAACCGTAGGCGCGGAAGTTGCGGCAGCGGGCGGCGCCGGCCGTGCAGATACCGACCCAGATCGCCAGCGAACCGAGGAACAGCTCAGTGTTCTGCGCAAACAGGGCGATCAGCGCGACCATCACCGCCGACCCGGCCAGGGTGCCGAGAAAGCGATAGAAACTCTTGGCGAACACCTGGCCGCTTTGCGGCTGCATGACGATGAAAACAGTGATCATCGCGGTACGCGGTTGCGGCAGTTCCAGGCGCATGGCCAGCCACAGCGTCAGGAAAGCCGCGGTCAGCACCTTGAAGATATAGACCCAGGTCACGCCATCGCTGCGGACCCAGTCGAAGAAGCCCCGACGCCATTCCAGGGAGTACAGCCAGCGCAAGGGTGCGGGCAAGGGAGTCATCAAATCCTGCTCAATAAATTCCAGTGAAAACCGGAACCTGTGGGAGCGAGCTTGCTCGCGATAGCGGAGTATCAGCCGGCATCAATGTTGGATGTGCCGCCCTCATCGCGAGCAAGCTCGCTCCCACAGGTTTTGTGTTCAACGCAAAAGGCTCGGGGTTTTCGGTGCTGCTGTCTGGCTGTCTTTCGGCACATCGTTGCCCGCCCCCAGACCACCGCCCAACGCCGTCACCAGTTCAGCGTGAGCACTCAACCGCGCCGCCTGAACCTGCTGCTGCACTTGCTGCTGCTTGAACAGCAGGGTCTGGGCGTTGAGCACGTTGAGGTAGTCGGTCAAGCCACGCTGGTAGGCGATCATCGCGATGTCGTAAGTCTTCTGCGCGGTGGCCACCGACTCGGCGGCGAAGGCCTGTTGCTTGTCCATGGACTCACGGCGGATCAACTGGTCGGAGATGTTCTTCAGGGCATTGACCAGGGTCTGGTTGTACCTGGCCACGGCGATGTCATACCCGGCCGAGGCCTCCCCCAACTCCCCACGCAAACGTCCGCCATCGAAGATCGGCAACGAAATCGCCGGCCCCACGCTGTAGTTGAGCTTCTTGCCGGTCAGGAACTCCAGCGCCCCACCGCCGGTGGCCATGTAGCCGAGGCTGCCGACCAGGTCGACGTTGGGGTAGAAACCGGCATGGGCGACATCGATACCCCGCGCCTGCGCCGCCACTTGCCAGCGGCTGGCGACGACGTCCGGGCGCTGCCCGAGCAATTGCGCTGGCAACGAAGAAGGCAGCTTCAGCGGCGCACCCAGCGACAACGTTGGCCGCTGCAACCGCGCGCCTTCACCCGGCCCCTTGCCGGCGAGAGCGGCGAGCTGGTTGCGACTCAAGGCGATTTCTTCGTCGAGGGCATCGAGTTGGCGATGGGTTTCCGGCAGCGGCGTCTCGGCCTGGCTGACCTCGAAATGGGTGCCGATGCCACCGTTCAGGCGTTTTTGCGCCAGCTCGAGAATCTGCTGTTGCTGCTTCAAGGTCGCTTCGACGATGTCCCGTTGCGCGTAATGCAACGAGAGCTCGATGTAGACCCGGACGATGTTGTCCTGTAATTCGAGCTGGGCCTGCCGCGCCTCGGCGACCGTCATGTGCGCCAGGTCCACGGCGCGCTCCGTGGCATTGCTTTCGCGGCCCCAGAGGTCAAGGGCATAGCTGAAACCCAGCGCTGCGTTGTTGTCCCAGGTGGTGCTGTTGGCCAGCTCACCAGGGCCATAGAACGGGTCGGTAGGCCAGTTATGACGCTTGAGGGTGGACTCGCCATTGATCTGCAATGATTCGGCCGCTTCAGCGACGCCGGCCATGGACCTGGCCTGGCGTACCCGGGCAGCGGCCATGGCCAGGCTCGGGCTGCCTTGCAAGGCGAGATCGATCCAGCGGTTCAACTGCGGGTCGCCGTAGGCCTGCCACCATTGCGCGGTGGGCCAGTGCGCATCTTGCGCGGCGCTCTGGATCGCTTCGTCGGTGGCCAGTGAATTGGCCTCCAGCGCCTTGCCCTGCGGGGCAATACCTCCGGTTCCGATGCAGCCGCTGATTGCCAGGGATAAAGCCAAAACACTGAGCGACTGAAGCGCTCTGCTGATGCGACGCGGCACTGCTGCGATTTCCTGAAATGGAGGGAGGCACAAGATTTTGTAGGAGCCGGCTTGCTGGCGATGCAGACACCGCGGTGCATCTGGATGACCGCAGCGATGCCATCGCCAGCAAGCCGGCTCCTACAGTCCGCGCAATTCTATGGGTGGGCTTTGATGGCGATAAGCTGGGATTCTTGTGAATCTTTGTTACCGTTAGCGAGATAATCCGTAAGTCGGGGGTCTCAGCCCCTGAAACTTCGTGTCACAATTTGCCATCGCACTCGAGAGCACCCCATGGACACTTTGCAAAACATGCGCGCCTTCAGTTACGTGGCCGAGGCCGGCAGCTTCACCGCCGCCGCCCTGCAACTGGACACCACCACGGCCAACGTCTCGCGCGCGGTCTCCAACCTGGAAGCCCACCTGCAAACCCGCCTGCTCAACCGAACGACCCGCCGCATCGCCCTGACCGAAGCCGGCAAGCGCTACCTGTTGCGCTGCGAGCAGATCCTGGCCTATGTCGAAGAAGCCGAAGCCGAGGCCAGCGACGCCCACGCCCGCCCGGCCGGACAACTGAAAGTGCACACCATGACCGGCATCGGCCAGCACTTCGTGATCGACGCCATCGCCCGCTACCGCAAGACCCACCCGGACGTGACCTTCGACCTGACCATGGCCAATCGCGTGCCGGACCTGCTCGACGAAGGCTACGACGTGTCCATCGTCCTCGCCCGCGAACTGCCGGACTCGGGTTTCGTCTCCCAGCGCCTGGGCATCACCTACAGCATCGTTTGCGCCTCGCCGGCCTACGTCAAAGCCAACGGCTGCGCACAAAAACCCGGCGACCTGCTCAACCACGCCTGCCTGCGCCTGGTCAGCCCGGTGATCCCGCTGGAAAAATGGGCGTTCGACGGCCCCGATGGCCAGGAAATGGTCACCATCAACAGCTCACCCTTCCTGGTGAACTCCGCCGACGCGATGAAATCCGCGATCATCAGCGGCATGGGCGTAGGCGTCCTCCCGCTGTACGCCGCGATCGAAGGCCTGCGCAGCGGCACGCTGGTCCGCGTGATGCCCAAATACCGCTCGCAGGAGCTGAACCTGTATGCGATCTACCCTTCGCGCCAGTACCTGGATGCGAAGATCAAGACTTGGGTCGAGTATCTGCGTGGATCGTTGCCGGAATTGCTGGCGGCGCATCAGGCGGAACTGGCGGCGTATGAATTGAGCGGGAGTCTGGGTGGGGTTCGGGTGGCGAATTGACGCGCATACCTGTAGGAGCAACAGCAGATCGGCGTGCATCTCCGTAGGAGCGAGCTTGCTCGCGAAAAACCTGAGGGCGCCGGGGTGAGTCAGGTTTCCCGCGTTATCGTTGACGTCCATCGCGAGCAGGCTCGCTCCTACAGAGGAGCAACAGCAGATCGGCTCACCACTCAACAGGCCGAGCGTTAGCTCGCCTGCAGCTCTTGATCTTGATCCACCCGCCCCCTCGGGAGGCTGAGCGGAGGCGTTCATCCGGGGATTGGCGCGCAGCGCCGTTCGACGCAGTCGAACTCATTGCATGTAGGTCGAAGCGAAGCCGACCGGAGGGCAATGCCCCCGGATGAATGTCGGAGCGAAGGAACGCCGAGCCCCAGCGAGGGGCCGGACGTTCGGGGCGAGACCTTTTGGTTCCTTTTGGCTGGGCCGGCACTCCGGGCGTTTGCCAAAAGGGACTCGCCGTAAGGGCGAAACCGCCAGCCGCCGTTACCGAAGAAACGGATATGTACACGGTCACCCACAACATGGTCGGCCCAGAGGCCGCCAAGACACAAAACTGACAGCGCCGTCAGTTAGCCGTCACCCTCCTGACCACCAAACAGGTTTATAAAGGAAACTCCCCTTCGACCCAAAACCCAGCCCCGGCGCCCCACTCGCATGCGAATCCAGAAAAACCCCGCCCTGCTCGTCGCCCTTCTGATCGTCCTGGCAGCGCTGGGCCTGTGGTACGCCATCAAACCGGCCAAGGCCAAACTCGCCACCCCCAGCGCCATCCCCGTGCGCGTGGTCGCCGTCGCCGAAAAAGACGTGCCGCGCTACGTCAGCGGCATCGGCTCGGTGTTGTCCCTGCACAGCGTCGTGGTCCGCCCGCAAATCGACGGCATTCTCACCAAAATCATGGTCAAGGAAGGCCAACTGGTGAAAAAAGGTGACCTGCTGGCCACCATCGACGACCGCTCGATCCGCGCCAGCCTCGACCAGGCCCGGGCACAACTGGGCGAAAGCCAGGCGCAACTGCAAGTGGCACTGGTCAACCTCAAGCGCTACAAGCTGTTGAGTGTCGACGACGGCGTGTCCAAGCAGACCTACGACCAGCAACAGGCGCTGGTCAATCAGCTCAAGGCCACGGCCCAAGGCAACCAGGCATCGATTGATTCCGCTGAGGTACAACTTTCCTACACACAAATTCGCTCCCCGGTCAGCGGGCGTGTCGGCATTCGTACCGTCGACGAAGGCAACTTCCTGCGCATGACCGACACCCAAGGCCTGTTCACGGTGACCCAGATCGACCCGATCGCCGTGGAATTCTCCCTGCCACAGCAAATGCTGCCGACCCTGCAGGGCCTGATCAACGACCCACAGCACGCCCGGGTCAAGGCCTACATCGGTGCCGACACCGACGGCGAAACCGGCAACCTGCTCGGCGAAGGCCATCTGACCCTGATCGACAACCAGATCAACGCCAACACCGGCACCATCCGCGCCAAGGCCGAGTTCGACAATCAGGGCCAGAAGCTTTGGCCGGGCCTGCTGGTGACGGTAAAGATTCAGACAGCCCTGGACAAAGATGCGCTGGTGGTGCCGCCGACAGTCGTACAACGCGGCCTCGATCAGCACTTCGTGTACCGGGTCAATGGCGACAAGGTCGAAGCCGTGCAGGTGCAGATGGTCTATCAAGGCAGCGGCCTGGACATCATCAAAGGCGTGAAGCCCGGTGATGTGCTGGTCAGCGATGGCCAGTCGCGGCTCAAACCGGGTTCGACGGTGCAGGTGATGACCGAGCCGCCGCAAGTGGTGCAATCGGAGGCCGCGCAATGAAGGGCCAAGGTTCGATATCCGCCTGGTGCATCGACCACCCGGTGGCCACGGTCCTGCTGACGTTCGCCCTGGTGCTGCTGGGTGTCATCGCGTTTCCGCGCCTGCCGGTAGCGCCCTTGCCGGAGGCGGAATTCCCGACCATCCAGGTGGCCGCGCAACTGCCCGGCGCCAGCCCGGAAACCATGGCGTCCTCGGTGGCCACGCCCCTTGAAGTGCAATTCAGCGCCATTCCAGGCGTGACCCAGATGACCTCGAGCAGCGCACTGGGCTCGACCAACCTGACCCTGCAATTCACCCTCGACAAGAGCATCGACACCGCCGCCCAGGAAGTCCAGGCGGCGATCAACACCGCTGCCGGCAAGTTGCCCAAGGACATGCCGAACCTGCCGACCTGGCGCAAGGTCAACCCGGCCGACAGCCCGGTGCTGATCCTCAGCGTCAACTCCTCGCAGATGCCCGGCCCGGAACTCAGCGACCTGACGGAAACCCTGTTGTCCCGTCAGCTCAGCCAGGTCGACGGCGTAGGCCAGGTCTCCATCACCGGTCAGCAGCGTCCGGCGATCCGTGTCCAGGTTTCGGCGGACAAACTGGCGGCCATCGGCCTGACGCTGGCCGACATCCGCCTGGCCATCCAGCAGACCAGCCTTAACCTGGCCAAAGGTGCGTTGTACGGGGAGTCGAGCATCTCGACCCTGTCCACCAATGACCAGTTGTTCCATCCCGACGAATACAGCCAGTTGATCGTTTCCTACAAGGATGGCGCACCGGTTCACCTCAAGGATGTCGCCAAAGTCGTCAACGGTTCGGAAGATGCCTACGTCCAGGCCTGGGCGGGCTCGCAACCGGGGGTCAACCTGGTGATCTTCCGCCAGCCGGGGGCCAACATCGTCGAGACCGTGGACCGCATTCAGGCGGCGTTGCCGGCGCTGGAAGCCATGTTGCCCGCCTCGGTGCAGGTCAAGGTGCTGATCGACCGCACCCAGACCATCCGCGCTTCGCTGCATGAAGTGGAAATCACCCTGCTGATTGCCATCATGCTGGTGGTGGCGGTGATGGCGCTATTCCTGCGCCAGCTGTCGGCCACGCTGATCGTATCCGCGGTACTCGGTGTGTCACTGATCGCCAGTTTCGCCCTGATGTATGTGATGGGTTTCAGCCTGAACAACCTGACGCTGGTGGCGATCGTGGTGGCCGTGGGCTTTGTGGTCGACGATGCGATCGTGGTGGTGGAAAACATACACCGCCATCTGGAGGCCGGTGACGGCATGCGCGAAGCAGCGATCAAGGGCGCCGGCGAGATCGGCTTCACCGTGGTCTCGATCAGCTTTTCGCTGGTGGCGGCGTTCATTCCGCTGCTGTTCATGGGCGGCGTGGTCGGGCGGCTGTTCAAGGAGTTCGCCCTGACCGCCACCTCGACCATCATGATTTCGGTGGTGGTCTCCCTGACATTGGCGCCAACGCTGGCGGCGCTGTTCATGCGCGCGCCGGTGCATCACGCCCACGACAAACCGGGCTTCGGTGAACGCCTGTTGGCGTGGTACGAAAAAGGCCTGCGCCGCGCCCTCGCCCACCAGAAAAGCATGATCGGTGTATTCGCTTTGTCGCTGGCTCTGGCCGTCGCCGGTTACATCTTCATTCCCAAAGGCTTCTTCCCGATCCAGGACACTGGTTTCGTCCTCGGCACCACCGAAGCCGCTGCCGATATTTCCTACGGCGACATGGTGAAAAAACACCTGGCGATGGCGGAAATCGTCGCCGCCGACCCTGCCGTGGAAACGTTTTCGCACTCGGTCGGAGTTTCCGGCAGCAACCAGACCATCGCCAACGGCCGCTTCTGGATCACTCTGAAAAAACGCGGCGACCGCGACGTCTCCGCCAGCGAGTTCATCGACCGGATTCGTCCGCAACTGATGAAAGTGCCGGGCATTGTCCTGTACCTGCGTGCCGGGCAGGACATCAACCTCAGTTCCGGCCCGAGCCGTGCGCAGTATCAATACGTGCTCAAGAGCAATGACGGCGCGACCCTCAGCACCTGGACCCAGCGCCTGACGGAAAAACTGCGCGCCAACCCGGCCTTCCGCGACATCTCCAACGACCTGCAACTGGGCGGCAGCATCACCCATATCAGCATCGACCGCAGCGCGGCAGCCCGTTTCGGCCTGACCGCCAGCGACGTCGACGAGGCGCTGTACGATGCGTTCGGTCAGCGCCAGATCAACGAATTCCAGACTCAGGTCAATCAATACAATGTGATCCTGGAACTGGACACCAAGCAGCGCGGCAAAGCCGAAAGCCTCAACTATTTCTACCTGCGCTCGCCCCTGAGTGGAGAAATGGTGCCGTTGTCGGCCCTGGCCAGGTTCGATGCGCCGACCATCGGCCCGCTGTCCATCGCCCATGACGGCATGTTCCCGGCCGCCAACCTGTCGTTCAACCTGGCGCCCGGCGTGGCGTTGGGCGATGCGGTGATCATGCTCAACCAGGCCAAGGCCGACATCGGCATGCCGGCCGCCATCAGCGGCAATTTCCAGGGTGCGGCCCAGGCGTTCCAGAGTTCGCTGGCCAGCCAGCCGTGGCTGATCCTCGCGGCGCTGGTGGCGGTGTACATCATTCTTGGTGTGCTCTACGAGAGTTTCGTGCACCCGCTGACGATCATTTCGACCTTGCCTTCGGCGGGCCTCGGCGCGGTGATCATGCTGTGGATCTGCGGCCAGGACTTTTCGATCATGGCGCTGATCGGGCTGGTGCTGCTGATCGGTATCGTCAAGAAAAACGGTATCCTGATGATCGACTTCGCCCTCGAGGCGCAGCGCAATGGCGGCCTGTCGCCTGAGGAGGCGATCTTCAAGGCCTGCATCACGCGCTTCCGGCCGATCATCATGACCACCCTCGCCGCCCTGCTCGGCGCCCTGCCGCTGATGCTCGGCTACGGCACCGGCGCCGAACTGCGCCAGCCGTTGGGGATCGCGGTGGTCGGTGGCTTGCTGGTGAGCCAGGCGCTGACGCTGTTCACCACGCCGGTCATATACTTGTGGCTTGAGCGGCTATTCCATCGACCTGAACCTGCGCCCGTACCGGCGCTGGTGACCACAGACTGAGGCGGGGTCATGCGCGTTCTGATTATCGAAGACGAGGAAAAAACCGCGGACTACCTGCACCGCGGCCTGACGGAACAGGGTTACACCGTGGACCTGGCACGGGATGGGGTCGAAGGCCTGCACCTGGCGCTGGAGAGCGACTACGCGGTGATCGTCCTCGACGTGATGTTGCCGGGCCTCGACGGCTTCGGCGTGTTGCGCGCCTTGCGTGCGCGCAAGCAAACCCCGGTGATCATGCTCACCGCCCGCGAACGTGTAGAAGACCGTATCAAGGGCCTGCGTGACGGTGCCGATGACTACCTGGGCAAACCGTTTTCCTTCCTTGAACTGGTGGCGCGCCTGCAAGCGCTGACCCGGCGCAGCGGCGGCCATGAGCCGGTGCAGGTGAGCATCGCCGACCTGTGGATAGATTTGATCAGCCGCAAGGCGACTCGAGCTGGCGCACGGCTGGACCTGACCGCCAAGGAGTTCTCGCTGCTCAGTGTGCTGGCCCGGCGTCAGGGTGAAATCCTCTCGAAAACCGCCATCGCCGAAATGGTCTGGGACATCAATTTCGACAGTGACGCCAACGTCGTCGAAGTCGCGATCAAACGCCTGCGGGCCAAGCTCGACGGGCCGTTCGAAGAAAAACTGCTGCACACCATTCGTGGCATGGGTTATGTGCTGGAGAGCCGTGGTGTCCAGTAACTCGATCGCGCTGCGTTTAAGCGGGATGTTTACGCTGGTGGCGTTGCTGGTGTTCCTGTTGATCGGCTGGGCGTTGTACCAACAGGTCGACAAAGGCCTTGGCCTGCTACCGGAAGCCGAACTGGATGCGCGCTACAGCGTGCTCGAATCCACGGTCGGCCGTTACGGCACACCCGAGCATTGGGTGAAGATCAACAACAAGCTCAACCTGCTGAGCGAAGAAGACAAGCGCATCAGTTTCTGGATCATCAGCGGCGATCCGCACTACGAATACGGCAACCTGACCCCGCAGGTCCGCGCCTTTGCCCAAGGGCCGCTGGGCACGCGCGACATGCATCTGGCGGAGCACCCGTATCCGCTGAAAGTGCTGGTCAGCGAGTTCCCGGCCAAGGATCAGCGCCCACCGCTGCGCTTCATGATCGCCATCGATACCGAGACGTTTTTCCACACCCAGCATCAACTGCTGATCGCGCTGATCAGCCTGGCGATCGTCGGCGTACTGCTGGCCTCGGCACTGGGTTACTGGGTGGCGCGGATCGGCCTCAAGCCGTTGATCAAACTGTCCCAGGAGGCCCAGCGCCTGGCTCCGCCGTTGCGCTCGGGGCGCTTGCGCTTGTCACCCTTGCCACCGGAACTCGACCAGTTCGTCAGCTCGTTCAACTCGACCCTGGAACGGGTTGAGCAAGCGTACTCGCGCCTTGAATCGTTCAACGCCGACGTCGCCCACGAATTGCGCTCGCCACTGACCAACCTGATCGGCCAGACCCAGGTCGCACTGACCCGCGGACGCTCCGCCGAACATTACTTCGAAGTGCTGCAATCGAACCTCGAAGAGCTTGAGCGACTGCGCTCGATCATCAACGACATGCTGTTCCTCGCCAGCGCCGATCAGGGCAGCAAGGCGACCAAGCTCACCTCGACCTCGCTGGCCGATGAGGTGGCCACGACCCTGGAGTATCTGGACTTCATTCTCGAAGACGCCCAGGTCCGGGTTGAAGTCAGTGGTGACGCGCAAGTGCACATCGAGATCGCCCATCTGCGCCGGGCGCTGATCAACCTGCTGAACAACGCGGTGCAGCACACCGCGCCCGGGCAAGTCATCGAGGTGCACATTGAAGCCGCAGAACACCAGGTCAGCATCGGTGTCGCCAACCCCGGCTCGCCGATTGCCCGCGAACACCTGCCACGGCTGTTCGAACGCTTCTACCGGGTCGATGCGTCTCGCAGCAACAGCGGCCACAACCATGGCCTTGGGCTGGCCATCGTCAAGGCTATTGCGTTGATGCATGGTGGGGATGTGTTTGTGCGCAGTGATCAGGGGATGAATACGTTCGGGATTCATCTTCCCGTCTGAAACCCTCTTTCTTTGTGGGAGCGAGCTTGCTCGCGATACAGGCGACTCGGTACAACTCAAGGACCGAGGTGCTGCTATCGCGAGCAGGCTCGCTCCCACATTGGATTTGGGTTGAACAGTCAACCAACTGTTGCCATAACAGCAACAGTCCTTTCATGAATCCGCTCTTTTTCCCCTCGCCGCATATCCTTATCTTTGCCCGCACCAAACAGCACTTGCCAAGCAAGAAGGTTTTAAAGATGTCCAACAGTATGGGTATTGTCAGCGCTTTCGTTTTGTCCTCTTTGTTCCTGTCGCCATTGGCGATGGCGGAAGAATCGCAGACGTTCGTCGCGCATAACACCGCACGCGCCGCGGCGTTCGAAGAGCACCGGATCGAGATGACGGCCAAGGCCGTGCAAGACACCCAGGCCCCGCAAGCATCCAGCACCCAGTCCCGGCCACAGGCCGGGAAAGACAGCTGACCTGCACCTGTCGCCCTGCTTTCCCCGACACTTTTCATCGGCTCTTCCCTTTGAAAGGTTGTCCCCAAAGCCGCTGCTGTCAGCGGCTTTTTTTATGGTGGAAACTCAACCTTCATTACATTTTTTGCAACGAAAGGCCCTGATGCCCGGGCGATTGATCAATCGTCAGAACAACAGGAACGATTCACTCGGCTGCTGCCTATATGGAACTACGCTTACTACGTTCATCCAGCAGACCTCAGCCCTATGACCGCAAGCCGCACCCCACATTTTCAAGGCCCGCCCGGGCGTCCCGAAATCCTGGTGATCTTCGGCAGCACGCTGACGGTCATCTCGATCCTGTGCATCGTCACGTTCCTGCTGATCCGCGAGCACGCCAATGCCCAGCAGACCGCCACACGCAGCGCCACCACCATTGCGCAACTGATCGATGCCGATGTCCTGCGGACGGTCGAGCTCTATGATTTGACCTTGCAGGGCCTGATTGCCGCCGCCCAGCGGGACGACCTGAAGCAGGTTTCGCCGCAGGTCCGTCATCTGGTGCTGTTCGACCGCTCTACCACCGCGCGCTACAAGGGCGACATCCTGTTGCTGGACAAGCACGGCGAAGTGCTGGCCGACTCGTCGTTGATCGAACCGAAACCGGGTAATTTCGCTGACCGCGATTACTTCCTGGCCCATGCTTTCAATCGCGACACCGGCATGTTTATCAGCCGACCGTTCAAGCCGCGCTGCGACTGCGAAGACAGCGACGAATGGCGTATCAGTTTGAGCCGGCGCATTTCCTCTCCCACGGGAGAGTTTCTCGGGGTCGCGGTGGCGTCGATGCGCCTGAGCTACTTCGACCAACTGTTCAACAGCCTCGACATCGGCAGCGGCAGCACGTTGGGCATCATCAACGATGACGGGATTCTGTTGGCGCAGAAACCGCACCGGGAACAAAACTCCATCGGCAAAAGCTTCTCCAGCCGCCCCAACGTCATACGCATGCTGCAAGAGCGCAGCGGTACCTTCGAAAGCGTGTCCAGCGTCGACCATCAACGACGCCTCTACACCTTTACCCGGGTCGGCAATCTGCCGCTGACCGTCATCGTGGCCCTTTCCATCGATGAAGTGTTCGCCACCTGGAACCGCACGGCCTATGTGATCAGCGGGGCTACCGGGGTTTTGTGCATCGGTTTGTTGTGGCTGACCTGGCTGCTCTGCCGCGAACTGCGCCTGCGTCAAAGTGCCGAGCAGGAACTGGCGCAACTGGCAGCCACCGATGCCTTGACCGGCGTGGCCAACCGTCGGTCCCTCGATCAAGCCCTGCGCCATGAATGGTTTCGTGCGCAACGCAGCGGTAAGCCGTTGTCATTGCTGATGATCGATGCCGATCACTTCAAGGCCTTCAATGACCGACACGGGCACCAGGCTGGCGACGAAGCGCTACGGGCATTGGCCGAGGTCATCAGCGCCAATGTCCATCGCCCCACAGACCTGGTGGCACGCTACGGAGGCGAAGAGTTTTCGGTGGTCCTGGCCGAAACAGGCAGTGAGGGTGCATCGCAGATTGCCGAACATATTCGTGAAGCGGTGCAAAAACTGCCGCTGGTGGACGTCGGTGAACCGCCGATGAGCGTGAGCATCGGCATTGCCACCTGGACGGCGGCCAGCGATATGAACCTGGAACAATTGCTGTTCAGCGCGGACAAGGCGCTGTACCAGGCCAAGGACGGGGGACGTAACCGGGTGGTGTGCGCCAAGGCATAAAAAAAGGCCACCCGAAGGTGGCCTTTAAAAAACTAGAGAGGTTTTTTTGCTTACACGGCCGCAACCGGGCGCATGTAAGAGATCGGTGCAGTGCTGGCGTCTTCGAACGTCACGACTTCCCAGGCATCTGTCTGCTCAATCAACTTGCGCAGCAGCTGGTTGTTCAGTGCGTGGCCGGACTTGAAGCCCTTGAACTCACCAATCAGGCTATTGCCCAACAGGTAGAGGTCACCAATTGCATCGAGAATCTTGTGCTTCACGAATTCGTCTTCATAGCGAAGGCCGTCTTCGTTCAGTACGCCATCGGCGTCGACCACAATAGCGTTTTCAACACTGCCGCCGAGTGCGAGGTTGTGCTTGCGCAGGTACTCGATGTCACTCATGAAACCAAAGGTACGGGCGCGGCTGACTTCTTTTACAAACGAAGTGCTGGAAAAATCCACGCTTGCACTTTGGGTGCGGTCACGGAAAACCGGGTGATCGAAATCGATCTCGAAGCTCACCTTGAACCCTTCGAAAGGGACGAAAGTAGCGCGCTTGTCGCCATCTTCCACTGTCACTTCACGCAGGATGCGGATGAACTTCTTGGCGGCGTCCTGTTCTTCCAGGCCAGCCGATTGAATCAGGAATACGAAAGGTCCGGCGCTACCATCCATGATCGGGACTTCGGACGCGGAGAGCTCGACGTAGGCGTTATCGATGCCCAGGCCTGCCATGGCCGAGAGCAGGTGCTCTACCGTGTCCACTTTGACGTCACCGTTAACAAGCGTGGTCGACATAGTGGTTTCACCAACGTTTTCCGCGCGGGCAGGAATCTGCACCACGGGATCGAGGTCGGCGCGACAAAACACAATGCCGGTGTCGACAGGCGCTGGCTTGAGGGTCAGGTAGACCTTCTCCCCGGAGTGCAGGCCGACACCTGTGGCACGGATAATATTCTTCAGGGTGCGTTGTTTAATCATGGCATGGGCCGCTTCAGCGCAAATTGCGAACTGGTATCAACAAAGGCTGGCGATGATAGCAGACCAGACCTTTGCTGAACACCAATCACCCTAATACCCCTGATACATTTCATCAATCGGCCTGACGACGCAGGAAAGCCGGGATGTCCAGGTAGTCCAGGTCATCTTGCGGATTCATCTTCGCGGCAGTCGCAGCACCGGCCTGAGCCTGGTTGCGCATGACGGTCGGACGGTCCAGGTCACGGTAGTTCACCGCTGGAGCTTCCTGACGAACAGGGGCCTGTTGTTGAGGCTGTGCAGCCATCGACGTGTGGACGGTGTTGTCGATGACCTTTACAGGCTTCTCGATTTTAGCGCCTAAACCTGTGGCAACGACAGTCACGTGCAGCTCGTCGCGCATGTCCGGATCGATAACGGTACCGACCTTGACCATCGCGTGCTCGGAAGCGAATGCCTCGATGATGCTACCCACGTCGGAGTACTCACCCAGGGACAGATCCGGACCGGCGGTAATATTTACCAGGATGCCGCGAGCGCCTTGCAGGTTCACGTCTTCCAGCAGCGGGTTGCGAATGGCCGCTTCGGTGGCCTCGCGTGCACGGTTCGGACCGCTGGCGCAGCCAGTGCCCATCATTGCCATGCCCATTTCGCTCATCACGGTACGCACGTCGGCGAAGTCGACGTTGATCATGCCCGGACGCTTGATGATGTCGGAGATACCGCGAACGGCACCGGCCAGTACATCGTCAGCCTTGGCGAAAGCCGACAAGAGGCTTGCGTCTTTACCGAGGATGGTCAGCAGCTTCTCGTTGGGGATGGTGATCAACGAGTCGACGCTTTCAGACAGCAGACGGATGCCTTCGTCGGCGATCTGCATGCGCTTGCGGCCTTCGAACGGGAACGGACGGGTCACCACCGCAACGGTGAGGATCCCCATTTCCTTGGCCACTTCGGCGATGATCGGCGCAGCACCGGTACCGGTACCGCCGCCCATGCCCGTGGTGATGAACACCATGTTGGTGCCCTGCAGGACTTCGGCGATGCGCTCACGATCTTCGAGAGCGGCCTGACGACCTACTTCAGGGTTGGCGCCAGCGCCCAGGCCCTTGGTCACGCCGGTGCCCAATTGCAGGATGGTGCGCGCGCCGATGGATTTCAGCGCCTGGGCATCAGTGTTGGCGCAGATGAACTCGACGCCTTCAATGTTGCTCTTGACCATGTGGTTGACAGCGTTGCCGCCGCCACCGCCGACACCGATAACCTTGATTACCGGGCTTGCGGGGATGTTGTCTACGAGTTCGAACATTTTCCCTCTCCTTTACATTCTCTAGTTTTTTCGCCTACTGCGTGCTTCGGTGTAACGGTGTAGCGGTAAATCTTCAGAAATTGCCCTGGACCCACTTCTTCAGGCGGTCCAGCAGCGGAGCCTGTGGCTCTTCATTGCTGTAGCTGTCGCGGCTGCCGATGCCCGAGAACGAGATGCCGTCGGACTGCTTCTGCAGGCCGTACATCAAGAGGCCGACGCCGGTGGAGTAAATCGGGTTGCGCACTACGTCATCCAGGCCTTTCACGCCATGCGGCACGCCCAGGCGCACCGGCATGTGGAAGATTTCCTCGGCCAGCTCGGTAGCGCCTTCCATCTTCGCCGTACCGCCGGTCAGCACGATGCCGGCCGGGATCAGGTCTTCGTAGCCGCTGCGGCGCAGTTCGGCCTGGATCAGCGTGAACAGTTCGTCGTAGCGCGGCTCGACCACTTCGGCCAAGGCCTGGCGGGACAGTTCGCGCGGCGGACGGTCGCCGACGCTTGGCACCTTGATGGTTTCACCGGCACCGGCCAGCTTGGCCAGGGCGCAGGCGTAGCGGATCTTGATTTCTTCGGCGTACTGGGTCGGAGTGCGCAACGCCATGGCGATGTCGTTGGTCACCTGGTCACCGGCAATCGGGATCACCGCGGTGTGACGGATCGCGCCTTCGGTGAAGATCGCGATGTCGGTGGTGCCGCCACCGATGTCCACCAGGCACACGCCCAGCTCTTTCTCGTCATCGGTCAGTACCGAATAGGCGGAAGCCAGCTGTTCGAGAATGATGTCGTCGATTTCCAGACCGCAGCGACGCACGCATTTTTCAATGTTCTGTGCGGCGTTGACGGCGCAGGTGACCACGTGGACCTTGGCTTCCAGACGTACGCCGGACATGCCCAGAGGCTCGCGAACGCCTTCCTGGTTATCGATCACGTAATCCTGCGGCAGGGTGTGCAGCACGCGCTGGTCAGCCGGGATCGCCACGGCCTGGGCGGCGTCGAGCACGCGCTCAAGGTCCGCCGAGCTGACTTCGCGATCACGAATCGCCACGATGCCGTGGGAGTTCAGGCTGCGGATGTGATTGCCGGCCACGCCGACGAACGCCGAGTGAATGCGGCAACCAGCCATCAGCTGCGCTTCTTCGATGGCGCGCTGGATCGATTGCACGGTGGACTCGATGTTCACCACCACGCCTTTTTTCAGGCCACGGGATGGATGGGTACCGATCCCGACGATTTCCAGCGTGCCGTCGTCCGCGACCTCGCCCACCAGCGCCACCACCTTGGAGGTGCCGATATCGAGACCGACGATCATTTTGCCGCTTTGCACGTTTGCCATGGGTCCTGCCTCTTCTTAATTCTTCGCGACAGCGGGTTGGGCTGCCGTGGGCGCTACAGGTTCCCGCCAGCCAACAGCGAGGCCGTTGGCGTAGCGCAGATCGATGCGCGCAATGTTCGTAATCTGTTCTTTGAGCGTCTTGTCATAGATGGCGATAAAGCGGCGCATCTTTTCCACCAGGTTGCCGCGGCCAAGCAGCAGTTCGATTCCCGGGCCGGCACTGCCGGGGCCGGTGGTCAGGAACCAGCTGCCGCGTTCGCGCAACTCCAGGCGTGCAATCGAGAAGCCCAGAGGCCGGAGCATCTGACTCAACACCTGGTACTGCTGCATCACCTGCTGCTGGGCCCGTTGTGGGCCGAACAGCTGAGGCAAATGTTCGTAGTTCGCCAGTTCACGCGGGGTGAAGGCCTGGCCCTGGTTGTTCAACAGCGACTCGTCGCCCCAACGGGCCACCGGCAGTTGTTCTTCCAGGCGGATCACCACTTGATCCGGCCATACCCTGCGCACTTCGGCGTGGGCAATCCATGGCATCGTTTCCAGCTCGGTGCGCATGCTCGCCAGGTCGATGGTGAAGAAGCTCGACGCCACGTACGGGGCGATCCGCTGCTGCACCGCTTGCTGGCTGATGTAACTCAAGTCGCCCTGCACGTTGATCTTGGTGATCGGCCGGTCGGCATATGGCAGCAAGCGTGTCGCGCCCTCATAGGTACCGAACCCCAAAGCCACCAGCAGCACCGGCCAGAACAACGCTTTGAGAAAACCGAAGTTGGCTTTCGGCAGGCGCGCGGACATCGGCTCTTTGGCCACCATTCGGCTGGCACCCCGCGGCACCGGCTTGCGGCCGGGCGATGCGGGGGGCTGATGTCTCAGCTGTGCGCCTTGCATGCTCTTAACCTCTTGGCTCTTTATTGCCGGCAACGCTCTCGGCCAGAATGGCCAGGACCAGTTGCTGGAAATCCAGACCGGCAGCACGGGCCGCCATCGGCACCAGGCTGTGATCGGTCATGCCCGGTGCGGTGTTGACTTCCAGGAACCAGAACCGCCCTTCGGCGTCCTGCATCACGTCTGCCCTGCCCCAACCGGCGATACCCAGCGCTTCACAGGCTTTCGCCGTGAGGTCCATGAGTTCCTTTTCCTTGGCGCTGTCCAGACCGCACGGGATGCGGTACTGGGTATCGTTGGCGATGTACTTGGCGTCGTAGTCGTAGAAGCTGTGCGTCGTGCCCAGGGCAATCGGTGGCAACACCTGGTCACGCAGGGTGGCGATGGTGAACTCCGGACCGTGAATCCATTGCTCGACCAACACTTGCGAATCGTAGGTACTGGCCGCTTTCCATGCGTCGATCAATTCGGACGCGGAACTCACTTTGGCCATACCGATACTTGAACCTTCATGGGCCGGTTTGACGATCAAAGGGAAGCCCAGTTCCGTCGCCGCCGAAATACAATCGGCCTCGCTGCCGAGTACCGCGTGACGGGGCGTCGGAATGCCCAGGCTGTGCCAGACCTGCTTGGTCCGCAGCTTGTCCATGGCCAGCGCCGAGGCGAGGATGCCGCTGCCGGTGTACGGAATGCCCAGGCATTCGAGCAGGCCCTGCATGCTGCCGTCTTCACCGCCACGACCGTGGAGGATGATGAAGGCGCGGTCGATCTTTTCATTGAGCAGGCGCTGCAGCAGGTCATCGCCCACGTCGAGGCCGAACGCGTCGACACCGGCGCTTTGCAGTGCATCGAGCACCGCGTTGCCCGACTTCAGGGACACCTCGCGCTCGGCACTCTTGCCGCCGAACAGCACGGCGACGCGGCCGAAGTCTTTCGGCGCGATCGTGGAGACCAGGTTGGCGTAGGCAGCACTCATTTCAACTTCCCCTTCTCCGGCGCGGCAACGGCACCGGCGAACAACTCGCTTTTCAACAGTTTTGGTGCGAGACCGCCAATATCACCGGCGCCCTGGCACAGCAGGATGTCGCCGGCACGCAGCAGCGGCTTGACCACTGGCGCGAGGTCGACACCACGCTCGATGTAGATCGGATCGAGCTGGCCACGCTGACGGATGCTGTTGCACAGCTTGCGGCTGTCGGCGCCCGGAATCGGCTCTTCGCCGGCCGGATAGACTTCCATCAGCAGCAGGACGTTGGCGTCGGCCAGTACATTGACGAAATCGTCGTACAGGTCACGGGTGCGGCTGTAACGGTGTGGCTGGTAGACCATCACCAGGCGGCGCTCCGGCCAGCCGCCGCGTACGGCCTTGATCACGGCCGCGACTTCCGTCGGGTGGTGACCGTAGTCATCCACCAGCATCACATTGCCGCCTTCCACCGGCAGTTCGCCGTAGACCTGGAAGCGTCGGCCGACACCCTGGAATCCGGACAGGCCCTGGACGATGGCTTCATCGCTGACGCCTTCGTCGGTGGCGATGCAGATGGTCGCCAGCGAGTTCAGTACGTTGTGGTTGCCAGGCATGTTCACCGAAACATCCAGCGGCTCGCGGTCTGGGCGCAGCACGGTGAAGAAGGTTTGCATGCCTTGCTGGCGCACGTTGATGGCGCGCACGTCGCAGTCTTCGCCGAAGCCGTAGGTAACGGTCGGACGCTTGACCTGCGGGAGGATTTCACGCACTACCGGGTCGTCCAGGCACACCACCGCCAGACCGTAGAACGGCAGGTTGTGCAGGAACTCGACGAAGGTTTTCTTCAGCTTGTTGAAGTCACCGTCGTAGGTCGCCATGTGATCGGCGTCGATGTTGGTGACCACGGCCACCAGTGGCTGCAAGTGCAGGAAGCTGGCGTCGCTTTCGTCGGCCTCGGCGATCAGGTAGCGGCTGGTGCCGAGCTGGGCATTGGTGCCCGCGGCATTCAGGCGGCCACCGATGACGAACGTCGGGTCCAGGCCACCGGCGGCGAACACCGAAGCGATCAGGCTGGTGGTGGTGGTTTTGCCGTGGGTACCGGCAACGGCGATGCCGTGGCGATAACGCATCAGCTCAGCCAGCATCTCGGCACGCGGCACCACCGGAATACGGCGTTCCAGCGCGGTGGCGACTTCCGGGTTGGACGTGTTCACGGCGCTAGACACCACCAGCACGTCGGCGGCAGCGGCGTTCTCGGCGCGGTGGCCGATGAAAATCTGCGCCCCGAAGGACTCCAGGCGCTCGGTTACCGGTGAAGCCTTCAGGTCGGAGCCGGACACGGCATAACCCAGGTTCAGCAATACTTCGGCGATCCCGCACATGCCCACGCCGCCGATACCGACGAAGTGGATGCGACGGATGCGGCGCATTTCCGGTTGCGGCATGGCTTTCTGACTCTCAACCATGGGCCACCTCCAGGCAGCTATCGACGACGTTGCGGGTGGCATCGGGTTTGGCCAGGCGGCGTGCCGCGGTAGCCATTTCGTTGAGTCGTTGTGGTTGCATCAGGACCTCTGTCAGGCGAGCGGCAAGATCCGCTGCGCCGGTCGTTCTTTGCGGCATCAGGAAGGCTGCGCCTTCACGGGCCAAATATTCGGCGTTGCGGGTCTGGTGATCATCGATGGCATGGGGCAAAGGCACCAGCATCGAGGGCAGACCGGCGGCGGCCAGTTCACTGATGGTCAGCGCGCCTGCGCGACATACCACCAGGTCGGCCCAGCCGTAGGCTTGGGCCATGTCTTTGATGAAGGGCTGCACCTGCGCCTCGACGCCAGCCGCGCGATAGCGCTCTGCAGTCACTTCATCGTGGTTTTTACCGGCCTGATGGAACACCTCCGGACGCAAGTCGGCAGCGACTTGCGACAGGGCTTCAGGCAGCAATTTGTTCAACGGTTCTGCGCCCAGGCTTCCGCCCAGGATCAGCAAACGCGCCTTGCGACCGGCCAAGGCAGGTCGCGATGTTTCGAGGAACAGCTCGGTGCGCACCGGATTACCAGTGGTCCGGCGGCTGTCCGACAGGGTAAAGGTGTCGGGGAACGCTTCACAGACTCGGGCGGCCAACGGCACCAGCAACCGATTGGCGGTACCAGCCACGGCGTTCTGTTCGTGAACGATCACCGGTACGCCGGCCAGCTTGGCCGCGACGCCACCAGGCCCGGTCACAAAACCACCAAAACCCACGACGCAGACCGGTTGCAGACGGCGAATGATCGCCCGTGCCTGCCAGACCGACTTGAACAACATGAACGGTGCCTTGAGCAATGACAGCTTGCCCTTGCCGCGCAGACCGCTGGCGTTGATCCGATGCAGTTCGATACCGGCCGCCGGCACCAGATCGTTCTCGATCCCACGCGGAGTGCCGAGCCAGTGCACGGTATAGCCGCGCGCCTGGAATTCGCGGGCACAGGCCAGCGCCGGGAACACGTGGCCACCGGTACCGCCAGCCATGATCATCACGTTAGCGCCCATGGTGCGGCTCCTCGGCGAAGTCGCTCTCATGGAACTCCATCTCTTCGCTGCCCAGGTGGGTTCGACTTTCCCACTCGATGCGCAGCAACAAGCCGAGACAGGCACAGCAGATCACCAACGAACTACCCCCGTAACTGAGGAACGGCAGGGTCAGACCCTTGGTCGGCAGCAGACCGACGTTTACACCGATGTTGATCAGGAACTGGCCGATCCACAGGAACGACAGACCGTATGCCACATAAGCCGCAAAGAACTGCTTGGCCTTCTCGGCCCACAAACCGATGTACATGCCGCGAATACACACGAAGACGAACAGTGCCACGGTGCACAACGAACCCACCGCGCCCAGCTCCTCGGCCAGCACCGAGAACACGAAGTCCGTGTGGGCTTCCGGCAGGTAGAACTGTTTCTGCACGCTGTTGCCCAGGCCGACGCCCAGCCATTCGCCGCGACCGAAAGCGATCAATGCCTGGGACAACTGATAGCCGGCACCGAACTGGTCGGCCCACGGGTCGGCAAAGTTGGTCAGACGCGCCATTCGATACGGCTGCATCTGAATCAACAGCACCACCGCGCCGACGGCCAGTACCACCATCAGGGAAAATCGGAACAGCCCGACGCCGCCAAGGAACAGCATCGCCGCCGCGGCCCCCATCATCACGACGGTGGCACCGAAGTCCGGTTCCATCAGCAGCAGGCCGGCCATGGGCAGCAGCACGATGAACGGCTTGAAAAAGCCCATCCAGCTTTCACGCACTTCTTTCTGGCGGCGTACCAGATAACCGGCGAGGTAGATCACCACGAACACCTTGGCGATCTCGGAAGGCTGAACGTTGAAGAAACTGAAGCCGATCCAGCGCATCGAGCCGTTAACCTCACGGCCGATCCCCGGAATGATCACCATCACCAGCAAGCCGAACGCCCCCAGCAGCATCAGCCAGCCCAGGCGTTGCCAGGTGGCGATCGGGATCATCATGGTGACGATGCAGGCACCCAGGCCCAGCACCACGTAAATAAGGTGGCGAATCATGTAATACAGAGCGCTGCCGGACTGCACAGCCGCCACTTCGGTCGATGCCGAGGCGATCATGATCAGGCCGAGGCCGAGCAACGTCAGGCAACCGGCGAGCATCGGGAAGTCGAGGTCGATCCCGCGTCCGGTGATGAGCGGCGATGGATATGGCTTGATGATGCCTTTGAGACTCATGCCAGATCCTCCACGGCTTGGACGAACTGGTGACCACGGTCTTCGTAGTTCTTGAACATGTCGAAACTGGCGCAGGCCGGCGACAACAGCACCACGTCGCCCGGCTGGGCGACAGCGCGGCATTGCTCGACGGCTTCGACCAGGGAACCGGCGCGGATCAGCGGTACCGCGTCGCCGATGGTCTCGCCGATCTTGTCGGAGTCGCGGCCCATCAGGATCACGGCGCGGCAGTTGGCCGCCACCGGATCGCGCAGGTCCTTGAAATCGGCACCCTTGCCGTCACCGCCGGCGATCAGCACGACCTTGCCTTCGATGTCCGCGCCCAAGCCTTCGATGGCCGCCAGCGCGGCACCCACGTTGGTGGCTTTGGAATCGTTGTAGTAGCCCACGCCGTCGAGATCGCGGACCCATTGGCAGCGATGCTCGAGACCGGCGAAGGTGCGCAGGCTCGACAGCATGGCGTCGAACGGCAGGCCGACTGCATGACCCAGGGCCAAGGCCGCCAGGGCGTTGGACTGGTTGTGGGCACCACGAATCTTCAATTCGCGCACCGGCATCAGGTCCTGGAATTCGAAGGCCAGGTATTTCTCGCCGCCTTCTTCACGGATACCGAAGGCTTTGAAATCGGGTTTGGTCAGGCCGAAGGTCCAGCACGGCTGGCCCTCGCCCATCAGTGGACGGCTCAGGGCGTCCTGACGGTTGACCACGAACTGCTTCGCTCCACGGAAGATCCGGTGCTTGGCCAGGTGGTAGGCCGGCAGACCGCTGTAGCGATCCATGTGGTCTTCGCTGATGTTGAGCACGGTCGCCACTTCAGCGTTGAGCTGGTCTGTGGTTTCCAGCTGGAAGCTCGACAACTCCATCACGTACAACTCGATGTCATCGTTCAGCAGGTCCAGCGCCGGCGTGCCGAGGTTGCCGCCGACGGCCACACGCTTGCCTGCCGCCGCCGCCATTTCGCCGACCAGCGTGGTCACGGTGCTTTTCGCGTTGGAACCGCTGATGGCGACGATCGGCGCCTTCGCGTTACGCGCGAACAGCTCGATGTCGCCGGACAATTTCACGCCACGGGCGGCGGCCGCCTGCAGGGCCGGTGTCGCCAGCGCCAGGCCGGGGCTCACGTAGAGCTCGTCGGCACGGCAGAGGAATTCGACGTCCAGCTCGCCACAACGCACTTCCACGTGCGGATAGTCACGCTTGAGCGTGGCCAGTTCCGGTGGGTTTTCCCGCGTATCGGCCACTGCAAACGCCACGCCCCGGTTCGCCAGGAAGCGAACCAGAGACATGCCGCTCTTGCCGAGGCCGACAACGATGCGGAAGTGGTCAGAAGCGATCAGAGACACGAGTTTCTACCTCAGCTTCAGGGTGGCAAGGCCAACCAGCACGAGAATCACGGTGATGATCCAGAAACGGACGATCACGCGCGGCTCGGGCCAGCCCTTGAGTTCAAAGTGGTGGTGGATAGGCGCCATGCGGAATACGCGGCGACCGGTCAGCTTAAAGGAGGCAACCTGAATGACCACTGACAGGGTTTCCATCACGAACACGCCGCCCATGATGAACAGGACGATTTCCTGACGAACGATCACCGCGATGGTGCCCAGGGCCGCGCCCAGCGCCAGTGCGCCGACGTCACCCATGAACACTTGTGCCGGATAGGTGTTGAACCAGAGGAAGCCCAGGCCTGCTCCGATCAGCGCGCCGCAGAACACGATCAACTCACCGGCGCCCGGTACATAAGGAATCAGCAGGTATTCGGCGAATTTAATGTTACCCGACAGGTAGCAGAAGATCCCCAGGCCACCACCGACCATCACGGTCGGCATGATCGCCAGGCCGTCAAGGCCGTCGGTCAGGTTGACCGCGTTGCTCGAACCGACGATCACGAAGTAGGTCAGCACGATGAAGCCTGCGCCCAGCGGAATGCTGTAGTCCTTGAGCATCGGCAGGATCAGGGTGGTTTCCACCGGCGTCGCGGCGGTCATATAAAGGAAGATCGCTGCGCCGAGGCCGAATACCGATTGCCAGAAATACTTCCAGCGGCTCGGCAAGCCACGGGAGTTCTTCTCGATGACCTTGCGGTAGTCGTCGACCCAGCCGATGGCGCCGAACAGCAGGGTCACCAGCAGTACGACCCAGACGTAACGGTTGGTCAGGTCAGCCCACAGCAGGGTGCTGACACCGATGGACGACAGAATCAGCGCGCCGCCCATGGTCGGGGTTCCCGATTTGGACAGGTGCGACTGCGGGCCGTCGTTGCGAACGGACTGACCGATCTGACGGTTCTGCAAAGTGCGGATCATCCACGGGCCATAGCACAGCGACAAGACCAGCGCGGTCAGCACACCGAGAATCCCCCGCAGGGTCAGGTACTGGAAGACCGCGAAGCCTTTGTAGAACTGTTGCAGATACTCCGCTAGCAGCAGCAGCATTAATGTTTCTCCAGGCTGGACCCGCACAAGGCGGCGACGACGTTTTCCATCGCAGCGCTGCGCGACCCCTTGATCAAAATGGTGGTGTTTGTGTCTTGCTCGGCGCCCAGGGCCTTGATCAGTTCAGCCTGCGTGCTGAAGTGAAAAGCCTGTGGACCGAATGCGTTCACGGCGTGGGCCATCATTGGCCCGACGGCGTACAGCGCAGAAACCTTGCCGCGGGCGTACTCGCCCACGTCGCGGTGCCCCTGCTCCGCCCATTCGCCCAACTCGCCGATATCCCCGAGCACCAGGACGGTGCGACCGGAAAAGCCGGCCAGTATATCAACGGCAGCGCACATCGAGGTGGGGTTGGCGTTGTAAGTGTCATCGATCACGCGCATGCCATTGCTGGCCAGCTGTGCAACGGTGCGACCCTTGACCGGTTGCACCGCGCCAAGGCCGGTGGCGATGCCAAACAGCGACACGCCCAGGGCATGGGCGGCAGCGGCGGCAGCCATGGCGTTGGCGACGTTATGGGTGCCGAGCAGGTTCAGTTGAACGCGCTCCACACCTTCAGGGCTGTGCAGATTGAACGCCGGGCAGCCACGAGCATCGGTGGCCAGGTCACTGGCGTAGAAGTCGGCGCTGGAGTTGCTCAGCGCAAACGTCAGCACCTTGCGATCACCGGCGCGCGTCTTCCAGATGCCGAATGCCTTGTCATCGAGATTGAGAACGGCGACGCCATCGGCATCCAGCCCTTCAATGATCTCGCCCTTGGCTTCGACGATTTTGTCCGGCCCGCCGAATTCGCCGACGTGGGCGGTCCCGGCGTTATTGAGAATGGCCACGTGCGGCCTGGTCAGGCCGACGGTGTAGGCAATTTCGCCCAGGCGCGAGGCACCCAGTTCGATCACCGCGGCGGTGTGTTCCGGCGCCAGTTCGAGCAAGGTCAGCGGCACGCCGAGGTCGTTGTTCAGGTTGCCACGGGTCGCCAGCACGGCACCGCGCGTACGCAGGATGCTCGCAAGCATTTCCTTGACCGTGGTCTTGCCGCTGGAACCGGTCACGGCGGCAACGGGCTGGGTGAACGCAGCACGGTTGAGCGCGCCCAACTGCCCCAATGCCTGACGGGCGTCGCTGACCAACAACTGCGGCAGCGTGCTGTCAGCGACTTCTCGCTCGACCAGCGCGGCCACGGCGCCCTTGGCCGCCACTTCATTGAGATAGTCATGACCGTCAAAACGCGGACCGGCCAGGGCAATAAACAGTTGGCCCGACTTGATTGCACGGCTGTCGATGCTGACGCCGTCGAAGCTGGCATCAGTCGAAACCAGGCGTGCATTCAGCGCTCCGGTCAGTTCGCTCAGCTGCAGGGCTTTAAGCATGGGCCACCTCCCACGCGGTCAAGGCATGATCGGCCTCGACCAGATCGGAAAAGGCATGACGCTCGCCGTTGATTTCCTGATAGTCCTCATGACCTTTACCGGCCAGGACGATCACGTCATCCACCGAGGCGCTGGCGATCAGCCGGGCAATCGCCTGACCACGACCGGCAACGAACGCCACTTTATCCACAGCCGTGAAACCGGCGCGGATGTCATCGAAAATCACCGATGGATCTTCGGTACGCGGGTTGTCATCGGTCACCAGCACGCCGTCGGCCAGACGCTCGACGACTTCGGCCATCAACGGACGCTTGCCACGATCGCGATCACCGCCACAGCCGAACAGGCACAACAACCGGCCCTTGGCGTGAGGGCGCAAGGCCATCAGGACTTTTTCCAGGGCATCCGGGGTGTGGGCGTAATCGACCACCACCAGCGGCTGCGAACCTCCACCCAGACGCTGCATGCGTCCGGCAGGGCCTTCGAGTTTGGGCAGTACCTTGAGGATTTCGTCCAGTGCGTAGTCCAGACCCAGCAATGCACCCACCGCTGCCAACACGTTGCTCAGGTTGAAACGACCGAGCAGAGTGCTGCGCAAGTGGTGCTCGCCCTGCGGCGTGACCAGCGTGGCGCGCACGCCTTCGTCGTCGAACTGCGCCTGGCGGCAATACAGGTAGGCACTGGAATCTTCCAGGCTGTAGGTAATCAGCCGCGACTCGCGCTTGTCGGCAGCCAATTGCCGACCGAAATCGTCGTCGAGGTTGACCACGCGGCATTTCAAATCATTCCAGGCAAACAGCCTGGCCTTGGCTTCGCCGTAGGCCTGCATGGTGCCGTGGTAATCCAGGTGATCGCGGGACAGGTTGGTCATCACGGCCACATCGAAGGCCAGTGCCGTCACACGGCCCTGGTCCAGGCCATGGGAGGAAACCTCCATCGCCACGGCTTTGGCCCCGGCCTTTTTCAGATCTGCCAGGGTCGCCTGCACGGCAATCGGATTCGGCGTGGTATGCAGGCCGCTTTGCAGCGCACCATGGAAACCGGAACCGAGTGTGCCAACCAGGCCACAGTGCTGGCCGAGCAGGTCCAGGGCCTGGGCGACCAATTGAGTCACGCTGGTCTTGCCGTTGGTGCCGGTCACACCCACCAGGTTCAGGTGATGGCTCGGTTCGCCATAAAAACGCCCGGCGATATCCGACAGCTGGGCCGCCAGCCCTTTGACCGGAATCAGCGGCACTTCCGTGATCGGCAGCACAGTGGCGCCTTCCACTTCATAGGCGACGGCAGCAGCGCCACGCGCAAGCGCGTCGGCGATGTGCGCGCGACCATCGAACTTCCCGCCCGGCACGGCGAGGAACAGGTCACCCGCACGCACATTGCGGCTGTCCAGGGCGAGCTCGCGAATCAGCAGATCGTGGCCGGCGTGAGGGAAAATCTTGTTCAGGCTCAGAGACATCAGCCGCGCCCTCCATTGGCTTTCAGCGGAACGACCGGTGTTGCGTTCGCTTGTTGAGTAGGTGGCAGGTTGTCTGGCGTGACGTTCATCAGGCGCAGGGTGCCCGACATCACGCGACTGAACACCGGCGCGGAAACCAGGCCACCGAAGTAACCGGCCTTGGTCGGCTCGTCGATAACGACCACGATGGCGTAGCGCGGATCGCTCATCGGGCCGAAACCGGCGAACAGCGAGCGATAGGAGTTCTCCGCGTAGCCCTTGGTGCCAACCGAAGTTTTACGTGCAGTACCCGACTTGCCGCCCACGTGATATGCCGGCACCTGCGCACGGAACACACCGCGCGGCGCCTCGATCACTTGCTGCAGCATGGTTTGCATGGTTTTCGCGACCGCCTCCGGCAACACCTGAGTGGTTTGCGGCGCCTTGTCGGTCTTGATCAGGGTCAGCGGTGCGAGGCGACCGTTGTTGGCCAGGGCCGAGAAGGCGTGGACCAACTGGATCGCGGTCACGGAAACACCGTAGCCGTAGGACAGCGTGGCGGTTTCTGCCTTGCGCCATTCGCGGTAGTTCGGCAGATTGCCGACGCGCTCGCCCGGGAAGCCCAGGCCGGTGTCCTGGCCGAGGCCGACCTTCTGCGCCAGACGGAAAATGGTTTCGCCGCCGATATCGAACGCGACCTTGCTCATTCCGACGTTACTGGAATTGATCAGGATGCCGGTCAGGTCGAGCACCGGGCCTTCGGACTTGGATACGTCCTTGATGGTGTACTTGCCAATCTGCAAGGTGCCCGGATACACCTCGACGGTATCGCTCGGTTTCCAGCGGCCGGTTTCGATGGCCGCGCTCATCGAGATCGCTTTCATGGTCGAGCCTGGCTCGAACACGTCGATCATCGCGCGGTTACGCATCATCGCCGGCTGCAGGTTGCGGCGGTTGTTCGGGTTGTAGGTCGGCTGGTTGACCATTGCGAGAATCTCGCCGGTCTTCACGTCCATGATCACCAGGCTGCCGGCCTTGGCGCCGTTCTCGATGATCGCGTTACGCAGTTCGCGGTTGGCCAGGTATTGCAGGCGCAGGTCAATGGACAACGCCAAGGGCTTGCCGGCCTTGGCGTTTTTGGTGACCTGGACATCCTTGATCAACCGGCCGCGCCGGTCCTTGATGACTTGTCGTTTACCCGGCACCCCGGCCAGCCATTCGTCATAGGCCAGCTCGATACCTTCCTTGCCATGGTCATCGATGTCGGTAAAGCCGACCATGTGCGCGGTCACTTCACCGGCCGGATAGAAACGGCGGAACTCTTCGATGCCATAGACGCCAGGCACTTTCAAATCGAGCACCGCCTGGCCCTGCTCAGGCGTCAGCCCGCGCACCAGGTAAATGAATTCTTTATTGGCTTGCGCTTCAAGGCGCTCGGCCAAGGCTTTAGGGTCTTGCCCCAGGGCTGCCGCCAGTGCCGGCCACTTCTCTTTGGCCGTTTGCATTTCCTTGGCGTTGGCCCAAAGGGTGGTGACCGGAGTACTCACGGCCAAAGGCTCGCCGTTACGGTCGGTGATCAGGCCACGGTGAGCCGGAATTGGAATATGACGAACACTGCGAGCATCGCCCTGGCCTTTAAGGAAGGCACGGTCGACCACTTGCAAATCGATGATGCGCCAGGCAATCGCGGCCACCATGATGCCGAGCAAACCCAGCACCACGCGGAACCGCCAAGGAAAGAGTGCACCTTCGAGTTTCATCATGGCGCCACCATCTTCACGTCAGCGGCACCGGGGATGTGCATTTTCAGTTGTTCGGTGGCCAGCACTTCGATACGGCTGTGGGCGGTCCAGGTGCTCTGCTCCAGAATCAACCGGCCCCACTCGGCTTGCGCCTTGTCGCGCACGCTCAATTCGTTGTACAGCGAATTCAATAGCTGACGGTTCCAGTGGGCGCTGTAAGACACGCCGATGGCCGACACGAGCACGCCGACAAACAGCAGCAGCATGAAAAAGCTTCCGCCGGGCAATGGCTTGGCGAAAAGCCTGCTCACCGCAGCTTCTCCGCCACACGCATGACAGCGCTACGGGAACGTGGGTTGGCTTTGAGTTCGGCGTCGGAGGCCGTCTGCGCTTTGCCATGGACTTTGATTTTCGGTTCGAAAGCGACGTGCCGAACCGGCAGGTTGCGCGGCAGGTTGTCGGCTTCGCCTTTCACCAGCTTGCGCATGAACAGTTTGACGATGCGGTCTTCCAGCGAATGGAAGCTGATCACCACCAGGCGGCCGCCCACTTCCAGGCACTCCAGCGCGGCTTCGAGGCCGGTCTCCAGATCACCCAGTTCGTTGTTGACGTGAATACGCAAGCCCTGGAACGCGCGGGTTGCCGGGTTCTTGCCCTTTTCCCACGCCGGGTTGGCGACCTTCAGGACTTCCGCCAGGTCACCGGTGCGCTCGAATGGCTTGATGTCGCGGCGCTCGGCCACGGCACGGGCCATGCGACCGGAAAAACGCTCTTCGCCGTATTCCTTGAAAACACGGGCGATTTCTTCCACGGGAGCAGTGTTGACGAATTCAGCTGCGCTGATGCCACGGGACGGGTCCATGCGCATGTCCAGCGGGCCATCGTTGAGGAAGCTGAAGCCGCGCTCAGGGTCGTCGAGCTGTGGCGAGGACACGCCAAGATCCAGCAGCACGCCGCTGACCTTGCCGGCCAGACCGCGCTCGGCGACTTCCGAACCGAGCTCGGCAAAGCTGCGCTGCACAACGACAAAGCGGCCGTCTTCGGCCGCTAGCGTCTGCCCGGTGGCAATCGCTTGTGGATCTTTGTCGAACCCGAGCAAGCGACCATCGGGACCGAGCTGGCTGAGGATCAACCGGCTGTGTCCGCCGCGCCCGAACGTACCGTCCAGATAGCAGCCATCAGGACGTACGGCGAGAGCCTCGACGGCTTCGTCAAGCAGTACGGTGATGTGGTTAAAGCCGCTATCAATAGTCACAGGATCAAATCACGCAGTTCTTCAGGCATGGCGCCCGGTTGTTGAATAGCAGCCAGGTCAGCGGCAGAAACCGCGCTCCAGGCATCCTCGTCCCACAATTGGAACTTGTTCAGTTGGCCTACCAACATCGCGCGCTTATCCAACTTGGCATATTCACGAAGACGCGGCGGAACCAGAAAACGACCACTGCCATCGAGCTCGAGGTCGACGGCATTACCAATCAGCAAACGTTGCAGGCGGCGGTTCTCTTCGCGAAGCGAAGGCAGTGCGCGCAGTTTGGTTTCAATAATTTCCCACTCATCGAGGGGGTAAACACATAAACAAGGATCAACGGCATCAATTGTCACGATCAATTGACCGGAACTGCGCGAATCGAGCTCGTCACGGTACCGGCTCGGCATGGCGAGACGGCCCTTTGCATCGAGACTGATAGCGTTAGCTCCGCGAAACACGTCAGCGTTTCTCCAAATTCTAGCGTTTTGAGCTCAAAAAACCCACTTCATGCCACTTTCCGCCACTTGTGCACACTATAGGAATGCGCCCACCACACCGTCAAGGCGCGGATTAAAGGAAAAGCCTTACAGAACTGAGATTTAGGAGCCTTAACGGAGAGGTAACGAGAAACCGGCAGATGAAACTGCCCGATAACTTGAATCAGCACAGGAGGCTGCGTTCGGAAGTTAAAGTAATTTATTAAGAGTAAGATTTTTTTGGTATTACAAAAGAGGTTCTGCGGGTGAATGTGTAAGGAGGGAAATTGCTATCACTCTACCCCTTGCTCAAAGATTTAAGCAGAGGGGAGAAAAGGTGGAGAGTCGATCTGTAAGCCGGGTTCTGTCTTGAACAGTCATTCGTCTACGATGGCCATCACTGGACATCTTTAGCAACCTACCCGGTCCCAGCGCGGGCCACGCCTTGGGACCCTATTTGGTCTTGCTCCAAGTGGGGTTTACCTAGCCACGAACTGTTGCCAGACGTGCGGTGCGCTCTTACCGCACCTTTTCACCCTTACCGGCGCCGAAGCGCTTAGGCGGTTATTTTCTGTGGCACTTTCCGTAGGCTCACGCCTCCCAGGCATTACCTGGCACTTCGCCCTATGGAGCCCGGACTTTCCTCCCCCCCCTAATTTTCATAGAGGGCAGCGACTGTCCGATCGACTCTCCGCCGCGAAGGTTACCGGCAGAGCGCCCGAAGAACAAGCGCCAAACGCCTATCAGCACACCTGCGCGTCGGGTTTTACTCGCCCTTCTGTTTATCCAGCGCGATCTGGTACAGCACATTCTTGCGCTCACCGGTGATTTGCGCCGCCAAAGCAGCCGCGCGCTTGAGCGGCATTTCTTCGAGCAGCAGGTTGAGAATGCGCATTGCCTCGCTGCTGACGGCGCCTTCCTCCTCCGGTGCAGACCAGCCCGCGACCAATACCACGCACTCGCCGCGCTGCTGGTTGCTGTCCGACTCGACGAACTCGCGCAGCTCGGCCAGCGGCAACCCCTTGAGGGTTTCAAAGGTCTTGGTCAGCTCGCGGGCAAGCAGCGCCGGGCGCTCGGGGCCGAACACCAGCTCCATGTCTTGCAGGCATTCCAGAATGCGATGCGGGGCCTCATAGAAGATCAATGTGCGAGGTTCTTCCTTGACCTGTTCAAGACGCGCACGCCGCCCCACCGCCTTGGCCGGCAGAAAACCTTCGAAAATGAAACGGTCGGAAGGCAGCCCCGCCGCCGATAACGCTGCAATCAATGCGCAAGCACCCGGAACCGGTACCACATTGATGCCCGCCGCCCGTGCCTGCCGCACCAGGTGATAGCCCGGATCGGAAATCAGCGGCGTCCCGGCGTCGGAGATCAACGCCACATTGTCACCGGCAAGCAGACGCGTGATAAAGCGACTACCTTCATCCCGTTCGTTGTGCTCATGGCAGGCCGCCAACGGCGTCGAAATACCGAAGTGCTGCATCAAGCGCTGGGAATGGCGGGTGTCTTCCGCGGCGATCAAGGCCACTTCACGCAGAATCTTCAGCGCCCGCGCACTGATGTCATCCAGGTTGCCGATGGGCGTCGCCACCACATAAAGCGAGCCAGCAGCGGAATTCAAAGCACCTGGAGCAGTCAAAGCGCACACCTCATGATCGGTAAAAGTTGCCATTGTAGCGCGTAGCGAGGCTCACGATACGTGCGCGCACTGGCGGTTTCGGCGACCGTTTGTGCACTGGCGCAACATTTACACCAGCTAAATTGATCGATTCACGCCAGTAACATCGCGCCCCGGCCAGTGCTTGGGTACAATTCCACGCTAATTTGATCGAGTATCAGGAACGCTTACATGATCGCTTGCCTGCGGCTGTTATCTGCCCTCTGCCTCGCTGCCTTGCTGGCGGCTTGCGCCAGCTCGCCCTCCTCCAGCCTTGGCGAACTTCCACGGACACCGGACGCCAGTATCGAGCAGTTGCTCGAGAAGGCCGCCCAAAGCAAATCGCCGGAAGATGCTGCACTGCTGCGCCTGAGCGCCGCCGACCTGGCCTATCGCCAGGGCAATGCCGGCCAGTCCGCGCAAATCCTGCAGCAGGTCCCTGTCGAGCAGCTCAAGCCGGGGCAACAGGTTTTCGCCAACACCCTGGCAGCCGAACTGGCCATGACCCGCAACCAGCCCAAGGCAGCATTGACCGCCTTGAGCCATCCGAGCATGCAACGCTTGAGCGAGCTGCCCGTAGAGCAACAGGTCCGCACCGGCACCGTTCACGCCCGCGCCCTGGAAGCCGATGGCCAGACCCTCGCCGCCGCCCGCGAGCGCATATTCATTGCACCGATGCTCAAAGGTGAAGCCGCGAGCAAAAACCACGAAGCCATCTGGACCCTGATCGCTTCGCTGCCAATCGAGCAGTTGCAACCGAATACCACCGACGATCTCGGCGGCTGGATGGCCCTGGCGCTGGCCGTGAAATCTGCCGGCACCCTGGAGCAGCAACAGGCCGCCATCGACAACTGGCGCGCGCAGAACCCGAAACACCCGGCCGCCGTTCAATTGCCGCAGCCACTGACCCAACTCAAGGAACTGGCCAGCCAGCCCCTGAGCAAGATCGCCCTGCTGCTGCCTCAGGACGGCCAACTGGCCTCGGTTGGCAAGGCGCTGCGTGACGGCTTCATGGCCGCTCACTACCAGGCACAACAGGCCGGGCAGAAACCGCCCGCCATCGAGTTTTATGACAGCTCGCGCCTGACCTCCATGGACGAGTTCTACCGCAAGGCCCAGGCCGATGGCGTGCAACTGGTCGTCGGCCCGCTGGAGAAGCCGCTGGTCAAACAGCTGAGCACTCGCCCGCAACTGCCGATCACCACCCTGGCACTGAACTACAGCGAAGGCGATCAAGGCCCTGCGCAGTTGTTCCAGTTCGGTCTTGCCGCTGAAGACGAAGCCCGCGAAGTATCGCGCCGCGCCCGCGCTGACGGCCTGCATCGCGCCGCCATCATGGTGCCGAAAGGTGAATGGGGTGACCGCGTGCTCAAGGCGTTCAGCCAGGACTGGCAAGCCAATGGCGGCACCGTGGTTGCCACCGAGCGTGTCGACCAGCCGGTCCAGTTGGCCCAGCAGATTGCCGACATGTTCCAGCTGCGCCAGAGCGAAGGTCGCGCCAAGAGCCTGCAAAGCACCGTTGGCTCGCAGGTAGCTGCGCAGCCGTCGCGCCGCCAGGACATCGAATTCATCTTCCTCGCCGCAACGCCGCAACAGGCCCAGCAGATCAAACCGACCCTGAACTTCCAGTACGCAGGCGATGTGCCGGTCTACGCCACCTCCCACGTGTTCAGCGCCAGCGGCGACATCAACCAGTACAACGACATGAACGGCATTCGTTTCTGCGAAACGCCATGGTTGCTGGACTCCAATGACCCGCTACGCCGCCAGGTGACCGCCCAGTGGCCGCAAGCCGCCGGCAGCCTGGGTCGCCTGTATGCCATGGGCGTAGACGCCTATCGACTGGCACCACGCCTGGGCCAGCTCAAGTCTCTGCCGGACAGCCGCATCGACGGTGAATCGGGCAGCCTCGGCATGACCCAGAGCCAGCGGGTGGTGCGCCAGCTGCCTTGGGCCCAGTTCACCAATGGTCAGATCCAGCGTCTGCCGGACACCGCTCGCTGATGCCCGACAGGTCACGCCGGCAAAGCGGTATCGATGCCGAGCGCCATGCGCTCGAGCATCTTCAACAACAGGGTCTGCGCCTGCTGGCGCAGAACTGGTTGTGTAAACGCGGCGAGCTTGATCTGGTCATGCTAGATGGCGATACAGTAGTATTCGTTGAAGTCCGCTACAGAAAAAACACTCAATGGGGTGGTGCGCTCGATAGCATCGATGAGCGCAAACGGCAAAAACTGATTTTCGCCGCGCAGTATTTTCTTCAATGCGAGTCGCGCTGGGCCAATTCCCCTTGCCGCTTCGACGTGATTGCCATCGACAGCCACCTCGATCAGTTGAACTGGCTACAGAACGCCTTCGACGGCTGATCGCCGGCATTGCGAACCAGACACTATCACCCAACACTTTTGCTCTTTGCTTTGCGGGCTGCACATTTCATGTGCCGGACAGCCGCGCTAATTAAGGTCACACAGATGGACATGCAATCCCGAATTCGCCAGCTTTTTCAGGCCAGTATCGACACCAAGCAACAGGCGATGGAAGTACTTGCACCGCACATCGAGCAAGCCAGCCAGGTCATGGTCAATGCCCTGCTCAACGAAGGCAAAATGCTTTCCTGCGGCAACGGCGGCTCTGCCGGCGACGCCCAGCACTTCTCGTCCGAGCTGCTCAACCGCTTTGAGCGCGAGCGCCCGAGCCTGCCGGCCATCGCCCTGACGACCGACAGCTCGACGATCACCTCGATCGCCAACGACTACAGCTACAACGAAATCTTCTCCAAGCAGATCCGCGCACTCGGCCAGCCGGGCGATGTGCTGCTGGCTATCTCCACCAGCGGCAACTCGGCCAACATAATTCAAGCGATCCAGGCCGCACATGATCGCGAAATGATTGTCGTAGCAATGACGGGTCGTGATGGCGGCGGCATGGCGTCGCTGCTGTTGCCCGAGGACGTCGAGATTCGCGTACCGGCCAACGTCACCGCTCGTATTCAAGAAGTCCACCTGCTGGCGATCCATTGCCTTTGCGACTTGATCGACAGCCAACTGTTCGGGAGTGAAGAATGACCCCTAATCGCCTTGGCCTACTGGCCTTGACCCTGTGCCTCGGCATCAGCGGCTGCACCTCGGTGGTGAACGCCAGCCGTGAGGCGCCGATCGATGACGACCGCGGTACTCGCACACTGGGCAGCAAGATCGACGATTCGCTGATCGACACCAAGGTCGGCGTGAACATTGCCAAGGCCGACCCGGCCCTGGACAAGGATTCGCACATCGTCGTCACCAGCTTCAACGGTGTCGTGCTGCTTGCCGGGCAAACGCCACGCGCAGACCTCAAGGCCAAGGCCGAACAGGCCGCCGCCGCTGTCCAGCGCGTGAAACAGGTACACAACGAACTGCAAGTCCTGCCGCCCTCCTCGTTGCTGGCACGCCAGAACGACACCTGGCTGACCACCAAGATCAAGACCCAGATGCTCGCCGACGCGAACATCCCTGGATCGCGCATCAAGGTCGTCACTGAAAACGGCATCGTCTACTTGCTGGGCCTGCTGACCAAGCAGGAAGCTGCGCAAGCGACCAATTTGGTGCAAGGCGTTTCCGGTGTGCAGAAGATCGTGAAGTTGTTTGAGTACATCGACTGACGCTCTTCCCCGCACCGATGGCGATGGCACCTCCGGGACCACCCGCCCTGTAGGAGCCGGCTTGCCGGCGATGGCGATCTTGAGGGTGCCATCGCCGGCAAGCC
>NZ_RWIR01000022.1 GCF_009764265.1 Pseudomonas sp. PB101
AAGCTCGCTCCCACAGGGAACTGCGTCGATCACATATCCTGTGGGAGCGAGCTTGCTCGCGATTAGGCCGGCTGGGACAACCCAAATCCTCAGGCCTTCTGTTCAAACGCCACGTAGACCTTGCGGCACGATTCCAGTACTTCCCAGGTGCCTTTGAACCCGGCCGGGATCACAAAGCGATCGCCTGCGCGCAGGGTCTTGGCGTTGCCGTCGTTGTCACGCAGCACCGAAACCCCCTGCAGGATCTCGCAGTACTCGTGTTCGGTGAAGTTCACTGTCCACTGCCCGACATCGCCTTCCCACACGCCAGCATTCAACTGCCCGCAAGGGCTGTTGTAGTGGTTGTAGACCGCTTGTTCCGGGTCGCCCTTGAGCACTTTTGCCGGGTCCGGGCGGTAGCGTTCGGCGGTGGTGTTGGCTTGGCTGAAGTCGACGACGTTCTGGATGTTCATTGTTGTTATCTCCTTTGATTACGGCGCAATGGGTGGGTGTCCGGGCAAAGTCTATGTTTATTAAAATGAACATCGCAAGGCCGTTTGCCGGTGTTATGTCAAATATATTGAAACTTCATGCGCGGCTGGTTTAGGGTGGCGGGATGCCTTGGGCCGAAAAGCAGGCTGGCCGGGCAGAATTCCTGACAGCACCCGCGAAGAGCGCGGGTGTCGTATCAATAAGAGGAGGACACTCGCATGACCACCCTGACCCGTGCCGATTGGGAACAACGTGCCCGCGACCTGAAAATCGAAGGCCGCGCCTATATCAATGGCGAATACACCGATGCCGTATCCGGCGAGACCTTCGAGTGCATCAGCCCGGTCGATGGCCGTCTGCTGGGCAAGATTGCCAGCTGTGACGCCGCCGACGCCCAGCGCGCCGTGGAAAACGCTCGCGCCACCTTCAACTCCGGTGCCTGGTCGCGCCTGGCGCCGGCAAAGCGCAAATCCACCATGATCCGTTTCGCCGGCCTGCTGAAACAGCACGCCGAAGAGCTGGCCCTGCTTGAAACCCTGGACATGGGCAAGCCGATCAGCGATTCCCTGTACATCGACGTTCCCGGCGCGGCGCAAGCCCTGAGCTGGAGCGGTGAAGCCATCGACAAGATCTACGATGAAGTCGCTGCAACCCCGCACGATCAGTTGGGCCTGGTGACCCGTGAGCCGGTGGGTGTTGTTGGTGCCATCGTGCCGTGGAACTTCCCGCTGATGATGGCGTGCTGGAAACTCGGTCCTGCGCTGTCCACCGGTAACTCGGTGATCCTCAAGCCGTCGGAAAAATCGCCGCTGACCGCCATCCGCATCGCTGAACTGGCTGTCGAAGCCGGCATCCCGAAAGGCGTGCTGAACGTGCTGCCAGGTTACGGTCACACCGTCGGCAAGGCCCTGGCCCTGCACAACGATGTCGACACCCTGGTGTTCACCGGTTCGACCAAGATCGCCAAGCAGTTGCTGATTTATTCCGGCGAGTCGAACATGAAACGCGTCTGGCTTGAAGCCGGCGGCAAGAGCCCGAACATCGTGTTCGCCGATGCGCCGAACCTGCAGGACGCTGCCGAAGCGGCTGCCGGTGCCATCGCCTTCAACCAAGGCGAAGTCTGCACCGCTGGTTCGCGTCTGCTGGTGGAGCGTTCGATCAAGGATAAATTCCTGCCGTTGGTGATCGAGGCGCTGAAAACCTGGAAGCCGGGCAACCCGCTGGATCCGGCGACCAATGTTGGCGCGCTGGTCGATACCCAGCAGATGAACACCGTGCTGTCCTACATCGAGTCCGGTCATGCCGACGGCGCCAAGCTGGTGGCCGGTGGCAAGCGTACGCTTCAGGAAACGGGCGGCACTTATGTTGAGCCGACGATTTTCGATGGTGTGAGCAACGCGATGAAAATCGCCCAGGAGGAAATCTTCGGCCCGGTACTGTCGGTCATCGCATTCGACAGCGCCGAAGAAGCCATCGCGATCGCCAACGACACGCCATACGGCCTGGCCGCTGCGGTCTGGACTGCCGACATCTCCAAGGCCCATCTCACCGCCCGCGCACTGCGTGCCGGTAGCGTGTGGGTCAACCAGTACGATGGCGGCGACATGACCGCTCCGTTCGGTGGCTTCAAGCAGTCCGGCAACGGTCGCGACAAGTCCCTGCACGCGTTTGACAAATACACCGAGCTGAAGGCGACCTGGATCAAGTTGTAAGTCAGTGACGGAGGCCTGTTGAGTACCAGGCCTCCCGAACGACACAGTTCCCTTGTGGGAGCGAGCTTGCTCGCGATAGCGGTGTAACAGTCGACTTCAATGTTGAATGTTGTACCGCTATCGCGAGCAAGCTCGCTCCCACAGTGTTTTGTGTTGTACATAAAAATATCCACAGGAGCGTGGAACATGCGTTGGGCGACTTATTTCGCCGTTTTGGCATCTGTCTTGAGTGTCGGCCTGGCCCTGGGTGTCAGCATGCCGCTGGTGTCCTTTCGTCTGGAGAGCTGGGGCTACGGCTCGTTTGCCATTGGTGTGATGGCGGCGATGCCGGCCATCGGCGTCCTGTTGGGGGCGAAAATCTCCAGCCATCTGGCGGCGCGCTTCGGCACGGCCAATCTGATGCGCTTGTGCCTGTGGGCCGGGGCGGTTTCGATCGGTTTGCTGGCGCTGTTGCCGAGCTATCCGATCTGGTTGGTGTTGCGGCTGATGATTGGGGTGATCCTGACCCTCGTATTCATCATCGGTGAAAGCTGGATCAATCAACTGGTGGTCGAGCAATGGCGCGGGCGGCTGGTGGCGCTGTATGGCAGCAGCTACGCACTGAGTCAGCTGGCGGGGCCGGTGTTGCTGGGCTTCCTTGGCACCGAGCACGATTATGGTTTTTGGGTCGGCGTCGGTTTACTGATGGCTGCTCCGTTTCTGTTGTTGGGGCGCAGTGGTGCGCCGAGCAGCGAGGCCAGCAGCGTGACCCTGCGTGATTTGCTTGAGTTTTGCCGTGGCCTGCCGGCGATTGCCTGGGCGGTGTCGCTGTTCGCCGCGTTCGAGGCGATGATTCTGACGCTGTTGCCAGTCTATTGCCTGCGCCAGGGCTTCAGCACGGAGATCGCCCTGGCGATGGTCAGTACGGTGGTGGTCGGCGATGCAGTGCTGCAATTGCCGATTGGTGCGTTGGCCGATCGCTTGTCACGCCGTTCATTGTTTACCGGCTGCGCAGTCGTCTTGCTGCTGTCGAGTCTGGCGATTCCGATGCTGATCGACACACTGCTGATCTGGCCGCTGTGGGTGTTATTCGGCGCCAGCGCTGGCGGGTTATTCACCTTGTCGTTGATCCTGATCGGCGAGCGTTATCGCGACGATGCGCTGGTGCGGGCTAACGCTCACATCGCCCAGCTGTGGGGGATTGGTTGTCTGATCGGGCCGCTGTTGGCGGGTGCCGGCAGCCAGTGGATCAGCGGTCATGCGTTGCCGTTGCTGATGGCGGTGGGGGCCTTGGGCGTATTGATCGTGGTGTCGCGGCAAGGGGCGTTTGGTACGGCTCAGCCAGCCTGATGAGCATCGGAGTACTGTGGCGAGGGAGCAAGCTCCCTCGCCACAAAAGCTCCATCACACCGCAGTTACAACATCTTCTCCAGCCCAACCGTATTGCTCAGCCACGCATTGAATCGCCGCCACGAACTACCTGGCTCCTTGGTCAGGGTGTGCATTTTTCCGTCGTCTTCGGTGGTCCAGACGATCTGATCGTTTTCCAGCTCCACCTGATAACTCAGGGCCGGCGCCATACCCTGCAGCGCCAGCTCGCGGACCCGTGCCGCCAATTCCGGGCTGTCCACCAGCACGCCGACTTCGGTGTTCCACAGTACCGAGCGTGGATCGAAATTGAATGAGCCGATAAAGGATTTCTGCTGGTCGAAGATCATCGCCTTGCTGTGCAGACTGGAGTCAGAGCCGCGATAGGAGCTGCTGGAAAACAGATGCGGCCCGCTACCGCTGCCGCCTCCCTCGCCGGGTTGGCGGCGCAGTTCGTAAAGCTTCACGCCATGCTCCAGTAGCGCTCTGCGATAGGGCGCGTAACCACCGTGTACCGCGGGAACGTCCGTGGCTTCCAGTGCATTGGTCAGCAGTTTCACCGAAACGCCGGCATCGGCGCGCCCGGTCAGGTACACCAGTCCCGGCTGGCCGGGCACGAAGTAGGCCGAGATCATGATCAGTTCTTTGCGGACGCTGTTGAGTTCAGGCGCCAGTTGCGTGGTCAGCAGCAACTGCGGGTCGGGCTCGCCCTTGGCCAGTACCTTGCTCGGCGCATCCCACAATGCCTGGTTCCAGGCCCAGATCAGCTCGCGGCGCCAGATGTCCAGGCGCGGGTGCGTGGTGAAGGTCATCAAGTGTTGGTAGAGCGCGTGATTCTGCTTGCGCGTTTGCGCCAGGGACTCTTCCAGTCGGGCGCGGGTGTTTTCCAGGTCTTGAGGTGTGGGTTTGCTCGACAGGAATTCGTCGATCGGCTTGCTCAGGGCGCTGTTCCAGTATTGGTCGAAACTGTGTCCGAGCTGCTCGGCAACCGGGCCGACACCGAGCAGGTCGATGTCAGTGAAGTTCATGTTGGGCTCGGCATCGTAATACTCGTCCCCCAGATTTCGCCCGCCGACGATGGCCATGCTGTTGTCCGCCAGCCACAACTTGTTGTGCATGCGCCGATGCTGTTGCGACAAATTGAATAGCCGGCCCACGGTGCGTGTTACGCCGGTGCTGCGGCCAAGATTCAGCGGGTTGAACACACGGATCTGGATCTGCGGGTGTGCGGCGAGGGTGGCGATGACCCGGTCCAGGCCGTCGCTGGTGGTATCGTCGAGCAGGACCCGCACCCGCACGCCCCGGTCGGCGGCCTTGAGCAGTTCCTCGATCAACATGCGCGTGCTGATGCCGTCGTGCACGATGTAGTACTGCAAGTCGAGGCTGCTTTGGGCATTGCGGATCAGTTCGGCGCGGGCGGTGAAGGCCTCGCTGCTGTCCGATAGCAGGCGAAAGCCCGATTGCCCGTTGTAGGGTGCCGCTTGCGCCTGGACCGAACGCCCGAATGCGGAGTCTGAGGCCGGCAGTGCCTGGCTCGGTTCACGCCGGACGTCGAGGCTGGAGCAACCGCCCAGGAACGCGGCGAGTAGTACAAGAGCAAGCAGGGGCTGTCTGACTCTCACGTAGGATCGTTCCGTTTGGCGGCGCAGATAGGCATATGGACGCTGATTCCCGAAGAAAAGTCAGTCGCTGAGCTGATCGGTTTCCGCCAGCAGCTTGATCGCTGTCGCACCGACCTTGCGCACCGCGTCTTCGATCTGCGGTGTCGGCTTGGCAGCGTAGTTCATGCGCAGGCAATTGCGGTACTTGCCGGAGGCGGAAAAGATGCTGCCCACGGCAATCTGTACGCCCAGGTCGTGCAAGGCACGATTCAGTTTCAACGTATCGAAACCTTCCGGCAGTTCGACCCACAGCATGAAGCTGCCTTGCGGGCGACTGGCACGGGTGCCGGCCGGGAAGTAGCGGGTTACCCAATCGATCATCATGTCGCGATTACGCTGGTATTGCGTGCGCATCCGCCGCAAATGCGGTTCGAAGTGCCCGCCCTTGAGGAATTCGGCAATGGCGATCTGCGGTTGTGGCGCGGTTGAGCCGGTGCTGATGTATTTCATGTGCAGCACCCGTTCCAGATACCGGCCCGGCGCGACCCAGCCAATGCGCAGGCCTGGCGCCAGGGTCTTGGAAAACGAACTGCACAACAGGACGCGACCGTCCTCGTCGAAGGACTTGATCGTGCGCGGGCGCGGATAGGTGTAGGCCAGCTCGCCATACACATCGTCCTCGATGATCGCCACGTCAAAGCGCTGCGCAAGCGTCAACAACGCGCGTTTGCGCGACTCCGGCATGATGTAGCCCAGCGGGTTGTTGCAGTTGGGGGTCAACTGTATGACCTTGATCGGCCATTGCTCCAGGGCCAGCTCCAGCGCTTCGAGGCTGATACCGGTCAGCGGATCGGTGGGGATTTCTAGGGCTTTCATGCCCAGGCCCTTGAGGGTCTGCATGGCGCCGTGGAAGCTCGGCGAGTCCACCGCCACAATGTCCCCCGGCTCGCAAATCGCGCGAACGCTGGTGGACAGCGCTTCATGGCATCCAGTGGTGACCACCAGATCGCTGGCACTCAACTGGCAGCCGGAATCGAGCATCAGGCGAGCGATTTGTTCGCGCAGTTCGAGGTTGCCGTGGATGTTGTCGTAATACAAACCGGGCATGTCCTGCCGCCGGCTGATTCGCGCCAGGTCGCGCAGCAGCGGCTTCATGGTCGGGCTGGTGATGTCCGGCATACCGCGGCCCAGCTGCACCACGTCTTTGCGCGGCACGGCGCGAATCAACTCCAGCACCTGGTCCCATTGGGAAATGTCCACCGGGCGCTGGGCCGGGCGACCGACTGCGGGTAAATCCGGCAGTTCGCGGCTGGCGGGAACAAAGTACCCGGACTTGGGCCGCGGCGTGGCCAACCCGCTGTCTTCCAGCACCCGATAGGCCTGCTGCACCGTGCTCAGGCTGACGCCGTGCTCGACGCTCAGCGCCCTTACCGAGGGCAGCCGGTCACCGGGGCGATAGAAGCCCTGTTCGATACGCGTGCCGAGCAATTCGGCGAGATTGACGTAAAGGGTCATGGTGCAGCCTCGACAGGTGTGATTCGGTTGACCAGTACAGATCGAGCGAAAAATCGGGATTCAGTGACGGAATCGGCAAAACTGTATGGAGTTAATACAGTTGCTTTGAATCTGTAATGCTTTTGCTCACCCACGCATCATGGAACCTCTGGCTACCCAAGTAAACAGGAGCACCCAAGATGAACGGTTTGAGCGATGTGCGGCTGACGTTACACAGTCAGGAACTGGCGGCAGGGCAGAACAACGGCACGCGGGAGGCGAGCATGCGCGATGCGGTGTCCGGCCAGAATCGTTGGGATCTGTTCTGGCGTCGGCTGCATACGCGCAAGGCGTTGCTGGCGCTGACGACTGACCAGCTCAAGGATATCGGGCTGACGCGGGAGCAGGCGCTGGAGGAGGGGCTGAAGCCTTTCTGGCGGATCTGAAATTTGCAGTGTTCTTTCGGGCCTCTTCGCTGGCAAGCCAGCTCCCACAGGTTTCGGTGGTGAACACAAATCTTGTGAACACCAGTAATTCCTGTGGGAGCTGGCTTGCCAGCGAGGCGTCAGTTCTGATGCCGCCAATCCTTCACACCAACTCTTTAAGGCGATGCCACAACATCCCCAACGCCAGTAACGGCGAGCGCAAATGCCTGCCGCCGGGAAAGGTGATGTGTGGCACCTTGGCAAACAGATCGAAGCCGCCACTGTGCTGACCGCTGATGGCTTCGGCCAGCAGCTTGCCGGCGAGGTGCGTCGCATTCACGCCATGACCGGAATAGGCTTGGGCGTAATACACGTTCGGCTGGTCCTTGAGTCGTCCGATCTGCGGCAGGCGGTTGGCGCCGATGCCGATCATGCCACCCCATTGATAGTCGATCTTCACCCCAGACAGTTGCGGGAAGACCTCCAGCATTTTCGGACGCATGTACGCGGCGATGTCTTTCGGGTCGCGTCCGGAGTAATGGCAGGCGCCGCCGAACAGCAGGCGCCGGTCAGCCGAAAGCCGGTAGTAGTCCAGGGCCACCCGCTGGTCACAGACCGCCATGTTCTGCGGCAACAAGGCGTGGGCCTGTTCTTCGCTCAGGGGTTCGGTGGCGATGATGTAGCTGCCGGCGGGCAGGACTTTGCCGCTCAGTTGCGGGTTGAGGTTGTTGAGGTAGGCATTGCAGCCCAGCACCAGGGTTTTGGCGCGCACCACACCCTCGGCGGTATGCACCTTGACCTCGGGGCCATAATCGATGCGCGTCACGGCCGATTGCTCGAACAGTCGGACCCCCAGCCGTTGTACCGCTGCGGCTTCGCCCAAGGCCAGGTTCAGCGGATGCAGGTGCCCCGAACCCATGTCGATCAGGCCGCCGACGTAACGCGTGGAGCCGACCACGGTGTGCATCTCGTGGACTTGCAGCAATCGTGTCTCGAAGCGATAACCGAGACCGCGCAGTTCTTCGGCATCCTCGGCGAAACCTTCAAGGTCGCGGGGTTTGTTGGCGAGGTCGCAGTAGCCCCAGGTCAGGTCGCAGGGGATCTGGAAGCGCTCGACCCGTTGCCGGACGATTTCCACGGCTTCCAGGCCCATGAGTTTCATTTGCCGCACGCCTTCGACACCGATGACGTTGGTGAACTGATCGAGGCCGTGGCCGACGCCGCGAATCAGCTGCCCGCCATTGCGTCCACTGGCGCCCCAGCCGATTCTGTGGGCTTCGAGCAACACCACGCTGAGGCCGCGTTCGGCCAGCTCAAGCGCCGTGTTCAACCCCGAGAACCCCCCACCCACCACGCAGACATCCGCCAGCACTTCGCCTTTGAGCGCAGGGTGCTCGGGCTGCGGCAGGCTGCTGGCGGCGTAGTAGGAGGCGGTGTGGTTCGCAGCAGGCTGTTGAGCACGGGCAATCATGTGCGTGATCCTGATTCTGATGTTTAGAAAATTTGACGGAGCATAAGCCGGACCTTCCCGGGCGGGCAACATTGGTCGGTTGGTGCTGTCTGGATCGGGGCTTTTGCGTCAGAATCCCGTTCTATTCCGCTATCGGTCACCGCTGCAATGAGCTGCAACAGCCAGACAATCCGCACCTTGCGCCAGCAGATTCCCTCGTTCGAGTGCGTTCCCGGCTGCCATGACTGCTGCGGGCCGGTGACCACCTCGCCCGAAGAAATGTCACGCCTGCCGCGCAAGACCCGTGCCGAGCAGGATGCCGCGATGGAAGAGCTCAACTGTGTGCATCTGGGGCCAAACGGCTGCACCGTGTATGACGAGCGGCCGCTGATCTGCCGGTTGTTCGGCACCACCAGGACATTGCCGTGCCCCAATGGCCGCGGTCCGGTGGAGCTGATTCATCCGAGGGTGGAGAAGCAGGTGTTCGAGTACATGGCTTCGAACCGACAGGTGCTGGTCTGACCATCCCGTAAATCAGTTCACCGAGTCGACCCCATCGCGGGCAAGCCCGCTCCCACAGGATCACCACTGTACCTGTGGGCGCGGGCTTGCCCGCGATGGGGCCGGTTCTGCCACCGCAAATTTCAATCCGGAATCGGCAGGGTCAAACTCTCCTTCACCTCTTCCATCACGATATAACTCTTGGACTCGCGCACATGGGGCAGCTTGAGCAGGATGTCGCCCAGCAACTTGCGGTACGAGGCCATCTCGGAAATCCGCGCCTTCACCAGGTAGTCGAAATCCCCTGATACCAAGTGACACTCCAGTACATGGGGCAATTTCAGCACCGCACGTCGGAACTCTTCGAAAGTATCACCGGATTTGTAATCCAGGCTGATCTCGACGAACACCAGCAGACTACCCTTCAGATGCTGGGGATTGAGCCTGGCGTTGTAGCCCATGATGATCCCTTCGCGCTCCAGACGCCGGACCCGCTCAGTACAGGGCGTGGTCGAGAGCCCGACTTTTTCCCCAAGCTCCGTGAAAGAAATGCGCCCGTCCGCTTGCAGGATCCGCAAGATATTGCGGTCGATCTTGTCCAGCTCACGTTTGGTCTGAGTGTTGGTACGCATAGGGGATGCGCCTCCGTGAAAAGGGTTTTTGCCGAGAATTGTCGCCAAATATAGGCGTTTATATAGTGAAAAGCACTGGCAAATCTTTTTTACACTGCGCGCATCTGCAGCTCTGAACAACAAACGTCAGCGGTTCGCCGCGATGAGGGATATGAAAATGCGCGTCATGGTCTTGGGTAGCGGCGTCATCGGTACCACCAGTGCTTATTATCTGGCCCGTGCCGGGTTTGAAGTGGTGGTCGTGGACCGGCAGCCGGCTGCTGCCATGGAGACCAGTTTCGCCAACGCAGGCCAGGTCTCGCCGGGTTATGCCTCGCCGTGGGCCGCGCCGGGCGTGCCGCTCAAGGCCATCAAGTGGCTGTTGCAGCGCCACGCGCCGCTGGCGATCAAGGCCACTGCCGACATCGACCAGTACCTGTGGATGGCACAGATGCTGCGCAACTGCACCGCCAGCCGTTACGCGGTGAACAAGGAGCGCATGGTCCGTCTGTCCGAGTACAGCCGTGACTGCCTCGATGAACTGCGCGCCGAAACCGGCATCGCCTACGAAGGCCGTAGCCTCGGTACCACCCAACTGTTCCGCACCCAGGCGCAACTGGACGGCGCCGCGAAAGACATCGCCGTGTTGAAAGAGTCCGGCGTGCCGTTCGAGCTGCTCGACCGCGACGGCATTGCCCGCGTTGAGCCGGCGCTGGCCAGCGTCACCGACATCCTCGCCGGTGCCCTGCGCCTGCCGAACGACCAGACTGGCGACTGCCAGATGTTCACCACCAAGCTCGCCGAGATGGCCGCCAACCTCGGCGTGCAATTCCGTTTCGGTCAGGACATTCAGCGCCTCGACTTCGCCGGTGACCGCATCAACGGTGTGTGGATCGACGGCAAGCTGGAAACCGCCGACCGCTACGTGCTGGCTCTGGGCAGCTACTCGCCGCAGTTGCTCAAGCCGCTGGGGATCAAGGCGCCGGTGTACCCGCTCAAGGGCTACTCCCTGACCGTGCCGATCACCAACCCGGCGATGGCCCCGACCTCGACCATTCTCGACGAGACCTACAAGGTTGCGATCACCCGTTTCGACAACCGCATCCGCGTCGGCGGCATGGCTGAAATCGCCGGTTTTGACCTGTCGCTGAACCCGCGCCGACGCGAAACCCTGGAGATGATCGTCAACGATCTTTATCCTCAGGGCGGCGATCTGGCCCAGGCTGATTTCTGGACCGGCCTGCGTCCGACCACCCCGGACGGCACCCCGATTGTCGGCGCCACCCCGTTCAAGAACCTGTTTCTGAATACCGGTCACGGCACGCTCGGCTGGACCATGGCCTGTGGCTCCGGTCGCTTGCTGGCTGACCTGATGGCGAAGAAAAAGCCGCAGATCAGCGCCGAAGGCCTCGATATTTCCCGTTATGGCAGCAAAACCCAGGAGTCTGCAAAGCATGTCAGTCCAGCGCCAGCTCACCAATGAGCGCATGAGTCAGATCGTTACCCATAACGGCACGGTGTACCTGGCCGGGCAAGTTGGCGACGACTTCAACGCCGGGATTGAACAGCAGACCCGCGACGTGCTCGCCAATATCGAACGCTTGCTCGATCTGGCCGGGACTGACAAACAGAATCTGCTGTCGGCGACGATCTATCTGAACGACATCGAGGCGCACTTTGCCGGCATGAATTCGGTGTGGGACCAGTGGCTGCCAAAAGGCAGCGCCCCGGCCCGTGCCACCGTCGAAGCGAAGATGGCCAAGCCGAGTATCCTGGTCGAGATCTCCATCGTCGCCGCGTTGCCGTAGGTTTTAACGATCCCTCTCCCGGTGCTGTTGGCGGTTCACGCTACCAGCCAGCACCGGTTTTTCTTCCCGATAACCCGACCAGAAGTCTGCCGCCATGCGTCCTGCCCGTGCCCTGATCGACCTTCAAGCCCTGCGCAACAACTATCGAATCGCCCGTGAACTCACGGGGGCCAAAGCCCTCGCGGTGATCAAGGCCGATGCCTATGGCCATGGCGCGGTGCGTTGCGCCCAGGCGCTGGAAGCCGAGGCGGACGGGTTTGCCGTGGCCTGCATCGAAGAGGCGCTGGAGCTGCGAGCGGCGGGCATCCGTGCGCCGGTGCTGCTGCTGGAAGGTTTTTTCGAAGCCGATGAGCTGGCGCTGATCGTCGAGCATGATTTCTGGTGCGTGGTGCATTCGCTGTGGCAGCTCGAAGCCATCGAAAAAGCCTCGTTGAGCAAACCGATCACCGTGTGGTTGAAACTCGATTCGGGCATGCACCGCGTTGGGCTGCACCCGGCGGATTATCAGGCGGCCTATCAACGGCTGCTGGCCTGCGGCAAGGTCGCGAAAGTCGTGCTGATGAGCCACTTTGCGCGTGCCGATGAACTGCACGAACAGGCAAGCAGCGAACAGGTGGCGGTGTTTGAAGCCGCGCGCAAGGGCTTGTCCGCAGAGGTCAGCCTGCGCAACTCGCCGGCGGTGCTCGGTTGGCCGCAGATTCTCAGCGACTGGGTGCGCCCCGGCATCATGCTCTATGGCGCCACGCCGTTCGAAGAGGCCAATGAAGTGGCCTCGCGCCTGCAACCAGTGATGACCCTGGAGTCGAAAGTGATCAGCGTCCGCGAGCTGCCGGCTGGCGAGCCGGTCGGTTACGGTGCCAAATTCATCACCCCTAAACCGATGCGCATAGGGGTCGTGGCCATGGGTTATGCCGACGGCTACCCGCGTCTGGCACCGACCGGCACGCCGGTGCTGGTTGCCGGGCAGCGTAGCCAACTGATCGGTCGGGTATCGATGGACATGCTCTGCATCGACCTGACCGATGTGCCGCAGGCCGGCCTGGGTTCGACCGTCGAGTTGTGGGGCAAAAACATCCTGGCCAGTGATGTCGCCATGGCCGCCGGGACGATTCCTTATCAGATTTTCTGCAACCTGCGCCGGGTGCCACTGCTCTATTCCGGGGCTTAGTGCGCAAGGCTCGAGACCGGAAGTCGCCTCGCTGAGCAGGATTCAGGTCAAGGTGTTGTAAATACTGAACGCTGTCGCCATGATAACGCTCACTATTCCAACAATCTGAATCCTGGAGGCGCAAGCTTTGGACGTCGGTGAACGACTGCAATCCATCCGTAGGCTCAAAGGCCTTTCCCAGCGTGAGCTCGCCAAACGGGCGGGTGTCACCAACAGCACCATTTCGATGATCGAAAAGAACAGCGTGAGCCCTTCGATCAGTTCGCTGCGCAAAGTGCTGGGCGGGATTCCCATGTCCATGGTCGAGTTCTTTTCCGAAGAAATCCTGCAGGAAAAACCGACCCAGATCGTCTACAAGGCCAACGAGCTGATCGACATTTCCGATGGCGCCGTAACCATGAAACTGGTCGGCCGGGCGCATCCGAGCCGCGCCATCGCATTCCTCAACGAAATCTACCCGCCAGGCGCCGACACCGGTGACGAGATGCTCACCCATGAGGGCGAGGAGACCGGCATCCTGGTCGAAGGAAAACTGGAACTGGTGGTCGGTCTCGAAACTTTTGTCCTCGAAGCTGGCGATAGCTACTACTTTGAAAGTACCAAGCCACACCGTTTCCGGAATCCGTTCGATGCGCCTGCGCGACTAATCAGCGCAGCCACACCGGCGAATTTCTAAGAAAAGAGGCGTCCTGCCAGCATCACAGAGGCGCCCGGGCCGTTTTTCCGCCGCAGCCTAAGACCCTTGCGACTTTGGGGTTGTTTCAGTGCGACGGGCTTACCGCTATACTTGCGCCCGCCTGCGAACCGTGGCCGTAGGCGTGACTAGCCACCATTGAGGGTGAACGCGTGAACCTAATTATGAAAATGCTGGCTGCACCAGCAACCGTATTGGCCCTATGGGCTGTCAGTGTCAGCGCTCAAGCTGCGACCAACGACGATATTGCCAAACGCCTTGAGCCAGTAGGCCAGGTTTGTGTTCAGGGTAAAGAGTGCAAGGGCATGGAAGTCGCCGCTTCCGCCGGCGGCGGTGGCGGTGCGAAAACCCCGGACGAAGTGATTGCAAAACATTGCAACGCTTGCCACGGTTCAGGCCTGTTGGGCGCACCGAAAATTGGTGATGCCGCTGCCTGGAAAGAGCGTGCCGACCACCAGGGCGGCCTCGACGGCATCCTGGCCAAGGCCATTACCGGTGTTAACTCGATGCCGCCTAAAGGCACCTGCGCCGACTGCTCCGATGCCGAGCTCAAAGGCGCCATCCAGAAGATGTCCGGCCTGAAATAAGCCAGAATCTTGCTGCTGAAAAGCCGCTTTCGAGCGGCTTTTTTGTGCCCGCCGTTTCAACGAACACCACCGCCCACCTGTAGGAGCGAGCCCGCTCGCGATGGTCGCCAACGATAACGCGGCGAACCTGATACCCCACGGCGTCTGTGAATCCATCGCGAGCAAGCTCGCTCCCACAGTTTGGACTGCACCCCAAAAGCTGGACACCAATCCTGACTTTTGGCGGTGTTTCCATGGGCAAGTTTTCGCTTCAGTTCAAAATTACGGCCATTGAGGCTTATATCAACGGCAATGTAGGTTTTCGCAA
>NZ_RWIR01000023.1 GCF_009764265.1 Pseudomonas sp. PB101
GCTCCCACAGGTTTTTACGTAACCTGTGGGAGCGTGGCTTGCCCGCGATGGCGGCATAACTGACTCACTCCGCTCTCACGGACAATCGCGTCCTTCCGTCACCTCCCTGAAATTTTCCTTGCCCCCCCGAACCTGTTTCGGTTATCACTTTGTACATGATTAGACAGGTACGATTTGACAAGAAACAACGGGTGGTCGACGAACTCATCCGGCGCATCGAAAGCGGCCTCTTGGAGGACGGCTTTCAACTGCCGGGTGAGCATCAGTTGGCTCAGGAATTCAAGGTCAGCCGAGGCACTTTGCGTGAGGCCCTGGCCGAATTGAAACGGCGCAACTACATCGCGACGCAGAGCGGGGTGGGTTCCATCGTCACCTTTGACGGCGTGGTGCTCGACCAGCGCAGCGGCTGGGCGCAGGCGTTGGCGGACAGCGGGGCGCTGGTCAATACCGAAGTGTTGCGGCTTGAGGCGGTCACCCGCCCTGATCTGCTGTCGCGTTTCGGCACCGACCAGTTCATCACCCTCGACCGTCGTCGCCGTTCCAACGACGGCACGCTGGTCTCCCTCGAACGCTCACTGATGCCCGCCTGCGGAGGCCTGGAAAGCCTGCCGCGGGTCGGTCTGATCGACAACTCCCTGACCATCACCCTGGCCGCTTATGGCTACATCGGCGACCACGGCGATCAGTGGATCGGTGCCGAACCCCTGAGCGCCGAAGACGCCGAACTGCTGGGCCGCCCGGTCGGCACGGTGTTCCTCAAGGCCTTGCGCACCACCTACGACCGGCAGAACCGATTCATGGAACAGGTCGAAAGCCTGCTCGATCCCGTGCACTTCCGTCTGCACCTGCAATTTGGAAATTCGAAATGACTGCGCTCAATCGTGCCCTGGGCGCGTTCTATGGCCTGGCCCTGGGCGATGCACTGGGCATGCCGACCCAATCCCTGAGCCGCGCACAGATCCAGGCGCGCTTTGGTGAAATCACCAGCCTCGAAGACGCCGGCCCCGATCAGCCGATTGCCGCCAACATGCCCAAGGGCTCGATCACCGACGATACCGAACAGGCGATCCTGGTCGGCCAGTTGTTGATCGATGGCGAGGGCAAGATCGAACCGTCGGTGCTCGCACAGCGTTTGATCGAATGGGAGGCGGTGATGCAGGCCAAGGGCTCGCAGGATTTGCTCGGCCCTTCGACCAAGCGCGCCATCGAGATGATCCTTGCCGGTCATTCGCCCGAAGAAGCGGGGCGCTACGGCACCACCAATGGCGCGGCGATGCGCATTACGCCTGTGGGGATCGCGGCGAATGTCGCCGATCCGCAGCGATTCATTGAAGCGGTCGTGCAGGCTTGCCAGGTCACTCATAACACCACGTTGGGGATCTCCAGCGCGGCGGCGGTGGCGGCGGTGGTGTCTGCCGGCATCAACGGCATGGACCTGGGCGAGGCCTTGAACCTCGGCCAGCAAATCGCCCAGCAAGCCGAAAGTCGTGGTCACTGGGTGGCCGGTGGACGGATTGCCTCGCGCATCAGTTGGGCGCGCAGCATCAGCGTCGACAGTGACAACGGGCTGCTCGCCGATGTGCTGTACGACGTGATCGGCACCTCCGTGGCTTCCCAGGAGTCGGTGGTGGTGTCGTTCGCCTTGGCCCAGCAAGTGGCCATCGGTGAAATGAGCGCCTTCGATGCACTGTGCATGGCCGCCAGCCTGGGCGGCGACACGGACACCATCGCGGCGATTCTGGGCGCGATGCTCGGGGCCTGCCTGGGTCTTGAGAGCTGGCCTGTGGAGATGATCGACAAGGTCAAGGTGGTCAATGATCTGGAGCTGGAGCCATTGGTGACCGGGCTGCTGGCTTTGCGTTGACTGGACGGGCCCCATCGCGGGCAAGCCCGCTCCCACAGGGTTGAGGTACACCACGTACCTGTGGGAGCGGGCTTGCCCGCGATGGGCGCGCCACCGACTTGACTTGATAACCCCGCAATGGATCGCCAATTCCGCAATTGCCCACAACCAAAACAAATGGCAACAGGAGCATTTTTCATGAGTTCAACCAACGCCGGGCAAAGCGCCGGGCAACTGGAAACCCGCGGCATCGAACCGGTGCCGGAATCCGAGTGCAACGGGCATCCGCTGCAACTGTTCTGGGTGTGGTTCGCCGCCAATATTTCCATCCTCGGCCTGCCGTTGGGCGCGACCCTGGTGGCCTTTCGCGGGTTGGCGATCTGGCAGGCGATCATCGTCGCGATCCTCGGTGCCGCCGGCTCCTTCGCGGTGGTCGGGATCATCTCCATCGCCGGCCGTCGAGGCCGTGCGCCGAGCCTGACCCTGTCGCGAGCGATCTTCGGTGTGCGCGGCAACATCGGCCCCACGCTGGTCTCGCTGATGTCGCGCCTGGGCTGGGAAACCGTCAACACCACCACCGCTGCGTTCGTGCTGCTGTCGCTGTGCTCGATCCTGTTCGGCTCGCCGGTGGAAGCCAAGAGCGCACCGCTGCTGACCCTGGTGTTCATCGCGATTTTCGTGCTGTTGACCTTGTCGGTGTCCGGCCTCGGCCACGCGACCTTGCTGGTGATTCAGAAGTGGGCGACCTATGTATTCGGCGCGCTGAACATTCTGGTCGGTGGTTTCCTCTGCGCGACCATCGACTGGAGCGCGGTGTTCAACGCAACGCCCGCGCCGATCAGCGCGATGATCATCGGCGTCGGCACCATGGCCGCCGGCACCGGCATCGGTTGGGCCAATGCCGGCGCGGACATGTCGCGCTACCAGCACCGCAGCGTCAAGGCCGTGCGCCTCGTGGCTTCGGCGGCGTTCGGTGCGGGGATTCCGCTGGTGCTGCTGATCACCCTCGGCGGCTTGCTGTCGGTGGGCAACAACGACCTGGCGCAAGCCACTGACCCGATCATCGCGATCCGCGACATGCTGCCGACCTGGATGGCCGTGCCGTACCTGATCACTGCCTTCGGCGGCCTGCTGTTGTCGAACAACCTGTCGGTGTACTCCGCCGGCCTGACTACGCTGACCCTGGGCCTGAAGGTCAAGCGCGTGTATGCGGTGGTGGTCGACATCGTGGCGATCTTCGCAGGTTCAATCTACTTCATGCTGATCGCCGACAGTTTCTACGGCCCGTTCATTACCTTCATTTCCCTGCTGGCCGTACCGATCACGGCGTGGGTCGGGATCTTCGTGGTCGACCTGATCCATCGTCACTACTACAGCCCCAAGGACCTGCTGAACGTCAGCCCGAGCAGTGCCTACTGGTATCGCGGCGGCATCGAGTGGCGTGCGTTCGGCGCATGGGCGATCGCCATCGTGCTGGGCTTCAGTTTCACCACCATCGGCACCACCGCGGAAAATGTCTGGTTCAAGGGCTTGCTGTCCGACTCATGGCTGGGCCACAACGGTCTTGGCTGGATCGTGACCTTCGTCGTGGCGGGCGGGATCTACTTCGTACTGGGCGGGGCCAGGGATCGCCGCGCCGCCGCAATCGAGAACGCTCATGCCTAGAATGCTGCACACCGGCCAGGTCATCATCGACCTGGTCATGGCCGTGGACAAACTGCCCGAAGCGGGCGGCGACGTGCTGGCGCAGTCCGCCAGTTTCGAGGCCGGCGGCGGTTTCAATGTGATGGCCGCGGCACAGCGCAATGGCCTGCCGGTGGTCTACCTGGGCCGCCACGGTAGCGGACGCTTCGGTGACCTGGCTCGTGAGGCGATGAGCGCCGAAGGCATCCGCATCGGCATTACCGATCGCGCAGAACGCGACACCGGGCTGTGCGTGGCCATCACCGACGCTTCTGCCGAACGCAGTTTCGTGTCTTACATCGGTGCCGAAGGCGAGTTGAGCGCCGAAGATCTGGCGAGTGTGCCGGCCGAGGCGGGCGACTACGTGTACGTCAGCGGCTACAGCCTGCTGCACGTAGGCAAGGCGCAGGCGCTGGTGGATTGGGTGCTGGCGCTGTCGGATGGCGTCAATGTGGTGTTCGATCCGGGCCCGCTGGTGGATTCGCCGGACGCGCCGATGATGCAAGCCTTGCTCGCGCGCATCGATGTGTGGACCAGCAATGCCGTGGAGGCGCTGAAGTTTACCGGCGCGGCGGACATCACCCAGGCGCTGGATTGCCTGGCAGGGCACCTGTCGGCCAAGGCACTGATGGTCGTGCGCGACGGGCCCGCAGGGTGCTGGATCAGCCATGGCGCAGAGCGTCGGCATGTGCCGGGGTTCAAGGTCGACGCGGTGGACAGCAATGGCGCCGGCGATGCCCATGCCGGTGTGTTTGTGGCCGGGCTGGCGCAAGGTTTGTCGGCATTCGAGGCGGCACGGCGGGCCAATGCAGCGGCGGCGCTGGCGGTCACCCGTTGGGGGCCGGCGACTTCGCCGGGGACGGCTGAAGTGGATGAGTTGATCCGCAGGACTTTCAGCGACTGATCTGCCGCCATCGCGGGCAAGCCCGCTCCCACAGTTGACCGGGTTGCGCAGACGAACATGGTCCCCTGTGGGAGCGGGCTTGCCCGCGATGGGGTCTTTGGCTACAGCACAAAAAGTGGTCTTAACCCGCTTTGCGCAACGCCTCGATCAGCTCCTGCTTGCGCATCGAAGACCGCCCGGGAATATCCTTTGCCCGTGCTTTTTTCCTCAAGCTATCGACTGTTGGAGTTTCCCGCGAAGCCTTGCTTCCACGAGGCGTGGGATTTCTCCTGAGTCACTATTGGCTGATATGACTTTCCTTGTCCTCGGTGGTGCTTGAACCGAGGCCGCCAGTGCCGGGCGTTTTTTTGTCCGGCAGGTCCGCCCCGCCCTGACGCCCCATGTCATTGCCCTGGGTGCGTGGGTCGGTGCCGGTGGAGGGCGGCAGGTTGTGGTCAATCGTGGTGCCATCGGTGTTCATGCCGGGAACACTCTGGATGGCCGGTGCCCTGGGTTTTTCCACCGGGTTGGTCGGGCCGGTGCTGGAGCCGATGGTCCCGGCGAACGAGGTGCAAGACAGCAGGGCGGTGAGGGCGAGGGCGGTCAACCTGGACAGGATCATGGTGTTGTCTCCAACGGTTAGAGTCCTTACCTGATTAGTCCGCCCTCGAGACGAATGGGTGCATTGTCAGCGACGAACGGCTCAGGCTTGTTGCAGCGCCTTGGCCGTGGTCACCCGACGCCAGATCAACCGGCCCACGGTGATCAGCCAGTTGAGCGAGGCCACCGCCAACACCGTCAGCAGCAGCGTGGCCATGCCTTGCTCGACGATGATTTTCCCGGCCAGCAAGGGAAAGCCGAACACGCCGATGAAGTACGACAGGCTGAACAGCAGCAAGGATTGCGCAGTGGTGCCGTTCGGCGCTTCATTGGCGGCCAGGCCGTTGATCACCGAGTAGGTCAGGCCGTAGCCGATCCCGAGCATCACCGCCGCGAGCACGTAGCTGAAGCTGCTGGCGACGACATGACCGAACATCACGATCGATGCCAGCATCAGCCCCGACAGCAGGCACGAGGCGCGCAATGGATCACGCTTGACCACGAACCCGGCAACCAGCATGCGACCGCTGATCGCGGCGCTCATGAAGCCGAGGAAGAACAGCGAATAGTCGAGCGAGCGCGCCGCGGCATAACTGGTTTGAAAGCTCGACAGACCACCGAACACGCAGCCGCCCAGACCGACCATGATGATCGGGAAAATGGCCCGGGACGACAGCACTTGTCCCGCTGCACGCCAGGAAATCCGCGACACGCTGGTTGATTGGGTGTTCGCCTGTTTCAACTGCCGATCCAGGCGCCAGAACAGCAGCACACCGATCAGGCTGGCCAGCGCGGCCAGGTAGAACGCCGCCGTCACCGGATAACCGAGCGCACTCGCCGCGCGGCCGAGCAAGGGGCCGCTGCCGATCCCGGTCATCATGCTGCCCGATAGCAGGGCGAAGTATTTGGCGCGTTGCGCGGGGGGCACCAGGCTGGCCACGATGATCGGCCCGAGGGTGTAGAACACGCCCCAGCCCAGGCCCAGCAGCAGGCCGAAAAACAACAGCAGATCACCGAAACCCGGGGTCAGGGCGAAGCCCAGGCTGGCCGCGACCAACAGTACACCAAACAACGCCACTGACCGGGCGGCACCGAGCAGGTCGGACAAATGACCGGAAACGATCACCGCCGCAAAGGTGCTGAGCATCGCCGCCGAAATCACGCTGCCGGCGTCATGTTCGTTGCCACCGCGCGAGCTGATCAGCAACGACAGCAAAAACGTCGAACCGTACGACAGCGACAACAGGTAACTGGCGAGGCAAAACAGGCCGAACAACTTGCTTGAAACGGGGGGTGTAGCGGTAGACATGACGCGGTTCCTTGACCGGATAAATGAGCAGCGCCGCTATCTAACCACGCAGTGCGCGAATGTTAGGTCCGAGGTTATCGATGCCAGGGTTAGTGTCGGCCGGAGTAAAGCCTCTACGCCCCCTCGCCACAAATACCGCGCCGACTTAGTATGGCGTTTTCCTCTTTTTGACAAGGCACGTCCATGACGATCGAAATCCGCCCGGCGACCCCCAGTGACGCACCGCAAATCCTCGCGTTCATCACTGAGCTGGCCGACTACGAACGTGCCCGCCATGAAGTCATCGCCAGCGTTGCCGACATCGAGCGCAGCCTGTTCAGCGAAGGCGCCACCGCCCATGGCCTGATCTGCCTGCGCGAGGGTGAGGCCATCGGTTTCGCGGTGTTCTTCTTCAGCTATTCCACCTGGCTTGGCAGCAACTGCCTGTACCTGGAGGACCTGTACATCACCCCGGAACAGCGCGGCGGTGGTGCGGGCAAGACCCTGCTGCGGCACCTGGCGAAAATCGCCTGCGCCAATGACTGCGGCCGTTTCGAGTGGAGCGTGCTGGAGTGGAATACGCCAGCTATCGATTTCTACAAATCCCTGGGTGCACAGCCGCAGGAGGAGTGGGTTCGCTATCGGATGGATGGGTCAGTACTGCGGGATTTCGCCGCGGGCAACTGATCGCGTTTAAAAGAACGCAGCCTTCGGGCTAATGCCGATCAGTTAAGCCTTCTCGCTTGACCTTTGGCCGCAAGAAATCAAAATCCGATGCCTGTACTGGCATCGGATTTTTTTATGCGTCTCGCTCGAGCCCTGGAACTGACCCACAACAT
>NZ_RWIR01000024.1 GCF_009764265.1 Pseudomonas sp. PB101
TGGCAAGCCAGCTCCTACAAGGGACCGCGTCCTGGTCGAAATGATGTGAACGCCAAACTGTAGGAGCCGGCTTGCTGGCGATGGACTCGAGTGCACCGCGATTATCCGGGTTACACGCGTTATCGTTGACGACCATCGCTGGCAAGCCAGCTCCTACAAGGGACCGCGTCCGGGTCGAAATGATGTGAACACCAAACTGTAGGAGCCGGCTTGCTGGCGATGGACTCGAGTGCACCGCGTTTATCCGGTTCACAGCGTTATCGTTAACGTCCATCGCGAGCAAGGAATTGCGCTCAACAAAAAGCCCACTTGAAGTGGGCTTTTTGATTGCTGAGTCTTCAGGCGTAACTCCTGAGGGCCTCCGGTGGAACGAAGGCTTCAAGCTCATCCTCCACCGCTTCGATTATTCGTTCGACATCCGCGGCGTTCATCACGGTAGCGCACGGAATGCCGGCAATGGCGATCATGGTCTCGCCAGTGGCACGGTCAAAAAGACGGGCAATCATGCTGCCCGGTGCGTCCATGCTCGCCTCGAATCCCATGGGATGAAAATGCCAGCGCATCAGCTGGCAGGCGTTTGGAAAGGTGACCTTGCTGAAGCCTTTGTTCATGTGTTGCCCGCCTTCAGTATCGAGCGCTTCCTTTAGCTCATGGTAGGAGGGAAGAACCTTCATTGGTTCAACCAGTGACAGTCTTTAAAAGTAGCATCCGTGTGTGAAAGGAATGTGGTTTTTTCAGGCCGTTTGGCGATTGCTGGCGTTTTTTTGATTCAGGTCACGCTTTGGTGGTGTTTGCCGCCCCAAACCCTCATCCGTTTAGTCGTTGAAGCCTGAGCGGAAGTTGGGCAAGCTCGGCTTTTTTTGCCGGGACTTTCAATGCACGCCGATGATGATGGCCCGCTGCAAACCCAGGCCACGGCCGAGACGGTCATGCGCTATCACTTGCGCTGGAAGCACCGGGACCTGGACGGCGTCATGGCGCTCTATCACCCGCAGGTGCAGTACAACGATTTCTTCCAGAACCGGGTCATGGGCCTGGCCGAGTTGCGCGAATACGTGCGCAGCAGCATGCCCCGGGACCCCGATGAAGCGCTGGAGCACTCCGACCGCATTCGCCTGGACGGCAACACCGCGTTCATCCAGTACCGCATCACCTTGCGCGGTGGTGAAGGGCTGGTGTCGTTCCGCGCCAGCGAGGCGATCACCGTCAAGGACGGGCTGATCTGGCGGGTCAATGAATACGCCTCGCTGGTGCATGAGCAAGCGGTCAGCAAAGCCACCCACAGCCAGCGCCCGGCCGTCAGCCGTCTCGGTCTGTCGCCGCGCCAATTGAGTTTCATGGCCGAGGACCTGCAGCAGTATTTCCAGGGCCAGCAACCGTATCTCGACCCGGAGCTCGATCTGCAGCGGGTGGCGAAGGAGTGCGGGTACAGCCGCAATCAGATTTCCTACCTGTTGAACCAGGTCCTGGGCCAGAGCTTCTACCGCTACGTCAACCAGGCGCGCCTGCAACATCTGCTGGCAGCGCTGGATGCCGCCACGCCACCGCTGCGCATCGATGAGCTGGCCTTCGCTGCCGGGTTCAATTCGCTGTCGGCGTTCTACAGCTGTTTCCGCCAGCACACCGGCCAGTCACCCAAGGCCTACGTCAAACAAATTTCTTTGCGTGCACGCGCGCAAGACAGCGTCTGAGCCCACGCACTAGGATCGACGCCATCGAAGTTTGAGTGGCGGAGTCTTGCATGTCGGCGTGGCGCGATATCAGTTTGTGGATGGACCAGCTCGACGAGCCGTTGTTGGCACGTCCCGCGCTGGAGCAGGACCTGGATGTCGACGTGGCGATCATCGGGGCGGGGTACACCGGTCTCTGGACCGCGTACTACCTCAAGCAGCACGAGCCCGGGCTGAACATTGCCATCATCGAAGCGCAGACCGCCGGTTTCGGCGCGTCGGGGCGCAATGGCGGCTGGCTGATGGGCAATTTGCTCGGTGAGGATCGCCTGCTGGCCAATCTATCGGCCGAACAACGCCGCGCCTCCTACGATTTGTTGCACGGCATCCCCGATGAAGTGGGGATTGTCCTTGAACGTGAGGGCATCGACTGCGATTACCGTAAAGGCGGGGTGCTGTATTGCGCCGCGCGCTACCCGGAGCAGGAGACCAGCCTGCGTCACTATCTGGACGATCTCCACCGCCAGGGCCTCGACGATAGCCACTATCGCTGGCTGACGCCGGAACAACTGGCACAGCAGATTCGCGTCGCCAAGCCCTATGGCGGCATCTACGCGCCGCATGTAGCGACCATCCACCCGGCCAAACTGGTGCGCGGGCTGGCCCGGGCGGTGGAGCGCCTGGGGGTGAAAATCTACGAAAACAGCCCGGTCACCCATTGGCAGTCCGGCGGCCTGCGCACGGCGAAAGCATCTGTGCGCTGTCACTGGGTGGTGCCGGCGGTAGAGGGTTACTCCATCACCTTGCCGCCGTTGGGGCGCTATCAGATGCCGGTGCAGAGCCTGATCGTCGCGACCGAGCCGTTGTCCGCGGCGACCTGGGACGAAATCGGCCTGAGTCGCGGCCAGGCCTTCAGCGAGGCCAGTCGCCAGGTGACCTACGGCCAGCGCACCGCTGACAACCGTTTGATCTTCGGCGCCCGTGGCGGCTATCAGTTCGCCGGCAAGCTGCGCCACGACTTCGACCTGACCGCGGATGAAAAAGACCTGCGGCGTTATCTGTTCGGCGAGCTGTTCCCGCAGTTGAAGAACGTACAGATCACCCATTCCTGGGGCGGCAACCTGGGCATGTCCCGGCACTTCAAGCCACACATGCTCTGCGACCGGGCCAGCGGCATCGCCTTGTCCGGCGGTTATGGCGGGGAGGGTGTCGGCGCCAGCAACCTGGGGGGGCGAACGGTCGCCGACCTGATCCTCGGCCGCGACAGCGATCTGGTGCGTCAGCCGTGGGTCATCCCCCGGCGCGGCCTCGACGCGCTCAGGGCCTGGGAGCCGGAACCCGTGCGCTGGCTCGGCTACAACGCAATCATCCGCAGCTTTGTCCATGAGGACCAGACCCTGGCCAACCCGGCCACTGCGCCCTGGCGGCGCAAGCTGGCCAGCGGGGTCGCCGGTTTCATGGAAGGTTTCATGCACTGAACGGTGCGCTCTTCATCTACAGGCTCCATCGACAGGTATTCCCATGAGCATCACGCAATTCAAGAACACCGCAACCCTGAAACTGGACGAGTCCAATCCGGTCGCCGTACCCCTGGGTACGCCCGTGGCCGTGGCGTCGACCACCAGCGTGGAACGCGACGACGGCGTCGAGACCGGCGTCTGGGAATGCACCCCGGGGCGCTGGCGGCGGCAGATCGTCGCCCAGGAGTTCTGTCACTTCATCCAGGGCCGCTGCACCTTCACCCCCGACGGTGGCGAACCGCTGCACATCGAGGCCGGCGACGCACTGATGTTGCCGGCCAACAGCCTCGGCATCTGGGACATCCAGGAAACCGTGCGCAAGACCTACGTTTTGATTTTTTGAATTCCCAGGAATTTGAAAGCTGATCCTTTGATTGCCTGCCAATAACAACAACCCCTACAGGAATCGACTCATGATCCGAAAGACCCTGACACTGGCCCCGCTGATGCTGGTTGCATCGATCAGCCAGGCGGCCGAAACCGTCAAAATCTACAACTGGTCGGATTACATCGCACCGGACACCACCAAGGATTTCCAGAAAGAAACCGGCATCGGCTTCACCTACGACGTCTACGACAGCAACGAAACCCTCGACGGCAAGCTGATGACCGGCAAATCCGGGTATGACGTGGTGTTCCCGTCCAACCACTTCATGGCCCGGCAGATCGAAGGCGGTGCACTGAAGAAACTCGACAAGAGCCAGTTGCCGAACTGGAAGAACCTCAACCCGGTCTTGCTCAAGGCATTGCAGACCAACGATCCGGGCAACGAGCACGGCTTCCCGTACCTGTGGGGCAGCACCGGCATCGGCTACAACATTGCCAAGGTCAAGGCCGTGCTGGGCGACAACGCCCCGGTGGATTCCTGGGACCTGATCTTCAAGCCCGAGAACATGCAGAAGTTGCAGAAGTGCGGCGTGGCCATTCTCGACAACGGCCCCGAATTGCTGCCGGCGGCGCTGAACTACCTCGGCCTGCCGCATCACAGCAAGAACCCGGAGGACTACAAGAAGGCCGAAGCGCTGCTGTTGAAAGTGCGGCCGTACGTGAGTTACTTCCACTCGTCCAAGTACACCAGTGACCTGGCCAACGGCGATATCTGCGTGGCGGTCGGTTTCTCCGGCGACATCCTGCAGGCGGAAAACCGCGCCAAAGAGGCCAACAACGGCATCGACATCGGCTATGCGATTCCCAGGGAAGGTGCGGCGATCTGGTTCGACATGGTTGCGATGCCGGCCGACGCTCCGGACGAAAAGGCCGGCTACGCCTTCATGAACTACCTGCTGCGCCCGGACGTCATGGCCGGCGTCAGCAACTACGTGCACTACGCCAATGGCAACGAGCAGGCCGACAGCCTGATCGACCCGGCGATCAAGAACGACACCAAGGTTTACCCAAGCCCGGAAATGATGGGCAAGCTGTTTGCGCTCGAAGCCATGCCGTTGAACATCGACCGGGTTCGCACCCGCGTGTGGAACAAGATTCGCACCGGCAGCTGAAGCATCGAGCGGTCATCGGGACAGGATGTCCCGATGTCAGGCCTTCAGCCCACCGGCTCGACTGCGCACGTCATTTGTCCTGAGCCGGGTATCTGCAGGAACACGTCATTGCCCAATTGCCAGAAGCTGTAGTTGCCCTTGGAATCCTTGCCCGTGTACTGGTTTCCGGAGTTGCTCGGCACCTGGTTCAGGGTAATGGAGGTGTTCGCCCATTTGAGGAACAAAACGCCCGGGTCGACGGTAAAGAAGGTGGCGGCAACCAAAGCGTTGAACCCTGCGCAACGATAGGCCAGCGGGCCTTCGGTGAGCCTGCTCGGGTCTTTGGTTCTCGCAATGGCCGAACCCTGGCGCAGCTGGAACGCACGCTCGGCATAGTTTCGCACGACGCATTCCCTGGCTTGGGGCCCGGCACCGCACTGGTTACGGGACTGGACCCAGAACCGCTGATCAATCTCGACTTTATCCGGACGCGGCACTGAATGGTCGTCGGTGAGCGCCAGCAGATAAAGTCGATTGAGTTCCAGGTCCATGCGCGCCAGTTGCGCGTCGTGACAGACAAGCTGTTCGACGGATGCCTGGGGGTTGCTGCAATCGAAACTGGTTTTGTACGTTGGCAAGGGCTTTGGTTTTGCCTTGATGGCGGCGTCACACACGCTCGCCGTCACGCACGTGCTGACGGCGAGCACTGAGGCCAGGAGTGGCATGACCATTTTCATTTCGGCGTCACCTGAATCTTTGCGTGATGCCCGTATTGCAACGCATCGTGTCGAAGCGTTGCACAGTCATTCGGTCGCACGGGTCTATCGAGTGTAAGGCAGTGCTCGAAACCTGCCACATCGTGCCAGGAGAAACGTCAATCTTCCTCGCGAATCGTCGCCACTTCATCGGCCCTGACCTTCACCTTCGCGCCTGAAATGTCCTCGAACTCGAAGAAGCCGTCGCTGGTCCTGGTTTTCGGCATGTCCTTGGTCAGGTACTGGGTGCCGTTCTGCAGCGTCACCACCGTTGGCGTCGAGCAGCCTGCCAGCATCAGCAGGGCCGCTACGGCCAGGGGCAAACCCAAAGTCTTGATGTCCATGATCACCTCTCGTTCATTTTGAAGCAGTGCCATCAGCTTGCGCCTGTCACTGCACTCCCATGGCGGTTGGTGCCGCCAGGGGGCAGAAAGTTCTGCCGCCCGGGAAATATTCCTTACAGCGCCTCCATTTATCCTTTTCCGATTGCACCGGGCAGGGCGGAACTGGTATCTGTACGCATAACCAGTACTCGCTCGCCATGGCCCATTTCCTGTGACTGCAAATCCGCTAGACGATCCGTTCTATTACCTTAACAACTTCATGCAAGTGCTTGATTGGCTTGAACAGCGCTTTGCCGATGTGCTGAGCGCCGAGGAGCTGTGCTTCGTTCTTGAGTTTAGGCGGTTGCCCCGTGAATCGCAGGCACTGCTGGTCAGAATGGTCATGCGCAAGGGCATTCATTTCAGGGCGAGCAAACTGCATTACGAGGAAATCGGCGATATCGTCAGCGCCGCCGGCCCGCTGTTGGCGCTTGGCTGGGTCGACGAGCAAATGCCGTTGACGGTCGAAACGCTGTTCGGGGTGCTGCTCAAGGGTGAAATCCTCCAGGCCTTTGGTCCGGTCATCGATCAGCCCAAAGGCAAGAAAGCCGATTGGTTGCCAGCGCTGAGCGAGCAGTTTCCCCAGGCGCAAAGCTTCAAAGAGTGGTGCCCGAGCCTGGACGAGCGCCTGTTCAGCCTGACCATCATGGAGTTGTGCGATCGCCTGCGCCTGATGTTCTTCGGCAACCTGTATCAGGACTGGTCGGAGTTCGTCCTCGCCGACCTGGGCATCTATACCTACGAAAAAGTCGAATTCTGCGCCGAGTCCCGGGGCTTGCGCAGCCGCGAAGACGTGGATGCCTGTGTCCTCCTGCACGCGTACCAGCAACAATTCGAGGCCGGTGAAGCGCTGGACGCGGTGGCCGGGCGCATCAACAGTCTGGTGCTGGACAACCCGTGGCTGCAACGCCGGCGCGCCAGGCTGCTGTTCCAGATGGGCCAGCATTGCGAACGCATCGCCGATTTCGCCATGGCCCTGAATCTCTACCGCGAATGCGCCTATCCCGGTGCGCGTTCGCGGCTGATTCGCGTACTGGAACGCAGCGGTGAGTTTGAACGGGCTCTGGATCTGGCCATGCAGGCTGAACAGGCACCGCAGAGCGCCGCCGAGCAACAGCAGTTGCTTCGCGTGTTGCCACGCCTGCGACGCAAGCTCGGCGGGCCGCCGATCAAGCGCGCGGCGCCTCGGCAAATGCAGCGCCTGGACCTGCAATTGCCAAGGCTCGACCCGGCAATGTCGGTCGAGTTTTACGTTCAGGCGCATCTGGCGGAGGATTCGGCACCGGTCCATTACGTCGAAAACAGCCTGGTCAATTCACTGTTCGGCCTGCTGTGTTGGCCCGCGATCTTCGCGCCTTTGCCGGGTGCGTTTTTTCACCCGTTCCAGCGCGGGCCGGTGGATTTGCTCAGCGAAGACTTCCATGGCCGCCGGGCCGAGCTGTTTGCCGCGTGCCTGGCCGAACTCGACGACGGGCGCTATCGGCAGACCATCCGCGAACGTTATGCGGCCAAGTGGGGCGTGCAGTCGCCGTTCGTGTTCTGGAGCGTGCTTGACGAGGCGCTGCTGGAGCAGGCCCTCGATTGCCTGCCGGCCGAGCACCTCAAGCATTGGTTCAACCGCCTCCTGCTGGACATCAAGGCCAATCGCGCCGGCATGCCGGACCTGATCCAGTTCTGGCCGCAGCAAAGGACCTACCGCATGATCGAAGTCAAAGGCCCGGGCGATCGCCTGCAGGACAACCAGTTGCGTTGGCTGGAGTTCTGCCACGAGCACCAGATGCCGATCACCGTGTGCTACGTGCAATGGGCGGAGCAGGGCGCTTGAGCTACAGCATTGCGGTGCGGGCGCTGTGTGAGTTCACCGCCAAGACCGGCGACCTCGACCTGCGCTTCACACCGTCGCCCACTGCGCTGGAGGGCATCGTCGGGCATCGTACGGTGGCCTCGCGACGCAGCGAGGGCTACCAAAGCGAAGTCGCCCTTGAAGGCCTGTATCGAACCCTGACGGTCAAGGGCAGGGCCGATGGCTATGACCCGGCGCAAAACTGCCTGGAGGAGGTCAAGACCTACCGCGGGGACCTGAGCAAACAACCGGCCAACCACCGCCAGTTGCATTGGGCCCAGGCGAAAATCTACGGCTGGTTGATGTGCCGCAAACGCGATCTGCCGCGGATCAACCTGGCGCTGGTGTATTTCGACATCGTCAGCGAAAGGGAAACCTGCCTGGTCGAGCCCTTCGAGGCCGCGCAGTTACAGGAATTCTTCGAACGCCAATGCGCGCGGTTCCTGCAATGGGCGCAGCAGGAAGTCGCCCATCGCGACGGGCGCAATCTGGCGGCGCAGCGCCTGGCCTTTCCCCACGCCGACTTTCGGCCGGGGCAGCGCCATCTGGCCGAGTCGGTGTTCAAGGCCGTCAGCACCGGGCGCTGCCTGATGGCGCAGGCGCCCACGGGCATCGGCAAGACCCTGGGCACCCTGTTTCCCATGCTCAAGGCACTGGCGCCGCAGCAATTGGACAAAGTGTTCTTCCTCACGGCGAAGACCCCGGGCCGCAAGCTGGCCCTGGACGCCGCGCAGGTGATTGTGGCCAGTGCCGATGCGCCGCCGTTGCGGGTGCTGGAGATGATCGCCCGGGACAAGGCCTGCGAACACCCGGACAAAGCCTGCCACGGCGAGTCCTGTCCGTTGGCCCGGGGGTTCTACGATCGCCTGCCCGCCGCACGGCAGGATGCCAGCCGACTGAGCCTGCTGGACCAGAGCGCCTTGCGCGAGGTTGCCCTGGCGCATGACGTCTGTCCGTATTACCTGAGCCAGGAAATGGCGCGCTGGGCCGACGTGGTGGTGGCCGACTACAACTATTACTTCGACTTCAGCGCGCTGCTGTTCGGTCTGGCCCAGGCCAACAATTGGAAAGTCGCGGTGCTGGTCGACGAAGCCCACAACCTGGTGGAGCGCGGCCGGCAGATGTACAGCGCGAGCCTCGACCAGGGGACCTTCAACGGCGTGCGCAAAACCGCACCCGAGGTGCTGAAAAAAGCGATGCAGCGAGTCAACCGTGAGTGGAATGCCTTGAATGGCACGCAAACCGGCGCCTACCAAGCCTATGACAAGGCGCCGGAAAAGCTCCTTCAGGCACTGTCATCGTGCAGCGCCAGCATCGGTGACTACCTCAACGATCACCCGCAAGGGCTGGACAGCGCACTGCAGGGCTTCTACTTCGACATGCTGCAGTTCTGCCGGGTGGCCGAGCTGTTCGATGAGCAGTTCCTGTTCGACATCAGCAAACGCGACCTCGAGCGCAAGCGCAATCTGTCGCAGCTGTGCCTGCGCAATGTGGTGCCCGCAGGCTTCATCCGCCCGCGCCTGACGGCCGCGCGCAGCACGGTGCTGTTTTCCGCGACCCTGAGCCCCCGTCACTATTACGCCGATTTACTGGGGACGCCGACGGACACGGTGTGCATCGATGTCGAGTCGCCGTTTCATGCCGATCAACTACAGGTGCACATCGTCAACCAGATCTCCACGCGGTTCGTGCATCGCCAGTCCTCCCTGGAACCGATCGTGGACTTGATCGCCGCACAGTTCTGCAAGCGGCCCGGCAACTACCTGGCGTTTTTCAGTAGCTTCGATTATTTGCAGCAGGTGGCGCAGTTGTTGGCCGAGAAGCATCCGCACATCAGCCTGTGGTCGCAGTCCCGAGGCATGGGCGAAGCGCAACGCCAGCAGTTTCTCGATCAATTCCACGCCGACGGCCAGGGCATCGGCTTTGCTGTATTGGGCGGGGCCTTTGGCGAGGGTATCGATTTGCCCGGTGCGCGGTTGATCGGCGCATTTATCGCCACCTTGGGGCTGGCGCAGCTCAATCCGGTGAACGAGCAGATGAAACGGCGCATGGCCGCGATTTTTGGTTCCGGCTACGATTACACGTATCTGTATCCCGGCGTACAGAAAGTGGTGCAGGCCGCCGGGCGGGTTATCCGTACGCAACAGGACCAGGGGGTGGTGATGTTGATCGACGACCGCTTCGGCGAGAGCAAGGTCAGGCAGTTGCTGCCGCGTTGGTGGGCTGTCCAAATTCCCGGTATGACGCATACTCCAGAGAAACCATGAGGCGGTGGGATCAATGAGCGAAGATCGAACCAGGGTCAGTGCCATCGAAGACGGCCGTTTTCGGCTATTGATCGATGCGGTGATCGACTACGCGATCTACATGATTGATCCGGACGGCATCATTACCAGCTGGAACGCCGGCGCCAGGCGTTTCAAGGGCTATGAGGAGGCCGAGATCCTCGGTGAGCATTTCTCGCGCTTCTACACCGACGAGGATCGCCGTGCCGGCTTGCCGCAGCGGGCGCTGGACACAGCGATCGGCGAAGGACGTTTCGAAGGCGAAGGCTGGCGGGTGCGCAAGGACGGCACGCGTTTCTGGTCCCATGTGGTCATCGATCCGATCCTCGACCCGTCGGGCACCTTGCTCGGTTTTGCCAAGATCACCCGCGACCTGACCGACCGCAAGATGGCCGAGGAAGTCCTCAAGCAAAGCGAACAGCAGTTCCGCCTGCTGGTGCAGAGCGTGACCGACTATGCGATCTATATGCTGACGCCGGACGGACGCGTGAGCAACTGGAACCCCGGCGCCCAGCGCATCAAGGGTTACCTGCCGGAAGAAGTCATCGGCCAGCATTTTTCGATGTTCTATACCCCGGAAGATCGCGAGGCCCAGGAGCCACAACGCACGCTGGACATTGCCGTGCGTGAAGGGCGCTTTGAAAACAAGGGCTGGCGGATGCGCAAGGACGGTACGCGGTTCCTCGCCCATGTGGTTGTCGACCCGATCTGGGGCGACACCGGCACCTTGCTCGGTTTTGCCAAGATTACCCGCGATATCACTGAAGCCACGCAGGCGCAGCAGGCACTGGAGCAAACCCGCGAAGCCTTGTTCCAGGCGCAGAAAATGCAAGCCATTGGTCAGCTCAGTGGTGGCATCGCCCACGACTTCAACAACCTGTTGACGGTGATCCTCGGCAATCTGGAAATCGTGCGCAAGCGGGTGACGGACAATCCAAAGGTCACCCGCCTGATCGACAACGCCACCCAGGGCGCCTTGCGCGGTGTGTCCCTGACCCAGCGCATGCTGGCGTTTGCCCGACGCCAGGAACTCAAGTCGGAAGCGGTGCAGATACCGGCATTGGTAGAAGGCATTTCCGGGCTGTTGCGCAGCTCCCTGGGGCCTTCGGTGAAAATCGAAACGCAGTTTCCCGTCGATCTCGAACCGGTGATGGCGGACCTCAACCAGCTGGAACTGGCCGTCCTCAACCTGGCAACCAACGCCCGCGATGCCATGCCCAACGGCGGGACCATTATCTTCGGTGCCAGAAACCATGAAGTGAGCGACAGCGTTTCCTCATCTCTGGTGCCCGGGCATTACGTCTGCCTGAGCATTGCCGACACGGGCGAGGGCATGGATGAAACCACGCTGGGCTCGGCGATGGACCCGTTCTTTACCACCAAGGGCGTCGGCAAAGGCACGGGCCTGGGGTTGTCGATGGTTCACGGGTTTATCGAACAACTGGGCGGACGCTTCATTCTCAAGAGTCAGAAGGATCAGGGCACGACCGCCGAACTCTGGTTGCCCGTCGCTACCAACGATGCGGTCGTCCAGCCGGTTGCCAGGGAAGTGGACGTGACGGTGCCTCGCCTGTGCGTATTGGTGGTAGACGATGACAGCCTGGTCTTGACCAGCACCAGCCTGCTGCTCGAGGACCTCGGGCACCGGGTCATCAGTGCGCCGTCCGGTGCCACGGCGCTGGATCTGTTCGAACGTGAACCGGAGATCGACCTGGTCATCACCGACATGGCCATGCCCCAGATGAGCGGCGCGCAACTGGCCAATGCCATCAGGATCATTCGACCGAACGTGCCGATCATCCTCGCCACCGGTTATGCCGAACGGCTGGAGGGCTTTGCCGCCCATCTGCCGCGTTTGTCGAAACCCTATACCCAACTCAACCTGGTGGAAATCATTGCCCTGGCGATGAAATGACGCGGCGATTGTGCTGTTCATAGCGGGCCAGCATCGGCTGGGTGCTGATGCCGTGGAGCAGGATGCTCATGGCTACCACCGAGAGCGTCAGGTCGGCACACAAGGTGGCCACTGATGGCAACAGATCGTGGTTCAAGGCGTAGAACAGGTAGTAGAAACTGCCGATGCCGCGAATGCCGAACCAGCCGATCAACCAGCGTTGCGGGCCGTTGAGCAGCGAGCCCCATGGCATCAGCCAGACCATCAGCGGGCGAATCACCGCGAACAGCACTAGCGCGACCACCAGTGCCCGCCAGTCCCAGTGTGCAGTCAGCACGACCCCGAGCAAGGTCACCAGGAACACTTCCATGGCCCGTTCCACCAGGCTGCCGAACGACAGCATGTCGCCCATCATGATCCCGGCGGCGACTTGCTTGTCTTCCAGATGGTCGACATTGCCGGCCACGGCTGCCTCCGGCTCGACATGCTGATGACCGACCACCGGCTGGACCAGATGTTCCGCCGGTGTGCGGGTGTCACTGCTGGTACTCACCTCGGCCTGGCGCAGGCCAAGCCCGGCCGCGAACACCGAGAGAAACCCGTAGCCCTGAAGGGTTTCGGCCACGACATAGGCCAGTGCGATCAAGGCCAGGGCCAGGTAATCATTGGGGGAAAAGGTGCTGTCGGCATTCTTTATGCGCATGAACAGGGTCAGGCGGCCGATGCCGCGCCCCATCCAATAACCGGTCAGCAAGCCGGCGGGCACGGCCCATAGCAGCCGCTTGAGCGCCCATTCGTCGAGCCACGCACCCGCGTGCTCACCTTGTTGCAGAAACAGCAAACCGAGGATGACAAAAGGGAATGCACTGCCGTCGTTGAGACCGGCTTCACCCGTGAGCCCGAACCTGACCGGGTCGTAGTCCTTGGCATCGCTGACCTGCACCAGCGAGGCCAGGACCGGATCGGTGGGTGCCAGGATCGCCCCGATCAACAGCGATGGCCCCCAGGCGAATCCAAACCCGAAATGCAGCAGCAGGCTCACACCGGCAATGGTCAGGATCATCACCGGTCCCGCCAGCGTAAATGCCACCCGCCATCGGCGATCGCCCAGGGGCAGACGCAACTTCAACCCGCAGACGAACAGGGAAAAAAGCACCGCTACTTCCGACAGATGCTCCATCCAGAAGGCGGCGTCCTTGATATCCAGCCTGAGCAAACCCAGGCCCGACGGTCCGATGGCCACGCCCAGCACCAGGCAGACCGCCGAGGTGGTCACGGGCAACCAGCGCAGGTACGACGAGGTGAGCGCCAGTGTCAGCAATACGGCGCCCAGCACCGCCACCCACGCCGTGAAGCCCATCAACCGACAGGCGCGCGCAGGTACTCAGGGGTGAGCACGTTGAACCACACCAGGATCATCGTGACCAGGATCGTTACCAACACCAACAGCCCGACACCCCACACGCAGGCGGCGTTGAGCAGGCCTTGCTCCTTGCGCTCGTGCATGAAGGTCGGCAAGCCGATGAACAACAGGAACGTCGAATAAGCCGATGCCGCCGCCAGCACTGCAATCGCCAGCCAGCGACTGGGGTACAGGCCTGCCAGGCCGGCAATGAAGAACGGCGTTACGGTGTAGGCAGCAAAACCGATGCATTGATTGAGCGTTGGCCGCGCCTCGAAGGTGCGAGACATCCAGCGGATGAACGCGCCGATGACCACGACGCCGGCAACGATGGTCAGGTACAGCAGCACACACAGTTGCAGTGCACTGTGGGTGCTGAGCCGCACGGTTTCGTTTTCCGCCAGGCTCCAGCCCACGTAAGTCGTGCCGAAAAACAGGCACACGGCGGGAATCAGGGCCAGCAGCAACAGATGCGCGAGGTAATGACGTGGATGGGCTTCTTCTTCCTTGCGGATATCCAGCCAGGCGAAGTTCGGTTGAGTGAACAGTTTGACAATGGGTGCGGACATGACGACCTCCAGCGATCAGTGTCTATACGCTGTGGAGCGCTGGAGGACGTCGCCGGTTCAATTTTTCGACGCGGTCACAGGATCGGTTTGCCGCCGGTGACGCCGTAGCGCTGGCCGGTGATGTAACTGGCCTCATCCGAGGCCAGCAGCACGTAGATCGGCGCGACTTCCACGGGTTGGCCCGGCCGCCCAAGGGAGGTGTTGGCGCCGAAGTTCTGTACCGTCTCCTCAGGCATGGTCGAGACGATCAACGGCGTCCAGATCGGTCCGGGGGCGACGCTGTTGACGCGGATGTTCCTGGGCCCGAGCATTTGCCCGAGGCCGGCGCTGAAATTGGCGATCGCGCCCTTGGTGGTGGCGTACGCCAGCAGCGTCGGGTTCGGCAGGTCGGAATTGACCGAACTGGTGTTGATGATCGAACTGCCGGGCTTCATGTGTTTCAGGGCTGCCTGGCAGATCCGGAAGATGGCGGTGATGTTGACGTCGAAGGTCATCACCCATTCCTCGTCCGATATGTCTTCGAGGCTGTCATGGGTCATCTGGTACGCGGCGTTGTTGACCAGTACGTCGATGCGGCCGAAGCGCTCCACGGTTTTCTCCACCAGGGCCTGGCAGTGCGCCTTTTGCGCCAGGTCTCCCGGCAGCAACAGGCATTGGCGGCCGGCCTGTTCGATCCAGTGCGCGGTTGCCTTGGCGTCTTCATGTTCGTTGAGGTAGGCGATGGCCACATCGGCGCCTTCACGGGCGAAGGCGATGGCGACCGCACGGCCAATGCCGCTGTCGCCGCCGGTGATCAGGGCGATTTTGTTGGCCAGGCGACCGGAGCCCTTATAGGAATGCTCGCCGCAATCCGGAACGGGGTCCATGGTGCGCTGAGTGCCGGGAACCGGCTGATGCTGCTTGGGGAAGGGCGGTTTTGGATAGTCGGTCATTATCGATCTCCAGTCTCGAGGCCAGGGTGTCAGAAGGTTGACCCTGGCGTTTTGGCTGGAGTTCGACTGGATTTTCGATAGGGGAACCACCAATCCCTGTAGGAGCGAGCCTGCTCGCGATGGTCGCTAACGATAACGCGCGTTTGCTGACTAAACGCGGCGCTCTTGAGTCCATCGCGAGCAGGCTCGCTCCTACAGGGATATTCATGGATATTCAGGGATTTTCGGGGATCGATCAGGCCTTGAGGTGGCGCAAACTGCGCTCCATCCGCGCGATGCCTTCTTCGAGCAGCGAGCGGGGGCAGCCGAAGTTCAGGCGCACGAATTGCTTGCAGTCATCGCCGAAGTCGAGGCCGGCACTCAAGCCGACCTTGGCCTGCTCGAGGAAGAACTGCTGCGGGTTGTCCAGCCCCAGCGCCGAGCAGTCGAGCCATGCCAGGTAGGTGCTTTGCGGCAGGTTCATGGTCACGCCCGGCAGGCGGGTGCGCACGGCCTCGGCGAGAAAATCGCGGTTGCCTTGCAGGTAGACCTTCAGCTCCGCCAGCCAGGGTGCGGCTTCGCTGTAGGCGACGCGAGTGGCCTCCATGCCCAGCGGATTGACACTGTCGACCATGCCGCAACGGGCGTGGTTGACCTTCTCGCGCAGGTGGCGGTCCTGAATGATCATGAAGGAGGTCTTCAGGCCGGCGATGTTGTAGGCCTTGCTCGCGGACATCAGCGTGATGGTGCGCTGGGCGACCTGCGGGCTCAACGTGGCCATCGGAATGTGCTGGCGGCCGTCGAAGCACAGCTCGGCGTGGATCTCGTCGGAGATGATCCAGGCACCGTGCTCAAGGCAAATGTCGGCAATGGCTTGCAGCTCTGCGCGGGGGAAAGCCTTGCCTAGCGGGTTGTGGGGGTTGCTCAGCAGCAGGGCGCCGCCGCCTTGCAATGACTGGCTCAGGGTATCGAGCGGCGTGCTGTAGGTGCCATCAGCCTGGGCATCGAAATTCAATTCGACCTTGTTCAGGCCCCAGTGCCCGGGTGCATGGCGCAGCGGCGGGTAGTTCGGAACCTGCACCACGACGTTCTGTGGCGCCTGCACCAGTGCCTTCAACGCCATGTTGAAACCGGACTCGACGCCCGGCAGGAAGATCAGTTCCTGGGGCTCGACACGCCAGGCGTACTTGTTCCAGAGGTCGGCGACGATCGCCTCGCGCAGGTCATCCTGGGCCACGCTGTAGCCGACCATCGGGTGTTCCAGTCGTTTTTGCAGGGCCTGGACGATCACCGGCGGCGCGGCGAAATCCATGTCGGCGACCCACATCGGCAACACATCGGCCGGGTAGCGGCTCCACTTGGTACTGCCGGTGTGGTGGCGGTCGAACACCTGATCAAAATCGAAAGTCATGCGCAGTCTCGTAAAAGCCGGATTGGAATGGCGACCATGATAATCCCCAAGCCCTGTGGGAGCGAGCTTGCTCGCGATGGGGCCAGCACAGTCAGCATTGATGTTGTCTGACCCTGCGCCATCGCGAGCAAGCTCGCTCCCACAGTTTGTGTTCCTTGGACGCCAACCGGGATTTGCCCGACGGTCGGTTTTCACACAGAACGCCACCCGGTTGACTAAAGTTTGAAGTGTCGGCATTCAGACTGCCGAAACCGTGGTTGTTCAAAAAGGCCCGGCGATGTATCGGGTCCCACCTGATCAGGAGTGCACGATGGATCTCAGCCGTCGTCAGTTCTTCAAGGTCGCCGGTATCGGCCTTGCAGGCTCTAGCCTGGGCGCGTTGGGCATGGCCCCGACGCTTGCCTTTGCCGAACAGGTGCGTCATTTCAAGCTTGCCCACACCCATGAAACCCGCAACACCTGCCCGTATTGCTCGGTCGGTTGCGGCTTGATCATGTACAGCCAGGGCGATGATGCGAAAAATGTCGCGCAAAACATCATCCACATCGAAGGTGACGCCGACCACCCGGTCAACCGCGGCACCCTGTGCCCCAAAGGCGCGGGCCTGCTGGACTTCATCCACAGCCCCGGGCGCCTGCAATATCCGCAGGTGCGCAAGCCCGGCAGCACCGAGTGGACCCGCGTCTCCTGGGATGAAGCGCTCGATCGCGTCGCCGACCTGATGAAGGCCGACCGCGACGCCAACTTCATCGAGAAAAACGCCAATGGCCAAACGGTGAACCGCTGGCTGACCACCGGTTTCCTCGCGGCCTCGGCGGCGTCCAACGAAGCCGGGTACATCACCCACAAGGTGGTGCGCAGTCTCGGCATGCTGGGGTTCGATAACCAGGCGCGTGTCTGACACGGCCCGACGGTGGCAAGTCTTGCCCCGACGTACGGCCGTGGTGCCATGACCAACCACTGGACCGATATCGCCAACGCGAACCTGGTCCTGGTGATGGGCGGCAACGCAGCAGAAGCGCACCCGTGCGGCTTCAAATGGGTGACCGAAGCCAAGGCGCACAACAAGGCACGGCTCATCGTGGTCGACCCGCGTTTTACCCGGACCGCTTCGGTGGCCGACTATTACGCGCCGATCCGTACCGGCACCGACATCGCCTTCATGGGCGGGTTGATCAATTACCTGCTGACCGAGGACAAGATCCAGCACGAATACGTGCGCAACTACACCGACGTGTCGTTCATCGTCAGAGCCGGCTATGGCTTCGAGGACGGGATCTTCAGCGGCTATGACGCCGAAAAACGCCTGTACACCGATAAATCCGGCTGGGGTTATGAACTCGGCGAGGACGGTTTTGCCAAGGTCGATCCGACTTTGCAGGACCCACGCTGCGTCTATCAATTGATGAAGCAGCACTACAGCCGCTACAACATCGACCTGGCGAGCCAGATCTGCGGCATGCCGGTCGATGCCATGCAGAAAATCTGGGAGGAAATCGCCACTTGCTCGCAACCGGGCAAGACCATGACCATTCTCTATGCGCTGGGCTGGACCCAGCACTCGATCGGCGCGCAGATCATCCGCAGTGCAGCGATGGTGCAACTTCTGCTGGGCAACGTCGGCATGCCGGGCGGCGGTGTGAATGCCTTGCGCGGGCACTCCAACATCCAGGGGCTGACCGACCTGGGGCTGCTGTCCAACTCGCTGCCGGGCTACCTCACGCTACCGGGCGATGCCGAACAGGACTACAACGCCTACATCGTCAAGCGCACGCAGAAACCGTTGCGTCCGGGGCAGTTGTCCTACTGGCAGAACTACGGCAAGTTCCACGTCAGCCTGATGAAGTCCTGGTACGGCGCCAATGCCACGGTCGAGAACAATTGGGCCTACGACTACCTGCCGAAACTCGACATCCCCCAATACGACATCCTCAAGGTGTTCGATCTGATGGGGCAAGGCAAGGTCAACGGCTACATGTGCCAGGGGTTCAACCCTATCGCCGCGCTGCCGGACAAAAACCGTGTGATGCTGGCGCTGGCCAAGCTGAAGTGGCTGGTGGTGATGGACCCGCTGGCCACCGAGACCTCGGAGTTCTGGCAAAAGGTCGGGCCGTACAACGATGTGAAGAGCGCCGACATCCAGACCGAAGTCATTCGCCTGCCCACCACCTGCTTTGCCGAGGAGGACGGTTCGCTGGTCAACAGCAGTCGCTGGCTGCAGTGGCACTGGAAGGGCGCCGACGGCCCTGGCGAAGCGCGCACCGACATACGGATCATGAGTGAATTGTTCCTGCGTCTGCGTCAGCGCTACCAGGCCAATGGCGGCAAGTTTCCCGACCCTCTGCTCAAGTTGACGTGGCCGTACAAGATCGCCGAAGAACCTTCGCCGGAAGAACTGGCCAGGGAAATCAACGGCTCGGCCACGGCGGACTTTACCGACGCCACGGGCGCGGCGATCAAGGCCAACGCGCAGTTGGCCGGTTTCGGCCAGCTCAAGGACGACGGCAGCACCGCGTCCGGCTGCTGGATTTTCTGCGGCAGCTGGACGGAGCTCGGCAACCAGATGGCCCGCCGCGACAATGCCGATCCTTACGGCATGCATCAACACCAAGGCTGGGCATGGGCCTGGCCGGCCAACCGGCGGATTCTCTACAACCGCGCCTCGGCCGACCTGCAAGGCAAGCCATGGGACCCGAAAAAACGCCTGGTGTGGTGGAACGGCAAGGCCTGGGCCGGCACCGACGTGCCGGACTACAAGGCCGACGTGCCGCCGGAAGCGGGGATGAACCCGTTCATCATGAACCCCGAGGGCGTGGCGCGATTCTTCGCCGTCGACAAGATGAACGAAGGCCCGTTCCCCGAGCACTACGAGCCGTTCGAAACGCCGATCGGCATCAACCCGCTGCACCCGAACAACAAGAAAGCCACCAGCAACCCGGCGGCGCGGATCTTCGATTCGGTGTGGGATACCCTCGGCGTGGCTAAGGACTACCCCTATGCCGCCACCAGTTACCGGCTGACCGAGCATTTCCACTTCTGGAGTAAACACTGCAAGCTCAACGCGATCGCCCAGCCCGAACAGTTCGTGGAAATCGGCGAAGTGCTGGCCAAGGAGAAAGGCATCGCCGCGGGTGATCGGGTACGGGTCAGCAGCAAGCGTGGCTTCATTGAAGCGGTGGCCGTGGTGACCAAGCGGATTCGTCCGCTGCAGGTCAACAATCAGGTGGTGCACCAGATCGGCATTCCGCTGCACTGGGGCTTCACCGGCCTTACGCGCCACGGTTACCTGACCAACACCCTGGTGCCGTTCCTCGGCGATGGCAACACACAGACCCCGGAATCCAAGTCATTCCTGGTCAACGTGGAGAAAGTCTGAATGGCCAGCCAAGACATCATTGCCCGCTCGGCCACCACCACTCCCGCGCCCTCGGTGCGCGGCATGGAAGAAGTCGCCAAGCTGATCGACACCACCAAGTGCATTGGCTGCAAGGCCTGTCAGGTGGCCTGCTCGGAATGGAACGAGCTGCGCGACGAGGTCGGCCATAACCACGGCACCTACGACAACCCGCAGGACCTCACGGCAGAAACCTGGACCTTGATGCGCTTCACCGAGCACGAGACCGACGCCGGCAACCTCGAATGGCTGATCCGCAAGGATGGCTGCATGCACTGCGCCGAGCCCGGTTGCCTGGCAGCGTGCCCCAGCCCCGGCGCGATCATCAAGCACGCCAACGGCATCGTCGATTTCGATCAGGACCACTGCATCGGCTGCGGCTACTGCATCACCGGGTGCCCCTTCAACATCCCGCGCATTTCGCAAAAGGATCACAAGGCCTACAAATGCACCCTGTGTTCGGACCGGGTGGCGGTCGGGCTGGAACCGGCCTGCGTGAAAACCTGCCCGACCGGTGCCATCGTGTTCGGCACCAAGGACGACATGAAGGAACATGCCGCCGAGCGCATCGTCGACCTCAAGAGCCGGGGCTTTGAAAACGCCGGTCTGTATGACCCCGAGGGTGTCGGCGGCACCCACGTGATGTACGTGTTGCACCATGCCGATACGCCCAGGCTGTACGCCGGCTTGCCCGATCACCCGGCGATCAGTCCGTTGGTAGGTCTGTGGAAGGGCATCAGCAAACCGCTGGCGCTGCTGGCCATGGGCGCGGCGGTGCTGGCCGGGTTCTTCCACTACGTGCGCGTCGGCCCGCAAATCGTCGAAGAGGATGAGCATCCGGACCCACCGGACACCGCCGTGCACGAAGTCGATCCGTCGGTGCACACCTTCGATCCCCGTGGGGAGGGCAGGCCATGAGCAACAAGACGATCCTGCGCTACACCAGCAACCAGCGCACCAATCACTGGCTGGTGGCGATCCTGTTTTTCATGGCCGGGTTGTCCGGGCTGGCGTTGTTCCATCCGGCGCTGTTCTGGTTGAGCAACCTGTTCGGCGGCGGACCGTGGACACGCATCCTGCATCCGTTCATGGGTGTGTTGATGTTCCTGCTGTTCCTCGGCCTGGTGTTGCGCTTCTGGCGCGCCAACTACTTCATCGCCAACGATCGCCTGTGGCTCCGGCGCATCGACCGGGTGATGCTGAACGAGGAGGAGGGCGTGCCGCCCATCGGCAAGTACAACCCCGGGCAGAAGCTGCTGTTCTGGACTTTACTGCTGTGCATGCTGGTGCTGTTGTTCAGCGGGCTGGTGATATGGCGTGCCTACTTCAGCGCGTATTTCGGCATCACCGCGATACGCTGGGCGATGCTGCTGCATGCCTTGGCCGGTTTTGTGCTGATCCTGAGCATCATCGTGCACATCTATGCCGGGATCTGGATCAAGGGCTCGGTCAGCGCCATGGTGCACGGCCGGGTCAGCCGCGCCTGGGCGAAGAAGCACCACGAACTCTGGTATCGCCAAGTGACTCAGGACGAGACCCGCGACGAGGCTCCCGCGCGACCGATCACCAAAAAGGGCTGACATTTGCCAACCATCCTCGAACCCGGCGAAATCGAAGCGGCGGCCAGTTCGCCGCCGTTTCTTTATATGCCACCGCACGACCTGTTCAGCCTGCGCGCCCGGCGTCTGGACACGCTGGCCGAAGGGCACCCGCTGACCGATTACCTGCGCCTGATCGCCGGGTTGTGCCGGGCGCAGCAACAGGTGCTGGACGACCCGCCCTCAAGTGAACCCCTTGACCGACAACGCATCGAGTTGTGCCAGCAACACGGCCTGCCGCCGTTCGCCGCCGACAGCCTGGCGCGCGAAGACGACTGGCAGCTTTACCTCGATGCCTTGCTGCAGGGCTATGCCCCATCGACATCCTCTGCCGTGGCCGATGCCCTGCAGACCTTGCGCCTGGCCGGTGCCGGGCAACGCCGCGCCTGGGCGGTGGCACTGGTCAGCGGCCAGTATTCACTGGTGCCGGCGGCGCTGGTGCCGTTTCTCGGCGCGGCGCTGCAAACGACCTGGAGCCACTGGCTGTTGAGCACGCCCAATCTGCAACTGACGCCGGGCGACAGCCTCAGCCAGTGTCCGGCCTGTGGTTCGCCGGCCATGGCCGGGGTCATCCGTCATCGCGGCAAGCACAATGGCCTGCGTTATCTGGTGTGTTCGCTGTGCGCTTGCGAGTGGCATGTGGTGCGGGTCAAGTGCGTGTATTGCGAACAGAGCAAGGGCCTGGAATACCTCAGCCTTGAAGATGACCGCCATGCCGCCAACCAGGCGCCGTTGCGCGCCGAGGTCTGCCCCGGCTGCAACAGCTACCTGAAGTTGCTCTATCTTGAGAACGATGCGGATGCCGAAGCGTTGTCGGCGGACCTGTCCAGCCTGATGCTCGACATGCGCCTGAGCCAGGACGGTTATCAGCGTCTGGCACCGAATCTGTTGCTGGCGCCGGGAGACGAATAACCGCAGCGTCTACACTCTGGCGCGACGGTCATTCGTTTTCAGGAGCGCCAGATGTCTGCACGCGGTGCCAGCCAACCCCTGCGTCTACCTTCCATCGACAGTCTGTTGCGGCACCCGGCGTGCCGGCCTTTGGCCGAGCGTTATGGCCGCGACGCCTTGCTGGGCGCCTTGCGACAATTGCTGGATGAGTTGCGCGAAGGGGTGCTGCAGGGGTTGCTCGAACCTGTGGAAGTCAGCCCCGACGTGTTGGCGGGCAGGGTCGGCGAGCGCTTGGCAACCTTGCATCGCAGCCAGGTGCGTCGGGTGTTCAACCTGACCGGCACGGTCTTGCACACCAACCTCGGCCGGGCGCTGTTGCCCGAAGAGGCGATCGAGGCGGTGCAAATGGCCGCGCGTTATCCGCTCAATCTGGAATTCGACTTGCGTAGCGGCAAGCGCGGTGACCGCGACGACCTGATCGAGGGCCTGATCCGCGAACTGACCGGCGCCGAAGCGGTGACCGTGGTCAACAACAATGCCGCGGCGGTGCTCTTGACCCTCAACAGCCTGGGCGCGCGCAAGGAAGGGATTATTTCCCGGGGTGAACTGATTGAAATCGGCGGCGCCTTTCGCATCCCCGACATCATGGCCCGCGCCGGGGTCAAGCTGCATGAAGTCGGCACCACCAACCGCACCCATGCCCGTGACTACGAGGCCGCCATCGGCCCGCGCAGCGGTTTGATCATGCGCGTGCACGCAAGCAACTACAGCATCCAGGGCTTCACCACGAGCGTGCCAACCGCCGAACTGGCGCAAATCGCCCACCAACATGGACTGCCGCTGCTCGAGGACCTCGGCAGCGGCAGCCTGCTGGACTTGACCCGCTGGGGCCTGCCCGCCGAACCGACGGTGCGCCAGGCGCTGCTCGATGGCGCGGACATCGTCACCTTCAGTGGCGACAAATTGCTCGGCGGGCCGCAGGCCGGGCTGATTGTCGGGCGCAAGGCACTGATCGGCAAAATCAAGAAGAACCCGCTCAAGCGTGCGCTGCGGGTCGACAAAATGACCCTGGCTGCGCTGGAAGCGGTGTTGGGGCTGTATCGCAATCCGGACCGACTGGCCGAGCGCTTGCCGAGCCTGCGCCTGTTGACCCGGCCACAGGCCGATATCCTAGCCCAGGCCGAACGTTTGCGGCCGGCGCTCGCCCAGGTGTTGGGGGCGGGCTGGAGCGTCAGCGCCATGCCGGCACTGGGCATGATCGGCAGCGGCAGCCAACCGGTGGCGCGGCTGGCCAGCGCCGCGCTGTGTCTGCGTCCGCTGACCTCAAAACGCTTGCGCGGGCGCTCGCTGTTGACCCTGGAAGAGGCCTTGCGCGCCTTGCCGATTGCGGTCCTCGGGCGCATCGACGATGACGCCCTGTGGCTGGACCTGCGGCAACTGGACGACGAGCCGGCGTGGCTGGCGCAACTCGATCAATTGCAGGTGGAGGGCCGGGCAGGGTGATCGTCGGCACCGCAGGGCACATCGACCATGGCAAGACGGCGCTGCTCCAGGCGCTGACCGGTCAGGCGGGTGACCGGCGCCGCGAAGAACGTGAGCGCGGCATGACCATCGACCTCGGCTACCTGTACGCCGCGCTGGAGCCGGACGCGCAGTTGACCGGTTTCATCGACGTTCCCGGGCATGAACGCTTCACCCACAACATGCTGGCCGGCGCGCAAGGCATCGATCTGGTGTTGCTGGTGGTGGCGGCCGATGACGGCGTGATGCCGCAGACCCGCGAGCACCTGGCGATTGTCGAGTTGCTCGGGATTCCACGGGCGCTGGTGGCAATCAGCAAATGTGACCGGGTCGATGGCGCCCGGGTACAGATCGTTCGCGAGCAGGTCAGCGCACTACTGGCGCCGGGGCCGTATGCCGATGCGCCGCTGATGGCGCTGTCGAGCGTGACGGGCGAGGGCATCGAAACCCTGCGCAAGGCGTTGCTCGATGCCCAGCGGGACGTGGCGCAACGCAGCATCGACGGTGGGTTTCGCCTGGCGATCGACCGAGCCTTCAGCGTGGCCGGGGCGGGTATCGTGGTGACCGGCACGGCGCTGTCCGGTCAGGTCGCGGTGGGCGACACCTTGCTGCTGGGGCCACAAGGCAAACCGGTGCGCATTCGCGGCCTGCATGCGCAAAACCAGATCGCCGACCGCGCCTTTGCCGGCCAGCGCGTGGCGTTGAACCTGAGTGCCGAACGGCTGGCGCTGGAGCACATCCATCGCGGCCACTGGTTGCTGGCTGACGGTTTGTATGCGCCGACCCAGCGCGTGGACATCGACATGCGCCTGCTTACGGGCGAGTCCCGGGCCTTCGAGCACTTTCAACCGGTGCATGTGCACCTCGGCACCCAGGACGTCACCGCGCGAGTCGCCTTGCTCGAAGGCTCCAGCCTGGTGCCCGGAGGCCGCATGTTTGCGCAACTGTTGCTCAATTCACCGGTGCATGCGGTGAAGGGCGACCCGCTGATCCTGCGCGATCAGAGTGCCCAACGTACCCTGGGTGGCGGCCGGGTGCTCGATCCGTTTGCCCCCACCCGCCAGCGCCGCAGTCCCGAACGGCTGGCGCAACTGCAGGCGCTGGCGAACAGCGCAAAACTCGAAGAGGTGCTGCCGACATTGCTGGCCCACAGCGACACCGGGCTCGATCCGCAGCGTCTGGAGCGGCAGTTCAATCAACCGCGCAGCAGTTGGGTGTTGCCCGCTGACGTGCGCTTGATCGACACCCGCCAGGGCGCGTTGCTGTTCAGTGCCAGCCGTTGGCAAGCCTTGAAGGTCGCAGTGCTGGAGCACCTCACGCGTTTCCACCAGCTGGAACCGGACCAGATGGGCCCGGACCGCGATCGCCTGCGCCGGTTCAGCGGTAGCGCGCTGGAACGCTCGACGTTCATCAGCCTGCTCGACGAGTTGCTGGCCAGCGCCGAGATCAGCAGCAGTGGCCCGTGGTTGCATCTGCCCGGGCATCAGGTGCACTTGAGCGAAGACGACCAGGCCCTGTGGCGACAATTGCAGCCGTTGTTCGAACAGGCCGGGTTCGCACCGCCGTGGGTGCGTGACCTGGGACATGACGAGGCTGCCGTGCGCGGCTTGCTGCGCAAAATGGCGCGCCTGGGGCTGATGCATCAAGTGGTGCGCGACCTGTTTTACACCGACAGCATGATTCGCCAATTGGCGGCTATGCTGTTGCAACTGGCGGGCGCCAACCCGGTGATCCAGGTGACGGCGTTTCGTGATGCGGTGGGCCTGGGGCGCAAGCGCAGCATCCAGCTACTGGAGTACTTCGACCGCATCGGCCTGACCCGGCGTTTTGGCGATCGTCGCCAGGTTCGCCCGGACAGTGCGTTGGCCCAGCGTGCAGAGGCATGATTTCAAGGAAGGCAATCGCGCCCGGTGGCGCGGCCGGGCTTCAAACCCGGTTGGGGACGGCATCCGTTCCCGGGCAGGTTCGACTCCGGCTGCCTTCCGCCAATCAACCCCACCTTTGCGAACCCACCCAATCCCCTGTAGGAGCGAGCTTGCTCGCGATGATCGCCAGTCCGCCGTGTATACCCAGAAAGTACGCGTCATCGTTGACGACCATCGCGAGCAAGCTCGCTCCCACAATAATCTCTGGCGTTGCCACTATGGTCGATCCACCCCGGCCCCCTGTAGGAGCGAGCCTGCTCGCGATGATCGCCAGTCCGCCGCGTATACCCAGAAAGTACGCGTCATCGTTGACGACCATCGCGAGCAAGCTCGCTCCTACAATAATCTCCGGCGTTGACACTATGGTCGATCCACCCCGGCCCCTTGTGGGAGCGAGCCTGCTCGCGATGATCGCCAGTCCACCGCATATACCCAGAAAGTACGCGTCATCGTTGACGACCATCGCGAGCAAGCTCGCTCCCACAGGGATCGCGGCAGTCACGTTGCAGGATTTACTCGGTGGCTACGACGCAATTGGTTGCACCACGCCGCTCACAAAGCCGATTGCGCAAGCGTTCGGCCCAGTAGCGGCCGGCCTCGTTGACATCGCTCCAGGAGTCGTAGGTGCTGCTTTCGAACAGGCCGATGATCGGTTTGCGGGCCCCCACGCGGCGGTCGATCTCGGCGGCGATGACTTCGCCGGTCTGGGCATCGGCCAGTTTGCCTTCGATGGTCACTTGCCCGCTGAACGGCGGTTTGCCGGTGGTGTGGGTCAGCGTTTGCATCGCGGCGGCCTTGGCGCCCGGCAGGCCGAGGGGAATGGGAATGTAGGACGCCGCTTTCATCGACGAGTCAGCGGCTTCCGCATCGACGATCGCCACCGAGATTCGCAAGGTGTCCGGCCCCGGTTGATCGACGATTTTGTAGTCCTTGCCGAGTTGCTCGGCCACCAGTTTTTGGAAGTTCTGCGAAATCGCGGCAGTGTCGGCCGCCGGTGCATCCTTGAGTCTGGACTTGGGTCCGCCGTACAACTTGATCGGGTCCAGGAGCACTTTGTTGTATTGGGCAAAGGCCGCCTTGTCGGCGTATTTCGGGTTGCGATACAGACGCAGCGCCTCGTCTCCCTGGCCATCTTTCATTTTCGGGTAGACGTCCTCCATGAAACCGGAACCGGTCAGGTTTTCCCCCAGGGTGGTGCTTCTGCCTGGCTGCGAGGTGGACGAGCAGCCGGCCAATACGATCAGTGCGACACCGAGCGTCAATGTACTCAAGCGTGGATTCATGCAGTTCTTCCTTAGTTGCATCAGGGATTGCGCAGGGGTTGAAAGGCCAGGCTCAAGGGTAGTTCACAGAATCGGGTTTAGTTGTGAAGGTTTACCTTTGCACAAAGTCGGCCCGGCTTTACTACGCTGGCATGATCTGATGGGAAATTGGCGCGAAATGGACAATCCGCCGGCCCAAGGTGCATCAAGCTAGGCATGGATCTGCGTGATCCCTCACTCTAAAAAAAACAGCACTCAGCGTGACGGCCCTGGGCCCGTCGCAAGGATCTCGTATGACAAAAGCACAGATGCCCGTTGGTGCGGGCGGGCAAACGCCAGAGGTACCCCGTTCGGTATTCATCACCGGCGCCAACGGTTTTATCGGCAAGGCACTGCTCAAGCGCTACAAGGCCCTGGGTGCACAAGTGCGCGGCATGGACCTGTTTGCCGACCCGGAGAACGATGTGGTGGCCGGCAACCTCACCCAGCCTCTGGTCTGGGCCGAACATGCCAGGGGATGCGACTTGTTCATCAACACCGCGGCGGTGGTGTCGCTGGCCGCCCCCTGGAAACTCTATCGGGAAGTGTCGGTGCGGGGTGTACGCAATTGCCTCGACGTCGCGATTGCCGGCGGTGCCAAGCGTTTTGTGCACATTTCTTCGATCGCGGCGCTGGGCTGGACCTATCCGGACATGGCCGACGAATCGTGCGATGTGGTCATCGGCGATCAGTATCGCTATGGCGTGGCCAAGGGCGCGAGCGAGCACGTGGTGCTGGCCAGCCATGCCGCGGGGGAAATCGATTGCACCGTGGTGCGCCCGGGGGATGTCTACGGGCCGGGCTCGCGCGCCTGGCTGATTGAACCCTTGAAGATGGCCAAGGCCGGCGCCTTGATTTTGCCCAATGGCGGCAAGGGTGTCTTTACCCCGGTGTATGTCGAGGACCTGCTCGACGGCATCATGCTGGCGGCGGGGCTGGATCAGGCGCGGGGACATATTTTCCACCTCAGCAGCGCCAGCCCGACCACCTGCAAGGCGTTCTTCGCCAATCACTGGCGCTGGGCGGGACGCAGCGGTGCACCGCGCACGCTGCCACTGGGTCTTGCGGCAGCGCTGACCCGCCTGGTCTGGCGGATCAACGGCGTGCTCAGGGTCAACAGCGAAGTCACCCCGGACACCATGTACATGCTCGCCCGTAGCGGCGATATCTCCATTGCCAAGGCGCGGCGTTTGCTCGGCTATGAACCGAAGGTGACCCTTGAGGACGGCTTGCGTCGTTCCGAAGACTGGTTGCGGTTGAACGGCCAGATCACCCCTTAATCGCCATATTCCCACAGGTTCTTCTGTTTGTTTGAATGAAAAAGGGCAGCCAATGGCTGCCCTTGTTTGCATGTGCCAATCTACCGCGTGTGTTTGTCGAACATCAGCATCGACGCCAGCGCCGGCATCAACAGCAGCGCACCGACCATGTTCCACAGGAACAACAGCACCAGCAGCAGGCCCATGTCGGCCTGGAACTTGAGCACCGAAAATGACCAGGTCGCCACACCCAGCGCCAGGGTGATGCCGGTGAACGCCACCGAGGTACCGGTCGTCTTCAGCGCTTCGAAGAACGCGGCCTGGAATTTCAAGCCCTGGTGCAGGAAGCCTTCGATGCGGCTGTACAGGTAGATCCCGTAGTCCACGCCGATCCCCACGCCCAGGGCAATCACCGGCAGCGTGGCGATTTTCACCCCAAGGCCCATTTTCGCCATGACCGCTTCGCACAACACCGTGGACAGGTACAACGGCGCCATCAACGCAAAGGTCACCTTGAGCGAACGGAACTCCCACAACACCACCAGGCTGATGATCACGAACACCAGGATCAGCATGGTCTTTTCCGATTGCTCGATGGTCATGTTGGTCGCCGCTTCGATCCCGGCATTGCCGGCGGCTTGCAGGATCTGGACGTCGCCAGTGCCGTAGCGGGCGGTGAAAGCGTTCACCGCATTGACTACACGGCTCAGGGTCTCGGCCTTGTGATCGGCCAGGTACAGGCTGATCGGCGCGACGCTGCAGTCGGGGTCGACGAACTCCCCCGAGACGCTCGAGCGGGCGTTGTTCATCACGAACTGGTCGCGGGAAAACTCCGCCCATTTCGGATTGCCCTCGTTGCGCGCCAGGATGTTGAAGCGCATCGCGTTGTACAGCGATTGCACCGACTCAACGCCGGGCACCGCGCGCATGTGCTGCTCGAACTGGTTGGCCAGGTCGGCGGCGGCATAACGCGAGCACTGTTCTGCCGGGGTCTTGAACATCACCACGAACACATCGGTGCTGGTGGTGTAGTGCTCGAGCAGGTAGGCGTTGTCCTGGTTGTAGCGCGATTCCGGACGGAACTCCGGGGCGCCTTTGTCGAGGTCGCCGATCTTCAGGTCCTGGCGTGCGTAATAGCCGACCCCGAGCAGCATCAGGCTGACCACGATCAACGCCGTGGCACGACGTGGCTGGACGATGCTCGCCACCCGGCGAAACACCGGCCACGAGGAACCGCTGCGTTTGAGTTGCTGGCGCATGCCCCGGGGACTGACGCCGACCCAGGACATCAGCACCGGCAACAGGAACATCTTGGTGAAGATCGCCACGAACACGCCGATGCTCGCGGTGATCGCCAACTGCTGGATCACGCCGATGTCGATCACCAGCAAGGTGATGAATCCCACGGCATCGGCCAACAGTGCAGTGGTGCCGGGAATGAACAGGGCGCGAAAGGTCCGCCGCGAGGCTTCGACCGGCGTCACGCCGTGGCTCATCTCGCTCATCATCAGGTTGATGTTCTGTACCGCGTGGCTGATGCCGATGGCAAATATCAGGAAGGGCACCAGAATCGAATACGGATCGAGGCCAAAGCCCAACAGGCTGAGCAGGCCCAATTGGCAGACCACCGTCAGCAGGCAGGTCAGCACGGTGACCGCGGTGCTGCGCCAGCACCGGCAATAGCCATACAGCAACGCGCTGATCAGGCCGACCGTGAGGGCGAAGTACAACGCGATGTCGCTGGCGGCGGCGAGCAAGTCGCCGATGATCTGGGCAAAACCGATCACCCGGATCGTCACCCCTTGCCCGGCAAAGTGCTCGCGCACCTGGGTTTCCAGGGCCTGGGTGAGTGCACCGTAGTCCAGCGGCTTGCCGGTTTGCGGGTCACGTTCGAGCAGCGGCACGCGGATGATCGCCGACTTGAAGTCATTGGCGACGAAGCTGCCGATCATGTTGGCGCGCTGGATGTTGCGCCGCACCTGTTCCAGCGAGTCGGCACTGCCATCGTAGGTGTCAGGGATCACCCGGCCGGCGCGCAGGCCCTCGGTGGTGACCTCCGACCACAAGGCATTGGGCGTCCACAAGGACTTGAGGTTGCTGCGGTCCACGCCCGGGATATAGAAAACCTTGTCGTTGACCTCGCGCAGGGTCTCGAGAAAAGCCTTGCTGACGATGTCACCCTTGGGGGTTTCCACCAGCACACGAAGGACGTTGCTCTGGGGGCGCAGCACGTCTTCGAACTTCAGGTAATTGGCAATGAACGGATGCCCGTCGGGAATCATCCGGGTGAAGCTGGCGTCGGGGCGCAACGACAGCGCGGCAATGCCAAGCACCACCGAGGCCAGTGCGAAAAAAGCCAGGACCAGCAGGCGATGACCGAACAGCAGGCGCTCGGTGAAGCCCACGGCACGTTGCATGGCGCCGACTCGGGTCGGTTCCTGATGGAGGGGGGCGTTCATTTTGCGTGTTCCTTGAAGGGGATCATGGGCAGCACTTGCAGGCCGGCATTGCCGACCAGCAGCAGTTGGCCGGCCCGGGTTTCACTGACATCGAGCAGCGCAGCCTTGCCGGTCGAGCGCCATTGCTCGAAGGTTTTACCGTCGGTGCTGTACAGCAGAACGCCCGCCTGGCCGGCCAGCACCACGACGCCTGAAGACAACTGCCTGATGCCGTACAGGCTGGCCTTGACCGGTAATTCGCGAGGCGTCCAGCTGGCGCCGTGGTCATCGCTGACCAGCAAGGTGCCCCCGAAACCGCTGGCCATGACCTGGCCGCCGTGCAGCTCTGCCAGGGCGTACAGCGAGGCGTCGGTCGGCTGTTGCGCCGCCTGCCAGTGCTCACCGCCATCGGTGCTGCGATAGAGACGGCCACCTTCGCCCGCCACCAGCAGGCTGCCATCGGCCAGGCCCAGCACAGTGTTCAGGTGCAGGCGATCCGGGTTGTCCAGGCCGCTGACCGGCTGCCAGGACGCGCCGCCGTCGTCGGTCCTGAGGAAGACGCCGTAGGCACCAACGACCCAGCCTTGGCGGGCATTGCGAAACCACAGGCCCAGTAACGGCCGTGACGGCCCCGAAGCACTGGCGGCCTGCGCGTCGTCGAGGGCGAAGCGCGCATTGTCCAACGCGCTCGCAAGCTGCTCGTCGTCCGGCATGCCATCCGCCGCTTGTTCCGCGCGGTCGACTTGTGCCTGGGCCGCCTCGAGCAATAACGGGTTGATGGCCCGGCCGTCGAGTTGCTTGCTCCACGACTCGCCGCCGTCGGCACTGTGCAGCACCACGCCGTCGTGACCGACGGCCCAACCGTTGCGGGCATCGACGAACTGCACGGCAGTCAGCAGCAGGTCGACCGGCACCCGGGCCTGCTGCACCTGTCCGTTGGCATCGCGCAGCAGGATATGGCCGGCGGCGCCGACCATGACCTGGCGCTCGCCGACCGTCTGGACATCGGTGAGCAGTGCTCGGCTCGCCAGTGCCGAGGGCTGCGACGGGCGCTCCAGCCGGTCATCGAGGGGCGCGGCCTGTGCGGCGAACGCAGCGCCCAGCCCAAGCAGCAGGGCGAAAGCGGGGCGTAGGGGGAACTTGAGTGTCATGCAGCACCCTGTTTTCTGGGGATACGGAAAGCGGGCGGTCAACCTGGGCTGACCGCCCGACCGACAATGAAAGGCTCAGCGACCGCTGCGGCGCAGGGCGGCGGTACTGAAGTCCTTGAGCTCGGCCTTGATGCCGAACCGGGCGCGTTTTTCTTCGTTTTCCAGACCCGAGACGATGTAGCGACGAGCCTGCAAGTCGTAGGAAACGTCGCTGATGTGGATCGCCGAGAGCACGTCATAGCGCTGCAGGCTGTGGGCTTCCTGCACGCGCCACAGGTCGCCGCGACCGTCGTACAGGTCCGCGGCCAGGATCCCCCAGGTGTCTTCGTCGATGTAGAACACGCGCTTGCCGTAGATGTGACGCTGACCCGGCTTGAGCGTGGCTTCTACCACCCAGACGCGGTGCGGCTCGTAGCGGATCAGGTCCTGATTGAGGTGATCGGGCTGGATGATGTCGGCGTACTTGAGCGTGTGTGAGGCCAGTTTGTAGGTGTTGTAGGGCACCAACATGTCTTTCTTGCCGACCAGCTTCCAGTCGTAGCGGTCGGGCGCGCCGTTGAACATGTCGATCATGTCGTTGGTGCGCAGGCCTTCGGAGGTCGCTACCGGCGAATCGTAGGAGATTTCCGGTGCGCGCAGCACCCGGCGCTGGCCCGGGTTGTAGGTCCAGGCGAGACGCGTCTCGGTGGTCTGGTCGATGGGCTCGTGCACCAGGTTCTGGCTGCCCGCCACGCTCTCCGGCGAGGTGACCTTGCCCAGGTAGTAATACAGGCGGTTCGGTTCCGGGTTGCCCATGGCCGACGCCATCATCACCGAGACGTCACGGCGTACCGGGGTGAACTTGCCGTTGGCCTGCACCACCATTTCGGTCGGGTAGTAGTGATAACCACCGGCGCGGTAGCGGACCATGTGGTTGTAGATAGCTTCCAGGCCGGTCTTGGGGATCGGGAACGGCACCGAGGTGCTCTGGTAATTGACCATGCCGTTGCCATTGTCGGCCAGGGACACGGTGGCCGCTTCCTTGCGGATTTCCGCGTACTCGCCTGGCGGCAGGGCCGCGCTGCGATGACTCGGGTAGACCTGCATCTTGAAGGTCGGGTACTTCTGCAACATGGCCTGGTAGCCCGGGGTCAGCTCGGCCTTGTATTGGGCCATGTTGGCGGCGGTCACGGTGTACAGCGGATTTTCGCCGGCGTACGGGTCGACGTAGTCCTGGGCCGGATTGTAACCGGCCGGCGCGGCGTTCAGGCCGCCGGTCCAGGCCGGAATGCTGCCGCTGGCGTTGCCGGCCTTGTCCGCGCCGACCGGGGTCAGGTCGGTGCCCAGGCGGGCGATGTCCTTGGCATCGAGGGCGGCCAGTGCCTGGGCGCTGGCGATACTGATCAAGGCGCCGAGGAGGGTGAGGCGAAACAGTTTTTTAGGGTTCATGCTGAAATCTCGTGAACTAGAAGCCCATGCGCAGGCTGAGGGAGATGAAATCCTTGTCGGTGGGCGCGAAAGGGGTGTTGCCGGTGCCCGACCAGGACACCTCGGCGGAGTAGTCCTGCAGGTAGTCCGCACGCAGGCCGACCGAGCCCAGCAAGCGGTCTTCGACGAAGTTGCCGTCGTAGGACCAGCCCTGGACGTCCTGGCCGAATGCCATGAACGGCGACAGGTTGACCCCGGCGAATACCCCCGGGTAGTTCAACTGGGCGCGCAGGCGATAGCCCCAGGAGAACTGGGTGGTGTAGCCGTCCCGGGTGCAGCCGTACTGCTTGTATTGCTGCACGGTGACGCCACCGGCACAGCCAGCCGCGCTGCCGTCCGCCAGGTTGCTGCCGTAGATTTCGGTCTTGTTGTAGCGTCGGTCCGACGGGTCCGGCAGGTCGTGCATGTACTTCATGGCCGCTTCGCCCATCAGGTTCAGGCTGTCGGCGCCCAGCACCTGCGGGATCGACTTGATGAAGCCCAGGGAAAACTGGGAAATCTTCAGGCGGTCGTAACCGTTGTAGACCGAACCCGGCGCGGCATTGATGGCGTCGTTGCCCAGGGTCAGCGGCTGGCCGATGAGCGCGGCGGTGCCGGCGGCATTGCCGGCAAACGCCGGGATCAGGTCACCGGTGGCCAGTTGTACGGGCTGGTTGGGGCGATAGCTGTATTCGCCGAACACCGAGGTGCCCCACAGGTTGGTGGAGAAACTCAAGCCGAAAATACGGATATCTTCGGGGAAGTCGGCAAAGTAGCTGGCGTTTTTCGCCGCGTTGCCGGGGGCCAGGTTGGGATCGCGCCAACCGGCACCCGTCGGGCCGTACAGGTCGGTGTTGATGCTGGCGTAGGGCGTGCGCGAATGAATGTTCATGGCGTACGCGCCGAGCTCGGTGTCGATGGCGTCGGCGAAATAGCGCAGCGACATGCCGTACTGGCCGCTGTTGCGGGGATCGTTGTCCGACCCGCGGGTGATGTACTGGCCGGCCGCGTAGGAGGCCGGGTCATTGGCACCGGCGCGCGGCACACCGTAGCAACCGTCGGTGATGTAGTCGTTGCTGGAGAAGAACGTGCCGCAACCTTCCAGGGTCGAGGCCTTCCATTGCAGTTGGTAGAAGGTTTCCAGGCTCAGGTTGTCGGTCAGGCCGAGGTTGCCATAGAGCATCGGCACCGGCACCAGCGCTTCCTTGAGTTGCGAGCCGGGACGGCGCAGGGCGGCGGTATCGACCGGGTTGATCGCGTTGATGCCGTTCTGGAAAAACAGGCCTTCGCCCCAGTTGACCACCTGGTTACCGGCCCGGGCGTTCAGTGGGTGATCGGCAATTTCGAAATCGCCGAATACGTAGGCATCGAGCAGCGCCACGCCCTGGAACCTGGCCAGCTCGTCGAAGTGGCTGTCGTCGAGCGTGCTGTTGGCCTGGTAGCCATTGGAGGAATGGCCAAAGTCGACGTTGTGGTGGTTCAGGGTGTAGTCGTACCAGGTCTTGCCGCGAATGAACGCGCCATAGTTTTTCCAGTTCAGTTCCATCTCGCCGAGCACGGTGATGGGCGAGGACACCAGATCGCCCTTGCCCCAGTTCAGTCGGCTGTCGTCGACGTTGCGCGCGCTGTTGGGGTTGAACTGCCCGGCATGACCATGGCCGATGCTGTCGGCGTTGGCCTGGTTGATGAAATTGCCGTTGGGGTTCTCGGCGCTCCAGACGGCGCCCACGCTGATGCTGCCGTTGGCACGACCGGTGACTTCTCCCCATTGAAACTCACCGGCGTGCGCCGACTGCATGACAGCCAGCGACAGCGGCGAGAGGACTAACGCAGTACGGGCCAGCAAGGTGCGACCACGGATTGGGGTCATAGAGATGCCCTCCTGATTTTTATTGTTGGGGGCTTGAAACAGGCGCGGTTTACCTGGGGCCTCGACGCCTGTGCATCACGCACGAGCGCCAGGGTGGACAAGCTGAGGGAGATGATGGATAGCGAGGCGGGGGATTTCAGCGCATTTCACGCCAGGGACTTACCAAATGCTGACAGGGGGGGCTTGTGGGAGCGAGCTTGCTCGCGATGAGGCCGGTACAGCCAGCATTGATGGCGACTGACCCTACGCTATCGCGGGCAAGCCCGCACAGTTGATCTGTGTCGGACGCGAAATTTGAGGACACCACTGAAACCTGTGGGAGCGAGCTTGCTCGCGATGAGGCCGGCACATCCGGCATTGATGTTGACTGACCCTCCGCTATCGCGGGCAAGCCCGCTCCCACAGTTGATTTGTGTCGGACGCCAAATCTGAGGACACCACTGAAACCTGTGGGAGCGAGCTTGCTCGCGATGAGGCCGGTACATCCGGCATTGATGTTGACTGACACTGCGCTATCGCGAGCGAGCTCGCTCCCACAGTTGATCTGTGTCGGACGCGAAATCTGAGGACACCACTGAAACCTGTGGGAGCGAGCTTGCTCGCGATGAGGCCGGTACATCCAGCATTGATGTCGACTGACACTTCGCTATCGCGAGCGAGCTCGCTCCTACAGGGGGGTTGCGTGACCCAAATGAAATGAGCGCCACCTGGGCGCTCATTTGTTCACGGCATCACGGGTTATTGCTTGTGCAAATCACCGGGTTTCCAGGCCTTGTCGAAAAACGCCTTGGTCGGGCCGTACAGGCGCAGGATCACGAAGTAGCCTTTGCCCGGCAGGGTGCGAATCCAGTTCTTGCCTTCACCCGGTGAGTCCGGCCCGAAGTGCAGGTCAATCGAACCGTCGGCATTCACCAGGGGTTTGTCCATGGTGTTCAACGACGGGAACGGCTGGCCGTTGTCCACGCCCGATGCGGTGATCGAGTCGTACACGGTCACCGACCAGAACAACGCCGCTGGAATGCCTTTGGGCAGGTTCAGCGTGTAGCCGTTGCTGCCCGAGAGGAACTCGCCCTTGGCGTCGACGAAGGTAGCAGGGTACTTGGCGCCGACATTCTCCATGTTGACCGCCATGCCCGGGCTGGCCGAGTAGGCATTGGTGAAGAAGCCGGTGCGCGGGTCGATGTAGTTGAAGGTGTCGGCCGTGAACGTGGCGTTGCCCGGGAAGACGTTCAGCCACTTGCGGTCCGGATACCAGGTGCCGTTGGCGACGATGGTTTGCGGGGTGTAGGAAGTGGCGTGGCCCATTTTGCTCGCGGTCCTGGCGGCCTTGTCGAGCAGGTCGCGGGTCGCCGCATCCGGCTGGAACGGCTTGCCCTTGATAATGCCCAGGGCGGCAAGCATGCCGCGCATTTCCATGTCCTGCGGGTCGACATATTCATGGTCGATAAACCGCGAAAGCATGTCGAACGCGCTGCCATCGGTGGGGTAGAGCATGTTGACCGGGATATTCGAGGCGTTTGGGAACTCCATCTTTTTCGCCGTCGTTTCTTTGCCCAGCGGATAGATGCGTGTCTGCTCCATGAGCTTGACCGGTGCCTCCAGCTGTTTCGGGTCCTTGAAGAAACCGCGCCAGAACACAAACACGTTGTAGGTGCGCGAACGGTAGGTCAGGTAGCCCGCAGGCACGTCACCGGTGTAATCCGGTGGCAGCACCAGATACTTGGCACCCTTGCCTTTGTCCGGACCGGGCAGGCCGACATCGCCGCACCACTGGCGACCTTCGATCTGGCCTTCGGAGCAGATCGGGCGCTGGAAGAAGTCGTCGAGAATGCCCTGCATCCCGGGCGGCACTTCGATCACCATCGGGCCGTCCTGCTTGAGGTCCAGGTAACCCATGGCATAGATCACGTCGGAGTTCGGCGTGGTCACCAGGGTCTTGGCGTTGAGCCGGTCTTTCCAGATCGGCAGCACGTTGTAGCCGGCACCGAAGGTTTTTTCCGAGCCTTCCTTCATGGCGTACATGTTCAGTGCCGGCAGTGCCCAGATGTAGGACTGCACGGCGCGCTGGAACAGCAACTCGTTCTTGAGCTGGGCCACGCCTTCAAGGGTTGGATAACCGCCGGCGAAGGGCAGGTCCGCCAGTTGTTCATAGTGCGTGGCCGCCTGGGCGCCGAGGCTGACCGAAACGGCCAACGCCAGTGCGGTCAGCGTTTTGCTGGCTGCGTTCATCGTCGAAGTCCTTTTCAATTGGTTTTCACTACGGCCGGCGGGGTCCAGTCGCCATCGAGGGCATCGGCCTGCGGCCAGTAGGCGCGGATGTACAGCGAGAATTCGGCGCCTTTGGGCGAGGGCAGCCAGTTGCTTTCCTTGTCCTTGCCTGGCGATTCGCTTTGAACATAGATAGTCAGCGAGCCGTCAGGGTTGGTTTGCAGGGATTTGTTCTTGGTGCCGATGGAGTAGCGCTTGAGGTCGTTGGGGGCGAAAAAGTGCTGTTCGTTGTACAGCGTCAGCGACCAGAAACCCTTGACCGGCGGCAGCTTGCCTTTGGCGAACGTGACGCTGTAGCCGTACTGGCCGTTGAGGTGCAGGCCGTTCTCATCCAGATCCTGGTAGAAGTATTTGGTCTCTTTCTGCTGGTTGACGAATATGTTCGAACGCGCCACGGCGGTCCGGGTGAAATAGTCGGTGCCGAACGCCGCGCCGTTGCTGACGGTGCTCCAGTGGTTGGGCAGTTGCAGGCCGTAGTTGCGGAACTGCAACAGCGGATCGATCACTTCGCTGTCGGCCTTTTTCGCCTCGTCGATCATTGCAGCGCGCAGTTGCGGGTCGGCCTTGGCGATGGCTGCGAGGGCGGCCATTTGTGCGTAGCGGGCTTCTTCGCCAGGCAATGGCTTGGCGTCCTTGAGCAGGGCCGGCAGTTCGTCGAAGAACTTCTCCGGGTCGACCCATTTGGTTTCGGCATTGCCTTCGGAAGCCTGGGCGGGGAATTTCGGTTGTTTGCTCCAGTCGCGTTTCTTGACCTTGCCGTCGTATTGCGACAGCGGGTACATGTCGATGCCTGCCAATGCCGGCTGCACGGCCTGGCGGTCGGCGGCGGTATCGTCCTGGAACACCCGCGGGATCACGAACCCGGTGTTGGTGCGCGCGCGGTACACCCGCTTGATGCCGGGCGGCACCTTGCCGTTCCAGTCCGGGCCGACCAGCAGGTAGAAACCTGGCTGGGTGTTATACATTTTGCCCAGTTCGGCGAAGCTGTCCGAACGCAGGTCCACCACCTGATACACCCAGAAGCGGCCGTCGAAGTCCGGCACTTGCAGCACCACCGGCTCGATGTCCAGGGCGATGCTGCCGGCACCGTACACCACGTCCTGGTTCGGACAGGCCACCAGCCGCTCGGCCGGGTCGATGTAGTCGCTGAGCATCGACAATCGGTTGATCGGCGCTATGGGCACGATGCCGCCCATCAAGCCGGGCTCGGGCAGGTTCTTGAACGCCTGGCGACGATTGAAGATATTGGCCATCGGCCAACCCCAGAAATACGCCTCGCGCGCCATCATGCGTACGTACGGTTCAGTTACCTTGGTGCCGGCAACAGGGCCTGAGACAGCGCTGGCGGCCGGGGCTGCAGCCGTGGCTTGCGCTGCGTAAACCGGAGTGCCCGACAGGGCAGCGGCTGTGAGCGTACTGGCGAGAGTCAGGGCGAAGAGGGCATGGCGCCGGGGCAAATTATTCATGAAGCGTCCTTACTTGTTGGCAGTCACCTGATGCAGGTGAGTCGCAGACAAGATAGCTCAATGTTTACCCCGACAATACCCGTAGGAGCCGGCTTGCTGGCGATGGACTCAGGTGCGCCGCGTTTATGCCGTTTACACGCGTTATCGTTGACGACCATCGCTGGCAAGCCGGCTCCTACAAAAGATCGTGTCAATCCCGGGAATCACCGACGACGCAATCCCTGTAGGAGCCGGCTTGCTGGCGATGGACCCAGGTGCGCCGTGTTTATCCTGTTTACACGCGTTATCGTTGACGACCATCGCTGGCAAGCCAGCTCCTACAAGGGACCCCGTACCGGTCGAAACACGCGACACCCGTAGGAGCCGGCTTGCCGGCGATGGACTCAGATACGCCGCGTTTATCCTGTTTGCACGCGTTATCGTTGACGAACATCGCCAGCAAGGGATCGTGCCCACGTTGGTCAAAGATGATCGGCATCGATCACCGCTTTGGCGAACGCCTGCGGATCTTCCTGCGGCAGGTTGTGGCCGATGCCGCCGTTGATCAGGCGGAACTCGTATTTGCCGGTGAAGCGCTTGGCGTAATCCTCGGGGGCGGGGTGCGGCGCACCGTTGGCGTCGCCTTCCAGGGTGATGGTCGGCACGCTGATGGACGGCGCCGTGGCCAGCTTCTGCTCCAGCGCTTCGTAGCGGCTTTCACCCTGGACCAGGCCCAGGCGCCAGCGGTAGTTGAACACGGTGATGTCGACATGGTCGGGGTTGTCCAGCGCCTTGGCGCTGCGGTCGAAGGTGGCATCGTCGAACGCCCATTTCGGTGAGGCCAGTTGCCAGATCAGCTTGGCGAAGTCGTGGGTGTTTTTCTCGTAACCGGCGCGACCACGGTCGGTGGCGAAGTAGAACTGATACCACCACTGCAATTCCGCCTTGGGTGGCAGCGGGTTCTTGCCGGCCGCCTGGTTGCCGATCAGGTAACCGCTGACCGAGACCAGCGCCTTGACCCGCTCCGGCCACAGCGCAGAGACGATGTCGGCCGAACGCGCACCCCAGTCATACCCCCCGAGCACCGCTTGCTTGATCTTCAACGCGTCCATGAAGTCGATGACATCACTGGCCAGCGCAGCCGGCTGGCCATTGCGCAGGGGCTTGTCGGAGAGGAAATGCGTATCGCCATAACCACGCGCATACGGCATCAGCACCCGATAGCCCTTGGCGGCCAGCAACGGCGCAACCTGGTCATAGCTGTGAATATCGTATGGCCAGCCGTGCAGCAGGATCACCACCGGCCCGTCGGCCGGGCCTGTTTCGGCGTACGCCACGTCCAGCAGGCCCGCGTTGACGTGCTTGAGCGCTCCGAAGGGCAAGGCCAGCGCTTGCGTGGACGCGGCGGGAGCCGCAACTGGCTGCACGGTGGCGGCCGTTTGCGCCTGGGCCGCGCCGAGCACGCCGAACAGGGTGAGCGCGAGAATCGAAGGGCCGGCCAGGTGGCGGCGGGTCTTGCCGGTGTTGCTGTTGCGCAGTGCCATCTTCATGGGTTGTCTCCATTACCAGCCATGGGTCAGGGGTGCGGTCTGTGCCCCTGCAAACCTTGCTTGCATTGAAACGCGGCAACGTATCCGGCCTGTGTCCAATCTCCCGCCGGATGAAAGTCTGTGTATCGAGAGGTTGCGCTGACACACTGTGATACACGGCGGATCGGCGCAGTCGATCGTGGAAGACTTGGCAACGGTCACCCGACAAGCGCAAACCTGAGCGCTGCCTGAGCCGGGGAAGCAACTACACTCGATGAGCCGGAGCCCAGGTAGCTGTTGGGCTGAACCTTCGAATGCCCCGCTGCAAAGGAGACGATGCTTTCATGGACAGCCCTGCCAAGCCGAAGAGTACGCTCAATCCGCCGGTTTTCTACACCAGCGCGATTCTCATTTTGCTGCTGGTGCTTTATGCCGTGGTGTTTCAAACCCAGGCCCAGTCGCAATTCGACAACATCCAGCGCTGGATCAACACCAATGCCAGTTGGTTCTACATTCTGTCGGTCGCCCTGATCCTGATCAGCGTGGTGTTCCTGGCCGTGAGTCGCTACGGCGACATCAAGCTGGGGCCGGATCACAGCGTGCCGGACTACCGCAACAGCAGTTGGTTCGCCATGTTGTTTTCCGCGGGCATGGGCATCGGCTTGATGTTCTTCGGCGTGGCTGAACCGGTCATGCACTTCACCTCGCCGCCAGTGGGTGAGGGCGGTACGGTCGCCGCTGCCCGTGAGGCGATGAAGATCACCTTCTTCCATTGGGGTCTGCACGCCTGGGCGATCTACGCCATGGTCGCGTTGATCCTGGCCTACTTCAGCTTTCGCAACGGCCTGCCGCTGACACTGCGTTCGGCGTTGTATCCGTTGATCGGCGAACGCATCTACGGTCCGATCGGCCATGCCGTGGATGTGTTCGCCATCCTCGGCACCGTGTTCGGTGTCGCGACGTCGCTGGGTTATGGTGTGTTGCAAATCAACAGCGGCTTCCATCATTTGTTCGGCCTGCCGGTGAACACCACGGTGCAAGTGATCCTGATCACGGCGACATGCGCGCTGGCCACCTTGTCGGTCGCCAGCGGCCTGGACAAGGGCATTCGTATCCTCTCGGAAATCAACCTCGGGCTGGCCGTGGTGCTGATGGTCTTCGTACTGCTGCTGGGGCCTACGGTCTTTCTGTTGCAGGCCTACGTGCAGAACACCGGCGCCTATCTGTCGGACATCGTCAACAAGACCTTCAATCTCTATGCCTACGAGCCCACCGACTGGATCGGCGGCTGGACGCTGCTGTATTGGGGCTGGTGGCTGTCCTGGTCGCCCTTTGTCGGGCTGTTCATCGCGCGCATCTCCCGCGGCCGGACCATCCGCGAGTTTGTTTGCGGCGTGCTGTTCGTGCCGGCCGGCTTCACCCTGCTGTGGATGACCATCTTCGGTGATTCGGCGATCCATATGGTGCTCAACGAAGGCGTCAAGGACTTGGCCAGCGTCATCGACCAGGACAGCTCACTGGCACTGTTCGCCTTCCTCGAGCACTTCCCGTTTTCCAGCGTGGTGTCGATGGTGGCCGTGCTGATGGTGGTGGTGTTCTTCGTCACTTCCGCCGATTCCGGCGCGCTGGTGGTGGACATGCTGGCATCCTCCGGGCATGACCACTCGCCGCTGTGGCAGCGTATTTTCTGGTCGGTGTGCATCGGCGTGGTAGCGATCGCGTTGCTGTTGGCCAACGGCCTGAAGGCACTGCAGACCGCGACGATCGCCAGTGCACTGCCATTCTCGATCATTCTGCTGGCATCCATCTGGGGTCTGTTCAAGGCGCTGAGCCTGGACGCCACGCGGCGCGGGCTGCGCACCCAGGCGTTGCCGGGCCAGCACCATGCGCGGCATCCCCATGGCGGCTGGCAACGGCGCCTGCGCAATATCGCCATGCTGCCCAGGCGCGCCCATGTCCGGCGCTTCATCGAAGAAGTGGTCAAGCCTGCCTGCGAGGAGGTTGCCGTCGAGCTGCGCAAGCAAGGCTATGAGGTCACGGTCAACGAGAACGCCGAGGGCAGTGTGGCGTTGGAAGTGAACCATGGCGGGGAGGGGCGCTTCCTCTACGAGGTGCGCCCGCGTGCCTTTACCACGCCGAGTTTTGTCATTCGCGATGGCGACGATGGCTCCGACGCGCGCAAATACTTCCGTGCCGAAGTGCACCTGCGCGAGGGCGGCCAGGACTATGACCTGATGGGCTGGAGCCGCGAGGACGTCATCGGCGATATCCTCGACCAGTACGAGCGTCACTTGCATTACTTGCATGTGGTGCGCTGAGACAGCGGTCGACAATGGAGTTGACTTGCGGGGCGCAAAACTTGCTTTATTGCGAATCTTGACGCGGATGGCTACGGACGATGTTTCTACTACGCAGTGGCGCAATCGAGGGCTACAGCACCCTGGTGTCGCAACTTGGCCAGAATCCGGTGAACCTGTTGCGTGACGCCGGCATGGTCGTGGCCCAGTTACGCCAACCCAACAGCTACCTGTCTTACGAGAAGACCGCCGACCTGCTCGATGAAACCGCGCGCCAATGCCAGGAGCCGCTGTTCGCACTGCGCCTGGCGTCGCGCCAGAACCTGTTGGCGATTGGCGACGTTGCCTTGTCCGGCAGCCGACAGCCGACGGTGGGGGACGCGTTGAGCTTTGCCCGGCAATACCTGTACCTGCATGCCAGCGGGTTGCACCTGGAGATAGGCCAGCGGGGCGAGCGCGCCGAGGTTCGCTTGAGTTTTGACTTCAGCAATGACAGCGGTCTGCTGCAACTGAGCCAGCTCAGCGCGGCGCAACTGTTCAATGCCGTGAAGATCCTCGCCGGGGTCGACAGCCCGCAGATCCGCCTCCATCTGCAACAAGGCGCGGCGAAAAGCGCCCTGTGGCAGGCGGCAGGTGTCTACGGCAGGCTGCGTTTCGACAGCAGCTTCGATGGCATCAGTTTTCCGCTGGAGTTTCTCAAGCGTTCGCCGCAAGCCAATGAAGAACTGATGCGCGAACACCTGCTGCATCGCATGCAACTGCTCAAGCACCAGTACCCGGACAACCTCAAGGCGCAAGTCTGCCATCTGATCGGCGGCCTCCTGCACACGGGCGAGTGCAGCATCGAGGCGGTCAGCAACTCACTGGACCTGCAACCGCGGGTCCTGCAAAAACGCCTGCAGGCCGAAGGCAGCCGTTTCAGTCAGTTGCTGCAGGAAACCCGCCTGGAAATCGCCAAGCAAAACCTGCTGCGGGACAAAACCAGCATCACCGATCTGGCGTTGAACCTGGGTTATGCCGATGTCTCGGTGTTCAGTCGGCATTTCAAGCAGTGGACCGGGTTTTCTCCGAGAAACTGGCGGGGCCAACATACGTCAGAAGACTGATCATTGGGCGGTCACCGGGCGTGGTGCGTCGGGGCGCAGGTGCAGGGCGATTTCCAGTGGCGCCCACCCAACCCTGTAGGAACGAGCCTGCTCGCGATGGTCGTTAACGATAACGCGTGTGAACTGGAAAAACACGGCGCTCTTGAGTCCATCGCCAGCAAGCCGGCTCCTACAGGTATTGCGCCTTTGCCCGGGTTACCCGGCGCGCTGAATGTGATCAGCCGCCTTTTCGCCGATCATGATCGCCAGCGCATTGGTATTGCTGGAGCACAGGCTCGGTGCGATGGAGTTGTCGGCGATCCGCAGGCCATCGATCCCGTGTACGCGCAGTTGGTTGTCCACCACCGCCATGGCGTCCGTACCCATTTTGCAGGTGCCTACCGGATGCAGCGCAGCGTGGGCGTGCTGGCGTACGAATCGTCGATAGTCATCTGGTGTGTGCAAAGGTTCCGCGGGCATGTGCTCGCGCTGAATGTGGCCGGCCAATGCGGCCTGGGACATGATGTGCCGACCAAACTCGGTGGCCTGCGCCATGCACTCCAGGTCGAACGGGTCGGCCAGGTAATTGGGCTCGATGCGGGGCAAGTCCATGGGGTCTGCGCTGTGCAGTTGCAGGAAGCCGCTGGAACGGGGGCGGGTCTGGCACACGTTCAAGGTGCAGCCGTTGCCACCGGGGACGGAGCCTACACCGTCCTCGACGCCGGCCCCGGCCATGAAACAGTACTGGGCGTCCGCACGGTTTTCGGCCAGGGAAGTCCGCCAGAAGGCGCCACCTTCGACCACGTTGGAGGTCACCGGGCCTTGTCGGAACAGGGCGTACTGCAAGCCGGCGGCGATCTTCCAGTGCGGCTTCTTGTACTTGTCGTAGCTCAAGGGACGACGCAGTTCATTGATCAGCGACACCTCGATATGATCCTGCAAATTCTGCCCGACCCCCGGCAGGTCATGGATGACCCTGATGCCTTTGTCGTGCAGGTGAGCGGCCGGGCCAATGCCCGACAGCATCAACAGTTTTGGCGTGTTGATCGCTCCGGCGCTGACAATCACTTCGCAATCGGCCCGCAGCACCTGGCGACGGTTCTTCTCAAGGAATTCAACGCCAATGGCGCGACCGTTCTCGACAAGGATGCGCAACACCCGGCAATCGGTCTTGACCGTCAGGTTGGGGCGCCGCCGTGCGGGTTTCAGATAGGCCACCGAGGTGCTCGATCGCAGGCCGTTGCTGGCGTTGATCTGATACAGCCCGCAACCGTCCTGCACCCCGGAGTTGAAATCGGCGTTATAGGCCAGCCCAGCCTGCTGGCAGGCTTGTAGCCAGAGCTTGGTCAAGGGATGGGTAAAACGTTGATCGCAGACGCCGAGCGGGCCGTCGGTGCCATGGGCGTCGTTGCTGAAACGGTCATTGCTTTCGCATTTCCTGAAGAACGGCAGGACGTCCTTGTAGGCCCAGCCCCTGGCACCGCCCTCGGCCCAACTGTCGTAGTCGGCGGGTTGTCCGCGCAAATAAACCATGGCGTTGACGGAACTGCCGCCGCCGAGTACCCGGGCCTGCACCATGGTCGGATTCGGCGTGCCGATATAGCCGGCCGGTGGCTCCCAGGGGTAGCGTTCCACCAGGTTGCCCTGGCTGGTTTTATAGAAGCCCACCGGCAGATGAATGAACGGGTGGGTGTCTCTCGGCCCTTCTTCCAGCAGCACGACCGACGCCTGTTTGTCTTCGCTCAGGCGCGAGGCGATGACGCACCCGGCTGACCCACCCCCGACCACGATATATTGGACCATTGTTGTTCACCGTTCAGGTCAAAAAAAACGCCGGATCAGACTCTTGGTGAAGAGGTGATCCAGCGTTGGCGCTAATCGCAGACCCTGCGCGAAATGCCGCAGGGCTTGTCGTTCAAACGAAAGCTGTTCAGGCGGGTATCACCACGAAGCTGTCCGGTTTGCAGGTCAGGGCGACATCCGCACCGGGCGGCAGTGTGAGGCTGCCGGGGGTCGGCAACTGCTGGCACTTGAGGTCGAGGGTTCCGCCGGCTACGGCGACGCGGTAAATCACCCGATTGCCGATGAACGAAGTGTCTTTGACTTTCCCGGCAAAGGCCCCGTTGGCCAGCGGTTTGCCCAGGGCAGGCTCGAGGCCGATGGTTTCCGGACGGATCGACACATTGACCGGCCCGGCACCGAGGGTGTTCTTGGCCGTGTGTGCGTAGCGTCCGAACGGAAGCTCGACATAACCGCTGCTGGCATCGGCCGGCCCATAGGTGCCGTTGACGATATTGGTGTCGCCGAAAAATTTGGCGGCGAACAAGGTGCGCGGCGACCAGTACATCTCCTGTGGCCCACCGATCTGCTCGATGCCGCCCTTGTTCAACAGCACCACCCGGTCGGAGAGAATCATCGCTTCGTCCTGGTCATGGGTGACGTAGACGAAAGTGGTCGAGGTCTCTTCGTGGATCCTTTTGATCTCGTTGAGCATGTGGTGGCGAATCTTCAGGTCCAGGGCCGCCAAGGGTTCGTCGAGCAACAGCACGGCGGGGCGGTTGACCAGCGCCCGGGCCAGGGCGACCCGCTGCGCCTGGCCGCCACTGAGCTCGGAGATCCAGCGATTCTTGAAGCTTTCCAGTTGCACCAGCTCCAGCGCCTTGGTCACTTCACGCTTGATTTCGTCCCGAGGTTTCTTTTTCAGGCGCAGCCCGAACGCCACGTTGTCGAAGACATCGAGATGCGGAAACAGCGCGTACTTCTGAAACACCATGTTGACGGGGCGATGTTCCGGCGCCAGCGCGGTGGAGTCCTTGCCGTCGATCACGACCTTGCCGGTGGTCGGTTCCTCGAAGCCCGCGATGATGCGCATCAGTGTGGTTTTGCCGCAGCCGCTGGGGCCGAGCAGGGTCAGGATTTCGTTGCGCTTTACGGTCAGGTCGACTTTGCCCAGGGCAGTCAGATTGCCGTAGCTCTTGGATATTCCGGTCAGTTCGATACTGTTGGTCATGGCGATTACTCTGCAGTTTCAGCACGTTCAAGTTCGAGACGACGACGGCGCAGGGTCATGACCAGGCCGGCAATGACAATGATGGCAATGGTCACGACCAGCATGAACACCGAGGCGGCATTGATGGTTGGGCTGACGGCGCGGCGCATCATCGAAAGAATCATGAGTGGCAACGTGGTGTCGCTGCCGGTGACGAACACGGTGATCAGGAACTCGTCCAGGGAGAGGGCGATCGCCAGGATCGCGGCACCGGCAATCGTCGGGCCGATGATCGGCAGCGTCACCAGCCAGAACGCCTTGAGCGGCGACGCGCCGAGGTCACGTGCGGCTTCTTCGAACGACAGATCGAAGTATTCCAGGCGAGAACGCACGGACTCGACGAAGAACGGGAAGGTGAACAAGGTATGGCCGATGATCACCGTCAACAGTGAGCGCGGCAGGCCGATCAACGAGAAGAAAATCACCAGCGCGATCCCCAGGAACAGACCGGGCAGGGCGATCGGAGCGAAGTTCATGAAGGCAAAGATGGATTTGATCCGGCCCTTCATGCGCATCAGCGCCAGGGCCGAGAACGTTCCCAGCACGGTGGTCAGGATGGCCGAGCCCGCGGCGACGATGGCACTGTTGGTCAATGCCGTCATGAAGTCCGGGCTGCTGAACAGTGCTTCGTACCATTGGGTCGAAAAGCCTTCGAACGGGAACGACAGCGAGGCCGACGAATGAAAGCTGAACAGCGCGATGATCGCGATGGGCGCATAAAGAAACAGCATGTAGACGTAAGTGAAGAGCCTGATCATGGCGAGTTACCTTTTTTATGGGCGGTCATCAGTCGTGGTAACGCTTGCCGGGTGCCAGGTTTGCAGCCCGCAACACACCCAGCAGCAGCGCATAGACCAGCATGAAAACCAGCAGCAGCAAGTAGGCCATCGCAGCACCCAGTGGCCAGTTGCCGACCGAGCGAAACTGGTTGGCGATCACCAGGCCCGTGGTCATCGCGTCACGGCCGCCCAAAAGCTGGGGAGTGACGTAGTCACTGGCGGCAAGCACGAAGGTGAACATGAACGAGCTGACGATGCTCTTGTGCGCCATCGGCATGATCACCCGCCACAGGATGGTGGCGCCGCCGGCACCCAGGTCCGCAGCGGCTTCCAGGTAGTCCCGCTTGATGTCGCGCAAGCCCGACACCAACAGCAGCAGGGTGAAGGGCAGCATGATGTGCACCAGGGTCAACACCACTGAAAACTTGCTGAAGACCAGCCATTCCAGTGGCTGGTCGATCAGTCCCAGGTGCATCAGGGTGGAATTGATCACGCCGTTGGTGCCCAGGATCGAACGCCAGGCGTAGACCCGCACCAGGTAGCTGGAGAACCAGGAGACCAGGGCCAGGTACAGCACGGCATTGGAGCGCGTGCGGTAGACAATGTAGTAGGCGACCGGGGCACTGATGACCGTCGACAGCACCGCCGTCCAGAAGCCATTCTGCAGGGCGATCCAGAGCGAGTCGTAGAACCCGGTGGCACTCAAGGCCTTGGCGTAGTTGGCCAGGGTTGCCGCAGGTTCCATGCTGAAGGTCTTGGCGGTCCAGAAACTCGCGACCAGCAGCAATAGCGACGGAATGAGGAAGAACACCACCAGGAAGAACAGGGGCGGTGATGCCAGTAGATAGCCGCTGAGTGTTTTCTTGTCGATTTTCACGTGTTTGCCAGCCTTTGAATCCCTGTCATCGAGGAGGATGGGCTCGCTGTTGTTGACTACGTTCATGATGATTGTGCCTTTGCTTTTTGTTTCGATAACGAGGGCGCCTTGCCGGACGCCCTCTCAGGCCGTTGTTTCACCCGGGCGGTTAGCCGGGGCCGCTAGAACGAGCCTTTGAAGTTCGCCCACTGATCGATCCATTCGGCATAGGTCACGTACTTGTCGGAGCTCAGGGGCGGCTGGCCGTAGAGCTTCGACTTCTCGAAAAAGCTGTCCAGGTTCGCGTAGTCGAACGTTGTCCTGAGCTCTTCGGGGAGCAGCGGCACCGCCTTGCTGTTGACCACGCCGGAGAACATGGTGGTGGCCATTTTTGCCTGCGTATCGGCCTCGAGCGTCTTGTTGATGAACTCCAGCGCGAGGGGTATGTCCTTGGCGGTCTTGGGGATGAACAGGGCATCGCACCAGAGGGCCGCACCTTCCCTGGGCACCGATAGCTCTGTGACTATGCCGCGCTTTTTGGTCTCGCTGGGGGTGTTGGCCGACGCCGAAAACACCGCGTCGACTTCGCCCGACACCAACAGCGAAACCGCATCCCCCGAGGAGGCCGCGAAGACTCGGCATTGATCGCGATACGGCTTGAGTTTTTCGAAGGCGTCGTCGAATTCGGCGCGGGTCAGGTTGGGGAACTTGTCGCCGTAGCCGGCAATGATCGCGATCAGTGACCAGTTGGAAGTCCCGTCATCGACAAAGGTCAGTCGGCCCTTCAGTTTCGGGTCGAGCAGGTCTTTGTACTCGGTGGGTTTGTTCATTTTCTTGGGGTTGTAGACGATCGTGTTCATGCCCCACAACAGCGGGATGCCCCATTGCTTGCCATCCCAGTACCAGCGGCTGCCTTTATAGAACAGCGGCACGGTGTTTTCTGCGGAGTAGTTGGGGATCTGCGCAGTGTCGATCGCCTTGAGCAGGCCCATCTGCTGATAGATGGTCTCGTAGCCCAGCGCGTACATGGTCAGGTCAAGCTGCACGGGATCGGAACCGGCCAGCCGCGCGGTGATGTCGTCCTGGTTGCTGGCATAGCTGGAGCGCACGGTAATGCCACGCTGTTTGCGCCACTCGGCCAGCTCCGCATCACCGGTTTCACCTTCCCAGCCAAGAATCTCCAGGTGACCGGAGGAGGCGGCAAATGCACTTGGCACGAACGAAGCAATGTACAACCCTGCGGCAGACGCGGCAGCCCCCAGCATGAACGAGCGCCGGTTCAGGCTGATCGAATCCAGGTTGATGCCGGTTGATCCACAACCCGACTCTGTTTCTTTTTTCATTTTGAGTTCCTGCCTAGGGTGGTTGTTTGCTAACGGTTAACGACTTGCAATGGCGTGCGCTCGGCGGGTTTCGCCGGGCATGTCCTTATGCATGCAGTCAGGTAAATCGGCAGAGTTATGGCCAGCGATGTTTCCATGCGGCTGGGGAGGTTGTGGCGCTGTGCTGCCTGGTAGAGAGAGCATTGCGCAGGTGGCCTCCACTGGTCCGATCGACTCTTCCTTGGCTGGGTGCGCGCCGTGTTCTTCAGGTAGCAGGGTGAAGGCTTCACGTGGCGCGCCCAGCGCTTGATAGGCTCGGCTTGTTGTTTTCATGGATCGAGTATTGGCCTGGCGGGCAGGGCACTCAATTTCGCAGCACCTTTAAAAGCGACGCACTCTGACGCATCAAAGTGACCTAATCGGCGCAGCAGTCTCCTGATAACGATAGTCCCGCTTGAGCGGGGGACGGGTGGTGTTCACGTGCGTCAACGTGCGTCTCTTTTGCGGGGGGTGCGAAATTGAGCCGTGTTTGTTCCAGGCGAATACTCCGATGACGGTCTTGAGACGCAGCAACGTGCATCCGCACGGGCGCCAGCGTCTATTCGATGGGAGTTTTTCTGTGAAGCTCACGGGTGGTCAGATTGTTGCGAAGGCGCTGAAAGCGAACGGTGTCGATTATGTTGCCGGCATGCCGGGTGAAGGCTCATGGGCCCTGGTCGAAGCATTGCTGAGGACAGGCTCCGACATCCCTTTCATTCATGTCATACAGGAGCAAAGCGCAGTCCACCTGGCCGACGGCTATTTTCGCGCCTGCGGTCGACCGATGGCGATTCTTCTGCCGGCGCCGCTGGGCCTTTCGAAAGCCTTGGGCGCGATTGCCGTGGCGTTGGCGGATGCCTCGGCGATGCTGGTGATCACCGGCGGCGATGCTGAACGCGGTGTTGATTCGCCTGGGTTCACAGCCACCGGCATCAGCAAAGAGCATGTGCGGGTTGCGTCGATTGAACAGTTGGCGCAGGCCCTGCGCCAGGCCTTCGATACGATGTTCAGCGGTCGCGTCGGCCCGGTCAGCCTGGATATCCCGGCGGCTGTCCAGAGCGCCTCGGTTGACGCCAGTTTGTCACCCGCCACCTTGCGGGCCAACAACGCCGGCGACATCCCGCCGCTGATGGCGCTCAGGCCTCTGGCGCAACTGAGTTCGGTGCTGGAAGGGGATGCGCTATTGATGGTCGGGACGCAGAGTCTCCAGGAGACCGTCAGTGAGCTGTTCCCGGATTATCAACACCGAGGCCATTTCTGCACCACTGGCGCCGGTGCCCTGGGTTGGGCGGTTCCAGCGGCCATTGGCGCGAAGCTCGCCATGCCGGCACGCCAAGTGGTGTGTGCCGTCAGTGACGGGGACTTTCTACAGTCGATGCAGGAGCTGGCGGTGTGCGTGATGCACAGTCTTCCCGTGGTGTTCCTGGTGTTCAACAACAGCGGGCCCGAGTCGTTGAGCGATGTGCAGGTTTCGCTCGCCGGGCAACATCGGGCCGGGGAATTCAGTTTGCCGGACGGCAAACCTTACTCGCCTGACTTCGCAGGCATCGCCAGAAACTTTGGTCTGGACGCGTGGCGAGTCGAACACGCTTCGCAACTCAACCCGGCCTTCATCAAGGCGCTGAACAGCAAAGGGCCTTCGTTGGTCGAGATCATTACTGCACGCAGTTCGCGCACGTCTCAATCCTGACCGCCCCAGACGATAGTGGCGTTATCGCCCGTCATGTATTCGCGCACTTCCAGCGGTAACGACTGATCGCTGGGAAGCACCGCGGTTGCGTTGCGCAGGTGATGTTTGCGGATCTTGCCTTTGTCCACCAGCCCCAACGCCATGCGCGTCGAGAAGGGCTGGCGAAAAGACGATGACGCCACACCGGTGACCAATCCATAGAGAAACCGGATCGGCCGGCGATGCTGCGGCGTGAGAATCGAAAAGGTCATTTCGTTACGTTGCTTGCCCTCGAAATCGACCATGAACAGACGATCGCCGAGCAGCAGGCAGAAACCGTGATAAGTGAACGAATAGCCGATCTTTCCACTGCCATCGAGCAAGGGAAAACGTTCTACGGTGACGTACTGGACCATCGAGTCGGCCCGATACAGACAGGTGACCGAACGCAGGATGCGGCCTTTATAGATAGACGAGTTGTGGTACCGGTAATAGACGCCCAGATAATCCTCGAGCAGATCCGCCGACTGCTTCGCCAGGGGCAGGAAATGATTGAATTGCGCCGAGGCCCGCAAGTCTGTCGGCAGTTCGTTTTCGTAGCCTTCATAGAACTTCTTGAACTCGGCGGGCGGCCGGAAAAGGTCTTCGGCCTCCATCATGAAATACCGGCCGATCTTCTGCAGGATTTTCTGCGAGGGGACGTGCTGGCCCACCAGGTATTTGTTGAACTGCTGGCGATTGACATCAACTTTGCGGCACATGTCCGCCACCGAGCGACAAGACTCCACCAGCGTACTCAGGTTCTTTTGCACGTTGGCTTGCAAGTCGCTGCGAACCTGTTGTCGCTCAGGGTGCGAGGTGGCGGCAGTTAGCGACATGGGCGACGAATCTCCTCGGCTGGGCATTTTTTTCTCGATATAGGCCAGGGTGTAAGAGCGGAAGGTTATATAGGTTATAAATCAGTTATCGAAATAACCGCCTGTATAACTTGGTGCCCACTTAAACAATTGAATTTTCAATAGTTAATCAAGCATGTTCCATGCCCGCTCAGAGTATTTAAGTTCAATCCGCCAATATCAGTCAATGCGTCAGTTTGTAAGCGCTCAGGGTGCTCACCATTGAGTCGACGCAAGCCCCGCAGTAACACTTCGCCCGGCCGTCGGTAACAGATATCCGTGCCATGGCCGAGTGCTTCAGTCCGCGTCATCTATCGACGGTGTGCGAAATGGTGCAAAGAAAGTTCGCCAACGATACTTCAAGGCTTAACGATGGGAGTCTCAGACGATGGCAAGGTTGACCGGCGACATTCCAGGACAAAGGCGAATCAAGGTAGGCATGGTTGGCGGCGGGCAGGGCGCTTACTTCGCCAGTTATCACCGGGCGGCCATGCGTCTTTGCAATCGCTTCGACATTGTCGCCGGTGCCTTTTCTTCGGATGCCGACAAGTGCCGGGAGGCGGGCGCGGCGCTTGGCCTTCAACCAGAGCGCATCTACCTGTCGTTCGAGGACATGGCCGCTGCCGAGTCGCGTCGATCCGACCCCATAGAGGCCGTCGTCATCGTGACACCCAATCACCTGCACTTTGAACCTTGCCGGTTGTTTCTGCGGGCAGGAATCCCGGTCATTTGCGACAAACCGCTGGTCAACAGCCCACAGGAAGCCATTGAACTGGCGAGCATTGCCGATCAGTACGATACGTTCTTCGCGCTGACCTACACCTACCAGGGCTATCCCATGGTCAGGGATGCCCGCAGTCGCATTCAGGCCGGGGAACTTGGCGACATTCGCTTCATGTATGTCGAGTATCTGCTGGAGTGGTTGGCGCCGGGTGTCTCGACGCTGAATAAAAGCCTGGCCTGGCGCGGTGATCCGCAAAAGGCCGGCCCCACCGGTGTCGTCGGGGACATCGGCACCCATGCCTTCAATATGCTTGAGTTCCTGTGCGGGCGCCGTTGCACCAGCCTGAATGCCAAATTGACCACGGTCGTCCCCGGCTGGGGGCTGGACGACACCTGTGTGGTGCAGCTGGAGTTCGAAGGCGGGGTGGACGGTCTGCTGTGGGCCAGTTTCGCGGCGCCCGGCCATCGTAATGGCCTGCGCTTCAAGATCATCGGCAGCCAGGCTTCGCTCGAATGGTGCCAGGAGTCCCCGGAAACACTGCGCTTTACCCCCGTCGACGGTGCAGAGCGCATCTACCGCCGAGGCCAGAGCGACAACGCCGCCCAGACACTGAACTTCACCAGCTTGCCCGCCGGCAACACCGAAGGTTATCTGGAGGCGCTCGCCGTTCTCTACGCCGATTTCGCCGAGGCACTCGATGCCGGCACAGGCTGGCGCAGCGCAACCCGCATTGCGTTACCCGACATCCATGAGGGCGTGCGCGGCGTCGGCCTGTCCCAGGCGTGCGTCGAGTCCAGCCGACGGCGTGCCTGGGTGCCTTTCCCCTCCAGCTGACACCTCCACGCTTTCTGTGCTCAACACTACGCAACCAAGGAAAATCGATGTCTATCGAACTCTACAGAGCGGCATATTCGGTACTGCTTCCCGCGTTCGGGGATTTGCACCTGGACGAAAACCTCCGTCGTTACCTGAGCCGCGGGGGCGTTTCCCTGTTGCTGGGGGAGACACGGGACGAGTACGTGGGCAGAGCCATGAGCGCGGCGCGAAAGGGCGCGGAAACCCAGGCGGACTTCGTCAACATCGCCCGGCAAGCGGCCTCGTTGGCGGGATCGCCGGTATTGATTGCAGTGGACCAGGAACTCGCCGGCATCGAACGCCTTCATCAATTGGTTCCTGCCGTCGCCTCGAGAGAGCAGCTCAAGGCGCTGAGCGCGCAGGACATCGAAGATCGATGCTTCGAGATGGCCCGGGCGGCACGCAGCCTGGGCGTCAATCTGTTCCTCGCGCCGATTGTCGACGTGGTCACCGGCGCCAACCCATGGCTGCTCAACCGGCACCTGGGCGCCGACCCGCTCGAGGTCAGCCGGGTTTGCTGTGCCTTTATCCGCGGGGTGCAACGGGCGGGCGTGATTGCCACGGCCAAACACTTCCCGGGCCATTACATCACTGAAGCGGATCCGGCGATTGCCCCGGCCACGGTTCCCGGGCCAGTGCATTTGCTGCACGACAACCTTGAGGTCTTCAAGCAAGTCATCGCCACTGGCGTCAAGGCGGTGATGCCGGGGCCAGCGGTGTTCCCGGCGCTCGACCCCGAGCATTCGGCATCCACCTCGCCGACCGTGATCGGCCTGCTGCGTGACACCCTTGGTTTCGACGGCTTGATCATTTCCGATGACCTCGATGCGGTGTCCATCCTGCGCGCAAACTCCATCACCGACACCGCCGTCGCGTCACTGTCGGCTGGCGCACACCTGTTGCTGGTGTCCAGTGAGTCGGGTCTGGATGCCATCGCCGAAGCCATTGTCGCGGCCGTCGATGAGGGCGTTCTCGACCGCCAGGTTCTGTTGGCTGCCGCATTCAAGGTACGGGCGTTGGCCAATGCCACGCACGACCTGACGCGGTAACTGCGTCAGTTCGCGCCTTATTTAGCGTGGCTGCGAAATCTCTACCTGAATCCGATCGCTCTACAATGAATAACAACGGGAGGAGCGTCATATGCAAACCCAAAACAATATCCTGGCCCTGCATTCCACAGTTGCAAAGCACTCGACCCTGGCGATGGACATCGACATTAAAAAGGCCGCGGGTTTCGATGCGCTGGAGATCAACAGCGCAAAACTGGAAGCCTGGCTGCAGGCCGGTTACACCGAAGCGGAACTGAAAGAGCTGCTCAAGGACGTGCCTGTCACAGGCATTGGTTACCTGAGGGATATCGAGCGCCAGGGTGCCGAACGCGATGACTTGCTCAAAGAGGCCGAGCGACTCTTCCAGCTGGCCAACCTGGCCGGCGCCAAAGGTGTGCAAGTGCTCACCGGGCCAATCAATGTCCAGGCCGTGATCGATTTCCAGCAACACGGCAAGAGCAAGCATTACTCGGGCTTGCTGGGTCTTGATGAAGCGACCCAGTATGACTTGACCGCCAGGAACCTCACTTTGCTGGCTGATCTGGCCAAGCAGTATGACGTTCTTCTTTATCTTGAAGCGCTGTCCTGGACGCCACTGAACAGCCTGGACCACCAACTTCAGCTGATTGATCGCAGCGGGCGCGATAACGTCAAGATGGTCATCGACTACTGGCATTGCTTTACCTCGGGCGTGAAGCCGCAAGACATTGCCAGGATGAACAAAGACCTGATCTACGGCGTGCACGTGTGTGATTCGCTGCCATATGAAGGCGGTATCGCCAACGAAGAAATCCTCAGGGATGTGCCCACGGGCAGTGGGGTCCTGGACCTTGTCGAGTGGACGGCCGCGGTGAAGGCCACCGGGTACGAGGGCTGGTGGAGTTGCGAGTTGTTTTGCAAGAAACAGCAACAACAGAACAGTTACGAAGTCGCCAAAGAGTTGAAGTCACTGTTGACCCGGCTTGTGGGTCGATAACCAGTTTTTCGACAACAACCAAAAAGTACTTTTTCAAGTTTGATTTCGGCCTGCCCGTTAGTGCGCAGGCGCAAGTCAAGGCTTGTCACTCTCTATTGGCTGCCACCGCTCCCGGCAGCCTTGTTCCCAATACTAAAAAGATCTGAGGTCGTAATGGTGGATTTCATCGTAATCGGAGGCGGATCGACAGGTTGCACCGTGGCTTCGAGACTGAGCGAAGACGCAACGGCATCCGTCGTCCTTTTCGAAGAGGGGCCGCGCGATCGCAACCCCTATATCCATATTCCCGGCGCCTACTACAAGACGGCGCAAGGCCCGCTGCTCAAACGCTATGCCTGGGAGCCTACCGAAGATCAACGCCGCACCGAGACGCCGACGATGGTCCAGGCCAGCGTGCTGGGGGGCGGAAGTTCGGTCAATGCGATGATCTACATCCGCGGTGTCCCGGCCGACTACGACGGCTGGGCCGAGCAGGGCGCCACCGGCTGGTCTTACAAGGACGTATTGCCGTACTTCAAAAAAGCCGAAGACAACGAGCGCTTCTGCAACGAAGCCCATGGCGTTGGCGGGCCGCTGGGTGTTTCCGATCCGATCAATATCCATCCGCTGACCAAAGTGTGGCTTCGCGCTTGCCAGCAATACGGCCTGCCGTACAACGAAGATTTCAATTCGGGCCAGCCTGAAGGTTGCGGGCTGTATCAGATCACCGCCAAAAACGGCTTTCGCAGCAGCGCGGCAGTGGCCTACCTGAAACCCGCCAAATCGCGCAAGAACCTCACCGTAAAGACCGGATGCCGGGTCATCCGTATCCTGACCCAAGGCAGCAAAGCCATTGGCGTTGAATACATCGAGAAGGGCGTGCGTCATGTAATGCATGCCGACAAGGAAATCATTCTGTCGTCCGGTGCCATCAACTCACCGCGTTTGTTGATGTTGTCCGGTATCGGACCCGCCGCGCAGCTGGATAAACATGGCATCAAGGTGGTCAGCGACTTGCCCGGTGTCGGCCAGAACCTTCAGGACCATATTGAAGTGTCGCTGGTGTATGAACTGACCGGGCCGCATAGCTACGACAAGTACAAAAAGCCCCTTTGGAAAATGATGGCCGGTTTGCAATACGCCTTGTTCAGACAAGGCCCGGCGGCGTCCAACCTCATTGAAGGCGGCGCTTTCTGGTGGGGCGACAAGGCAGCGGCCCATCCGGATATCCAATACTTCATGGTCGTCGGTGCCGGCATAGAAGAGGGCGTCGATTCAGTTCCCGGGGGCAATGGCTGCACGCTGAACCTGGGGCAGATACGTCCAAGGTCCAGAGGCCATGTGGAACTCTATTCAGCCGACCCGATGTCACCGCCGCGGATCGTGCCCAACTATTTCTCCGACCCTTACGATATTGAAAGTCTGGTGGATGGTTGCCTGGTGGGTGAGCAAATCATGTCCCAGGCGGCCTTCAACCCTTTCATCGCCAGGCGGCATGTGCCGGACGGGGCGGTCCGGACCCGGGAAGAAATGAAAAAATTCTGCCACGAGCACGCGCACGCCGCGCTGCACCCCTCCGGCACGTGCCGCATGGGGGTGGATGAGCTTTCGGTGGTCGGCCCGGATCTGCGCGTGCACGGAATGGAGGGGCTGCGCGTTGCCGACGCATCGGTCATGCCCACGCTGATCTCGGGGAACCCTAACTCGGTGTGCATCATGATCGGTGAGAAGGCTGCGGACATGATCAGAAGCGGGCACTGATCCGGCACTCGGGATAGCGCGGCAGTCACGGGGTAACCCTTGACTGCCGTGCCTGCTGCCGGTCAGCAGGGACTACGGTTCCATCGCCGGCAAGCCGGCTCCTACAGATATTGCGCGGTCCTTGTAGGAGCTGGCTTGCCAGCGATGGTCGTTAACGATAACGCGTGTAATCAGGATAAACGCGGCGCACTTTTGTCCATCGCCAGCAAGCCGGCTCCTACAGGTATTGCACGGCCCCTTGTAGGAGCGAGCCTGCTCGCGATGTTCGTTAACGATAACGCGTGTAAACCGGATGAACGCGGCGCTCTTGAGTCCATCGCCAGCAAGCCGGCTCCTACAGATATTGCGCAGTCCTTGTAGGAAAGAGCCTGCTCGCGATAGTCGTTAACGATAACGCGTGTAATCCGGATGAGCGGCAACACTTCCACCACCAGGCCAGTCATCGAGGCAATCGTCAGGCCGGCATTGAGCCGGAACAGCTTTGGACGTCGCAGTTCGGCGTTTTCCTCGGACATCGAGGGCATACCTTCTTCATTTTCATCATCGAAAATGGTGGCGGCAGCACCCACCGAGCGTCGCAGCGAGCCCAAACGCTGACGCTCCCGAATGCCTGAGAAGTAAGCCTGTACCATGACTCAAGCGATGGATTGGCGAAGTTGCTCGATGATCCGGCGGGCGCGATTGGCGCCGACATCGACGTGTATGTCGATCATTGGGCGCACACCGAACCGGCACATGTTCTGGTACTGGGCTTCAATCACTTCCTTGTCTTCATCGAAGGTCAGGATGGTTTGCTCCACGACCTTGGCCTTGATGGTTTCTGGATCACTCGCCGGGTTGGTGGCAATGGTCCAGAAGTAGTGGCTGGTGGTTTCGGTTTCCGGCGTTACGCCGTGGAATCCGCGCATGTGGAAGCCACCTCGATCGGGGTTATCCAGTGAGTCGGTACCGGCATCCACCGCGCCGGTCCAGATACGCAGATGACTGACGTGAAATTCGATTTCCTGCCAACGGTCCACGTTGCCTTTGAAGGGGTAGGCGGCGGTGTAAGTGGGTGGTGGAACGGAATCAGGCATGTGGCGCACGACCCGTACGACGTTGTCTTCACTTTCCACATTCATCTGCGCATTCATGTGAATGCTGGCGTTGCCGCCGATGGTGCGCAGGTGGACATACCCCAGATGACTCAAGTCCATGAGGTTGTCGTGAATCAGCTGATAAGGCGCGTTGTAGTGGTACACGTTGCCGTCGAACAGGTATTTGCCGCTGCTGTGAACTGAGTAAACAGGCGGCTCACAACTCGGCTCAGGTCGAGCCTCACTGCCAAACCAGATCCAGACGATCTGGTCCTGCTCACGCACGTGATACGCCGGCACTTTGGCTTTGCTCGGGATCTTGTCCTGGCCCGGGATTTCGACGCATTTTCCACTGTCATCGAACAGCAGGCCGTGATAGCCGCAACGAATGCCCGTTGCTTCGAGCGTGCCGTTCGACAGTGGCAATGCTCTGTGGCAGCAGCGGTCTTCCAGCGCCGCGACCTCGCCGTTGGCTTTGCGAAACAGTACTACAGGCTTGTTGAGTAATGTCCGGCCCACCGGTTTGTCCTTCAATTCCCAACCCAGGGCAGCGACGTACCACTGGTCAAGGGGAAAGCTGGGCAAGGCAGGCGCCGGAATTTCTTCGGCAAGCGTTTGGAGAGTGGAGGTGTTCATGGTGTTCTCCAGGAGGCACGGTTGATGTTATTGTTTGAATTCACAGATCGAGCACCAGGCGTGATGACCTGGCGCGCGAGCAGCAGGGGGTAAAACGATCGTTTGCGGCTTGTTCGGCCACAGTCAGGAACTTGTCCCGGTGATCGGGCATGCCCTTCAATACGCGGGTTACGCAGGTGCCGCAGACGCCTTGCTCGCAAGATGACTCGATCGCGATACCGGCCTCGTCGAGCACTTCGAATACCGTACGGTCGGCAGGGATCCGAAAAACCTGGCCATTGCTTGCCAGTTCAACTTCGAAAGGCACATTGGCGCTTTGATCGACAGGGTCTGCGGCAAAGAACTCTTTATGTACCCGGTCCTGTGACCAGCCAGCGTTCTGCGCGGCATCAAGGATGTAGTTCATGAATCCGGCCGGGCCGCACACATAAAGATGGGTGTCGGTGTTCGGCGCTGCCAGCAGGCCCGGCGCATCGAGCTTCTGTATCTGCAAGCCACTGTCGTCATGAAACCTGATGCGATCGACGAAAGGGGCTTGAGCAAGCATCTCCACGAACGCCGCGCGCTGGCTTGATCGGAAGCAATAGTGCAACTCGAAGTCGGCCCCTTGATGCGATAGCTCCCAAGCCATGGCCAACATGGGGGTGATACCGATGCCACCGCCAAACAACAAGTGTCGTTGTGCCGAGCGATCAAGCGGAAAAAGATTGCGCGGAGCGCTGATGGTGAGCGTTTGCCCTGACCGCACCTGCTCATGCATGGCTCTGGAGCCGCCCCGTGAGCTCGGGTCCTTGAGCACGCTGATCAGGTAGCGGTGGCGCTCCTTGGGATCGTTGCACAAGGAGTATTGGCGGGTGAGGCCATCGGCAATGTGAATGTCGATGTGGGCCCCAGCCTCGAACGCCGGCAGCGTACTGCCATCGACGGCAGATAATTCGAAACTGCAGATGCCTTCGGCTTCGTCTGCTTTGCGGGTGACGTTGACTTGAAGCATGACTTGTCCCTCCACACGGAAGTGGCTGCTGAAAAAAAGTCGGTTGGAGCTCTGGCCGGGGACGGATCAGCCGGGCGCTGGCACGAGGAAGGAGCAGACGATGAGATGGAAAGGGTTCATGACCAAAACCTGATAATTATTTTTATGAGGCAGGGCGGCGGCATATCATGCAGCGAATCGCCCGTGACGTTCGGTTGAGAAATCCTCTGATTATTTAGTTGCGGTGTCAACCAATTTTAAAAGGCTCCGCCGATCCCAGGTGTTCATTCAATGTCCGCAGAATCCCAACTGAACCTGACGCGTTATGTCCCCGCGCTGTTGAATTTTTTGTCCAACAAACTCTCCGCAGGCGCGTCGCAGTGCTATCGCAAACACTTCGGTATCGGTGTGGTCGAGTGGCGAATGCTCTCGATGCTTGCCGTTGAAAATGACATCACCGCCAACCGAATCTGCCAGACGATCGGTCTGGACAAGAGCGCGGTCAGTCGCTCACTCCAGTCCCTGGAAGCGGCAGGGCACATTCGCAGCCAAGTGGACCCAACCGACGCGCGGCGCTACACCGTCAGCCTGACGGACAGCGGCATAGCCTTGCATGAGCGAGTATTGAAGGTTGCACTGGAGCGAGAGCGACGCCTGCTCAGCGGGCTTTCTGCCTCGGAGGTGGACACCCTCGTCGAGTTGTTGGGCCGGCTGCACTCCCAAGTAGCCAACGTGAACGAGTACGACCCGGTCGACGCTTGAGTTCATACGCTTGCATAGGTTCCAGGTATCGCGATTGGCGATAGGTCGCATCCCTCAACGCGATTAGTCAGCCTCGTTCTGTCACGTCAGTCTGTCGGTCATCAGAAACCTTCTGGACGCAAGCCAGGCAAACCATGCGTTATCGACGTCTTGACTTGAACCTGTTGGTCGCCCTGGATGCGTTGTTGAGCGAATGCAGCGTCAGCCGGGCTGCCGAGCGATTGTGCCTGGGGCAGTCGGCAACCAGTTCGGCGCTCGGACGTTTGCGCGAGCATTTCAATGATCCGTTGCTGGTCCAGGTCGGACGGCGTCTGGAGCCGACTGCACTCGGTCTGGCACTGCTTCCAAAAGTGCGTGAAGCGCTGGCACTGACCCGTGAGATTGTCGATGCACCGGTCAATTTTGAACCGGCCAGTTGCAACCGACACTTCACATTGGTGGCTTCCGACTACGTGGCTGGCGTCCTGCTGCCGGCCGTCAGTCTTCAATTGGCCCGAGTCGCACCAGGCGTGCGCTTGAGCCTGCGGGATATGCCTGTACCGCGTGACGGTGACGTGGTCAGCGAAGCACTCGATTATCGCCGCAGTGATTATGTGATTGTGCCTCAGGGGCGATTGAACCCGGCTTATCCCCATGTACCACTGATGACCGACCAGCTCTGTTGCATCGTCTGTGCTGGGCAACCCCGGTTCGCCGAAGGCTTGAGCCTGGCCGACTATTGCGGTGCGCAACACGTGGTTCGCGAGTTTGCCGATGGCCGAAACCTGGCGATGGATGCCGCGCACCTGCATGAGTTGGGTGTTCAACGGCGAGTGGCGGTGGCCCTTGAAAGCTTCGTGTTGATGCCCGAATTCATCGTCGGTACGGAGCGGATCGCCACCGTATTTCGCCGCCAGGCGCAGCGTTTCGCTCAACATTATCCACTGCGTATTCACCCGGCACCGCTGGCATTTCCCGACGCTGTCCAGGTATTGCAGTGGCATCCTTATCAGGACCATGACCCGGCAATGCTGTGGTTTCGCGGCCTGTTATCGGAGCAGGCCGCGTTGCTTGATCAGCGCGCCACCTGATCGCCGTTGTCCGCCACCAACGCAGCCTGGGCAATCGCCTGCAAAGCGCATCGTTCGTCATTGTCCGACGTGTCGCCGCTGATGCCAATGGCACCCAGAATCAGTCCTTCGGCGTTGCGAATCAGCACGCCGCCGGCGACGGGTATCACTTCGCCGCCGGTCAGGCTGTTGATGGCGTCGAAGAATGCCGGCATTGCTTGCGCGCGCCGTGCAAGTTCTCGTCCGCCAAAACCCATTCCCAGGCAACCCCGTGCCTTGCCGGTGGCAATTTGTGGTCGAAGGAAACTCGCACCTTCATCACGCAAGACTGCCAATGGATGACCCGCGGCATCCAGCACCGCGACCGCCAGGGGGTTGATACCCATTTCCCGAGCGAAGCGGATGGCGTTACTGGCGATGTTGGTGGCGGTCATCAAGTCGAGTAGTTGCATGATGTTGGTCCTCATTGTGCCCACTTGCCCAACTGGGCTACTCGGTCTCGCGTGTAAAGGTCAGTCCACTTCAACGAGTTGAAATCGGATACCTGTTTGGGGTTGTAGGGACTGCGCTCCATGCGCACGGATTGGCCAGCCTTGTACACGGCTTTAAGGCGAGAGCGGTCTTGCAGGATGCGGATGTCGTGCAACGGCGAACCGTCGAGCAACAGGAAGTCGGCTTGCTTGCCCACCTCGAGGGTGCCGATGGTTTCACTGCGTGGCATGCAGCGCGCACCCACATTGGTGGCGGCATACAGCGCTTCTGCGGGTGTGAAGCCCAATCGGGTGACGAGCAGTTCCAGCTCACGAGCGTGCCACTCGCCATAGGGCGTTACCGCGAAACCGCTGTCACTGCCACACGCGAAAGGCACGCCAGCTGCCTTGGCACGCTTGAGCACTGCCGAACCGATTTCCAGGGTACGGGCACAGTAGCCAGCGTAACCGGTAGTGATGGCCGGATCGTGGGGTTGGCAGAAGTCCACGGTGTTTTGCGGAAACGTCATGGTCGGCGCCAGGATGCTGCCGGCGTCGAGCAAGGCCTCGATACACGCGTCGTCCATGTAGAAGGCATGGAACACCAGGTCGACACCGGCGCGTGCGGCGTACATCACAGCCTCACGGCCGTAGGCATGGGTCGCCACTTTGCAGCCCAGGCGATGGGCTTCTTCGACCATCTCGCAGGTTTCTTCGGCGGTGAACGCGGCGATGATTTCGCCATTCGGGCGGCGGTGAGTGCCGTCCATGGCGATTTTGATCAGGTCGACGCCGTCCTTGGCCTGTTTGCGGATTTCAGCCAGCGCTTCGCTGCGGCTGGTAACCAGGCGCGCAGTAAAAAATTCCGGGGCGCCTACGCGGCTTGGGAACCAGTCGTTGAGGCTCTGCCGATTGGTGATGACCCGGCTGCTGGCCGCAATTCGCGGGCCTTCAAACAAACCGGCAGCGATTGCGTTGCGCACGGCGATGCTGAGTTGGCCGCTATCGCCCGGGCAGACCATGCTGGTGACCCCGGCAGCCAGCACATGTTGGGCGAAGAACATGCCACGCAGTGCGCGGAATTCGTCGCTGGTCCAGATATCGATGTCTTCTTCGCTCTGCGCGTTGCCGAAAGCCAAGTGGGTGTGCACATCCACCAGGCCCGGCATGACAAAGTTGTCGCCGGCGTCCAGCAGGGTGTCTCCGGGTTGCGGCTGTGGCGCCAGGGCCGTTGGACCGACATAGGACAGCAATCCGTTTTCCACGATCAGGGTTTGCTGTTGACGGGTTTGCAGGCCAGTACCGTCGAACAAGGTCTGGCATTTCAGGTGCAGGGCATTCATGGCAGTTCCGCTTTGCTGATTGTTATGCAAAGCGAAGCTAGGGCAGGGCCATGGCAGCCACCAGCAACTTGTATCAATGCTCACGTATTGATGGCGTCGATAGCGGCTGTACGTCAGCAGGAATGGGGCTTTGCGACGCGGGTCAGGTTCAAGGGGCGGGTATCGCGAGTGACGATGACAGGCATCGTGATTGGCGATTTTTTATGAGCCTGATCGGGCGTCTATGGTGCGCGCTCATCATCCATAGAGAGCAGTCCCCATGACCACCGCATCCGCAACAGCTGAACTCCTGGCACTTGAGCAAGAGCGCCGCCGGGCATTGGTAGAGGAAGACTATTCGCGTGTCGCCGACCTGTTCGCCGATGATCTGGTGTATGTGCATACCACGGGATTGGTGCAAGGCAAGGCGCAATATCTGGAGTACGCGAAAAGCGCCGTAGAGTATCTGGACATCGAGCGGGGAGAATTGCTGATCCGTTTTTATGGCGAAGGCCTGGCGGTCATGACCGGTACGCAGTGCAACACGTTGCGTAAGCGGGGCGGTGATCAGTCGATTCGCGGGGAGGGTTTTGCCACGCAGGTCTGGGTGTTTGGCGAGCAAGGGTGGCAGATCACCTCCTTCCAGGGTACCCGAGGACCCAACTGAGCTCGTTCGGCGCTCGACAAAACGCCATCGCCGGCAAGCCAGCTCCCACAGGATCGTCGGTGAGCCTGGATTGTTTGGCATCACACAAATCCGTAGGGGCCGGCTTGCTGGCGATGGCGAATGTGATGCCGCCATCGCTGGCAAGCCAGCGCCTACAGGGTCGTGGGTGAGTTCGGATTGTTTGGCATCACACAAGTCTGTAGGAGCCGGCTTGCTGGCGATGGCGAATGTGATGCCGCCATCGCCGGCAAGCCAGCTCCCACAGGATCGTGGGTGAGCTCGGATTGGTTGGCATCACACAAGTCTGTAGGAGCCGGCTTGCTGGCGATGGCGAATGTGATGCCGCCATCGCCGGCAAGCCAGCTCCCACAGGATCGTGGGTGAGTTCGGATTGTTTGGCATCACACAAGTCTGTAGGAGCCGGCTTGCTGGCGATGGCGATGGCGAATGTGACATCGCCATCGCGGGAGCAGGTTACGCGGTGTGGCCGCCCAATGTTTCGGCAATCCAGTCGGCGATGTAATGACCCGCATTGATGCTGTTGTCGAAGCTGGAATGTTGCACGCCACCTTCGCGTTCGGTGAAGATTTTAAGTTCTCGTTTAGGGCTGTTGACCAATTGCTCGTAAGTGCGATGCGCCCACTTCAGTGGGATCTGTGAGTCCTTTTCACCGTGGGTCACCAGGAACGGAACCTTGATGCGATCCAGCACGCCATCCAGGTGCACGTTTTCGGAGATGGCCATGAACTCATCCATATCTTTCGCCCCCCACACCCAGCACACGTGCGCCCAATAGTGCGGAACCGGGAAGCTGCCTTCTTTTTCAAGACGACGCTTTTGCACATCGCGCCAGTCATGGTTGGCGCCCCACACCACACCGCAGGCAAACCGTGGTTCAAACGCCACGGCACGTGGGCAGTAATAGCCGCCGAGCGAGACGCCCTCCAGGCCAATCCGCTTGGCATCCACATCGCTACGGGTTTCCAGCCAGTCGACCACCCGGCTGGCCCAATGTTCGCTGTCGAAACGTGCGACCAGGTTATGCAGACGCAGTGCTTCTCCCGTGCCGGGTTGGTCGATGATCAACGATGAAATACCGCGTTTGGCCAACCACGCCGGCAGTCCGACGCGATATTTCATTTCTTTGGTCGAATCCAGTCCGTTGACCTGCACCAGGATCGGGGCCGGGCCGCTCACGCCTTCTGCACGCACCAGCAAGCCGGAAATGTGTTTGCCCTCGTAGGGGATTTCTACGCGTTCACAGTTCTCGCGAGACAGTTCTATACCGCGTTTGAATGTCTGCAAAAAACGCTGGTACAGCTCCGTCCGGCCCGGCGCGCCATGCGCCTGCAAACGTTCACAGGTGAGGTAGTAGGTGGCCGCGCGGTTGTATTTTTCGCCGGCGGACAGCAGTCGTCCATGGCCTTCATCTTCCTCGGCCAGGCCGCAGAGTTTGTCGGCCATCTTCGCCCAGGTTTCGCGAAACGCCTTGGTTCCAGCGGCGTCGGGTTGCTGGGCGGCGTCCTGCAGCGGCGCGCACATCTCTTCGATTTCACCCATGCGGGCGCCCATCTCGATGGCCAGGTCGACGGAGAGATTCCACACGTAATTGGTCGGGAAATAACGGAACATGATTGTTGTTGTCCTTGTGGTTGCCTTGTCGTTCACAAGGCACGTTAAGGACGCGCCGACTAATGCGCCAATCGTGACTCGGGATGGGAGGTATCGCGAGCGGCGATATGATCATGCTCAAGATGCTGGATGAATTCGCTGATGCGTTCACGTAGCCAGCGATGCATGGGGTCGCCGTCGACACTGCGGTGCCAGAGCATGAATTCACGCATGACCGGTATTCTCACCGGTGGATTGAGGATGCGCAGCGGCAGGTGCTCGGCGTACAACCGCGCCAGACGCTGGTGCATGGTGGCGATGCGCTGGGTGCCGACGACCAGTTGTGGCAGGGTGTTGAAGTCGTTGGTGATGACTTCGATACGGCGGTTGAAACCGTACTGGTTCATGAACCATTCTTCGATGCTCAAGTGCCGGGTGCGACCAAAGCCGACAGACACGTGGCCCATGTCCATGTACTGCTCAAGGGTCAGGCTGTCGCCGACCAGGGTATTGCCTTGCCAGACCACGCAGACGTGGTCCTCTTCGAACAACAGCTGGTGAGGGTGGCCTTCGATGATGTAGCGCTCAGGCACGATCATCAGGTCGACCTCGCCGCGAATCAGCAATTCACCGGAATTGTCGCCAGGGCCGAGCATCTCGAAGGTGATGTTGGGCGCTTCCTGATGGATCTTCTGAATCACCTGGGCAAACAGCACACTGATCAGATAATCCGAGGTCACAAGGCGGAAGTGTCGTTTGCTGGTCGTGGGGTCGAACACCGGCTTGGCGGTGATCGACGACTGGATCGTCAGCAGCACTTCGCGGATGGGCTTGGCGAGCTCCTGCGCGTAAGGCGTGGGCTGCATTTTACGCCCCACTTGCACCAGCAGTTCGTCCTCGAAATAGGTACGCAGGCGTCCCAATACACCGCTGGTGGCGGACTGCGTCATGTGCAAGCGTTCGGCGGCGCGGGTGATGTTCTGCTCTTCGAGCAGTACATCGAGTGCGACCAACAGATTCAGATCCAGGTGATTGAAACGCATCAGGCATGTCCGTTCTTGTATTTATTTTCACGATACATTCCGGTTAATTCATCGTCCCGTCAACCCCGCCCGTGAGCCGATACCCAGCACGCTCAGGTATCGCGTTTGCCGATAGGTCACATCCCCACTTGCGATTAGTCAGCTGCCAAACCGCACGGCAATCTTCGCCGCAGTCGGACTTTTCGCCGACACCACCACCGGATTCCATGCATCGCTGACGGGCCTGTCGAGCCCTCGGTGCCTGCTTCCGGATACTAATTTCAATGGAGTGGTAGCGATGAACATCATTGGCCTTGATGCCCTGATTTTTGGCGTCGATGACATCCAAGCCTGTACCGATTGCCTGCGTGATTACGGCCTGGCGCCGGTTGACGTCGACAGCAATGGCGGGCGTTTTGAAGCACTGGACGGCACTGCCGTGATCATTCGCCGTGCGGACGACCCGAGCCTGCCGGCTGCCATCGGCCCGGCGCCTTCGATTCGCGAAACCATCTACGGTGTTGCCAGCGCGGCTGACCTCGACGCCATCGAAGACGAGTTGGCGCGAGACCGTCAGGTCACCCGTGAAAACGGCGTGCTGCACAGCGTCGACGACATGGGTTTTGCAATTGCTTTCCAGGTCAGCGTTCGCAAGCCCTTCAACGCTCCTGATGACCTGACCAATGCTGCCGGCCACGCACCACAGCGTCCGCTTAACCAGCCGGGCATCACCCTCGAAATGGCTGCGGTGCCACGCACGCTGTCGCACGTCGTGTATTTCGTCCCCGATGCCGTCAAGGCCGAAGCCTTCTACGCCGAACGCCTGGGCTTCAGGACCACCGACACCTTCATCGGCGCGGGGCCATTCATGCGCCCTGCGGGTTCCGATGATCACCATTGCCTGTTCATGATCCAGACCCCGCCGCACATGAAGGGCTGCGAACACTTCACCTTCCACATGGGCAGCGGCACTGAAGTGTTGCTGGCCGGTACGCGCTTCGAGCAAAAAGGCTGGACCAGTTTCTGGGGCCCTGGTCGTCACCTCTTTGGCTCCAACTGGTTCTGGTACTTCAACAGTCCGCTGGGCTGCCACATCGAATACGACGCCGACATGGACAAACACGATGACGCCTGGGAGGCGCGCCGTGCGCCGCTGTCGGCGGACAACTCGCAGTTGTTCCTGTTTACCTCGAAGGAAAAATGGGCGCCGGGCGGCCCGCCGCGGTAGGTATCTGTCATGGATCACAGCGATTTCCCCCTGTGCCGGATGGACGAACTGGTGGAAGGGCAGGCGCGCGGCTTCGATCCATTGCAGCGTGGCAGGGACAGTGTCTTTGCACTGGTGCACGAGGGGCAGGTGCGGATTTATCGCAACAGTTGCCCGCATCTGGATGTGCGCCTGGAGTACCGCAAGGACCGGTTTTTGTCGGCTGATGGTCAGTTGATCGTCTGTTACGCCCACGGTGCGCAGTTTCTTCCGGAGACCGGCGAATGCGTCTACGGCCCGTGTCTGGGCCAGAAGCTGGACGCGTTGCCATGGCGCCTGGAGGAGGGTTGGGTGGTGCTGCAAATGCCTGTAGCGACGGCGTTGTCAGGGTTGGTTGAGGTATCGCGTTTGGCGATACATCGCATCCCTACTCGCGATTAGTCAAATCCCTGCTTTGACAGGAAGCTGAACCTGACGACGCAGTGCCCGGCGCTGCATCGAATCACAAGAATAAAAAGTGAGTAAGCCATGAGTGCAGTGAACAAAGTTCTGATCGTGGGCGGTGGTATTGGTGGTTTGTGTGCGGCCATTGCACTGCGACGCAAGGGCATTGAAGTCGATCTGATCGAACTCAAGTCAGAATGGACCGTTTACGGTGTCGGGATCATCCAGCAAAGCAACGTCGTCCGCGAGATGGCCAAGCTCGGCGTGCTCGACGGTTATCTGGATGCGGCGTACGCCTTTGAAGACGTCGCCATCTATGGCCCGGCCGGCCAGCAATTGGCGCGCATTCCGGGTCAGCGCCTGGCGGGGCCTGCCTACCCGGCGAACGTCGGTATTTCACGTCTGGCACTGCATAAAGTCCTCAGTGAAACCGCCCTGGAGCTGGGCGCCAAAGTACGCCTGGGGCTCAGTGTGGAAACCCTGAATGACCAGGGTGACAGCATCGACGTGTTGTTCACCGATGGCAGCCGCGGTGACTACGACCTTGTGGTGGGCGCCGATGGCTTGTTCTCCAAAGTGCGCGACCTGCTGTTTGGTGACACTTACAAACCACGGTTTACGGGTCAATCGGTGTGGCGCTACAACTTCCCTCGCGACCCGCAAATCGATCACCTCGCCAACTACCAGAGCGCTGACGGCAACGCCGGCCTGGTGCCACTGGCTGGTGACTTGATGTACCTGTTCCTCACCTCCCACGAACCGTCCAATCCCTGGATGGACCCACAGACGCTGGCCGAGCAGATGCGTCAGCGCCTGCAAGGTTTCACCGGCCTCATTGGTCAGTTGCGTGAACAAATCACCGACAGCAGCCAAGTGGTTTACAAGCCCATGGAGGTGGTCTTCGTCAACGAGCCCTGGTACCGCGGTCGTGTCCTGTTGATCGGCGACGCTGCCCATGCGACCACGCCACATCTGGGACAGGGCGCGGGCATGGCGATCGAAGACGCCATCGTACTGAGTGAAGAACTGACTGGCGACGGCAGCATCGAGCAGGTTCTCCAGCGCTTCATGGCGCGCCGGTTCGAGCGTTGCAAGTACATCAGCGAAAGCTCGGTGTTGGCTGGCGACAAGGAAATGCAGCACGACCGCGAGTTCGATCGGATCGGGTTGGTCAAGCAGATGCTTGCGCTGACGGCCGAGCCCATTTGATTCACCCACAGCAGTTACCACTATAAAAACAAGAGGTTAATGCGATGGTTAGTTCCACGACTGCGACGCTTGCGCGCCGCCCGGTCTGCACGTCTGCACCCTTTGGTTTCACCTTGGCCGCTGCGCTGGTGCTGTGCAGCCAGGCTGCCCATGCCTTTCAGGTAGACACCGGCAATCCTGATTTCAACCTGCGCTGGGATAACACAGTGAAGTACAGCGCCGCATGGCGCACCCAAAATCCCAGCAGCAAACTGACCGAAGGGCAGGTGTCACTCAACCAGGACGATGGCGATCGGGCGTTCAAAAAAGGCCTGATTTCCAATCGCACGGACATCCTCTCCGAACTGGACATGTCGTTCAAGAACGTCGGTGCGCGCCTCAGTGGCGCCGCTTGGTACGACAGCGCCTATCAACACGACAATGACAACGACGATCCGGCGCGTGCCAACGCCCGTTCCGTAGCCTACGACGAATTTACCGATGACACCCGTCACCTGCATGGCGGTGACGGTGAATTGCTCGATGCATTCGTGTACTGGAACGGCGAACTGGCCGATCACGCCACGTCCTTGCGTGCGGGCCGCCACGGCTTGATCTGGGGTGAGAGCCTGTTCTTCGGGGCCAACGGGATTGCCGGTGGCATGGGCCCGGTCGACGTGGTGAAGGCGCAGTCCGTACCCAACACCCAGTTCAAGGAAATCACCCGTCCGGTCAATCAACTGTCGGGGACTTTTCAGCTGACCGACGACGTGTCGCTCGGTGCCTACTACCAGTTGGAATGGGAAGAGACACGCCTGCCAGGTGCCGGCAGCTATTTCTCCACCAGCGACACCATTGGTGAAGGCAACGAACGCCTGATCGTGGGGGCGCCATTCCCTGCGTTTCTCGGTGGCAATCCCGGCAGTCCGGCGGCGTTCTTCCACGGCAATGACAAGGAAGCACGAAGTTCGGGGCAGGGCGGTTTGCAGTTGAAGTACAGCGCGGAAACGGTCGAGTACGGCCTGTACGCGATCCAGTATCACGACAAAACCCCCAAGCTGTACCTCAAGCCCTCCGCCGGTGCACCGAACTTCAGCACGGGCCAGATCGGCGAATACTACTGGGTCTACCCGGAAGACATTCGTGCCTTCGGCGCCAGTTTTTCTACCACGGTTGATGAGTACAGCTTCGCCGGTGAAGCCTCGATGCGCTGGAACATGCCGCTGGTTTCCAACGGTCAAACCGTGCTGCCCGGGGTCGTGGCTGACAACGATGACGACGCCCTCTACGCGGTCGGCCGTACTGCCCACGTCAACCTCAACGTCCTTGCTTCGTTCGGGCCGAACTTCCTTGCCAGGGAATCGGGACTGGTCGGCGAGATCGCCTGGAACCGACTGCTGAGCGTCACCAAAAACCGTGCAGCCCTCGACCCCAATGCCACCGACGACGGCCTCGGGTTCAAGGTGGTCTACACCCCGACCTATCGCCAACTCTTCTCCGGCATCGACATCAGTTTCCCGGTCGGCCTCAGCTACTTCCCGCTGGGCAAATCGGCCGTTGTCAGCTCCTTCGGCCCGGACAACGGCGGCGACATGAACATCGGCATCACCGCCACTTACCTGGATCGCGTCACCGCCGGCCTGACCTACACGCATTACTACGGCGCCGAAGACACCAACCTCAACGCCGCCAGCCAGTTCAATTACAAACAATCGCTGAAAGACCGGGACTACCTGGCTTTCTCCGTCAAGACCACGTTTTAAGAGGACTTGCGCATGACCCACAACAAGAAAACCGCAGCCTTCAAGCTCAAAGCCCTTGGCTTGGCACTGCTCGGAAGCCTGGCCATTTGCAGTCAGGTGACATTGGCAGCGACGGCCGAAGACGCGGCCAAACTGTCGAAAAGCCTGACACCGTTCGGGGCCGAGCGCGCCGGTAACGCTGACGGCTCGATTCCCGCCTGGGACGGTGGCTACACCAAGGTCGACCCTTCGTTCAAAGAAGGCGGCAAGCGCAGCGACCCGTTTGCCGCTGACAAGCCGCTGTTGAGCATCACCTCGAAAAACCTGGCGCAATACGCCGGCAAACTCAGCGACGGCACCAAGGAAATGTTCAAGCGTTTCCCGGACACTTATCGCATCGACGTTTACCCGACACGTCGCACCGCCGCCGCGCCTCAATGGGTGTATGACAACACCCTGAAAAACGCCACCCGCGCCAAACTGGTGGACAGCAGCGCAGGTCCGGTACCTGAAGGCGCCTTTGGCGGCATCCCGTTTCCGATCCCGCAAAACGGCGCCGAAGCCATGTGGAACCACGTGTTGAATTGGCGTGGCACCTCAGTGTCGATGCATTTCCGTCACTACCTGATGACTGCAGACGGCAAGCAGGTGATGACCACCGACGGCCAGGCCATTCAGGAAATGCCGTATTACTACAAGGAAGGGACGCCGGAGTCGTTTGCCGGTGACTACTGGCTGTTCCGGCTGCTCAACGTCGGTCCGCCATTGCGCGCCGGCGAGCAGATCATGGGCCGCACCAACATCAACGGCGACCTGTCCCAGGCGCACGTTTACCTGACCGGCCAGCGCCGTGTGCGCAAGCTGCCCAATGCCTGCTGCGATACGCCGACACCCGCGACTGCCGGGGTGATGTCGTTCGACGAGTTGAGCGTGTTCCAGGGCCGCATGGACCGCTTCAACTGGAAACTGGTGGGCAAGCAGGAGATGTACATCCCCTACAACACCAACAAGGTGCAAGCCGCCGCCAAACCTGAAGACCTGTTCCTCGCTCACCACATGAACCCGGATTACGTGCGCTGGGAATTGCACCGGGTGTGGGTCGTGGAAGCGGACCTGGCACCGGGCAAGCGTCACCAGTTGCCGAAGGGCCGCTACTACCTCGATGAGGACACCTGGCAAGCCATGCTGGGCGACCGCTGGGACGCCAACGGCCAACTGGCCAAGACGTTGTGGTCGTTGCCAGCGGTACTCCCGGACCTGCCCGCGCAGGCGCAATTGTCCTCGGGCTTTTACGACCTGACCTCCGGCGCCTGGTTTATCCAGAACGTCTACACAGGCCTGCCAGAACAGTACGGCATGGTGGATCGCTACAAGGCCTCCGAATTTTCGCCGGCGGCAATGGCGGGTGCCGGGGTTCGTTGAGACGGACCGGGTCGCGGTGAGTGGACCGTGATCCGGTTTCAAACGGTTTGTCGAGGTCGGTAATGAACAGAATCTGTCAGGTGGTGGGTCGGCTCATGTGTCTTATGGCGTTGCCGTTGAGCCTGGCGCATGCCGCTGCGGTGGGCGACACGCTCGATACGCCGGCGATGCAGGCGCCGCAGGCGAAATCCGCGGTGTTGCTGGACCTGGCCCGTGCGGGTGCGCGGTTGGTGGCGGTCGGTGAACGGGGCATCGTGCTGCTTTCCGATGACAACGGCGTGAGCTGGCGTCAAACGGCGGTACCGGTTTCCGTCAGCCTTACGGCCGTGCAGTTTATCGACGCGGATACGGGCTGGGCCGTCGGGCATGCGGGTGTCGTATTGGTCTCCCATGACGGCGGTGAGCACTGGGCTGTGCAACTCGATGGGCTGCGTGCCGCACAGATAGAACTGGCAGGTGCTCGTCAGCAACTGCCTTCGGCCAACGACCAGGAGGCGGCCGCCGCGCGGGTGCAAACGGCTGAACGACTGGCCGGCGAGGGCGCTGACAAGCCGTTTCTAGCCGTGCAATTTGTGGACGCCCGACACGGCTTGATCGTGGGGGCGTATGGCCTTGCCTTTCGCACCGACGATGGCGGCGTCACTTGGCAATCCATCATGGGCAACATCGATAACCCGATGGGTGCGCACTTGTCTGCGATCACCCAACAGGGACAACACTGGTTCCTGGCGGGCGAGCAGGGCTACCTCGCTCGTTCGGACGACGCCGGTCATTCATTCGCGCAGTTGGAAAGCCCTTACACGGGGAGCTTCTTTACCGTGCAGATGCGCGATGACGGTGTCTTGCTCGTGGCCGGGTTGAAGGGCAATGCGTTTGTCTCCAGCGACCTGGGCCAGAGCTTCCAGCCTGCGCCGGTGACGATGCCGGTGTCTTTCAGTGATGCAATCCGTACCGACGACGGCCAGTTGTTGCTGGTCAATCAGAGTGGCGCCTTGTTTCGCACCGACAACCCGCCCGGCGCAATGCTCAAGCCTATCGGCAAACCGCTCGGCAAGCCCGTCTCCAGTGTTATCCAGGCCGCCGACGGCAGCCTGACGCTGGCGGGTTTCACTGGATTGACGCGCCTGTCGCCGTCAATCGCCAACGCTTCGGAGTGAGGTTATGAAGTCTTTCGACAACGCCACGGCAAGCCTGGCGAATTTCGATCCATGCTCCGGTTCAGTGGTGGAACGCACACTGTTCAATCACCGCCTGTGGGTCTTGTTGGTGTGTGTGTTGACGACCCTGGTATTGGGTTATCAAGCCACCCGTATCGAGCTCAATGCCAGCTTCGAAAAAATGATCCCCACGCAACAGCCCTACATTGCCAACTACCTTGAGCATCAGAAGCAGCTCACGGGTTTAGGCAACGCGCTGCGGATCGTGGTAGCCAACAAACACGGCGATATCTATGACGCCCAGTACCTGAAAACCTTGCAGGCGCTGAGTGACAAACTCTACCTGCTGCCGGGCATCGACCGGGCGTACATGAAGTCGCTATGGACACCGGCCACGCGCTGGGTCGCCGTCACCGAAGACGGTCTCGACGGCGGCCCGGTGGTCCCGGATGACTACAGCGGCACCGCCGCCAACCTCGATGCACTGCGGCGCAATGTGCAGCGCTCCAACGAACTCGGTCAACTGGTAGCGTTCGACCAGGCCTCCAGCATCATCTACGTGCCGTTGCTGGCAACCACCCCTGACGGCAAAGCGTTGGACTACGCGGTCTTGTCCGCGCAACTGGAAGCCCTGCGCAGCACCTATCAAAGCGATGACATCGATATTCGCATCACCGGTTTCGCGAAAAAAGTCGGCGACCTGATCGCCGGCCTGAAGCAGATCCTGCTGTTCTTCGCCGTCGCGATCCTGATCACCACCGCCGTGCTGTTCTGGTACACCCGCTGCCTGCGCAGTACGGTGCTGGTAGTGCTGTGCTCGCTGGTGGCGGTGGTCTGGCAGCTCGGACTGCTGCCATTGTTGAATTACCAGTTAGACCCGTACTCCGTGCTGGTGCCGTTCCTGGTGTTTGCCATCGGCATGAGCCATGGCGCGCAGAAAATGAACGGCATCATGCAAGACATCGGGCGTGGCATGCACCGGGTGGTGGCTGCGCGATTCACCTTCCGGCGCCTGTTCCTCGCCGGGCTGACAGCGCTTTTGTGTGATGCCGTAGGTTTTGCGGTGCTGATGCTGATCAAGATCCAGGTCATTCAAGACCTCGCGGTGATCGCCAGCATCGGCGTGGCGGTGCTGATCTTCACCAACCTGATTCTGCTGCCGGTGTTGCTCTCTTATGTCGGCGTGACACCGCGTGCCGCGCAACTGAGCCTCAAGAGCGAACAGGCCGAGCAAAGCGGTCAGCAGCGCCATGGGTTCTGGCGCTTTCTGGACCTGTTCACCCATCGGCGCTGGGCCAGCCTGTGCATCGCCATCAGCCTCGCCTTGGCAGCGCTCGGCTTTCTGGTCAGCCTGCAACTGAAAATTGGTGACCTCGACGCCGGTGCGCCGGAACTGCGTGCGGACTCGCGCTACAACCAGGACGATGCTTTTCTGACCCGTCATTACGGCGCCAGCAGCGACCTGTTCGCGGTGATGGTGAAAACCCCCGCCAGCAGTTGTGCGCGCTACGACATTCTGGCCAAGGTCGATGCCCTCGACTGGCAACTGCGCGCCTTGCCGGGCGTTGACTCGACCAACTCGCTGGCGTTGCTGAACCGGCGCATGCTGGTGGGGCTCAGCGAGGGCAATCCGAAGTGGTACGAGCTGCAGAACAACCAGGCGATGCTCAACATGATCACCGCCAGCGCGCCGCGGGGGTTGTACAACGAAGATTGCAGCCTGTTGACCCTGTACGCCTACCTCACCGACCACAAGGCCGAGACGCTGACCCGCCTGGTCGAACACGTGGAAAAGTTTGCCGCCGAGAACAACACCGACGAGGTGCAATTCCTCCTGGCAGCCGGTAACGCCGGCATCGAGGCGGCGACCAATATCGTGGTCAAGCAAGCCAACCGCGAGATGCTCGTCTGGGTCTACGCTGCGGTGATTCTGCTGTGCCTGATCACCTTCCGCTCCTGGCGCGCCACGCTGTGCGCGGTGATTCCGCTGATGCTCACGTCCATCCTCTGCGAAGCGTTGATGGTCTGGCTGAACATCGGTGTGAAAGTCGCCACGCTGCCGGTCATCGCTTTGGGCGTCGGCATCGGTGTCGACTATGCGTTGTACGTGATGAGCATTCTCCTGGGGCATCTGCGCCAGGGGGAGAGCCTGTCTGAAGCGTATTACCGCGCCCTGGTTTCCACCGGCAAGGTGGTGATGCTGACCGGTATCACCCTGGCCATCGGCGTGGCGACCTGGACATTTTCACCCATCAAATTCCAGGCCGATATGGGCGTGCTGCTGGCGTTCATGTTTGTCTGGAACATGGTTGGCGCGTTGGTGTTGCTGCCGGCGTTGGCGTACTTCCTGTTACCCGCACGCAGCAAGGCGCAGGTTGCCGTTGCGGCGATGCCCAACGAGACGGATGCCGAGAAGGCAGTGGGTGCGCACGTTCAACACCTGCAAATCAAGGAGCCCTGTCATGGTCGCTGAAACCGTCGTAAAACCTGCTCGGAAAGCCGGAGTGGCGCAATCGCTGTTGCTGCTGTTGGGCAGCTGCTTGCCAGTGCTGGGCGCAGTGTTGCTGGCCCCGGTGTTGCCGAGGATGCAGGCGCATTTTGCCAGCGTCGACGGCAGCGCCGTGCTGGTCCCCATCGTACTGACGCTGCCAGCGTTGGTGATTGCCTTGCTGGCACCGTTCGCCGGGCTGATTGCCGATCGACTTGGGCGCAAGCCGTTACTGCTGGCGAGCATGGTGCTGTATGTGCTCTGCGGCGTGCTGCCGCTCTGGCTCGAGTCGCTGCAGGCCATCGTGCTCAGCCGTGCCGGCATTGGTTTGGCCGAGGCGGGCATCATGACCTGCTGCACCACACTGATGGGTGACTACTACAGCGGTGCCAAACGCGAGCGTCTGTTTGCCTTGCAGATGGTCGCGACGTCTTTGTCGGCTGCGGCATTCATCGCGTTGGGTGGCTTCCTGGGGCAGAACGACTGGCGTACGCCGTTTGCGTTGTACGCCGTCGGTTTGATTTTTCTGCCGCTGATGGCCTGGCAGCTGTGGGAGCCGCAAGCCCGCACGCAGCCTGAGCAACCTTCACAGGCATTGCCTACCGGAAAATTCCCGTGGCGCGGGCTTACACCCCTGTACGTGTTGTCGCTGTTGGCAGGTTTGAGCCTGTTCATCGTGCCGGTGCAGGCCGGGTATCTGCTCAACCTGCTGCACGTCGATGCTCCACAACAAATCGGCATGACCATGGGCGCCAACCAACTGGGCGTGCTGGTCGGTGCACTGAGTTTTCGATTGTTCAGTGGCATGCGAGGGCAGCATCTGCTGATGAGTGCCTACGTACTTGCAGGCATTGGCGGGTTATTGATGGCGGCTGCCGCGACCCATACGCAGGTCGTGGTTGCAGTGACGATCAATGGCCTGGGCATCGGCTTGATGCTGCCGACACTGATCACCTGGATCATGGCGCAAGTCGGTTTTCATCAGCGCGGGCGGGCGGCTGGGTGTTTCACCGCCGCGATCTTCGCTGGCGAATTCATCAGCCCTCTCGTTGTTCTTGGCATGACCCGTGGTGACTCCACGGTGCTACCTCAGGCATTGGCCATCGTCGGTGGCCTGCAACTGCTGGTGGCGGTGTTTTGTCTGGCCGTGCCCAGGCTGGGTGGTTTGTTGCACGACACAAACGTTGTGGTCGGTGGCACGACCCTCGCCGACAAAAATTGAACGAGGATTTTCCATGCAAGCGCTTCCTGAATTCAAACGAGTGGTCACCGGTCACGATCAGCAGGGCCAGGCCATTGTCGCCAGCAACGGGCCGACGCCGAACGTGTTCGCGCTGTCGGCGGTGCCGGGCACGGTGTTTCATGAACTGTGGAACAGCACGACCACCCCGGCTTCGCTCGACAACGCCAGCGACCCCAGCAACAAACCCCTGCAACTCAGTCCCGGGGCACAGGGCAGTGTTATCCGGGTGGTGGATATTCCGCCGGACAGCGTGCAGAACCAGGTCAGCGCTGAAGATGCCGCGGCGGTGTTCGCCGAAATCGGTGAATCCCATGCAGGCACCGGCCAGCGTGACTCCAGGCATAAATTGATGCACCGCACCGAGACCCTCGACTACGGCATCGTCACCGAAGGTGAAGTCTGGTTGGTGCTGGATGAGGAAGAAGTGCACCTCAAACGCGGCGACGTGGTGGTTCAACGCGGTACCAATCATGCCTGGAGCAACCGCACCGAAGCGATGGCGCGCATGGTTTTCATCTTGCTCGACGGGCGCTATGCCGATGAATTGAGCAACGGCAAGGGAGCATCGGCATGAAACTCGCCACCCTGAAAAACGGCAGTCGCGATGGTCAACTCGTGGTGGTTTCGCGGGATCTTGCCTGGGCGCTGGATGCCCGTTCCGTGGCGCTCACCTTGCAGGAGGCCATCGAGAACTGGAGTCGCGTCGAGCCGCGCTTGCAGCAGCTGTCGAATCAGTTGAATGCGGGCGAGGCGGCGGGTGCCTTTGCCTTTGACCCTGTCGAGGCGATGGCGCCACTGCCCCGCGCCTATCAATGGTGCGATGGCTCGGCCTTTCTCAGCCACGGTGCGCTGATGCAGAAGGCTTTCAATCTTGACCCCATCGACGGCGTCGAACACACGCCGCTGATGTACCAGGGTGCCGGCGACGATTTCATTGGCGCACGCGACGACATCGCGCTGCCGAGCGAGAGCCAGGGCATCGACTTCGAAGGCGAGTTTGTGGTGCTGGTGGATGATGTGCCCATGGGCTGCGGCGCCGAACAGGCGCAGCAACATATCAAGCTGATCCTGCAGATCAACGATGTCAGTTTGCGCGCCCTGGCCCCTCGGGAAATGCGCACGGGCTTTGGATTCTTGCAGGCCAAACCGTCCTCCAGCTTCGCGCCGCTGGCCATCACACCGGACGAATTGGGCGATGCCTGGCGCGACGGTCGCGTGCATTTGCCATTGCAGGTGCACTGGAATGGCCAGTGGTTTGGTCATCCGCACGGCGGGCAGATGAACTTCAGTTTCGGCCAGTTGATCGCTCACGCCGCGCTCACCCGCAGGCTGCGCGCCGGCACGCTGATCGGCTCCGGTACGGTCTCCAATGCCGAAAAAGCCGCGGGCTCGGCGTGCATCGCCGAGCGCCGTGCCATCGAGATGATTGAGCATGGCGCCGCCCAAACCGGCTTCATGCGCTTTGGCGACCGCGTGCACATGGATGTCACCGGCAGCGATGGACAGTCGCTGTTCGGCGCAATCGATCAATGCATCGTTCAGGCCCAAGGCTGAGGAGCGGCTTATGCGTGTGTTGATTACCGGTGCCAATGGTTTTGTCGGCCGTGAGCTGGTGCGTTGCCTGCTGGCGCAGGGCAACTTGCGAGGGCAAGCCATTGGCACGTTACTGGTGCTGGATAGAGACTTGCAGGACTTGCCGGACGACACCCGTCTTCGCCGTCATTTCGGCAGTGTGACCGACCCGGCCTTGATGCGTCGGGTATTGGCCGACGGCATCGACGTGGTGTTCCATCTGGTCAGCATTCCAGGTGGCGCGGCAGAAGAACAGTACGAACTCGGATACCAGGTCAATCTGCTGGCCAGCCTGGAATTGCTCAACCAGCTGCGCAACAAAAGCCAGCCGCCTGTTTTGGTGTACGCCAGCAGCGTGGCGGTGTACGGCGGGGTTCTTCCGGCACGCATGAACGAGACTGCCGAACTGCGTCCCGAATTGTCCTATGGCACCCACAAAGCCATGGTGGAAAGCGCCATCAGCGATCTGGCCCGGCGCGGAGATGTGGACGGTCGTGTGTTGCGCCTGCCAGGCATCGTCGCCCGACCCCGCGAACCCAACGGGTTGCGTTCTGCATTCATGAGCGACCTGATGCGGGCCTTTGCCGAAGGTGAACCCTATCAATGCCCGGTCTCGCCAGAGGCGACGGCGTGGTGGATGTCCGCCCGCTGTTGCGTGAACAACCTGATCCACGCTGCGGAGCTCGATGGCGACGTGCCTGGAACTCAACGGGTGTGGCAGTTGCCGGTGCTGCATTTGTCGATTGCCCAGGTCATCGATGCATTGGCTGAGCGTTACGGGCAGGAGCGCCGCGCATTGATCAGCTTCGCGCCTGACGCTCGCCTGGAAGCATTGTTCGGACGTCTGCCGCCATTGAAAACACCTCAGGCGCGCGCTGCCGGTTTCAGCCATGACCGCAACGCTGCCGCGCTGGTGCGCAATTCCCTGAATCCCGCGGCCCCCCGACGCTTGCCGCTCACCGGAGAGACCTTTGATGTCATTGCCAACCAAGCCTAAACGTCGTCTCGTCGACCTCTCGGTCACCTTGGACAATAACCCCTACACCGATCCGCCACCGTTGTTGCCGAAAATCGATTACATGGATCACCAGCAAGGCTGGCCGGAGATGGCGGCGATGTTCCCGGGTTTGCAACTCGAGCAGATGCCGGGCAACGAATCCTGGGCGGCCGAGCGGCTGCACATCACCACCCACAGCGGAACGCACATGGATGCGCCCTGGCATTACGCCTCGACCACCGACGGCGGCCAGCCGGCGTTTGGCATCGACGAGTTACCGCTCGATTGGTGCCTGCAACCGGGTGTGAAGCTGGACTTTCGGCACCTGGCGGACGGTCATGTGGTGACCGCCGACGAGATCGAAACCGAGCTGGCGCGAATTGGCCATCAATTGCAGCCGCTGGACATCGTGCTGATCAACACCCGTGCCGGCGCGTTGTTCGGGCAACCGGGTTATCTGGATGCCGGCGTCGGCATCGGTCGTGAAGCCACGATGTATCTGCTGGAACGTGGCGTGCGGGTCGTGGGCACCGATGCCTGGAGCTGGGACGCGCCGTTCAAGTACACCCGCGAGCGCTTTGCAGCCGATGGCGATGCCTCGATCATCTGGGAAGGGCACAAGGCCGGGCGCGATATCGGTTATGGGCAAATGGAAAAGCTCGCCAACCTGGAATCCCTGCCGGCCAGTGGATTCGTGGTGTCATGCTTCCCCTACAAGATCAAGCACGCGTCGGCCGGATTTGTGCGAGCGGTAGCGATATTCGAAGAGTAGGGCGCCTGGGGGAACAGCAGGAAAAGTCCTCGATCAAAACACAACAAGAGAAACAACATGCCTCTTTTTCGTCTGCCGCAAACTTTATTGACGGCCATGCTGGCGTTGGGCAGCAGTCTGGTCATGGCGGCCAGCGCTGAATCTGCACAGCCCAATATCCTGCTGATTGTGGCCGATGACCTGGGTTACTCCGACCTGGGCAGCTATGGCGGTGACATCAGTACGCCGACCCTGGATCAGTTGGCCCACGATGGTGTGCAGTTCACCAACATGTACGCGGCGCCCACCTGTTCGATCACGCGTTCGATGCTGATGTCCGGCACCGACAATCACCTCGCCGGGCTCGGCACCATGGCTGAAGCGCTGCAACCCTTTCAACGCGGCAAGCCAGGTTATGAGGGGTATTTGAACCAGCGATCCTATTCAATTGCCGATCTACTGAAAAAAGGCGGCTACAGCACGCTGATGGTTGGCAAGTGGCACTTGGGGCTGGAGGCGGATCAAGGCCCGGATCAACGGGGGTTCGAGCAGTCTTTCACTTTGCTTGAGGGCGGTGCTGCACACTTCAAACCCTCGAGTGTCGATCCGACTAAAATCGAGCAAGTGCACTATCGTGAAAACGGCAAGGCCGTGACGTTGCCGGACAACTTTTACTCCACGGATTTCTACACCGACAAGCTGATCAGCTACCTGCAAAACAGCAAAAAGGACGGCAAGCCGTTTTTCGCCTACGCCGCCTACACCTCGCCGCACTGGCCGCTACAAGCACCCAGGGAATACCTGGACAAGTACCAGGGACAATTTGATCAGGGGTATGACAGCGTACGTCTGGCCCGGATCGAACGGATGAAAAGCCTCGGCCTGATAGCCAGGGATGCCCAGCCTGCGAATCCGCTACCGGTCAATCCAACGTTGCCGGGATGGGACCAGTTGAGTCCTGAACAGCGGCGTGTCGAGTCGAGGAAGATGGAAATCTACGCCGCCATGGTCGATAACCTTGACCATAACATTGGCCGGGTGATCGATTATCTGCGCGAGAGTGGGCAGTACGACAACACGTTGATCGTGTTCATGTCGGATAACGGTGCGGCCGGGGAGAACCACACCCAGTTCTATCCGCCGGGCGTGCACACTGACAATGGCTTTGCCAACCTCGGGCAGAAGGGTTCTCAGATCGACTATGGCCTGCGCTGGGCCGAGGTCAGTGCAGCGCCGTTCCACTTGTTCAAAGGCACCACCGCCGAGGGCGGCATCAGCGTGCCGGCGATCATCCAACTGCCCAAGACACTGCGTCGCCAAGGCATGGAGCGCGGTGTTGCGCGGGTAGATGACCTGGCACCAACCTTTTTGGAACTGGCGGGTATCGCATTGCCAAACGAAGCGCCAACGGACACGAGTAAACACCCGATCACCGGTAAATCAATGCTGTCAATGCTTGCCGGTAATGGCAGCCCGCACGGCAACGACAGCCTGGCCGGAGAGCTGTTCGGCAATGCTTATTACCGAGAAGGCAATCTCAAGCTGTTGGGCCTGCGACCCCAGGCAGGCTTTGGCGCAAGCGTGCAACCGTTGCAATGGCAATTGTTTGATTTGGCACAGGACCGTGGCGAAACCACAGACCTGGCTGCCTCCCAGCCTGAGACGGTGCAGCGGCTCAAGGATGCCTGGTTAAAGTATGCAGAGCAGGTGGGCGTGGTGTTTGCGACGCATTAACCCTCAGTCCTTGCGTGTTCCGGAACGTTGGGAATTGAACGTTTGAACGCCCGGCTTTATTAGCGGTGCCCAAGTGTTTCAGCATTCTTTATCCACGCATCAAGCGCTCTGACCATTTGATTGACCTCACTGTCGTCCCGCTCCGAAGGGCGGACGATGGCGTTCCAGGCGATATCCAGTCCGTCATTCAGGGCGGCCCACGCCAATTCCCCGCGCTCGAGACTGGGGGTCACCAGGTCGCGTTGCAATATGCTGATTCCGTAGCCTGAACGCACCAGTTCGACGATGGCTTCGATCAACTCCACGGTGATCATGCGGCGCGGCAAGATGCTGGCGGGGGCGAAGAACCGGTCGTACTCCCAACCGCTGGCGCGATCGGTCGAGTAGGTCACCAGGTTGTAGGTCTTGAAGTCTTCGGCGTAGATATTCGTCCTGCCCGCCAGGGGATGGTCGGTGGCCATGATCGCAATCAGGTCATCGCGAAACAGCGGCAGTTTTGCCACGCCACTCGGCACCATGCCGTCATCGATGATGGACACGTCGAGCCGGCCTTGCATCAGGCTCGCGTAAACGTCATCGCGGGGCACGGTGACCAGGGTGATTTCGATGTCGGGCCGAAGGCTGGAATAGTGCTTGATGAATTTCGGAATCCAGCGAAACGGGCCGTAGGAGGTGACGCCCATGCGGACAAAAGCGGTGACGCCACCGGCCATGGACCGGGCCTCGGACTCGGCCTCATTGAGTATCGCGATGATGTCCCTGGCGGCTCGCTCCAGGCGCACACCGGCAGGGCTGAGCCGCAGTTTTCCGCCCGATCGTTCCGTCAGGTTCACCCCAAGCCGCCGCTCGGCTTCGCGAATACGATGACTCACAGCCGAAGGCGTCAACCATAGACGCTCGGCCACGGCTGTGACCGAATCGACTTCCGACAGGGTTTTCAACATCACAAGGTGATCGAGCGTCAGTCTCATGGCAGGCGACCTGAAAATAATTCACAAAATTGCGTAAAATTATGAGCGTGACTTGTTTTTGGTGCCGTTGCAATCTGAATCCAGCAGAGCCCACCGGAGACCAACAACAATGACTAACCTGCCTTTCACACCTGTATTGACCCTGGGCGATATCGTCGACCTGGAGCGTTACCCCATTACCGATCGCAGCCATCCCGCTTACCTTGAACTGGTCGCTCAGAGCCAGTCGTTGCTGGGGCAGGAGGGCGTTGCAATCTTCCCGGGGTTCGTTCGCGATCAATCGGTTGTCGCCATGGCGGACCAAACCCTGGCACTGCACCCGCGCATGTTCCATTTTCGGGAAAAGCACACGGTTTATTTCAAACCCCAGGAGGAGGGCGTCGATGCGCAGCATCCGCTGCGACGGCTGATGGACACCGAAAAAGACACCGTGGCTTATGCCGATATTCCTGCCGACCACTCGATCCGGCAGATCTATCAATCGGACGATGTACTGTGTTTCATCAAGGATGTGCTGAACCTGGACGCGCTCTATCGGCACGCCGATCCGTTGGCCGCCCTCAACCTGCAGGGATTCACCGCAGGGCAGCAGCTGGGATGGCATTTCGATCGATCCGACTTCAGTGTCACGCTGTCCCTCCAGGCGGCGAGCGCCGGTGGGGATTTCGAGTACGTGCGCATGCTGCGCAACGAAAACGACGATTGCCATGACGCGGTCAGGCAGTTCCTCGATGACCCGAAAACCCAGCAGGTGGAAGTGCTGCCGCAAGTGCCGGGCACCCTGACATTGTTCCGTGGTCGCTATTCACTGCATCGGGTAACGCCGGTGGAAGGGGACCGGTTGCGGCTCAACGCAGTGTTCGCCTATGTGGATCAACCCAATGTCGAATTCAGCGATTATGCCCGCCAACTGTTTTACGGGCGCACCACGGTCGAGCCATTGGTTTGAGTGTCACCCATAACAATAACTGCAATTGATTCACGCCTTTGCTTCACGTGTTTGCGGCCGGTTTATTCCTGTGTCGCACACAACAGTTCGCTGCCCCCAATAATAATGATTCGGAGCGTCTGATCATGAAAAGCAGGAAGAAGTTGCTGGCCTCGTTGCTCACTCTTGGCTTGCTCGCCGGTAGCGCGTCAAGCCAGGCGGCAGGCTGGTGTGAGTCGGGCAAGCCGGTGAAGTTTGCCGGCCTGAACTGGGAGAGCGGGATGCTCCTCTCCGACATCATGATGATCGTGCTCAAGGATGGTTATGGCTGTGCGACCGATCAATTGGTGGGTAACACCATCATTCTCGAGACCGCCCTGGCCGCCAACGACATCCAGGTGTTTGGCGAAGAATGGATGGAGCGCAGCGAGGTCTGGAAGAAGGCGGCGGCAGCCGGCAAGGTCATCGGCGTTGGTGCGCCGATCATCGGTGCGACCCAGGGCTGGTACGTCCCGCGTTACGTCGTCGAGGGGGACGCCAAACGCAATCGACCGGCGCCAGCACCCGACCTCAAGACAGTCGCCGACCTGAGCAAGTACGCCAGTGTTTTTCACGATGCAGAAGAGCCGTCCAAGGGCCGGTTCTATAACTGTCCCGCGGGCTGGATTTGTGAGCAGGACAATACCGAGATGCTCAAGGAATACGGTCTTGAAAATACCTTCACCAACTTCCGCCCGGGCACCGGCGCTGCGTTGGACGCGGCGGTCCTGTCCAGCTATAAGCGCGGCGAGCCGGTACTGTTCTACTACTGGTCACCGACTCCGCTGATGGGGCAGATCGATGCGATCAGACTGGAAGAAAAGACCGGGGCCAACAAAGACGTCGTTACCATGGTCGGGCTCTCCAAGGCCTTTCATGAACAGGCGCCCGAACTGGTCGCGGTCCTGGAAAAGGTCAATATCCCCATCGATCTGCTGAATCAGAACCTGGCGAGAATGACCCGCGAACGTATCGAGTCACCGAAGCTGGCCAGGATGTTCCTCAAGGAACACCCGGAAGTCTGGCATGCCTGGGTCGACGAAACCGCCGCCAAAAAGATCGAGGCAGCGCTTTAACCGAGCCTCCAGGGCAAGGACGCCCGCACTCTGCAACGCCCCTCTGAACTCAATCTCTTGACTGCTTCTACACAAGAAGTGGCGCCTCTTTGCGTCCGGGAATCATGAACATGATCAAATCACGAGCGGCTGTCGCCTTCGCGGCGAACCAGCCTCTGCAAATCGTCGAAATCGATGTGGCGCCGCCGCAAGCCGGCGAAGTGCTGGTGCGCATCATCGCGACCGGTGTCTGCCATACCGATGCATTTACCTTGTCTGGCGCCGATCCCGAAGGGATCTTCCCGGTCATCCTTGGCCACGAAGGCGGCGGTATCGTCGAAGCGGTTGGCGCGGGCGTGACGTCACTGGCGGTGGGCGACCATGTGATCCCGCTGTACACCCCGGAATGTGGCGAATGCAAATTCTGCAGGTCCGGTAAAACCAATCTTTGCCAGAAGATCCGTGCCACCCAAGGCAAAGGCCTGATGCCGGATGGCACCAGCCGCTTCTCTTATGAGGGGCAGCCGATCTTTCACTACATGGGCACTTCCACGTTCTCGGAATACACCGTGCTGCCGGAAATCGCCCTGGCCAGGATTCCCCGGGATGCGCCACTGGAGCAGGTTTGCCTGCTCGGTTGTGGAGTGACCACCGGGATTGGCGCGGTGCTCAACACGGCCAAAGTGGAAGAGGGCGCCAGCGTGGCGATCTTCGGCCTGGGCGGCATCGGCCTGGCAGCCATTATCGGCGCCACCATGGCCAAGGCTGGCCGGATCATCGCGATCGATATCAACCCGGCCAAGTTCGACATCGCCAGGCAACTGGGCGCTACCGACTTCGTCAACCCCAGGGATTACGACCGACCCGTCCAGGACGTGATCGTCGAGATGACAGAAGGCGGTGTCGACTACTCCTTTGAATGCATTGGCAACGTCCAACTCATGCGCGCGGCTCTGGAATGCTGCCACAAAGGCTGGGGCGAGTCGGTAATCATCGGTGTCGCCGGCGCGGGCCAGGAAATCAGTACCCGACCGTTCCAGTTGGTGACCGGTCGCGTCTGGCGCGGCTCCGCCTTCGGCGGCGTCAAAGGTCGCTCGGAGTTGCCGAGCTATGTCGAGAAGGCTCAGGCCGGCGACATCCCGCTGAATACCTTCATCACCCACACCATGGGGCTTGAAGACATCAACAAGGCCTTCGAATTGATGCAGGAAGGCAAGAGCATTCGCACAGTTATCCATTTTTGAACAACAAAGAGAGCATCAAAATGAGCATCTTCACCCATGTCACCGTCGGTACCAACGACCTGCAAAAAGCCCGAGGTTTTTACGACAACGTACTCGGCGCACTCGGCCAGAAACGCATCGCCGACCTGGAGGACAATGGTTCCATCTGGGGCGAAAACGCGCCGTCTTTCTTCGTTTTGAAGCCGGCAAACGGCGCGCCTGCCAGCGTCGGCAACGGTGTCACTGTCAGCTTTGAAGCACCGGATCGCGCTGCTATCGATGCCTTCCATGCGGCCGCCCTGGCCAGCGGTGGCACCGACGAAGGCGCACCCGGGCCACGGGGCTGGGCACCCAATGCCTATGCCGCCTATGCCCGGGATCTGGACGGCAACAAGCTGGCCGCGTACTGCTTCAAGGCAGACTAAGCCCTATCGGGGCTTCGCATTCCTCCTTTGAGCGGGCCCCGGCATGACTCCCGCGAGCGTTTCATCGAACCTGCCATAATCCTGGCGGGTTCGATCCCCGCCACTTTCAGAAAGCGACGCTGATTCCCTGCCATCCGCTTCCAGCCATTAAAAAAAGCACCCCTTACTCCCGGATATCATGATTTTTCACAATCATGAGCCTTCCTTATAGTCCTCCCAAGCCCACTTGGAACACGGTTGTGTTTCCCTTGATGCGAGAGACTTTTATGGAAAACAGGAAACGTGCCGTCCAGGCGTCGGAGGTCGGGATCGGGACTCGAGTCGTATGGGGCGGAGAGCAAGTTCAACATCCCTACAATGCGACCCAGCCCCCCATCGTGGTCAGTGCCGCCTATGGCTATGACGACATCGATAAGTGGTACGACGTGGCATTGGGAAAGGAACCCGGCTTCATTTACAGCCGGATGAGCAACCCCACTGTCTCTGTCCTGGAAGATAAACTCTGTGAGCTCGAAAACGCAGAGTCAGCTGTAGCTTTCAGTACCGGAATGGCTGCGATCAGCGGTGTACTGCACACCTTCCTTTCCCATGGGCAGCGTGTGATATCTACACGTGACAGCTACGGTGGAACGAACAAGATATTCGAGGAGTTTCTTCCACGCATGGGTGTGCAAGTCACCCTTTGCGATACGCTCGACACCGTGGAACTTGAGCAGGAGATCGCGAAAGGCTGCAACGTCCTGTACCTGGAAACACCCACGAATCCAACGCTGAAAATCGTTGATATTCGGCGCCTTGTGGCAGCGGCGAAGCGAGTGGGTGCTTTGGTTGTTGCAGACAACACATTCGCGACGCCGCTGAATCAGAATCCGCTCGCTTTAGGCGTTGATGTGGTTGTGCACAGCGCGACCAAATTCCTGTCCGGTCATGGCGATGTACTCGGCGGCGTGGTGTGCGGCGCGGAGCATTTGATGGTGCAAGTTCGCCATTACCGCGAGATCAATGGGGCCTCGCTGGATCCTTTTTCGGCGTATCTGATCATCCGCGGCATCAAGACCCTGGCGCTGCGTCTTCGCCAGCAACAGACGAGCGCACAACTGTTGGCCGAGTACCTCTGTACCGAGTCGCTGGTCGAATCGGTGAACTATCCGGGATTGCCTCAACATCCAGGTCATGACATCGCCCGTTCGCAAATGAACGGATTCGGCGCCATCGTCAGCTTCGTGCTCAAAGGCGGCATGGACACTGTGACTCGTTTGCTCCCGCTGCTCAGATATGCGCATCGGGCGGGTAATCTGGGCGCAGTCGAGACCATCTATGGGCCCGCACGGACAACCAGCCACGTGGAAAACACCCTGGAAGAACGTCAGGCACTTGGCATTTCCGAAGGTTTGGTTCGAGTGTCCGTAGGTATTGAAGAATCAGCAGATTTATTGGCGGATCTAAAACAAGCCTTCGCCTTAGTGCGAAGTACACAAGGTGATGCAAACCTTCACGCCGACAGTGCCCGACGTTTAATTGAGGCAGGAGCCTGAATAGGAGCAGGACTTTCGACATTCATCTTAAGCCCTTCATGAAGAATGAAAATAATAAAATCCAGCGACAGCAAAATTGTACTGCCCAACAGCCAGTTACAAGGCGTTTGTCCGAACATTTCATGAGACTACCACTATGTCCACACAGATAGATAAACAGCCAGATCCAAACTCGCATTTCAAAAAGGAAATGCAAACCCGTCACATCGTTATGTTGGCGTTGGGCGGTGTGATCGGTACGGGGTTATTCCTGACCTCCGGTTACACGGTTAATCAGGCAGGGCCACTCGGCGCAGTGATCGCCTACATCATCGGTGCAGTGATGGTGTATCTGGTCATGGTCTGTCTCGGTGAGTTGGCTGTACAGATGCCGGAAACCGGATCTTTCAGTAGCTACGCAACGCGATACCTGGGCCCAGGCACAGGCTATACAGTGGCCTGGCTTTACTGGCTCACGTGGGCAGTCGCTATCGGTTCAGAGTTTACCGCTGCGGGCATTCTGATGGTTCGGTGGTTTCCTGATACACCGGTGTGGATTTGGAGTGCGCTGTTTGCCATTGCAGTGTTCTTGAGCAATGTTGTCTCTGTCCGGTTGTTTGCGGAGACTGAGTTCTGGCTATCGCTGATCAAGGTTCTGACCGTTATCACCTTTATTGCGATCGGCGGAGCGGCAATTTTCGGTCTTTTGCAAGTACAGAACTTGCAGGGAGCGGGACTTTCCAACTTCACCCGTGAGGGGCTCTTCCCCACCGGGTTCTTACCCATTGCAATGACCCTCCTGGCGGTTTCCTTCGCATTTTCCGGAACCGAGCTGATCGGGATTGCGGCAGGTGAAGCGCAAGATCCACAAACCAGCGTACCCAAGGCAATCCGCACGACAGTGGTACGTTTGGCGCTGTTCTTCGTGGGGACTATTTTCGTCCTTGCGACGTTACTGCCACGAGAACAGGCGGGGCTGGTAGAAAGTCCGTTCGTCATGGTGTTCGAGCTGATCGGCATCCCATACTCTGCCGACATCATGAACTTCGTCATTCTTACGGCACTGATTTCCGCTGCCAACTCGGGGCTGTATGCAGCATCGCGCATGCTGTGGACATTGAGCGATCAAGGACACATGCCTAAACGCTACGCCAGGCTCTCCAGTCGTGGCACTCCGGTGAACGCCATCGTTCTCAGTATGGCCGGTGCCGTGGCTTCTCTGCTCAGCAGTGTGTTCGCCCCTGATACGGTTTACCTGGCCCTGGTGTCCATTTCCGGTCTGGCGGTCGTCGTCGTGTGGATGAGCATTGCTGCAAGCCAGATCGCGTTCCGTCGTCAATACGTCGCCAATGGCGGACGCGTTGAAGACCTGCATTTCCGTGTACGCGGCTACCCGTGGGTGCCTATCGGTGCGATTTTGTGTTGTCTGCTGGCCTGTGTGGGTATCGCTTTTGATCCTGAGCAGCGAGTGGCGCTTTACTTCGGCCTGCCCTTTATCGCGTGGTGTTATTTCGTTTACTGGATCACTCGAAACAAGAGGGCAGAGCGGTTGGCTTTAGCCGCAGCGGCTCATTCCTCTAGCCCCGCGTGAATTTCTCAGGCAATGATTGAGCATAGATAAAGTCCTGATGAGGTTGCGCCGATGAGTCAAAAGTCACTACCACCCTTGAACTGGTTGAGGGCATTCGAAGTATCGGCGCGTTATTTGAACTTTACCCACGCGGCCGAGGAGCTCCATTTGACTCAAGGGGCTGTGAGTCAGCAGATCCGTCAGTTGGAAGGTCACCTCGGTGTGGCGCTGTTCAAGCGCTTGCCCCGAGGGCTTGGCTTGACCGAGGAAGGGCAGTCGTACCTGCCTGTCGTACAAGACGCGATCAGTCGCCTTGCAGTCGGTACAAACGAGATTTTCGGCCAGCACAATCGAAGACATTTGAAGGTGCGTGGCAGCCTGTCCTTTCTTCACTATTGGTTGGCCCCCCGGCTCGCGGATTTCTGTCGGGAGTATCCGCAGATTGATATTCGATACATCAGCAACATTTGGGTGAAAGAACCGGACGGCGAGGATGACCTGGAGATTCGCTGGGGATGTGGTGAGTGGTCGGGCTTGCACGCTCAACGATTGACCTGGGACATCCTCCTGCCTGTTTGCTCCCCAACGCTCATGGCCAGCTCACCCATCCATGAGCCTCGCGACTTGATGAACCATTCCCTGCTTCATGTGTTGGGGTACGAAGAAGGTTGGGGTTACTGGTTGAAGCGAGTGGGAGCCGGCGACGTCGACTATTCCCGTGGCCTTCAGTTTGACACGCTGATTTCCACGATCCGCATGGCCGAGTTGGGGCAGGGCGTTGCGCTGGCACGCTCTTCCGTGGTCGAGGACTTGCTCAAGAGTGGGCAATTGGTTGCGCCATTCAGTCACCGAATCGAGGCCAGCGAGTCTTTTTATCTGGTGCACGAACAGACCGAAGCGCTATCGCCGGATGCCGCAAATTTTTCTACCTGGCTGGTGGCTCAAGCCCATCGCCTTTTGTAATACCGATTGGGAGGGGCCATGGATTATGTAAGCACGCGCGGCGGTGACATGCGGGCGGATTTTCGCAGTGTGGTGCTGTCGGGGCTCGCCGAAAAGGGTGGTCTGTATGTCCCGACCCGTTTGCCGGTATTCACCGAGCAACAAATCACCAGTTGGTCATGGCTGCCGTTTGATGAACTGGTATGGCGGATAATCTCGCCTTTCGTTGGTTCTTCCATAGACGAAAGCACCCTGCGTGGTTTGCTCAGTGACAGCTATCAGCAGTTCAAGCACCGTGCGATCACGCCGCTTGAACAGATCGGGCATAACGAGTGGATACTCCAGCTGTTTCATGGTCCGACCGGTTCTTCCAAGGATTTCGCCGCGCAATTGCAGTCGCGCCTGGTCGAGCATTTTCTGAAGGAGGTCGGTAAGGAAGCGTTGGTGGTCGGTGCAACCAACGGTGATACCGGCCTCGCCGCGCTTGAAGCCTTTGCTGACAGCCCGGCCACCCGCATGGCGATACTGTATCCGCGCGACGGGCTCGCGCCTGAGCAACTCAGTGCCTTGCAGGCAGCCGACCCGCAGCGGGTTCAGCTGTTTGCAGTTGACGGCAATTTCGATGATTGCCAGACGCTGGTCGCCCGACTCTTGCGTGAGTGGCCGTTGGACGGAGTGTTACCGGTCTGTTTCAACTCGACCAACTGGATCGGCGTTCTGGCGCAGATCGTTTTCTACTTCCACGCTGCGTTGCAACTGGGCGGTGGCTCGCGTCCCGTTGGCTTTAGCGTTCCCGCTGCCAGCTCGGCCGAAATCTACGCTGGTTATATTGCGCAAAAGATGGGATTACCCATCAATCAGGTGATCATTTCCACCAACAGCAATGATGCCCTGCACCAGTTTTTTCATTGCAATCGCTACTCCACCCGGATGACGAGTCGAACCGTATCGCCGGCGATGGACTTCTCGTTGTTTTCCAACCTGGAGCGGTTTGTCTGGGAGATTTACGAGCACGATGGCGGCTCAACAAAAGCGCTGATGGAGCATTTTGAAAGTTGCGGAGAAATGAGCATCGGCAATCAGCAATGGCTGCGTGCCCGAGTACTCTTCGACTCCTATGCGGTAGACGAATCCCAGGTGCGCGATGAGGTGGTCGGGCTGTTCCGGGAGACAGGCTCGGCCATCGATCCTCACACCGCTGTCGGTGTACTCGCCGGCCGGCTTCATCGGCGCAGCCTGGGGGCGCCAATGGTCACCTTCGGGCAAATTGCGCCGGTCAAGTCGGCGGCGCTGTTGGCCGAACTGGGTGTCTGGCAAGCAAGCGTCGCGAGCACTGTCGAGGTGCTCGCGCAACCGCCTTACCTGGCCAAGGGCGATCTGGAGGGGCTGTGCCAGGCTCTTCGTCTGGCACAACAGAGGTTTGCATGAAGCGCATTCTGGATCCGCTGGACGAACGCATTCTGGCCGAGCTTACCGCCAATGCGCGCATAGCCCACATCGAACTGGGCGCCAAGATCAACTTGTCGCGCAATGCAGTGCGCCAACGCATCGAGCGTCTTGAGCGCGACGGTGCGATCCAGGGCTATACGGTACTGCTCGGTGAGTCGCGGCGGCCGACGTCGCTTATCAGCGCGGTGATCTTCGTCTACCGCTACGACCGCATGCGTGGCGAGGAAGTACTGGCTGCGCTGCGCTCCATTCCCGAAGTCGTGCAGTGTGAAGTACTCAGTGGCGAGTTCGACTTGATGCTGCGCGTGAATGCCGCCACGCCTGAACGCGTCCATCTCGTGTGGAAGGAAATCGCGGCCATGCCAGGGGTGGAAAACACCGTGACATCGTTCGTCCTTTCGGCGGTGTTCTGAAACATCGTGCTTGGGCAAAACGCCCAACTAATACAGCAGACTGCCATATTCAACTGCCAAAGCCCGGCTCTTAGGATGTTCCTGTCGAACAACATCAATAAAGGAACAGCGTTCATGACTGAGTACAAAATTGCCTTGGTAGGGTTTGGTGGCGTGAACCGTGGCTTCGCCCAATTGGTCGCCGATCGTAATGCCGAGTGGAAAGAGTCCCTGGGCTTCACGGTCAAGATTGTCGGTGTCACCGATCTGTTCCTCGGCTCCATCGTTGCCAAAGACGGTCTGGATGCAAAGCAGCTGGTTGCGCTGCCGGTTGAGAAAGGCGCATTCGCTCAACTGCCCGGCGGCAATGCCGAGGCCTTCAACGAAACCGTGATCAAGCATTGCGGTGCAGACATCATCGCTGAGGCCACTTTCACCAACCCGGTGGATGGCGAGCCCGCCACTACTTTTTGCCGCTGGGCCCTGGAAAGTGGCATTCATGTAGTAACCACCAACAAGGGACCTATTGCGCTGCACGGTGCCGAACTCAAGGCATTGGCCCGGCGCAACCAGGTGGCTTTCGAATACGAGGGGGCGGTGATGAGTGGCACCCCGGTGATTCGTCTGGCCCGGCAGGCCTTGGCAGGTGTCAACGTACAAGGCTTCGAAGGCATCCTCAACGGCACTTCGAACTACGTGCTCACCCAAATGAAAGACGGCATGACGTTCAACGATGCAGTCACGCAAGCGCAACAACTCGGTTATGCCGAGGCAGATCCGACCGCCGATGTGGAAGGGTTTGATGTGCGCCTCAAGGTCGTGATTCTTGCCAACGAACTGCTCGATGCGCGATTGAGTGTCAGTGATGTGGCATGTTCGGGTATCAGCGGCATCAGTCCAGAAGATATCGCTGAAGCAAGCGCCAATGGCGCGAGCTGGAAATTGATTGGCTCAGCCAATCGTGAAGCCGATGGCTCGGTTCGAGCGAGTGTCGAGGCCCGTCTGCTGCCCAATGCCCATCCTCTGGCAGGTATTGCCGGCGCCACGAATGCCGTGTCATTCAATACCGAACTGCTCGGCGCCGTCACGGTATCCGGGCCTGGGGCAGGGCGTATCGAGACAGCCTTCGCATTGCTGTCGGACATCGTCGCCATCCACACCGCCCACGGCAAATAACAGGAGATAGTCATGAGCGTATCCAGCATGGCCAGTATCCAGCTTGTTGAAACCAAACAGATTGATGTGTTCAGTCCATTCGATGGTCGCTTGGTAGGGAGCGTCCCTTGCCTCGATGCAGCCGCCGTTCCTGGCCTGCTGGAACGCGCACGAATCGGCGTGCGCGAGAGTGCGGCAATGCCTCGTCACCTGCGTGCGCGCATTCTTGAGGACGCCGCCCGGTATGTGGAGCTTGAGTCTGAAGCATTTGCCAGGCTGATCGTTGCCGAAGCGGGAAAAACGCTGCGACAAGCAGAGAAGGAAGTGAAGCGTTGCGTGAACACGTTGAAGCTTTCGGCAGAAGAGGCGCGTCGCAACGCCGGGGAAGTGATTCCATTTGGGGCTTATGAAGGATCGGAGTCGCGCCAAGGCTGGTTCACGCGGGAACCCTTGGGGCTTATCGTCGCAATCACGCCCTACAACGATCCGCTGAATCTGGTCGCCCATAAACTCGGCCCGGCAATCGCCGGTGGCAATGCCGTGATTTTGAAACCCTCGGAACTTGCGCCACTGTCTGCTCTCAAGCTCGTTGAGTGCTTGGTCAAAGCGGGTCTTCCACCCTCTGTGATTACCCCGGCTACGGGGGGCGTCGACCTGGGTAAAGCCTTGGTGGAGGTACGCGAAGTTCGGATGATTTCCTTTACCGGTGGTTTTGCCACGGGAGAGGCCATCGCTCGTAGTGCCGGGTTGAAGAAGCTGGCAATGGATCTGGGAGGAAATGCCCCGGTTCTCGTGCTTGAAGATTGTGATATCGAACCGACAGTCGAGTCCTGTGTGTCTGGTGCTTTTTGGGCAGCAGGGCAGAATTGCATCGGCACGCAGCGCATCCTTGTCCATCGTTCAATTTACGAGGACTTCCGTGAGCGTTTTGTCAGTCAAACGCGCGAATTGGTAGTGGGCGATCCTGACCAGCGAGCAACGGATGTAGGTCCGATGATTACGGAACAGGCGGCGCGTCGTACCGAGCAATTGGTCAATGAGGCTCTGGCCGAGGGCGCTGTGCTTCTGTGTGGGCACCATCGCCAATCGGGAAGCTATGCGCCGACCGTGCTGGAGCATGTGAGCCATGGCAGTACGATCTGGCAGCAGGAAGTCTTCGCACCGGTGGTTATCCTGGAGCCTTTTGACCACCTGGAAGACGCTGTCGCTCTGGCCAACACAACAGAGTACAGCCTGCATGCAGGTCTGTTCACACGTGACATTTCCAAGGCTTTGAAACTGGCGCGTCAGATTGAAGCGGGTGGCGTGATGATCAATGACTCTTCCGACTATCGTTTCGATGCCATGCCTTTCGGTGGTTTCAAGTACGGAAGCCTGGGGCGCGAGGGTGTTCGATTTGCGTATGAGGACATGACGCAGCCTAAAGTGGTCTGCATCAGCGAGCTGGATTGAACCCAAGGGGTAAATTGCCATTGGCTCCCATCGGGTGGACGCTTGTTTCTGCCGCCCGATGCCCCCTGTAGTTATGATTTCTGCGTTTGCGTACCCCCGCTATCGCTATGTCCAATATAGCCTGAGCATAGGCGCTTATTCCATAAAACAAGTACATAACTATTTTATAGTGCGTTTTAATCTATGCAGATATTCTGAATTGATTGGAGCACTTGTCTTTGAAAACTAAGGCGCTTTTACCTTTTGGCCTGGCACTGCTGGCTACCTGCTCGACGGCTTTCGCGGGCGCCACTCTGGATCGTGTAACCAGCAGCGGGGAGCTGACCGGCGTGCTGATGGAAAGCTATCCGCCATTCTCCTTTCTCAATGAACAGAACCAACTGGACGGGTTTGACGTCGATGTTGCCAAGGCCGTTGCGCAACGGCTAGGGGTGAAGCTGAAGTTGCAGACACCGTCCTGGGATGTCATCGCAGCCGGACACTGGAACGGACGATATGACATCTGCGTTTGCTCCATGACCCCGAGCAAGGCGCGGGCCGAAGTGTTCGACTTCCCGGTTGAGTATTACCAGTCACCGGCCGTGATCGTGGTGAATGCCAAAGACAAGGGCATTGTCACGGGCAAGGATCTTTCGGGTAAAAAAGTCGGTGTGATCAGTGCGTCGACCTATGAAGCCTATCTGAACAAGGATCTGGTGATCGAGGGCGCCGAGGACAAGCCGTTGAGCTATCCATTCGAAAGCGTCCAGGTCGCGCCATACGACAACGAAACGGTAGCTTTCCAGGATCTGGCCTTGGGCACTGGCGTGCGTCTGGATGCCATGGTCACCAACCTCATCACCGCTCGTGAACGCATCGCCCAGGATCCGCGTTTCAAAATTGCTGGCGACACGCTGTATGCAGAGCCCAACGTGGTAGCGATCGAAAAGGGCGATCCGCAATGGAATGCCAAAGTCACTGAGGTCGTCACCCAGCTCAAGGCCGACGGCACATTAAGCAAGATTTCACAGAAGTGGATCGGTGCCGATATCAGCCAATGACAGCCCTCAATCCACACCCGGCCAAGGCGGCTCTCGCCCCCGACACCGAGACGCGTCGTTTCAGCCCGCTACCTGGTTTTCGCACTCGCCTGTATTTGACCTGGACAGTGCTGTTCGGCCTGTGCGTCATGTTTTTCATGAGCTTCGATCTGAAGTTCTCGATCATTGTGCAGAAGTTGCCCAACCTGATGGGCCTGCATTTGGGGCCTGACGGTTTTTTGCAAGGTGCCGCGCTGACGCTGTTCCTGTGCTTCTGCTCGATCTGGCTTTCGTTGCTCCTGGGCTTCGTGACGGCGCTGGCGCGCCTGTCCCGCAGTGCAGTGGCTTTCGGCATTGCCAGTTTCTATGCGTCTTTTTTTCGCGGTACTCCGCTGCTGATCCAGATCCTGCTGATCTACCTGGGGCTGCCGCAGTTGGGTGTGGTTCCTGGCGCCATCAGCGCAGGGATCATTGCGCTCTCGCTCAATTACGGTGCCTACCTCAGCGAGATTTTTCGTGCCGGCATCATGGCTGTAGCACCCGGACAGCGCGAAGCGGCGATGGCCCTGGGGCTGGGGCCGGTGGCAACGTTCCTGCACATCGTCCTGCCGCAAGCCATGCGCACGATCATTCCCCCGACAACCAGTCAGTTCATTTCAATGCTCAAGGACTCCTCGTTGATATCGGTGATGGGCGTCTGGGAAGTGATGTTCCTGGCGCAGTCGTACGGTCGTTCGTCCTATCGCTACATCGAAATGCTCACCACGGCAGCCGTGATCTATTGGCTCCTGTCCATTGGACTGGAGTTGATACAGAACCGTCTTGAACGCCACTACGGCAAAGGTTTCAAGCATCAGCGCTGATCCGCCCGTTTAATGACTTTTTACAGGTACTACGATGTCCGATCCAAAACCTCTGTTGTTTGCGTTATACGAGCAAGCCAGTGTTGGCTGTGGCGGCGCGCCGAGCCTCTGGACGCACCCGGCTGACGAGCGACTGACCATCAACTCGCTGGGCTACTGGTCGAACCTGGCACGCATTGCCGACCAGGCTCATCTCGACATGCTGTTTTTTGGTGACGTGCTGGGTTTCTACGATGTGTTTGGCGGCAATGCCGACGCGGCCATGAAGTGGGCGGTGGAAGCGCCGGCCAACGATCCGTTGATGATCATCCCGGCATTGGCCGCCGTGACGGAAAACCTCGCGTTCGGCGTGACTGTCACCACCAGCTACGAGCATCCTTTCACCCATGCCCGGCGCTTCAGCACGCTGGATCACCTGACCAATGGCCGGGTCGGCTGGAACATCGTCACTTCCTACCTGAACAGCGCCGCTCGCAACTTCGGCCTGGAGCAGATGATCAAGCACGATGATCGTTATGAACGCGCCGAGGAGTTTCTCGATGTGGTTTACAAACTCTGGGAAGGCAGCTGGGCAAACGATGCCGTGGTGGCCGACAAGTCTCGCCAGGTCTATGCCAAGGGCGATCGCGTGCGACCGATCAATCATGTTGGCGAGCATTACCGGGTGGCCGGGCCGCATTTGACGTCCCCATCTCCGCAACGCACACCGTTGCTGATCCAGGCCGGTTGGTCAGGCCGTGGTCGTGAGTTTGCGGCCAAGCACGCCGAACTGATTTTCATCGCCAAGTCCAACCCGCTGGAGATTCGCCAGGGCTTGGAAGATATATGGACACAGGCCAGGGCACGCGGGCGTCAAGCCGGGGATGTCAAATCACTGACCGTACTGCGCATCGTCACGGCCAGGACCGAGATCGAAGCCCAGCGCAAATATGACGAACTGCAAAGCAACTATCACTTGCAAGCGCAACTGGTGAGTTATGCCGGCGACACCGGTATCGATATCAGCCGCTACGCGGACAGCGACGCGTTGTCGACTCACACTGAAGGCATGACGTCCTACGTGATGCGCCCTGATGGCAGTGGCAAGCCCTTGACCGCCGGCGATGTCAAACAGCGCTTCGCCAACGTCACCCGGGGCAGTGACCTGATTCTGGTGGGAACGCCGCAGCAGGTGGCCGATCGCATCGAGGAGCATGCACGGATCTCCGGCACCAGCGGCTACATGCTCAACCCGCTGATCAGCCCGGGCAGCCTCGAAGACTTTGTTGAACTGGTCATTCCTGAACTGCAAAAGCGTGGTTTGTATCGCACCCAGCCACAGAGCGGTACTTTCCGTTCGCGGTTACGGGGCGATGGCGCTGACCATTTACCGGATTCTGCTTATGGCGCCTCGTTCCGCTTTTAAGCAGGTTTTTAGAGTGGATGTGCCTGTTCCGTCAGGCTTTTAGGTGAGGTACCAAAATTGGCAGAGGCACTTGCCAAAGGCACGAGCACATCCTATCCATCCTTCTTTCCAATGAATTGATCTGGGACCAGCAAAGGCGGGACGTCGGGATGGCGATGGCAACGCAGAAATTGAACCTGGCCGTGAATCAGCATCTGCTCACAAACAGCCATGCTATCTGAGTGCAGGCGTACAGCAGCAACGGTTGATTAATTAACCCGTAAAAAAATGGTTCTTCACGGATTACCGGGAAACTGTAGGAGACGGCTTGCCGGCGATGGACTCAAGTGCGCCGCGTTTATTCGGTTCACACGCGTTATCGTTAACGACCATCGCCGGCAAGCCGGCTCCTACAGGGGACCATGTGACCTCCAAGACAATGAAACCAATAACCCATAACGTAACTTCGCAAGGGGCTGGTAGCGTTTGACAGAGCCAGGACTGCAGAGCAGGGCGACTCGGCAAACTGCGAGCTCAATCACTGATGTTTGATGATGTTCTGCAGAATCAACGGGCCACCCAGGCCCAGCAGTTTTCCGCCATCGGTCGTTGTGCCAAGAGAAATGGCTGCGAAGCCCAGTTTTTCCACCAGAGCGGTTACGCTGGTGTTGGCGTCTTGATCACGACCCCATAAAAACATCACACGTCGTCCGCCGTCTTGCGCCGGCTCTTTGGCGAGCAGTGCTGCCGGAAGTTGATTAAAGGACTTGACTACCCTGGCGCCAGTGAATGCGGCCGCCACGACGTCAGTTGAGGCCTGGTCGCCCAGTTCCTGAGGCGGCACGCCATAGGTGTTCATCGCGTCAATGACGATCCTGTTGTTCCAGTTCGCGTGTGTCCCACCGATATTGCGATGAGCGCTGAACGGAATGGCCAAAATCACGACGTCTGCAGCCAGTGCCTCTTCGAGAGTTTGTGCTGCGACCGTGCTTCCCAGTTCATCGGCAAGCAGCGCGAGGCTCAGTGGGCCACGGGTGTTGGCTATCCCGACGGGAATGCCGTTTCGGGCGAATTGGCGGGCGAGGGCAGTGCCCACTTTGCCGGAACCGATGATGGAATAAGTCATGTCGATATCCTCAAAAGCGATAAAAGAACGGGAGGCTGGTCGTGATCACGCGCTAATGGCAGCTATGTCTTCTAGTGCTTGAGCGATGGCTGCATCCTTGACCTGCGCATTGATCGCCAAACCCTCTGCGCGGATAACGGTCGTATCGCTGATTCCCAGAAAACCTAGCAGCAGCCAGATCTCGTGGATTTGAACGTCACGAGAACGATGAGCTTTCACGTAGCATCTGAATAGACGGTATATTGAGATGTTAAGTATCTTTATTTGAGATGGAGTGATAGGGAAATGCTCGACGGCGTATCACTTGATCAGTTGCGAACCTTCATTGCGGCAGTGGATGAAGGCAGTTTCTCGGCGGCGGCCAGAAAGCTCAATCGAGTCCAGTCGGCCGTCAGTGGTTGGGTTGGCAGTCTGGAGGATCAGATGGGTGTCGTGCTGTTCGACCGCTCAGGGCGACTTCCCAAGTTGACGCCTCAAGGTGCGCTCTTGCTTACCGATGCACGCAACATCGTGTCTGGGGTAGACACTTTGAAGGCGCGCGCCAAACTCATGGCTTCGGGGCTCGAACCAGAATTGTCGGTGGTGGTGGACGTGTTTTTCCCGACATCGGCGATCACCGCCGTCGTCAAGGAGTTCGCTGAGCGCTTCCCGTTGACTCGTCTCAAAATATTCGTCGAGGGGCTTGGGGCTGGCTATCAACCCATACTGGACGGTCGTTGTAGCTTGGGTATCCTGGCTTCGTTACCCATTACATTTCCGACCTTGTCCAGCGAGCGAATCGGTGAGTTTTCGCTGGTGATGGTGGCCGCCGCCGATCATCCGTTGTCCAGCCTGAGTGGCAAACTATCCAGGCGGGAACTGGCCAAGCACATTCAACTGGTGCTGACTGATCGCTCGGAAATGTTGGCGGGCCAGGACTATGGCGTGATGTCGCCTTCGACGTGGCGCCTGGCCGATCTATCGACCAAGTACGCTTTCCTGAAAGATGGTGTCGGCTGGGGCAGCATGCCGTTGCACATGATCGAACAAGACTTGGCGTCCGGCACCTTGGTTATGCTCGATGTCGAAAGCATCCCCAGAGAGGGGGTGAAGATCGATATTTCTGCGGTTCACGCGACCAGTACGTTGCCCGGGCCGGCTGGGCGGTGGTTGATTGATCGTATGCACGATTTGAGTCATGGAAAAACCGTCCATCAATCGTCATTTGAAGAATGAACCGTCCTTGGTTTGTTTCTCTGGATGGGCCCAAGGGCACCGGAAAAACCACACTGCTGGAAGCCGTCACGAAGGCACTGAGGGCAGACAACAGGAAGGTGATCCGGCTTTGCGAGAGAAAAAGCGATCCCTACAGGGGGCAAACAATGGCCCTCGTCAACGAACTCGCCAGAAATCCCGACAGGGATCTGGAGTTGGAGGTTTGTGAGCGCTTTGCTGATAGCCGTAGGTGGATTTCGCAGCACGTGCTGCCGGAACAGCCACCGGGCAGCATTATCCTGATGGATCGCTGGTACCCGTCAGATGCTGCGTTTCGCCGGCTGATCCCGTTTGCAGAGATTCTACGGTTGAACATTGATCGAGGCGTGCAAGTGCCGGATCTGCATGTGGGCGTTGTCACCGACCCTGATATTTCATGGGCAAGGGCAGCGGCACGATCCCGTGGGTTGGGCAGTACCGTGATCCATAACCTGGAAGAACAGATCGCGTGTACCCAGGCGTTCGAGCGAGCGATTGCAGATCACGCCTGGGTTTTATGCCGTAACGAAGGAACGATCGAAGATGCAACGATGCAGGTTGTTGCCGAGATCCTTAAAGCGCTTCATCAGTCCGAAAACTTCAAGCCCTCCATGCCATCCGTGTGCACTGCACATGTGAAAAACTGAGCCCCCTTGTTGGCTACATCAAACGCAAGCATTGGATCGGCGAGCGGCTTGTGGCCGGGATATTGCTATATCCTTGGTGAACAATAAAAGGCGAGTCGAACACTGTGAAGTTTCATCAAATCAGAGCTTTGGTAGCGATCAATCAGTGCGGCAGTATCAATGAGGCTTCGCAGATACTGCACGTTACTCAACCTGCATTAAGCCGTTCAATCAAGGATCTGGAACGAGAGCTCGGGCTGACCTTGCTGCAGCGTTCGTACAAAGGCATGTCGCTGACCGAGGAGGGCCGGCGCATTATTCGCCACGCGCACATGGCGGTCGAAAGCATGCGACGGCTGCAGATCGAGGCCGATAATATTCATGACATGGCGGTTGGCGATGTGGCCATCGGCATTACTTCACTGACAGCGATGTTGCCCGGATTCGAGCAGTGCATCAGTGATTTCCAGGCGAAGAATCCACGGGTGCGGATCAAACTCATCGAGCAGCGCCCGAGCCATATCGTGCAGCGCTTGCGCGACGGGAGCCTGGATTTTGCCCTGACTTCGCAGCAAAACACCCAGCGTCTGAATCTGGATTGGGAAGCCTTGCATCGCATTCAGGGGGCCGTGGTCTGTAGCCCGGACAACCCGTTGCGTCATTCTCGCTCACTGCGCCAGTTGCAGTACGCCAACTGGATCAGCCTGGATGAGATCGACGATCGCTCGTCGCAGTTCTACCAGATGTTCGAGGTCAACGACATTCACCCGCCGCAGAAGGTCATCGAGTGCGCGTCGCTGCTGCTGGCCTTGCGCCTGGTAGAGAACGCCGACGCGTTCATGACCCTGAGTAACCTGGCGGTAGGCAACACATTGCCGCCTGGGCGGGCGCCGGAGTTGGCCTGCGTCGAGATCGAGGAAATCATCCCCGAATACCCGATCTACCTGGTATGCATCGACCGTCATTCGCTGACGTCGCCGGCCAAGGATCTGTTCTACAGCCTCAAGTCGAGGCTGGCCGCGGAGTCGTTGGCCGAACTCGCTCGTTAGAAGTGATAGTACATGCCGATTGCCAGGTTCTGCGGGTCGTCACCGGGCTGCTCGACCGGTATGCCCGCATAGGTGATGGATGAATTGGGGCGATTATCGATCAGTGCGACGCGGCCGTAGATGGCCCAGTTGGGCCGCAGGAAATGGTCGTAGCCGAGCATCATGCCGAAGGCGTCCTTGTCGCCGAATTCGATGTTGCGCTTGACCAGTGCCAGGCGTGCCACATCAGCTTTGCCCACAGGAGCGGAAATGCCCGCGGTCCACGCGGTCATGCTCGGCGTAGCGTGGTAGTCGACGTCCTGGCGCTGCCAGGTGACGCTGGCTGCAAGCGGGCCGAAGTCGTAAAACACTGAGGCGCTTTTGAAGTAGTTGTGGGTCTGGCGCTGGCGATCACCATCGTCCCAGGGGTCGCTCAGATAGTCGTTGAACGAGCCAATCAAGATCCAGCGCGCATTGCTGTACTGCAAGCTGACACCCTTACCGCGCAGGGTTTTTCCCGAGCTGGCCGTATCGTTCAATCCAAAGCTCAATGCGCTGCCGAGACTGAAGCCGGCGTATTTCGGGGTGGTGTAGGCCAGGGTGTGTTTGGGCCGCATGTCCAGATAATAGGCGCCACGCCCGGCCGGCGGAGAGGTCAGGTAGGTATAGGGCGACCCATAGGTGGCCAGAAACGGGTCGGCGTAGGTCGGCGTGCCCATGCCGTAGGTTTTGCCAAACTCAAGCTTGCCGTAGTTGCGCGAGCGCAGCGCCACAACAGCCAGGCGCAATGCGCCAACCTGTTTCCAATGCTCGTCCAGCGCCTGGCCATTGAGGTTGAAGCCTTCTTCGACATCCGCTTCCAGTACCGTGTCCTCGTCGAGCGCTTTGCGCATGTACAGTCCCAGTTTGTTGGTCCATGCCGCGCCGCCGGCGACCTTGAACCCCGAGTAATGCCCTGAGTCCTGATAGTTCACGAAGGCATCGACAGTGCCATAGATCTTGAGCTTGTCATCAAAGCCCTTGTCGACGTTGTAGTAGCCAAACCCTGACGCTACCCGAGCGATGGAGGGAAACCCCTCGGCCTGACCGGCAACCGGCAGGCTTAACCCCAGGAGCAGGGTGACCAGGGACGAATGACACGCGACGGACTTACCCATTACAGACTCTCCGTGTAGCTGATGAGTGAAGGTTCGCAGCCTCCACGAAAATAAAATCAGCCGGAAATTGTCAATTTTGTATGGGTATGCCCGTTTGCTAATTTTCTCGCTGAATACAGGCTTTCAGGGAGTGGAGTAGGGGGCATTGCTCTTGGAGACGTCTCTTTTTACCTATCCACCGTCTTTAGCAAGCGTTGTTTCTGGCAAAAGCCGGTGCAGGGAAGGGCTCTATGACCATGAATCGCACCGTGGCGGGGCGAAACTGCGGGGCAAAGCGCAACGAAATGAACCAATGGTTAATCGTGTGCAAAAAGCGCAAGTGATTCATCGCAGAAGTTACCCGATAGTTGGTGTCGACAACACGAATGACTCGGAGAGAGCCCCCCATGACCACCTTGCACTCGGACACTCATTTGGCCAACGGCACGATACGGCGCGACAGCGCCGCCGTCGGATCTGGCAAAGCCACCGTCGCCTGCGCTCTGGGCAACGCCCTGGAGATGTACGATTTCACCATCTACAGTTTTTTCGCCGTGGTGATCGCCAAAAATTTCTTTCCGGCGCAGTCGCCGATAGCGTCGTTGCTGATGTCCTTGACCGCCTTCGGCGTGGGTTTTCTGATGCGGCCGATCGGGGCGATGGTGATCGGCCGTTTCGCCGACCGAAAAGGTCGCAAGGCGGCCCTGACGCTGACCATTTTCCTGATGACACTGGGCACGGCGTTGATCGCATTCGCCCCCACCTACCAGCAAGCGGGGGTCTTTGGCACGGTGCTCCTGGTCATAGGGCGTCTTACTCAGGGATTTTCCGCCGGTGGTGAAATCGGCACCGCCTCGGTGCTGATGATGGAGTCGACCGGGACGGGGAATCGTTGCGGCAACGTCAGTTGGCAGGCCGCCAGCCAAGGTTATGCAGCCTTGGTCGGGGCTGGCATCGGGCTGCTGCTGACCAGTGTCATGACCACGCCTGACCTGGAAAGCTGGGGTTGGCGCATCCCGTTCATCGTCGGTTTGCTGATCGGCCCGGTTGGTTGGTACATCCGCCGCTGCCTGCCGGAAACACTCGAGCACGCAGCCATTGAGCTACAGCCGTCCACGGTGCGCAAACCTCGCTGGCGCGAGGTGATCGACCTGCGCAACACCATCCTCGCCACTGGCCTGATGGCGAGCGCAACCATCGGCATGTACCTGTTCATTTTCTACATGCCGTCGTACCTGGTCACCGCGCTGCACTATCCGCAGCGCAGCGCCTTGGCGATTGCCTGTGTGGCTGCCGCGTGCCTGGCGATCATCACGCCGATCGCCGGGCGTTACGCCGACCGTCACGGCCTGCGCAAAAAGCTTTTGGTGTGGACTGTCACCTTGCCTGTCATCGCAGCCTGGCCGGCGCTGTGGTTGTTGTCGAACACCACCGACCTGTACCTGGCGATGCTGATCGTGGCGCTGCTGGTGCTGCCCGGTTGTGTTGGTTCGGGGGCGTTTTTCGCGATGATCATGGAAGCCTTTGCCAAACCGCAAAGGGCACTTGGCACCTCGGTCAGCTACAGCTTTGGCGTGACCCTGTTCGGCGGGTTCTCGCCGCTGATCGCTACCTGGCTGACGGCGACGCTCAACGATCCGTTGGCCCCGGCCTTTTATTTGCTGGCCGGTGGGGTGATCAGCCTGACCTGCCTGAAACTGTTCCCGGAAAACATTGGAAGAGCCTAACCATGCGCACTCAACAAACCAACACTGCTTTGAGCGACTCCGATCTGCAAACCTTCGTGGCGATGCGCCGACAGATTCACGCGGCTCCCGAGCTTGGAGGCGAGACGCCACACACTGCTGAACTGGTGGCTGCCAAGTTGGCGCAGTGGGGCTACCAGGTCCATCGTGGCATCGGCGGGCATGGCCTGGTCGGGGTCCTTAGGAAAGGCCAGGGTAGCCGCCGCATTGGCCTGCGCGCCGACATGGACGCGCTGCCGATGCAGGAGAAAAATGCCTTCGCCCATGCCAGTCAGATTCCCGGGCGCATGCATGCCTGCGGTCACGACGGGCACACCGCGATCCTGCTCGCGGCCGCCTATCGCCTGGCGACCAGCGCCGAGTTCAACGGCACCCTGAATCTGATTTTCCAGCCTGACGAGGAGGGGTTGTGCGGGGCCAAGGCGATGATCGACGACGGCCTGTTCCAGCGTTTTCCCTGTGATGCAATTTTTGCCTTGCACAACATGCCCGGCTCACCCGTGGGCACAGTCGTGGTTCAAGCGGGACCGACCATGGCGTCCTCTGAACGGGTGCAACTGAAGATCACCGGCAAGGGTGGACACGGTGCCATGCCCGAACTGGCCGTCGATCCGGTGCCAGTGGTAGCGAGCCTGATCAACGCGATCCAGACCATCAAGTCGCGCAATCTGGCGCCTGAGGAATACGCGGTGATCAGCATCGGCATGCTGCAGGCCGGGAGCGTCTACAACATCATTCCTGATGAGGCCAGCATGCTGATCAGCGTGCGCACCGACACCCCGCAGACCCAGCAGAAAATCAACCAGCGCCTGGAGCAGATCGTCCGCGGTCACGAGCAAATGTTCGGCGTCAGCATCGATCTTTCGATCACCCAACTGGCCCCGGCGCTCATAAACCACGTGGCTGAAACCGAGCTGGTGCGCCAAAGCCTGGCATCACTGTTCGAGCCCGGTCACTTGCATAGCCGTGGACCCAAGGTGATGGGCACTGAGGACTTCGCGTGGATGCTCGGTGAAGTACCGGGCTGCTACTTCATGCTGGGCAACGGCGAGGGCGAGTTTCATGGCTGCTCGGTGCATAACCCGCACTATGACTTCAACGACGAGTTGATCCGCCTGGGGTCCGATTGCTGGGTCAAGCTGGTGGAGGATTTCCTTGTTTGAGCCCGGGCTGAGAAGGACCTCGCGACGTCAGGCAGATGCTGCTTCAGATTGAAGAAGGATCAGCGACCGCATCCCACAACTGACTTGAGGATGCGGTCGGGGTCGTTGGTGTTGTTACTTGAGCTGGTTACTGAGCCCATGTAGAAGCGGCTCGGTGTAACTGAGTATCCAAAAGCACACCGAACTAAAAATCAAAAAAGTCAGAGTCGTCGCAATCCGATGTATTTAAAAAGATTTTTGATGTTTTCGGACTTTTATCCCTGTGGGCAGAGTTATCCATGCTGCTGGCTCGGTTTTGCATTCTTTAAAAATCAGGGGAAATAGCGATTAGTTATACCGATGCTCAATGGAAGCGCTAAGCTGCTAATGGGCTATTCCACACTGCGTTTCGAACGCTTCCAAGAGATCAAAATAGACCCATCTTTTCTTACGACGCCTTGCGCTAAGGAGGATGGGGTATGCCCAAAGCAATGTCTAGGACGCATAATTTTACAAATCGAGGAAAGCATTTCGGAAATATCTGGGCGTCATTTAGTTTTAAGTCAAAGTGCGATGTTGAGCTCCGCAGCGATATTGAGCTAGGCTATTGGCTTCTTTATTTGGAATTCGATCCGTCTATTGCTCGATATGAGCTGCATCCCCTTGCTCGAGTAATATCTTGCCCACAGCCGCGAAAGGTAGCGCTTACTGCGGAGGTTATGACCCAAAATGGCGATCTGGAATGGCATCTGCTGTGCTCAACCCAGCAGTTTGGCCCTCTGTTATTAAACGAGCTGGAGAAGTACGCAGATTTGATTGGGGTGAAGTTACGGCTGTTTCGCGCAGAAGATATAGAGCCCCGCAAAGCACATATTGTCCCGCTTTTGAAAGCTTGTGCGTGCCTTTCCGCCTGGCATACTGTCGAAATTAGTTACGAAGCATACCATGGGCTAATAGCATTCGTTCGTAAGCATAAGCGCGGGTGTCTTAGGGATTTGTTTCAACTTAACGATGAAGAGAGCCACAGCCTTGCGTGTTTTTTAATCGCGAGGCTGTATTCCGAAGGCATTATTAAAGTTGAACTGTTGCCCGGCTTTTTCGATCGTGCCGCCGGCTGGGAGGCACTGTGAGCTCAAGGCAAAAATTGAGATGTACCGACATTTCGCCTCTGTTTACAGTGCAGGCCGAGGTATTGGCAGATGACGTTCGCGAAATATTTGAGCGAAGAGTTAAGACCGTAAAAATGGTCCACAGGGGTAGGTCCGGTGCTGAAATCTATAAGTCGTGCGGCGTATCGGATGGAGAGCAGACACGCTTGATCAAGCGCTTTCTAGACGTGGACGCCGCCGGTGTTTGTTGGGGAGATCGTGCGTTATTGCCCAATGCCCGTCTCAAGGAATACGAACGGCGAACTCCTTTGAAAAAAATGCGCTCCCAGCAAAAAGGTGGCGCGAGCGGTATGCTCGCCCAGACACTCAAAAGATTTCCACAGGCAGCAGAAGAAATAGAAATTGCGGTCCTGGACTTTCATCGAAACTTCAAGGGTCAAAAGTTCGACATAATGTTTATGGCAGCCAAGTTTAGAGCTGCATTGAAAAAGGCTGGTGCTTCTGAGGAGGACTGGCCGTTCAGTCAGAAAGGATTAGGGCAGCGCACGATTGAAAAACATCTAGCCAAACTTGTCAGGCAGGACTTTGTTGTCGCAGCGCTGACGCTGGGGAGCCACGGTGTCACTCATGCGCCGCTGGGGACGGGTGTTGTCGGGCTCGTGTCGGCGGATATGCCCTTTGATATCATTCAATTGGATGCCTACAAGGTTGATAAATTTTGCATTCTCCGTATTGAAACGCAACCCGGCATCTATACGCAGCGGGTCCTCGATCGCTTCTGGATGCTAGCGGCGGTAGATGCAGCGTCTGATGGTGTTCTTGCAGCTCGATATGTGTTCAGTAGTGAAGTCACAGCGATAGATGTTGAGGGTGTATTGTTGGACGCGATCATAGGTGACTGGACACCTTGCGACAACATAACAATACCCAAACTGAAGTATACGCAAGGTGGCGGAATGCTCGGATATGCAGTGCCGGAGGCTCAAGGCGCCATTTGGGGGACCCTGATGCTAGATAATGCAATGGCACATCATGCAGGCAAAATAAAGCATAAGTTCAAGCGGAATGGGGGGTGTTCAATAAATTATGGACAGCTCAAAAGGCCTGAGCGCAGATCCACGATAGAGAATACATTTAAACAAGTAGCACAAAAAATAATGCATCGCGTGCAGTCCACCACTGGCAGCGGCCCTCAGCAAGGTAGGGCGGCAACCCCTGAGGAAAATGCGGAAAAATATGAGATTTATGTAGACGAAGCGGAAATGGTTCTGGATGTGTGGCTGGCCAATTTTAATTGCACTCCGAAGCAAGGGGCCAATTTTTCCTTGAGCCCGATTGAGATTGTCAGGATGCATTTTGATAACGCCAAGCGGGATGTAGTTTTTCCTAAACTCCCTGAGTCTAAGACAAGCAAAGTGTCGCTGGGGCATGACGTCCGCTACTGCGTGATCAGAGGCAGCGCCGAAGGCGGAAGAGCTCCTCATATAACGCTGGATAAGGCCCACTACACCAATAAAGTTATGTGCAGTGATCTCAGCCTGATAGGGCGCCGGGTTGTTGTCAGGATAAATCCGAAGGACTATCGATTTGTAGAAGCCATCCTGGATACCGGTGAGAAATTGGGAACCCTTAAGGTCTTGGGCTATTGGGGCAAGACGCTGCATAGCGTCACGACCCGGCAGCAAATAAATAGGGCTTATAAAGATCGGGCTTTTGAGTTGACTCGACCGGATGACATAGTTTTATCATATGTTGATCATCTAATGCTCAGCCCTTCGAAGCGAAACCTCTTGCAGGTTCAGAAGATGAAGAGTGACGTACTTGGTCGCCAAGTTAATGCTGAATGGCCCGAAGCTCCTAAACCTCCTGAGGTGGAGTTCAAAGCTGGTTTCGAGGTAATTGAGCTTAAGGGGGGGGGTAGGCGTGCAGATATCGACGATTTTTTTAATGTCGAGTCCGGCGGAGTGATCGATGAATAGAGATGAAATGGATGCACATCCAGTCTTCCGCAAGGATTTTACCATCGTAACTAACGCCGTGTCGGAAGCATCCAATATTGCATTGGAAGCAATATTCATGAGGCAGACGGGCATTATTTTTTATGGCCTCTCGCGAGTAGGTAAAACATGCTGCATTAAAAGCATCCACGCCCAAACCAGCGGTTTCATGCCGCGCGCATACGTGACGCAAATAGAGGTAATCAAGCAAGAAGGGTCCTATACCAACAATATTGTGGAGCAATTGGCCAAGGAGGAAGAACTTGTTTTTCGTCGCAGTACCCTCGCGGTAGAAAAACTAGGTCAGATGGCCGACATGATTATAAATCGTTGTCACGAAAAGAACTGCAACCATTGGGTGCTGCTCCTGGATGAATTTCAGCGCCTTCGAGTGCATGATATAAATATCCTATTTCATTTATTTAATCGTCTTGACAGAAAGGGGGTTACGATGACCGTTTTGTCATTTGCGATGCCTCAAGTTTTTAAGCAAAGAGATAAACTTATGGAAGTCGTAGGCGGTGACAATGAGCAACTGATTGCGCGATTCATGAGCAAGTTGGTCGAATTCAAAGGCTGTCGCAGCGCGCACGACCTCGCTGTCATTCTAAAGACTTTTGATGAAAAATCTGAGTATCCGGTTGGATCATGCGAGCCCTACACTCAAAATTTCGCTCCCGCCGCTTTTAAAGCCGGCTTCAGGTTGGCCGACTACGTCCAGTCGTTATGGCAGGCGTTCGATGCGGGCGCGGTGGGTGCCTATAAAAATAATGTTCCACTTGAACATGTGTTTCTATCCATCAGGTATTTGCTCAGGTATATCGCCAGCCATGACGGATCGAAGTTAGAAATAACCAGTGTTTTGTGTGCTGATGTGGTGGAGCGCTCCAGCTTAAAGGAGTTTTGCCTGCTCAATGGGAGTAAAAAGCAATGACCCCGATCGGCTTTTACCGCGGTGGACTTTACCCGTACGAGTCCGTGACGGGGGTTGTTCTTAATCTCGCTTTGTTTCATAAAGTACCTCCCGTTACGATCCTCAGAATGATCAGTAGCAAGCCTACGGTCACAAAAATCACCCTGCATTACCATGCGGCATCCATGAAAGGGGATTTTACTGAGCAGGTCTGGCTCCCTCAGCCTGCGCAATGTTTTCCTGGGGCGTTTTTGTTGTCCCACGCACCGCCCAGCCTTAAATTCAAGTTTTGTTTATCGTGTTTGAAGATTGGCTATCATTCAGTTTTTTTTTGCATGCCGCAGGTCAACGTTTGTGCGATTCACCGTGAGCCACTCATTGTCGCTTGCGCAGGTTGTCAAAGTTTCAATACGATCAATGTAACTGTCTCTCCATGTCGTTCGTGCGGATTTTATCTTACGCCTCCTTCCGATCAGATTTTTTGTAGGCGAAATGCTCAGTTGAAAGTGCAAATACATCGTGCTGTGGTTGCATTGGACAGGTGGTATACAAATATTTCTCAATATTGTAGATCGGGCAGTTCACTGTTCTTGCTGATTGAGAGAATGGACAGTTATGACGCAAATCCCATCGACGCAACGGTTATCAAAGCGTTGGGTTGGCCGCTGCCGCTCGAGCTTTGCGAGGAGGCTGTGGCCAGGCGTAGAGCGAGGCTCATTCGTTGGGTGGCGGAAGAAAAACTTCAAGCAGTGTTGGAGTGGGAGGCGGAGTGCCAACGGCTTGAAAAAATGCACTTTCGCGCCCCTTGTTCACAGTGCGAGAGCAGCATCGAGTCTATTTCAGGATATTGGAATGGGGAGGAGCTATCATGCATGGTCTGCCTCAAGTTCATCGTGTATTTTCTAGTGCGCATTCGTTGCTCTTCCTTGAGTCAGTTGAGCATCCCCGCTGGTCACTACAAGAAGTTTGGTTTTGACTATTTAGGGATCCTGCAAAATGTTCAGCCTGCCAGATTTGGGTTTCCGGCGGTGCTGATAAGGGTTTATTTTTTAAAATTATTATACAACTTAAGTATTTATCTCAACCTTGGTTATTCGGTAAGGCTTCGGCTGCTTCCGTGGGAGGGGTTGCTTTATGATTTGTCTCGACCTGGCAGGCGCGAGGGGGAGGGGGTGACGATACTCGGTGTCTCGCCGCTGAACAAGGCGTTCTACTGCGATAACATTAGTGGTGAACGTTCTGTTCTTAGCTTTAGCCGGAATGATAACTTTGGTTGGGTGGTGACGTCGGCTGGGTATTCTGGTAAGAGAAGTATTGTGCTGAACTTATGATCTTAAGTTCGTCAGGAGGTAATTATGAAAGGAGTTACACCCGAACAAGTTGCCTTTGCGGTAAAGAAGTTGTTGGCTGCGGGAGAGCCTATTACTACGAGAAGCGTGCGCGCGATGACAGGGGGCAGTCTCACCACCATCTCCAATTGGCTGAAACTCCCCGGGGTCAGGGAAGGGACGTTTGAACATTCCATTGCAGCAGTTGAACTCGCATATTACGTAAAACGAGAAAAACAGAGGGCAGAAAAGTTACTCGAACCTCAAAGTGAGTATCCCCCCTCAAGTTATCACGCTAGTCCAAGGGTTGATAGGGTTGTAGACGATGAGCTTTTCGCACTCGCTGAGCGCTTCAGGAGGCTGCAAGGTGACTTCGACGAGCTGATTTCTGATGCCAACCGTACTCTTGCCACAGCTAGGGATAAAATTCAAATATATGCTCGCAAGGTTGAGTTCATGGAAACGGAGCGCAGGCGAATGCTGGCAGAGAATCGAGAAATGCGCGAGGTGCTGCAATATTTGCACAGGGCTGATGACCCTGACCACAGGGATGATGGGTAGGGCTGTTCTGCCTCTCTCGTCCTGCTCGCCTCGATGGTGCATCGAGCCGCCACAACACGGTTTACTCACTCCCAAACCGCGAACCGCCATTGCATTAGAAAACTTTCCTAGCCCTTTTCTCAATGGGCATTAGGCGACCTGTGCGCTGGCCATCTTCATCTCGGCTAGGGCTCGTCTCGATTGGGCAAAGTATTTCCGGACTCATCAGCCTGTGAGTCATTCCTTGAGATCAATTGGCTCGCACGGCTGCCGAGCAATGATCCCGCTTGAAAGTAGCCCATCACCGTGCTAACGCTGCGGTGCTCGGTCATGGCCATCACCTCGCCAAGCGGCACACCCTGGCGACCGGCTTCGGTGACAAACCCCGAACGCAGGCTGTGCGCCGCCCAGTCACCTTCCAACCCCGCCAACTTTGCCCGCCGCTGGACGATGCGAGCCACCTGGTCGCCTGATATTCCCGTCGTGCCGACTTTGCCGCCTTTGTACAGGCGCCGAAACAGCGGCCCCGAGGTGGCCGGCGCCGCCGCCAGCCAAGCCGCCAGCGCTTGTGCTGCGGGGCCGCGTAGCGGCTTTTCGCGGCGCGTGCCGGCGGTGTCGGTTTTGGTCGCGCCCAGGGCGTAGAGCCAGGTGTCGGCGTCGAGCCGACGCACGTCGCCAATCTGCAGTCCCACCACTTCCGAGCGCCGTCGACCGCCACCACTCCAGGCCAGGAGGAGGAGCGCGCGGTCGCGGAGCCCACGCACGCCATCGTCGCAGGTCGCCAGCATTGCCTGCAGGGGTTCGAGCACCACCGCGGTCTTCTTGCGCACGTTCACACCTTGACGCGACTGCGCCTTGCGCGCCTCGCGCAGCAGGGTCTTCAGGGCCGGTTCCTCGCATGGATTGTCCCAGCCGCTGAGCCGATGCCATTTACCGAGTACCGCAAGACGGTGACTGACCGTGTTGAACGCCAGCGGCCCCAACTTGGCCTTGACCCGGCCGGCGACCAGCGCGACGTCAATGCTGGGCGGCAACAGGTGGGCCCAGCCGCCTTGTTCCAGCGGCCGCGCCAGGTGGTCCAGGACGAACTGAATTGCCACGGCGGCCGGTAGCGGCACATCGCCCAGTACCTGGTCGTAACGCAACTGTAGCCAGGCTGACCAGTAAGCGAGGGCACTACGGTAGCTGCGTACCGTGTTCGCTGCGGTGCCGGCGGCAATAAACGCCGCCGTCGCTTGCTGGGCGTTGAGCGCCAGGCAATGCAGGTCCAGCGGCGTTGCGTCGACCAGCGCTAACTGATCGGTGTTATTGAGTACGTTCATCGGACTGAAATTTCCGTCTTCGGAAATAACGTCGGATAACATTCTATTATCAGGCCTAATATAACCGGAGGTGGAGCGCGGCGGTAGGAGTGCCGGAAAACGAGGTGTTTGCCGCCGCGAATGCGGTGCTGGCCCGCGCTGTAACGCTGAGCCAGCAGTTGGCCGACGCCAACAGAGGTAACACAGGGGCAACGAGTGGTCAGCGACCACGCAAGCGCCCCCCCGCCCAGAAACAGCTGAGCAACCACGACCGCGGGTGACCGCTCGTTGCGCCGCGGGAGGCGCTAGTAGAACCGCTTCCAGCCGCCAACCTCGGTCCCCTGGCAGAACCGTCGCGGCCCAAGTCGCGCCTTGCAGTGTGGGCCACTCCGCAGTAAGTTCAAGTACGCAGAGTGCACCGTTAACGCGAAGGGCTCCGCGGCCAAGACTCGTAATATTGGCTCGTGGTGCTTCGCCCGGCTGCTCTAAGCCGCCGTCGGTAGCCCGCTACTGGCATACCAGTAGGTCGCCCGGTGGATTAACAGCCCGACATCATGCCTTGCAGCATTTCTTGACCTTTTGACCTGATCCGCAATAACACGGATCATTGCGCCCGGGCCTTGTCCTCGGCTGGACCAAGCCCGCCCGTAGCTGCCATGCGAAAGCATCGGCGACAGTTGAAGAGGTATCTCGCGCGGCCGGGTTCTTTGACGACATTACCCGCAGCATGGAACAAATCGTTGATCACAATCTCCAGATTGCTTCAGCCACAGAGCAACAATCCTGTGTTGTACAGGGCGTTGAGCAGAATACTTTTGAGATTAAAGCGTTGAGTGAATGCACGGCGAGCCAAGCGGATAATACGGTGAATATCAGCAATGAGGTTGCTGAGATGACGCGGAGTTTGCACGGGCTCATTTCAAAATGTGAGTGAGCAGTTGATAGCCGTGAGAAGTTTCAAGTCGCTATCCGCATGCAAGCATTGCCAAGGTTACGTTTACTGTGGCCGTTTCCATCGGCGGGGCGTACCACTTGAATTAGCGTCCCGACGGGCGCCATTCCGTTAGTAAAACGACACCTGATGATTGTCGAAGCTGCTGGCTTGTTTCTTTACCGTCCCTAAAACCTCTTGTGAGGTGGATGAAATGCTCCATGGTATTGCTCTCAGATACTTCGGGGAATTGGTCCCACCGCCTGCGTCAGAGGCTAGTGGGCTGGGAACCCCCTTCCTCTGGTTGGACTGCCATCCATCCAGGACAGTTTGTGTAGTCAACCAATCGGTTGCTTTACAGGCGCAGCTCCGCCGTGAACTGTTCAAGCCAGGCGTTGGCCATCGAAGCATAGGAGGCTTCCGGCGCGGTGGCAGTCTTCAGTTCGGTGAGCAAGCGATCTTGGAGAAGGCGAAGACGTGTGGTGACACCTGCCGCAGGCTTAGCCTTACCAGCGAGTCAGGGTGGCTCGCCATCTCAGACAAAACCTCACCTACATGATCCCCCCAGACTTCCAATATTGTAAAAATAATCGAGCGATCATGATCGGCATGACCGAACCAGAAAAGCAGTTCGGTCACGGCCATTCTCAACAAGCGATTATTCCCGATAGAGTCTCTAAGCTGACGACGCCAAGCGGCCTCTGACTCTGTTGAGAGCATATTCAATCTGACCTTGGGTCTGGGACCATGTGGCTCGTACGGGATAAATGCAAGTTTCTCCCAGGTCAAGATCACGTCCGCTGGTAATGCCGCGCTGACATTTTTTCTTTCCGCCCAGAGGAGAAGCAGAAGTTGCACCCATGGACAATCAGGAGCCCACTTATATGCTAAATTAGAAAACCTTAGTAAATTATCCTTGGCTTGCTGCTCGCGATCACTGAGTGTCAATGTCTTAATTAAAATCGGGCGGAGAAAAACCGCTAGTAGCTGGCATCTATAAACCTGGTTCAGATGCCGCGGTAGCAGTCAGCTGGGTAATTGCAGAATGTTCGCGACCAAATGATTATCGCGACCATTTTCTGATACTAAGAAGCACTTGATCACCTCGTGGCCATGTACTTATTTCTGTCGGACCCACCCGACAGCAGTTCGGCGCTACTTTCAAGTGAGATTTAATCAGATGCTGATGGGGTTTCCTTGCTTCTCGTCATCAACAGCAGATGTTCAATGAATCGATTGCGGTCCTTGGAGTTGAGGGGTTTTATGCCTAATGCCTCGTTAAGCCATAGTCCATCAACTGCAAAGCGAATGAGAAGCGCGGTCATTTCGTCCAGGCCATCATTGCACAAGCTAGGAATCCATTCTTGTTGAAGGTCTATGTACGGTTTGAGAAGTGAAGGGTTTAGCCCGGAGCCGGCCACCAACGCCGAAGCGCTCGCTGCTTCTTTACCCGTGACAGAGTTTTTCGGAGAGAAGGTCCCTTTGATATATCCGCGCGCCCAAGCACCATTCTCCTTGTCGTGCTTTATGTGTTTTTCAATAAAGTCTTCGAATACGTTCAAGGAGTACTCCAGCATTCCCTGAATCAAGGCCTCCTTGCTTGGGAAGTGATAGAGTAGTCCTCCCTTGCTTACTCCGGCTTCTTTGGCGACTTGGCTGAGAGTTAATTTGGCAAGGCCTTGGGTCTTGATGATCACTTCGGCGGCCATGATGATTGCGATTCGGGTATCAATTTGACTCAATTTTTTCGATCCTTCATCCAGAAGTGCAGGGATAAATAGATACCCAGCGATGCTTTGATCTTGGTCACCTAGCGTAACAGGCTATGTTAATTGATGAGCTCGCCAATGTGAAACACCTTGTACACACAAGAATTTCACCGTCATCGTTTCCTCGCACCTGACTCTCTGAGCCCTTAGCTGAAGTAGATCTGAGCGGGCTGCCTGAATCGCCCCGGATTCTCTAGACACCTTGCAAGCTCATTGCGTAACGCTTTCAAACTCTACCGGTGACAGCTGATTGTTGAAACCATGGCGGCTTCTTGCGTTGTAGAACATCTCAATGCAATCGAACACATCGCTACGAGCATCTTCCCGCGTGGTGTAGATTTTCCTCTTGATTCGTTCCCGCTTTAGAAGCTGGAAAAAGCTCACGGCCACGGCATTGTCATGACAGTTGCCTCGGCGACTCATACTGGCAACCAAATTGTTCACCTTCAAAAAACTGCGCCAATCGGAGCTGCTGTACTGGCTGCCTTGGTCGGAGTGAACCATCACCTCCTGCTTCGGTTTTCGCCTTCAAACCGCCATCAATAACGCATCAATGGCCAAATCACTGGTCATCTGCGACTTCATTGACCAGCCAACGACCTGACGAGAGAACAGATCCTGCACCACAGCCAAATACAGCCAGCCCTCATACGTACGAATGTAGGTGATGTCGGTGACCCAAACTTTGTTGGGTTCTACGACATCGAACTGGCGCTTCAGCAAATTGGGTGAGGCGACCGCTGGCTTACCGCCGTACTTTCCAGGGCGTCGTCGATACCCTGTCTGAGAGCGCAGACATTCAAGACGCATCAGCCTCGCCACACGATGCCGACCACACTCTTCACCGACCTCTCGCAGATCGTCATGGATTTTGCGATAGCCATAAACTCCGCCGCTCTCCAGCCATGAATGCTTGATCAAACCCAGCAATCGCTGGTCGTCTGTAGCGCGTGCAGATTGCGGCTCAGACAACCAAGCGTAATAACCGCTGGGGTGGACTTTCAGCGTCAGGCAAAGCCGTCGTATGGAATAGTCATCTGCTCGCTGCTTGATAAAGGCGTACTTCAACCGCACTCCTTGGCAAAGTACGCGGCGGCCTTTTTAAGGTGTCTCGCTCTTCAGTGACCCGGCTTGAGTTCTGCTCGCAGACGACGCAGTTCAGCGTGCTGATCATCGTCCTGCTGCCGTTCTTCTTGAGGCTTGTTGTAGCGCTTTATCCAGGCGTAGAGGCTATGTGTCGACACGCCAAGGCGGGCCGCTACATCAGCGACAGGCAGCTTCTTTTCGGTCACTTGATTGACCGCTTGGATTTTGAATTCTTCGGGGTAACGCGGGTTGCTCATGGGACCTCCTAATTGGCCTCAGTTTAAGGCAAAGAGGTGTCTACGAAACCCGGGGCGATTCAGCCTTTACCGCCTGTCACCCAGGCGTTGTGCGCTCTGAAAAACGCTAGCCAGGCCTTGCACGGAAGGAGATGTTGCCATACGATTGAACCGTCCGGACGGTACAGTTGTCGACTTTCCGGTCTTGCGCATAGAAGAAAACAAGAACGAGGCCGTCTATGAACATGTCCCCCTAGCGACGTAAGTCCTAGCGTTGTATTACATCCTATTTCTCTCATTTCTGTACGCAGACTTGTGTGAGTAGTTGCTCCCAAAAATAAGGAAAATAAAAATGGGCTACCCCGTTGAAAAATACCGCTCGGTACATTGTATTTATAATGTATTCGATAGAGGTGATATCAATCAAAGCAAGGCGAGCTTTCGCAAAGATGAGTCAGTAATGACGAGCGCGTTAGAAATGCGGGTTATTTTGCCGAACTAGTATTGCGGCCTCGCAACTGATCTGCCGAATAATTTCCTGAAGAAACGGATACGAGAACAATTATTATGTCCGAACAAAACAGCTCCACTCATCTGCAGAAAAGCTTGCGCTGGTATCACGGCTTTCTATTGGCTCTGCCCATTGCTTGCGGGTTGATAATCTCGGTCGGCTATCTAATCGGTGCAATCGGAGCCATCCCTGCTGCACTGATTTGCTTGATCCTATCGGTTGTCGCCCTTCTGCAAAACAAACTGTTTTCGGAGATGGCCACCATGTTTCCCGACAAGGCAGGTGGTATCGCCACTTTCGCCATCGAGGCGTGGAAGCCATATTTCGCACCGATTGCTCCTATCGCAGCGTTCGGCTACTGGTGTGGATGGGCATTGGTGCTTTCACTGGTCGGGCTGACGCTGGGCTCGTTGGTGCAGGCGGAGTGGTTTCCGGAGGCCACTTGGACACTGTTCACCTTCGCTGGGGTGGGCTTCGGATTCCCGCACCTCGTCTCGGCAATTGCGATCGTTTTGTGCACGGCGCTCAACGTCGCGGGGATCAGGGTAGCTGTTAAGTTTAACCAGGTCATTGGCGTGGCGTTCATTGTTGTGTTGGGCGTTATAGCGCTCGGTCCATTCGTAACCGGGCACTGGAGCTTTGGCAACCTGACTTGGCATGTGGAGGGTGGCTGGAAAAGCTTCGTGGTCTGGATGTATGTCTCCGCCTGGGCAATCTACGGCTCCGAGCTGTGTGCCATATTCGCTCCGGAGTACAAGGACACAACACGTGACACATCACGCGCCCTGAACTCGATTGCCTTGTTCATGGTAGGCGCCTACACCCTCGTTCCGATCGCTGCCGCTGGCCAGCTCGGCGAAAGCGTCATCGCTACGAATCCGATCACCTACGGTGTAGTCGCCGTTCAGCAGATGTCTGGCGGCCTTTCGAACGTGATCACTGCGATTCTGTGCGGCGCACTGTTTCTGAGCATGATTTCTTCATCGGCCGATGCGGGCCGCGCACTCTACGGCATCGCATCCGAGAAGATGTCGATCAAGCAGTTCGACCAGTTGAACCGTAATGGCGTGCCCAGCCGGGCCTTGTGGGTGACGATGATTGTCAATTTGGTCATTCTGGCTGTGATTGGCAATCCTGTCGCGATCCTGATCGCCAGTAATCTGGGTTACATCCTTGCCATTACTCTTGCGGTGATTGCCTTCCTGCTGTTACGTCGCGACCGCAAGGATTGGCCGCGCCCGATCAAACTTTCGAATGTTTGGATTCCGATCGCGTTCGTCGTGGCGGGGTTCAATGTCTTCATCCTCATGGTCGGAATCCTCAATCCAGGGTTGAGCTATTCCGGTGGAGTGAAGGAAGTCCTGCTGGGTATCGGTCTTCTACTGGTGGGCGTTGTCCTTTACGTCTACCGCAAGTTGGTGCAGGACCGAGAGCCGCTCGTTTGGCGCGAGACGATTATCGAGCAACCGTTAGCAACCAGTGCAGCTTCCAAAGAGGTGCGCTAAGCATGCGGGTGAGCGGTGGTTACAAGGACCTGCTCACCTGAGACCACCACGAGTATATGCGACTGCCCGAATCGCGGAGTGCTGCTTTGCACCTTTGCCTTGGCACGCAAATGAAATGTGCTCGATTGAATCTTAAAACAATAACCAGGCACAGCCCCTCGATTGGCTTGCCATATGATGTTGGAGATTACAATGACTCTCGCACCGACTAACCATTCCCCTGTCAGCGCGGCGATTTCCGAATCCATTGAAAATGGCTGGCAGATGCCCGCGCAACTTTACGCTGGCCCCCACATCCACCAAATCGAGCAGGACGCGATCTTTAAGAAAGCTTGGCAATGCGTGGGTCGCGAATCCATGTTAGCCAAAGCGGGCGACTATATCACCGGGCAGTTAGGGGACGTCCCTATCGTGGTCGTTCGGGATACCGAAGGACGTCTCCTTGGTCACGTGAACGCTTGTCGCCATCGTCTTCACCCGGTGGCACTGGGTGAGAGCGGCTGCAAGCAATTGTTCCAGTGCCGGTATCACGGTTGGACTTATACCCATGAAGGCGCACTACGAGCGGCGCCCGGAGTGGAGGGATGTTCAGGCTTTCAGAAGGAGGACCTGGGCCTGATTCCGATCCGTGTCGACACGTTTCGCGGCTTCGTGTTCGCCAATGCCGATATGGATGCCGAGGATTTGCATTCCTTCCTCGGCAATGCAGAAGAGCTTGCTCAGAAGTACGCTATTGACTTCGCCAACTGGGATCACATGGGAACGATCACTTACGACGTTGACGCAGACTGGAAGCTCTTTGCCGAGAACTCCTTGGAATGCTATCACTGTCCGTTAGTGCACCAGCATACGTTTGCCGCGCATGTGGGAACACTGCCAAAGGATTACATCACTAGCGAATTCGAGAACGTGCTATCGCAGTATGCGCCGATCACGTTGGCACCGGGCGTGGACGACGCGAGTGCGCTGAAGGGCTTTCGCCTGATCTTCGTCTGGCCGTGCACATTCATCTCGGTGGACGACTTTGTCGGGATCGTAGCGCGCATCACCCCCACAGGGCCACAACGCACCCGGTTCACGGTCGATACCTTCATCCCGCCAGGCGCCGATCCCGTTGCGGTCGAGCAATGGCTTGATGTATATGATCGCACTTTCCAGGAAGACAAAGAGGTCGTCGCTGCACAGCAAAGGGGATATATCAGCGGGATGATCCCTCAGGGTCGTTTGATGGCGCATCGCGAAGCCTCCATCCAGATGTTCCAGCGCCGTACTTGGCGTGCCCTGCAGCAGGATCAACGCCTTGCGCATGTAGGCGGGAGCGCGCCGCAAACGATCAACCTGCATGTCGTGGAAGTCGACGCGATCGACGGGGCGAATGAAGAGGGGTCAGGGAGATTCGCCACCTCAGGCGCTAAACGTGCATGGGAAGGCGAGCTCGAAATCGCTGCATTCGAGCCGGGTGCCGAAGGGGTCGCAGTGATCACGCTGAAACCGCATGACGGCGACAGACTGCCCGAATGGCAGGCCGGTGCGCATATCGATTTGATCCTGTCCAACGGGCTGGAGCGCCAATACTCGCTTTGCAACGCCCCTGGTGATACCAGCCAATGGCGGATCGGTGTCCTTCGCGAGCCCAACTCGCGTGGCGGCTCGGCTTATGTGCACGAACAGTTGCAGGCGCAGGGGCGAGTCAAGGTGCGCGGCCCGCGCAACCACTTCCCTCTTCCCGAGGCCGAACACTATCGCTTCGTTGCTGGCGGCATTGGTATTACCCCAATCCTGGCGATGATCCAGCTGGCCGAGCGGCAGGGTAAGAGCTGGCAACTGCTGTATGGTGGGCGCAGTCTCGCTTCGATGGCATTTGTGGATGAACTGCGTGCCTACGGTGACCGAGTGACCATCGCGCCGCAGGATACTCATGGCCTTCTGGATCTTACGGCCTATCTGGGCGATGCACCGAGTGATACGGCGGTCTGTGCTTGCGGACCGGGACCTCTGCTCAATGCGCTGGCATCCGTATGTTCCAAGCTGCCGAGCGTATCGCTGCACGTCGAGCACTTTACCCCCGCCCCCCCGGCCTCGACCGCCGAGAACACCGAGTTCGACCTGGAGCTGCGCAGGTCCGAACAGACGCTGCGCGTACGTAAGGATCAGACAGTGCTGGATGCGGTACGGGAAGCTGGACTCTCGATCTACTCGTCGTGCGAGAGCGGTGTCTGCGGCACCTGCGAGACGACTGTCTTGGAAGGTGCTCCCGATCACCGTGACGTTGTGCTCGGTGAGAAAGAGCGTGCTAGCGGCCAGAGCATGATGATTTGCGTGTCGCGCTGCAAATCAGAAAAGCTCGTGCTAGATCTATGAGGATATAGTTCGCAGCGGCAGGGTAGTCCCGGTGCAAGACCGGGATGCCCGCGGCCTGCGCCTCTAAAAAGAAATGGGCATGCTATTTTTGGCTCTGTCCTGGCGTCTAGGTTAAGCAGGTACAGCAGCTGCTGCCATGCACAACGACACAGAGATCGGGGGTTACCTTCCAGGACAGCGCTTGGACGAGCCTGACTGTTTAGAACACTTTGAAAGGGTACTGCGTAATTATCCGCACCTCATCCATGTCGCCGCGGGGCTTGGCGTTGTTTGTCCGAGTAGTTGCGAAGACCAGACGGAAGGCCAGGTCGATAGCTTTTCCGTTCTGCACGACGTATCTCAGTTTCAGATCACGTTCCTCTCCCTTGAAGCCCACTTTTGCGTAGGAGCTGGAGGCGGGGATGTCCGAGCCATCACCGCCTCTGCCTGTGATGTAGCGCGCCATGAATGACAGGTCGGGTATTCCGTATCGAGTGAGCGGGAACGGCTGTTTTACTCGTTCAACATTGAAGATCACACCCTTGGCAATCACCTTCTGCGCAGCATTAATCGGTGCCTCGATCTCAGCGACCTGCACCGTTACCTCGCCAATTTCTGTAGCTCCATTGGACGTCCTTCGATTGATCCTCAGCAGATGATCCGCATGCTGATCGTCGGCGCAAGCATAGCCAGGGATAGCTACCGGAGTGGGTGGTCCAGGCACGCACGGCTAAGCAGCATGGCAGGCAGGGACAAGCCGGTTGCTCTGTCACCATGGGATTATTGCTCCGTGCAGGAAGCACGCATCCCTGTCACGAGGCGCTTCGAGGTCCATGCATAGGGCCAGGAGGGGTAGCCGTTCGAGCGCCGTGTACCACCCAACAACAAGAACAGAGGTAAGCATGATCATGGGCAAGGGCCTGCAGGTTTCTCTACTGGCCGTGGAGATCGTCATGGTTTCGACCGGTGCGTCAGCTTACGAACTCCACTCCGCGGACGGCCTGACAATCAATCTGGACGTCCGGGGTGCCTTCGGCATGTTCCACAGCGACGAGAGCTACGACAGCGCTCTAGGTCCGGGTTCGGTGAGGTGGCAGGAGGGCTTCGTGCGCTACGGCCTGAGCGGCGAGCAGCGTTTTCCCAGCGCCACCGACTCTTCACTTTACAGCGAACTCAACGTGGCGAGCTACGGCACTTGGGGCGAGGGCGACGCCGGTGGTTTCACCGACGGCAGCGAGCGGCGCACCGCGTTCGACAAGGCCTACGCCGGCTGGCGCTCGGGCGGTTTGCTCCCGGCGCTCGGCAAGGACGGCATCGACATCTCCGTCGGTAGCCAGAAGGTCAGCGTTGGCGATGGCTTCATTATCAACGGCGATGGTCTGAGCGTCGGCAAGAGCTTCGGCGACGGCAGCCGCAACCGCGGCGGTGCGTACTACCTGACCCCGCGCAACGCCTTCGAGCAGACTGCCTGGCTGCGCTTGGGCGGCAAGCAGGGCTTGCGCGGCGACCTCATCTGGATCAAATCGGACAACGAGGCGAAGGCCAAGCCGGAGTTGGGCGTTGCGGTACTCGAACACGTCGGCGACACCGGCACTCTGGGCCTCACCTACGTTAAGGGCCTGGGCGTCGACGACAAACTGGCCAACCCGTTCAGCGTCCAGCGCGATGGCCTGGAGGTGACCAGCCTGCGTGGCCAAGGAAATGTCGGGGTCAAGGATCTATTCCTGTCCTTCGAGTACGCCCGCCAGGATAAGCAGTTGGGCGACGAGAGCGCCTGGTACGTCGAGGGCGGCTGGACCTTCTCCGACGTAGCCTGGCAGCCGCGCGTCGGCTACCGCTACACGCGCTACTCGGAAAACTATGACCCGCTGTTCAGCGGTTTCAGCCGCGGCTACGGCACCTGGTTCCAGGGCGAGGTGGCTGGCAACTACTCCGGCCCCTTCCAAAGCAACGCCGGCATTCACATGCTCAGTCTCGGACTGACCCCTGGGCCCGACGTGGTCATGGGCGTGCTGTACTTCGACTTCGACACTCTCGCCCCCCTCAACCCTCGTACGGGCGATCTGAGCGGCAAGGAAGTGGACGTGTACATGGACTGGACAGTTGGCTACTTCACCATCAGCCCGCTGGTCGGTCTCTACCGCCCGGAGAAGAATGCTGCGGAAGGCGGCTCGCAGCAGGGCAGTGACGATCTGAATCTGTACAGCCAACTGGTGGTGTCCTTCGGCTTCTGATCGCGAGGCCTTTCAGGCCAGCACCAGTTACCGGAGGACATCATCGCTCTTGTGTGACAAAGGTTGCGATGCTCCGCTGCCGCGGGGCATCGCATCAGGATGGAGTGGGTGGGGCGAGGCCGATGCTTTCCCGACTTCAGTATCCAAATACAACTACGAAGTAGTTTTCAATCTAAGGAGAAGACGTGATGCGTAGAAAGCTTTCCAGTCTGTCGCTTGCGATATCCCTCGCCATCCCCGTGCTCTCACTCAGTCAGTCGGTGCTGGCAGCATCATCCGACCCGGCGCGTCCGAATATTCTGCTGGTCGTTGCGGACGACATGGGCTATGCCGATCTGGGCAGCTACGGCAGCGAGATCAATACCCCCAACCTGGATTCCCTTGCCGCCTCCGGCGTGCGTATGAGCGACTTCCAGGTAGAGCCGGCCTGCTCGCCTACCCGCGCGGCGCTGCTGACCGGTGTCGATCCGCATCTGGCTGGACTTGGCAACATGGCAGAAGAACTGGCGCCCAACCAGGAGGGCAAGCCGGGGTACGAGGGTCATCTGAACGAGCGAGTCGTCACCATCGCTGCGCTGCTCAAGGATGCCGGGTACAACACTTACCTTTCCGGCAAGTGGCATCTCGGTAAGACCGAGGATACCGGTCCGGATGATCGGGGCTTCGAGCACTCCTTCGCCATGCTGAGCGGCGGGGCCAGCCATTGGCCGGACATGCGCCCCGCCTACGCACCGACACCGGACGCCAAGGCTCTCTATGCGGAAGATGGCAAGATGCTGGACAAGCTGCCGGTGCGCTTCAAGTACTCGTCGCAGTTCTATGCCGACAAGATGATCGACTACATCGCGGCCGACAAGGGCAGCGGTAAGCCGTTCTTCGGCATGCTCAGTTTCACCGCGCCGCACTGGCCGCTGCAGGCGCCAGACGCGGCCATCGCCAAATATCGCGGTCGTTACGATGCTGGTTTTGACGCTGTCTTCGAACAGCGTTTGCAGAAGCAGAAGGAGCTGGGACTGATCCCCGTCAATGCGGAAGGTGCGGCGCGTTCTCCCAAAGGAAAGGCTTGGAGCAGCCTGACGCCGGAGCAGCAGAAAGTCGAGGCCCGGGCGATGGAGGTCTACGCCGCCATGGTGGATCAGATGGACGCCAATACCGGCCGGGTATTCGACTACCTGAAGAAGAACGGCCTGTACGACAACACCATCGTGCTGTTCATCTCCGACAATGGCGCGGAAGGGCACGACCTCGACGAAACTTGGCCGGCCGAGCTGTTTCCGAAGATCCGCAAAGTGATCGACGAGAGCCACGATTTTAGCTACGAGCAGATGGGGCGCCCGGGCTCCTATACGCTCTACGGACCGAATTGGGCCAGAGCTTCCGCCCCTGCGTTCAGCCTGTACAAGGGGTTCCAGACGGAGGGTGGTATCCACACGGTTGGCATCCTCCGGGTTCCCGGCGTGACCCACAACGGGCAGATCGTGGGCGAACTGGTCAGCGTCAAGGACATCACGCCCACGCTGCTGGAACTGGCGGGTGTCAAGCACCCGGGCGACAGCTACAAGGGCCGTGCGATCGCGCCAATGTCGGGCGTGTCCATCCTGCCCGTACTCAAGGGTGAGCAGGCTGCGGTGCGGGTGCAGGGTGGTGAGCTGTTCGGCAAGTACTTCATCCGCAAGGGCGACTGGAAGCTGGTGCACATGCCCAAGCCTTGGGGCAGCGGCAAGTGGCAGCTGTTCAATCTGCAAAGCGACCTGGCCGAGCGCCGCGACCTGAGCGGCAAGCACCCGGAAAAGTTGGCCGAACTACAGCAGTTGTGGGCCGAGTACGCCCGCGACAACAACGTGATCCTGCCCGACCAGGTCAGCGGTTACTGAGTGCTCTTTAGCCGATCGAGCCGTCGACGACCCGGTCGGCTAAAGAGCAAGAGATACAGACGATGCGAGTGCAGATGATCCCGATTCCCGGCCGGGTGGGAGCAGTAACTCAGCCCGTTGCTGATGCTGTTGCCGCTGTTGACGTGTGCTGTGCCGTGCCTGGGTGAAGGCTACGTTGCACAGGAGTGCTGCACCGACTGTCACGCCGGCGAGGCTACGGCCTAGCCCGTCTCGCATAATGCGCTAGGCACACCTTAGCAATTTACCCAGTGACTTCGGCAATGTCGTCTATCGCATCGAGGTGGGCGCGGCCTGGCGCTTCTTCCACCGCGGCGAGCGCCTGTTCGCCAATACTGAGAGCGAGGACGGCCGACCCGCCGACCTCCCCATCGCTTACACCTTCGGTCTTACACCGCTGCAACAGAACGCACCAGTGGTCTCCGGCAGAATCTCACTGTGGCCTGGGATAGTCGGCCGCGCGAGGATTGCAGGCAGCGCTGGTACTCCTTTCACTCCCAGCCAGCGCTTCAACGCCGACGACGCCCAGCACTGGGGCCCCATTCAAGAAATATAGTTCGCCATGGCTGTACGTTTTCATCCTATAAGGCGCTGCCATCCGGGATGACTGCATGGGGATTTAATGCTCTGCACTGAACGACAAAGCCAGACTCAGCGCGCAACAGTTCTATTCAAGAGGATACTAGAACTATCTACCGAGCTTGGTTTCGATGCGGCGGCCTGAAGAGAATGCGATAGGCCTGTCTGGAGCGAGAGAAAAACCCGGGTTCAGACCGTTTGACCGGCTTAAGACCAAGTATCAATTCTTGTAAATACCAGCGGAAGAATTCATGAATATTAAGCAGAAGCTGGCCTGTGCATTTGTGGCAACAGCGTTTGGACAACACAAGGAAAAGATTAAACATCTCGGCGTAAAGGCTCGCTTCGATGCCATGTTGGAACATCGCATCGAAGCACTAATAACACTACATTCCATCCGCCGCAGTAAGCTCGGGTTCGTTAGAAATTAACGCCCAATATCACCTGCGCATAGAGATTGGTATTACTGTTGCCCAATTGAGTACCGCCACTTTCGGTGCTGTGTTCCGGTTTATATAGCCCGACCAGTGGCATCAGCATGAAATGCTCACTGATCGCCCACTCTGCGTAGAGGTCTGCCTCGCGTGCGTTGAGGTTTTGCACGCCGCTGTCCAGGGTCGAGAAGTCGTAGAGCAACGTGCCGACATTCACGGTCGGAGAGACGGCCATTTTTACGCCAACGTGATGGACCTGGGTATTGGTATTAAAGGGGCCGGCATAGTTGGATGCGACCTCGCCCTGGAACCAGGTACCCAGTGCCCGGCCGTTGCCGTAGAACAAGGGATCATAACCCTCTTCGAAGCGACTATAGCGGTAGTTGACCACTGGCTTCATTGGCAATTCGCTGAAGGTCCATCCTGCTTCCATGTACCAGGCGTTAACTTGCTTGGTGTCGGTGTGTTCCCAGGCATATTCACCCGACAGGAACAGGTTCGGCACTCCGGCGTTGCCTTGCGCACGAACACTGTACTGCTTCATGCCCTTGCGCTCTGGGTAAAGTTGGTCGGCCAGGGCTTTGTCGGTATCCACCACTTTGATGTAAGTCAGGCCTACCGTGCCTTGCTCAGCCACATGCTCAAGGGTGCCGACCGCTAATTCGGGTTTGGCTTGTGCAGGGTTGTCGGATTTCAGCCATGCCAGGTCGCTGCGCCAGCCCCGTTTACCTCCCAGGCGCAATATTGCCGTGCGGTCGAAGTCCTTGCGTGCCGTCAGGTAGTAAGCGCCGCCACGATTGAGGTGACCATTGGCAATGCCTTTACCAAAATTCAAGGCATCCCCGGACAGCAGGAAGCCATCGCCGATCAAAAAGTACTGGCGGCCGAACGAAAGGTCGATCCCGTCGGTGCCAAATGCCGGGAACAGGTCCGCTGAGCGCCAGCCTGCATAGGCATCCTCGATCTTGGTTGTCCGTTCGGTACCGTCAGTCCAGCCGGCCGCATCGCCATCGCCATAGGTGCCGGTAGACACCCAGTTCAAGGCGCCATAGGTCGTACCGAAGTCCTTGTTCGCGTGCTTGATGTCCAGGCCATACTGAAACATGGACTCCTGCCAGCTGCTTGAGCCCTCGGAACGAGTCCCGGTTTGCGCGTAGTTTTCCCGGCTGTAGTAGGTGCCAAAAGCTGCAGCTAATTTTGCGTCGACAGTGGTCTCATCGTCAGCGTACAAGGACAGCGCATGGCTCAGGGGCGATAATGCCAGCAGCAATGTAAGCGAAGCCGATCGATAAGGCAGCGATGCACGTTTTGTTTTTGTTATCACGTATTTTCTCCAAACCGGAATAAGTACTTACACGGGGTGCAAGATAGGGCCGCCGGTGCTTTCGTTGCCGGTGCCGAGCGCAGGCTGGGGCTTTTGGGAGTTACAGTCTTTGCTCACAGAGCCATCCACTTGTCTCTGAGTGCCAGACCCGGGGGGTAAGCCTGGATGGCACAAATGGACAAGTCCTGCAGTGCCGTGGGCAAGACGCGGGGGGGGCTTCAATGCCACGGTGCAGGGGTAGTTCGTCTTTAACTGTTGGGTCGAGGGTTGCAGCATGACTTCAATTAATAAAAATGCCGGTACGTTACGTAAAGACGCATTAGGCATGTGGAACATTGTATTTTTCGTGATCGCCACCAATGGTCCGTTGACCGCGCTGGTGGGGGTGATACCCACTGCGATTCTGATGGGCAATGGGGTCGGCTTGCCAAGCACGTTTCTAATCGTTGGGCTGATGTATCTGTTGTTTGCCGTAGGATTTGTGGCAATGAGCCGCCACATTCGTAATGCCGGAGCCTTCTATGCCTATGTAAGCACTGGGCTTGGTCGGCCACTGGGGACTGCGGCGGCCTTCCTGGCAATGACGGCATACGCAGGCATGCAGATCGCCTGTTATGGATTGATCGGTTTTTTTACCTCGCAAGCCTTGGCGGGCTTGGGCGTCACCGCATCATGGTGGGTGATCAGCATTGTGGTGGCATTACTCGTGCAGTTCTTTGGCACCCGTAATGTGGCGTTTAACGGCCGCTTCCTGGGATTGTTGATGCTTGCGGAAATGGCCGTAGTCGTCATTTTTGATGTGGCGGTAGTGCTTAATGGTGGTGGTCCCGAAGGCTTCAGCGCCACTTCATTCTTGCCATCTAATGTATTGGTTCCCGGGTTGGGCGCCGCGCTGGTTTTTGTCGGCGGTGCGTTCATGGGCTTTGAAACCACGGCAATATATGCCGAAGAGGCTCGCGATCCTGTACGCACGTTACCCAGAGCAACCTACGTGGCCTTGCTCATCATCATGGGGTTTTTCGCACTGTCCTCCTGGCTGTTTATCGTCGCGATTGGTCCTGCGCAACTCACTGATCGTTTAGCACAGGATCCGGGTGGCATCTGGTTCTCGCTGTCCACACAATTGGTAGGGCCGATCCTGGCAGACGCGATCAATGTGTTGTTGATCACCAGCCTGTTCGCGGTACTGCTGAGCTTCCACAACTCGCTGTCGCGTTACCTTTTCTCACTGGGGCGTGAAGGTATAGTTGCCAAGTGTTTCTCTCGAACCCACTCCAAGCACCAGACACCTTATATTGCCAGTACGTTCCAGACAGTGGTCAGCGTTATATTGCTGGCTCTATTTGGTGTGTCAGGAGCCGATCCGATGACTCAGGTGATGCCGTTGGGCAGCGCGCCAGCGACAATCGGCATTCTTTCGGTTCAACTGATGACCTGTTTGGCAGTGATTGGTTTCTTCCGTAGAGAGCATCGTGGTACCACCGTCTGGCAACGACTGATTGCGCCTTTGGCGAGTGCTGTGGGTCTGGGATGGGTGTTGTACATGATCATCACGCATATGGATCTGTTGACCGGCGGTGAATCAGTGCTCAATGTTCTGATTCCGTTGGCCATGTTGCTGGTGGGCGGGATGGGCATACTGTTGGCGGGCTGGTTGAAATGGACCAAGCCACAGCTTTATCAAAACCTCTCCAGAATACTCAGCGAGGTCTGAAGCGCTGAAGGCTTGAAGGCTTGAAGGCTTGAAGGCTTGAAGGCTTGAGGGCATTGAAAACGCAGCCCCGATTATGTCGGGGTTGTGGTTTTGTCATGAGTCTTGCTTCTAAATTCCGATAAGGCCGGCTTTAGCCACTCGGGTACGGTAGCGCTGGCAGTCATCTTTTAAAGCTTTGGCGTTGATGGTACCGAGAGGGCCGAACATGAACCGTGTTGTAGATATCAATGACTCCACACGCTGGAACAGGGCCATTCGAGATGCTTGCGGGGCATTTACAACCGAGCTTCGTCCCGAGCATTCGCTATTTATCGGTGAAATGGATCAGCACGATTTGGGTGGCTTCAGCTTCGCAGAATTGCGTACCAATGCAGGTCGAATCTCCAAAGGTTTACAGAGTATCGACAATGCCGATGATCGATTCTGCTTTTTGGTGCTGCAGCGTAAAGGCTCATGCCACCTACAACTCAATGGTCAGTCAATGGACCTGATGCCTGGCGAACTGGCGTTGATGGATCAGGCGGGAGAATGCCTGATTGAACCCAGGGGTCTGATCGAGCATGTATCCATCTCGATTTCCCGAGAGCGGGTGCAGAGTATGATTCCGGATCGACCTCTGTCAGGCAAGCTGCACACAGAGTCTGCTGGCGGCCGATTGCTGCGTTCGTTGGTGTTTCAGGTCATGAAGGATCATCGCGAAGGTTATCTGGGGGGGGAAGGCAGTCGCGTGCAGGATGCTCTCATTGCGTTACTGGTACCGGCTCTGAATGGGCGAGCCGAGGTGGGGGCGCTCGAGCAGGTTATGGAAGGTAATAGCTTGCGCAGGCAGATCGAGCGTCTGGTCATGGAGCACTTGCAGCGCAATGACATGACGCCGGAATGGATGGCGGCCCGGCTCGGTGTCTCTGTCCGGCATTTGTATCGTGCGTTTGAGCACAGTGATGAGAGCCTTAGCCGTTATGTCCAGCTTGCTCGGCTGGAGCGATGTGCGAATGACTTGAGTAACCCTTGCCTGGGTGATCAGAGCATCACCGATATCGCTTACAGTTGGGGTTTTTCGGATTTCGCACATTTCAGCAAGATTTTCAAACGCCTGTATCAACAGTCACCACGTGATTTTCGCGCGGAGAACGCCTTCGCCAAAGGGCCGTCAAGATGCGAATGAACAGGATTTGGCTGGCTAGCTGATCGCGCGAGTTTGTCGCTGGCAGACAAGCCATGGCATAGAGAGCCAAGATTTCAACGCCGCATGTTCATAGGATTGAGTTCTCGAAAGGCCCCGGCCTCTTAATAGCAAGAGAACTCCCATGAGCTATCAAATCGAAGAAGAACTCAAGCTCCAGCGCTATGTGCCTGAAGAACAATGGCCGACTCTGGCTGAGATGGCCGATGGCTTTGGCGAACACAAATATCCGGCCACCACGGCGCTTGCAGGTAAGGTCGTCAATCTGCAGTTTGAAAATGGCTGGCTGATCGAGCACAACTTTGTCGACGCAAACACGTTGAACTGGACCATTGTTGAAGGCGAGGGTGCCGGGTTGACCTCGACCGACACTTATGAAGCGGTCGAAGTGCGTCCAGGAATATTCTTCATCGAATTCTTGAAACCGGCTTTCCAGGAGTCAGTAACGCTCATCTGGAAACTCGAGACTGGCGATGTGCTGGCAGCGGTATCGTCGTTTTACGATCGCGAAGGCGAAAAACGTACTCGTACCGACTTCGCTACTGCGGTGATCAAGGGCATGCCTGGTGGTGCGCCGATTCTGCAGTCGTCCAGCCTGGTCGGCAAGCGGGTGCTCTACCGTTATAGCTCGGACGATTGGTACGAGCATGTTTATTTTGGTTCCGAAACCATGGCTTGGCATTGTGTGAACGGCGCTGAAAAAGGCCTCGCCGATGTAGAGAAGTGTGCGTACTACGATATTGCCGAAGATCTCTATGTACTGTTCTGGAGTGAAACCGTCATGCCAGTGGAGTCGGTAATTGCCGTGGACTTGAAACAGATGCGCTCGATCGGCCGGTTCTTTTGCTGGGATCCCAAGCCCGCCAAGCTGGTTCACCTGATGTTCGGCTCCAAGGCGACGCCGCTCAACGTTACCCGGTATCCGACGAGCTTCGATGAGTAAAGGTTTTCAAGGATCGAGCGGGATCACCGCGATCAGACGCTGAATAGGTTCTAACTGGAAGTAGCGTTACCGATGCGAGCTGAACCAAAAAGTTCGTTCTGTCCTGACGCCTCACCCGATGATGGACGCACTAATGTGAGGAAGTATCATGCTCTCTGTTGAAACACCCACTACTTATTATACGGCTACCCGTAAATACGATCTGAAGTTCCCCGACCTCGAACAAGACATCGAGGCTGATGTAGTCGTGATCGGTGGCGGGTTCTCCGGTGTCAATACCGCACTCGAACTAGCTGAGCGAGGCGTCAAGAACGTGGTAGTTCTTGAGGCGCGTTACCTGGGGTTTGGCGGATCGGGACGAAATGGCGGGCACGTCATGGCAGGCATTGGTCATGACCTGGAGAAGATACGAAAAGATGTCGGCGAAGATGGACTTCGTGCCATTTTCGAGATCAGCGACCAAGGTGCCGCCATTATCCAGAGCCGTATAAGTAAGTACGGTATTGATGCGGATTTTCGTCACGGCTACGGTTACCTTGGCTTCAACAAACGCCAGGGCAAGCTGCTGCAGGCCTGGGAGAAAGAATACAAGGAGCTCAGCCCTGACTGCGAAATTGCTTATCTGGAAGGTGCCGATGTCAAGAAGATCGTAGGTTCGGACGCCTACGATTGTGCGTTGATGCACATGGGTAATGGTCATATCCACTCATTGAACTTGTTACTGGGGGAGGCCAAGGCGCTCGTCAGCCACGGCGGTCGGGTTTTTGAAAATACTCCGGTTCTGGAAGTGACCTATGGCGACACTATCCATGTCCGTACGGCCAAAGGTTCGGTGAGAGCCAAGAAAATTCTTTGGTCTTGTGGCGCCTTTCTTGATCGTCTTGAGCCAGAGCTGCACAAGACCATGATCAATACTTATGCCTTTCAACTGGTCACGGAACCTCTATCAGATGCACTGATTGAACAAATCAGTCCCATTCGTGGTGCCTTCAGTGATATTCGTCCTGTGATCGACTACTTCCGGGTCACTAATGAAAATCGCCTGCTTTTTGGTGCCGCGACTTACTGCATCGACCACATCCCCAACAATTTGAAGGAATGGAATCGGAAGTTGATGTTGAATATTTTTCCTTACCTCAAAGACGTCAAGATCGATCTTGCATGGGGGGGGCCAATGGAGTGTTCGGCGAACTTGTTTCCGCAGATCGGCACTTTGCCCGGACGCCCGAATGCGTTCTATGTTCAAGGGTATTCGGGGTTCGGTGTCACCCCAAGCCATGTGGTAAGCCGGGTGCTTGCGGAAGGAATCATGGGCGGTTCAAAACATTACAACGTCATGAGCTCGATTCCCCGCACCCAAATTTATGGGAAAGAACAATTTCGATCGCTGATTTGTACCTTCGGCAAGGTCACCCATCAACTCGGCGGCTATTTCAATGGGCGCCGTTGAAACCGGAACATTTACCTCCAGGAAAAGGGTCATCTCACAATGTTGCAGTTGAATGAATTGAACGTTGCCCTCAGAGAGCGTTTGGACGTACTCGAGACGCTTTGGAAACAGAAGGATGCTTCGGCAATCGTGCACCAACTCTATTCGGATGAAACAGAAATCACTGGTGCAGGAGCGTCGCAGCTTTACTTTGGAAGCTCCGCTATAGGCGATCTTGTCGCTGCCTTGGTGGGGGATACTCGTTCAGCCAGCATTCGTATTGATCGACTGCGCGCACTGGCACCAGGCGTTGCATACACCTGGGTAACCTGGGAAGTGCTGTCAAATGCCGCCGAGACCTTCAACATGAAGAGCCTCTTCGTCTGGAAGCTGGAATCTCAGGGTTGGAGAATCGTCGCAGACATGTACGCCGACGGTGTCATTCCAAACTGAAGTTTTCGAGAGGGCTTTGCGGCCCTCTCTGCTTTCCTTGCATCGAGTCGTGACCGTCGGACCAATGAGCGCATCCATGCGCTTTGCCGAAGGACCTCTTAGTAGCGAATCATGACCGACTTGAGCTCGGTATAGTCATCGATAAAGGCGCTGCCAAACTCGCGACCCACCCCCGAGGACTTGTTACCGCCGAAGGGCACCGCCGGATCCAGCATCGTGTGCATGTTCACCCACACGGTGCCGGCCTCGATAGCGGGCACCATGCGCAGGGCTTTGCTCAGGTCATTGGTCCAGAGGCTGGCACTCAAGCCATAGGGTGTGTTGTTCATCAGTTCCAGTAGCTCTTCTTCGGTGTCGTAGGGGAAGAAGGTGGCTATCGGGCCGAAGGTTTCCTCGTTGAGCAGGGTATCGTCGATGGTGTTGGCGAGGATTACTGTCGGTTCGACGTAGCAGCCGGGGCGGTCGAGCAGGTTGCCGCCGTGGATGATGGTGTTGTTTTCGGCACGCGCCTTGGCGAAAAAGCCTTCGAGCTTGAGTTGATGCTGGCGGTTGGTGACCGGGCCGAACTCGGTGCGCTCATCCAGTGGCGAGCCGATGTTCAGCTTGCTCAGGCGTTGGGCCAGTTTGTCCATGATCGGCTCGATTTGGGAGCGATGGGCGAAGAAGCGCTCAGCGGCGGCACAGATTTGCCCGGAATGCAGGAAACCGGCTTCGATGATGCCGTTGACCGCTTTGTCCAGATCGACATCGCGCAGGAAACCCGCAGAGTTTTTGCCACCCAATTCCAGGGTGGCGCGGGTCAACCCAGAGCCCATGGCACTCCGACCGACGGAAATGCCGGTCGGCACGGAACCGGTGAATGACACTTTGTCGGTACCGGGGTGCTCGATCAGTCCTTTTCCAACCAGCCCACCGCCAGTCAATACGTTCAGTGCGCCGGCCGGGAGACCCGCTTCAATGGCCAGTTCGGCGATCCGCAGGATGGTCAACGGGGTGAATTCGCTAGGTTTGATGATGATGCTGCAACCGGTTACCAGCGCCGAGGCGAGTTTCCAGATGGCGATCATGGTCGAGAAATTCCACGGCACGATGCCGACCACCACCCCGACGGGTTCGCGCAAGGTGAAGGCGGTATAGCGTTCGCCGGCGAAGGAGGGCAGTGACGGGGTGATGGTCTGACCGCTGATCTTGGTCGCCCAGCCGGCGTAATAACGCAGGAAGTGGGCGGCCTGGTCGACTTCGAAGGCCCGGGAAATCTGGATGATCTTGCCCGATTGGCAGGTTTCGATCTGCGCCAGTTCTTCGCGGTTACGCTCCAGCAGGTCCGCAAGTTTCAGCAGCACGTTGCCACGGGTCGCTGGTGCTACCTGCGACCAATGCTTGAAACCGCGCTTGGCCGATTCCACTGCCGCATCGATATCGGCTGAATCAGCGTCGGCGACGCGGGCGATGACTTGGCCTGTGGCTGGATTGATTACCTCCAGCGTCTGACTGGAATGGCTCTGGACGTAGCCGCCGTCAATGAACAGCGCATGGTGTCGACTGAGGAAGGCTTCAACTTGAGGTAGCAGTGGAATATCGCTCATGGGGTTTTCCTGGTCGCGAACAAGAGAAAAGCCCGAGGTTAATTCATAGGCTCTGGCTCGGCTTGACTGTGGCTGCCGAGATACATGTCCGTGAATGCCAGCGACGTTCCAGAGCTGAGTACGAGGCTTGGGTCGTTCTCATGGCAGGCAGGAACAACGGCGCAGCAGCCTCGTACAAGCAATCACGGTCGGCTTGCTATTAGATCCGGTGTTTCGACTCGGTGACCCAAGGACAGGCTGATGTTCTTCAAGAAAAATAAGCAGCTGCAGGCACTCGCTGAGGTCTTGCAACTGGAACAGCTCACGCAAGAAAAAGCCCAAACCATGCAACACCTGCTGGCGGCTGAGCGCGTGGTTGAGGATCAGATCTCCCGACTGGAGCGTAGCGAGCAGGCGCTCGAAGCCCTTCGCCAGCAACTGGAGCGGGCTCGGTACCGCGAGCAAGCGCTTGAAATCGAGTTAAGCCGGCATGTGCAGCAGTCCTGGCAGCATCAGCAGGAGGCGCAGATCTGGGAACTGTTGCAGTCGACGCTGACCGAAGGTTGCTGGGATATCACCGTGGTCAACGGCGATGTGCAGGATCCAGCCAGCTGCCTGCGGTTTTCCAATCAGTTCCGCGTCCTCTTGGGCTATGCCCTGCATGAACTTCCTGACGGCTGGGATACTCAGGTCAGCATCACTCATCCTGACGATCAGCCGAAGATTATGGCAATCTTCGATCGGGAGATCCTCGCAATCCAAGGTAGTGGCGAATACGTCTTTGAATACCGAATGCGCCACAAAACCCGTGACTATGTTTGGTGTCGCGAGCGTGGCCGTACAGCCCGTGATGATCAGGGACGTTTGACCCGTGTGATCGGCGCGGTACGCGACATCAGCGACGAGCGTTCGGCCAAGACGACCCATCAACAGATGCTTGAGCAGAATAAGGCAACCTACGGCCAGATTGCGACGGTGGTTGGCGTGATTAAAGGCATCGCCGACCAGACCAATCTGTTGGCCTTGAACGCCGCCATCGAAGCGGCCAGGGCGGGAGAGGTCGGGCGTGGGTTTTCAGTGGTGGCCGATGAAGTGCGCAAGCTGGCGGAAAATACCCGCCAGGCGACTCATCAGATTCAGACGATGTTGCACCAGCACAAACAGTAAGTCTCTTCAGGAGCAGCACAAGATAGCTCCTGAAGGCGACCGAATGGGTATGGCCAGGTCCTGCGAGTCGATAATTGAATCTGTCAGCCAAGCGCAGAACCTTGGCAGGGAGCAACAATACCGACGGCAGACATGGGCAAGACGATCAGGGCGGGAGCGGCGCACAGTGGATCAGGAACTGGCTGGGGAGGGCTTTATCGCTGGCTTCTTGAACGGTTCGATACATCCACCTATAAAAATCCGCTTTCGAGGATCTGCACCATGTCGATCAATGACAGACTCACCGCGCATTTGAACCGGGGCACGGTCGGTTTTCCCACCGCGCTTGCCAGCACCATCGGTCTGATCATGGCCAGCCCGGTGATTCTCACCGCGACCATGGGGTTTGGCATTGGCGGCGGCGCCTTCGCGGTGGCCATGTTGATCGCCGTAGTGATGATGCTGGCCCAGGCGACGACCTTTGCTGAGGCCGCGTCGATCCTGCCAACCACCGGTTCGGTCTACGACTACATCAACTGCGGCATGGGCCGTTTCTTCGCGATCACCGGCACATTGTCGGCCTACCTGATTGTCCATGTGTTCGCCGGAACCGCGGAAACCATTCTTTCCGGGGTCATGGCGCTGGTGAACTTCGAGCACCTCAATACCCTGGCCGAATCGGCTGGCGGTTCCTGGTTGCTGGGAGTGGGCTTCGTCATTGTGTTCGGGGTTCTCAATGCCTTCGGCGTCAGTGCTTTCGGCAGGGCCGAGATTATCCTCACTTTCGGTATGTGGACCACCTTGATGGTGTTTGGCGTATTGGGTTTAATCGCCGCACCAGCGGTGCAACTCGATGGCTGGTTCGGTGAATCGATGGTTGGCACTGACTTGATCACCATTCTGTCACTGGTGGGCATGGCCATGTTCATGTTCGTCGGCTGCGAGTTCGTCACCCCGCTGGCGCCGGACCTGCGCAACTCGGCCAAGGTCATGCCCAAGGCGATGATTCTCGGTTTGTTGAGCGTGGCGACGTGTATGTTCATCTACGGCGCGGCGATGAAACGTCAGGTGGAGAACGTGTTGCTCGATGCCGCCAGCGGCGTGCATCTGCTCGATACACCAATGGCGATTCCAAAGTTCGCCGAGCAGGTGATGGGCGATATCGGTCCGATGTGGTTGGGGATCGGCTTTCTGTTTGCCGGGGCGGCGACCATCAATACGCTGATGGCCGGGGTGCCACGGATTCTCTACGGCATGGCGGTCGACGGCGCGTTGCCCAAGGTCTTCACCTACCTGCACCCGCGCTTCAAGACGCCGCTACTATGCATTCTGGTGGTGATGCTGATTCCTTGCCTGCATGCACTGTATCTGGGTGGAAATGCCGACAACATCACGCCCCTGGTACTGGCTGCCGTATGCGCCTGGAGTTTCGCTTATCTGCTGGTGACGCTGTCGGTGGTGATCTTGCGGATCCGCCGTCCCGATCTGCCACGGGCCTATCGCTCGCCATTTTTCCCGTTGCCGCAAATCCTTTCCAGCGTCGGCATCTTGCTGGGCATGTGGTTCATTACGCCGCCCGGCATGAACCCGGCGGACATCTATATACCGTTCGCGGTGATGCTCGGTTGCACCGCGGCGTACGCGCTGTTCTGGACTTCAGTCGTGCAGAAGGTCAATCCATTCAAGCCGGCGTCGGTGGAAGAAGTGCTGGCCAAGGAGTTTTCCAATGAACCGGAGCTCCCTCACAACGGGTATATCGACCATGCTGCAAAAACTGTCTGAGCTGTTCAGCGCCAAACGCGCCCCCGCCGGTTATCGGCCGGGGGTAACGCTTGAGCACCTGAGGCGCAACCTCGGTATGGCGCGTTTCGAACAGATGGAGCCAACGGCGGCCCGGGCCTATGTGGAGGATGGCAGCCTGCAATTGGAGATCGTCGAGCGCACCGAGTCGCAGTTGTTGATGCACCTGGTCATGACCGAATTCGTGATCCGGGTGCCTGCCTTACAGGAGGGCGCCGCGAGCTTCGAACTGCACCATAGCGGGGCTGTTCGACGGACGGGGATCCGCTGTCGACAGCGTGCTGGAGACGCCGCGCTACTAGCCGCGCTGCAGGCCAGGTTGCAGGAGGACAAGGCGCTGCACCAGGCCTTGATGCCGCTGGACTTCAAACGCTTGCGCATCGATAGGGAGGGGCGTCAGTGGTGCGTGCGGCTGGAGCATATGGGCGGTAGCGAAGTCGTCAACCGGATGCCGGCCTTTCGTCGCTACATCGCCTTGAGCCGCGAACAGCGCAACTGGCTGTTTGAAGCCTTGACCGGTTTACAGCGGGTGTTGCGCACGCTCTGATATTAGATTTGCCATCATTGGTGGCTCCACGCGGGCAGGAAGGTACTTGTTGCGCACATATAGATAACATGTTAACTATTGTGCTACAAAAACAAAAGCCATTGTGGAGATACCCATGAGCATCCAACAGGTTGTGCAAGACGGGCTGGAAACCTGGACCCGGGATCTGCGAACTGTTTGCGGTCACTTCGACACGGAATTGGCCTTCAATCGTGCGCTGTTCATCGGCGAGGTTTCCAGGTTCTCTCGAGGCGGTCTGCCGCTGGCCAACCTGCGCACCAATGCGGGCCTGATCAAGCGCCCCAAAGCCAATTCCGACCACGATAACGACCAGCATTGCTTCCTGGTCAGCCAGCGCAGCGGCTACGCCCAGATCACCCAGAATGATCAGAGTATTCAACTGGCACCCGGGGATCTGCTGCTGATGGATTCGGCGGGTTCCATCGAAATTACCCCATTGGGCCTGATCGAACATACCTCCCTGTCCTTGTCACGCAATGAAGTGTGCAAGCAGCTCGGCAGCGATCCCAAGACCTTCGGCAAAATTTCCTCGAGTAAAGCCTGCGGGCGAATGCTACGTGTGCTGATGGATCAGCTGTGCAAAGACACTTTGGAAGGCGAGGGAGCCGTAGGCGAGGGCGAGGCCCTGCAGTGTGCGTTTGTTTCGCTGCTCGGCTCAGCGTTCGAGCAGGATCATGATGCGCGGGACGACAGCGCCTCGTTGCAGGGCAATAACCTGCGCAGCTATGTTCAGAAAGTCATTGATGAATCCCTGACCCAGCCTGGCCTGAGCCCGATGGGCCTGGCCAGTCGACTGAACATTTCGGTGCGGCATTTGTATCGGTTGTTCGAAGAACAGGACGATAGCGTTTGCCGTTACATTCAACGGGCGCGGCTCAAACGCAGCGCCGATGACCTGACCAACCCTTTCCTGAAGACTGAAACGATCACCTCGATCGCCTACAAGTGGGGCTTCACTGATTCGGCGCATTTCAGCCGCTCGTTCAAGAAGCAGTTCGAGTTATCGCCCAAGGATTTTCGTTCCAGTCATTTGCAGCAGGCGGTTGGGGCGGCGTGAGTCTTTGACACTGGATGTAAAAAGGGGGGCTTTCCAAAGCCCCCCTTTCAGTATGAAAAAAAACGGTATCAAACCTCTGGCAAGGTCGCCCCTCCATCGACCACCAGCGTCTGCCCGGTAATGTAGGTCGCCAGATCCGACGCCAGAAACAACATGGCCCCGGCGATATCGGCCGCAGTGCCCAGTCGCCCCAAAGGCACACGGCTGGCGATATCGTCGGTGACTTGGTCGCCCCCTAGATTACCCATGGCTGGCGTCGCGATCATTCCCGGCTCGACGCCATTGACCCGAACATTGTGCCCGGCCAGTTCCAGTGCGGCATTGCGGATGAAACCGTTGACCCCGGCTTTGGACGCCGCATAGTGGCAAAGCCCCGGATAGGCCACTCGCGGACCAGTGACCGATGAGGTCACCAGCACGCACCCCAGGCCCTGACGGCGGAACATCGGCAACGCTGCCTGGGTCAGCCAGAACAACGCCGAGAGATTGACTGCCAGGGTGCGGTCGAGGATGGACGGGGTGATCTCGGCGAAGGGTGTCAGCGGGAAATATCCGGCGTTATGCACCAGAATATCCAGCCGACCCAAACGTTGCTCCAGGCCCTGAACCAGTTCGAGCACTGCTGTGGCATCGGCCAGATCGACGCACACGGCTTCGACCGCACACGACCGCCCGGACAACTCGACGGCCAGCGCCTGGGCCTGGGGCAGTTGCAGGTCGGCGATCACCACGTGCGCACCGCGTAAGGAGAAGGCCTCGACGATCCCGCGACCAATGCCCTGTGCGCCGCCAGTCACCAGTACGGCTTTGCCGCTGAAATTCAGGTCTTCAAGCATGAGTTGGCTCCATGTGGGTATACGCCAGGGTCGGCACATCGACGATGCTTGAACCGCCGTCGGCCACCAGGATCGCACCGGTGATGATCGAAGCCTCGCGGGAAGCCAGGAAGCGACAGACCCTGGCGATTTCCTCGGCGCTGGACGGACGCCGCAACGGCACGTCGGCGCAGACCCGGTCATAGGCTTGCTGCAGCGTTTCACCATAAAACTCCATCAGCGGCTGCATCTCCTGATCGGCCATCGGCGTGCGTACCCAGCCCGGGCAGACGGCATTCACCCGCACACCGCGCGGGCCGTAATCCCTGGCCAACGAGCGGTTGAGTCCGAGCAACGCGTGTTTGGCCGTGGTATAGCCGCAGACCTCGGGGCCCGCCGCCAGTGAGGCAATGGAGCCGATCAGCACGATGTTGCCGGCACTTTCCAGCAGCAGCGGCAGACAGGCCCGGGCACTGTAGAAGGCGCTGTCCAGGTTGCTGCGCAACGCCGCTTCCCAGGCCGGCGGGCTGGTTTTGGTGGCGCTGCCCAGGCCAAGGCCGCCGGCACAGGCCAGCAGCACATCGAGTCGAGCGTAGCGTTGGCGAATCTGCGTCACGAAACCTTCCCAGGTGTCTGGGCAGGCGGCATCGCCGACCAGGACCAGGCCGCCGGTTTCCCGGGCAACCTGCTCCAGCGGCTCGCGGCGGCGGCCGATCAACACCAGGTTGACGCCTTCGGCGGCGTACAGTCGGGCGCAGGCGGCACCGATGCCAGTCCCGGCACCGGTGATTGCAACGGTACGTGGCTCAGGCATCGGGATACTCCGTGCGGTTGAGGACCTGGCAGTAAGAGCTGACCGGAAAGTTCGACAGCTCATCGAAGGACGACCCGGCATAACCGAAGATCTTGCCGTCGCTGCGGTGTTGTTTCATATCGATCAGCACCAGACCGAGGGTTGGGATGATTTTTTCGCGCCAGACGAACAGATAGAGTTGATCGGCGATCTTGTAGTAATGGCAGCGATCGGTATCGCACAAGCCTTTTTCGACACCCTCAAGGCACTGCCAGGAATAGAATTGATCGTTGAGATAAATGTGCTCATAGACTTCGCTGGGGCTGTAGCGATACAGATTGCGCAGGCCGGTCAGTTCGCTGGTCGGTGCGTGAGGGCATTGGCCGTCCTGCCACGGACGATCGAGGCTGCCATGCAAAAAATCCACCTCGACTGAGGTCAGGCTCTCACCGGCCAGCGCACGGCTGTAGAGTCCTTCACGGGTTTGCTCCTGGGTTGGCATGCAGCCGATCACGGCGGTGAACGCAGCGCTGGCGGTGTCCAGCACCAGGCTCACCGACCAGGCCTGAGCACCTTCGTGCTTGATGAAATCCACCAGATACAGACCGGGGCGCACCGAGGTTGCCCGATAGTCCGCGGTGCCATTGGAGTGACCATCGGCAGCGATCCAGGACAGGGTTTCGCTGTCGAAACGATGCTCGATCTGCCAGCCGTTGGCGAAGTACAGCGTGAAGGTCTTGCCGTTCAGGTCGGCCAGGTTCGGCAGGATGAAGGCTTCTGGGGCGAAGCCTTCGGCCAGGGCGCCAACGGTGATCCAGTCGGATGATGTCGTCATTGCAAAGCTCCGGTTGTGTGAAGTAACAACTGGAGCATGCGGTTCGCAGACGTGCTCGCCTATCAACCGGATGGTTGAACCGTGTTAGAGAAACAGGGTTCCCACCAGCTCGGTGCGGCTGCTGACGCCGGTCTTGCGAAACAGGTTAATCAGGTGGGTCTTGATGGTCGGCAGGCCGACGTCCAGTTCCTGGGCCAGCTTCTTGTTGCTGGCGCCCTGGCGCAACAACAATGCGATCTGCCGCTCCTTGGGCGTCAGGCCGATCAGCGGATCCTCGTAAGGCTGCATGTTCGCCACGGCCAGTTGCAGAAGGGACTGCAAGGCATTGAGCTGGGCCAACTGGTCGGCAGTGAAGGCGCCTTGTTCGGCGGTGCGTAACAACGAGATGGCGGCCTGAGGCTGGCCGGCGCGATGGGCGAGAATCTCCACCACATCGACGACGCCATAGCGCTGCAGGAAATCCCGATAGCGCCGACTGTCCCGTGTTGGCTGTCGGGCCATGGCCAAGCCCAGCGGCACCACGGCCAGCCCGCTGGACAGGCAATTGCGCGGTTGCAGCGGGTCGAACTGACGGTAGTTATCCAGATAGTCGCGATGCATCTCGCCGCTCATGCAATGCAGCTGGAAATCACAGGCTTGCTGTTGCCGGTCGACACAGTAGAACGCCGCCTGGCTGGCAGGAACGAGTTGAGTGAAAGCCTGCAGGCACTGGCCAGCGACTTCCTGAGAGGGGATGGCGTTCATGGTAAGTAACCTTCGCCCAAAAGGCTGCCGGTGGAAGTCGGCAGCCGGGATCGATCAGACGACAGCGAAGTAGTGTTTTACGAAACTTTCGCTGACTATTTCCCAGAGCACCGGGGTGCCCTTGGTCACGAACCAGCTGTCACCGGCCTTGTAGCGGGTACTCTGGCCGGTGGATTCGTCGGTCAGCACCACTTCACCGGTGACCATGGTGGCTTGTTCAGTGAATGGATAGACCATCCGGAACTTGCCCCGGGTGGTGCCGAAATAGCCACTGCTTACCGGGTCCGTCGGCGCGCCGAAGGTCATTTTGCCGAAGACATTGACTTCGCCTTCCAGAATTTCAGAGCCGAGATCGGCGACGGTACCCCAGCCGTCCAACTCGGACAGCTGGATGTCTTTTTTGAGGGTGGTAAGGGTCATGGCAATTGCTCCTGATGAGTAAAAACAGAAAAGGGAAGAGTGCTTCGGGCGTTAGCGACGCCCGTTCCAGAAACCCGAGAGTTGGTGCCAGGACTTGCCGGCAGTCAGCAACAGCGGACGAAACGCATCTTTGCCAAGAATGGTCGGGCGGTGGATCGAGCTGACCAGGTCATAGCGCGCCGAGCCTTCACTCATGCCTTCGGCCAGCACCTTGCAAATGATGTGGCTCGGGGTGACGCCGAAGCCCGAATAGCCCTGAACGAAGAAGGCATTGCTGCGACCCGGCAGGGTACCGATCTGCGGAAACAGATTCGGGCTGCAGGCCATCGGACCGCCCCAGGCCAGGTCGATTTTCACGTCCTTGAGGTACGGGAAAATCTTCAGCATCAGGTTGCGGTTCCAGGCTTTCAGGTCTAGGGGAATGTGCTCGACCAACGGCGTGGCCGCGCCGAATAGCAAACGGTTTTCGTTGGTGACGCGGTAGTAGTCGATCACCGGACGAATGTCGCTGTAGGCGCCGCGAATCGGGCTGATGCGGTTGATCAGCTCGTCCGACAGTGGCTCGGTCATCATCTGGAAGGCGTACGTGTTGATGGTCGAACGATGCAGTTCAGGTTCCAGCTTGTTGAGGAAACTGTCGCAGGCCCACAGCAGTTTGCTGGCCTTGACCGAACCGCGGCCGGTGCGCACCGTGATGCGCTCGCCATAGCTGACTTCCAAAGCCGGACTGTTCTCGTAAATCTTCACGCCGTGACCAGCCAGCGCCTTGGCTTCGCCGAGCAGCAGGTTCAACGAGTGTACATGGCCGCCGCCCATGTGCAGCAGGGCGCTGCTATAGGCATCGGAGCCGATGATTTGCTTGACGTCCGAACCACCGAGAAAGCGGATTTCATGCTTGGTGTTGATTGATTTGAAGTCTTTTTCCCAGGCACGCAGGGTCTTTTCCTGGCGGGCGTTGAAACCCATGTAGCCATAGCCGTGGCAGAAGTCGGCATCGATGTCGTACTTGGCGATGCGATCCTTGATGATGTCCGCGCCCAGGTCGCTGATCTCGAAGACCTGACGCAGTCCTTCCTCACCCACGTCCTTCTTGATCTTCTCCAGGTCGTGACCGATGCCAGCCATGATCTGCCCGCCATTGCGCCCGGTGCCGCCAAAACCCAGGTAACGCGCCTCCAGCACGACGATATTGGTGATGCCTTTTTCGGCCAGTTCCAGCGCAGTATTGATGCCGGAGAAACCACCGCCAATGATCACAACGTCGGCTTCCACATCCTGTTCCAGCGTCGGGAAGCTGAGATTGTATTTTTTGGTGGCCGTGTAATAGGTGGGCGTTTCGATATTGATCATGGCGCAGCCTGAAAAAGTGAAGGAAAACTCAAGCGCTCGGGACTTCGAGAAGCTCTGTACCGGATGACTCCTATTAAGAGCCCTGGCGGGGCGGATGTCTTGATTCTCTGTGCCGGGACTTTTGATTCAGCGCGCCAGAGCCTTCGGCTGTCATCCAAGTGAAAGCGTGCCAATAGATGGCGTAGGTATCACAGCTATCTTGGCCCGCGAGAATGACGATTTCGGTCAGCCTGTCGCTCTATCTCTCCATGAGAACTTTCCCGCTATGAAAAGTGCAATCTTCCATTTGGAACGTGCATTTTTCATAACGTCCCGCTTACGCATACTGACCCGGTACACATGATTGATCACCGCCATTTCCTGCACCGTAAGAAGCAATGGAGTGCAAGGCGAGGCGGGATCAGCAGACGCCAATAATAAAGAGTCAGTCCATGAAAAAGCCAAATCCGCTTCTCGAAGACCTGAAGTCCCTCCTGCCTGCCATTGCGGCTAATGCTTTCCAGGCGGAGAAGGATCGAACCGTACCTGCCGAGAACATCGCTCTGCTTAAAAGTATTGGTATGCATCGCGCCTTTCAGCCGAAAAAATTTGGCGGTATGGAAATCTCCTTGCCGCAGTTCGCCGACTGCATTGCGCTGCTGGCGGGTTCTTGTGCCAGTACGGCGTGGGCAATGAGCTTGCTATGCACCCACAGTCACCAGCTCGCGATGTTCCCTGCAAAGACTCAGCAGGAGATATGGGGCGATGATCCTGATGCCACCGCCAGCAGCAGTATTGCGCCCTTCGGTCGTACTGAAGAGGTCGACGGTGGTGTGATGTTCAGCGGTGAGATGGGATGGAGCAGTGGTTGCGATCATGCCGAGTGGGCAATCGTTGGTTTCAGGCGCAAAAACGCTGAGGGCACCCAGGACTATTGCTTTGCGGTTTTGCCGCGCAGTGATTACGAAATTCGTGATGACTGGTATGCCGTGGGCATGCGCGGCAGCGGCAGCAAAACCTTGATCATTGATAACGCATTTGTACCGGAACATCACATCCAGAAAGCCAAGGACATGATGGAGGGCAAGTCCGGCGGATTCGGTCTGTACCCTGACAGCAAGATCTTTTACTCGCCGTATCGTCCTTACTTCGCCAGCGGATTCTCCACGGTAAGCCTGGGTGTGGCGGAGCGCATGCTTGAAGTCTTCCGCGAGAAAACCAGAACCCGCGTACGGGCCTATACCGGCGCGGCAGTCGGTGCTGCGACACCTGCCTTGATGCGGCTGGCGGAATCCACTCATCAAGTGGCGGCTGCTCGTGCCTTCCTCGAGAAAACCTGGCAGGAACATGCTGACCATAGCGAGCGACATGAATACCCAAGCCGGGAAACTCTGGCGTTCTGGCGGACCAATCAGGGCTACGCGACCAAAATGTGCATCCAGGCGGTTGATCGTTTGATGGAGGCTGCCGGTGGCGGCGCTTGGTTCGAGACCAATGAACTGCAACGACTGTTCCGTGATGCACATCTGACTGGCGCTCACGCCTACACCGACTACGACGTCTGCGCACAAATCCTGGGTCGGGAGCTGATGGGCCTGGAGCCTGATCCCACCATGGTTTGATCCTCCAGCTCTGAGATCCGATAACAACAATTGAGGCCATCCAGCGCGATGGCCCAGGAGTCTTGCATGTCTATTGTTTCTGATACCGCCTTTGACACCCGTGCGTTTCGCCGGGCCCTTGGCAATTTTGCAACAGGCGTGACCGTTGTCACGGCAGCCACTGAAGACGGGCGCAAAGTTGGCGTCACTGCCAACAGTTTCAACTCGGTATCGCTGGATCCGCCGCTGATTTTGTGGAGTATTGACAAGCGTTCCAGTAGTCATGAGGTGTTCGAAGCCGCTGGCCACTTTGCGGTGAACGTACTGGCAGCCGATCAGATTGATCTGTCGAACAACTTTGCCAAACCCAAGGAAGACCGCTTCGCCGAAATCGAATTCGAGGCAGGAGAGGGGGGGGCACCGGTTTTTGTCGACTGCTCGGCGCGTTTCCACTGTGAAAAGTTTCAGCAAGTCGACGGCGGCGATCACTGGATCATGATTGGCAAGGTAGTGGCGTTTGACGATTTCGGGCGTTCACCGTTGCTCTATCACCAGGGCGCCTATTCGATGGTACTGCCGCATACCCGCATGACCAAGCGTGAAGAAGGGCAGCTGCCCAGCAGTCACTTCCAGGGTCGCCTGAGCCACAATCTTTATTACCTGATGACCCAGGCATTGCGCGCCTATCAGGCCAGTTACCAGCCACGTCAATTGTCCACTGGGCTGCGCACCAGTGAAGCGCGGATGTTGATGGTGCTGGAGAACGATGCGGGTCTGAACATGATCGATTTGCAGCGGGAAGTAGCAATGCCTGTTCGAGAGATTGAAGAGGCGGTAGCCAACCTCAAGCGCAAAGGTCTGGTCAACGATGAGGGTGATCGCGTGCGGCTCACCATCAAAGGCATCGACGAAACGGAAGGGCTGTGGGCGATCGCCAAAGAGCAGCAGGATAAGGTGTTTGGGCAGTTCAGCGAAGAACAGGTGGAACATTTCAAAACCGTACTCAAGGGTGTCATTCAGGGGGCTTGAGACGACGATTGAAGGTAAGACAAGAACGGCGCCAAAGGGCGCCGTTTTTGCTTGCGCCGAATGCCGATGAGGCGCCTGACCATCAGGATGTGATGATGCGAGCATTGAGCTTCCGGCGATGGTAGAATTTTAGTTAATAAATTAACTAAATACGGTCTCGACAGTATCCCCATGCTCAAGCCTCGCCAATCATTGACTCTGACATTGCTCCAGGCTCGCGAAGCGGCCATGGGTTTTTTCCGTCCCTCTCTGAATCAACACGGTTTGACCGAGCAGCAGTGGCGGATCATTCGTATCCTTAGCCAACATGATGAGCTTGAGATCAATCGCCTGGCCGAGCTAGCGTGCATTCTCAAGCCGAGCATGACCGGAGTGCTGGTGCGCATGGAGGCCGCCGGCATGGTTGGACGCCGCAAGGCGGAACAGGATCAACGGCGGGTATTGGTGCGTCTGACTGAAAAGGGGGAGGCCTGCTTCAGTTCGATGAGCCAAAGCATGGAAGCCAACTATCAGCGATTGCAGGCTGAATTTGGCGAGGAAAAGTTGCAGGCGCTGCTGACGTTGCTCAATGAGTTGAAAACGCTTAAGCGATAGTCACGAGTGTTTACCCGACCCATCCCCAGCGTTGCGCTGGGGGGAGGTGTTATTGCCGGTTTAGAGGTGTCAGGCTTGGCCAATTCCCAGGCACATGTACTTCTGTTCGATGTAATCATCGATTCCGTACTTTGAACCTTCGCGGCCCAGCCCCGACTGCTTGATACCCCCAAACGGCGCCACTTCGGTCGATATCAATCCTTCATTTACACCGACCATTCCGTACTCCAACGCCTCGCTGACGCGCCATGCACGCCCCAGGTCGCGGGTGTAGAGGTAAGACGCCAAGCCGAATTCGGTGTCGTTGGCCATCGCAATTGCTTCAGCCTCGGTCTCGAACCGGAAAACCGGTGCCAATGGGCCGAAGGTTTCGTCGCGCGCGACCAGCATCGCCGAGGTCACGTCACCGAGAACTGTAGGCTGGAAGAAGTTACCGCCCAGTGCGTGGGTTTTTCCGCCAGCCAGTAAGGTGGCTCCTTTGCCCAGCGCATCGCTGATATGTTCCTCGATCTTGGCCACGGCCTTGGCATTGATCAGCGGGCCTTGTTGTGCGTTATCCACATCTGCGGCGCCGACCTTCAGTTGATTGACCGCAGCCACCAGTCGTCGCGTGAATTCATCATAGACACTGTTCTGGACCAGGATTCGATTGGTGCAGACGCAGGTTTGCCCGGTGTTGCGGAATTTCGAACCCATCGCACCTTCAACCGCGGCATCAAGGTCGGCATCTTCGAAAACAATGAACGGTGCGTTGCCACCCAGTTCGAGGCTGACTTTCTTGATGGTCTCGGCGCATTGCGCCATCAAGGTTTTGCCGATACCGGTAGAACCGGTGAAAGACACCTTCTGAACGCCAGGGTTGCCGGTCAGCTCGGCGCCGATTTCACGGGCACGGTTACCGGTGACGATGTTCAGAACACCGGCCGGGATTCCTGCACGCTCACCCAGTTCAGCCAAGGCCAGCGCGGACAACGGGGTTTCCGATGCAGGCTTGACGACGACGGTGCAACCGGCAGCCAGCGCCGGGCCGACTTTGCGCGTAATCATCGCATTGGGGAAATTCCAGGGCGTGATGGCGGCTACCACGCCGATGGCTTGCTTGATCACCACCAGGCGGCGACCCTGCTTGTCATGTGGGATCACATCGCCGTAGATGCGCTTGGCTTCCTCGGCGAACCACTCTATGAAACTGGCACCGTAGGCAATTTCGCCACGGCTTTCAGCCAATGGCTTGCCTTGTTCCAGACTAAGTAACCGGGCAAGGTCTTCCTGGTTGGCCATGATCAAGTCAAACCATTTGCGCAGGATATTGCTGCGCTCCTTGGCGGTCTTGCCACGCCAGGCGGGCAGGGCAGCCTGGGCCGCGGCGATGGCGCGGGCGGTTTCGGCCTGGCCGAGGGAACTGACTTCGGCGATGGTTTCACCGTTCGCCGGGTTCGTCACTGCGAAACGATTGCTGTCATCGGCTTCGATCCATTGGCCATTGATGTAAGCCTGTTCGCGCAACAGTTTCAAATCGTTAAGTTTCATCGGTCTTCTCGAAAAATCAGTACACGCCGCCGGAGCTGGTGGGCGCCGGAGCATCTTTGAAGGTGGCGGCGAGGGTTTGCAGACCGCGCATCAGCACAGTGGTGTCGACCCCGACAGCAACGAATGCTGCGCCCAGCTCGATGTATCGCTTGGCGAGCTTCTGATCGGCGCTGAGAATGCCTGCCGCTTTACCGGCTTTCTGGATGCGCGCGATGGCGTCTTCGATTGCAGCCTGGACTTCAGGATGGCCCGGGTTGCCGCGGTAACCCATCGACGCACTCAAATCGGCCGGCCCGATAAAGACACCGTCGACACCGTCTACTGACGCGATGGCATCAAGATTGGCCAGGCCTTCGCGGTTCTCGATCTGCACCAGCAGGCACATCTGTTCATCGGCTTTGTCAAGATAGCCGGGAATGCTGTTCCAGCGCGACGCTCGAGCCAGCGCACTGCCGACACCACGGATACCGCGAGGTGGATAGTGAATGGCGCGAACCAGTTCCCGTGCCTGATCGGCGCTTTCCACCATCGGCACCAATAAGGTCTGCACGCCAATGTCGAGCACTTGTTTAATCAGTGCAGTGTCGCCGATCACTGGGCGTACTACCGGATGGCTGGGGTAGGGCGCCACGGCCTGAAGCTGACCGAGCATCCCGCGCAGATCGTTGGGCGCATGTTCGCCGTCGATCAGCAGCCAATCGAATCCGGCATTGGCGGCCAGTTCGGCACAGTAGGCGTCCGCCAGGCCGAGCCACAGGCCGATCTGTGCTTCACCGCTTTGCAGGCGAAGCTTGAAGGTGTTGATAGGCATATCCATTGAGTAGACCTCCGATCAGACGAAACGGCAGGCAATGGACCCCAGCATGTCGTAGTCGACATGGAAGGTATCGCCGGGATTGGCCGCCACAGGGCGTGTGAAGGAACCACCCAGGATGATTTGCCCTGGTTGCAGGGTGACGTCATACGCCGCCAGCTTGTTCGCCAGCCAGGCCACGCCCTTCGCCGGGTGGTTAAGCACCGCTGCGGAAACCCCGGATTCCTCGATCACGCCGTTGCGGTAAAGCACCGCAGGCACTTTACGCAGGTCGATCTCGGTCGGGCGCACGGCACGACCGCCCATGACCACGCCAGCATTGGCGGCGTTGTCGGAAATGGTGTCGAACACTTTGCGGGTCGCTTTGGTGTGCGGATCGACCTGCTGGATGCGCGCATCAATGATTTCCAGCGCCGGGATCACCCATTCGGTGGCGTCCAATACATCAAACACCGTCACATTCGGACCTTTCAAAGGCTTGCCCAGAATGAACGCCAGCTCGACTTCAACCCGCGGCACGATGAAGCGCTCGAACGGAATATCGGTGCCTTCGTCGAAGAACATGTCATCGAGGAGCGCACCGTAATCCGGCTCGGTGATGTTGGAAGACACTTGCATAGCCCGGGAGGTCAGACCGATTTTATGCCCGACCAACTTGCGACCGTCCTTGATCTTTTGGGCCACCCAGGCGCGTTGAATGGCATAGGCGTCTTCAATGGTGATCTCTGGATGATCCAGGGAAAACTGACGGACCTGCTCGCGTGAGCGCTCGGCGTGGTCGAGGCGGGCGGCGGCTTGCAGAATTAGACTTTGATCAAGCATGACAATGATCTCTTACTGAGGGTTGACGATGGCGGCCTGGGTGCGCAGCACCAGAAAACCACCGAGAGCGATGAGCAGTGCCAGGACATAAAGGGCCAGGCTGGCACTCTGGGTTGTGTCGCGCATCCAGCCGATCAGATAGGGCGCGAAGAATGACGCGATGCTGCCGAAGGAACTGATCAGGGCAATGCCGGCGGCTTGGGTACTGTTGGAAAGGAAGGCCGGAGGCAGTTGCCAGAACATCGGTAACGCGGCGCTGGCGCCCATGCCGGCGACGATCAAGCCAGCCAGAACCAGGGTCGGGTTGGCGGGTGAGAGCCCAGCGATGGCAATGCCGGCGGCAGACATCAGCAATGGCACGCAGAGGTGCCAGCGGCGTTCACTGTGACGGTCGGACGAGCGACCACAGCCGATCATGAAGAAACAGCCCGCCAGGTAAGGTACAGCGCTGAGCAGGCCGACCTTGCCATCGCTGCCGATACCGGCACCGTGGATCAGCGTCGGCATCCAGAACGCCAGGGTGTTGACCGCCAGCATCACCGCGAAATACACCGCCACCAGCAGCCACACCTGCGGGTTGTTAAGGATGGCGGAGAACGATGTGATCGATTTGCGGTGTTCTTCCTTGTTCAATTGTTCGCGCAGATGTTGCTTCTGCTCCGATGCCAGCCATTTGACCGTTTCGAAACTGTCCGGCAGACACTTGAGCACCACCAGCCCGAGCAGGATCACGGGCACGCCCTCAATGACGAACATCCACTGCCAACCGCGAAGGCCCGCAAAATCATGGAAGCTTTCGAGGATGCCGCCAGACAGTGGGCCACCAATCACGCCCGCCATCGGTACGGCGATTGCAAACAATGCGGTGATTTGCCCTCGACGACCGGCCGGGTACCAGCGGTTCAGAAACACCAGAATGCCCGGAAAGAAACCGGCCTCGGCCACCCCCAGCAAAAAGCGCAGGACATAGAAACCGGCAGCGCTGTCGATCAAGAACATGCTGGCCGATAACGCTCCCCACACCACCATCAGCGTTGCGATCCAGCGCCGTGGGCCGACACGGTCCAGGGCAATGTTGCTCGGTACACCAAACAGCGCGTAGGCAATGAAGAACAGGCCGGCGCCAAAGCCGTAGACCGTGTCGCTGAAATTCAAGTCAGCACTCATCTGCATCTTGGCGAAGCCGATGTTAATCCGGTCGAGGTGGGCGAAGAGGTAGCAGATCAACAGCAGCGGCATCAGCCGCCAAGTGATGAGGCTATGGGTACGGTCGCGGGCGACGGTGTTGATTGCTTCGGCAGTGTTGGCTGTGCTCATGGTTTTATACTTTTTGTTTGAGAGGCCGATGGAACGAACGGGCAGGCTGCCTTAAACGGCCTGAGTCTTGAGAAAGGCGTGGACGTTGTTTTCCTTGAAGTTGAGTTGCTCGTGCAGCTCGATCATCTCGAACGACAAGGCCAGCAGACGTTGGGCCTGAAGCTCGGCGAAGTGTTGGGTGATGGCCTCGAACAGGTGCTCGGCCACTTTCTGGCGAGTCGCCAGATCACGACCATGGCCGACCTTCAGCGTCATATGAACAAAGGCATAGTCGTGCTTGCCATCGGCCATGCGCCAGGTGTCCAGGCGCACACCCCGACTGCGGATGCCGCCCAGGGGAAACACGCCGCTGTCCCCCAGCACGGTGTGAACCTTTTCGAACAGCGCGGGCAAGTTCGCCTGCTGTTCGATGTTGTCGGTGTATTCGGCGATGAAATGCGGCATGTGAGTCTCCGGGCCGTGGGCAGCCTTCAGGCTGCCCACGAGCGAGTGTCAGAGGGGGAAAATGGCGTTGATCTGGCCTGTGCCGGAACTTCCGAACGGCTGAGTGATGATCTCGGCAGGTTTGTTGTACTCGGGCCCGCCCAGCAGTCCGAGGAGCATCGCGGTGTCGTGCATCTTGCCTTCGCCAAAACAATGCTCGGCATAGTCCGGGAGCATCGCGCAGAACTCCTTGAAGCGGCCTTGCTTCCACATCTCGACCACGTGCAGGTCCATTTGCTTGTCGAATTCACGGGTCCAGTTGTGAATGTTGGCTTCGGCTTCACGGTCGTCGGAGAAGCGGTGGGACAGCGAGCCCGAGGCCAGTACCAGCACCTTGCGGTTGCTCTTCTCGATGGCTCGGCGCACCGCAGCACCAAAGGCAAAGCTGTCTTCCAGGCGATGCCAGGCGCACCAGGCGGCGATGGAGATCACGTTGAACTTCTGCTCGTCGGGGACGCCCATGTGCATGTAGCGCATCGGCACCAGAGTGCCGTATTCCAGCTCCAGGCTCGGGATGTTATGGGCCATGGTGCGCACGCCAGCCTGATTGGCCTCGGCGGCGATCAGCTCACCCAGCTCAGGACAGCCCGGGTATTCGTACTCCATGTTCTTGATGAAGTGGGGCAGTTCGTTGCTGGTGTAGATGCCTTCGAAATGCTCGCCGCAGTTGACGTGATAGCCGCTGTTGACCAGCCAGTGCACGTCGAACACCACGGCAGTGTCGGCACCAAGCTCGCGGGCACGACGACCGATTTCCTTGTGCCCTGCAATCGCCGCTTCGCGACAACCGTGATGCTTGCCGGGCAGTTCCGACAGGTACATCGAGGGTACGTGGCAGATCTTCGCGGCCAGGACGACTTCGCCCATGATGATTCTCCTGAAAGTGTTGTTGTTTGATTCAGTCTGGCGCCGATCGACGTCTGCGATGGACCGATGCGCGCCCCATCGCAGCCTTCGACAGCCGTTACCGGTGGTTTATATGCCCCAACGCGGGATGTGATGACTGCCCATGGAAATGCAAACGTTCTTGATCTCGGCGAAAACTTCGAAGCTGTATTGGCCGCCTTCACGACCGGTGCCGGAACCTTTCACACCGCCGAACGGCTGACGCAAATCACGCACATTCTGGCTGTTGATGAACACCATGCCGGCTTCGATGCCATGAGCCAGACGATGGGCCTTGCCGATGTCCTGAGTCCAGATGTAGGACGCCAGGCCGTACTCGGTATCGTTGGCCAGTTGCAGGGCTTCGGCTTCGTCCTTGAACGGAATCAGGCAGACCACCGGGCCAAAGATTTCTTCCTGGGCAATGCGCATCTTGTTGTTCACATCAGCGAACACCGTCGGCTGGATGAACTGGCCGCGGCTCAGGTGCGCCGGCAGGTTGGCCGGACGTTCCAGGCCACCGGCCAGAAGCGTGGCGCCTTCTTCGATGCCAATCTTGATGTAGCCAGTGACCTTGTCGTAGTGGGCCTGGGTGATCATCGAGCCGACCTGGGTTTTCGGATCTTGCGGATCGCCGACGATCAGGCGTTTGGCACGAGCGGCAAACTCGGCGACAAACTGCGGGTAAACACTTTCCTGAATGAAGATCCGGCTACCGGCGGTGCAGCGTTCGCCGTTCAGCGAGAAGATGGTGAACAACGCCGCATCGAGGGCACGCTCAAGATCCGCGTCTTCGAAAATCAGCACCGGCGACTTGCCGCCCAGTTCCATGGAGTACTTTTTCAGGCCTGCGGTCTGCATGATTTTCTTGCCGGTGGCGGTGCCGCCGGTGAAGGAAATCGCCCGTACGTCCGGGTGCCGAACCAGCGCATCACCGGCGGTGGCGCCGTAGCCCTGGATGACGTTGAGCACGCCATTGGGAATACCAGCCTCGACGGCCAGACGGCCCAGTTCGTTGGCGGTCAGTGGCGACAGCTCGGACATCTTCAGCACTGCGGTGTTGCCCAGTGCCAGGCACGGAGCGGTCTTCCAGGTCGCGGTCATGAACGGCACGTTCCATGGCGACACCAGGGCGCAAACACCGACCGGTTGGTACAAGGTGTAGTTAAGCATCTGGTCGTCGACCGGGTAACTGTGCCCGTCCATGCGGGTGCAAACTTCGGCGAAGAAGTCGAAGTTGTGCGAGGCACGTGGAATCAACACGTTTTTGGTTTGATGGATCGGCAGGCCGGTGTCCAGGGTTTCCAGTTCGGCCAGACGCGGAACATTTTGCTCGATCAGTTCGCCAAGCTTGCGCATCAGTCGGGCACGTTCTTTGGCCGGCGTATTGGCCCACTTCGGGAAGGCTTCCTTGGCCGCAGCCACAGCCTGAGCGACTTCCTCGGCGCCGCCGCTGGCGACTTCTCCAATCGCTTCACCGGTAGCCGGGTTGTAGTTGACGAATACGTCTTTGCTTTCGACCTCACGGCCGTTGATCCAATGTTTGATCATGTTGCTCAAGCCTCTTTACAGGCGGAGAAGAATTCCGCTTCGCTGACAATTCGATTGACCAGGCGACCCACACCTTCCACTTCCACAATCACCTCATCGCCTGGCACCACATCGGCCAGACCTTCCGGCGTGCCCGTGGCGATCATGTCGCCGGGTTGCAGGGTCATGAAGCTGGACAGGTATTCGATCAGGAAAGGGATGTCGAAAATCATGTCCTTGGTGCTGCCTTCCTGACGTAGCTCACCATTGATCCAGGTGCGCAGTTTCAGGTTGCTAGGATCCGGCACGTCGGCGACGTCGACGATCCACGGACCGACGGGCGTCGTGGCATCGCGATTCTTCACTCGCAGATTGGGCCGGTAGTAATTTTCCAGGTAGTCACGGATCGCGTAGTCGTTGCACACCGTGTAGCCGGCCAGGTATTCCAGGGCGTTTTCGCGCTTGACGTTTCGCGCCGGCTTGCCGATGACGGCGACCAGTTCACACTCGTAGTGCATGTAGGCGACGTTATCCGGACGCCAAGTGGTCTGGTTGTGGCCGGTGTAAGTGCCGGGAGACTTGATGAACGCCAAGGGCTCGGTCGGCGGCTTGAAGGCCAGCTCGGCGGCGTGGTCGGCGTAGTTCAGGCCCAGGGCGAACATACTGCCGGTGGCCGGTGGCAGCCATTGCACCTGATCTTCGGCCAACAGGCGGCCGTCGGCCAGGCGAAGGGCATGGCTGTTATCGGTAGGGTGCTCTTCGACGTGGACGAGGTGGACTTCGCCTTCAAAGCAGATACGGGCATGTTTCATGGAAGCTCCTGTTACTCGGCCACGATGTGGTTGACGAGGCGGCCCAGGCCGCTGATTTCGACTTCGACGGTGTCGCCGGGCTGGACATCGACACGACCTTCAGGGGTACCGGTAATCAGTACGTCGCCTTCGTGCAGGGTCATGAACTCGCTGATCTCGGCGATCAGCTGGGGAATGTTGCGGACAAAGTTGGCCGTGGAGTTTTCCTGGCGCAGTTCACCGTTGACGAACAGCTTCAGGCTCAACTGATGCGGGTTGGCGACCTGGTCACGGGCCACCAGTTCCGGACCCAGTGAGCAGAAGCCATCACGGCACTTGGCTTTGACCGCCGGGCGGTAGTAGCTGTCTTCCGGCAGGCTGAACTCATTGACGATGGTGTAGCCGGCCACATGCTCCAGCGCATTTTCAATACTGACCCGGCTGGCACTTTTGCCGATCACCACTCCGAGTGCAGGGCCCGGTTGCAAGCGTTCACCTTGCGGATGAACCACTGCGCGGTCATGGGCATTGCGGGTATTGGGCGTCTTGACGAACAGCACCGGTTTGACCGGCGGTTTCTGATAAGGCGCTTGCTCGAATTCGGCGATACGTTGGTTCAGCAACCCTTGGTAGTTCAGCGCAACGCCGAACAGGGTGCCGTTCGCAACATCATGCAGGGCACGGCTCATGCTTTTCTCCTGGCAGTGGCGGGGCAGTGACTGCCCCGTGAAATATTCGTTAACCTGTTAACGTTATAATTAATATGTTAACTATCGTCAAGCGTGGCAATATCCTCTGGCAGTGGTTAGCCGCCTGAAACCGGCGCAGGATGGAATCCCTTGCACTGCCAATACCAAAAAAAGAAAGAGAACCAAGCGATGATCGATCGTCAGCCGATCCCCAATATCAACATCGGTCAGGTCTACGACCAGCGCTACAGCGATGCCGAAGTGCACTACGACAAACTCGGCAACCTGGCGGAGTTTTTCGGTCGCAACATGCCGGTGCATCGACACGACCGGTTCTTCCAGGTGCATTACGTGAAGAGCGGCGCAGTTCGGGTCTATCTGGATGACCAGCAATACCTCGAGTCGGGACCGATGTTTTTCCTCACGCCACCGACGGTGGCTCATTCCTTCGTCACCGAAGCGGACGCCGATGGGCATGTGCTGACGGTGCGCCAGCAGTTGGTCTGGCAGTTGATCGATGCTGACCCGAGCCTGGCGCCCGGCCCGCAGTTGCCGGCGGCTTGCGTCGCGCTGGCGCGGCTGGCGCCGCAATTCCATCCCGAGGTCAGAAGGCTGGAGTTTCTGTTCGAGGAACTGTGCAGCGAGATCAATGCCAATGGGCCAGGGCGGGGTTCGGCGCTGGACAGCCTGACGCGATTGATCATGGTCAGTCTGCTCAGGCTCTGCGCCAACTCCCTGGAAGCCCGCCCGGCGCGCCATGAAGACCTGCGGATCTTTCACCGCTTTAACGAATTGATCGAAGACCATTACCTGCAACATTGGCCACTGTCGCGCTATGCCGACGGTATTGGTGTTACCGAGGCAAGGCTCAACGATGTCTGCCGGCGTATTGCCGACCTGCCGTCGAAACGGTTGATCCTCGAACGAATGATGCAAGAGGCCAAGCGCCTGTTGCTGTTCACTGGCAGTTCGGCCAATGAAGTCTGCTACCAGTTGGGCTTCAAGGATCCGGCCTATTTCAGCCGGTTCTTCCAGCGTTATGCGCAGATGACCCCTGGGGAATATCGCCTGCGGCAGTCGGGTTTGCGCTGATGCAGCCATGCTCGCTACTCGATGGGCTTATAAAAAACACTCGCAGTTGTGGAGCAATCATGGCCGTAGTCGGTGCCCTGAAAAATGGCTTTTACAGGGAACCGATTGCACTTTTCAAAGGAGGGTATTCGCAAGGACAGGCTGTAGCGTGAGGTCAATAATTTGTTTTCAGGTTGATGACTTGTTGCGCGATGCGATGTTGCAAGTGCTCAGTACCGACTCTAAGCTTCGTTGCTTCGACCTCTTTTGTGCGTAAACCATGCAAACCCCCAGACCGTCCCTTACGCTCACCTTATTGCAGGCACGCGAAGCGGCCATGGCATTTTTCCGACCATTGCTCAACGAGCATGATCTGACCGAACAGCAGTGGCGGGTGATTCGCATCCTGCGCCAGCAGGGTGAACTGGAGAGCCATCAACTGGCTCATCTGGCGTGCATCCTCAAACCCAGCATGACCGGCGTCCTGTCCCGGCTGGAGCGCGACGGTATCGTGCGGCGCAGGAAGTCGTCCGAAGATCAGCGTCGGGTGTTCGTCGCTCTCACCGAGCGGGGGCAGCAGTGTTTCGTCGATATGAGTGCGGGAATGGAAAGCAACTATCTGAAGATCCAGGAGCAGTTCGGCGAGGAGCAGCTTGAGCAGTTACTGGTACTGCTGACCAAACTGAAGAGCATCAAGCCCTGACTCATGACCTTCAGTTCGCTGACTGGGGCGTGCTTTCAAGCGAAGCTCGCTCGCCAGAATGTCCGGACGGCGTTCGATCAACACCGAGGAAGTGCCGGGAGCGATGTCCTGAACCAGCAGCAATCGATCGACCGGGCTGGTGTCAGTGCCAGCACGCTGTTGCGTGTGCCCGTGAGCAACACCGGGGGCGTTGCCGGCCTGACGTAACTGCCGTACGGTACTTTCCCAGTCGGCGCGTGCTAGCGCGGTGGCGGTTCCAGGCTGGCGCCGTTGCATGACCAGATTCAGTGAACGCTCGCGGCTCTGCAAGGTTTGATCGACCAGCGCGAGACGCCGTTGCGCACCGGTACGTGTCAGATAAGTCTGGATCACTTTCGAGATGAGGCTGAGCTGCGTTGCTCGCGTCGCCTCGGCCGTGGACAGGTTACTTTCCAGTGCCACATCAGACAGGTTCTTGACTCGGCTAAACAGATCGATCTCAAACTCGGTAGTGCCCAGGCCGACCTGGTAGCTGCGCGATACTCCGGCTGCGCCGATGGTGGACCGATCTTGAGGCATCCGCTGGTGGTTACCGGTGACGCTGGCGATGATCGAAGGCAGTCGATCGGATCGCTGGATACGGTATTGCGCCCGGGCGGCTTCGATATTGAGCAACGCCGGGCGCAGGTCGCGGTGGTTGACCAACGCCGTTTTGACCAGCGTTCGCAGCGCAGACCGAGAACGAAGGAACGCCAGTCAGCCAGGTCGTAGGTCTACGCTCGTGGCGCAGTCGTCCACTGGTGAATCCGGGCGCAGGTAATTCGGCGCCAACGAGTAGTCGGGCAACGCCAGGACTAGTGCCAGCAGGGGCAAGGGCGAAGTCTTTGTCAGGTGCATGACTTATTCTTCAGCGTGTTTGGGTAGGCTGAACACTGGGTCCGGCTTGGGCGATTTACGCTCGATCAGCGAGAGCACAACAACGAAGAAAATCGGTATGAAAATGACCCCTAGCAATGTTGCGCTGAGCATGCCGCCGATCACGCCAGTGCCGATGGCACGTTGACTTGCGGCACCTGCACCGCTGGCCAATACCAGTGGGATGACGCCCAAAATGAACGCTAGCGATGTCATGACAATTGGGCGAAAGCGCAAGCGTGCAGCCTCAATCGCGGCATCACGCAGCGAACGACCCTGCTCGTGGAGCTGCTTGGCAAATTCGACAATCAGGATGGCGTTTTTCGCCGACAGACCAATGATGGTGATCAGCCCGACCTTGAAGTAAACGTCGTTGGGCATGCCCACCAACGTGACTGCCAGTACCGCGCCCAAAGCACCGACCGGTACGATCAACATCACAGACAGCGGAATCGCCCAGCTCTCATAAAGCGCGACCAGCAGCAAGAACACCACCAGCAAAGCAAGCGCGAACAATTTCGACGCCTGACCGCTGGCAACTTTTTCCTGGAACGACAACCCCGTCCATTCGTACCCGATGCCTTGCGGCAGTTCGCTGGCGAGGCGCTCCATCTCGGCCATTGCTTCACCGGTGCTGACGCCGGGGGCTGCATCGCCGGAGATTTTTATCGTCGGATACCCGTTGTAACGGGCAAGCTGCACCGGACCTTCTTCCCAGGATGTGGTGATGAAAGCGCTGAGGGGCACCAGTGCTCCTTTATCGTTGAGAACCCGCAACTCGAACACGCTTTCCGGGGTCATTCGATCGGCCTGTTCAGCCTGAACCACGACGCGCTGCTGGCGGCCACCATTGGCGAAGTCGTTGATCACAGCAGAACCGAAAGCGGTAGACAGCGCGCTGCTGATCGATTCGAAACTCACGCCCAGGGTGCGCGCCTTGTCACGGTCGATGGCCAGTCGCAGCTGCGGCGCTTCGGCCAGGCCTTCCATCATTGCGTAAAGAATTTTCGGGTTGCCGTAGGCCTTGCCGATCAGCTCGTCGCGCGCGGCCAGTAATGCCTCTCGGCCCAGTCCGCCGCGATCCTGCAGGCGCAATGCGAAGCCACCCGAGTTGCCAAGCCCTTCAATCGGCGGCGGAGACACGGCCATGATTGTGCCGTCGCTGACACTGGCGAAGCGCTGGTTGACGCCTTCAGTCTGGTCTTGAGCCGATTGGCCTTTGCCACGTTCCGACCAGTCTTTCAGAGTAGGGAAGGACATGGCGGCGTTTTCGCCCATACCGGAAAAACTGAAGCCCAAAATCAGAAAGGTTGAAGCGACACTGTCCTGGGAGCCCAGGTATTGCTCCAGCTCTTGTCCGGTGGCCGATGTCCGTGCGCGGGTCGCGCCAGGTGGCAGTTGCACGTCGACGATCATGTAGCCCTGATCCTCCACGGGCACAAAGGATTCTGGCAGGCGCAGGTAAAAGAATCCGAGCAGCACGACGATGCCCAGGTAGACCAGCATCATGCGACCGGAACTCTTCACGAGTCGGCTATTGAGCTTGCTGTAGCGTTCGGTCATGGACGCAAACAGACGGTTGAAGGCGCCGAAAAACCCTTTCTTTTCCGCGTGCCCGTGGTCAATCGGCTTGAGCAGCGTCGCGCACAGGGCCGGGGTGAAGGTCAGCGCGAGGAAACCGGAGAACAGAATCGATACGGCCAGCGAAAGCGAGAACTGCTGATAAATAACGCCCACCGAACCAGCCATGAACGCCAAAGGTAAAAACACCGCCGACAGCACCAGGGTGATCCCGATGATGGCGCCCGAGACCTGGCTCATCGCTTTGGCAGTTGCAGCGGCAGGCGACAGGCCTTCCTCGGCCATGATCCGCTCGACGTTCTCCACCACGACGATGGCATCGTCGACCAATATACCGATCGCCAGGACCATGCCGAACATGGTCATCATGTTGACCGAGAAGCCCAACAGGTACATCACAGTGAGCGTGCCCGCGAGGCAGACTGGCACCACAATGGTCGGGATCAGCGTGTAGCGAACGTTCTGCAGGAACAGGAACATCACCAGGAATACCAGCACCATGGCTTCGAGCAGAGTGTGCAAAACCTTTTCGATGGCGACGTCGACAAACCGCGAAGTGTTGTACGGCACCGAGTATTCGACGTTCTCCGGAAAGTTCGCCGACAGCTCTTCCAGGCGATGGGAAACAGCTCGTGCGGTCTGTATCGCGTTGGCACTAGGCGACAGCTGTATCGCCGAACCGACTGCCGGCTTGCCGTTCAAGCGGGTGGCAAAGTTGTAGTCCTGACTGCCTACTTCAAGACGGGCGACGTCAGCCAGTGTAACGGTGGAGCCATCCTGATTTGCGCGTAACACGATGCGCCCGAATTCATTGGCGTTATCCAGTGTGCCCTTGACGGCCAAGGTCGCGGTCAGCTCTTGCTCGGAGGTGCCGGGAGAGCTGCCGAAGCTACCCGCGGGGACTTGCACGTTCTGCCCACGAATGGCGGTGCTCACGTCATCGATCGACAGCCCATAGCCCACCAGCTTCTGTGGCGAAATCCACACACGCATGGCGGCTTCGGAGCCGAAGAACTGCAGCTTGCCGACACCATCGATCCGGCGCAGCTCGTTGTTCACGTTACGCACGACGTAGTCGGCCAGCGCGACGGTGTCCTGTTCTGCGGCACCTTCCTTGTAGTTCAACGCATAAATCATCAAGAAGCCGGCGCTGGTCTGCTCAACCTGCAGGCCCAGGGTCAACACCGCTTGCGGCAAGCGCGCTTCGGCTTTTTTCAGGCGGTTCTGCACTTCCACTTGGGCGAGATCGGGATCGGTGCCCGGGTCAAACGTGACGATAATTTCTGCCACACCGTTGGAGTTGCTGGTGGATTCGAAATACAGCAGGTTTTTCGCCCCGTTGAGTTCTTCTTCCAGAACACTCGTCACCGAGTCGACCAGTACCTTGGCCGAAGCACCGGGGTAGGTCGCCGTCACCGAGATCTGCGGTGGTGCGACGTTGGGGTACTGCGCGACGGGCAGCATTGGAATGACCAGCAATCCAGCCAGAGAAATGAACAAGGCGACGACCCACGCGAAGTTGGGACGCTTGATAAAAAACAGGGGCATGATGTTTCCTCGGGCGCCGCAAGCGTGGCCGTTACTGGATCGTGGCTTTCAAGGGAGCGGGCTCTTTGGCAATGACGTCATCGCCTGGAGTCAGGCCGTTCAGAGCGCCGACGATCACCGTGTCGCCTGCCGACAGGCCTTCGGTAATCTTCCAGCGAGAGCCATTCATTGCACCGGTTTTTATCGGCCGCGATTCGACCTTGGCTTCCTTGCTGACCACCAGTACCTGCGCCTGGCCGTCCGCACTGCGCTGAACAGCGCGCTGCGGAATGAAAATGGCCGAGTCATCCGTTGCCTGCGGGATGGACACGCGTACATACATGCCCGGCAACAAAACGCCGTCAGGATTAGGGAAAAGCCCACGCAGCGATACCTGGCCAGTGCCACGGTCTACGGTGATGTCGGTGAACAGCAGCTTGCCGCGGCTCTCGAGATCGGTGCCCTCGATGTGCAGCGACAAGGCCTTATCCACGCCACCCGGCTCTTTGCTTTGGGCGATGTCGGCGCGCATGCGCAGTGCCTCGGCCACCGGTTGAGTGAAGTCTGCGAAGATCGGATCGAGTTGCTGGATCCGCGCCATCATGGTCGCTTCGCCTTGGCCCACCAGTGCACCCTCGGTCACCAACGCCCGGCCGATACGACCGGTAATCGGCGACTTGACCGTGGCGTAGCCGAGATTGAGTCGGGCCGTTTCAACATCGGCCTGAGCGGAGCGTTTCGCTGCCAGGGCACTCTGCAGTGCGGCGGTGGCGGCGTCGAAATCCTGTTGGCTGATGGCCTCGAGTTTTACCAGCGGCTCATAGCGCTTGACCGTGGCCTGTGCCTGGATCAGCGCGGCCTGCGCTTTGGCTTGTTCGCCTTCAGAGCGCGAAAGCGCGGCCTTGAATGGGGCAGGGTCTATCTGGAACAACAGGTCGCCAGCCTTGACGTCCGCGCCTTCCTCAAAATTGCGCTTGAGCACAATTCCCGCCACCCGTGCTCGCACTTCTGCGACCCGCGCCGGTTCGATACGGCCTGGCAGTTCAGCCTTCTGGGTAAAACTCTCGGTACGAACCTGGACGACTTCCACTTCCTTGGGACCTGCCACCGTTTCGGCGCTCTGGTCTGATTGACCACATCCCGCCAGCCCCAGGGCCAGTAGCGTGGATACCGGCAAAACACGCCAACTGCGCAACCTGATCATTTCTCACCTCGGGCGCTGCCCGTTAATCGCTAAAGGCGCGCATGATCCTCCTTTCGCATCAAAAGAGTCAATAGTGTCTCATTGGATGCGTTTAAGGCTCAATATTGCAGATCTATTTCAAAAATGAACTGTTTATGTGCAAAATGAGCGCATGTTTCTACTCATTTGGAAGGTCACGCAATGGAATTAACCCCTGCTGACGAGAAGCTTTTGAAAGCGCTGGCCATTGCCATCGTTGATCGTCCCCGAGGCACTTTCAAAGACCTCGCCCAAGCCGCCGGGGTGAGCAAAGCGACCCTGAACCGCTTCTGTGGCACTCGAGATAACCTAATCGAGATGCTGATGAATTACGCCTCAGAGGTGATGGAGCGAGCGATTGCTGCTGCGGACCTTGTAAAGTCACCAGCGCTTGACGCTCTACACAAACTCATTGAGCAACACTTGACGCACCGTGAGCTCTTGGTCTTCCTAATCGTTCAATGGCGTCCCGACTCACTGGACGGAGAAGCAGGTAATCGCTGGTTGCCTTACTCGGATGCTCTGGATGCGTTTTTTCTGAGAGGTCAGACGGAGGGTGTGTTCAGGATCGATATCGCAGCCCCTGTGCTATCGGAGATCTTCGCTTCCATACTGTTCGGGCTGGTGGATGCTGAGCGCCGTGGCCGAGTGGCTCGGTCGGGGATGGTGGCACTGATCGAAATGTTTTTTCTTCGAGGCGCGAGCAAGGGCTAGGTGGACTCGTTTCCGACCTGTCGCGCCGCTTGTTCGATTCCCATTCGTCTCGCCAGTAGTTGAGCCGTAAACAGGTCAAGGTGGGCTCCCCCGGCATTCTTGAACACAGTGATCTGATCTGTAGTGAAGCAAGGCGGACTACCACCGCACAGATCAAAGAGATCGCCAATTATATCGTCGACCGAGATCACGCCAGTTGCTAACGGAAGTTGGAGCTCGCCACTTGCCAGAGCAGTCGGTCGAAAGTCCGCATAGAGTTGGCCGCGAATCAGAACTTCGTTATCGGCCTCACGCATGTGCGGCAGCCAACTGCCCACCAGATTGACATGCGTGCCAGGAGCAACCTGGGCGCCACGGATCAAAGGCTGGTCGCTCATGGTTGCGGCGCAGATAACTTCAGCCTCAGGTAATGCCGCGTCTAGATCATCGACAACAGTGAGTTCAACGTCGGGGATTTGAAGGTCGGCAGCCAGCTTCTCTGCGCGAGGTCGCGTGCGGTTCCAGATAAAAACCTGGCGCAACGAGGGTCTCAACGCGGTGAATGCCTCGATCAGTGGGCCTGCCATGTTACCGGCACCGACCATCAGCATCGTTCGGACATCCTGGCGTGCAAGCAGATCAAGTCCCAGGGCCGAGTCGGCAGCAGTCTTGCGGGCCGTAAGGGCCGCGCCATCAGCAAGGAATACAGGGGAGCCGGTGATGCCATCAAACGCGACATAGACGCCTTGTATCGAAGGGGAGGCCGGGTGTCGGTGCTGGTTGCCAGGAAACTCGGTGGCAAGCTTCACTCCCACCATTTGCCGTTCACTCCAAGCGGAGCGCAACATGAAACGATCAGCGCTACCAGGGTGCTCAAGGTGTAGATCGGCGATGACGGGCAGCGGCTCTCTATGTGCCTGGGCAAAAGCGGCACATAAGCTTGGATAGTCGAGCAGTCTGCTGATTGTCGGTGCATCAATCCACTGCATGGGAAAGTCCCCAAAGTGCCAGCAACGGCTTGTCGGTTGACCTCATGGAATGGACAGCCGATGGTGGGTTGAACACTACGCCGCCCGGCCCGGGGTTCCACCAGCCGACATCTTTTCGGTACCAGTAACCTTCCGATAAAACGACATAAAACTCTGCCGGAGGATGCTTGTGGTACGGATAGTAAAGTTCGGGCTCCATTACCGCCAACCCCACTGTCAAAGTTGAACATTCAAGCAGTGCGCCCTTGCCGAGAATCAGCGCATGTCGGTGCTTTTCTTCAAACGCATCATCGTCCCCTTCTGAAGTGGATCGCTTTATCCAGCGACTACTGGACAACAGGGTCTCAAGAGCCGATAGCAGAATCTTGAAGTCCCGATCCGTTCGGGGAGCATCCGCCAATGCCCGCGCTACCGTTGGCTCCAGGCAAGCGGGCAGGGAAGTGCCCGAGTACGGAGGTAAGCCGATGTCCAGGCGCGCATTGCTCAAGGAGCGAACACAGATTTCTGTATCCACGCCATCAACACCACTCACTTGAGAATGCCGGGCCAGGATTCGCAGGAGTGCCTCCCGCATCACCACTCCCTGTATCAGGAGTGCTTGTTCCGACATCTGTGAATACGGCTGCATGACCGTTTACCTCTTGAACGTACCTGGCAGGTCACTTTGAGAATTCAGTGATACATCCATCGAGCTGTCTCTTGGCTTTCTGAACGATTGAGCTCGATTCGCAATGGCCAATGCTGAAATCGCGCCTGAAACGATTCGGTTAATTGCGAAGTAATCGAGCTGTCGCACTGACAAAAACCAGCAAAACAATCACGCAGCCAAGAGCGAATGACAAGGTGCTCAGATGGGCGACAGCCCCGATAAATACGGGACCGATCAGAATCCCCGCGTAGCCCATCGAGATGACAGCGGGGATGGCTACTGCCTGTGGCATGCGTTGCTGGCGGCCCACGGCGGTAAAGAGCACAGGGACAATGTTTGAGCACCCAGCACCGACCAGAGCGTAGCCAATCAAGGACGCGGCCCAGCCATCGATTCCAAGCGACACGATCATGCCTGCGGCCGCGCAAAGTCCACCTAGCGCAACGACGCGCACGCCACCTAGTTTGCTAACGATGGCATCTCCTGTCAGGCGGCCCACCGTCATCGCAGCGGCGAAGGATGCGTAGCCCAAGCCGGCGATGCTCGGCTCTAACCCTCGGCTCGAGACAAGGAAAACTGCGCTCCAGTCGAGGATTGCGCCTTCAGTGAGGAAGACGATGAAACAGAGCGCCCCTAAAAACAGCACGATACCCCTGGGCACCGCGAACATTGGTCCACCCCGTTCAGTGCCATAAGTCAGAAAAGCAGGCGCTGCCTTGTAAAGCGCTCCCAATACTGTGGCAACGATGCAGAGCGCAGCAATCAACGGATGCAGGCCCAAGGTCAGCAGAGCGGTCATCGCCCCGGCGCCCAATATGCCTCCGACGCTGTAAAGGCCATGGAAGCCGGACTGAAGTGCCTGCCCGCTGTTTTTCTCGACGATGACGGACTGTATATTCATGGCGCAATCAAGCATGCCCATGCTGGCGCCGAAGATAATGACAGCGATGACCAGACCCGGCAGCCACACCAAGGTGCTCAACAGCGGAAGAACGGCACACAAGACAATCGTCGCCCAGATTACGACCGGTCGGCATCCATAGTGTGCAGTGAGATACCCAGCGAAGGGCATGGCCACAATAGATCCACCGCCAAGGCCAAGCAGCAGCAACCCCAGGCCACCATCGTCCAGGCCGGCGCGTGCTTTAACCAATGGAACCAGAGGCGCCCAAGCGGACATGAGTAAGCCCGCGATGAGGAAGGCAATGCGTGTAGACATCCGCTCGCTGTGGTTAGTCGTGGGTAATAACACCGGCGATGGAGCATTCATAATTCTCGGTAATCCTTATCGATGATGCTAGCCATCGTTTACTCGGCTTAGACAGTGCGGGTTTCGTATGTTTTTCGCGCGCCCGGGTTTCGAAACTTAACGCCTGCGCTCATACGTTGCTCTATAGCTGCTTGGCGCTACGCCAAAGAAGTCACGAAAGCGCATATGGAAGTTGGCGAAACTACAGAAGCCGGTCGCAATCGCGATATCGGTGATCGGCCGATTGCTCTGCAGAATAAGCTGTCGCGCTCGAGTCAAGCGCAGCTCAAGGTAGTAGCGTGTGGGCGTGGCGCCCACGAAACGGCAGAAGCGCCGCTCCAATTGTCGTCGGGAAATTTTCACACATTCAGCCAGTTCGTCGATCGATAGTGGCTCTTCGATGTTCTTTTGCATCAGTTCTAAAGCGAGCTTCAGGGTTTGTGGCAAGGTGGGGTCAGTGTCAACGATGACAGTCGATATTCCGGAGACTTCAGCGGTTTGATCGCAACTGAGTATTTCCTCGACAGCGTGGGTCAGCGACACGCCTTGTTTAGCGGTGATGAGCTCCAGCATCATTCGTAACGAACTGCTGGCGCCGGCGCATGTGATACGGTTTCTATCTAATACGTGAGTCCGACAAGTGACCAGGACTTTGGGGAAAACATCCTCCATCATCGCTCGCCCATCTGGATGGAAGGCACACTCGACACCGTCCATTAATTGAGCTTCCGCCAGAAAAAACGCACCATTCCACAAACCGCCCATGGTCGCGCCAAGAGATGCGACGTTACGTAGCTTGCGCCGTAACAGCGGGTCGCTCATCAGCTTCACTCGCAAACCACCAGCGACAATGAGAACGTCGATACGATCCGGTAGTTGGGATAACTCCAGGTCCGCTGAAATTGCGATTCCCAGATCGCTCATCACAAGACGGTTCTTGATACCGACCGTCAACACCTCAAACGCCGGTGTCTCGCTAATCAGGTTGGCGGTCACCAGCGCATCGATAGCGCCGGTGAACGACATCATCGAGAAATTGTTCAAAAGCACGAAAGCTACACGAGTCACCGCCTGCGGCATTAATGGTTTCTCCGCCGTATAGGAGTACCCCATATTCTTGTCTTTAAGCACGCTCTCGAATACGAATGGCATAAATCCTCTTTGACACCTTTACCAATAGCTACGAAACCGTTGCGCAATCTAGACAGCGGTTTTTGGAGCAGACAGCAACAAATCAAAGAATGCCTTGCAGTCATCGCTCTCTGGTAGTGTTTCAACACTGTTCTTGATCGCATTGCTGAGCGTGGATCCCAAACTGTCATCAGCCAGCAAATGATATTTAGCCGTGAGTTCGGCACTCGACATAGGGTTGCCGGGGTCGCCCTTGGCCGTCGCGGTTGGGCTCGTAAGACGCGTGCCGTCTTTCAGGGTAACGGTGACGCGGGAGAGAATTTCCTCAGGGAACCTGGCGGACAGGTCGGGCGCCTCATGAAGGGTTATCTTCCCGCTGATGTTCAAGATGTCCGGCGCATGAATGGAATCCCCGGTGACTTCGTCAGGGCCCAGCTTTCCACGAACGATCAAGGCGGCCAGTGGAAATGCGAGCGCATATTGGGCCTCATCCGCATTCTTCGGAAAATGCCCCTGCAAACACACAGACTCGTGGAATGTCTCGACATCGATGGTCTCGATCAACTCAGCTGTGATGACTGGATGTGCACGCATCAAATCGGTCATGGCCGTGAGTGCCGGTTGCGCCCAGCGACATACCGGCCACGGTTTGAAATATTGCTCGTCGATCTCCCAGCGGGTTCCGATGTCCTGCCAGAAAGTGGAAATCTCCAAAGGTTCAACGGTGGCGGCTGGAGCGCCAGTGACACCGAGCTGTGCCATAAGTAATGCGTTCAGTCCGGCATACGCCCCGGCGCCGTGGGCATCACGCAACATTGTCGGAAAGCTCACCAGGCGCATCATCGGGCACCTCGGGCCGAAGTATTCCGCGATACCCAGTGCATGACGGAATGTCGTTTCATCAAGCTTCAGCAGGCGGGCACCGGCGCAAACGACCCCGATCCCGGAAAAGGCGCCTGAGGCATGATATTCAGGGGCGGTGGCCATCAATGCCTGGCCCGCCCGTAAGGCGGTCTCGTAACCGATGCACAGTGCGCTGAGGAGTTCTTCGCCGCTGATGTCTTTGCCCTGACTGCGATACGCGTCAACCAATGCAACAATGGCCGGGACAACAGTTGCACCTGCATGCCCCTTGGAGGTGAAGTGACCTTCATGTGCATCCAGGCTATCAACGCAGAAACCGCCTGCATACGCGGCGCCCAATGGATGTACGGCTCTGCCGTCGAACCAAAGGCGGCTGGACAGCTTGTTGGCAGAGTAGTGGGTGTCAGCGTAGGTTTTGAGCGTCACGCTGGTTTGATTGTCGCGAGCACCTGCGGCCACACCAATGATGTCGAGCAGGCAAGTTTTAACCAACTCGCGTGTATGCAGGGGCGCGTCCTTGTAACTGAAATTCTGGACGAATGAATACAACTGCATTTCATGATTCCTGAATGATGAACGCCGAAACGGATGAAAAAGTTGCCCGGGGAAGGGCAACCTTTTATGCAGATTTAAATGAAGGGACTAATTTTTTGCGGTGGCGGCATTAGCCGCGGCTCGTGCGTCTGCCAGCCAGCTGTCATATTTCGCGCGATGGGCCGCGATCCATTCTTTGGCGTGACGAGTAATGTCAGCTGCACTTTTTTCACCATTGTGCATTTTCAGATTTTGGGCGCTTTCATCGTCGGTAGTAATCTGCATTTCAGACAGGAACTTCACGGCAGCCGGATTTTTCTCGGCAAACTCTTTGTTGATTACCGCTTTGACACTGTCTACCGCGAAACCAAGGTTTTTACCATTAAAGGTAGTGTTGACATCGTTTTTGCCACCTGGAAGATCCGTACGCGGCACGGTTAACCACACAACATCTTTACCTTCGACCAAAACACCGGAGATCCACTGAGGTACCCAGGTGTAATAGAGAACCGGCTTGCCTTGTTTGTAACGAGCAATGGTGTCGGCCATCAGGGCAAAATAGGAGCCCTGGTTATTTGTGACGGTTTTTTCCAGGCCATAGGCTTTCATATGATGGGCAATGACCAGCTCACAGCCCCAACCGGGGTTGCAACCCGTCAGGTCGGCTTTACCGTCGCCATTACTGTCGAACAGCTTGGCTATCTCTGGCTTTTTCAGATCATCGACAGAGGTGATGTGATACTCATCAGCCGTTTTCTTATCGATCATGTAGCCCTGTAGTACGCCCGGCATAATGTCGCCGGTTTTCACCATCGTTTCATCGCCGCCGGCCTTCTGGTAGAAGGATTTGTGTAGTTCCTCCCACAGATGAACCGAAAAATCAGCGTCACCATTGGAAATCGCTACCATCATGGTGGAAAACTCGGTTTCCTTCGGAGTTTCAACGTCGTAGCCCAATTCCTTGAGGCCCGCCACTGCAATCTCTCCGCGGAATCGCTCTTCGGCAATTGTCGGAAAAATCGGGGTGATAGATACACCTTTTCCGGGCTCCTGCGCCGTCGCGGCCGATGCGAAAACAGGTGAAACCGCTATTGCTAAAAGCGCGATAGAATGAATGAATTTCTGTTTTATTCCGAATGTTGTGAAGTTCATTATCGTTTACCTGGGCTGGATTAAGAAGTTGGTATTTTTTTGGTTCACGACGCGCCGCTGAGCGGAGTTAGCTTTTTTTGGGACTGACTTCTATTTTCGTAAGCGTGTTTTTTTTCTTCAGGCGATAAATGACACCCGCCGGACCTGTCTGGTACCAGTGTTCACCCTTGGTTGCCCTGTTACTGCGTTCGCCCATCGCCTGGGTCAGTCGGTCGAGGAAAATCGCCAACAATACCAGCCCCAATCCACCGACGGTTGCCAAGCCCATATCAAGGCGGCCAATCCCACGAAGTACCATCATCCCCAACCCACCAACCGAAATCATTGATGCGATCACCACCATGGAAAGTGACAACATTAATGCCTGATTCAGACCCGCCATGATTGTCGGTGCAGCTAAAGGAAGTTGAACCCGCCTCAGCATCTGGCGTGGGGTGCATCCGAAAGCCCGGGCCGCCTCAACCTTGTCTTCCGGTACCTGGCGAATTCCCAGATTGGTGAGCCTGACCAGTGGTGCTACCGAAAAGATGATCGTGACCAGTACCCCCGGTACGTTGCCGATACCAAACAGCATCACCACGGGTACCAGATAAACAAAAGCAGGCAGTGTTTGCATTGCATCGAGCACCGGCCGCAGAAGCATCTCCAGCCGGTCACTCCGAGCACACAGGACACCCAGCGGTATGCCAATAACTGCACAGAAAAACAGTGAAGTGAGCACCAGCGCGAGGGTGATCATGGCGTCATTCCATACGCCGATCACTCCTAAGAGGGTGAGGGTGACGAGACAGAGGATTCCTATCTTTTTCCCTCCTACCTGCCAGCCGAAGAGCGTCGCAATAGTAATGAATATTGATGGAGGAATAGCCAACAATCCGAACTGAATACCATTGAGTACCTGGTCGATTGGCCATCTAATCGAGCGGAATACCTCGCGGAAATTATGAACCAGATAATTTAAGGCAACTTCTACCCATTGGCCCAAAGGGACGTTGATGGATTGAAACGGGTCTAGAAAACTGAATTCGTTCATGTCATCACCTGAATGTCCGAGCCTGGCAAGCCAGCAAATAGAGACTATTAGTGTCGGCTCATTGTCTGAAGCAGTAGGCTCTTGGAGATCGTGCCTTTGAACACACCCTGGCGATCCAGGACGGCAACTGGATTAACTGCATCAGCAACGATGTGAAAGACGTCCTGCAGGAGTACATCGTCGCGCAGCGTAGGCGTGGATTGATCCACGGCGTACGGATGCTCTGCGCAAATTTTTGCAACATCACCAGCCTTGAGGATCTTCGAGGCATCAAAGCCTTTGAAGAAAGCCCTGACGTAATCGTTCACCGGGTTGCAAAGCAGCTCTTGCGGGGTACCGATCTGTACTACCCGGCCACCCTCCATGATCGCAATGCGATGGCCGATGCGAATCGCCTCGTCAATGTCATGGGAGATGAAGATGATGGTGCGATGCTGTTCTGCCTGCAGGCGGATCAGTTCGCCCTGCATTTCGTGGCGAATCAACGGGTCGAGTGCCGAGAAGGCTTCGTCCATTAGCAGGATGGCTGGGTCGTTAGCCAGCGCTCGGGCCAGGCCTACCCGCTGTTGCATACCGCCGGACAGTTGGTGCGGGTAGCTGTAGGCGTGGCCATCGAGCCCCACCTGTTTAAGTGCCTCGAGTGCACGTTTATGCCGTTCGCTTTCCTCGACACCCGAGATTTCCAGGCCGAAAGCAACGTTGTCGATCACACTCATGTGGGGCATCAGGGCAAACGACTGAAACACCATGCTCATGTCTTTGCGACGAACGCTAAGGAGATCAGCATCCGACAGACCGGTAATTTCCTGTCCGTTAAGATGGATTGTTCCGGAGGTTGGCTCGATCAGTCGATTGAACAAGCGGACCATCGTCGACTTCCCGGAACCGGAAAGCCCCATGATGACGAAAATCTCTCCACGTTTTACGGAGAAACTGGCATCAAAAACGCCAACGACTTGACCGGTTTTGCTGAAAATTTCACTTTTATCAGCACCGCGAGCCAGCATCTCCATCGCGAGCTTCGGCTGGGCGCCGAAGACTTTGTAAATGTTTTTTACCGAGAGTATCTCGTCACCAAGACTCATAACCCCTCCTGCTGCAAATACGACGTAAGATCAAGAATTTAGATATACGTATCTTAATCAGTTAAGACGGTGCTTATGGGGGCAGTCAAGCTGGGAGAAAGGTTGGGAGTTAGTCATTTGTGACCATCCTCTTTATTATGTGATGTTTATTATTCTTGTTTTATCGGCGCTGAATTAATCAGTGCCTTGAGACCCAAGTTATTACCTTATAGAGTCAGCGTCTAACAACATTTCCTCCAGCCAATCAATAACGTCATGTTATCAATCAATTAAGCGTATCAATTTGCGACTGCGACAGTGCTGGTTGCGAAGGCGACTGCCGCGGGCCCTGTCTTAGACCCTCTGTTTCAGCTACGCTCCAGCATAGGCTCTAGGTGGAACCCTCTCGCCGATCTCGTCCCTAACGGCCCTCCAAAGGGCCCCGAACCGGATATTCAATACTCTAGGTTATGGTTAAGCACATCGATCCAGACATGACGCTGCTGAAAATGCCGTCCCTGAAAGCAGTAAAGTCATTCGTAGCCGCCGCCAAATATCAGAGCTTTACGCGTGCGGCAGAAGCACTGTGCGTTACTCAAGCGGCAATCAGCCGTCAGATTCGGGAGCTTGAGGCGTACCTTGGGGTGGATCTCTTCAAGAGGGTGGGGCGAGCAGTCGAGTTGACGGAAGCCGGATCCATCTTTTTTGATGCGGCACAGATATCTTTCGTCAACATTTCCCAGGCGGCGGAGCGTATTCGCACCAACAATGCAGGCAAACGCACGTTGACGCTTTGCTGTTCTCCCGCGTTTTCAGCCCTCTGGCTCGCAGCGAAGCTGCCGGGGTTTTTTACCAAGAACGCAGACATCGACCTCAATCTGGTAACCACTCAAAACTTTTTGTCGATGGAGCCGGGTGTTACTCCGGACATCTTCATCACCAAAATGGCCAGGATTCAGGATGGCTACCGCAGTTATCCGTTGTTTCATGACGTCATCTACCCGGTGTGCACACCTCGTTACAAAGAGGAGCATCCTGAGCTGTCCAGCCTGGAAGGATTACGCGACGGGGTTTTGCTAAACCTCAGTCCCTATGGCAGATCCCAGGTAGCGGAGCACGTTGATTGGGGTGTTTGGCTGGCTTATCACGATGTTGATATCGAGAAACGCCCCCACGACAGCCCTCACGTGTTCAACGCGAACGACTACAACCTGGTAATCAGCATGGTGTTGACCCATCAGGGCGTAGCCCTCGGATGGAATCACCTGGTGGCAAACCTGATCGAAAACGGCACGCTGATTCGCCCGATCGAAGAGGAAGTGGTTCTCCATGAAAGTCAGCATTATCTGACATTTCGTGAAGACCGGATCAATGACGACGCCTGTTGCCGGCTACGAGACTGGATTCTCGCCCAGTTTTCCTGAGCTGTTTAAGAAGATAGGAGTACTGACTGAGCAGTGACTCGGGGTGCGAGGAGGGGAGAAGTTTGGGTATGCCGGTGGTGATCATTCGTGGTTCTCACCACCGGCAGTTTTGCACTTAGCCGACAGATCTTAACGGGATCGTGTCATTGAGCTGATCAAGCATCGTTTTGCAGTACCAATCATCAAACTGACACACACCAATTTCGCTGGCCACCGACAACGGGCCTGGCTCGTAAGCAGGAGAGCTGACGCCGACCTGTGCGCCTTCAACCAAGGTACGATCCTGGTCATTGGTTGCAAGCCAAACCTTGGTCAGGCGATCGATGTCGTAGTCGACACCTTCCTGCGCGTCCTTCTTGACGATCCATTTTGTAGTGACCAACGTCTCGCCCGGACCGATGGGCAGAACGCGGAAGCTCAGCGCGTGATCGCCCAGAAAGTGGTTCCAGGTTGATGGGTAGTTGAAATAAAGCAGCGCACCGATGTTGGCTTCACCGGTTGTGTCCAAGCGACCGGCAACCGCTGGCTTGCCATCCATTGTGTAGCTGACGGCCCCGGAAAAAAGGGGGATGCGCGTCATGCGGAAACGACCGTCTTCGTCCATGACCAATTGGCTGGGCAGGCCTGCTGCTTCGCAACGATCCCAATGCTCTTTGAGTTCAAGATCCTCATCGCCGCCGGCGCCACCCACTGATGGGTTGTCGACGAATGAGTGCATCAATTCCGGGTGAGTAAAATCGCAGTGGTAACACTCGCGGTTGTTCTCGAAAACCAGTTTCCAGTTGCCTTTCTCGATGATGTTCGACTCAAACGCGACTTTGCAGTCGTCCAGGTTATGAGGCGCAACGAAAGGGGTGACGGATTTTCTGAACGACGAAAAGTCTGGGGCGACATCTGCTACGCACACATAGATGTACGTTTCGACGACCTCACAATGCACGGTTTTCAACCCATGCTGAGACTTGTCGAAATCATCCCCCATGTTCCCGGCGAAAAGCAGTCTGCCATCCAGCTCGAATGTCCATTTGTGGTAAGGGCACACCAGCTTGGCGACCTTGCCGCTTGCTTCCGGGCACACCTTGGAGCCGCGATGGCGGCAGGCGTTGTGGAATGCACGAATCTGCTTGTCTGCGCCGCGCACGATAGCGACAGGGTAATCGCCGATTTGCAGCGACAGGTACTGACCCGACTTCTCCAGCTCAAATGTGTGCCCTGCGAAGATCCAGCTTTTGTGCCAGATCTGTTCCAGGTCCTGCCTATAAACGTCTGGATCGCTATAAAGGGCACCTGGCAGCGCGTGGTCAGGCTTGCGCTGCGCGATAAGATTTGAAACTGCCGATTTAGTGCTCACGGTCAACACACTCCAAAATACCAAGGGGGGCGACACGTTCAGCCTGCTCAGCGAGATGAGGCTAAACGGTCTTGAGTTCGCAGTACCGTCTGTGGACGCAAGCCATCAAACCGTGCTGCTTCTATCCGCGAACCGGAACGGTTTGCCACGTCCAGGAAGCGCCTTACGAAAAATGTGCCTTCTTGGATGGTGGCGCCATCCGTGCACTCATTTCGTTTCTGAACCATTACTAATGCAGACAATTATTTAATGCCGATGTTTGCATCGATAGCAATATTTTCTACAGCTCCTTATTCGAGCTCGGGCAAACGGGTCCTAACTAATGGGACGAGTGTACGAGAAATCTTCGTCGCCAATTCGTCGGTAGAATATCGCTGTTGTAAGGCTACGACGGTAATCATGCATCAACAAGAAACTTTTACGCTGATCAATGCATAAACAAATGTTATCGATTGAAGATATGACTCCAGCTGTTTCATTCCAAGCCATTGAATATCAAAGAAAAAATGTTTTATGCGGTGGTTGATTTTTCGATCTGAGAATGTATACGCCAGAAATACACTCTATTGACCGCCTTCTTGGCCCATGCCAGTCTGGATTCAACAGTTAACCGTACTAGTCGGCAAAACAACCTCTGGAGGTCATTTGTGAAAAGCAGCAAAAGTGCTCTTTACGAAGACTTGAAGCGTCAGATTCTGACAATGGAACTTGATCCAGATGAAGCACTGGACGAGGTTGTTATTAGTGAGCGTTATGGTCTCTCGCGAACGCCTGTTCGAGAAGTTTTCAGGCGCTTGGCTGGCGAAGGTTATATAGACATCCGCGAGAACCAGCGCGCCCGGGTCATTCCCATGAATTATGCGACTCTTCGAAACTTTTTTCTGGTTGCGCCAATGATCTACGCAGCCATTGGCCGCTTGGCGGTACAAAATTTCAAGCCACGTCAATTGATTGAGTTGAAAGAAACCCAGAAGCGCTTTCGCAAAGCCACTGCGTCTAAAGATGCACTGGCGATGGTGGTTGAGAACAATCGGTTTCACGCCATCATGGGCGAAATGGCTTGCAATCATTACCTGGAACCTAGTCTGGGAAGACTGCTTATTGATCATGCTCGTATCGGCAATACGTTTTTTCGCCCTCAAAACGGGGACATGGAGAAACGTCTCGAGCAATCTGCCGGACATCATGACGCTTTTATTGAAGCCATTGAACGGCGTGATGAAAGTGCCGTAGTTGATCTCGTGTTTGAGCATTGGGAACTGTCCCGTGAAAACATGGAGATTTTTTTCGCGCCTCAAGGCATCAAGGCTGATGCACTCATTGATCTTCCACCTAACTCGCATTCGGAGCATTTATCTTGAAATTTGAAGGTATTTATACGCCAGCAGTAACTCCTTATAACTCTGATGGGGATATTGACTGGAATGTGTACTCGGATGTTTTGGAGTCGCTGATTGAGGCGAAGGTACACGGCATTATTATCGGCGGCTCAACCGGCGAGTATTATGCGCAGACTTCGGAAGAGCGCACCGAGTTGGCGGCCTACGCCAAAGATGTGATCGGCACTCGGGTGCAACTGATCGTCAGCACCGGGGCGATTCGTACTGAAGATGCGGTTCAGTACGCCAAGGATGCCAAATCGATCAAAGCGGACGCCATTCTCGTCACGTCCCCGCCTTACGCGCTGCCAACCTCACAGGAAAACGCGATTCACGCGCTCACTATCGATCGCGCAGCGGACTTGCCGATCATGCTTTACAACTATCCGGGGCGCATGTGCGTTTCGATGGATGAAGAGTATTTCACGCGTGTCAGCCAATCGAAAAACGTCGTCGCCATCAAGGAAAGTTCCGGCGACATGGGTCAGGTGCATATGCTGGCCCGGCAGTTCCCCAACATCGCTTTGTCCTGCGGATGGGACGACCAGGCCCTCGAGTTTTTTGCCTGGGGCGCCCGCAGTTGGGTGTGCGCAGGTTCCAACTTCCTGCCCAAGGAACACGTTGCGCTTTATGAAGCCTGCGTGATCGAAAAGAACTTCGACAAAGGCCGTCAAATCATGTCGGCAATGATGCCGCTGATGAATGCCCTGGACGGTGGCAAGTTCGTGCAGTCGATCAAGTACGGCTGTGAAGTTGCCGGATTGAAAGTCGGTAACGTGCGCCTGCCATTGCAGCCACTTGAAACGGACGAAAAGCAGAGTTTCGCGTCGATCATTACTGAACTCAAACGTAACGTAGCCAACATTTCTTCGGGAGCCAACCATGGGTGATCTTCTGAGCAAGGCCGAGTACGCCGCACTGGCCAAAGACATTTCGCTGCCATCCAAGGCGTTCATCAATGGCACGTTCAAGCCCGCGATCTCCGGCAAAACCTTCGCCACGAACAACCCGGCAACGGGTGAGTTTTTGACAGACGTCGCTGCCTGTTCGTCCGAGGATGTCGACTTTGCGGTGAGTAACGCCAAAGAGGCCTTCGAGGATGGACGCTGGAGATCGATTTCTCCCAGGGAGCGTAAAGCTGTTCTGCTGAAGTTTGCGAGCCTGCTTGAAAGCCATCAACACGAACTGGCCGTCCTCGAGAGCCTCGATAGCGGCAAGCCTGTGAGTGAGTGTCAGCTGGTCGATGTGCCGGACACCATCCACACCCTGCGTTGGCACGCGGAACTGATCGACAAGATTTATGACAACACCGCCCCGGTGGGCAGCGACGCGCTGACCATGGTGGTCCGGGAGCCGATCGGCGTGGTGGGCTGCGTATTGCCCTGGAACTTCCCGCTGCTGATGCTCGCCTGGAAAATCGGCCCGGCGCTCGCTGCGGGCTGTTCGGTCATCGTCAAACCTGCAGAACAAACGTCGCTGACCACGTTGCGCGTCGCTCAATTGGCGTTTGAGGCGGGTGTTCCCGCTGGTGTGCTCAACATTGTCACCGGTACGGGCAAAGAGGTCGGTGAGCCGATTGGCTTGCATAACGATGTCGACATGGTGAGCTTTACCGGCTCCACCGCGACCGGCCGCCGTTTCCTGCATTACGCCGCCGATTCGAACTTGAAACGCATCGTCCTTGAGTGCGGCGGAAAAAACCCGGCCGTGGTGATGGACGATGCCCAAGACCTGGATCTCGTCGCTCAACACGTCGTCAACGGCGCGTTCTGGAACATGGGCGAAAACTGCTCCGCGACTTCGCGCCTGATCGTCCATGCGTCTGTTAAGGACGAGCTGCTGGAGCGCATGGGCGCCTACATCCGCGAATGGAAGATGGGTGACCCACTCGATCCGCAGAACCGCGTAGGGTCGCTGGTCAGCCCAGAGCATTTCGCAAAAGTGAAGTCGTACCTTGAGCACGCCACTGCCGGGAAGCTCGCAGTCGTGTATGGCGGCGCAACCAAAGAAGGTGCCTTCGTAGAACCGACGGTGATTGACGGTGTTGGTCGAGACAACCGGCTGTTTCAGGAAGAGATCTTCGGCCCGATTCTTTCGGTCACCACCTTCAACACGATCTCCGAAGCCATTGCGCTGGCCAATGACACGGTGTACGGCCTGGCGGCCTCGGTTTACACCGGCAGCCTTCGCCGAGCAATCAGGTTGTCGCGGGAAATTCGCGCCGGCATTGTCACCGTGAACTGCTTTGGTGAGGGCGATGCCTCAACGCCATTCGGCGGCTACAAAGAGTCGGGCTTCGGTGGTCGGGACAAATCCATTTTTGCCCATGACCAGTACACCGAAATCAAAACAATCTGGATCGATGTGTCTGATCGGTCGGATGAAGAGACCGAAAAATGAGCACCCATACCATCAAGCGCCTGCCGGTAGACACCGGGGTTTCAGGTTGGGAGGCGATTTCCGCACGCACTGCGCCTGTCCGCATGCTTGATGGAAACGTGACGGCGGATTGGCTGATTATCGGTGCCGGTTTTGCCGGCCTTTCCGCCGCTCGCAGACTTTCACAACTGCACCCGGGTGACAGCATTGTTGTGGTCGATGCTCATGAAGTAGCCAAAGGCCCGGCGGGCAGAAACTCTGGCTTCATGATCGATGTGCCGCACAGCCTGTCGTCCGGGGAGTATTCCGTGGCGAGTGAGTCTGCAACGGCTCTGGAAATCACGCAAAATCGTTTCGCGATTGCTTTTGCCGCTGAAGCCGCGCGGGAGTACGGGATGTCTGCCGACACGTTCGATCCCTCCGGGAAGATCAACGCGGCCGCCACTGAGCGGGGATTGAAGCTGAACGTCAATTACGCGCAATCCCTTGAACGCATTGGCGAGAAGTTCAAGATGTTTGATGCTGCGCAAATGCGCGAAATCACCGGCTCCACCTATTACCAAGGTGGGATCTACACCCCCGGCGCAGTGCTGATTCAACCCGCACAATACATCAGAGACCTGGCAGCAGGGCTGGAAGGGAAAATCACGCTGTTCGAACGCTCTCCGATTATTGAATTGACCAAGCAGGGAAGTGGTTGGAGCGCTCGATCTCATAACGGGACGGTGCACGCACCCAAGGTCATTCTGGGGGTTAACGGGCACATTGAAGACTTTGGCCATTATCAAGGACGCCTGCTACACGTCTTTACGTACGCCTCCATGACGGCAGCGTACAGTGATGCTGCATTCAAGAAAGATGTGCCGGGTAAAGCCAAATGGGCATTGTTGCCGGCTGATCCAATGGGAGCAACTGTTCGTAAAATCTCTACAGACGGTCTCTCACGTATCGTCATCCGGACAAAGTTCACCTATGACCCGAGTATTCAGGTCACCCCAGAACGTGTAGCTGCGGTTGCCAAAGAACAGCGACATTCCTTGGATGCACGCTTTCCCGAATTGAAATCCACTGCGTTGGAGTTCAGCTGGGCCGGCCGTCTGTGTTTGAGCCGTAACAGTGCCGCCGCATTTGGCGAGATCGAAGAAAACCTGTATTCGGCTTGCTGCGAAAATGGGTTGGGAACGGTCAAGAGCACCCTGGCAGGTGTCATGGCGGCGGAATTGGCTTCGGGTATACGTTCTGATTTTCTGGATAGTTTCAGTCACGCGCCAGGGCCCAGCAGGCTACCCCCCAAGATAATAACGAAGCTGGGCGTCAGTTCGGTCATTCGTTGGCATGAATTTTGGGCCGGGCGAGAAGGTTAACAAATTTAAGTTGTCGGCTTTTCCTATAAAGGCCGTTTAATAAGTCACTAATAAGAACGGAACAATCCATGAAGAATATCTGGAAGGCATTCTGCGCGCTCGCGTTTGTGGGCATGATGAGTTTGCAGGCGCACGCTGAGGAAAAAAACATAGTAATGGGGACCATGTCTTGGGAGGATTTGGTGCCCATTACCGGCATTACCAAGAAGGTACTTGAGAACGCTGGGTATACCGTAAAAGTCGTGGAGTTTTCCGAGTGGGGTATCGCCTACGCTGCACTCAGCAAAGGGGATATTCAGGTGTTGGCATCCCAGATTGATTACGCCGCTGCCGATTATTGGAAAAAGAACAAGAACAAGATCGAGAAGCTGTCACCGGTCTCCTTTGGTCTTTATCAGGGCATGGCAGTGCCCAGTTACGTAGACATCGACTCCATCGAACAGCTGAATGCAAACGCGGACAAACTGGGGAACAGAATCATTGGTATTGAGCCAGGTTCGGGTTTGATGAGTGACGCGAACAACGTGGTCAAAGCGTACGACATCAAGCTAAAGCTGGTCGAAGGCAGTACTTCGGCCATGACCGCGGCTTTAAAGTCGGCAGTCGACCGAAAAGAATGGGTGGCGGTAACCGTCTGGGATCCTTCCTGGATGACCAAGAAATTTGATCTCAAATTCTTGAAAGATCCAAAAGGAATCTTCCCGCCATTGCAGGGTTATTACTGGATCGGGCACAAAGGCTTCGCTGAAGCCAATCCGCGTGCGCGCGAACTGATGGCCAGCGTTTATGTACCCATCACCGACATCACCGCAATGAATGCTGAAGTCAAGGATGGCAAGACCATGGACGAGGCTATCAAGGGCTGGATAGATAGCCATACAGATCTTGTAAATCGTTGGGGAAATATCAAGAACTATTGAGTTCTGTTTGTTTGCCACTGCCGCCCTTTGATTAATTAAAGAACCCAGCAAACAACTGGTTCGATGGATTGCGAAATGACGATGGCCACAATTAATACTGACGAAGTGCTGGTAGATTGCCAGTCGGTTTGGAAAATCTTCGGTAAAAATGCACCGGCAGCCATGGACGCGGTTGTCCAGCAGGGTCTTTCAAAGACCCAGATCCTGCAAAACCATGGCTGCGTGGTCGGGGTTTCCGATGTCAGTCTCCAGGTTCGCCGGGGGGAAATCTTTTGCATCATGGGTTTGTCCGGCAGTGGCAAATCCACCCTTATAAGGTTGCTGAACAAGCTGATCACCCCGAGCTCGGGGAAGGTGCTGGTCAAAGGCAAGGACGTTTCATCCTTGTCGCCGGCACAACTGCGAGAGGTGAGGGCGCGTCACATCGGTATGGTCTTTCAAAGCGTTGCCTTGCTGCCTAACCGTACGGTTCTTGAGAACACCGCGTTTGGCCTGGAAGTGCAGGGTGTGGGCAAGGCTGAACGTTACAAAGTGGCCGAGCAGGCGCTAGCAAAGGTTGGATTAAGCGAGTGGACTTCACGCTATCCGAGCGAACTGTCAGGCGGCATGCAACAACGGGTCGGACTGGCGCGTGCACTCACAGCTGACCCAGAAATAATTTTGATGGATGAGCCGTTCAGCGCGCTTGATCCGCTGATTCGCCGACAGTTGCAGGATGAGTTCCGCCAGCTGACCAAGGAGCTGGGCAAGTCCGCGGTGTTTATTACACACGACCTGGACGAGGCCATCCGCATCGGTGACCGCATTGCGATCATGAAGGATGGCGCCATCATTCAGGTTGGCACCGCCGAGGAAATCGTGCTCAACCCGGCTGACGACTACGTGGCGGAATTCGTCGCCGGTATTTCCCGATTGCATCTGGTCAAGGCTCACTCGGTCATGACGTCTGTCCAGGCCTACAAGGCTGCACAGCCGACTTGCGATATTTCCAGGCTCACTCAAACCTCGCTTGACGCCGATATTGATGAACTCATCAGCTTGACGATGAAGTCCAAGCGCGACGGGCTTGCCGTCGTCGATAACGGAACAGTGGTCGGGATCATTACGCCTCGTGATCTGCTGCGTGGCGTACAAGGTATTCCCAACGAGTTGGTGCCAGTACCAACCGCCGGTGCGATGGAGGCGTCCGCATGAGCACGCCGGATTTTTCTAGTCAGTTTGATACCTCCATTGATACAGGACTGGAATGGCTTTCGGACAATGGCGAGTTCGTGTTCGATGCCGTCAATGCAGTGCTGAAGGGCATTTACGAAGGTGTGCTGTGGTGTGTCGCCTATCCACCGCACTACGTTGTAGCGATTGTCATGGCGTTGATTGGCTGGCGTCTGGCTGGCGTTCGCTTTGCAATTCTTGCAGGTATGGCCCTGTTGTTTTGCGACGTCATCGGCTTGTGGCCAGAGACAGTCAGCACGCTTGCCCTGGTACTCACAGCAACTGTCCTGGCACTGGTTGTCGCCATTCCGCTGGGGGTCATTGCCGGTCTGGCGCCGGCCTTTGATCGCGTGGTTGATCCTTGTCTGGATTTGATCCAAACGATGCCGCCCTACATCTACCTGCTACCGGCCATTGCACTGCTCGGCTATGGCCCTGCCACGGCGCTGTTGGCGACTTTTATCGTCGCGCTTCCCCCTGCGCTACGACTGACCTCGCTGGGTATTCGCATGACACCCAAGGAGTTCATCGAGTTGGGAGATGCCAGCGGCGTGACTGGAATGCAGATGTTTTTCAAGATCCGCTTACCGTTCGCCATGCCCAGCATTATGGCCGGTGTCAACCAAAGCCTGATGATGGCGTTCGGTATGGTCGTCATCGCCGGCATTGTGGGTTCGGGCGGTTTGGGCGAGGCGATTTACGGTTCCATCCGTACGTTGGATATCGCCAAGTCGATCAACGCGGCCATCGCTATCGTTATCCTGACCATGATCCTGGATCGTCTGGCGCAGAGTGCTGCACAGGCGCGGGTGAGGGCTTCCCAATGACAACGCACATTCAGTTTTCTCCAGGCGATTACCTGGCTCCCGCCGTTGATTGGCTGAACACTAATTTACATGGATTGTTCAAAGGGATAAGTCAGGTCATTGAGGCGGTACTCGGTGCAGTGGAGGGGGCGCTGCTTGCTCCCCATCCGTACTTGTTCATCGGTATTGTCGTCGTTGCGGCCTTCTTTTTTGCCAATAAACGAGTCGCTGTTTTCGCTGCGGTGATGTTGGCTTTCTGTTTGTTCGCTGGCCTTTGGGTCGCGTCCATCCAGACGATTGCGCTCGTCAGCGTGTCGGTCCTGATCTCTGTTGCCATTGCTTTCCCGCTGGGGGTTCTGGCCGCCCGGGTGAAGCGTGTAGATGAAGCGTTGCTGCCGATTCTGAACATCATGCAAACGGTGCCGCCCTGGGTATACCTGATCCCCGCAGTGATGCTGTTCAGCTTAGGACGGGTGCCCGCGATCATCGCAACGATTGTTTACGGCATCCCGCCGATGCTCAGATTGACGACTCTGGCCTTCAAGCAGTTGCCCAAGGATCTCCTTGAGTTGGGCCAGGCGTCCGGTGCTTCACCTAAAGACATTCTGTTCAAAATTGAACTGCCGACTGCTGCACCCACACTGTTGGTAGGCCTGAACCAATGCATCCTTATGTCGCTGGCGATGGTGGTGCTGGCAGGTTTGGTGGGGGCGGGCGGTCTGGGGGCTGAAGTTACCCGTGGCCTCTCCAGGATGGAGATGGGATTAGGCCTTCGAGCGGGCCTGGCAATTGTCGCTATTGCGCTGCTGTTGGATCGACTGTCACGGGGCGCGTTACAGCGTCACTCCCCCAGCAAACTCCTTTGAAAGGGCATCAGTATGAGACGCAGCTTTTTTTGCATTGATTCGCACGCGTGCGGCAACCCGGTTCGGGTTGTAGCGGGCGGAGCACCGCTGATGCCCTCCGTATCGATGGCGGAGCGTCGCGATATTTTCGTGCGTGACCACGACTGGGTACGCACCGCATTGATGTTCGAGCCTCGGGGGCACGACATCATGTCTGGCGTCATTGTTTATCCATCGGTACGTGATGACTGCGACTTCGGTGCGCTGTTTATCGAAGTCAGTGGCTGCCTGCCGATGTGTGGAGCGGGCACCATCGGATTATCGACCGTGGTCATTGAAGAGGGCTTGGTGACACCTCGTGAGCCGGGAAAACTGGCGATTGAAACACCGGCGGGACGGGTCGATGTCGAATACACAATGGGCGGCGAGTTTGTTGAGTCGATTCGCTTGTTCAACGTAGCCAGCTACCTGCACAGCGCCGATGTGGTGGTGGAAGTACCTGGAATTGGTACGTTTACGGTGGACATCGCCTACGGCGGGAATTTCTATGCGGTGGTCGAACCACAGGAGTGCTGGACTGGATTCGAAGGGCAGACGACGGCTGACATCGTGGGGATGAGCCAGAAGCTGCGCGCAGCGCTCTCGGCCATTTGTGACCCTGTGCATCCAGAGAACAGCAGAATCAGTGGTGTTCATCACGTCATCTGGTGTGACAAACCACAGAGCAGAACCGTGCATGGCCGCTGTGCAGTGTTCTACGGTGATAAAGCTATTGATCGTTCTCCCGGCGGTACCGGTACCTCGGCCCGGATGGCTCAGCTCTTCGGAAAAGGTCGGCTGAACGTCGGCGACGTTTATCGACTCGAAAGTCTGATCGGTACAATCTACGAAGGAAAAGTGGAGGCGTCGGTAAAGGTCGGAACCTTCGACGGCATGAATCCAAGTGTCAGCGGCTGGGCTGAGGTGATAGGTCACAACACTATTTTCGTCGATGACAAAGACCCTCTGGCCCACGGGTTCCAGCTCGCATAAACAGTACGGTCACGGCGCCAGCGATTGATTCTTCGCAAGCGCAGATTCAACCGTGGTTTGCACAAAGGCTGCGTTCGTCAGCGTAAAGAAGCGAGGCGTAAAGTGATCGAACGACGAGATTTCAGCGGGTGTATGAAAGGTAAAAACCTGCGCTATCTGGAAGAGACTCGTAGTGAGCCGACGGCTCATGCTCGGGCAGGATTTTTATTGCTCGAACACTTCTCGTTGCCTGCATTTACGCAAGCGCTCGATACGATTGTCACTGCCAACCTTTTGCGTCCTACGTTGTTCTCTTCACGTACCTTCGGGTTGCAGGACGGAGAGGTTACCAGCGACCTTGGCCTGATCATTCGACCGGATGCGCGTTTGGACATGGCAGCACTCAAAGACCTTAATTTGCTGGTCATATGCGGCGGCTATCGCACCGAACTCAAAGTCAATCACGAGCTGATCAGCATCCTTAAAACGGCATCAGAACTTGGTATCACCCTGGCCGGGCTGTGGAATGGGGCGTGGTTTTTGGGCGTGTCAGGTTTGCTTGAGGGGTATCGTTGTGCGATTCATCCCGAACACCGCCCTGCGCTCGCAGAAATTTCAAAAGTCACGCATGTCACCAGTGAAGCATTTGTCATGGATCGAGACCGGCTCACGGCTTCGAGTCCGGCGGGTGCTTTTCATATGGCTCTCGAGTGGATCAAAGGGCTGCATGGCAAGGCGCTTGTCGAGGGTATCGAAGACATTCTGTCTTTCGAAGAGTCGCGGTATCGGCGTATCAAACCGACACAGAACATCTCGTTGAGCGCCCCCCTCAAAGAGGTGGTCAAACTGATGGACGCCAACCTGGAAGAACCGTTGCAAATGGACCAACTGGCGGTCTATGCCGGACGTTCCCGTCGCCAAATAGAGCGCTTGTTCAAAGAGCAACTGGGTACCACGCCGCAACGGTATTACCTGGAATTGCGCATTACCGAAGCACGGCGATTACTTCAGCACACAGAGCTGTCTCAGGTTGATGTGCTGGTCGCATGCGGCTTTGTTTCACCGAGCCATTTCAGCAAATGCTACAGCTCGTATTTTGGTTACCGGCCTTCGAGAGAAACACGGCTGGTGAAGTAAAAAAGGGCTGTCGCAAAAATTTTAAGGAGGAGGGCATGACCGAGTTGCGATTGAAGTGCGACCGAACAGAAAATGCTGCGCCCACCGTTGCTGCTAGTCCTGGGGTCGCAAGGCCCCAACTCGGGATCTTCTTATGCCTGCTTTCGATGCTTATCTTTGCGAGCCAGGACGGACTAACCAAGGTGCTTGTCAAAGACTTCCCGGTTGCCCAACTGGTCATGATGCGCTATTGGGTGTTTGTCGTTTTTGCCCTCGGATATGCCGCCTACCAAGGTAGGGGCAAAGAGTCATTTCGCAGTAAGCACCCTTGGCTCCAAATCATTCGAGCGCTGTTAGCCGTGGGTGAAACCATACTGTTTGCAGTGGGGCTACGATATTTGGGCCTGGCCGAAATGCATGCGCTCTATGCCGTATTTCCGCTGATGGCACTGGCATTGGCGGGGGCCGTGCTTGGGGAGTTCATAGGTCTGCGGCGCTGGATTGCCGCCGCCATAGGGTTCACCGGGACACTGATCATCCTTAGACCTGGCGCGGGCGTTTTTGAACTCGCGGCGCTGATTCCCCTGCTGGCTGCTTTGGCGTTCGCGGTGTTCAACGTACTGACGCGCCGGATTAGCCAGCACGACTCCTTTGCTACGAACATGCTCTTTATGGCAAGTGTGGGTGCCCTGACGGTCACATTTGCGGGGCTACCCGCATGGGTTGCTCCGACTCCGGTCCAGGGCCTCTTGTTGGGGATCCTGTCATTGACGGGCGTAGTCGCTCAGATTCTCTTCATTCAAGCACTGAAATACGCAACCGCTTCTACCCTGCAGCCTTTCAACTATGCACTTCTGGTGTTCGCCACTTTGATTGGTGTGATCGTTTTTGCCGAGCGCCCTGATACCTGGGTGGTTGTCGGCGCAGCGTTGGTGATTATCGGGGGGCTGTATGCGATTAAAGCGAAGGTGTGAACGTACCTGAGTGTATGAAGTAATCAATGTGTGGTTGGTTTCCTGGATGAGCACTGCCATAAAAAAGGGCAGCTCAAAGCGGCCCTTTTCCCAACCTACTTCTTAGGCTGCGCTAAACAGCTTGTGCGGATCCATGACGAATTTCTTCGGCACCCCGGCATCGAACTCGTGGTAACCGCGCGGCGCGTCGTCCAGGCTGATCACCTGCACGCCGACGACCTCGGCAATGTTGATCCGGTCCCACATGATCGCCTGCATCAGCTGACGGTTGTACTTCATCGTCGGGGTCTGGCCGGTGTGGAAGCTGTGGGACTTGGCCCAGCCGAGGCCGAAACGGATGTTCAGGCTGCCATGCTTGGCGGCTTTGTTGACTGCGCCCGGGTCTTCGGTGACATACAGACCCGGGATCCCGATATTGCCGGCGACCCGCACCACGCCCATCAGCGCGTTGAGCACGTCGGCCGGGGCCTCGTGCTGCGCGCCGTCATGGCCGTGGCCACGGGCTTCGAAGCCGACCGCATCGACCGCACAATCAACTTCCGGCTCACCGAGCAGGTCGGCGATTTGCTCGTGCAACGGAGTGTCCTTGGTCAGGTCGGCGATCTCGAAGCCCTGAGCCTTGACATGCGCCAGACGCAGCGGATTCACGTCGCCGACTATCACCACCGCCGCACCAAGCAGACGGGCGGAGGCGGCAGCAGCCAGTCCGACCGGACCGGCACCGGCGATATACACCGTGCTGCCAGGGCCGACACCGGCGGTAACCGCGCCGTGGTAGCCGGTCGGAAGGATATCGGAGAGGCAGGTCAGGTCACGGATTTTCTCCATGGCCTTGTCGCGGTCGGGCAGCTTCAGCAGGTTGAAGTCGGCATACGGCACCAGCACGTATTCGGCCTGGCCGCCAACCCAGTCGCCCATGTCCACATAGCCATAGGCACCGCCGGGGCGCGCCGGGTTGACCGTCAGGCAGACGCCGGTGTGCTGTTCCTTGCAACTGCGACAACGGCCGCAGGCGACGTTGAACGGCACCGAGACCAGGTCACCGATCTGCACGTTTTCCACGTCACGGCCCTTCTCGATCACCTCACCAGTAATCTCATGGCCAAGCACCAGCCCGACCTGGGCCGTGGTCCGACCACGCACCATATGCTGGTCGGAGCCGCAGATATTGGTCGAAACCACGCGCAGGATTACGCCATGGTCGATGCGCTTGCCGCGCGGGTCTTCCATTTTTGGATAGGGGATGGTCTGCACCTCGACCTTGCCTGCGCCGAGATACACGACACCACGATTACCAGACATGCTTTCACCTCGCTTTTGTTGTTGTGAGAACACGGCCCTTGTACTGCGAAGGGGCGCGCGGCCTTACAGTGCAGTGGTATATGTCTTGCGTTTGCGCGTGAATGCAGATTGGTTGGAAGTCATCTTCCAACGACGCGTGATTAGCAGTTATCGTATCGATCCTACGCCTGGTATCAGCACCCGGCGAGAGCATTTAGTCCCTGTTGAGTATCTCTTTCCCCTCAATTTCCATGGATTCAGGGCTAACCCCGGACGATAGGAGTAAACGCGATGATTGCGGACTGGACTGGTCAGGTAGCGCTTGTCAGCGGAGCCGGTAGTGAGCGAGGAATTGGTATTGCGATTGCAAAGCGTCTGGGCAGCCTGGGCGTGAGGTTGATTGTCACAGGCAGCAGCGCTCGCATCCATGATCGGGTGGAGGAGTTACGTACCGCAGGATTTGAAGCGCAAGGGCGTACGGCGGACTTGAGTGAAGAGGATCAAGTCCTCGAACTTACCACTTGGGCCGAATCGGTATGGGGGCGAATCGATATTCTTGTGAACAATGCCGGCATGGCCGCCCAAGGTCATCCGGAGCCTTTTGCCGATCTGGCGGACATGAGTGTCGATAGCTGGAATCTTTCAATTGCTCGAAATCTGACAACTGCCTTTCTGTTGACCCGTGGAATTCTGCCGGGGATGCGTAACAGACGCTACGGTCGTATCGTCAATGTCAGCTCCACGACTGGCACTCGAGCCGGTAATCGGGGAGAGGCGGCCTATGCCGCGGCAAAAGCCGGAATGGTGGGTATGAACATGAGCCTGGCCCTTGAGGTCGCGGGCTATGGAATCACTGTGAATTCGGTCGCGCCGGGTTGGATCGCCACAGGGTCAAGCACTCCAGAGGAAGAGAATGCAGCGAAGTATGTACCGGTTGGCAGGGCTGGTCGCCCGGAAGAAGTGGCTGCTGCCGTTACGTTCCTGGCCTCACCTGAGTCCAGTTACATTACCGGCGAGTTGCTGGTGATCGATGGTGGCAATTGCCTGATAGAGAACAAAGCACCCAAGTAATCAATGCGGGCCCGACGCGAAATTTTGCAGCGGAGGAGAGTAAGTGACTTCCTCCGTCGCAAGTCGGGCTGCTTCGATCAAAACGGCAGTGGCAGTTTCGCCGTGCGCCCCCCATCCACCACCAGCACCTGACCGGTGATGAAGGCCGATGATTCGGAGGCCAGGAAAACGACTGTCCCGCCAACATCCGCCGGCAATCCGGTACGCCCGACCGGGTGAAGACGCAGGAGTGCCTGGCGCGCCGCACGCGGATCAGCTTGAGCGGCGAGGTATGCATCACTCAGCTCGGAATTTATCCACCCCGGAGCAATGGCATTGCAGCGAATACCATCTCGGCCGAGATCGATTGCCAAGGCTCGGGTCAACCCATGGATGCCCGCCTTGGATGCACAGTACGCGGCATGTTCAGGGTTGGCGCCTATCCCTTCGATCGACCCGATGTTGATGATGCTGCCACCGCCTCGCTGACGCATCTGGGGCACCAACGCCTTGCACAAGAACGCTGGTGCTCGCAGATTGACAGCCATCATGCGATCCCAGTCTTGTTCGGTCATATCATCAATGGATTTTTCGAACATGAACCCGGCGTTGTTAACCAATACATCGATTCCGCCAAGCTGCTCCTGGGCGAACTGTGCAATCAAATTCGGTGTCTCCATCGAGGCGAGATCAGCCTCGACGAAATAGACTTGAGGGTGATTTCGCAAGTCGTCGTCCAGTGCCTGGCGCTGAGCGATCAACACGCAAGCTCCCGCCTCAAGCAATTGTTCGGTAATGCCTCGGCCAATCCCTCTGCCGCCCCCGGTCACCACTACATTTTTACCTTTGAGCATCGCTACCTCTCCTTAGCCGGACACCGGCTTGGCGCCTGTGACTTCTACCGTTTCGCCGGCGATGTACCTGGCCTCGTCGGACGCCAGAAATGCGATGACATCCGCAATGTCTTCAGGTTCGGCGATACGGCCTAATGGCACGCTCTTGTTCAGTTCTTGCACGGCTTTGTCCGGATCCAGGCCGCGACGCTCAAAGCCGCTGCGTATCATCGGGGTGTTGATTTCGTGCGGGCAGACGGCATTGACGCGGATGCCCAAGGGGGCGCAATCGCGGCCCAGATTCTTGGTTAAAGCCGCGACGGCCCCTTTGCTTGTGCAATACGCCACGTGGGCGGGGCCGGGATAAATGCCCCAGACAGATGATGTGTTGACGATTGCGGCACCCGGGCGATTTTTCATGTGCGGTATCGCGGCACGGCAGATGAAGAACACCGCGTTCAGGTTTACGCCCATGGCGTCAAACCACATGTCGTCAGTGGTTTCCTCAATCGAGCCGCGGGGAATGATGCCCGCATTGTTCAATACGATGTCGATCCCTGCAAAAACATCAACGGCAGTTTGGACAATCGCTTCGCAATATTCTTTACGGCGTAAATCGCCTGCCACGTAGTACACTTCGGCGCCCAAGTCACGAACTTTGGCTGAGATTGATTTGCAACCGGCTTCATCAAGATCAGACAAAACAAGCTTTGCGCCTTCTCGGGCGAACAATAATGCTAACGCCTGTCCGACACCGCCGGCAGCGCCGGTAATGACCACCACTTTATTATTGAATTTCATATGGCAACCTACCTGGTAGTTTTTTGGCGCAGCCATTATTTAATTTCAAAGGATCGCAGCGTCTAGCAACTTTTTTACTGGACCAAAGATAACGTGGCGTTATCAAAAAATTCTGATTCGAGCTTTTGGAGTCACGCTCGGGCCGGTCGGTGTGGGGCAAAATGTAGTTTTGCCGCCAGCCCGGACCCTGCGAAAACAATGAACATTTGCATAGCGGGCGGTACGACAGAGCGCCAGCCGCTCATAACGTGAAGTCATCATTTATGTATCTAAAATATCATTATGGTCAGGGGGTACCAGCTGCTAAGGTTTTCTATAAGTAGGAAGCTACAAGCTTGCAGTTTGCAAGCCTCATTATTTTTACTGGTATCACTTAAGGCGTTGAATACACAGAGTTTAAGCGCCTAATGAATAAGAAAAAATTAACGCCAGTGAAGCTTTTTCGTTTGCGCGCGCAGCAAACAATCTATTGGCAAATCCGACGACAAATAAAAATCGAAGACAGGTTGCATAACCCTCAAACGACTAGGAGAGCCGAATGACGTTTACATTACCCAAGACCATGCACGCTGTGCTTCTGAAGGGGCATGGGGGTACAGAGCAACTGGAGTATCGAACAGATGTGTCAGTGCCTCGCCCTGGTGTCGGCGAAGTCTTGATAAAAGTTGGCGCTGCTGGAGTCAACAACACTGACATCAACACGCGTATTGGTTGGTACTCCAAACAAATAACCGGCGATACAAATTCGGGTGGCGCTTCCGGATTCGCTCAGATCGACACTGAGGACGCATCCTGGTCTGGTGTTCCGCTCAAATTTCCGCTGATCCAGGGCGCCGATTGCTGCGGGCGCATTGTTGCGGTTGGCCAAGGGGTGGACGATTCTCGAATCGGTCAGCGGGTACTGGTACGGAACATGCTGCGAGCCCCTGTTGAGAATCGGCCGTTCGAGTGCTGGACTTACGGTTCGGACTGCAATGGGGCTTTTGCGCAGTTTACAGTTGCGCCGGCAGCGGACACCTGGCCGGTGAACAGTGATTGGAGCGATATCGAGTTAGCTTCTATCCCATGTGCCTATTCAACCGCCGAACTTTTACTCCAGCGTGCAGCCGTCAATGGTGCTGACAAAGTACTGATCACCGGTGCAAGCGGCGGTGTGGGATCGGCTGCGGTCCAGTTGGCAAAATGCCGCGGCGCCGAGGTAATTGCGATTACCAGCGCAAGCAAGGCGGATCAAATTCTGTCTCTGGGCGCCGATCGCGTTATTCATCGAGACGCAAACTTAGTTGAGGCGCTGGGTGAAAATAGCGTCTCCGTGGTGCTGGATCTGGTGGGCGGGAAAGACTGGCCCGCACTCTTGCAAGTGCTCAAGCGGGGTGGTCGCTACGCTGTTTCGGGTGCTATTGCTGGCCCAATCGTCGAACTGGATCTAAGAACGCTTTACTTGAAAGACCTCACATTTCATGGCTGCACTTTCCAGGAGGATGCAGTTTTCGAGGAGTTGATCAGTCATATTGAACACGGTCGTATTCGTCCCTTTGTCAGCAACAGTTATCCATTGTCCGACATTGCCAAGGCACAGAATGACTTCATAGAAAAGCGTTATGCGGGAAAACTGGTATTGGTGCCACCACAGGAGAGTGTTTGTGAAGATCATTGAAATTGAAGTTTATCAAGTCGATCTACCCTATGCTGGCGGCGTTTATAAGCTGTCAGGCGGCCGTACTTACACAAGTTTTGACTCCACGATAGTGTGTATTCGCACAGACACTGGTCTTGAAGGCTGGGGCGAGTCGACGCCTTTTGGCCCAAACTATATTGCAGCGCACGCCCTGGGTGTGAGAGCGGGTATCGCCGAAATGGCGGACCTGCTTATTGGCCGGGATCCCCGTCAGGTTGACCGTATCAACGATCTCATGGACAGCACCTTGATGGGCCACCTTCATGCGAAAGCTGCGATTGATGTGGCCTGCTGGGACATTCTGGGCAAAGCGGTCGGGATGCCGGTTTGTGAACTGCTGGGGGGCAGTACAGGACTGTCCATGCCGATTATCGACTCCACCTATGCCGGCGATCCTGAAGACATGCGACGTCGAGTTGCTCAGACTCGTAAGCAAGGATACCTGGGGCATTCGGTGAAGGTCGGCGCGACACCGGAGGAGGGTGGGCCCGCGCTGGATGCCGCGCGCATTGAGGCATCCCTTGCCGATGCCCGTCCCGAGGAGTACTTCATCGTTGATTGCAACGGTGGCCTGACGGTAGAACATGCATTGCGCATGCTGAAGCTGCTGCCATCCGGGCTGGACTTCGTGCTTGAGGCGCCATGCGCCACCTGGGCTGAGCACATGTCCCTGCGCCAGCGAACCAATGTGCCGCTGATCATGGACGAGCTGGCGACAGATGAAGCTTCGGTGATGCAACTGATCAGCGAGAAGGCTGCGGACGGTATTGGCTTGAAAGTCTCCAAACATGGCGGCCTGACCAGAGCCCGACGTCTGCGCGACATGTGCATGACCTCCGGCTTGACGATGAGCGTCCAGGAGACCGCTGGTTCACAGGTAGCGTTCGCTGCGCTGACTCACCTCGGGCAATCTATCCCACACCGAAATCTGCGCTGCGTGCTTGATACGCGCGATATGTATCCACCGATCACGGCGCACGTCGACATTCCCGTGGTGGATGGCCGTATCCGTGCCCCGCAGACCCCAGGATTGGGCATCACGATCAATCGGGACGTCGTCGGTGAACCCGTAACGGTATATCGCTGAGTTGATCTCCAGCAGCGCGGCGCATGAAGTACTTCGTGCGCCGCGCTTTTTTTTGTGAAATCTGAGCCTTTCCTGCCAGTGGATCGACTCGGGTGCTCGCAAAAGCGCAGCAATCACAAAATATGTTAATCCGGATAAATGTTTTATTGACTAAAGAATAATATCGGGTAATTATTTTCCTGCATCTGCTCTCACGCAGAGTCATTTTCAGGGTCAACCCGATGAGTCAGAACACCGTGCCTTCACTGGCCAGTCATTACGTCGAGACTAATGGATCGTCATTCTACGCGCGCCAGGCGCCTTTGCTTATGCAGGGCTTCCCGGCAGAGCCGCAACGCCGCGTCACCTGGAACAACTGGATGCGCCCACCGTTCAACCAGTGGGGTTTCCGTAATCTGGCGCGCCTGCGTCCCTCCATTGATGTGCAGGCGGGTTCCGGGCCGGTCAGTACTTTACAAGAGTCTCCACAAGCGCTGGATGAGCTGCACTTCGACAGTGAGTGTGGTCTGGGGGTCAGCGTCATCGACCACCTGGTGGCCAGTCAGACCGATGCCTTTTTGGTGATGCAGGGCGACACCGTGTTGTTCGAGCGCTACTTCAACGGCCAGCGGCCCCGAGACCGGCACATCATGTTCTCGGTGACCAAGTCACTGATCGGCACCCTCGGTGAGCAACTGGTCGGTGACGGTGTACTCAACCCAACGTTGCCCGCAGCGTTTTACGTGCCTGAATTGGTGGGCAGCGCGTTTGGTGATGCCACCGTACGCCAGCTGTTCGACATGGCCGTGGGCATCGAGTACAGCGAGGTCTATGACGACCCCAACTCGGAGAGTTCGCAATACGGCTATGCCTGCGGTTTTCAGCCTGCACCTGCGCAGTACGCCCAATTCGAGTCGCTGTACCAGTACCTGCCGTCTCTAAAAAAACGCGGTACCCACGGCGGCTTTTTTCACTACGTGACCGCCACCACCGAAGCCCTGGCCTGGGTCATGGAGCGCGCCTCGGGCAAGGCCTGCGATCAGTTGATGCAAGAAATCTGGAACCAGTTGGGGTGTGAGCGTGACGGCTACTTTATGGCCGACCCCTGGGGGCGCAGCGTCGCCGGTGCCGGGTTCAGCGCCACCTTGCGTGACATGGCGCGTTTCGGCCGCCTGCTGGCCAACGATGGTCGCCAGGATGGACTGCAGCTGCTATCGACCGAGACGGTCGCACGCCTCTTCGCTGGCGCCGATCCGGCGATCTACGCCCAAGACTCCGACTTCTCCCAATGGACCCCCGGCGCTTCCTACCGCAGTCAGTGGTACGTCTTCAACGACCACAGCCAGGCGATCATGGCGGGTGGTATTCACGGCCAATACCTGTTTGTCGATAAGCCGTCCGGTGTGGTGATCGTCAAGCAGTCATCGCTGACCGACGCCGTCAGCCAGTTCGATGCTGACAGCGTGCGCATGCTGCGTGCCCTTGCTGCGCACCTCAGCCACTGAAACGCCCCATAAATACAAGAAGTTTGCGTCCTATTCGCCTGGCTCGGCCAGGTGTTGGCGGCGCTCTGCGCCGCCATTTCACTGCCCTGTAACAACAATAATCACACAGGAGCTTCATATGGTTTCGATGACGCGTTTCTCTCGAGCGCTCTTAGCGTTCGGCTTACCCCTGACCACCCACGTTGCGTTGGCGGGCTACACCTTCGAGGACGGCAACCTCAAGGGTGAGGTCAACTTCAGCGCCGGGGGGGCGACCATTTCCACTCGCAACGTCAACTTTGGCAATGGTCGCGTCGATGTGCGCAGCGGCAAAAATGGCGGCACGAAAATCGACTGGCAGGAGTTCTACGTCAAGCCAGGTATCAAACTGGACTATTCGCTGCAGCCTGACTTTAGCCTGCTGGCCGGCGGCTCGCTGGTGGCGGCGACCACCTTTGGCGATGGCGATGCCGGCGGCTTTACGCGCAGCTCTGATGGTGATGTGGCCGCTGAAGAACTCTACGGAGGTTTCCGCGCCGGGGAATGGACGCTGACTGCCGGGCGCCAGAACTACATGATCGGTACTGGCTTCATCGTCATGGACGGCAACCTTGACCAATTCGATGACGGCGCCTACTGGCTTGGCCCAAGAACCGCCTTCAAGGATTCGGCCCTCCTGGCCTGGGATCATGGCGCGTTGAAGGCTCAGGCTTTCAGCTTGCGAACCGACGACGATCTGGGCGACTTCCGCATGACGGGCGCCAACCTGGATTACAACCTCGACGACCAGGTGACGCTGGGCGCCATGGCGATGAAGGTCGATGCGCTGGGCCCCAAGGGCAGCACGGCCCCTCGATTCCGGGACGGGATGCTGGTGTACAACGTAAGGGCACTCAATGCCAAGGTACCGGGGGTTTCCGCCCTGACGCTCAACGCCGAATACGCGCTGGAGAAAGGCAGCGGCGAGGGCGTCGATTACGATGCCAAGGCTTGGTATGGTCAGGCGGACTATACCTTCAATACCTTGCCCCTGACGCCGGTCATCGGCTATCGCTACGCCAGTTTTTCCGGCGATGACAACCTCACCGACAACCGTCAGAAAGCCTGGGACCCTCTGAGCAAAGGCTTCATCGACTGGAGCACCTGGCTGGTAGGGGACATCGTCGGTAACTACCTGTTGTTCAACAGCAACGAAAACGTTCAGCAGTTCTCACTCAAAACTCACCTGAACCCAACCCTGACCCTCGGTGCGATTCACTATCAGTTCTGGCTGGACGAGAAGAACTACATGGGCGCCCCCGTCAGTGATCGGCGCTTTGCCGATGAGAGCGTGGTTTTCCTCGACTGGACGCCGACTCCGTCGTTCTATACGTCGCTGTCCTATAACTGGGTCAAGCCGCTGGCCGCTGCCAAGCAAGTGTTCGGCGATGATCAGAAATTCAGCGCGCTGGAACTGTACTTCACCTACCGCTATTAAGTGTCGCGAGCCGTCGCGGCCGCGTAGGAGTGTTTCCACCATGAACAAAAATGTACGCAACACCCTGTTGTCCGTTGCGCTGTCGTTGCTGACGGCAGGCGTTTCCCTGGCTGAAGAGCGCACGGTGCGGATCTACAACTGGATCGAATACTTGCCACCGGAGATCCTCAAGAGCTTCCAGGAGGAAACCGGGATACGTCCAATCTACGACGTGTTCGACAGCGTCGAGACGCTGGAGTCAAAATTGCTCACCGGCAACTCTGGCTATGATGTGGTCTACCCCGGCAGCGCCAACCTGAGCCACCTGATCAAGGCGGGTGCCGTCCAACCTCTGGACCGCAGCCAGCTGCCGAACTGGCAGCATCTGGACCCCGAGTTCATGAAATCCCTGGAAACAGTGGGTGATACGGGCAACCGCTACGCTGCACCGTACCTGTGGGGCACCACGCTGATTGGCTACAACGTCGACAAGGTTCAGCAGGTTCTGGGCGCCAATGTGCAAATGAACACCTGGGACATGATCTTCAAGGAAGAGAACCTCGCCAAGCTGGCCAGTTGCGGTGTCGGTTTCCTCGATGCAGCCAACGAGATCGTGCCCATTGCTTTGCACTACAAGGGCCTCGATCCCAACAGCCAGAAGCGCGAGGACTATCCGCAGGCTCAGGCGGCGATGATGAAAATTCGCCCTTACGTCACCTACTTCAATTCGTCACGCTACGGCATGGACTTGGCTAACGGTGACATCTGCGTCGCCGTGGGATGGTCGGGCGGCGTGGCGCTGGCCAAACAACTGGCCGATGCCGCCGGCAAAGGTGTTCGGGTGGCAATGGCGTTACCCAAGGAAGGTGCGCCGATGTGGTCAGATGTAATGATGGTGCCGACTAACGCCCCGCACACCAAGGAGGCCCACGAGTTCATCAATTACATCCTGCGCCCGGATGTGATCGCCCGGATCAGCAACAAGATCGGTTACCCCAACCCGAACAAGGATGCTACCGCGCTGGTGAACGCCGACATTCGTAATAACCCCAACATGTATGTACCGGACGAAGCGCGCAAAACCCTGTTCGCTTTACAGCCCATGCCGCCAGCCGTGGAGCGGATCCGCACTCGTACCTGGACCAGCATCAAGACCAATCAATGATCATCGTGGCCCGGCGTTTTTTTGCCGGGCTCGACAGGAGTGTTTGCCATGTCTGAACCAGTGGAGTTGATGGGCGCGGAGCCTCACCTGCAACGGGTGCTGACCCTGCGCGTCGATATCGGCCCTGGGCAGATGCTGGGGGAGAGCGTCGAAGGAATGCGTTGCAACTACCCTGTTCTCGGGGGTGATTTCGAAGGGCTGGACTTCAAAGGTCAGGTGCTGGTCGGGGGCGAGGATTTCTTCCTACTGCGCCCTGACGGCGTCGGTCAACTGGACGCACGCTACAGCTTGCGCACTGACGAGGGAGAGTTGATCAACATCCGTAACGTCGGTCTGCTGAACATGACCGAATACGGTCGTCAGCTGGAGCGTCAAGGCCAGTGGCCGATTCCTGAGTCGGAGTACCACTGCACCTGCACGCCGGTGTTTCAAGTGCCCAAGGGGCGCCTGGACTGGCTCACCCGCGCAAGCTTTATCGGCCTGGTGCATTACCCCAACGCAAGCCAGGTGGTGATTCGCTGTTACCGCTTCTATTAATGCCCGAGATTCACTTCTGCTGTTGAGTACTGCCTCTGTTAACCCTTGTCGCTGGCGCGCATCGCCGGTCGGACGCGTGTGGATGACAGGCAGCGCAGCGGGGTGTGACGGGCTCTTCTTCTGATCGGCGACAGGCATGTCGCCATTTTTTTGTGTGGACGCTCGGCACAGGAGACGCGCCATGTTTGTCACTTTACGAGCCAGAATTATTGTACTGGTCGGGCTATGCCTGACACTGCTGGCCTTGGCCCTGATCGGCACCGCAATCAAGGAAATGAGTGGCTTGAGTCAGCGCGCCGAGGGGCTGACCTCTACCAGCATGACCCAAGCTATCGAGGAGCGTGTGGCCGAGTCCGTTCGTTTCCAGTCCTCTGGCGTCCAGGTGTTTTTCCGCGATGCCCTGCGCGTCGGTGAGGCCTCATCAGCGGAGGTCATGCGAATCATGTCGCTGAGCCGTAGTGGGGCGCTGACACCAGAGCACGCCCGGGCCTACATCACCGGACAGTTGCAGGCCAGCTTGCAAGCCCATCCGGCGTTTATCAGCACTTATGTCGCCTTCGTGCCCAACGCTTTCGACGGGCAGGACGCGCGCTTTGCCGGGCAGAGCGAACTGGGCAGCAACGAGCTGGGGCGTTTTGCACCGGTCTGGTTTCGCATGAGCGGCGGGCAGTTGGAGCAGGTCACGGTGCAAGAAAAAAGCATTGTCGACGACAAGCCCATGGCCGACGGCAAGGCGTCCCGCACCTGGTATGACTGTCCGCTACGAACGACGCAACCTTGTCTGCTGAATCCCTATCTTGATGATGCCTCCGGCAGTCCGATTCTCATGACCTCACTGACCCTACCAGTGATTGATCACGGTCGCGTGGTGGCGGTGCTGGGTATCGACATTCAGTTAAGCCAGATTCAGGCCGTGGTCCTGGCTGCCAAAACAGGCTTGCCGGGGCAGGGCGGGGACGTGTGGATTGTCAGCGCCTCTGGACTGGTTGCTGGCAATACGCTGGACAAGGATGCACTGGGCGGTCAATTCAAGGAACCTGGCGTGGAGTCTTCCGCATTATTGCCAGGACAATCACGACCGCTGCAGGATTTGCTCGTCAATCAGACTTTCTCACCCATTCCCGGGGCTGAGCCCTGGCGTATTGTCGTCAAGGTCCCCTCGGAGCAGTTGTTCGCACCGCTGCTTAAGTTGCACGAAGCGATGAATGAGCACCTGCTCGCGGCAGTGCAAAAGGAGGTGCTGATAGGCTTGGCGCTGATGGTTTTTGGACTGGTGGTGATCTGGCTCGCGTCCCTGAACATCGTACGACCACTGCGGGCAATGTCGCTGATGGCCGACGATCTGGCGCGTGGCGAAGGCGATCTGGTCAAGCGCCTGGACTATGCCCGTGCCGACGAACTGGGCGGCGTGGCGAGCGGACTAAACGCTTTTCTTGATGTGTTGCAGCCTATCGTCACCCGGCTAAAGGGCTCGATGACAGAGTTGCGGGCGGCGGCGGCCAGATCTGCCCAAGGCAGCACCGACAACTTGCAAACCATGGAGCGCCAACGCCAGGATATCGATCAGGTCGCGACGGCTATGTACCAGATGAACCTTTCGGCGCAGGAGATTGCTCGCAATACCGCATCGGCATCGGAAGCGACGGGGACTATTTTGCAGACCATCGACGACGGCACCGGACTGATCGAAAGAACCACCCAGATAGTTGCCCGTCAAGGCGAGGACCTGGCCAACGCCAACCGTCAGGTCACGCAGCTATCCCTCAAGAGTGAAAAAATCGGCGGCGTCCTCAACATCATCCGCGACATCGCCGAACAGACCAACCTGCTGGCGCTCAACGCAGCGATCGAGGCTGCACGGGCCGGTGAATATGGTAGAGGGTTCGCCGTGGTGGCCGATGAGGTACGCAACCTGTCCAGCCGTATTCAGGACTCGATTCAGGAAACGCGCTTGATTATCGAAGACCTGCAGCAGGATACCGTCGTCGTAGTGCATTCGATGACTCTGAATCAGAATCTTGGCCAGGAACTGGCGGCGCTGTTTGGAGCGTTAGTCGAATCGCTGTACGGCGTCGGTGAAGGCATAGGTCGGGTGGCTCAGATGAACGTCCAGATTGCCAGCGCAGCCGAAGAACAGAGCGCGGTGTCGGAGCAGATCAACAGTTCGGTCGGTCGCATCCGGCAGCTCAGCGAGGACATGACGGTCAGCGCGGGTAAATCGGCGCAGGAGATCGCCGATGTCAGTGGGCAGGCCACTGAGCAAGGACGTTTGCTGGAGCGTTTCAAGACCTAAGATGAGTGGTACTCGGTTTTCTGGCTGATCATGCCAGCCACGTGTCTGGGCTATCGCGCACAGCCAGTCTCAAAGGAGACTGGCGAGGTCCAGTCGCTCAAGGGATTGAGCATCCAGATCCAGCTGCGTCGAACGCGCCAGGCTATTCAGTTGCTCCAGGTTGGTGGCACTCGCAACGGCAGAGGTAATACCGGGTTGGTGCATGACCCAGGCCAAGGCGATTTCCGCAGGTGAGACCTGCTGTTCCTGCGCCACCTGATGCAGAACGTGCAAAATGCGCATGCCGCGCTCATCGAAATACTTTTCCAGGTCGTCGCGGCGAGCACTATGAGTCAGGTCATTCAGGTCTTTGTATTTGCCACTGAGGAAACCCGAGGCCAGGCTGAAGTAAGTCAGGACCTCGCAGCCCTCGGCCAGGGAAAAAGAACGCAACTGCTGTTCGAAGTCATGGCGATCATAGAGGTTGTACTCCACCTGAAGGGAGGCGTAATGGGGCAGGGCGTGGCGATCGGCAGAGGATTTGGCGGCCTGTAGATCTTCCAGGGTGTAGTTGGATGCGCCGATCGAGCGAACCTTGCCGCAGGCGATCAACGTGCTGTAAGTCTCCAGGGTTTCCTCGTGTGCTGTCGAGAAATCCGGATAGTGGGAGAAGTACAAATCGATGTAATCGGTTCGCAGTCGACGTAGCGAGTCATCCACGGCTTGCAGGATTCTGCCTTTCGAGAGCCCGTGCTGATGAGGCGAGAGTTCGGCCCCGACCTTGGTGATAATCTTCACTTCACTGCGTCGGTGACTGTTCTGACTCAGCCATTTGCCAATGATGGCTTCCGACTCGCCGCCGCTATTACCACTGGCCCAGATGGAATAGGCGTCTGCGGTATCAAAGGTGTTGATGCCGAGCTCAAACGCAGCGTCGAGTAGCTTCAGCGAATCGTGTTCGTTGACGGTCCAGCCAAAGACATTGCCGCCCAGCACCAGGCGAGAACTCTCCATCGTAGAACTGCCCAAATAGTCTTTTTTCATACCGGTCCGCCGTTCGATTTAGTAATCAGCCCTCTGATGTTTGGTGTTCAGCCAAACACCTCGCGAGGTGATTGCAGCTGTGTGTTTTCTCAGGCCCGCATGCCGTAAAACAGCAGCTCAGTGATATGCCTTACCTGAGCGGAGTGGGCCTCGACATCCGGTTGCTCCTGGTTGACCAGCCTGAACAACTGCAGGTGTGAATAGTCGTTCAACAGGAAAGCGGCCAAGTCGACGTTGAGGTCGGCGCGAAGTTTTCCGGCCTGCTGCAATTCTCTCAGCAACCCACTGATTTCAGCCCTGAGCGCATCGTTCATGGCGCGATAGCCTTCGGGCAACCCGTTGTCGCCGCCAAACAATATCAGTGGCAATAGTTCACGCCAGAGGCTGGGGTGCATGACCTCCAGTGCGTAACCGGTCAGCCGTCGTTCCAGGTAACACATGGCGTCGACCGGATCCTCAATGTCAGGGATCTGGCTGCGGGTGTCCTTGAGTGCGCGCTGGTCGGCGTCGTGCAGGATTTCCAGAATGATTTCCTGTTTGTTACCGAAGTACTTGAACACGGTGGGCGCCGACACCCCAGCCTGGTTGGCGATCTGTTCGATGGTGGTGTTCTGGAAACCCTGGCGCTCAAACAGTTCGATCGCTGCCTTGCTGATGGCCTGGCGTCGTTCGACTTTCTGACGTTCACGTAGTCCGCTCACGGGAAATCCTTGTCGCTATGAATAAGGGGGGCGGATGTCGCCCAATCATTCATGCAAAATACTTAATCGAGTAAAATTTTTAAAGCGCTAATTTCTGTAGTGCACTCTTTCGTGGGAACGAAAGACTTCGGAGGCGAAATGAATTGTTACCTGGATACCGTTATTCACCCATTTGGGGCGCGCTGGGCCATTTCGTAGCACACGGCAAGTATCACGCCGATCTAAAGATCACCGGTTTTTAAGTCAAAACTCCTTTCCAATTAAGAACTTGAGGCAGTTCTAAGCAGACTGGCACGTTTTCTGCTTTTTTGAATACATGGATAATTGGATACAAAACTGCAAAAGGTGACTTTATGCAATTCGCTCCCACCTACGTTGAACGTCAGCCCCTGACCGCCGAGGAGGAGGCTTACAACTTTCTGCTGGAAGCGATCTGTGGCGGTCGTTACCGCAAAGGCGACCGTCTGATCGCTGAGGACATTGCCGGCGAAATCGGCATGAGCCGGATGCCGGTGCGCGAAGCCTTTCGCCGTCTCGATGCCCAAGGCCTGGTCACCCTGAGGCCTAACCGTGGGGCCATTGTCAGTGGCCTGGATTTCGACGAATTACACGAAGTCTTCGAGATGCGCAGTGCCCTCGAGGGCCTGGCCATCCGCGTGGCCGTGGCCAAGATCGGCGAGCGTCAGCTCGCGGCTCTGGAACGCATGCTGGACGAGATGGATGACTACCGTGACGAAAGCGCCGAGTGGGTCAGGCTTCATCGTGCCTTCCATGAATACCTGTGCAGCCTCAGCGGCCGTCCTCGGTTGATGAAGCAGATCTCGGCGCTGTATTCGCTGATCGAGGCGCCGATGCGGCTGTGGCTGCAACACAGCGAAAAACCCTTGAGCGCTCGCCAGGAACACGCGGTGATCCTTGACGCCATTCGCTCAGGCGATGTCGACCGGGCCGAGGCAGTGGTGCGCGAGCACATCGAGGGCACGGTGCCGGCGCTGATCCAGTTTCTGCAATCGGAAAAATAGAATCGGGCTTAAACCCGACAGTGTTTTGACTTTGAGTACTGCCCCGTTACTAAACAACTGGAGTGTCTCGTCATGCATAAACGCCATATGTTACTTGCCGCTGTATCCCTCGGGCTCTGTGCACAGTGGGCGGTTGCCGCGCCCCAGGTGCCGGAGCGACTGCAAAAGGCCGACAAACTCACTTATTGCTCGGGCATGGATTCACCGCCCTTGGTGTCTTTCGATGAGGCGCAAAAACCCAGGGGACTGACGGTCGATCTGGGATTGGAAATCGCCAAGCGGCTGGGAAGCAAACCGGTGCAATGGCGGGTCATTCCTTTCTCCGGGTTGCTGCCGGCATTGCTCGCCCAGCAGTGCGACATGATCGTTGATCAGCTGTTCGACAAGCCCGAACGGCGGGAGGTGATCGACATCGTCAACTACATGTATTCCAGCCAGTCAGTGGTAGTTCCCAAAGGGAATCCCAAGGGCATCAAAACCCTGGATGGACTGTCCGGGCACAAGGTGGCAGTGCTCAATGGCTCCACAATCAAAACCTTGCTGGACGCCGAAAACGAAAAGCTGACCAAGGCTGGCAAGACCCCAATGAAGCTGGTGGTTTACAACAGTGACACCGACGCCTTTCAGGCGCTGCGCATCAGTCAGGTAGACGCTTACGGTACCACCGTGGAAACCGCCGGTTACTACGCCGCCATGGCGCCCGATCTGTTCGAGGAAGGAGTGCCAGCGTTCAGCCGGATCCTCACTGGCTTGGGAATTCGCAAGGATGATCCGCAGCTCACTGCAGCGGTACAACAGGTCATCAGTGACATGCGTAGCGACGGCAGTTACGTGCAGTTGCTAAGCAAATGGCATGTTTCCAGCGACACACTCGACTGAGGCGAACGCTCGATGAATTTCAATTGGGATGTGTTCTGGCAATACCTGTTGCAGCCCAGCGGGGTGTACCTCACCGGACTCTGGCTGACCTGTCTGATCAGCGTGCTGGCGATGGCGTTGGGCTGTGTGCTGGGGCTGGCGGCGGCGCTGATGCGTCTGTCGCGCAACCCACTACTCAACTTGCCTGTTCGGTTTTACGTGTGGCTGATGCGTGGCACGCCACTGCTGGTGCAGATCGTCTTTCTCTACACCGCATTGGCAGCCGGCGGGATCTTCCGTTTCGAGGACGTGGAGCTGTTTGGCTTGGTGGTGCCAGGCAACATCCAGGCAGCGATCATCTCCCTGGGCCTGAACGAAGGCGCCTACATGGCCGAGATCATCCGTGCGGGCATCGGTGCCGTGGACAAGGGTCAGTACGAGGCTGGGCGTTCGCTGGGCATGACCTTCGCCAAACTGATGCGGCGAATCGTTCTGCCTCAGGCGTTCCGGGTCATCGTTCCGCCGTTGGGCAACGAGTTCAACGTGATGCTCAAGAATACGACCCTGGTCAGCGTGATTGGCGTGCAGGAGTTGCTGCTGAGCACGCAAATGGTCACGTCGGCGACATTCCGGGTGTTTGAACTGTACTTGGTGGTGGCGATTTATTTCCTGCTGCTGACCACCCTCTGGGGTTTCTTCCAGCGTTGGTTGGAAGCGCGTTTCGGACAGTCCGATCGACCCGCACCGCCAGCGGCTGGTAGTCGTATGTTCGGCCGCGGCACGCTCAAATTGCTGAGGGGGCGTTAAGCATGGCGCACAAAAGTGAAGAACTGATAATCGAAGCCCTGGACATTCATAAGTCCTTCGGTGACCTGGAGATTCTCAAGGGGATTTCCTTGCAGGTGCGGCGCGGTGAAGTGGTGGTATTGATCGGTGCATCGGGTTCAGGCAAGACCACCTTCATTCGTTGCATCAATCTGCTGGAAGACATTCAGGGTGGGCGCATTCGCGTCAACGGTCGCTCCATGGGTTACCGCGAGCGCGCCGACGGCAGCCTGGTGCGCGACTCCGAGCGCAACATCGCTCGCCAGCGTCGGGACATCGGCATGGTCTTTCAACGTTTCAATCTGTTCCCCCACATGACCGCGCTGGAAAACATCATTGAGGCACCGATCCAGGTGCTCGGCGTGCCACGCGCCGAAGCGTTGGAACAGGCTCGGGCCTTGCTCGCCCGGGTCGGTCTGGCGGACAAGGCCATGCATTACCCGTCGATGTTGTCCGGTGGGCAGCAGCAGCGCGTGGCAATCGCTCGGGCGCTGGCGATGAAGCCCCAAGCCATGCTGTTCGACGAGCCCACCAGCGCCCTGGATCCGGAAACCGTCGGCGAGGTGCTGCAGGTGATGAAGCAGTTGGCCGATGACGGCATGACCATGGTGGTGGTCACCCATGAAATGGGTTTTGCCCGAGAAGTTGCTGACCGCGTGGTGGTCCTCGATCAGGGCGAACTGATCGAACAGGGGCCGCCGGAGCAGATCTTCAGTCGACCGACACACCCGCGAACCCAGGCCTTTCTCAGCCGCGTGCTGTGACCCTCTCAGTCGGGTCTTTTTCACCCGGCAGTGGAACCGGACACCTGCGGCCAATGAATCTTTGTTTGGAAGAATTTTTGCCATGTTGAAATTTTCTGCCCACGAATACCCCTATCCGTCGCAACGTCAGAGCGTGTTTGCGCGCCGTGGCATGGTCGCGGCTTCCCAGCCATTGGCCGCCGAGGCTGGAATCGAGATCATGCGCAACGGCGGTAATGCCATTGATGCCGCGATCGCCACGGCGGCGGCTTTGACGGTGGTTGAGCCCACCGGCTGCGGCTTGGGCGGCGACGCCTTTGCCTTGGTTTGGAGCAAAGGCCAATTGCATGGACTCAACGGCAACGGCCATGCGCCGGCAGCGCTGACTATCGATGCCGTCAAGGCTTGTGGTCACGAGCAGATGCCGCTTTATGGCTGGACTCCAGTAACGGTGCCTGGTTGCCCATCGGCCTGGGCAGAGTTGTCTAAACGGTTCGGCAAGCTGCCCTTTGCCGAATTGCTGCAGCCCGCCATCAGTCTGGCGAGGGATGGCTTTCCACTATCACCGGTGGTCGCCCAACAATGGCAGACTGCTCTGGATGAGTTCAGCCCTCATCGAGACCCAGTGCTCGACGCCTGGTTCGACACGTTCCTGATTGAAGGCCGTGCGCCAAAGGCCGGTGAGTTATTCCGCAACCCGGCGCAAGCCCGAACGCTGGAAGAACTGGCGGACAGCGCTTGCGAAAGCCTCTATCGCGGTGATCTGTCTCAGCGTCTGGATGCCCATTCCCGCGCCACTGGCGGCTACCTGCGAGCCAGCGATCTGCAGGACTATCGCGCCCAATGGGTGGATCCGATCAGCATCAACTACCGCGGCTACGACGTCTGGGAAATCCCCCCAAGCGGGCAAGGACTGGTGGCCTTGATGACCCTGAAAATCCTTCAGGGCTACGACTTCGATCACCGGGACAGCCAGCGGACCTGGCATCGTCAGTTGGAAGCCATGAAGCTGGCCTACAGCGACGGCCTGCATTACATCACTGATCCGCTGTACATGCGTGTGGCCGTGGCTGACCTTCTCAGCGATGCCTATAGCAGCCAACGTCGCGAACAAATCACTGATCAGGCGGGTGAACCTAATCCTGGCGATCCCCACGCCAGCGGTACGGTGTATCTGGCCACGGCGGATGCGGAGGGCAATATGGTGTCCTTCATCCAGAGCAACTACCACGGCTTTGGTTCCGGTGTGGTATTGCCAGACAGCGGCATCGCCTTGCAGAACCGCGGACAGGAATTCAGTCTTGACCCCGACCATGCCAACTGCCTGGCACCGGGCAAAAAAACCTTTCACACCATCATTCCCGGTTTCCTCAGTAAAGGCGACGCACCGGTGGGGCCGTTCGGCGTCATGGGAGGCTACATGCAGCCCCAAGGCCATGTTCAGATGGTCATGAATCTGGTGGATTTTGGTCTCAACCCCCAAGCCGCGCTGGACGCTCCGCGGTGGCAATGGCTGGGGGATATGAAGGTCGGTATCGAACACGGGGCGTCTCGGGACTTGGCCGCTTCGCTGGCACGGCGCGGACACCAGATTCAGGTTGATTGCGACCTGATCAACTATGGCCGAGGGCAGATCATCATCCGTGACCCGGACACCGGTGTGCTGTGCGGCGGCACCGAGCCGCGGGCCGATTCCCATATCGCCGTTTGGTAGCGGGCCGTGGCGCAGGTGCTGGAACTGGACGGCGACCGGCTCAACCGGCGAGGCTGCTGATCGAGAACCCGGCGTATCAAGGCTGAGGCAGGACACCGCGGCCTTTCTGATGTGAGTGTGCTGCCTGAACCTTGCGTTACTATGCAGGCCCACCTTTCTGGAAGTTGCCTGGATGAGTAAGCCCGGTCAAACGGTACTGGTCGCGTTGCGCAAGATGATCGCCTCGGGCGAGCTGGCGGCTGGCGAGCGCTTGATGGAAATTCCCACCGCGGAGCTGTTTGGTGTCTCGCGGATGCCGGTACGCATGGCGTTCCGCACGCTGGAGCAAGAAGGCTTACTGGTGCGCTTTGGCGGTCGCGGATTTCAGGTGCGTTCGGTCAGTCCGAATGACATTGCCGGTGCGGTTGAAGTGCGGGGTGTACTCGAAGGCCTTGCGGCGCGTCAGACCGCCGAGCGAGGGTTGTCGGACGAAGCCCGTGCGACCCTTGAGCTGTGCCTGTTGCAGGGTGATCAGCTGTTCGACAAGGGCTACGTAACCGTAGAGGACCTGGAGGTCTATCACGACCTCAACATGCGATTTCATGAGGTGATCGTCGAAGGCAGCCATAACCCGGCAATTGCCGACGCATTGGCGCGCAACGATCATTTGCCCTTCGCTTCGGTGACAGCCCTGGCAGTGGACCGCAACGACATGGTCCGGGAATACCGACGCTTCAACTACGCCCACATGCAACACCATTCGGTGTTCGATGCCTTGGTCAACCGCCAGGGCGCGCGTGCCGAAGCGATCATGCGTGAGCACGCCAACGCCACGTTGCGTTACGCCGAGATCTTCGGCTCAGCGGCGGCTGACGAGCGGATGAAGGTCATTCTCCGCTCGGAATAGACGCGGCGCCCTAGATATCCAGCACCAGCAGCGGCGTTTTCGAACGCGAGCAGCAAGGGGTGAACTGGTCGTTGCAGGCCTGTTCATCCTCGGTGAGGAACAGGTCTCGATGCTCCGGCACGCCCTCCAGAACCCGCGTCAGGCAGGTGCCACAAATGCCCTGTTCGCAGGAAATGGCGACCTCGATGCCCTGATTTTGCAGGACCTGCACCACGCTTTTGTCGCCCGGTACCTCGAAGACCTGACCACTGCTGGCGATCTTGATCGAGAAACTGCCATCGGCGCCAGTGTCGATGGGGGTGGCGGCGAAGTACTCGCGATGCAGGCATTGTTCCTGCCAGCCTTCGGCCTTGGCCGTGTCCAACACGTGTTGCATAAAGCCGCCGGGGCCACACACATATAAATGGACGTCGTTCTGAGGCGCGGCCAATACCTTGGCTGCATCCAGTGCAGTCTCGGGCTCCTGATCGAAATGCAGGAACACCCGGTCGGCAAAAGGCGAGTGCTGCAAGCGTTCGACAAAGGCTGCGCGCTCCCGAGAACGGGCGCAGTAATGCAGTTCGAAATCCGCGCCGCTGTGGGTCAGGCGTTCGGCCATGCAGAGGATTGGGGTAATGCCGATGCCGCCGGCGAAGAGCAGGCTGCGCCTGGCTTCATGGGCCAACGGAAACAAGTTGCGCGGCTCACTGATTGTCAGGTGCGTGCCAGGATGGATCTGCTCGTGCATGGCCAGTGAGCCGCCCCGAGAGGTCGGGTCCTTGAGCACGCCGATCAGGTAGCGATGGCGCTCCTCAGGGTGATTGCACAGGGAATATTGCCGGATCAAGCCGTCAGGCAAATGCACGTCGATATGGGCTCCGGCGCTGAAGGCCGGCAGCGGTCGATCATCGACACTGGCCAACTCGTAGCTGCAGATGTCCTGGGCTTCGTTATTGCGGGATACCACCAGCACTTCGATCATGTTCGATCCTCGGAGGGTTACCAGCGACATGGTCACTTCCGGTTATTGTTCACGGGGTTCATGCCGTGACGAGGCACGGCATTTTGGGAGGAGGGTTGCGTGCTTGCAGCGTTTTAGCTGGCTGAGGCGATAAGCGATTCCTGCGGCACTTGTTCATGGGCGATCAAGCGCTCCAGGACGCGGCGTGACTGCACGCCGCCGGCGTCGATATTGAGCTTGAGCAAGTTGCGCTGGGGATGGCGAAGCAGGTTCTGTTGCTGGCGTTCGAGCATCTCCAGGTCCTCACTGAAAATCTTGCCCTGACCTTCGCGAATGCTCGCGGTCAAGGCTTCATCCTGCGGGTTGAAGTTGCGCGCCATGCCCCAGAAGTACCAGATCGAGGTTTCGGTTTCCGGTGTGATGAAGTCGACGACGATGCTCGACGCCTTGAACTGCGGGTCGGCGTGATAACCGCCTTTGCCGGCATGGGCCACACCGACTTCAATCAGCACATGGCTGGGCGGGGTGAAGCGACAGATCTGCCAGCGGTCCACCGGCACATCGTCAGCCAGATTGTTCCCGCGCAGGGCCATGCGCCAGAAGGATGGCGCCATGATGTTTTCCATATGGCGGGCGGTAACCACTTCGTCACCTTCGACCGTGGTCAGCGGCGGCGCTTCGTCAATTTCCTTTTGGCCGATGCTGGACGCATGAACGTAGGTTTCATGAGTCAGGTCCATCAGGTTGTCGATCATCAGGCGGTAGTCGCACTGAATGTGGAACAGGCCACCGCCATAGGCCCACTCATCGCTGACCGCCCATTCCAGGTGTTGGATCAGCGTCGGATCGGCCAACGCCTGATCACCGGGCCAGACCCAGATAAAGCCATAGCGTTCAACCACGGCGAATGTCTTGTTGCATGGAAAGCCGCGAACCCGTTGCCCAGGCATTTCCACGGTCTTGCCGTCGCACCCCATCACCAGGCCGTGATAGCCGCACACCAGATTGCCGTTTTCCACATAACCGAGGGACAGTGGTGCGCCGCGATGGGGGCAAAAATCCTCGACAGCCGCCACCTTGCCTTCGTGCCCGCGATAAAAAACCATCTTCTCACCACAGATCTGGCGACCCAGTGGTTTGTCGTTGATTTCATCGGGCGTGCAGGCGACATACCAAGTGTTCTTGGGGTACATGGAGATTCTCCAAGGCTATTTGTTGTTAATTAGTGGATCCATTAACGTAAATTTAACCCCGTTTTGTCAAATTAAATCCAAGCACAAACCTTTCAGTGGATCCATTGATGGCTTGGTCAGTAGATTGGCGAATGAGCGTCTCGAAAATGTACGCCCGTGTACATGCCGTGTACGTGACAGGTCGTGGGGTGTACAGTGGAGAAGAATTTTCAAATATAGGTGCAACCCGAATGTCACAGACAGGAAGGGCGAAAACCAAAGCGCAGGACGCAGGCTGGCGAGGCTCCGTCGATGGCTGGCTGGACGCCGCTTACGATGCTCTTAAAGAGTCGGGTGTGGATGCTGTGCGGGTGATGCCGCTGGCCAAACGCTTGAATTTGTCTCGTACCAGCTTTTACTGGTTCTATGAAGATCGGGAACAGCTGCTCGCGGCACTCCTGGCTCGATGGCGGGACAAGAACACCGGCGGTATGGTCAGCCAATGCGAGAGTTACGCAGAAAGTATTTCCGAAGCGATTCTCAACGTCTTCGAGTGTTGGGTGAACCCTGAGCTGTTCGACTCGCAATTCGAATTTGCCGTGCGCAGTTGGGCGCTGCAATCGGACGAGGTCACTGCTGAAATCGCTCTGGCCGATGAGGCACGGATGAATGCCTTGGCCGCGATGTTCCGACGGTTTGGCTACGACGGCGAGGGGGCCGATGTTCGGGCCAGGACGATCTACCTCACGCAGATCGGCTACATCTCCATGAAAACCAATGAAGATATCGTCGTACGATTTCGACGGATTCCTCAGTACGTGAGCGTGTTCACCGGCAAAGTACCGAAGCGGCGCGAGCTGGACCGCTTTTATGGAAAGTTTGGCTACGCGGAAAAAGAACCTGGCGTTTTCGTTCCCTTGGTCGAAACATTCGAGGAGTCCCCTGCCGATGGAGAATAGAACTCTGGGCATCATCGGAGGCACAGGCTGGCTCGGGCGCGCAATCGCCGAGGCGGTGCTCGATAGCGGGTTCATCGAGCCTGACCGTTTGTTGATCTCGAACCGCTCCGGCGTCAGTACCTTCGAGCCTGGCGTGAGACTGCTGGCCGACAACCAACAGTTGGTGGACCTCAGCGATATTGTCGTGCTGTCTATCCGGCCGGAGCAGTTTCGCGAACTGCTGATCAACGCCCGCGGCAAGGTAGTGATTTCTCTGATGGCCGGAGTTCCGGCGGCAGCCATCAGCGCGGCAACCGGTGCGGATGTAATAGTGCGGGCCATGCCGAATGCGGCCGTGGAAATCAGGCAGTCGTTCACGCCCTGGTACTGTGCTGGAAGCCTTGTTGAACACGACCGCCAGTGGGTGCAGCGGCTGTTCGAGTGCGTAGGTTCGGCGGACGAAGTGCCTGATGAAGACTGTATTGATTACCTCAGCGCGTTGTCCGGGACTGGGCCGGCCTTCCCTGCAATGTTGCAAATGGCACTGACTAATCAGGCGGTGGCTGCGGGAATTCCTCTTGTTATCGCGCAGCGCGCTGCACAAGGCGTAGTAGTGGGGGGCGGCCAGATGCTTGCCAGTCGCGATCCGCGGCAAATGATTGAGTCATTGATGGCTTACCGTGGCGTGACGGCAGCAGCGCTGCAGTCGATGGCCGATCAAAACATCGAGTCCATTGTGGGGCAGGCAGTGAAGGCAGGCGCTGAGGTTGCGCGGCGGGGAATGTAGCCAGGGCAAGAGATATGCAGTGAAGGCCTGCTGAAGGGTCTTCACTGCAGTAGACGTCAGCCGGTTGCGATTATTCGGCCTTGAAGCAGTAGACAGCCAGTTTGTTGCCATCAAGGTCCCGAGCGTAAGCGGCATAGGCATTTTCAGCCCAGTTACGCGAACCCGGTTGGCCTTCACAGATGCCACCAGCCGCGAGTGCGGTTTCGTGGAATGCATGTACCGCAGCGCGATTAGGCGCTTCGAAGCTGACAGTCACGCCATTGCCAACGTTGGCAGGATTGCCATTGGCGGGTTTGAGCACGAAGAACGACGGTTTATCCACGCCCCAAATGGAGCCGGATTCATCAAGGTCGGCAATACGGTTGAGACCAATTTCTTTGAGAACGCCATCATAGAAGGTCCGTGCTTTGGCAAGGTCATTGGTACCGACAGTGACATGGGTAAAAACAGACATTTTCATTTCCTTTGGGTTGTGATGCGGGTGTGAGTGCTGGCCGATATCACGGCAGTGCCTTGGTCAGAAATGAATGACGGTGCGAATGCTTTGCCCGGCATGCATCAATTCGAAAGCCTTGTTGATGTCCTCAAGGCCAAGGTTATGGGTGATGAAGGTTTCCAGCGGAATTTCGCCGGTGCTCGCTTTCTCGACGTAGCTGGGAAGCTCCGTGCGGCCCTTGACCCCGCCAAACGCGCTGCCGCGCCAGACGCGCCCGGTCACCAGCTGGAAAGGGCGGGTGCTGATTTCCTGGCCAGCACCGGCGACACCGATGATGATCGATTCACCCCAGCCCTTGTGGCAGCACTCCAGAGCAGCTCGCATCAACTTGACGTTGCCGACACATTCAAACGAATAGTCCACGCCACCGTCGGTGAGCTCGACAATCACGTCCTGGATGGGCTTGGCATAGTCCATGGGATTGATGAAGTCGGTCGCGCCGAGCGACAGGGCGACGTCCCGCTTGGCCGGGTTGATATCAATGGCGATGACTCGCCCGGCGTTGGCCATTTTCGCGCCGATGATGGCCGCCAGCCCGATCCCGCCGAGCCCGAATATCGCAACGCTTGCCCCAGCCTCGACCTTGGCAGTATTGAGTACGGCACCAATGCCTGTGGTCACGCCACAACCCAACAAGCACACCTGTTCCAGCGGCGCATCCTTGGGGATTTTCGCCAGGGAGATCTCCGGCAATACCGTGTACTCGGAGAAGGTCGAGCAGCCCATATAGTGGAACACCGGCTGGCCCTGAAAGGAGAAGCGCGATGTTCCGTCAGGCATCAGGCCCTTGCCCTGCGTCGCTCTGACTGCCTGGCACAGATTGGTCTTGCCCGACAGACAGAATTTGCATTGCCGGCACTCGGCCGTGTACAGCGGAATCACATGGTCGCCGACCGACAATGACGTCACGCCTTCGCCGATCGACTCGACGATCCCGCCGCCCTCATGACCCAGCACGGCGGGAAAGATCCCCTCGGGATCGTCGCCCGACAGGGTAAAAGCATCCGTGTGGCAGACACCCGTTGCCACGATTCGTACCCGTACTTCGCCAGCCTTGGGCGGTGCGACATCGATGTCCACCAGCTGTAACGGCTGTCCTGGGCCGAAAGCGACTGCCGCCTTCGATTTAATGGTCACTGCTGACATGGTTTCCCTCTTGTTCATGGCGAGCCTCCGTTCCAACAGCAATGGAGGCTCGGATTCAGATTTCTTTCACCAGGCGCAAAGCGTCGTAGATGGCTGCATGGGTATTGCGAGCAGACACGGCGTCGCCGATCCGGAACAGCTGGAAGCGTCCTTCGGGATTGGTGACGATGTTCTGAGCCGTGCCGGCGATCAGGTCATGCTGTTCTACCGCGCCGCCATTGGTGGAGAGAGGACGCAGGTCGAAGTACAAGTCGTCCAGCGGAAGGGTGCCGTGGTTGACGACCACCTGATCGACCACGCGCTGCTTGTGAACCTGTCCATAGTCGCTGCCAAAGGTTGCAACGAGCCCGCCATCACGTTTTTCCACTGTATCGACCCGGTAGGTCACGGTGAAGGTGACGTCCAGATCCTGCAGGCTGCGCATGTAGGGCACCAGGTTCATGGCCATGACTTCAGGTGCAAACGAGCGGTCAGGGGTGACGATTTCAACTCTCGCACCGCTTTGCGCGATGACCTCGGCAGCCTGCAGGGCAGCATGATCCCCCGCATCGTCGAAGATCAGTACGTTGCGACCGGGCTTGATGTCGCCAGAAATGATGTCCCAGGTTGAAACCACGAGTTCGTTGCCTTTGCTGAGCACCTCGGTATCCGGCAGGCCGCCGGTCGCAACGATAACCACGTCTGGCTCGAAGGCTTGCACAGTGTCGGCTTCGGCCCAGGTATTGAAGTGAAACTTCACCCCCAGCCGTTCGCATTGCGCCATTCGCCAATCAATGATGCTGATCATCTCGCGACGACGCTCGCTCAACGCAGTCAGACGAATCTGCCCGCCAGGTTGGTCAGCCGCCTCAAGCACCGTTACATCATGGCCGCGCTCACCGGCGACCCGCGCCGCTTCCAGCCCAGCAGGGCCGGCACCGACCACCAACACCTTGCGCTTGACTGCGGCTTTGGGAATGTCATGAGGCATGGTGGTTTCCCGCCCCGTCGCTGCGTTGTGGATGCAGTAGGCCGCGCCGCCCTGGTAGATGCGATCCAGGCAATAGTTGGCGCCGACGCACGGGCGAATGTCTTCTTCGCGCTTCTCGATGATTTTGCGCACGATGTGCGGATCGGTCATGTGCGCGCGGGTCATGCCCACCATGTCCACTTTGCCCGAGGCGATCGCGTAGCGCGCGGTGGCGACATCGGGAATCTTCGCCGCGTGGAAAGTCGGAAAGCCTGTCGACGAGCGGATCTCGCCAGCGAAGTCGAGATGGGGTGAGTTGCGCATACCCTGAATCGGGATGACATCGGTCAGCCCTGCATCCGTATCGATGTGACCGCGCACGACGTTCAGGAAGTCGACCAGTCCGCTGTCCTTGAGCATGTGAGAAACCTGCATGCCCTCACTGGCAGTGAAGCCGCCGGGTAATTCTTCATCACCGGTGTAACGAACTCCCAGCAGAAAATCTTCGCCTACCCGCTGGCGGATGCCACGCAGGATGTCGAAGGTAAAGCGCATGCGATTTTCCAGCGAGCCGCCGTAAGGGCCGTCGAGGTCATTGGTCAACGGCGACCAGAACTGATCCATCAAATGCCCGTAAGCCTGAAGCTCCAGACCATCGAGACCTGCCGCCTTCATGCGCTCCGCGGCGTCTACATAGTCCTTGATGATCCGCTCGATGTCCCATTCCTCCATTTTCTTCGGGAAAGAGCGGTGTGAAGCCTCCCGACGGTGTGACGGTGACACCACCGGTAACCAATCGGCCTTGTCCCAGCGGGTACGGCGGCCCAGGTGAGTCAACTGGATCATCACTGCTGCGCCATGTTCGTGGCATTCATCGGTCAGGTCCTTCAACCATCCGACCACTTCATCCTTGTAGGCGAGCACATTGTTGAATACCGGCGGGCTGTCTCGGGATACGGCAGCGGAACCGGCAGTCATGGTCAAGGCAACACCGGCCTTTGCGCGCTCCACGTGGTAGGCGCGGTAGAGATCCTTGGGCATGCCGTCCACAGGGTAGGCCGGTTCATGGGAGGTGGTCATGATCCGGTTTCTGAGGGTCAGATTCTTGATTTTATAGGGTTGCAGCAAGGGATCGCTGGACATCGTGGTGCGCTCCAAAGTGGGCTTCATCGGGCTCGGTGACTTAAAATTAGGATAAATGTACACCTGTGTCAACGTTTGGTGACACAGGTGTACATTTTGCTTGCGTGCCAAAAAAACCAGGATTAACATCCGCCCAAACAAGGACGAATGTGGCTCGTCCGCGTCTGTCATCCATTTAGAAAGGAGAGAAGCGTGACTGAGTTATTTGATATTCGTTTGGCCAGCAAACAAACTGCCTTTACTGAAATCCCGGTCATAGATATTTCGCCACTCATAAACGGCGAAAATCCGCTGCGGGTGGCAAGCCAGATAGGCGAAGCGTGCGAAAAAGTGGGTTTTTTTTATATAAAAAACCATGGCGTTTCGCAGCAACTGATAGATGAGATGTACAGGTTCACCAAACTTTTTTTCAAGCTTCCATCCGAAGAGAAGAACACACTTAACATCGTGAACTCCGGGCTTACGCTACGTGGTTACATCCCGATGTATGCGGAAAACGTAGATCCTGCTAATACGCGCGACTTCAAAGAGTGCTTTGATTACGGCGCCCATTACGATGAAGTTTCTCCGTTTTTTGGCCCTAATCAAATGCCGTCCGGACTGCCGCAATTCGAAACGGTTGCCGAGGCTTATCATTCAGCCGTATTGGCGCTTGCGAGAACGCTCATCGGCGGCATCGCGCTGAGTCTGGATTTGCCGCAAAATTATTTTGAACAACGCCAACGTAAGCCCATCACTATTCAGCGTGTTTTGCGTTATCCGCCTCAGTTAGGAAAGGTCTCCCTGGAAGAGATCGGTATTGGTGCTCACACGGATTACGGCTTCCTGACAGTCCTGTCTCAAGACACGGTTGGCGGTTTACAAGTCAAGAACCGTGCAGGGGAGTGGGTTACTGCCCCACCAGTTGAAGGGACGTTTATCGTCAACATTGGTGATCTAGTTCAAACTCTCACCAACGATCGCTACACCTCGACAATGCATCGCGTCATAAATACTAGCGGTCTAGAGCGCTATTCAATACCTTTCTTTATTGATTTGGATTTCGATGCGGTTGTTGAGCCTGTGCCAACCTGCGTGAGTGAGGCTTTACCCGCGAAGTATGAAGCGTACACTTGTGGCAAACACAAATTTAAGCGTTTCGTTGATAGCTATGCGCATCTGAAAGTCGAATAGGGAGTTTTCTATGTGCATCCTATACATGGCCGACCCCGCCGATGCGCAGAAATGGCGAGATTGCCTGTCAACGCTCGCCCCTGAACTAGAGTTCCGCCAATGGCCTGATATCGGTAACCCGGCAGAGGTGCACTACATCCTGGCTTGGGAGCCTCTTGCCGACATGGCGGAGCAGTTTGGTAATCTTCGACTCCTCTACGCTGCCGGGGCTGGAGTCGACCAGTTTGATCTGGCCCGTTTGCCTGCTCACGTGTCGCTAATAAGGCTAGTAGATAGCTCGATGGCTGACATCATGGCCGAGTATGTTTTGTTTGGTGTTCTTGCCTTGCATCGAGACATCCTCGCTTACCAAGAAGATCAGCGCAGTGGTCGCTGGCAACCTCGACCAATTGTGCGAGCCTCACAGCGGCGTGTTGGTGTCATGGGGGTTGGCAATCTCGGACGTGCCGCGCTTGATCGCCTTCAGCCATTGGGATTTCAGCTCAGTGGCTGGAATCGTTCTTTGAAGGAGGTGCCAGGTGGTCACTGTTACGTCGGCCCGGACGAACTGGAGGCGTTTTTAGGGCAGTGCGACATCCTTGTGAACATGTTGCCACTGACTCCCGAAACAGACGGGATACTCAATGCTGCGAAGCTCGATTGTCTGCCTCATGGAGCTGGACTAATTAACGTGGGACGTGGCGCCCACGTTGTAGAAACAGCTCTGCTTTCTGCGTTGAATGAAGGCCGTCTGGGAGGTGCCGTACTGGATGTTTTGGTACAAGAGCCTCCCACTCAAGACAACCCACTCTGGAAACACCCTCGAGTGCTCTTGACTCCTCATATTGCAAGCGATGTGCAGATTGAAGGTGGTGTGGCGGTGATTGTTGAGAATCTCCGAAGAGAGTGTGAGGGAATGCCTCTCTTGAATGTGGTTGATCGGTCTAAAGGCTATTAGATTTTCTGCCTGCGACAGCACCATGCTGATAGCGGCCTGAGTGGCGTAGGCCAAATCTTCCAACCTTTCCTCTTAAGGAAATTTATAAAAATCAGGAATTCCTGAGTAAGGGGTTCATTGGGAAGCTCGTCCTCACCATTCCGGAGATCGATCAATGAAAATTACCGAAGTCCATCTGTATCAGTACAATTTGCCGGTCGTTAATGGCCCCTACAAGATGGCCCTCTCAGAAGTTTGGTCACTGACTACTACGCTAGTCAAATTGGTGGCCGACAATGGTCTGTACGGCTGGGGCGAGACCTGTCCGGTAGGCCCTACCTATGCCGAATGCAACTCCGCAGGAGCGTTGGCAGCACTAAAAGAAATGGCCCCAGGCCTGATCGGCGCTGAGGTGTTGCCAGTGCCATTGCACCGCCGCATGGACACTTTGCTTACTGGCCACAATTACGCCAAAGCCGCTATAGATATCGCAGCGCATGATCTACTGGGCAAGCATCTTGGTGTCAGTATTTCCGATTTACTGGGGGGCGCTGTGACGGATCGCGTGCCGTCTTACTACTCTACCGTTATTGGCGCGCCGGATGAAACAGCCCGTCTCGCAGCGGAAAAACTTGACGAGGGTTACCTGCGTATTCAAGTAAAAGTTGGCGGCAGAGCGGTCGAAGAAGACGTTGAAACCATCCGCAAAGTTTGGGAAGTGATCCGCGGTTCGGGTATGCGACTTGCCATCGATGGCAATCGGAGTTTGACCACCCGCGATGCCCTGCGGATAAGCCGCGAATGCCCGGATATCCCCTTTATCATGGAGCAGCCTTGCAACACTATCGAGGACCTGCAAAAAATCCGCCAGCAAGTCAGCCACGGCATCTATATGGATGAAAGCGGCATCAACCTGAATACCGCCATTACAGCCGCTGGCACCGGATTGGTCGACGGTTTCGGGATGAAGGTCACTCGGATCGGTGGGTTGCATCCGATGCGTGCATTCCGCGACCTTTGTGCGGCGCGGAACCTGCCTCATACCTGCGACGACTCTTGGGGCGGAGACATCATTGCGGCCGCCTGCACCCATATTGGTGCGACGGTAGCCCCTGAACTGCTTGAGGGTGTGTGGTTAGCGGCTCCATATATCAAAGGCCACTACGATCCAGAAAACGGTATTCGTATTGAGGGCGGCCATATTAAGCGACCAAAGGGCGTCGGGCTTGGCGTAGTGCCCGATGAAAGTCTCTTTGGCGCTGCATTGGCGATTTTTTAGTGGCAGGGTTGTGAATAGAACTCGCTCGATGTATGCGTTCTCACGAGAAGGACTTCGTCAGCCGCATTGGAGGTCTGTCGTCAGCAGTCCACGAGTACCACAGTCTCAAAATCGCCGACTGTGCGCCGGTGATCAAAGACGACTACATGATTGCCTCGTCCGCGCCGGGCTTGGGGGGACGCCTGACATGGCGGTCCTTGGTAAACCGGTGCTGGTGATCGGCGGAAAATGCCAGATCATCCAGCGCCAACCTGAACAATCAAGCAGGACCTGCGAACAGCAGGCCCTGCCTGATTCATGCTTGGGAAACACACAATGCAAATGATCAGCGCACAACAGATTCAATCGGTACTGGATTGGGAAGGCGTACTACAGGCGCTGCACGAGGCACACCTCGGCTCACGCCCGTTGGGCGATAGCTACTTCATCGGCGACGCCGACTACGGGCTGTTCAGTCGCGGCGTGATTCTGCCAGGGGCTGGCGCAGGCATAAAACTCGCCTCGATCTATTCCGCCAACGCCAAGTCCACGCCGCCACTACCTACCGAACATGCTGCATTCATGGTAATCGACCAGACCACCAAAGCCATCGCCGCCGTACTCGACGGCCCGGCCATCACCAGCATCAAGACTGCCGCAGATTCGGTCCTGGCTGCACGCCGGCTGAGCCGCGAGGACAGCGAGGTGCTGCTGGTAGTCGGCGCAGGGCCGGTCGCTCGGTCGCTGACAGACGCCTACCTGCACATCCGTCCATCGATTCGCCAGGTCCTGCTGTGGAATCGTTCACCAGAGAAATTGCAGGATGCCTGCACTGACTTGCAGCGCCGGGGCCTTGAGGCGACTATCGTGCAGGATCTGAACGAGGCGGTAGCCAAGGCTGATATCATCACTTCGGCCACCAGTTCATCTGCTCCACTGATCCTCGGGCGTTGCGTGCGGCCGGGTACTCACGTCGACCTGGTCGGTGGTTTCCGTCCGGACATGCAGGAGGCGGATAACGTGTTGCTGGGCAAGGCGCGGATCTTTGTCGATGACCGCCAGTCGGCGGCAGTGGCGGGGGATATCTTGATTCCGCTGGAAGCGGGAGCGATCAGTGATGCGCAGATCGAGGGGGATCTTTTCGATCTGAGTCAATTGCTGGCCTTTGAGCGGGGAGAGGAGGAGATTACCGTGTACAAGAATGCGGGTGGGGCGCATCTGGACCTGATTGTCAGCTTGTTTGTGATAGGGCGTTTGGATGAGCTTAAGCAGGATTGATAGCGGCTGTCCCGGTACCTACATGGTTATCCGAGTCCTATAAATGTCGCTTCTGGCCCAGAGCGTAGAAAAACACTCCGCCGCGGTGCAGAACCTGCAACGGTTGGCCAAAATTACATCTCAAGGGCCACCGCTCACGGGATAGGTGCGTCTGCACTAAGCAAAAAACCTCAAACCAACCCAATAACCGAGCAGTAATGGTCGAAGAAGGGCCGAAAAACCACTTTCTGCTGCCGTGCGCCAAGAAAATCATGTACGCACTGATCGACACCCTGACCCGGCCTCGTAGCGAGTTGGGCCTGTAGTCAGCGACTCGAGTTCTTTGATGGTAATTTTGGCCATGAAATGGGTTCCCCCCACTTTTCCCCCCACAAAAACGTCGGCTCTTGATGGGCGTTCCTGGACTCTCGTAGAGCTGAACACCGCTGGAGCTCAAGTAAATACTGGATTCGACGAATCCAGGGTGGAACTTTGGAGTCTTTCAAGAGGTATGGAAAAGGAGATGGAGTGCTAGGGATCGAGTGTTCGAATCACTCCGCCCAGATCATATAATTCAAGGGGGGCGAGATTTTATCTCGCGACCCCTTTTTATTTTTAGGCGTTTTTGCCCCTACGAAACGACTGGCACTTGGTGGAATCCTCACTGCTTTCGTGTGAGCGGACGTCCTCTGTTGTAACGCCTGGGTGATCTTCGGTTCACCCTGTTTCTGACAAGCGTCAGCCTGGCGTCCCATCCGTTGCCAACCCCGAAAACTCCTCCATTGCATCCAGCAACGCTTCGTTAAAGTAAGCCTTCGATGCCCGGTCACACAGGATGAACAAGCTCGGCTGTTGCAGGGTACTGGCGTTGATCACGATAACGTTGATGCGTGCCGCCGAAGTTTGTGCCACTGCTCCGGGGCCGAAGACTTGAGGGCTCAAGTCGACACCACAGAGTTTGGCCATTACGTCACTGAGGTGTTCACCACCGAGCTGAAACCAGGCATGGCTGTCCTGGCGTGGCAGCAGGTAATTGGCCTTGTGATCCAGCTCCCAGCGGGCCTCTTCAGCGGCAATGCGTTCACCCTGATCCCGATGGCTTCCCAGCAACAGGTACTCGGTCTGGGACAGGCGCGCCACGCAGCTGCTGTCCTCCTGGGTGATGGCGCGGTTGGGGGCGTCGGGCAGCACGAAGTGGCGGCTGAGCAAATACTGCGCGCTATGGGCGCCGCGAAAACCGAGCCGAGGCAGATCGGTGAGGTCTGTCAGCGTACAGGCAGACAATAGGGCCAGGGACGGCTGGCCGAGGCTATGTTGTTCTATCAGACTGGTCATGGCTCAAAGCTCCTGGCGTAGGTTGACGGGATCGAAGAAGGGCAATTGCACCACTTCGGCCTGGATCACAATGCCACCCTCGACGCGGATTGGAATGCGCTGCCCCGGCAAGCTTTGGTCGATGCCGGCATAGGCCAGGCCGATGATCTTGCCCAGGCTTGCGGAATATTCGCAGGAGGTGACGTTGCCACTGATGTCCGGGCCATTGAGCACCAGATGGCCTTCCAGCGGTTGTAGGCTGCCCTTGGGCAAAGTGAAGCCAACGAGTTTGCGTTTTTGTGGCTGGGCTTCGAGGATATCCACCGAGCGCCGGCCGATGAAGAATGGCTTGTTGCGGCTGATCGCCCAGCCCATGTCGATTTCCGCCGGATGGGTCATGCCATCGGTATCCTGGCTGATGATCACATGGCCTTTTTCCAGGCGCAGCAGACGCTGGGTTTCGACGCCGAAGGGACGTATGTCGTGTGCTTTGCCAGCCGAGATCAGCGCGTCCCAAAGCTTGAGCCCGTGACGCGCGGGTACGTGGATTTCATAACCCAGTTCGCCGACAAAACCGACCCGCAGCATACGCGCCTTGATCCCGGCGACCGTACCCTGGCGCACGCCCAGATAAGGGAATGCTTCGGCGCTCAGATCCAGATCGGTGCAGACCTGTTCCAGCACCTTGCGCGAGTCGGGCCCGGCGACGTTGACCGCGCAGACAGCGGCGGTGACGTTGGCGACGTCCACGTCCAGGCGCCATTGTGCGTTCCACTTGAGCATTTGCTGATAGATGCGGTCGACGCCGCTGGTGGTGGCGGTGACGTAGAAATGGTTCTCGGCGAAACGAGCGCACACACCGTCATCGATCACTACCCCATGTTCATTGGTCATCAGCGCATAGCGAGAGCGGCCAACCGGCTGCTTGAGGAAGGCAAAGGTGTACATGCGGTTGAGCAGTTCGGCGGCGTCCGGGCCACGCACGTCGAGACCGCCCAGAGTCGACACATCGATGATCCCGACCTTGTTGCGCACGTGCAGTGCTTCGGCCTGCATACAGGCGTCGCGATCCTTGGCACTGCCATAGTAGGCCGGCCGCTGCCAGATCCCGGCGGGCATCATCTTCGCCCCGGCTTGTACATGCCGGGCGTGCATCGGTGTCTGGCGGTAAGGGTCGAAAGCCCTGCCGGCAACATGCGCCAGCTTTTCCGCCACAAACGGTGGGCGTGCCGTGGTGACCCCGGTTTCGCTGATGTTGCGCTGGGTAGCCCAGGCGACCAACCGTGCGGTTGGCAGCGCCGAGTGACGTCCCTGGGAAGGGCCCATGCCCACGGTGGAGTAACGCTTGACCAGTTGCACGTCGCGATAGCCGATCCGGGTGGCATTGACGATGTCCGCCACTTGCAGGTCCTCGTCGAAGTCGACGAAGTCCTTGCCCTTGGGGTGGGGGAAGATCGGCCAGTTGAAGTTGACCCGAACCTCGCTGCCCAATGGTGTGCGTTGTGCGCTGACTGCCAGCCCTAAAGCGAGCGCGGCATCAGCTCCGGCATTCATGCCATCAGCGATCACGTTGTCGAGGCGGTGACGACCATTGACCGAGCCTGCGACTGCAAGGTTTTGTGGCAGGCTACTGAGGGTAAATTCGGCACGCTGATCGTCGTAGGCGAGTTTGCCGCCCGCCTGACAGAGCAGTTGATAGACCGGCATGTAACCGGCGGACATGCACAGCAAGTCGCAGTCAAGGCGTTGGCCGCTTGTGGCGACCTGACCCTGGGCGGTGATCTTGCGCACATCGACGCCATTGATATGACGCATGCCTTTCTCGTGCAGCGCTTCATACACTGTGCTGTTGCGCTGGCAAGGGATCTTGCGCTGAGCCAGTGCCTGCAGCAGGGACTCATCGCCAGGACCATGACGCAAGTCCACCACTGCGGCGACTTCCACGCCCTGATCGTGCAGATCCAAAGCGGCGAGGTAACCGTCATCATTACCCGTCAGCACCACCGCGCGTTTGCCCGGCTTGACCGCATACAACTTCATCAAGCGTTGCGCAGCGCTGGTGAGCATCACGCCCGGCAAATCGTTGTTGCGAAACACCACCGGTTGGTCGAAAGCGCCGCTGCACACCAGGCATTGGCGGGCACGCACCTTGTACATGCGCTTGCCCTGGATGACCGGCAGGTAGTTGTCGGTGAACCAGGCATTGCAGGTCGCCTCGGTGAGGATCCGGATATTGGCGTGTTGCTCCACCGCAGACAGCAGCTCGCGGCGCAGGGTTTCGGCTCTTTTGCCTTCGATATCGAAACGGGCATAGGTCAACGAACCACCGAGAATCGGTTGTTGTTCGATGAGCAACACCTTCGCCCCGGCATTGGCCGCTGTCAGCGCCGCCTGCAGCCCTGCAGGCCCGGCACCGATCACGGCAACGTCGGTGAACAGGTAAGACTTGTCGTAATACTCGGGCTGGAACTTCAGGTCGAGTACACCGAGGCCGGCCTTCTTGCGAATGATCGGTTCCCAGACTTTCCACATGCCCTTGGGTTTGTAGAAGGAACGGTAGTAAAAGCCCACCGGCATGAATTTGGAGAACTTGCCCAGGTAGGCATCGCGATCGTTGTCCAGCGAACCGTTGACGTTCTGCGCCGTGACCTGCAGACCGGCCGACAGCGTATGAGTATCGGCCAGCACATTGGGCTCCTGGGGCAGTTGCACCAGGCTGTTGGCGTCCTGTCCGGCCATGGTCAACGGGCCGCGCGGGCGGTGGTATTTGAACGAGCGCGAGATCAGGAAGCGTCCATTGGCCAACAGGGCACTGGCGATGCTGTCACCTTGCAAGCCTTGATAGCGATGACCGTCGAAACTGAAATCCAGCGGCTGATCACGGTCGATCAACAAGCCCATTGGGGCGGGTAGGCGATTCATCCTGCGATCTCCTGGGCGGCGCTGAAGTCGACGCGGGCGGTGAAGAGTTCTTTGGGGTCGAAGGTGCGAAGAATTTCATCGCTCACGGTGTGACGCTCCGCGAGAAACCAGTAGCTCGACGGCGTATGCATCCACCATTCGCGTACCACGCCAGCGAGGTTGTCGGTGTTGAACACGTAGTCGGCCCATTCGGCATCGCTGCAGCGAACGGGATCGGGCATTGGCTTGAACTCGCCGCCATAAGTGAATTCGCTGATGTTGCGTGGCCCGTTGAGCGGGCAATTGATGATTTTCATGGTCCGCTCTCCGTCAGTGGCTGGCCGCCGTAGCGCCCATTTCGTTGACTTGCTGGAAGGTCGAAAAGCGCTCGAGGCCGAAAGGTTTGATCAGATCCGGCACCTTGCCGCCGCTGGCCACCAGTTCTGCCATGGTCTTGCCGCAGATCGGTGTCGCCTTGAAACCCCAGGTGCCCCAACCGGCGTCGAGGTAGTAATTTTTTACCGGCGAAAGCCCCATGATCGGGCTGTAATCCGGGGTCATGTCGGTGATCCCAGCCCATTGGCGCATCAGCTTGGCGTTGGCCAGAAAGGGGAACATTTCGATGGCGTGGGCCAGCAGGCTTTCCTTCAGATCGAGCGTGGAACGGGTGTTGAACAGCGGATAAGGATCGGAGCCGCCGCCGAACACCACCTCGCCGCGGCTGGTCTGCTGCACGTAGCAATGCAGCGCAGAGGAGCTCACCAGTGGATCGAGAAAAGGTTTGAATGGTTGCGTGACCATGGCTTGCAGCGGGAAGGTCTGGATCGGCGAGCGGATCCCGGCCTTGGCCATCAACAACGAACTGTGCCCGGCGATTGCCTGCACGGCGCAGCCGCACTTGATGGTGCCGCGATTGGTCTTCACGGCGGTGATTGCCCCATTCTCGATGATCAGGTCCTGCACTTCAGTGAGCTGGTGGATTTCCACGCCGCGCTTGGCCGCCTGCTTGGCGTAGCCCCAGGCGACTGCGTCGTGGCGCGCGGTGGCACCGTCGATGTGCCAGAGGCCCGCGATGACCGGCAGGTGACCGGGGTCGAGATTGAGGCTGGGCACCAGTTCGCGAATCTGCTGGCGGTCGATCATCTCGGTTCGGCCGCCAAAGTGCTTGTTGACCTCAGCCCGCTGACGGAACGAACGCACGGTGGCATCGGTATGGGCCAGGGTCAGCTGGCCGCGCTCGGAGTACATGATGTTGAAATCGAATTCATTGGACAGCCCCTGGAACATCCGCACTGACTCGGCGTAAAAACGCACGCCTTCGCTGGTCAGGTAATTGGAGCGGATCACCGCGGTGTTGCGCGCGGTATTGCCACCACCCAGATAGGACTTCTCCAGTACCGCGATGTTGGTAATGCCGTGGTACTTGGCCAGGTAATAAGCGGTTGCCAGGCCGTGGCCGCCGGCACCGATGATCACTACGTCATAGCTCGATTTGAGTTCCCGGGGCGGCGGTAGATCGACTTCCACCGGATACTCCGAACTCAACCCGTACTTCAATAGATTGAACGGCATAGGGCCTCCGATTGGCTGCGTTGAGCCTGATGTTGCACCAGGGCTGCGGTCACGGTGTTTTTCATCAAAAAGGCAATGGTCATCGGGCCGACGCCACCGGGAACCGGGGTGATCGCCGCGACGTGGGGCAGGGCGCTGTCGAAATCGACGTCGCCCACCAGACGGCTGCGGCCCTGGTCGTCGATGCGGTTGATGCCGACATCAATCACCACCGCGCCGGGCTTCAGCCAGCTGGCGTCGATCAGTCGCGGTCGTCCTACGGCGGCGATGACGATGTCGGCCTGACGGCACAAGGCCTTCGGATCCGGGCTGCGTGAATGCAGCACGGTCACTGAGCAATCAGCCTTGAGCAACAGGGCGGCCATGGGTTTGCCGACAATGTTCGAGCGGCCAATCACCACCGCGTGTTTACCGCGCAGATCACCGCAGGTTTGTTCCAGCAGGTACAGGCAGCCGCTGGGTGTGCAGGGGGCGAGCACCGTGCGGCCCTGGCTGAGGCCACCGACGTTTTCACTGTGAAAACCATCGACATCCTTGGCCGGGGCGATGGCCTCCAGGGCGTGCAATTCGTCGATGTGAGCCGGCAACGGCAATTGCAGCAGAATGCCGTTGATCGAAGGGTCGGCATTCAGCCTGCCAATCAGGTTCAGCAGTTGTTCGGTGCTGGTGTCGCTGGACAGTCGTTGCTCCACGGAGCGAATGCCCACCTCTTCGGCGCGCAGGATCTTGTTGCGCACGTAGACCTGGCTGGCCGGGTCGCTGCCCACCAGAATCACCGCTAGGGCCGGTTGAATGTCTTGCTCGCGCAGATCGTCCACGTCCTTGCGAACCTGGATCAACACACGAGCGGCGGCGGCTTTGCCGTCAATCAGTCTGGGCGTGCTCATCGAAAGATCACCGTTCTGTCCTGATTGAGGAAAACCCGGTGTTCCAGGTGGTACTTGACCGCCTTGGACAGGGCCACGGTTTCTGTGTCACGGCCGGTGGCGACCAGATCGTCCGGCAGATAGACGTGATCGACGCGCTGCACTTCCTGTTCAATGATTGGCCCTTCGTCGAGGTCGCTGGTGACGTAGTGCGCCGTAGCGCCGATCAGTTTCACCCCGCGTTGGTAGGCCTGGTGATAAGGCTTGGCACCTTTGAACCCCGGCAGGAACGAGTGATGGATGTTGATCGCCCGGCCCGAGAGTTGCTTGCACAGGTCATCGGAGAGGATCTGCATGTAGCGCGCCAACACCACCAGTTCGGTGCCAGTGTCGTCGACAACTTTCATCAGCTCGGCTTCCTGCCGGGCCTTGGTGTCTTTCGTCACCGGCAGATAGATGAAGCGGATACCCTCGCGCTCGGCCATGGGCCGCAGATCCAAATGGTTGGAGACGATGGCGGTGATGGTCATGTCCATCTCGCCCTTGTGGTAGCGGTAGAGCAGGTCGGTCAAGCAATGGTCGAACTTGCTGACCATCAGCAACACACGCATCGGCTCGCGGGTGTCATGCAGTTCCCAGCTCATGTCGAACGCCTTGGCGACGTCGCTGAAACCGTCCTTGATCTGCTGGATATCGCCCGGGTAGTCGTCGTTGAAACGGAACACCGCGCGCATGAAAAACCGGCCGCTGAAGTCGTCGTCGAATTGCGCCATCTCCCCGATGTAGCAGCCGTTGTCCGCCAGGTAAGTGGTAACGGCCGCGACGATGCCGGACACCGCGGGACAGGTGATCTTGATGATGAAATGGTTTTTTTCGTGTTGCATGACACGTCCTCGGGAAGATGGCGGCAGCTCATCGCATAGCGAAAAAAACATCAGCGGACAGCAGGCTCATCCATGAGCGAATTTTCTTATGGGGAATAATTTATTCCTGATGTTGGCTTTATAGGGGAATGCCCGCGTCGCGTCCAGAATTTTTGTGAAAGTTTTTTAACTGGCAGGAAAACGCCTGAGGCCGATATAGGTCGGCCTCAGGGTTGGAATCGAACGGGGCGTGGGGCGGGGATTATTCTTTGTCGTTGCCGTAATTCATGATCGACAGCAGGCGGATCGGCACTTGCACCAGTTGTTCCGGGCCATGGGGGATTTCTCCTTCGAAGGTCAGGCTGTCACCGGCTTCCATGCGGTACAGCTGATTGCCGTGGCGATAAATCAATTCGCCTTCGAGCAGGTGGAGAAACTCGGTGCCCGGATGGGAGAAGGTCGGAAACTCTTCGCTGGCGTCATCCATGCTCACCATGTAGGCCTCGAAACTCTTCTTCGGCCCGCGTGTGTGATTGAGCAGATGGTAGGTATGGCCTTTCTCGGTTCCGCGACGAACCACTTCCATGCCTTGATCGGCCTTGACCAGCTGCGCGCTGCCGTCTTGCTGATCGTATTCACTGAACAGCTTCGACAGCGGCAGGCCGAGCACATCGCACAGGCGGCTCAGGGTATCGAGGCTGGTGGAGACCTGGGCGTTTTCAATCTTGCTCAACATGCCTTGGCTGATGTCGGCAATTTTCGCCACATCGGACAATTTCAGGTCCTGCGCCTGGCGCTGGCGTTTGATTTGCAAACCCAGGTATTGCTCGAGCTTGAGGCGCGGGGCGGTTTCGGTCGGCATAGTATTTAGATCCTGCACACTTTCTGTTCAGTAATATTAGTTTCGCACTGAGAAAGTGCAAATCCCGGCGTTCCTCTCCAGCCCATTGGGCGGTATTCCCACCGGGAAAAGAATATTCCCATATATACAGCACAAAAGCGCTGGTTACGGTACTTCAGCTTTTCATTCGCGATTCTGGCAAGGGCCTTGCATTCCTATTGGGAAACTAACTTTCTTTTCAGGAATATCCAAAGGAAGTGACGGCCTTTCCACAATGATTTGCCCTTTTTCGCGAGGAGTGACGAGCAATGTTGCCAGCAGAAACCCAGCGCATCATCGACAAGCACGGGATCAAGTATGTGCTTGCGCAGTTTGTCGATATCCATGGTTCGGCCAAGACCAAATCGGTGCCGATCTGTGGACTCAAGGCCGTGGCCGAGGACGGCGCGGGTTTTGCCGGGTTCGCCATCAGCGGCATGGGCATGGAACCCCACGGTCCGGACTTCATGGCCCGTGGCGATTTGTCCACGCTGATGCCTGTGCCCTGGCAACCGGGTTATGGCCGGATCGTATGCATCGGGCATGTCGACGGCAAGCCGCATCCTTATGACAGCCGTTACGTGCTGCAGCAGCAGGTTCGTCGCCTGGAAGACAAGGGCTGGACGCTCAACACCGGCCTGGAGCCCGAGTTCAATCTGATGCGCCGTGACGAGCAGGGCAAACTGCAGTTGGTCGACGCCAGCGACAACCTGGACAAGCCTTGCTACGACTACAAAGGCCTGTCGCGCTCCCGGGTGTTCCTCGAACGCCTGACCGAAGCGTTGCAGGCGGTGGATTTCGAGGTCTATCAAATCGACCACGAAGACGCCAACGGCCAGTTCGAGATCAATTACACCTACAGCGACGCCATGACCTCGGCGGATCGATTCACGTTCTTTCGCATGGCCGCCGGCGAGATTGCCAATGACCTGGGCATGATCTGCTCCTTCATGCCCAAGCCCGACCCGAAACGCGCCGGCAACGGCATGCACTTTCACTTGTCGATCAGCAGCGCCGAGAACAAAAACCTGTTCCATGACGCCAGCGACCCGAGCGGCATGGGCCTGTCAAAAATGGCCTATCACTTCGCCGCCGGCCTGCTCGCCCATGGCCCGGCGCTCTGCGCCTTCGCCGCACCGACGGTCAACTCCTACAAGCGTCTGGTGGTGGGCAATTCGTTGTCCGGCGCGACCTGGGCGCCAGCCTTTATTGCCTTCGGCGCCAACAACCGCTCGGCGATGGTGCGGGTGCCTTATGGCCGCCTGGAGTTCCGCCTGCCGGACGCCGGTTGCAATCCCTATCTGGTCAGCGCGGCGATCATCGCGGCGGGCCTGGATGGCATCGACCGTCAGCTGGAAATCGACCACGTCTGCAACGAAAACCTCTACAGCCTGAGCCTGGAGCAGATTGCCGCGCGCGGCATCAAGACCCTGCCGCAATCGCTCAAGGAAGCCTGCGACGCGCTGGAAGCCGACCCGCTGTTCGCCGAGGTCATGGGCCCGCAGATCGTTGGCGAGTTCATCAAGCTCAAGCGCATGGAGTGGGTGGAATACAGCCGCCATGTCTCCGACTGGGAAGTGCAGCGCTACACCGAATTTTTCTAGGCGCCACCGGCGCGCTCAAACGAACCATCTTGCAGCTTGAAACTTGCGGCTGCCGAACGTAGTGAGGACTGTTGTCATGTGTGGAATCGTAGGCCTTTACCTGAAAAATCCGCAGCTGGAATCCCGGCTCGGCCAGCTCTTCGAACCGATGCTACAGGCCATGACCGATCGTGGCCCGGATAGTGCCGGCTTCGCCATCTATGGCGATGAAGTGACCGATGGCTGGGTCAAGCTGACCCTGCAGGCGACCACCGAAGCCTTCGACTGGAAAACCCTGATGGGTGAACTCGAAGGCCGTCTCGGCTGTTCGCTGGACTGGTTTCAGAACGCCAGCGCCGCCGTCTTGAAAATCCATGCTGAAGAAACGCCAGTCCGTCTGGCCCTCGCCGAACTGGCCCCGAGCATCCGCATCATGAGCGCCGGGCAGAGCATCGAAATCCTCAAGGGCATGGGCTTGCCCCAGGAAATTTCCCAACGCTTCGGCCTGGCCAGCATGAAGGGCAGCCACATCATCGGCCACACCCGCATGGCCACCGAAAGTGCGGTGACCATGGAAGGCAGCCACCCGTTTTCCACCGGCGCCGACCTGTGCCTGGTGCACAACGGTTCGTTGTCCAATCACTTTCGTCTGCGCCAGGAACTCAAGCGCGAAGGCATCCATTTCGAAACCGACAACGACACGGAAGTGGCCGCCGGCTACCTGACCTGGCGCCTGCAACAAGGCGACTCGCTGAAGGAGGCGCTGGATCATTCGCTGGAGAACCTGGACGGCTTCTTCACTTTCGCCATTGGCACCCGCAACGGCTTTGCGGTGATCCGCGACCCGATTGCCTGTAAACCGGCAATTCTCGCCGAGACCGACGATTACGTTGCCATGGCCTCCGAATATCAGGCGCTGTCGAGCCTGCCGGGTATCGAGCACGCCAGGATCTGGGAGCCGGCACCGGCCACCCTGTACATCTGGGAACGCGAGTCAGCTTAAGGAGCGCACACATGAAAACCATCGATCTTTCCACTGCCACCGTGCGTGACCTCAATCAGGCGCTGCATGACCAGGTCAACAACGTTGAAGACCGCGAGTGGGTGGTGACTCATTCCAACGGCAAGCACAACCTTGCGGTTGGGGTGAACCAGGCCGTGTCCATCGATATCCAGGGGCACGCCGGCTACTACTGCGCGGGCATGAACCAGAAAGCGTGCATCACCGTACATGGCAATGCCGGTGTCGGTGTCGCGGAAAACATGATGTCGGGCATGGTGCGGATCAAGGGCAGTGCGTCCCAGGCCGCAGGCGCCACCGCTCATGGCGGGTTATTGGTGATCGAAGGCGATGCCGGTGCCCGTTGTGGAATTTCCATGAAAGGCATCGACATCGTGGTCGGCGGCAGCATCGGCCACATGAGCTGCTTCATGGGCCAGGCCGGGCGCCTGGTGGTGTGTGGCGATGCGGGCGATGCCCTGGGTGATTCGCTGTACGAAACCCACATCTATGTGCGGGGCACCGTCGCGTCCCTGGGCTCGGACTGCGTCGAAAAAGAGATGCGCGCCGAACACCTGGAGGAACTGCAAGTTCTGCTCAATCGCGCCGGTTTTGAGCACAAGGCGGCTGACTTCAAGCGCTACGGCTCGGCCCGTCAGTTGTACAACTTCAAAGTCGATAACGCGTCCGCGTACTGATCCACGCGAGGAGAACAGATATGAGCGACCCAATCAGCCAAAAAGCCGCCCCTCCAGTGTTGCGCGAGTCCGCGACTTTCGACCGCCTGACCATCCAGGAAATCCAGCGTGCCGCCGAGACCGGTATCTATGACATCCGCGGTGGAGGCACCAAACGCAAGGTGCCGCACTTCGACGACTTGCTGCTGCTCGGCGCCAGCGTGTCGCGCTACCCGCTCGAAGGCTATCGGGAGAAGTGCGGCACCGACGTGATCCTCGGCAACCGCTTCGCCAAGAAGGCGATCCACCTGAAGATTCCGGTGACCATCGCCGGCATGAGCTTCGGTGCGTTGTCGGCCAATGCCAAGGAAGCGTTGGGCCGAGGTGCGACCATCGCCGGTACCAGCACCACGACCGGTGACGGCGGCATGACCCCGGAGGAGCGCGGGCAGTCGCAGCATCTGGTCTATCAGTACCTGCCGTCGCGCTATGGCATGAACCCGGACGATCTGCGCAAGGCCGACGCCATTGAAATCGTCCTGGGGCAGGGTGCCAAGCCCGGTGGCGGCGGCATGTTGCTGGGCATGAAAGTCACCGAGCGGGTGGCCGGCATGCGCACCTTGCCGATCGGCGTCGACCAGCGCAGTGCCTGCCGTCACCCGGACTGGACCGGCCCGGATGACCTGGCGATCAAGATTGCCGAGATCCGCGAGATCACCGATTGGGAAAAGCCGATCTACGTAAAGATCGGGGCGAGCCGGCCTTACTACGACGTCAAACTGGCGGTGAAGGCCGGGGCCGATGTGATTGTGCTCGACGGCATGCAAGGCGGCACCGCGGCGACCCAGGAAGTGTTTATCGAACACGTGGGCATTCCGATTTTGCCTGCGATCCCGCAAGCGGTACAGGCTTTGCAAGAGATGGGCATGCATCGGAAAGTTCAGTTGATCGTTTCGGGGGGGATTCGCAACGGTGCCGACGTGGCCAAGGCCATGGCGTTGGGCGCCGATGCCGTGGCGATAGGCACGGCGGCGTTGATTGCGCTGGGCGACAACCACCCGCGACTGGATGAAGAACTGCAGAAGATTGGTTCGGCGGCAGGTTTTTACGACGACTGGCAGAACGGCCGCGACCCGGCCGGTATCACCACTCAGGACCCGGAACTGTCCAAGCGTCTGGACCCGGTGGAAGGTGGTCGCCGTCTGGCCAACTACCTGCGCGTACTGGTGCTGGAGGCCCAGACCATGGCACGGGCCTGTGGCAAGTCACACCTGCACAATCTGGATCCTGAAGACCTGGTGGCGCTGACCGTAGAATCGGCGGCCATGGCCCGGGTACCGCTGGCGGGGACCAGCTGGATTCCGGGTTCGGGTGGTTATTGAAATCGGTGAGATAACCTGTGGCGAGGGGGCTTGCCCCCGTCGGACCGCGCAGCGGTCCTGAACCCGGCTAACGCGGTCCTTCAGATGGACTCAATCTGCCAGTTTACGACCGCTGCGCGGTCGAACGGGGCGATGCGGCGTTCCGACAAGCCCCCTCGCCACAGATCAAGGCGCCCGAAAAGAGGCGCACGAATCAGCAATTGCTCACTGCCAGACACTTTCCATTCTTTTGCAGGAGCTTTGAACATGGTCAATCGTCTTCTCGGCAAATCCCTTCTCGGCTTACTGGCGGCCGGCGCGCTCGTGCCGCTGGCGCAGGCAGCCGATGCACCAACCTTGAACACCGGCAGCACCGCCTGGATGGTGACGGCGGCGGTGCTGGTGTTGTTCATGTGTCTGCCGGGTCTCGCGTTGTTTTATGGCGGTCTGGTGCGGGCGAAAAACATGTTGTCGCTGTTCACCCAATGCTTCGGTATCGCCGGTCTGGTGGGCGTTTTGTGGGTGATCTACGGTTACAGCATGGTGGTCGACACCACCGGTATGGTTGAAGGGGAGGTGACCTTCAACAGTTTTGTCGGCGGGCTGAGTCGGGCCTTTCTCGCCGGAATGACCCCGGAAAGCCTGGTCGGCGAGATACCGGAAGGGGTGTTTGTAACCTTCCAGATGACCTTCGCGATCATCACGCCGGCGCTGATTGCCGGTGCGTTCGCCGAGCGCATGAAATTTTCCGCGGCACTGCTGTTCATGGCCCTGTGGTTCACCCTGGTTTATGCCCCGGTGGCGCATATGGTCTGGGGCGGTGCGGGGGCGTTGATGCATAACTGGGGCGTTCTCGATTTTGCTGGCGGTACAGCGGTGCACATCAATGCCGGTGTGGCCGCGCTGGCCGCCTGCCTGATCCTCGGCAAGCGCAAGGGCTACGAAAATACGCCGATGCCGGCGCACAACCTGAGCCTGACCATGGCCGGCGCGGCCATGCTTTGGGTCGGCTGGTTCGGTTTCAACATCGGTTCCGGCGGCGGCCTCAGCGGCACCTCCGGTATCGTCATGCTTAACACTCAACTGGGCGCCTGCGCCGGGATTCTCGGCTGGATGTTCACCGAGTGGCTCAAGGTCGGCAAGCCGAGTGCGCTGGGTCTGGCCAGTGGTGCCCTGGCGGGTCTGGTGGGCATTACCCCGGCGTGTGCCTATGTGGGTGTGGGTGGCGCCCTAGCTATCGGTTTGCTGTGCGGGGTGTTCTGCTACTTGAGCGTTACCGTGCTCAAACGGCGTTTCGGTTACGACGACAGCCTCGATGTGTTCGGCTTGCACGGTATCGGCGGGATGATCGGCGCGGTATTGACCGGGGTCTTTTGCGTACCGTCCCTGGGCGGGCTGGTAGAAGGGGTGACCATGGGTGGCCAGGTGTTGGCCCAAATCAAGGGTGTGCTGTTGACGACGGTGTACTGCTTTGCCATCAGTTGGATCATTCTCAAAGTGGTCAATGCCCTGGTCGGCTTGCGCGCCGATGAATCGGTAGAGGAGATGGGCCTGGATCTGGCCGAGCACAACGAGCGTGCCTACAACCACTGATCGTTACTGTTGATCGCCAGGCCCATTATTGTAGGAGCGAGCTTGCTCGCGATGGTCGTTAACGATAACGCGTGTTTACTGGCTAAACGCGGCGCTATTGAGTCCATCGCGAGCAAGCTCGCTCCTACAATTGGGTTCAGCTCAACGCCAGGTGACTGACTGCCGACTGCTCGCGCGTCTGGGCAGCACGCTGTAGCTGGCTGGCAATCAGGGTGTTCTTCAGTAGATAGGCAATGGTCATCGGCCCCACACCACCGGGTACCGGCGTGATCGCGCTGACCACGGTGCGTGCACTCTCGTAATCGACATCGCCGACCAATCGGTTGCCCGATTCGCTGGCAATGCGATTGATGCCGACGTCGATCACCACCGCTCCGGGTTTGAGCCAACTGGCATCAATCAGCTGGGGGCGACCCACCGCAGCGACGACGATGTCTGCCAGCCTGCACAATGCTGGAGCATCGACGCTGCGCGAGTGCACCACACTGACCGAGCAGTTGGCCTGCAACAGCAGTGTCGCCATCGGTTTGCCGACAATGTTCGAACGGCCGATGACGACCGCGTGCAAGCCACTCAGGTCACCGCAGGTTTCGTGCAGCAGCCGCATGCAGCCGCTGGGTGTGCAGGGCGTCAGGACCTCGATGCCCTGGACCAGTCCACCGACGTTTTCCCGATGAAAGCCGTCCACGTCCTTGATCGGATCTATGGCATGAATCACCGCCGCCTCGTCGATATGGATCGGCAATGGCAATTGCACCAGGATGCCGTTCACCGTGACGTCGGCGTTCAGTTGCGCAATCAGTTCCAGCACATCGTGCTGGCTGGCGTTTTCTGCCAGACGGTACTCCAGGGAACGGATGCCGACCTCTTTGGCCCGCAGCACCTTGTTGCGCACATAAACCTCGCTGGCCGGGTCTTCACCGACGAGCAGCACGGCCAGGGCAGGGTAGATCTGTTGTCGCGCCAGGACCTGAACCTCTTCTCGAACCTCCTCGAGAACCTGGGCAGCGATGGCTTTGCCGTCGATATCGCGGGCAAGTGCGGGGATGGTGCTGATCAAAAGAGTCACCGTTGTCTTGATTGTATGGGGACGATGCGATCATCGAGGCGCCGTTGCACCCCGATGATTCATCACAGACCTGCGGGCAAGGACGCTCAGGCTACCAGTTGATGGCAGCCGTATACCACCAGCATGCCCGCGATCAGCGTGGCATAGGGCAACCAGCCGGCGCGTTTCAGGCCAGCATCGGCTTGAACGTACAAGTCGTCGAGCATCGCTTGCGGGAAGCGCCCCTTGTCCTGCACATAGTGGCGGAAGCAGAACACCGGCAGGATCAGTAACGCCAGCAGCAGGCCCGTCACAAGGGTTCCCGCCCCCCAGATATCGGCGCCCAGTCCCATGCAGGCCAGGTTGACGAAACTCAACACGCCACCGGCTGCCAACAATACGGTGGGCGCTTTGTACGGGCGTGCCCAGTCAGGGCGATCCAGGCGATGGATCCAGCCGGCGTTGAGGTTGAGGAAGTTGAAGATGATGTAGCTGACGTTGGACGCCGCGAGCACGAACACATAATCGGACATCAGCAACAGCAGCAGATTGAATGACAGGTCTGTCCACATCGCCGCGGTGGGGGCGCCGTGTTCATTGGTGCGCCCCAGGTATTTTGGCAGCCAGCCGTCCACCGATGCCTGATACAGGGTGCGCGAGGAACCGGACATCGAGGTCATGATCGCCAGCAAGGTGGCCAGGACCAGCATGATCAGCACTATGTTGGCGACCACCTTGCCGCCGCCAATGCTGTCCGCCATGACCTGGCCAACCCCCATGCCGCTGTAGATCGCCGGCGCTAACAGACCGCTGTAGACCGCAGGGGTGATGACCGCCCGGCATAGAAGATCGCTTTGAAGGTGTCGCGCTTGGGGTCCTTGAATTCCCGGGTGTAGCACACCGCCGTTTCGAAACCGTAGGTCGACCACGCAGCCATGAACAGTCCGCCGGCCATCAGCGACCAGCCGGAAATGTCCCAGGGCCCGTCGATGACTTGTCCGGCCGCATCATGTGCGAGCGGGTACAACGGCAGGAAATTGGCCTGGGCCGCATCCCCGGTGAACAAAGGCACTACACCCACCAGCAGCAATGGAATCAGTGACGTTACACCGAGCACCAGGGTCAGGCGTGCCGAGCGCAGGATGCCACCATGTTGCACGGCAAAGACCGTCAGCAGGATCAACAGACCGATGGCGAATGTTGCGTTGATCCGTAGCGACAGGCCGCTCTTGATCCAGCCCAGATCGACCAGGGTCAGTTGCCAGGTGTTGATCAGCGCATCGGCGGGAAACAGGGCGGTGAGGATGTAACCCGCCGCCAGCCCTGAGCCAATGGACAGCACCGGTGACCAGGCCAGCCAGTTGCACCACACCGAGACCGGTGCGATCAGTTTGCTGTAACGCACCCAGGCCACCGCGCCGTAGACCGAGGCACCGCCGGATTTGTGCGGGAACAGCCATGACCCGAGCGGGCGGTTGACGCGAATGGTCGGCAGTGTGCAGGTCATCGCCGCCGCGGCACCGGCCCTGTTGATGGTGCTGATAGGCAATAACGGTCGCCAGACAATCTTCATTATGTCCGCCAGTGCTGTGTTACTCGGTTGCCTGCCCATGCTGCTGATGCTGTTGATCTGTCGTAGCCAAAAACGCCAAGGAGTTCTCGGACCGACCTCTGGGGTTTACGGGCATTGAGACTTCAAAGTGCAAAAAGACCCGTTTATACGAGTTTTTTTTGCTCAGAAAAGTAGTAGAACTGTCAGTAAGCGAACGCGCAGGACAGTACGCGAATTAATTTGGTTTTCCATCCATTCTGTAACATTCGATTTCATATCCGTTGCGAATAGTGATCAGCCCAACCTGTCATCACTGAGGCTTTATCGTGTTTCAACGGATTATCTGTTCGCTTTCTCTGCTCAGCCTGTCAATCACTGCCGCCCACGCCGCAGAGACTTACCGAATCAATACACCGCACCTGCGAAGCATGGACAATTTCCGTGATGTCGCCGGTACTCAAAACGCCTATACCACCGTACACGACGGGGTGATGCGCGCCGGCGTGTTCTATCGTGCCAACGCCGTCACGCCCTCGGCAGAAGACCTTGCCACGCTCAACACGTTAGGCATCAAGGCCAACTACGATCTGCGCACGGATACGGAAGTGGCGGTCAAGCCGGATGCGCCACTGGCGGGTGCGAGCAACATTCACATCGATATCATCGGCGAGGCGTCGTACCAGCATGAAAGTGACCTGGTCGGGTCAGCCACCAATGGCTCACAAGTTGCCGCCATGATGGAAAATTCCAACCGTGGTCTTGTTTCCGACGCAGCGATGCGCAACCAGTTCGGCACGTTGCTCACGGCAATGGCCAACGGCGATGAGGCTGCTCTGTTCCATTGCACTCATGGCAAGGATCGCACCGGCTGGGCCGCGGCCATGTTGCAGAGCATCGCCGGTGTCGACAACGCCACGATCATGAGCGACTACCTCGCCACCAATGTCTACACCGCTGAGCGCGTGTCGGCAGAGTTGGCGCAATTGCCCAGCGATTTGCAGCCGATCTTCGAACCGTTGAACTTTGTCCGGGCCAGCTATTTGCAGGCGGCATTGGATCAGGTCACCGCGCAGTACGGCAGCATGGACAACTACCTCAAACAGGGGCTGGGTCTGTCCCAGGAAACGATCTATGTACTGCGCGGCAAGATGGTCGAATTCCAGGGCCTGCCTGGCCAGGCTGGGCTGATCGGCAACGCCGCCGCAGGTGCGGGCCTGCTGCAGCAATTGCAGAACACTCGCTTGTCCGGCACTTACAGCGCCTACAATTATTACCTGCAATCAGCCATCGACGCCGGCACCTTGGGTGGTGTCGAGTCAACGGTCGGCGGACAGGTGCACGCCGATGCCGCCAGCTATCTGCTGCGTCAAGGCGCGATGATCGATCAGGCCGCGGCCCCGTTCACCCGCGGGACTGATTTGAAGAGTGGCCAGTATCGGCTGTGGAGCACCGCACTCGCTGGCTACCTCGGCACCGACGGCTCGTCGCATGCTGCGAGCAGCAACGAACACAGTCAAGGCCTGATGATCGGCATGACCCAGCGCTTTACCGAACAACTCAGTGCCCATGCCGGTTTTGGTTACAGCCGCGGCAGTGTAGGCGGCGCGGGTGGCGAAGCCGATACCGATTTCACCTTCTTCAACGTCGGCGCCCGTTATGGCTTCACCAGTCTGGATCGTGGCATGTTCCTCGACGCCAACGCCAGCGCCGGCTACGTCGACTACGACAGCAAACGCGAGCTCGGCGGCGGCCTCGGCACCGCGAAGAGCGACACTCACGGCAACCTCACCGGCGCTACCCTGGCGCTGGGCTACCGCGTCCCAGTCAACGGCATCACTTTCGAGCCAAGCCTCGGTTTCCGCATCAGTCACCTCAACCTCAACGGCTTCCAGGAGAAGGGTAGCGAACTGTCACTGGACGTCGACGACAACACCGCCACCCGACGTAGCGCGGTAGCCAACTTCGATGTGTCATTCGCTTCGGTAGCGATGGGCGCATGGCAACTGGTGCCGGGCGTGCGCGTGGGTTACGAACACGCACTCGGCGATCATGACGTCGATAGTCAGGGACATTTGTTGGGGCTGGATGTCGAGCAGCGAGCAGCATTCGATAATCGCGACCAGTTCACTGGCGGTGTCAATCTCATGGCCAATCTGGGCGCCTTTAGCGTTGGCGCAGACCTCGGTGCCAGCGGTGGCGGTGACAGCCATGGCGTGAGCGGCAGCCTCAATGCCAGCTATCAGTTCTGACCAAGCCTCAAGTCTCAGCCCCGGGGTGACCCGGGGCTGACCACCACCAAAGATAATCTCAGCCGCGATCGGCAGACCGCTTCACTTGTGCAGGACTTAACCCGTAAGCATTCTGAAAGTATTGGCTGAACCGTCCGACATGGCTGAAGCCGTAGCGCAACGCTACTTCGCTTATTGAAGACGCACCACCCTGGGCCAGTTCTGTGTGTGCGCGTTCCAGGCGCACTTGCCGTTGATAGCCGTTGATCGAGGTGCCGACGAAGCGACGAAATCCCAGCTGCAACGCGCGCAAACTGACGTTGGTCAATTCGGCAAGCTGCGCTCCACTGACCACGTTTTCCGGGTGCTCCTGAATGTATTCGACCGCAAGCTTCACATGCCGCGGTGCGATGGAGGGGGCGGGTTGCTGCAATGCTGGCGAATAGTTATGCGGCCAGGTTTCGAGCAAGGCATCGACAAGCATTTCCTGCAAGCGCGCCGGCATCAGCGCGCTGCTGTTGAGCAACTGGTCGAACTCGTTGCCGGTCGCCAGTTCGAGTAACGCCTTGATGCCTTGAAACGCTGCGATGTTCAGATCCACTAAAGGCTCGAAACGTATGCGATTGATGATGGGCTTTCCCAGTAGCGTCGACAGCCGTTCAGTGAAGTGGCTGCGGCGAATCGACGTGCCGATTTCGGCATGATTTTCGGAGTAGCGCACCGAGCGCAGATCAACCTTGTCCAGCGCCAATCCGACCTGCGTCAGGCCAACGGTATCGCTCGCGTGGCGATAGATGACCTTGCCGGCAACAGGCATCACGAAAGTGATTTCATCCTCGCCCTCAGGCAGGGCCAGAGTGAAGTCGCCGCCATAACGCATGCGCCGCCAGCTCACGCCGTTGTGCCGGCCATACACACCACTGACGCTGATGCTGCGCGACAAGGGTGGCATGTCACTGTAAAGCGGGCCGAAGGTGTGGGTGAACAGCGCATCGAAATCGTCGCTGTGGAAGTTGCTGGATCTGAGAATGATGGACTTGCGTGTCGTGCTCGAATACACCGCTGCTTTCACCTCGAAAAAACTACAGATCTCTGCGCCTCGTGAAAGGCTCAGGCGCGCCACTTTAGCGGATCAGCGTGACAACCGGGTGACGCTGGCCAGTCTGCGCAGATAGCATACTGGCACCTCAGCGCGTTTCACACTGCGACGCAGGCTCGCCGCTCAACGCATCAACCATGGGCGGGTGATCCTGAGCGGCCTGACGCAAATCTTCGGTAACCCGCAGTTCCGCGCCCGTCGGCGAGAAAGTGGCTGCCGCTGCGAAAGGCGCGGGGTTGGCCGGAACCGGGCGTTTGCCGCGTCGCCAGAAGAAGAATGTGACCATGCTTGCGGTCGGACCAGCGTCCGACCGGGTATTGCAGGAGCATCGCACCGAGGATTGTCCAGGCCATCATGCGGCCGACTTCACCGACATTCAGGCCGGTGTGTTGCAGATACAGCGGCAGCAAGGTGTAAATCGCCGCGTTGGTGACGCCCGAGCCGAAGCACCCGACCAGCCCGGTCGGCGTCACGCCCAACAGTTGCCGTGGCTTGAGCGGTTCAACCTGATCGAGCAGCGGCGACACTCGCGGCAGGATCACGATCGGCAGCACCGACAACGACGGGAGCATGCCGGCGACCATGAACGGTGCGCTGTCGCTCAACCCAGTGATTTTCCCCAGCGTTGCCTGTCCCAGGACACCAGCGCCGTACAACACGATCATGTACAGCGCGAGCAACCGCCCGCGAATCTTCGCGTCACCCGCTAGCAGCAGCCAGCTTTCGATCACCAGAAATACGCCGACCGTGGCGCAGCCGTTGATCAGACGCAGGGCGAACCAGCCCCAGGTGTCATAAAACAATCACGCGAACCGAGTCCACCGCTTCATCAACGGTGAAACAAATTTACTCGCGACACCTCATCCGGTCATTCGGATTTTCAGCCACTGTAAACGCTTGCACTTGGGGAATAGCTGATGAAGTGAGCGGCCGACCTGTCGCCAACTCCCCAAAGGAATCTGTCGTGTCGATGTAACGCATGGCGGACTTCATGTCCTTCCAGCCGACGTAGGTCATCAGCGCTTTAATGTCCCAGCCATTCGCCGCCGCCCAAGTGGCGAAGCCGCGACGCAGTGAGTGACTGGTGTACAGATCACCAGACACGCCCGTGCGATTAAAAATTCGTCGCAGCAGTGGAATCAGGCTGTTGGCATTCAAGCCGTCTTCCGCTAGATGCCCCCAGCGATCGAGCTTCCTGAAGACCGGACCCTGTGCGATGCCGGCGACGGTAATCCAGTTGATGTAAGCCTGCACCGGACACAGCTTCTTCAGCGCGGGTGTACGGTACGTCGTGCCGCGGTGCTGGCGATCGCCCTTGCTGTGCGGCAGGTAAAAGGTAATGCCCACGCCGGCTTGCGCCTGGGTGTGCTCAACCTGCAGGCGCGATAACTCATCCCCGCGAAAGCCGCGCCAGAATCCGATCAACACCAAGGCCATGTCGCGCCGACTGCGCAGCAGGCCGGCCAGATCCTGACGGGCGGTCGCTTGCTCGGCGTCTCGCTCCAGCCACCGAACGGCTTGTTCGAGGTGCTGCAGGAGCAGGGGAGCGGCTTGTTTTTCCTGGGCGGGATGCAACGCCCGAATGCCCTTGATCATCTGGCGCACTGTGGGTGTTTTGGTGGGATCGGGGAATCCCTGCGTGATGTGCCATTGGGCGAGGGCGGCCAGGCGCTGCTTCAGCGTGCTGATGGTGTGCTTGTCCGCGTACTCGGCGAGGTAACGCACGATGCCATCCCCGGTCGCCGGCAAAAAACCGCCCCAGGTCACTTCAAAATGTTCCACCGCCGCACGGTAGCTGCGCCGGGTGTTGTCCCGCGTGCCGGCCTGCAGGTACTGATCCGCCTTGTTCATCTCGACCCATCCACTTCAAACGTACCTATTCCAGCATCGGAGAAGGCAAAAAAGGCATCTATGATGCGATAACGCTCGATTATTTTATCAGTGATATTGTTATTTTTTGATCTGTTTTTACTCTAAGGGTATTATGTATGTACGTGATACATCACACAGTACGAAATCGTAGGAGAGAACATGGCTCGCGGCGGAATTAACAAGGCAATTGTCCTGGAGGCTAGGAATGCATTGCTCGCCCGCGGCCAGAATCCAAGCATCGATGCCATGCGCATTGAGTTGGGAAATACCGGCTCTAGAACTACTATTCATCGATATTTGAAGGAGATAGAAGAAGCTGAAGTTCCCCTTGGCGCTCCTCGAGAGCCTAGTGAGCGCTTCAGTGCAGAGTTGACCAATCTCGTGTCACGACTGCTGGAGCGGATGACCCAAGAGTCTGGGGCAGCCATCACCGATGCCCAAGCGATGCTCGACCAGCAAAAGGCCGAACTCGAGAAACAGCTTGAAGTTTCGCAGTCAGAGCTCGCTTCGTTGCGGCGTGAGCTCGATAGCCAAAGCAGCGCGCTGGCAGTGCAAGTAGCCGAGTTACAGACCAGCCAGACAAGCCTGCAAGCCGAGCTCACTCGTAACGCGCGTTTAAGCCAAAGCTGCAGTGACTTGGAGCTTCGTGTCCTAGAAAAGGATGAGCAGATCCGCTCCCTGGAAGAAAAACACCTTCACTCCCGAGACGCATTGGAGCATTACCGCAATGCGGTCAAGGAACAGCGAGATCAGGAACAGCAACGGCACGAAGGACAGGTGCAGCAGGTTCAGGTTGAGCTGCGCCACCTCCAGCAAACCCTGATCCTCAAGCAGGATGAGCTCACTCGATTGAACCGGGATAACGAGCGCCTGCTGAGCGAGGCTCGCCAACAGACCAGGTCTATGGCTGTGCAAGCGGATGCCATGCAACGTCTGACGGGTGAAATCGCCGGCATGAAAACGGCCGTCGCCAAGGTAGAAGGAGCCAAGGAAATGCTGCAAGAGCAATTGGGTTCATCACATGATGAAGTTAAAAGGCTCGAAGAAGCGATAGCGCAAGCCAATCATCAAGTCTTCGAGACCAAGCGCCAGCTGGAACAATGTTCCGCGGAGGTCACAGAGCTGCGACAAAGCACGAATCAACCTGACGGAACGTAGTCTGGCGAAGAGTTGAGATATCGCGTTACCCGAGGCTGGCCAGACCACTAAGCACGGCTTCACGACGGCTGAGGACGTGACCCGAAAAGACATTGCGCAGGCTCGGCAGCACGTGACGGACGCGCTGGCAGCGCGCCATACCAACGAGACACGCTTGGCAGATTTGGAGCAGTTGCTTCCTAGCGTCTGGACGAAGCGATAGCTAATGAGTAGCTATGCTTGGTCTACTGCCGGAACTGATTGAGCAGATTGGGCTTTCCGTCCATGGTGTAAAACCTTCAGCGGTCACCCGACTGTCACAATGCCCGGCCTAGTCAGGGCTAGACGACAAAACAAGAAATGTTATCCACCAAGCCCGTGAAGGCGCTATCACCCACCTGGGGTCAATTTAGAGTTAGGCCCAAAGAGGATCCGTCATGACCGTACTTGATCGCCTCAGGTATTTGCGCGTCGTTCTGGTTTTGACTGGCCTCGCGTGCCTTGCTCTCTACCCACTTATGTTGTTCTGGCCGTCCGGCTGGGCCTGGCACGCCGGTCACTCGGACTACCCGATGATGATTGTTGGCATCTACGCCACACTTGGCGTGTTCTTGATCCTGGCCGCACGTGATCCATTAGCCAATCTGAGCCTAATCTGGTTCACCGTGTGGTCTAGCGCCGTACACGGAGGAATCATGGCCGTCCAGGCGGTCACCCAGCCGACGCAAATGGGACACTTGGCAGGTGATGTGCCGGCGCTCTTCATCGTGGCGGTTGCCTTGGCCATCTTGACGCCCCGCTCGAAAATGGCCGCTCGACCCCGGACACACAATGGGACCTAAGAGCAGGTTTGACTGTCAGGATCGGGACGAGAGTCGCGTTTCTACGCAAATTTTTGGTCTGCTGATCAACCCAGCGCCGACAGATTTTGCGTAGCAACGCAGCCTTCAATACTGTGCCGGCGTTTTTTTTCACAGCCTGGGGCGTTTTCTGCCTGTCACGACAGACCGGTTTGGGTTGATTTCTGCCCGTCGCGAAGGGCCGCATCCGAGCCAAAGCTGTCAATCAACCTCATCGCGCTACGTGAGGTGGATCAAAGCTTCTTGGCGGCCATCATGATCTTGTAACGGTGCTTCCATTCTTTTTCAATCATGAGGTTTTCAAAGCCGCCGGTACGAAATATGTCAAATGATGCGTTATCCAGACAGGCGGGCCAGTTTTCGAAGGTCACCTGTTTTGCTTCTCCCTCTGTCCAGATATCGACCAGTACGATGGCGTACCGGTGTTCTATTTTCAATTTGCCTAATCCTAGCTCCAGCGTGGCGTGATGGGCCTGATACGACATCCGCTGGATATCATGTATGGTTTCGGCGACTTTTTTGTTGAGGTTGGAAAATCTCTTGGCTTCAATGAGAAAGCAGCTTTTCGTGGTGGGGTCAAAAACGATTGCATCAAGGTGCAGTTTTTCCTCGGCGCTCAATGGGGCCTCAAACCACGCAAAAGCGTCCTCGCCTAATAGATTCTCCAACGCCCTGACGAAATTATTGGTCAGGTTTCTCTCGGTGAAACCGGTGCTTTTATGCGCAGGGTAATAGTTGTTCAGGATTTGGCGATATTTGCACATGGTTTGATCGAATGCTGCCATCAGCGAATTTTCAATTTCGCGAATCATATTTTTCTACTCAACGCATTGTGGGATTGCTGTAACGAAAGTCTGAGAGCGGAATCATCATGTGTCCGTCGCTCGATTCCCATGATGCACCTCTGACTGCAAGGAAAGGAGTACTTGATGTTCATTGGTCCGGAGCAGTACCCAAAGGCTCTTCGCGCGATGGTTGCCCAAGAGGCTTCGTTGGATGTGGCTGTAGCATTCTGGGGCGATGGTGCAGATGTAACCATCCATCCTGACGACGGAAAGCCGTTGAGAGTCATCTGCAATCTCAGAAGCGGGGGGACGAACCCTGCGGTGATCAAACTGCTAGTTGATCGAGCAAAGGCAATGGCTCATGTCCAGATCCGCCAGTGCGACCAGCTACACGCGAAACTGGTGGTAGGACCCACCTCGGCAATCATCGGCTCTGCAAACGTTTCCGCGAATGGGTTGGGATTTGAAGGGGTTGAAGTTGCGCACTGGCTCGAAGCGGCAATTCAAACCGTCGACAGAGATGAAGTCGAGTCAGCACAGGAGTGGTTTAATCGGCTGTGGTTATCGACCGACAGCAGGCCAATCACAGACCAGGACCTGGCCGATGCAACCGAGGCTTATGAGAAGAATCGGGATAGCCGCCCTGATTACAGCCGGAAGGGGCCGTTCGCTTTCGATAACTATTCAGTGGCCGATCTAGAAGGCCGGAATGCCTACGCCCTTTTGTACACTTCAAGACCTGGACCTGAGGCCGAAGCCCGGGCCAAGCAGCACGAAGACGAAGAACTCATTGAGCATGGAAGCAACGGGCAGGGCGGTGAGGGCGTAGAGCGCTGGTCGTTTGAGACTTGGCCAGACTCTCTCGACACTACAGAGAAGAATGAATACCTCTGCATTATCTGGAACGAGAACGGTGGGGTCACCGTTGACGGTGCATGTCGTATGACAGGTACAAAACTAAATTTCATTTATGAGGAAAGCAATAAGGATGGTTGGGTCGATCTCGCCAAACCATTAACTACGTTGCTTGGTCGGCGGCTTCTCCAAGTGGATCGTCAGCGGATCGAGAAGTCAGTGAGGCTAAAGATCGAAGCGATTTGGAACGCTGCTGATGAGCTTGATCCCGATGCCAGGCGCATCCACCTTTCCGAGCTTAATCGAATCCTTCAAGCGCCATAAACATTCGTTAAGCGGCGAGGCCGGCTGAGGCTGCAGTCGATCATCGCCTTGCTCATGTAGGCGGGCACTCCCTCCATGATTACATTGAGGGTCTCATTGCATCTGGCCGACGGCTGACGGCAGCGATAGGCTGCTTTTGGCCGCTTTCTGCCTGTCGTGAAGGGCAGCAGTCGACCCTAAGCTGCCTTTGCCAAAAGGAAGCAATCGGGCATGAGCGGCCATCAGGACGCGCAGCACTGCGAAATTTCGCTTTACTGTTGTACCTTGGACCAATCGTTGAGCAGGGGCTCTGAATGATTACGAGGACGGGATGACGGTTAGTCGGATGTGACATGCACCGACTAACCTACACAATGAGAGCAGCACGAAAATTCTCACCCAGGGTCAGCAGGCAACTCAAATACATGCTCAGCGCCGAACCACGCGGTGATCTGAACCAGCGCTGCCTGGCTCAGTAGTTGAGTGAAAAGCAGAGCCAAACGGACCTTGGGACGAGAGCACGCAACGTAAAAGAGATTCCGATTGCTTTCGAATTTTTCACGCCTGTTTGCCGGTGGCCCCGGCCGAAACCACTCGAGCATTTCAGCAAAATTATATTGGTTCCAGCCGCGGCCCAGCACAACGATCACGTTTTCGAACTCCGCTCCCTTTACCCCGTGTTTTGTCGCGAACGGCGTATGCCCATCAATGAATTGGTCTAGCGCTATCAGCTCCGAGTAAGGAACTTCCCTTAGCTTTCGAAGCTGAGTAATCCTGCGTGGCTCGTCCTCACCTGGTTCAACACCGGCGGACTGTAACCCTTGCTCATTTCGTAGCACCGCATTGGGGAGTTGCATCTGCGGTACGGCTATGATGTGGTCAATCACCTCGCCGATGGTTCCGGTCAACCTCAGTTCGAGGAGCGTATCCATTGCCTCAGTCCAAGCGACTTTGTCGCTGTGCCTTCGAATCGTTGGCCGATCACTTGCCAGGTGCCCAAACATGGCGCCGTATCTACGCTGTTGATATGCGACACATGCTGGTTCAAGCTGATCTGCAAGATACTTAATGTGCGGATCTTCCTTCTTCAGCCACGCATCGTTGAACTGTCCATAAATTGGAGGGATCGAGGAGTACCCCTGCTCACGAGCAATACCCTTGTGGTTCAAAATCAGAATCTTGGTCTTCTGGGGAGAGAGGTCCCATCCTTCGACGCTTAGTTTAGCTTTCAAGTATTCGAAATAAGCACGAGCTGCTTCAGGACTGGTGTCGCCAGTCCAGTGCCCACCCCCGATTCCTGTGCGCCTTGTTCCAGGCCAGCGATTGGTATGGAACACCCGAGCTTCACCGATCAAGTCCGGATCTCTTACCTCCTGATGCAAACCTGGTCGCATCTGATTCAACACATCGACAATCCGCGATGCTGAGCGAAAATTCGCATTTTTTTCGATCGGCTTGAGTGCCTCATGCTCTACCAGGCCGCAGCCCTCATCGTAAATTTTTTGCCAATGGTCACCAAATAGACCAATCATCGGCCCTTCACCGCGATCTAGAAACCACGATTTCAGTGCTCCGACAAAATGTTCATCCGTGTCCTGATACTCGTCGATAAACAAGATGGGATATCGGGAGGTAAATACGGCCCTGAACTTCGGAGACGGAAGCGCCTGAACCATCAAGGTCAGGACATCTTCATGCCGAATCGAGACCTCGTCCTCGGATATGCGTGGAATACCCATTTCGTAATGGATGCGCCTATTGCCTACGCCACCAACCGTTTCAAGGCGCTCTCGCCAAAAAGATTCAGCACCAAGGAATTCTCTCAGTGATGTTTGAAAATCTCTGAGCAATGACCAGCAGAAACCATGCACGGTCTCGGCTCGGATCGCAGGGTGCGCCTGGAACCGAGAGATGATCTCCTCTTTTGCCACATTGGTGTAAGTGATACACGCGACTTGCTGACGCTCCCGGACCAATGCCTGACCTCTGTGCTCAATCAATCGGCTCAGAGCCTTCTCCAGTGAGTACGTCTTACCAGCTCCAGCACCTGCTTCCAGGCGAAAGCTTTCACCTTCTTCCAAACAGGCGAACATACGTTCCAACGCTTCCCGCCCGGCTCTGTCCGCGGGGCTTTCGTGATTGTTAGGCATCGCCTTGCTCCCCTTCAGCGGCCACTGCTTCGCCAGCAGCTTCAACCACTGCGGCCATGGCCCGAGTAGCCATTTGGGCATCGACGACCGGCGCCCCAACTGCGAGCCAACGCAATCCCTCAGCAATGTATTTAGGTACGCTCCAGTTCGTATCATCGATCGCGTAGTTCAATGCGAAGGCTGACTTTTTCTGATCTGCTGCATGCTCGTAAGCTAGGGATGCAACATCACCCTGCCCCAGCTCGAATCGATTAAGGTTCGCAAGGATAAATGCGTCCTCAAAGCTTCTACCTGAGGGCCCTGGCTCAACCCCTTCCGGAATTTGGTAGGCGAGACGCGTTAACCCTATGGTCTTCTCTGCTGGCGTTTTCGCCAGCAGTTGAGCAGGAGTGATTTCGGCCTCAAACCAGTCTTTGAGGCAGGCATTGCTCGTGAACAGCCCCTCCGCAACAGGACAGGCTTTTCGTTTTCTATCTGCGTTCGGCTTAACGGAATCAATGTCAGTCACGATCAGCGTACGCAGTTCCAAGAAAGTAAGCAGGTCATGGAATCGGTGTGCATATGCGCCGCCAACTTCCATAACCGTCAAATACTGACTTGCCAGCTGAGGCTCACCGACCGCCGCCGCGTCAGTTTTGGCGATCATGGTTGGCAGCAGCAAGCGCTCGGATGTCCCCTCGATCAAGATGGCTTTGTCTGCAAAGAATAGGTCGCAGCGGGTGAGCGTCAGGTACTGATATAGAAAATCTCTGTCCGGCGCGGGAGCCCCGCCCATACCCTGCCTCAGGTCTTTGATCTTGGACTGCCGGATCCCGTTTTCGTCGGTCACCGAGAGAAAGTAACGCATGGTTTCGAAGCGCGCTTCGTTGGCCATGTGTGGAGAGTGGGTGGAAATTACAAACTGCACTGGCCAAGGACGGCTGTCATTCAGTTGCTGCTCGAACGCGCCCTTGATCAGATGCAATTGTCGGATGAAGACCTCCTGCATTTGCGGATGCAAATGAGCTTCAGGCTCTTCAATGAAGATGAGGTGTACGCTTGCTGCTGCCGGTGTAGCTTGGAACTCCCTGAAGAATTTCAATAATTGCAGAAGTATGTACACCAGGTTGCGGATGCCGAGTCCATTGTAGCTTTCCGGGAGGGTTAGGCCGTTTACACCGCGGTATCTAACCTGCGTGTGGTCCTTAAGCAGGCGCTCGACATCGAAGGTCGTCACCGTGGTGAGGCCTGGGTCATCTAACCCTGGGTAGCCGAAAAGCTCGAACGTAGGGAGCAGCGAAGTCAGTCCCGCGTTGAAACCGTCATGCAATTCCTTTTGAATTTTCTCCACCGCACCATGGAGCTGTTCGGCTGTGCTTCGTTTATCGGGATCTGTGGGGTCAGTCAATGCCGATTGGAACAGCACCTCCACCACCTTCCCAAGAACATCGCGCTCTCGGTGTGTATCGTCATCAAGGCCCCGTTGCGCATTGATGAATCCGCCTCGGATCAACGTAGTAAGTGATTTTAGGTCGAGGTCCTTGCGGTTCGTAGGATCGTTGGGGTCAACCGCTTCCAGACGGGGCTCGTAGGCCGCCGCCAAACGTTTCTTGACCAGGCTGAAGAAGCTAGGACGTTGATCCTCCTGCTCAGCGTCGGGGACATTCATTTCCGCGAAAAGCGACTCGAGGCCTGTCGCACGCGGTCCATACGTCAAGACGATGCGCGCGCAAGAACAATCTGGATCTAGGTCTACTATGCATTCGCTGAGAGGCCCCAAGTCTGGGGCATCTAAGTCATAGGAAATGTCCAATGTGACCCTGATAACGGGAAGCATGGCAGCAACGTCGGAGCGAGCTATTCCGCCGTGGAACGCATTGAATACCGTCCAAAACTCTTCGTGACTCCCCAGGGAGAAATCCTCAAGCCTGAATGAGGGAGTCCGATCTGAAAGGAGCCGGCGGAACACCTCAGCGATGGAGGTTTTGCCACAGTTGTTGCGTCCTACGATCAGCGTCGTGCCATCTTCTAGGCCAAGGCCGACGTTCTGAAGCAGTCTGAAATTTTGAATCTCAACGCGCTCGATCTGCATGATGTCCCTACCGTGAAATCGTATGGCCATCACTGTAGATGCCGAATTGGATTAGTCAATGCTAGGACAATTCTCCTCAAAGCACTCGCTGACCGCGACTGATAGGTTTGGCTCGATAATGGTCAGAAGCGACCGGCCGCTTTCGGCCAGGAGCGGACGGTCAAGCCGGTCGGCAACAACCGCTTCTACGGTGCAAATGACCCGCGACGTAACACTGGTTTATCGCTTGGCTACTAAACTAATAGCGTTCTGACCGAGAGACTGGTTTGGCGGCGATCAGGTGGTCCCGCCAAATTCAGTTGCGCAGAACTTGCACCTTTAAAATCGGCCGCAAATCCAGTCGCGCGGGCTGCTTTCAAGACGCTGTACTCTGAGTAAACCAGCTGGGAATTTAGGTTGTGCACCGGGGTAGGGCAGAGTTCAGGAAGATGGCGATGTATTGCGCTTCGGCTCCAGGACAATCGCGCCATCTACCACCTCGATGGTCAACTCGTCCCCAAGGCCTAAACCTAATTTCGCAAGCAGTTCTGGCGGCAGATCTACGATGACGTCGCCAGTTCCATCCGCGGCTTCCTGGCATTTGACTGTCCAGCGTTCGCTTTCGCTCATAAACGTTTGACTCTCATTCCATCGTTGGAGACGTTTCATTATGCTCGTGCTGAGTTCTACTCGGACGAATATTACCCGCTGGTCATCGACGGTCGCTGCCTGTCGCGAAAGGTCCAAAGCAAATGCCGAATCAAGAGGGTGCCCTATGTTTGCTGAAATTCTGCGCGAGAATGCCTATGGTGCCTACCGTGTACGGCTGGAAGCACTTCTCTACATCCCAACGGACGCTTCAGATCAGGATATCCATGAACTGATCGAGGCGGGTTTCTCGGCTGGTAGTGTCAAAGCCCTTTGCGACCTTGGCGCAATAAGCTCGCTAGAGCGCGATCAGATCATTCCACTCAAAGCTCTCAAAACGAGGTTGGCGCGCGGCCAGCGATTGACGGTGGAGGAGAGCGATCGCCTGTTCCGTGTTGCACACATCATGGCCATGGCCCAGACGCTCTTCGGGGACGACGAAAAGGCCAAGCACTGGCTCTCCAAGTCCAAGGATCGCTTTTCGGGCAAAAGCCCTATTGCGATGCTTTCCACCACCCAGGGCACCCGACTGATTGAGGAGCTGCTGATTCAGACAGCAGAAGGGTTTGCATTTTGATCCTGTGGCGCATTGGTACCTTTGCAAATATCACAGGCCGCGGGGGAAGGGCTGGTCAACGTTAGGGGTATATCGCCGGAAAACCAATCGTTTACCTAGCCTGCATGCCATCGGGGCCATGCTGGAGATTTTCGTATACCTTGAGTACTGAATAGGGAACTTCCCTAAAACACTCAATTTGCTCAAGGTCGAGATTACTTGACTCAGTACGAGACGCCAGTCAACGCTCTGCAATAGTTCGACATCACCGGCGCTTAGCTAAGAGTTTTGGTCCGTATTGATCTCACGTCGAATTCGTTCAAGCAGCGAGTCTAAATCTGTATCCGGATCGAGGAGCAAAAAGCTCTCAAGGAGGAGGGTGAGTGGATGCACACCCATTCTGTCGGCAAGCTCCGATGCCTTTTCCAATGTCACGTTCTTAAGGCCGCGCTCAAGCGTACTCAAATATGTCCTGCTACTGACGATTCCAAAATCTTCTTGGGTCAAACCCCGGCGAAGCCGTGTGTTACGTAACGCAATGGCAAACGCTTCCTTCAGTTCCATTTTGCATAACCCACAAAAGGAACGATGAAGCCTTTTTGAGCTCTATAGAGCTACAATCTATAGTGTTCATTTTGAGAGGGATTTATGCCCGCACTTCAGATTAGCGCCCGTCAGTTATCTGCGACGAGTAATGAGCACAGTCCTTCAACCATGCTGATAGTCGCGGTGGCGAACGTTGCGCAGCCGGAGCAGGGCATAGAGATAGTCAAACGGTTCTCCGGCCAACAGCTGATCGACCTGTTCAACGAAATGGATCGGCCTGATTCAGATAAGGCCATCGTTGGTGTCCTGCTGGCAATTCCTCCAAAACTTAACGGCTCTCCACGTTGGATCGCTGAGAATGTGCTTAATGTTGGCCGAGTCGAGCTAAGGTTGGCGGATGACACTTGCTTGGATACATACGCCTACCGGCTTGCGTCAAAAGCTGTATTCAGAGACAACGCTAAGGTCGACCCAGCAGATATCCTGGGCTGGAGATCACTCTATGAAACGTCCAATGCGGATGGTGACGATGACCCAGAGCTTGTCGCCCATCAAACATGGTTGTCTATCGTCATCACTCGAATGGTCAACGCAGTAAATCTACCTGATGACGAGGATGTCCCTGAGTAGTGGTCGATTCTCCATTGGTACCGTAGCTCAATCCCAACGGAGACATTTTTGTAGATCAAACCGGGGAGGAGGGTACGGATTCTTCTGGCTTTCAAACTTATCGACCTCCACGCTAATCATCGCTGCCGGCGTTAGGCCACGACGAGCGCAACGACGAAGCCCCCTTACCCAACAGTGTTCACGAGAGGCGGCCATGAAAGGAAGACGTAAAGTCAAAACGTCTAAGTGGTTTTTAAAGGCTCAATTTGAGGCCGAAGCTCAGCGCATGCTGGCAAATAGATCTAATGAAGTAGCACATAGATTTCTTGATGCGGCCTCGCAATTCGGAATAGAACATGAACCTACTGGGCGCCTTGCGGGTGGCTAGCATAACCCTAATCCTCAAGGTGACCGAAGCTCCACACACCTATTTTCGACCCGTTACATGTGGTCAGATAATGCCCCCGGGATGTATAGACAAATCTGAATTGCCTAGCTGACAGCCTAACCCTCATCAAGCGTCCCAGTATTTCTTCCGATATTGAGAGCCCCATGCACAAATCAGATCTTCCAGTGCTACTCACTCAGACTATCGAGGTAGTTATCCGCGCGGGGCAGCTACTTATTGCGGAATGGGCGAGGGTGAATGGACCACGAGGGAAGGGCGATAAGGCCATAGTAGACATAGAAATCGAACGCGTTCTACGCCAGCAACTTCTAGGACTTTTTTCTTGTGACTTCTGGGGCGAGGAAACCGGACATAGCCTCACGGGACATTCCTGGTGTTGGGTCGTCGATCCTAATGACGGTACGAGTGATTTTCTCAAGGGTCTCAAAGGGTCTGCCATTTCTGTCGGCCTCCTGCATAAGCAAATTCCGGTGTTGGGCGTGGTCTACGCACCAGTCACTGTTGAGGGCTCGCCTGATTGCATCGCCTGGTCTGAGGGACTACCCGATTTGTTACGCAATGGACAGCCAGTAGCAAGAAAGCTCTCTGGACTGGCGTTGTCAAGCAGCTCCTACGTGATGGTGAGTGCTGCCGCGTTTTTCAAGCCAGAGATCAATCGTGAGCTCTGTACCCCCAGCAGTTTTGTTGCGATGCCCTCAATTGCCTATAGGCTTGCAAAAGTCGCCGCAGGAGATGGCGTCTGCGGAGTTTCTCTGTACGCGGTTTCTGCACATGACGTCGTCGCGGGACACGCGTTGTTGCGAGGTGCGGGTGGCATTTTGCTCAATGAAAATGGTGAGTCAATTTGCTATGTAACAGAAGCAAACATGCAGACGGTCTCAAGACGCTGCTTCGGGGGATCAGAGATCGCGTGTCGGACATTGGTGGCTCGAGATTGGAATCGTATTTTCACAGCGAAGGAGAGCCAAGCTTAAACAGCAATCATTGACTTTGGCGTTTATAATCAAGCCATACCAATGTTGACGCCTGAGATGTCAGGCAATTCTCCCGCTGCTCACCAGCAGCGCGCTTCGTGCATCAGGAGAATTGGAAGGTAACTAGGAGGCCAACCCATGACGATTGATCCCGATAAAGATGTCAAAGCTACCGCGATCGAGGCATTCAGTCGGGTCGAGAGCTCAGCTCCTGCGGGTAAACCACTAAAGGAACATGGAATAGACGTGTGTCCTCGTCCAGGGGCGGCGCCTGCAGGAAGAAATGAAAAGCGTCGGACTATCGAAGAAAGAGAAGATGAGATGGCTGCCCTTGCCAGAGCTCATATTCTGACGTGCGGAGACTTTCTGCTAGTTCAGGAACTGGCTAACCATCTGGGTATTCACGTTGAGCTCCTGAGTCCCGCACTCAAGGAGTGGGAAGCGGACCACCGAATTTTCTCGATCGATCACGATGGTTACAGGTTTTTTCCAGCTTACGCGTTCCCATCACAAGGCGGCGCCAGCCCGATTCCCGGGCTTAGAGATGTATTATCTGTTCTCTGTCCCATGAAAGATGGTTGGCGAGTTTCATTCTGGTTTATCTCTCCCAACGGATGGCTTGGAGGCAAGCGCCCACAGGACCTCCTTTCCACCGAGCCAAGCCGCGTGGTTTCAGCTGCACACGAAGAAGCTAGCGTTGTCATGCATGGCTAGGTCCGCGAGGGCCTCGCCAAAGGAAGTGACGTAGTCCCGCGGTATCCAGTCGCCGGAAGTCCAAGAACTAAATTTCTATGTCATGAAATCGTAGATGGGCTGTTTTGTACCCGATCATTATCGGCTTCTGCGTTGCACCCAGGCTACGCCTGCTATTCGTTCGTAGGCGGATGGCGCTGCTTATCGATGGTTTCGTTTTGCTTGACTAGCTTCATAGGTTTAATAGATATCCGAGCCGGCAACGGACAAATACCCAGCAATTAACAACCACGTAAATTAGCACTCAGGTGAGCAGTTGAATAATTGCGGTGATTCTGTAAGTGAGAGTATCCGGAGTGCTCAACACGAGAGTCCGACTAACTGACTGACCAACAGCGAGAGGCTGGTCTAAAAAAACAAAAAAATCGATCCATTTTTGGTCGAATCCCCATTCTGCAGAATACATACAGCGTTTACCGTCTTGATCGACGAGGAGCCCGGGGTATATTTCATCTTCTTGGCCGTTCCATTCGCGAAGGTGGCAATACATTTTTTCTGATGCAAGTTTTCCATCGAACAAAATTGCATGGACGCAAAGGGATTGGGACTCATCATCAACCCACACCAAATCGATCTGAGCGAATGTCTTGGTCATTTGAATTTCTCCGCTAGGGCTTTGCCAAGATAGACCGTTAACGCCAAATCGCCAAGCCTAGGCGGCGCAATCAATGTAATAGAGGTACTATTTATTCAATGGAGTAAAAGTCAAAAAAGGTGTGCGGACGCACAATTTTGGACATTTAGTGGCCGGACTTTTTGATATTTAGTTCGGTGCGCTCCAAAGGGCAGATGCTCTATCCTGATCCCGATGTATGATTTAACATAATATACATTATGCGTACTGACCTATACAGAACTGGGGGGCTCTGGTGTTCAGATTTGAAGCCACGCCCAGGCCTCGATTCACTCTGCCGCAGCTCGTGCCTGCACCTCAACGATGTAATTCAGGACGAACTGATCCTGAGAACCTTGCGCCTTGTAATAGCCAACCACATTGGCCAGCGTCCACCGCAGCAACCTCATCAGCACCGGGTCGGAAAATTTCCAGCTGCTCGACTCATACGGATACCGGCTGTTGGTGAACACGTCGCGGTATCTCTCGAAGGAATCTTCCTGGCTGTCCAGGGACAAGCTGCTACGAATCGCTTCGGGCATCGCATGAAACAACGTCAACAGATCGTGCTTATCAGCCGTTTTACGGTTGGTTTTGCCGACGTTTTTCAGATGTTGGTGAGCCGCGGCCAACGCTACAGAGTCGAGTTTGTAGGTCTCGCCGGATGTACCTTGATGTTGGTCAGGCACGGAAATAAAGCTCTTGAGCAGAATTTCCATACCAATCGCCGCATTGACCTGGGCAACGTGCGGTAGGTTCTGCGCGTCCAGAACCTCACAAGCTTTCAGGTAATTATGAGCGCTTTGAAGCATCCAGCTTGGAAAATGACCCATTGAATACTCCTTTGAATAGGCACCTCAGATGGCTAGAGCCCTTGATTTACGGGGCTTTTACCGATTAGACGTGTGCTTGAAAGATACCGAACATGCTTGGAAGATAACGAACAAGGATGAGCTACCCGTAGATCATCTGGTGAGCTACCCTACTCCACTAATAATCATGAGCTATAACTACACTAAACATCTATTTAGTTGAGTTAAGTTTTGACTGTCTTTAACCGCATTAAAATATTGTCAGACTTAAAACAGCAGCGACAATCTGCCTCGCCCGAACGGACTGGAAAGTTGCGCTGCTACCATGGATGAGGACTATTGGTTTCACGGATAACTCGCAAGCAACCGCTGCGCAAACCCAGCCAGATCCGCCTCAGCCAACCGGTTGATCCCGGCCGCACGCTTACGCCCTCCCCCCGTCGGGAACTGACGGCAGAACGCATCCGCCGTCAGTTCAGCGCCTTCAGGTACACGAACGCTGAACGCCCACTCACCATCGGCCCTGGCACTGAGCAGACCGATGGCCAGGTGCGGAGCCTGTGCGGCCAGTTGATTGGCCAGCACCCCGCTGACCCTTCGCGCCCAGGGTTGCGCCGGCAAGCGATAGAGCCGCGCGCCGTGGCCCTCGCACCACGGCGTCAGGTCTGCGGCGGCAGCCATGTCGGCGGCATGCCCTTCTCTCAAGGTGCTGAAGCTGGTGCTTTCGCGGATGAAATCCATTGGATTGCGGTAAGGCAACAGTTCGCCGGCGAGCGCCAACGGATCGAAATGCAGGTCCTCGAGATTGTCGCCGTAGGCGTTGTAGTTCAACAGCTGACCCAGTTCTTCCAGCGCCACCTGCTCATCCGCGGTCAAACCGTGTCGTTCGGCCAGTGCACGCGCCGGACCGGCCAGGCCATCGCCAAACGCGGCGACCACCGCCCAGCGGTGCTCGCGTCCGGCGAGGTGCTTGTCGACCAGGATGCTGGTGCAGACGTCGGCCGCAGTGTCGATAAACGACTCGAATGCCGGATGTCGCGGCAGCTCACCGGCATAGTGGTGATCGAAGTAACGCACCCGGGCACCGGCGTCGAGCAGGCGCTGCGTGTCTTCGCGGTTCTGTTCGTGAGCCACGTCCAGCACGGTGACACGCTCTCCATGGGCGGCGGTGATCCGGCGCAGCAGTGCGATATCACGCTTGACCCCGCTGATCAGGCGCACCTCGTGGTCCAGTTCGCCGGCCAGACGTAATTGTTGCAGGGCACAAAGGCCATCCGCATCGCCATTAAAAGCGCAGTGATCAATCATCTGTCAGGCTCCTCAGTGCATCACCTCGCCGCCGTTGGCATCCAGTTGCGCACCGTTGATTGCACTGGCGTAGTCCGATGCAAGAAACAGCGCCGCCCGCGCGCATTCGTCATCGGTGCGCATGCGCCCGCCCGGAATCCCGGCACTGAATTCGGCACGCACCTGTTCTTCACTGACGCCCCGTGCGGCGGCGGTCTGGTGTACCAGCGCCTGGACCGGTTCGCCCCACATCCAGCCACACGCCAGGCCGTTGACCCGCAAGCCATGCACTGCTTGCTCGCTCGCCAGGTAGCGCACCGTCGCGGCCAGCGCGCTTTTTGATGCGGCATAGGCGGCACCGCCCTGATAAGGCTTGCGCACGCCCAGGGTATTGATCATGACAATGGCGCCGGCGCCCTGGGTGCGCATTGGTCCCAGCACGGCGCGGCTCATGTTCAACGAGCCCAGCAGATTGACTTCCAGGGCCTCGCGCAACGGGTCGTTGTCGCCCTCCTCCACGGCCTGGAAGCCGCCATGGGAAAAGGCACTGTTGAGCAACGCATCGATACGGCCGAATTTTTCCAGGGTGTTGGCGGCGAAGCGGTGACAGGCGTCGGCATCGGTAATGTCCGTGGCAACGCACAACACCTCGCAGGAGTCGGTGAGCGCGAGGATGCGTTGTTGCGCCTCGAGCAGCCGTCCCTTGTCCCGCGCCCCTATGGCGACGGCGCGCGCACCTTCGCGCGCGGCCTCCAGTGCCAACTTGATACCCAGACCCGGGCCGACACCCGAGACCATCACGACCTTGTCTTTCAACAGCATGGGGAAACTCCTCTTATCGTTATGAACTGCACGGGTTTCAGGCCTGAATGTGCCGGGCTCGATACTCGGCATAGTCGCGTTGCAATATCGCTTCGCTGAGGCCGAACTGGCCGGGGCTGTAGTGATGAACCGCACGCTTTTCACGGCCGTTCGCCTGCAGCCATTGCCCCATGGCCGATCGGGTCTGCGGGGTCAATTCAAGACCGGCAAACTGATAGATCCTTTCGACTACCGCCTGCGGCTCGGCCACGGTGTCTTCGAAGTGCACATCAAGGAAACGCGCTGCGGGCATGCGCTCGCGCACGGCCATCGCATGGCGCAATGCACGGGCCATACGGCGGTTCCACTGCTCGCCCACGGCCTCGGCGTCGACCTTGTCGCTGTAGAGCAACCAGAGGGTATGGATAAAGCTGGCCAGCGAAGGAATGGTTTTCGCCGGTTCGCGGTGAGTGAGGACCACCTGCGCCTTGGGAAAAACCTCGAACAGCAGCTCCAGGGTATGCAGATGCTGCGGGCTTTTGAGCAACCAGCGGCGACCAGGCTCGATGCCGCGACGAGCCTGCTGCCATTGCAGGAACTGCAGGGTTCGCTTGAGGTACTGATACACCTGCGTCTGATCCTGAGCGTCAAGCCAGGCGGTATAGCTCGGCACATTGACGTAGGAATCCATGGCGCACAGGAACGAGTGTTCCATGAGCATGAATTCCTCGTCGGGCTGCTCGGCGTCCAACGGGTGGATGGCCAGCAACTGCGGGAGGAACTCGATCATTCCCGCGACTTCGGCGCGTGCCCGGGCGATGCGCTTGAGTGGCTGCTCCAGTGTTTCTCCGGGCAAGGGTGCGGGGTAACGGGTTTCCCACCACTGCGCCTTGCTGAACTGCGGGTCCACCGCCAGTGTGCGCTGCAGCAACGTGGTGCCGGTGCGCGGCAGGCCGACGATCACCAAGGGGTCATCGATGGGTTGCTCGAGGATGTCCGGGTAACGCCGAAGGTGATCCTCCTTGACCAGGCGGTTGACCAGTTGCCCGAGCAGTTTTTCGCGCAACAGCTCGCGCCCGGAGGACGACAGGCACGCTTCATTGTTCAGGGCGTCAGCCAATACCAGCAGACCCTGGCGGAACTCGCCGGGACCGAAATCATCGAGCCCCCCCGCACGGGCGCTGGCTTCGGCCAGCAAGGCATCCAGGGTGAAATCATCGGCGCTCATCGCACACTCTCCTGCAACTCATCGAGCTTGACCACGCGTGTGGTCGGGTGCACCGGATGCTTGGCCCCCACCCAGCGCAGACAGAGGGTGCCGTGCGGATGGCCGGCGGTTTCCAGCCAGTTCGCCAGGCCGGGATCAGTGCCGCAGAGCACCATGCGCAAGCGGCCATCGGCGTCCAGGCGTGCCGAATGCTTGTTCAGGCAGATGCGGTGGTAGCGGTAGTCGAGCGACTCCATCCAGTAGTTGTTGATCTGTAGATTCCAGAAGTCGCAGTCGGGCACCTGGTCGACCTCGATCAGCAACGCCTCGTCTGCGGCCAGGGCCCAATAGGAGTGGTAATAGAAGATGTTCGGGTCGCCCCCCACTGACTGGCACAGCGCCTGGTCAGCGGCCGGCAGCTGATTGGGGTGGGCCTGGTAACCCTGGGCCCAATCGGCAAACAGTCGGGCGGTGTTCTCGACGAAACTGCCCACCCTTTGCAGGCTTTGCTGCAAGCGTTGTGCGGTCAGCGGCTCGGGTGCCAGGCCAGCATTCAGGCGCTCTATGCGCAGTTGTGCCGGTTGCTCGGTGCTGCGGTCGAGAAACGTCTGGCGCACGATCAGGGCATTGCTCTGCGGCTCCAGTCGCAGCCAGTTGCCTTGGGCCGGCGGGCGCTGGCTGAGGATGATTTCGAAGTTACCCTCGGCATCCAGCGCCAGTAGCCCGGCATCGAGGAAGCCGGTCTGGATCATCTTGCCATCCGTCTCGTAGCCACCCTTCTGGGAGCCGAAGCTGAGGTAGGCAACGCTGCCACGGTGGCCGCTGACCCGGTATTCATGCTCGCCGTTCAGGCGTGCATAGCTGTACAGGTTGTCCGGGTTGTCAGCGCCGATTTTCGCCGTTTCATGGGACGGCGTGATGAAACCCGGAAAGTCCGGGTCAGCGAATTCCAGGTGCATTTCCAGGGCAATGCGCAGTAACCGGGTGAGATAGCGAAAGCCTTCGGCACGGGTCTGCACATCGGCCGGCGCTTCGCGGCGCAGTATCTGCTCGCCGCTGCGGCGCAATTGCTCGCAAAAGAGGTTCCAGCTCTCACCGCTGACAACTTCCTGATCGATCCTGTCTGTAACCATGTCGCACTCCTCTGCCGGCGGACATCCCGCCTCTGCCAGTGACATTAGGGAGTACCCGCTTGCCGGTTCTTCGTCCGAGCGGACTAAGTGCCCGCCTAGTCCGCCTGGACGAGGATCGGTCTGACCCTGAGCGGTGAGGATCGCGCCTGAGCCCAAGGCTTGTTCGCGCCGCTGTTCGCGGTGCGCCGTCATCCTCAGAGGAGTTACCCATGAGCGTAGAAAAAAACCTGGTCCGTTCAGTGACCGTGGACATCGCCGCCCCGGCCGATTTTGTCTGGTCGATACTGATCGACCTTGCCCGTTATCCGCAGTGGAACCCGTACACCGTCAAGGTCGAGTCGAGCCTGCAAATGGGCGAAGCGGTCAATCTGTTCCTGCCTGACCCACGCCGGCCAGGTGAGCTGCTGCACGTGATCGAGTACCTGGCGGACTTCGAGCCCCACCGGTTGCTCGCCTGGGAGATGTACGCCAACGCCGACAATCCCGACGCCGCCCGGCGCGAGCAGTTGATCGAACGCACCGGCGCGAACAGTTGCCGTTACCACACCACCGACCAGTTCCTCGGCGCGACCGCAGACCAGGTCATGGCCAACCACGGTCCCTGGGTGCAACAGGGTTTCGACGCCGTTGCCCGGGCCCTCAAGGTCCGCGCCGAGTCGCTTTACGCGTCCGTCGCGTGACCCTCAGCCGCTGGCGCCCTCTTCGTCCGAGCAGACGAAGAAGCGCCAGTGGCGCTTTACCTACCGTGATGTCCAGCCGGAGCCCAACCCGGCAGAACTCGAGGAGGTATCCGATGTTGACTCATCTGCAATGGCTGGAAGCGGAAAGCATCCAGATCATCCGCGAAGTGGTCGCCGAATGTGAAAACCCGGTGATGCTTTACTCCATCGGCAAGGACAGCGCCGTCATGCTGCACCTGGCGATGAAAGCCTTCGCCCCGGGCAAGCCGCCCTTCCCCTTGCTGCACGTGGACACCACCTGGAAATTCCGCGAAATGATCGCTTTCCGCGACCAGACCGCTGCACGCCTGGGCCTGGAACTGCTGGTGCATATCAATCCCGAGGGCGTGGAAAAGGCCATCGATCCCTTTACCCACGGCTCGTCCCTGCACACCGACGTGTGGAAGACCCAAGGTCTGAAGCAGGCCCTGGACCACTATGGTTTCGACGCGGCTTTCGGCGGTGCCCGCCGCGATGAAGAGAAGTCGCGGGCCAAGGAACGCATGTTTTCCCTGCGCTCGGAACAGCATCGCTGGGACCCCAAGCAACAGCGTCCCGAGCTTTGGCGCTTGTACAACACACGCAAGCGCAAGGGCGAAAGCCTGCGGGTATTCCCGTTGTCGAACTGGACCGAGCTGGATATCTGGCAGTACATCTACCTCGAACAGATCCCCATCGTGCCGCTGTATTTCGCCAAGGAGCGTCCTGTCGTGCAGCGCGACGGCACGCTGATCATGGTCGACGACGAGCGACTGCCGCTCAAGCCAGGCGAAGCCCCGCAGATGCGCAAGGTGCGTTTCCGCACGCTCGGCTGTTACCCGCTGACCGGTGCCATCGACAGCGACGCCGACAACCTGCCGGCGATCATCAGCGAGATGCTGGTCAGCCGTACGTCTGAACGTCAGGGGCGACTGATCGACAGCGACTCGGCCGGTTCCATGGAGAAAAAGAAACAAGAGGGGTATTTCTGATGAGCGCGCTGAACGAAACCTTCAATGACGACCTGACGCCCTATCTGCAACAGCAACAGAACAAGCAGCTGCTGCGTTTCATTACCTGTGGCAGCGTTGACGATGGCAAAAGCACCCTGATCGGCCGCCTGCTGTATGAGTCCAAGGTGCTGTTCGAGGACCAGTTGGGCCAACTGGAAGCCGACTCGAAAAAGCTCGGCACCCAGGGTGACGAACTGGATTTCGCCCTATTGGTCGATGGTTTGAGTGCCGAGCGCGAGCAAGGCATCACCATCGATGTGGCGTACCGTTTTTTCGCCACCGACAAGCGCAAGTTCATCGTTGCCGACACCCCCGGCCACGAACAATACACCCGCAACATGGTCACCGGCGCCTCGACCGCCGACCTCGCGGTGATCCTCATCGATGCCCGCCAGGGCATACTGACCCAGACCCGCCGGCACAGTTACCTGGTGTCGCTGCTGGGCATCCGCAAGGTTGTGGTCGCCATTAACAAGCTGGACCTGGTGGACTATTCCCATGCGGTGTTCGAGCGCATCGAAGCGGATTATCGCGCGTTCGCCAAGCAGATTGGCCTGCATGACATCCAGTGCATCCCGCTCTCGGCTCTGCGTGGCGACAACATGCTTGAAGCCAGCCCTAACACGCCCTGGTACCAGGGACCTACCCTGCTCCAGCATCTGGAAAACGTCCCGCTTGAGCAGGCTCGACAAGTAGACGCCGCGTTTCGCCTGCCCGTGCAATGGGTGAATCGGCCGAACCTCGATTTCCGTGGTTACTGCGGCAATGTCGCGGCCGGCAGCGTCAGCGTCGGTGATCGTATCCGCGTGCTGCCCTCGGGACAGCAGAGTGAAGTCACTGCCATCCTCGGCAGCGCCGGGCAACAGCAGCAAGCCGTTTGCGGCCAGGCCGTGACCCTGACCCTCAAGGATGAAATCGATATCAGCCGCGGCGACTTGATTGCGCTGGCCGATGCACCGGCGGCCGTTGCCGACCAGTTCGAGGCGACGCTGGTGTGGATGGACGAAGAGCCGATGCTGCCCGGGCGTCCCTACCTGATGAAGATCGGCTGCCGGACCGTCAGCATGAGCTGCGCCAACCTCAAGCACCGGGTCGATGTGAACAGTCTGGAACACCTGGCGGCGAAAACCCTGGAGCTGAACGGTATCGGCGTGTGCAACCTGCACCTGGACCGGCCGATCGCCTTCGATGCCTATGCCGAGAACCGTGATACGGGTGGGTTCATCATTATCGACCGCTTGAGCAACCGCACGGTCGGCGCCGGCATGCTGCACTTTGCCTTGCGTCGCGCACAGAACGTGCACTGGCAGGCCATCGACGTGAACCGCGAAGCCCATGCGACGCTCAAGGGGCAGTCACCGCGAATCCTGTGGTTCACCGGGTTGTCCGGTGCGGGCAAGTCGACCATTGCCAACCTGGTGGAGCGCAAGCTGCACACCCTTGGCCGGCACACTTACCTGCTCGATGGCGACAATGTCCGCCATGGCCTCAATCGCGACCTGGGCTTCACCGAAGCCGACCGGGTGGAGAACATTCGCCGGGTCTCGGAAGTGGCGAAGCTGATGCTCGATGCCGGCCTGATCACCCTGGTGTCGTTCATCTCGCCGTTCCGTGCCGAGCGCGAAATGGCACGCCGGCTGGCGGGAGACGGCAATTTCCTCGAGATTTTCGTCGACGCGCCGCTGGCCCTGGTCGAACAGCGCGACCCCAAGGGCCTGTACCAGAAAGCCCGGCGCGGTGAGTTGAAGAACTTCACCGGGATCGACTCGCCTTATGAGCCGCCGGTAGCGCCGGACATCCACATCGATACCCGCCATGAGTCGGCCGAAACGGCCGCCGAGCGTATCGTCGAGGCTCTGCTGGCACTGTAAAAGCCCATGAGCGCAGCGCCATACCGACCTGTACCGGTGTGGCGCTGCCTTATCACATAACTCGATCACCAGCCTAAGCCATACGGACGATTTTCCCGCCATGGGCGCGATCAATACTCGAACGACAATAACAAACAGTAGTGAGGCGCATCCATGACCCTCCCTTTTCCGGCCTGCAAGGACCTTCAGCCCACTACCGACATCCCGTCTGCCGAGCTCAGCAGCTTGCTTGCCCTGGTCTATCAAGGCCCCCTTGAGTCGACACCCTGGTCCGGCCTGCTGGAAACATTGCGCCAGCGTTTCGAGGCAAGCTTCTTCACCCTGGTGCTGCGCAACCCCGACCATGAACGGCCGGGGCTGATCGTCAACGCGTCGATTCATGGTCCGCTGCTGCCCGGCGAGCCGTTCTACAGCGAACAGTACTACTCGATCTGCCCCTTCATCGAATGGCCTGTCGAGCAGGTGGCCAGTGCCGATCAGGTGCTGGGAACGGAGGCCTGGCTGGCCCACGACTTCTACCGTAATTATCTGCAGCCGCTGGATTTGCGCCACGTCCTGGTCGCCAACATGCGCACGCCCACGGGCATGCATTGCGCGTTGTTCGCTTGCCGCAACCACGCCAGCCGCGACTTCGATGCCGCGGAGATTGCCTTGATCCGCCTGCTCCTGCCCCACCTGCAACAAGCGGTGGACCTGCATTCGGCCGTAGAGCAACTGGACTCCGAACGCCAACTCTATGCCGCGACCATCGACCGTCTGATGGTGGGCACGGCGATCCTCGACGATAACGGCACCATGATGCGTTGCAACCGCGCGGCCCAGCGCCTGTTTGACAGCCGTGATGGCCTGGAATGCCGGCACGACAAGCTCTGTGCCTTCACCAGCCAACAGAACCGCAGGGTGCAACAAGCCATCCAGGCCGTATTGAAACAACGCCAGCGTGGCCTCGATGACATCGAAGTGTTGACCCTGACCCGGCCAAGCGGTGAGATGCCACTCAATTTGCTGCTGCGCCCCATCCCCATGAGCTATCAAGCCCGCAACGGCGCACGACGGCCCGCCGTGGCGGTGTTCATCCGCGACCCGTCGGATTCACCGCAGGCATCGCGAAACCTGCTGCGCAGCCTGTTCCAGCTGACGCCCACGGAAACCGAAGTGGCCATGCTCGTCATGGACGGGCAAACCCTCGACGAAACAGCCCTGGCCCTCGGGGTTTCCCGCAACACGGTGCGCGCCCACCTGCGCGGAGTGTTCGCCAAGACCGGCGCCACCCGCCAGGCGCAACTGGTCAAGACACTGCTCAACAGCGTGGCGTCGCTCGGGTAGGAGCCGGCTTGCCGGCGATGGACTCCAGTGCGCCGCGTTTTATCCGGGTTACACGCGTCATCGTTAACGACCATCGCTGGCGAGCCAGCTCCTACAAGTGCCCCGAGAATCATGTAATCCCGGGAAATACGCGATACCTGTAGGAGCCGGCTTGCCGGCGATGGACTCCAGTGCGCCGCGTAAATCCGGGTTCACACGCGTCATCGTTAACGACCATCGCTGAAAGCCAAAAAAGAGCTCCCCGAATGGGGAGCCTTTTTTACCACTGGACGATCAGACGGCCTGTTTGTAGCGGCGAATCCGGATATCCGCCTGTTCCTTGTGCCCGGCAAAACCTTCCATGCCGCACAAGCGCGAGCAGTACTCGCCGACCAGCACAGACGCTTCGTCAGTCAGGACGCGCTGATAGGTGCAGGTCTTGATGAACTTGCCGACCCACAGGCCGCCGGTGTAACGCGCGGTTCCGGTGGTGGGCAGTGTGTGGTTGGTGCCGATCACCTTGTCGCCGTAGGAGACATTGGTGCGCTGCCCGAGGAACAACGCGCCGTAGTTGGTCATGTGTTCCAGGAAGTACAGAGGGTCACGGGTCATGACCTGGACGTGTTCGGAGGCAATGCGGTCGGCTTCCTCGACCAGTTCGTCCACGGTGTCGCACAGGATGATCTCGCCATAGTCACGCCAGGCGACGGAGGCGACAGGCGCGGTCGACAAAATGCCCAGTTGGCGCTCGATTTCCGCCGGCAGGGTTTCCGCCAGCTCAGCGCTGTTGGTCAAAAACACCGCTGGCGAGTTGACGCCGTGCTCGGCCTGCCCGAGCAAGTCCGCGGCAATGATTTCGACGTCGGAACTGTCATCGGCGATCACCAGCGTTTCGGTGGGGCCGGCAATCAGGTCGATGCCGATCTTGCCGAACAGCTGACGCTTGGCTTCGGCGACATAGGCGTTGCCCGGGCCGACGATCATATCGACCGGCTTGAAGGCATCGGTGCCCAACGCCAACGCAGCAATGGCCTGGACGCCGCCAACACAATAGATTTCATCGGCGCCGGCCAGGTACATGGCCGTCACGATGGCCGGATGAGGCTTGCCGTCGAACGGTGGCGCCGCTGCAACCACGCGCTTGACGCCCGCCACCTTGGCCGTCAATACGCTCATGTGTGCCGAGGCCAGCAAGGGATACTTGCCGCCGGGGATGTAGCAGCCCACCGAGTTCACCGCAATGTTGCGATGCCCGAGGATCACGCCCGGGAGTGTTTCGACTTCGACGTCGTGCATCGAGGCTTTTTGCACTTCGGCAAATCGCCGCACCTGTGCCTGCGCAAACTTGATGTCACCGATTTCCTGTTCCGAAAGACTGGCGACGCACGCGGCGATTTCTTCGTCGGTCAAGCGGAAGGTGGCAGGCTCCCACTTATCGAATTTCTTCGAATACTCGCGAACGGCTGCATCGCCGTTTTTGGCGACATCGGCAATGATCTGCTCGACCGTATCGCGCACTTGCGCAGCGATTTCGGCTTGGGCTTCGACCGGCTTACTTTTTTTCAGATAACGAATCATCAATTTGCTCCTGGTGGTTCTTGATGCACGCAACATGCACTCAGCATTGGCAAACATCTTTTCGCACCCCCCTGCTCCGGGCAATTTCGCAGCCGCCTTATTGCTGACGCGATCTGACGCAGCACAGACGCAAAGTTGAAGCACTTGCGGCAGCGCAGCCGCTCTGGCGCGGGCGATCGTGTTATTCGTATAACCTTTTATTATCAAAACCGACTTGAACAAAACCGTTCTACTGTCCGTGCTTGTTCACCGCATCTCCACGCAAACCCAAGCCGGCCTGGCTATTCCATTAAATATTTGATCAAGGCATTGACAGCGCCGTTTTGAGTGATAGCTTAAATAAGCGGTTATACGTATAACCTAATAATCACACCCAACTTAAGAGGTGACCAACCGTGAGTCGAGTCTTGTATCTATACGGTGGCTGGCCCGGCCATTTCCCCTATGAAATCGCCGCATGGGCCCGGACCGTTTTCCAGGAGCTGGATTTCGACGTTGAAGAGTCGACCGACATCTTCACATTGGACAGGGATTTGACCGGTTACGACCTGATCGTGATTGGCTGGAACAACGCGGTAACCACTGAAACGCTGACCGCCTCGCAGGAAAACCGCCTGCTCGAAGCGATCGAAAGCGGTACCGGCCTGGTGGGTTGGCACGGTGCGGGAGCGGCCTTTCGCGCAAGCCTCAAGTACCACTGGGTCCTGGGCGGCTCCTTTCTCGAGCATCCGATGGGCGAAGGCTTTCCCCATCCTTACCAGGTCAACGTCATCGACCGCACGCATGAAGTCACTCAAGGCGTCGAGGATTTCGAGGTGCGTTCCGAGCAGTACTACATGCAGGTGGACCCGAACATCCATGTGCTCGCCGAAACCACGTTCGATGGCAACCCGTTCCCGTGGATCAAGGGCCATCGCAGCCCGGTTGCCTGGGTACGCCAGTGGGGCCTGGGGCGCGTTTTCTACCACTCCATCGGGCACGACACCAGCAACCTGGCCGACCCCAATATCCGTCGCCTGACCAAACAGGGCCTGAACTGGGCAACGCGCGGACGAGCTGAAGGTCACGGCAAAACCACCGCATCCACCCCGCTTTCATCAACCCAAGGAGTCCTGTCATGAGCAAATTGACCGGCAGCCAGATCGTCGCACAAACCCTGAAAAACTACGGCGTCGAGTATGTCGCCGGCATTCCCGGCCACGGTATCTGGACACTCACCGACGCCTTCCTCGAAGAAGACTCGAAACTCAAGTTCATCCAGGTCTTCCACGAACAGAGCGCCGTGCATCTGGCCGATGGTTACTACCGCGTGGCCGGCAAGCCGATGGCGGCGGTCACCTCCATCGGTGCCGGTGCTGCCAACACCGTGATCGGCATGGCCACCGCGTTCACCGACTCCACCAGCCTGATGCTGATCACTGGTGGGCCGCCCACGCACATGCGTGGCCACGGTCTGCTGCAGGAGCTGGAACGCTACACCGACAACGATTTCCCGAAAATCGCCGAAGCCGTGACCAAGCGCCACTGGGTCGCGACGCGCGTTGAAGAGTTGCCGTTCATGATGCATCGGGCCTGGAGCTCGATGGTCACCGGCCGCCCGGGGCCGGTGCATCTGGAAATCCCGATGGATGTCCAGGCCGAAGCCGCGGAAGTGACCCTGCATGCCCTGGAAGAACGCACGCCGATCGGCAAGTGCTTCCCGGATCCGGCGGCCACGGCCCGCGCCGTTGAAGAACTGCAGGCCTGCAAGCGCCCGGTGCTGGTCATCGGTGGCGGTGTGATCACGGGCGAGGCAAGCGCTGAAGTGCTCGCCCTGGCCGAGGCCTGGAAAATTCCGGTGGTCACCACCTGGAACGGCAAAAGCGGCTTCCCCGAAGACCACCCGTTGTTCGCCGGCAGCGTCGGCCAGACCGGCACCATGTGCGGTAATAAAGTGGCTTCCACGGCCGATGTGATTATCGCCGTGGGTTGTCGCTTCACCGACTGGTCGTCGTCCAGTTATGCCAAGGGCGTGACCTTCGCCATTCCGCCGTCGAAGTTGATCCACATCGACATCGACCCGCACGAAATCGGCAAGAACTACCCCGTCACCGTGGGCATCTGTGCAGACGCCAAACACGCGCTGGCCCATATCGTCGAAGGCCTGAAAGGCCAGACTGTCGATCGCGAGGAGTACCTCAGCGACCTGCGCGGTTATCAGGACGAATGGGAAACCAAACTGGCCGGCCGTCGTGACTCCGACCGCTTCCCGTTCACCTCGCAACGTCCATTGGGCGCGTTGCGCAAGATCTTCCCGCGCGACACCATCGTCGTGGTCGGTTCCGGCAACACCCAGGGCGCGGTCAAGCAGACCTTCCCGGTCTATACCCCGCGCACGCACCTGACCTCCGGCGGGTTCTCCTCCATGGGCTGGGCCGTGCCTGCCGCCATCGGCGCCAAACTGGCGGCGCCGAACCAGCCGGTGGTCTGCATCCTGGGCGACGGTGATTTCCTGATGACGTCGCAGGAAATCGCGATTTGCGTGACCAACAACATTCCGGTCGTGTTCATGATCCAGAACAACGCCGGGTACATGTCGATTCGCGGTGGCCAGCGCAAGCAGACCAGCCGCCATATCGGCACCGAGTTCAACCATCCGGACGGCACGCCATACAGCCCGGACTTCAAAGCGGTGGGCGAAGCCTTCGGCCTGAAGTCTTACCGTGTGGAGCGCCCGGAAGACCTTGAGCCGATCCTCCAGGAGGCCCTGGACCTTAACGCTCCGGTGCTGATCGAAATCCCGACCGACCGCGACGCCGCCGGCCCTTGGGTACCGGGCTGGTGGGACTTCCCGATTCCCGAATACATCACTGACGAACGTCAGGACGAGTACTGGCAAATCCGCAACTCCGAACAACACCTGTAAGAACTGGAGCAGCTCAAATGAGTGATGCATTGATTTCGCATCATGCAGAGCTGAATCCACAATCGGGGGCGCCGCGCGAACCGCGCGCCCTCGACGTGGTGACACCTGATGCAGATGGCAATATCAATTGTGATGTGGTGATTATCGGCTCGGGCATGGGCGGTTCGACCTTTGCCCATGCGCTGCGTGACAGCGGGCTGGACATCGTGATCGTCGAACGCGGGGATTTCCTGCCGCGAGAAATACACAACTGGAGTGCCGAATCGGTCTTCGGACAAGGCCGTTACCGCAATGCCGAGCAATGGCTGGACGAAGCCAACCAACCCTTTTCGCCTGGGGTGTTTTATTACGTCGGCGGAAACACCAAATTCTATGGCGCGATGCTGCCACGGTTTCGCGAAGAAGACTTTGCCGAAATCCGCCACGCCGAAGGCCTCTCCCCGGCCTGGCCGATCAGCTATGCGGATCTGGAACCCTGGTACGCCGAGGCGGAAAAACTCTACCGGGTACACGGCCAGGCAGGCGTCGATCCCAGCGAGCCCTGGCGCTCGGGCCCCTACCCACAACCGGCGCTCGAGCACGACCCTGCCCTGGCTGCCCTGGAACAGAGCATGCGCCGCTCAGGCCTCAAGCCTTTCGTGATGCCTGCGGCCGTGGACTATGGCAATGGCGGTGACTGCGTACTGTGCTCAACGTGCGATGGTTACCCTTGCCTGCTGGACGCAAAGGCTGACGCTGAAGTTTCTGCATTGCGGCCGGCCTTGCGCAGCACAAGCGTCAGGTTGCTGACCCGTACCACGATCAAGCAACTGAAAACCGCAGCGGACGGGCGCACGGTCACGCACGCCCACGGCCTGATCGATGGTCGCGCCGTGACGCTGCACGCCAAGCGCTTCGTTCTGGCCTGCGGAGCGGTGAACAGCGCCGCGCTGTTGCTCAAGTCGGCAAACGAACAGCACCCCGAAGGCCTGGGCAACAGTTCCGGGCAAGTGGGTCGCAACTACATGGTGCACAACAGTACGTTCATGCTGGCGGTCGACCCTCGACGCAAAAACAAGGTGATCTTCCAGAAGACCCTGGCCATCAACGACTGGTACAGCGCCGGTGCGAACAACTCGTTCCCCCTGGGGAACGTGCAGATGCTGGGGAAAATCCGCGAACCGATGATCACCTCCATGCGTCCGTGGCTGCCAAAGTTCGCCTCGCGCTACATCACCGATCACAGCGTCGACCTGTACCTGACGTCGGAGGACCTGCCGACCCGGGAGAACCGGGTCACCTATGACGCAGAGCGCGGTGCGATCAAGGTCCATTGGCAACCCAACAACCTCAAGGCCCATGAAGGCCTGGTGAGCAAGACCAGCCAGGTCATGCGGGCGGCTGGCTACCCGCTGATCCTGAAAGCGCGCATGGGCATTGCCACCAATTCGCATCAATGCGGTACGGCGGTCATGGGCAAGGACCCGGCGTCGAGCGTGCTGGACACCAATTGCAAGATGCATGACCTGGACAATGTCTGGGTGGTCGACAGTTCTTTCTTCCCGTCATCGGCCGCGGTCAATCCGGCACTCACCATCGCCGCCAACGCCCTGCGGGTCGCGGCGAACTTCAGCCAATTGGCGCCGTGAACGGCATAGGGTGAAAGTGAAGGCTGCGGTTGTCACCGCAGCCTTGTTCATCGAACGGTGTCAAGCGTCCTGCACCTTGCGCGTCGAAGTGCGCACGATCAGCTTGGTGGCGAAAATCTTCTGTTCAGGCGCCAGCGGAGCATCGGCCGGCGCATTCAACTGCTCGGTCAACAGCCTTGCCGCATAGACGCCTTTCTCGACGATGGGCTGGCCAATGGTGGTCAGGCCCAGTTGCACCGCCTCGGGAATATCGTCGAAGCCAATCACCGAAAGGGCTTGTGGAACCTCGCGATTGAGCGCGTGAGCGGTTTTCATGCACGCGATCGCCATGACATCCGAACAGGCAACCACTGCCGTGACGTCGCTGGATGTCAGCAAGGTAAAGGCCGCGGCTTGCCCGGACGTCGAATCCAGCCCGCCAGCCTCGATGATGCTCAGGTCCTCGAACGCCAGGCCCGCTGCACTGGCCTCCTCCACATAGCCGGTCAGCCGCTCCCTGACGATACGCTCGCTGGCACTCTTGAAGCGGTGCCGGTCGATAGGGCCGCGATAGCCGTCCGGGTTCAGCCGGTCAATGATGACCCCTATCTTGCGGTGCCCCAGGTCCAGCAAGTGACGCATCTGCGCGCGTGCGGCACCGCGGTCATCGATCCCGACAAAAAAAGAACCTTCCACCAACGGCGAATCGATCACCACAAACGGAATGTTCTGTTTCACCACGGCCAGCACGGCTGGATGGTCGTCAGGCAGGGTCGAGATGATCAATCCATCCACCAGCCCGCGCAGCGCGAGGCTGCCGTGGTTCGCTGCGGGTGTGCGGCCAATGATCCGATTGTTGTTGAGCGGGAACAACGTCAGCGCGACGTTCTCCAGTTCGCCCACCTCGCTGATCCCGCGCAGCAAGGCAACGGTGCAAGGGTCGGCGAACGCCAGGGACAACTTGTCCATCATCATCAACCCGATCGCCCCGATCTTGCCCGAGCGAAGGCTGCGGCCAAGCACATTGGGTCCCGGGTAGCCCAGGGACGCGGCTATGGCAAGGATATGCTCACGTTGGGCCTCGGACAGTTTGGATGGGCGATTGTAGGCGTAAGACACCGCAGGCTGAGACACCCCCGCCGCCAGTGCTACATCTTTCATTGAAACGGATGCCATCGCTTGCTTCCCGATCTGTTTTGAAAACCTCGTGAGAGGTCAGTAAAAAAACGCCATGTGCTCAGTGTAACCGTTGCGGCGAAACCTTCGGAACCAGTCGAGTGGCACTGAAAATGATCGCGATCATCAACGAGGCAACGACGAGCAATGCCAGCGAGAGGTTGCTTGCATGGGCGACGAACCCGATGGCCGCCGGCCCCATCAATATGCCGAGGTAGCCCAGGCTGGTGGCGGCGGCAATGGCCAGCTCACCGGGCATCGACGTTTGCGCGCCTGCCAGCGACAGGTAGACCGGAGCGATGTTGGCCAGACCTGCGCCTATCACCGCGAACCCCACGAGATTCAACAGCCAGTCATTCGCCAACACCACCATCGCGAACCCGGACATGACCACCAGTCCACCGCCAATGAGCACCACCCGCGCGCCCAGCTTCAACAGTATCCGGTCTCCGTTCAATCGGCCCAGCGCCATCATGACCGCAAACACTGCGTAGCCCAGGCCGGCCAGCGAGTGCTGGACACCTCGCTCGTCGGCCAGGAACACCGCGCTCCAGTCGAGGATCGCCCCTTCCGCAAGGAAGGCGAACAGGCAAAGCATACCCAGCAGTAAAACCTTTCGGGTTGGCCTGACAAATATCGGGGCGCCTTCGTCACCACTGCGCCCCAGCAACTGGCGGCCATGCGTGAGGACGAAGGCGACCAGGATCGCCATGACCGCACTGCTTGCCACCAAAGGCGTGGCGCCCAGCCATAACAATGCGGTGATACCTGCCGCACTGATAATCGCTCCAAGGCTGAACAGCCCATGAAAGCCGGACATGAGCGAGCGTCCGGTCGCGCGTTCGACCATCACGCCCTGAACGTTCATCGTCACGTCGACCGACCCGCACCCCGCCCCGAACACGACAAGGCTGAACATCAAGCCGGCGAAGGAATGCGTCGTCGCCAACAAGGGCAAGGTCAGCAGCACCAGGGCAATACCCACGTGCATCGTAAAGCGACAGCCCCTGCGCGCATTGAGAATGCCCGCCAGCGGCATCATCACCAGTGAACCCAGGCCAAGGCACAGCAACAGCAGCCCCAGCGCCGCGTCGTCGATCCCCGCCCTCGTGCGCGCATAGGGCACCAACGGCGCCCAGGCGCCCATGCACACCCCAGACAACAGGAACGTCGATCGATAGGCCGGCAGATGAGGCGTAGCGCACGGCAGTAGCAATTCTTGAGACGACACGGACACCCCTGTGCTCGGATTTTTTCGAGTTATACGTATAACTCAAAATAATCCGTTCGGCCACAGGATCCATTCAAAACCGGCAGCCTCGGTGAACCAGGCCGCATGCTATACGTCGCCTGACTTGAGAATGACGCTCGAAACAGTTGACATCAGTGGCGCCACCAATGTTATTTTTGCTGGAGTTATACGTATAACTCTTTCTCGTCTTATCCAGCTTTTGCATGCACACCCAACAAAAACAACAGGGACAATGCAGCGTGATGAACAACGTTAAAAAAACTCCAGTGCCCAAACGCATCCGCAAGGCGCGTATCGCGACCTTTCTCGGATTCATGATGATCGGCGCAATGATGTACATCTGGTCGACCGGGGTGAGTGTGTTCAGGACACAACTGGGCTTTACCGGTGAGCTGGGTGACGCCAACTTCGGCCTGATCGCACTCGGGGTCGGCGTCGGCTCGGCGGCAGGCGCACTGCTGGTCGGCCGTCTGCTGGACTCCTTCGGTGCAAAACCGGTGATCACCGTATGCGCCCTCGCCTACCCGCTGTCGATTATCCCGCTGGGTTTCGTCAGCGGTTTCTGGTTCGCGATGTGCTTTGGCGTTGTCCTGGGTTTGCTGCGCGGCGCCCTGGATACGGCGCTGAATGCCCATGGCGTGCAGGTCGAGCGGTTTTATCAGCGCTCGATCATGTCCGGCTTCCATGCGTTCTATTCGCTGGGTGGTTTTCTGCTGGGGATGGCCTGCAGCTGGCTGACGGGGTTCTACACCGACAGCGTACAAGTGCCCTTTACCGTGCTGGGTATCGCCATGCTGATCATCGGCTGCATATTCAGCCGGTGGCTGCTGGGCAAGCATGACGTCCCCGACGCTGCCCTGGGCGACTGGCAAGCGGGCGCTCAGACCGCAGATGAAATCGGCAAGGGGCCGTCGACCAAAACGTTTCTGGTGATGATTGCGCTCGGTACCCTGCTGCTGGGCAGCATGATGGGTGAAAACGCAATCGCCGACTGGGGCCAGGAATACATTCGCCGCGAGTTCTCGACCTCGACTTCCACCGCGGGCATGGCGGTGTCGATATTCGTCGGTGCGGCGTTCATCGGGCGTCTGTTCGGCGACCGGCTGGCGGCAACCTTCGGCAATGCCCAAGTGGTGTTCGCCTGCGGGACGATCTGCGTCCTTGGAATGACCCTCACCATCGTCGGCGGCACGGCCGTTACCGGCATCCTCGGCTTCGCGTTGTTCGGCCTCGGCCTTTCCTGCATCGCGCCGCTGATGATTTCCGCCGCCGGACGCCGGGACCCGCAACATGCGGGCCGCAACATCGGCATCGTCAATTGCATCGGTTTCTCCGGCATGCTCGTGGGGCCCGCCGCCATCACCGTGATCGTCAGCCATTTCGGTCTGGATTCGCTGATGTTCTTCCCGTTGATCATGCTGGGCCTGCTGGCAACATTCGGCCCGCTGCTGATGAGGGCGCCAAAAAACCACAAACGCGTAAAACAGTGCGCCGCCACCCACACCGGCGCCTAGCTCATCGGCCCGATGCAGACGCTAACGCTGGCACACGGTTATGATCCGGGATCACCAGGTTCCCTCGGACCCACGCCAATGCCAGCCTCGCAAGTCCGCCCCTCGCCCGCGCCACTGCTCGAACCCGGAGAGACGGTGGTCTTGTTCGACGGTGTCTGCAAGCTGTGCAACGGCTGGGTGCGGTTCCTGATTCGCCATGACCGCCAGCGGCGCCTGCGGCTGGCGGCGGTTCAGTCGCCCGAGGGGCAGGCTCTGCTCGCCTGGGCGGGTTTGCCCCTGGACCGATTCGACACCCTGGCGGTGATCCGCGACCGGCACTACTGGGACCGTTCGGATGCGTATTTCGAAGTCTTTGCCCAGTTGCCCGCACGCTGGCGCCCGGTGAATCTGTTGCGCATCTTCCCGCGCAAACTGCTGGACTGGGCCTACGACCGCATTGCGCTAAACCGTTATCGACTCTTCGGCAAGTACGACACCTGCCTGTTGCCTGATCCCGATCATGAACAGCGCTTCCTGAAAATGCCCCGATGAGCGCCTTGAGCTGACGTGACGACCTGGCTCAATACCCGGCTTGAAGCTATACCCAAAGGGTTCGGCGTGGGGATTGACCACAGGCCTGGTCAGCGACTGAGGAGAACTTCGCGGTGTCGAATCAGCTGGTCATACGCAACATGACCCGTCCCGAGCTGGACGAGCTCGTCGATTGGGCTGCCCGCGAGGGTTGGAATCCCGGTTTTCACGATGCCGAGCTGTTCTGGGCCACGGACCCTGACGCCTTCATCGCGGCGTGCCGGGGCGACGAACTGATCGGCGGCGGCGCCATCACCTCCTACCATGGCGATTTCGGTTTCATGGGGTTTTTCATCGTCCGGCCTGAATATCGCGGTCAAGGCCTGGGCAATACCCTCTGGCACGCACGCCGCGAGCGCCTCCTCGCCCGCCTGCGCCCTGGCGCGAGCATCGGCATGGACGGCGTCTTCGCGATGCAGGACTACTACGCCAAGGGTGGTTTCGTCTTCTCCCATCGCAACATGCGTTTTCGTGCCGGGATCAGCCAACGCTCCTCGCCGGCAGGCGACGAGGACATCGTGCCGTTGGCCAGCGTGCCGTTCGATCAGGTTGTCGATTACGACCGCACCTGTTTCCCCGCCGAGCGCGCGACCTTCCTGAGCGGCTGGATAACCCAGCCCGATGCACTCGCCGTGGGTTGTCGGCGCGACGGCAGGCTGAGCGGCTATGGCGTAGTCAGGCGCTGCCGGGAAGGCTGCAAGGTCGGCCCTTTGTTCGCCGATGACGCCCGGGCAGCCAATGCCCTGTACGTGCGCCTGGCGCAATTTGCGCAGGGTGGCCCGCTGTTTCTCGATGCCCCGCAGAACAACCCCGCAGCAATGGCACTGGTGCAGCAACAGGCCATGACCGAGGTGTTGGGCTGCGCACGCATGTACCTCGGCCCTCCCCCGGCGATCGCGCACGAACGCGTGTTCGGCGTCACCACCTTCGAGCTGGGCTGATGTCCGCCCGCGACTTGACCGGTTATGGCGGCTGCCCGCCCCACCCGCATTGGCCGGGAGAGGCACTGGATAACCCGATTCCCCGCCTGATGCTCAGCCCTGCTCCAGCGCTCCCTCGAACTGCGGCGTCAGCCCCGACAACTCCAGCTTGCGCACAAACTCGCCGAGACGCTGCTGCTTGTAGGCGTCCACGTCCAGGTCACGGTAATCATAGAAACCCTGGCCATCGCGCAAGCCATTGCGGCCGTTTTGCATGTTGTCGGCAATCACCTGCGGCGACTCGAAACGCGGTGACAGCGCTCCACTCAGGTAGCGCGAGGCGTAGTACAAAATGTCGCCGCCGCCCCAGTCGATGAACTCGAGCAGGCCCAACACCGAGAAACGCAGGCCAAAGCCGACGCGTACCGCAGTGTCGATATCCTCCGCGCTGGCCACGCCCTCTTCCACCATCCGTGCCGCTTCGTTCATCGCCAATGCCTGGATGCGCGGCACGATGTAGCCAGCCACCGGATTGCACACCACGGGCACCTTGCCGATGCGCTTGAGCAGTTGCAGCAGCCGCTCGACCACCTGTGGGCAGGTCGCTGCGCTGCGGCTGACTTCCACCAGCGGCATCAGGTAGGCCGGGTTGAGCCAGTGCGCGTTGACGAAGCGCTGCGGCTCACTGACCATTTCGCTCAACTCGGTGACCAGGAATGTCGAGGTGGTGGACGCGATGATGGTCGACGCCGGGACATGTTCGCTGACCCAGGCGAAAGTCTGCTGCTTGACCGCGATGACTTCCGGCACCGCTTCGAACACCAGGTCGCACTGGCGCAATGTCCCCGCAGCCTCGGATCGGTCTTGCAGCGTCAACCGCGATAGTGCGATGTCCGCCTGTTCCAGCTGGAGCATGCCGAGGCGCACCAGCGTCTGCAGTTCGCTGCGGATGTTGTTGCGCACTCGCTCGAAGTAGCCTTGCCGCTCATCCTCGGCACGGTCCTTGATGTCGATAAGGGTTACCGGCAGGCCCGCATGGATGAACGCCAGGGCTATGCCCTCGCCCATCCGGCCGGCGCCGACCACGCTCACTTGAGGCAGCGCGGCGTTCATCAGTTGTAGCCCTTGGTCAGAAGTTCGGTCATCTGCGCCCGACTCAGCGTGGCCAAGCCGAGGTTTTCCAGGGTACGGCCTTCGGCGTAGAGGTCACGACAGGCGACGACCGAGGCAATGCTCAACAAGCCCTGCGCGACCGGGGTCGGCACACCGGCCCAGCGGCCGACGGACACCAGGAAGGACAGGCCCAGGCGGGTGTCTTCGAGCATGTAGCGATGCTTTTGCAGGTCAATGTCTTCGCGCCAGTCGCCGCTGTCGGTGAGCTTGCCATGGGCACCGCGACCGTACATCCACTCCTCGCCCTCGGTGGTGTTGTAGTGATCGGCCAGCGGGAAGTGCGGCGCGCCGTAGGTCAGTGCTTCGCGCACGGCCATGCGCTCGGCATCGAGCTGGTTGGTCACGCGGCGAATCGACGGCTGGGTGCCTTCGTTGTGAATGTCCCAGGACTCGAAATGCTCCAGGGGACCGGCGTTCATCATGATCAGCGGCGGATGAATGATGGGGCCCGCATTCATCAACGCACCGCTCAGGGCGTCTTCAATCGGCTCGACGCTCGGGTAGGCCTCGCGCAGCACTGAGAAGGCGTGCTCGGACAGGTTGCTGGGGAATACACCGGTTGGCAGGCGGGTAGCGTAGCCGCTGATCACCAGGTCGCTGGCGCCGTGCTTGCGGACCAGGTACGGCAGCGTGCCGGTTTCAGCGAAGGCGACCTGGCTGCGGTTGCCCGCATCGGCCATGGCCTTGGCGAACACGAAGCTGCCGAACGTACCCGGCGGCAGGAACACCACCTGACCATCGTGCAGGTGTGGCGCAACATGCCTGGCGAGGTCTTCGTGGGAGGTCGACGGCAACGGGATGATCACCAGTTGCGCGTCGGCCAGGGCTTCAGCCAGGTCGTCGGTGAACGACAGCTTGTCGCCCTGCTGGCCGACGGACAACTGGCGAGTGCCCTTGTAGTCCTTGATGGTCAGGCTGCCGATGGCCAGCAGCTCCTTGAGCGCGGCGCAGTCTCGGCGCCACAGGCGGGTCTGGTGCCCTTTTTCAGCCATTTCGACAGCAGCGGCGTAACAGCCGTGACCACCACCCAGCACGGTAATATTCATGCAGATACTCCTTTTTGTTGGAGACTCGATCCTATCGAGCCGCACCGCCACAGACTCATCCGATTGCGCAGCCGAATGACGGATTGCGCAGGAGTCTCAATGCTTCTGCCGCCGCAGGGTATCCGACGGCAGGCAGCCATAGCGTTGCCGATAGGCACTGGAGAAATGCCCGAAACTGTTGATGCCGTGACGCAGCAGGATATCGGTGACGGTTTCACCGCCCCCGCCCTGTTTGAGCGACTCGTGGATCATCGCCAGCCGGCGGTCACGGATGTACTCGACCGGCGCTTGCTGGAGGAACTGGTTGAAGCCGTTCTGCAAGGTGCGCACCGAGACGCCGCATAGCTCGCTCAAGGTTGTCAGGCTGATCGGTTGGTCGAGGTGCTCCTCGATGTAGTCACGGGCCTTTTTCACGTGGTGCGGCAGCGGCGCGCGCGAATCGAGCAAAAGATCCGCCGAGTAGTTGTGCGGCAATTGGGTGAGCAGCAGTTGCATCAGGTATTCGGACAACCCGCCGGCGAGGCGCGAACCGTCGACGCCGCTGCCGTACAGCCGGCAGATGTAATCCAGGGTGTGATAGAGACTGACGACGCCGGCGCCCAGGTGATCGACGCTGACATCGAAGATCACCGACTGCCGCAGGCTGCGGCCGAGCAGGCGTTGCAGTTGCGTCTCCAGGGCATCACGGTCGACTCGCAGGATCAGGTTGCGGCACTCGCCATCGGTGACGATGCGGCTTTGCGCGAACGGCGAGGACACGCTCAGGTAGCCCGACTGCATCGCCGCGCTGCGCCGACCGTGGGCGACTTCGCACTGCCCCTGCAAGGTAATCCGGAACAGGTACTGATCGGCGATGTCGCCGATGGTGATCTCCACCGGCGCGCCATAACTCAAGTCGAGCAGCGCCGAATCGCCGAAAAACACGCCGTTGAGCCGGGTGTACATCGGCTCGTCACGCAGTACGTTGAAACTGTGCGGGCACAGGTAGTGGCTGACCTTGTCCTTGATCTCGCGGTAATCGGCCGAGCTGAGCAGGCTGTGCCGTTCCAGCAGGTGTACGTCATTCAACATCAAGGGTTCCCCCTGTTTGAAGCACATCAGCCCCGCATCCGTTGAAGGAGCGAGGCCGAGGTGCCGATTGCGGTCTGTGGCTGATCAGGCCCGGGTCGGATATTCCCGGGCATAACTTTCACGGAAGCGACGGCAACCGCGCCACAGTAGAAGTACGGTCAAGGCCGACGCGCCGGCGATTACCAGTGACATCGACGAGCCCACCGCCGCGGGCGAGCCGAAGTAGCGGTCGGTCAGCAACGCCACCAGCGTGGTGCCCAGGCCCAGGCCCAGCAGGTTGCTGATCAGCAGGAACACGGCAGAAACCTGTGCACGCACCTGGTTCGGCGCGAGGATCTGCATCGCCGCCGTGGAGGCTGGCATCGGGAACGAGGCGAAGAACATCGCCGGCACCAACAGCGTCACCGACAGCCATAGTTGATCGGCTTGCGGGAACAGTACGGCCGGCACCGCCATGCCGAGGGCACCGATGACGCCGGTGCGCATGGCCGCATCCTGATGACCTTTCTTGGCCAGATAGTCGGTGAGCCAGCCACCGAACAGTACCCCGGCGGTGTTGGCCACCAGCAGCACGGTGCCGAGCATGTAGCCCGCCTCCATTGGCGACAGGCCGAACTTGCGGATGTACAGCGCCGGGCTCCAGCTCATCATGCAGAACAGGGCCATGGCGTAGAACGAAAAACCCAGGTAATGGCAGGTGAAGGTGGCACGGTGCCGGCCGAGAAAGCGCAAGCCATCGGTCATCGCGACCTTCTTCGCCTTACCCTGCGCATCGACCTGCAGGCCCTTGCGCGCCGGGTCGCGCACCGTGAGCCAGATCAACAGGCCGACGACGATGCCGGGCAGGCCGACAATGAAGAAAGCCAGCTGCCAGGCCTTCATCGCGCCGAGAAAAGCGACCTCGATGGTGTTCATGTCCTTGAGCATCGCGATCACATAGCCGCCCACCAGGAAGGCCAGGCCACCACCGACGAACGAGCCGATCGAGTAGATGCCCACGGCGCGACCGAGTTTCTCCTTGGGGAACATGTCGCTGAACATCGAGTAGGCCGAGGGCGACAGGGCCGCTTCGCCGACGCCGACACCAATGCGCGCGAGGAACATCTGCAGGAAGTTCTTGCTCAGGCCGCAGGCCGCTGTCGCCAGGCTCCAGAACACGACGCCGACGGCGATGATCTTCGGTCGCGAAAAGCGGTCGGCCAGGTAGGCGATGGGCATGCCCATGAAGGCGTAGAACAACGAAAAGGCCAGCCCGTGCAGCAAGCTGAACTGGGTGTCGCTGATCTGCAGGTCGGCCTTGATCGGCTCGATCATCAACGCCAGGATCTGCCGATCCACAAATGAAAAGATGTAGGCGACCATGCACAGGCCGACCACGTACCACTCGTAAAGGTAGGTTTTTTTCTTTTGCAGGACCGCGTTATCGACCTGGATATTCACTAGTGTTTGCTCCTCTTGGAATCCGCTCATGCGCGTAGCGATGCGCAGAACAACGACTGGAAAGTTGCGGGGCAGATGCAAAGGACATAGGGTTCGAACATGGTCAGGCCTCTTATTGTTATGGGGTCAATCACTGGGTGGACCGGGCTTACCAGAACTTCCAGGTGTAGGTCGTGGCGACTCGGAATTCGTTGTAGTCGTAGCCGTACTTCTGTTTCACGTCGATGTTGCGCACGTCCAGCCCCAGGCCTTGCAGCGCCCCGCTCTGGACCACGTAGCTGAGCCCGAGGAAACGTTCGCTTTCCTGGTTGTCGCTGAGGTTGTTGCCGCGGTTCCAGTGGGTGCCCTTGATGTAGCGGGTGTAGAGCTTCAGCCCCGGCATGCCCATGCCGGCAAAGTCATAGCTGTAGCGAGCGCCCCAGGACTTTTCACCCGGGCGGACGAACCCCAGGGACGACCAGTGCACCAGGTAGGGTTGCGGGATATAACCGTTCATCGTCGGGAACACGCTGTCACCGAGCATGCGCTGGTAACTGAGGCCAAACATGTGGGCGCCTTTGAGCAAGGTGAACAAGCCACCGTAGGAACGGTTGTCGATTTCACCATTCAAGGCATTGCCGTCTTCATTGTTGTTGAAGTAGCGCAAGTCGGTTTTAAGTTTGTAGCCATTACCCAAGTCAACCATGTGCATCAGGCCGAAATAGTGTTGCTGATAAATATCGTGCAACACGCCATAGAAATAACTGGCTTGCAGGTTTTTGGTGATGTCGTAAGTGGCGCCGCCAAAGTCCAGGCCGTCACTGTCGAGATTATCGGTGGAGCCAAACTTGTACAGTTTTTCGTGGTTGGAAGATTCCCGTGTCGCCGCCGACCAGAAACGACCGCCGGTCAGCGTCAACCCATCGACTTCCCTGGACTCGACCACAGCGCCTTGATAGATCGTATCCAACTGCCGACTGGTGTCATCGTAGGCCACCGGCAGTTGTGGACGAAGGTCACCCACCTTCAACTCGGTCTTGCTGTAGCGCATCTTCAAGGTTGCACCGGCGCGACTGTAGTCATCGGCCGTCTGCTGGTCGCTGACGCTGTACGGCAGCGAACCGTCGTTGCCCGACGAATCCAGGCGCACGGCGTATTGCGCGTCCACATCAAGACCGATGGCCAGGGCCGTGTCGGTGTAACCGGAGGTGAACTGCGCATCGAAACCCTGAGACCAACTATGCACTTCAGAAACCGGCGCATTGGTATTGGTGTAATTACGGTGCAAGTAGAAGTTACGCGTATCGACTTTGAAGTGACTGTCATCAATAACATCGGCATGTACTGCCAATGGCGAACAGATCATCCCCAACACGCTGGCAATACTGAGCCCACGGCAAGGCTGCTTTACTTCATGCATCTAACTTCTCCACATCTGTATGTGCTGGGCACTGTATTTATAGGAGCAGAATTAAACTAAAAACTAAAAGCGCTGGTCTTTTGTTGTTATCGGGTAAAGCGCCTGGGGGCTCAATGGTGCAATCCGCTACGACGACACGCTTCGTGCCTGTGCAAGGTAAGTCAGTAGGCCCCGCGCGGGTATCAAGATGAACAGCATCCGTTGAGGGGTAATCTCCAACCCGGCTAAAGGTTTCCCTTAGTCCACACCACCGGCATTGCGCAAACCGGCACCGACGTCGTGGTAGTGGATGAGCCCTAAACTAGCGATTGCACTGCCTGCCAACCTCCCCGATTGCGCAGGCAACTCTCCGATTGCGCAGCCTGATGCGGAGCGCCTTGGCACTGAACCGGGCCAGAACCCAGGCCTACAGGTAAAGATGCGGCCGCTCCCGACCCAGAGTGTGTAAAAACGCAGAGACTGTTTGGAAAACAGACTTCAATATGGGTGACCTGAAAGGAGTAACACCATGAGCCGCACCCGCCATACCTGCCTGATGGCGACCTACAACCAGTGGATGAACGCAAAGATCTATCAAGCGGCCAACAGCCTGTCCGATGAAGAGCTCGCAGTGGACCGCAAAGCATTCTTCGGCTCCATTCTCGGCACGCTTAATCACCTGGTGGCCGGGGACACCGTCTGGCTCAAGCGCTTCGCGACGCACCCGGCGAACTATCCGGCGCTGGAGCCGATTCGACAGCTGCCTGCCCCCAGGAACCTCAACGAGTTGCTGTTCTCGAATATCCGCGAGCTGTCGGCACATCGAGTGTGGCTCGACCAGGTCATTGTTGATTGGTCTCGCTCCATTACCGAGTCGGACCTGGATCACATCCTCAACTACTCAAGCATGAAGGGAGTGCCCGCCGACAAGGATTTTTATGGCTTGCTCATGCACTTCTTCAACCACCAGACCCACCACCGCGGGCAAGTCACGACCTTGCTTTCACAAGCAGGTGTCGACATCGGTGATACGGATCTGGTCATCCTTATTCCATCCGAACCCGGCACACCATAGCCGCCATCCGTTTCAGCCCGGGTCGCTTCATTGTCCACGGATATAGTGCTCCAGCTGCCGGATCAGGTCGGCCTGCTCGACGATGGCTTCCTTCACCAGATCACCAATCGACAGCAGGCCAATCAGTTGATCACCGTCCACCACCGGCAGATGTCGAAGATGACTGTCGGTCATGACCACCATGCAACGCTCGATGCTCTGCCTGCTGTCTGCCGTCACCACGGGCGCGCTCATGATGGCCCGCACCGGCGTACCGACCGAAGAGCGGCCCTGTAGAACGACTTTGCGCGCGTAGTCGCGTTCGCTGATGACACCCACCACCCGCCCTTCTTCAATCACGGGTAGCGCCCCCACATTCTTTTCAGCCATCAACTTCAGCGCTTCAAGCACCATCTGATCAGGTGCGATGCTATGGACATGCTGGTTTTGCATGACCTTCAGTTTGAGCAATTGTGCGGCTGTTTTCATAAGTGCCCCCGAGATCGGTTGAAAAAGCAAAAAAAAACGCCTGAAACCCTTCGGTTTCAGGCGCCTTTGCCTGTTCTTTTGCAGTGTCACCCACGCTCTGCCCGGCCAATCGGTCGTCGTTGACCGAGGGTGTCCCGAGGCAGGCACTGCAGGTGAGTCCGACGTGAACCTTGCAGCCTTTGTGCCAGTCGCCAGCAGACTCCTGATCCTGAGTGCGCTTGGGTGGATGCAGGCGAAAGTCCATTGGGCTGCATCCGCCTGGTGCACGATGCCATGCAGGGCGCTGTAAAAACGTGCAGAAATACAAAAGGGCCCCGAGGGGCCCTGCAATTACACCCTCGAGGCCTTTTCAAGGCTGGGCAGCAAGGGACTGCCCGTCACTGAAGAAGGGACATGGACAGCCTGCGCCTGTACAACCTCAGGCTTCTGCTCTGCTATCTCGCCGTTGAGCGCCTTGTGCATTTTCACCGTGTCCAGTGCCCCGACCCATTTGGCAATCGCCATGGTGCCGACACCGTTGCCGATGGTATTGGTGATCGCCCGAGCCTCGGACATGAAGCGATCGACGCCCAGCAGCAGCACCATGCCCGCTACCGGAATGGTCCCCAGGGACGACAAGGTGGCGGCCAGGATGATGAACCCTGACCCGGTGACGCCTGCCGATCCCTTGGAGGTGAACATCAAGACGGCCAGCACGATCAATTGGTCGGTCAGGGTCAGCGGCGTGTTGGTTGCCTGGGCGATGAAGATCGCGGCGATGGTGTAGTAGATCGCCTGGCCGTCCGGGTTGAAGGTCAAACCGGATGGAATGATCATCCCGGCGACGGGTTTGGATACACCGGCCTTTTCCATTTTGGAAATCATCTGCGGCAGCACCGATTCCGAAGAGCTGGTGCCCAGTACCGTGAACAATTCTTCCTTGATGAACTTGAGGAACTTCCACAGGCTGAAACCGCTGTAGCGGCAGATAGGCCCGAGCACAAAGATCACGAACACTGCGCAGGTCAGATAGACGCAGGCCATCAGTTTGCCGAGGGAGAACAACGAGCCGAAGCCGTACTTGCCGATAGTGAATGCAATGGCGCCAAAGGCACCGATCGGCGCCAGGCGCATGACCATGTTGACGATGCGGAACATGCCCTGCATCAGGCTGTCCAGTGTGTCGACAAAGACTTTCCCGCGCGGCCCGACATGCGCCAGGGCAATGCCCAGCAGGATGGAAAACAGCAGGATCTGCAGCACATTGCCCTTGGCAAAGGCATCCACAATGGTGTCGGGAATGATGTTCATGACGAAATCCATGAACGAGGCATGTTTCACCGCCGAGGTGTACGTCGCCAGGCTGGAGGTGTCGAGGGTGGCGACATCGATGTTCATGCCCGCGCCGGGCTTGAACACATCGACCACCACCAGCCCGACCACCAGCGCCAGGGTCGACACCACTTCAAAATACAGCAGCGCGCGAAAGCCGACCCGGCCCAGCTCCTTCATGTTCTCCATGCGGGCGATCCCCGTGACCACGGTCAGGAAAATCACCGGTGCGAGGAGCATCTTGATCAACTTGATGAACGCGTCGCCCAAGGGTTTGAGCGCAACGCCGGTTTCCGGAACGAACACCCCGACGATGGCGCCGAGGACGACCGCAATGAGCACTTGTACGTAGAGTTTGCCTAATATTCTTTTCATGACAGGGCCCTGATTTTTTATTGTTGTCAGGAAATGCCAAGGAGCCGGGTCCAGAGATCCGCCCCTTGGCGTAGTGCCGCAGTACTACTTTGAATCACTGGAAAATATCAGCGGTTGATCAGCGCGATGACCGCATCCGTGATCTGGCGGGTGGTGGCCGTACCGCCCAGATCAGGGGTATGCAAACCGCTTTCGGTCACGGCTTCGATGGCCGACATCAGCTGTTTCGCCGCAGCCGCTTCCCCCAGGTGCTCGAGCATCATGGCCGCCGTCCAGAAGGTCGCAATCGGATTGGCCACACCCTTGCCGGTGATGTCGAACGCCGAACCGTGGATCGGTTCGAACATTGAGGGGAATTTGCGCGACGGGTTCAGGTTGGCGGTCGGCGCGATACCCAGGCTGCCGGACAGTGCAGCGGCCAGGTCGGACAGGATGTCAGCGTGCAGGTTGGTGGCGACGATCACGTCCAGCGTCGAGGGTTTGAGCACCATGCGCGTCGTCACGGCGTCGACCAGCTCCTTGTCGATCCTGACGTCGGGGAAATCATTGGCGACTTCGTAGAAAATCTCGTCCCACAACACCATGCCATGACGCTGGGCATTGGACTTGGTGACCATGGTCAAGTGTTTGCGTGGGCGGCTCTGCGCCAGTTCGAAGGCAAAACGATGAATACGCTCCACCCCGGCACGGGTAAACACCGACACTTCGGTGGCGACCTCTTCCGGCAAACCCCGGTGTACTCGACCACCGTTGCCGGAGTACTCGCCTTCGGAGTTTTCCCGCACCACCACCCAGTCGATCTGCTCGCCATTGAGCAGCGGGCTTTTCACCCCTGGCAACACGCGGGCCGGGCGTACGTTGGCGTACTGGTCGAAGCCCTGGCAGATCGGCAGGCGCAGGCCCCACAGGGAAATGTGATCCGGTACGTTGAGCGCGCCCACGGCACCGAAGAAAATCGCGTCGAAGGTTTTCAGTTCTTCCAGACCGCCTTCAGGAATGTAGTAACCGTTTTTCAGGTAGTTATCCGAGTTCCAGTCGAAGTGTTTGAAATCCAGTTCGAAGGCGGATTTTTTCGACAGGGCTTGCAGCACCTCGACGCCTGCGGCGATCACTTCAACACCGATGCCATCACCTGGAACCGCTGCAATCTTGTATGCACTCATGGTCAACTCCACTCTCTTGACGTTCTTGTTTTGCCTGTCGAACGGGCTGTTCAATCAGGGTGTGAGCGGAGTATATGTAGTGAACAAATAGGTGTGAGTTACTCAGAATCACTACATAAATAACTTTGAGTTACGAATGAACCAAGCCTTGGATCTGTCATTTTTTTACCTCCTGGCCAACAAAGGCAGCCTCGCCGCGACGGCACGAGAGCTGGGCATCACGCCGCCGGCGGTGAGCAAGCGTCTCACCGCGCTGGAGGCACGACTGGGTGTGCGCCTGGTCAATCGCACCACGCGCTCGATGAGTCTGACCTCGGAAGGTGAACTGCTTTTTTCCCATGCCGCCCGGATCCTGACCCAGATCGATGAGGTCGAGCAGTTGATCAACAGCAGTCGGGCTACGCCCAAAGGCCTGATACGGGTCAACGCTTCGCTGGGGTTTGGCCGTCGTTACATCGGCCCTGCCCTGGGCGCGTTTTTCGCGCAGTACCCGGAAGTGGAAGTACAGCTGGAAATCAGCGATCACCCGCTCGATCTGACTACTCACGGGTTTGACCTGGGCATTCGCTTCGGCACACTGCCGGACGCGGCTTTCCATGCGCGAAAGATCGCCTCCAATCGCCGCTTGTTATGCGCGTCACCGCTGTACCTGGAAAAGCACGGCGTGCCGCAACGCTTGACGGATTTGCAGCAACACAACTGCATCTTCCTGCGGCAGAACGAAACGCCCTACGGCGTCTGGAGCTTCACCAACGGGGGGCGCACGCAAAACATCAAGGTGCGCGGTGCCTTGGGCTGTAACGACGGTGAAGTGGCCTTGAACTGGGCACTGGAAGGCTACGGCATTCTGCTGCGGGCCGAATGGGACATCGCCAGGTATGTGCGCAGTGGTCGCTTGCGATTAGTGCTGGAAGACCAGACACCGACCCGCGCCGATGTCTATGCGGTTTACCCACAACAGTTACACCTGTCGGCGCGAGTGCGCAGTCTTATCGATTTTCTGGTTGAGCGTTTCAAGCACATCGATCACCTGGATGAAGCGATGTCTATCGATGACTGAATGGCCCCTGGCGCCACATTGACAGCAGAGGCCGCTTTTTCGTCTAACGTCAATGGATGCTTTTGCATGAACCACTTCCTCTGAAAATGGAGTTCGACGATGAAAACTATCGTTTCCTGGCTGACGATTACGCTGCTTGGTTTAGTGCTTGGTGCCTGTTCCGCGGTCGACTCCGTGAGTGGAGGCGCAGGCGAGACGGAGATTCGTTCGGGCAAGATCGAGCAGATTACCCAGACCCAGATGCAGACCAATCACGATAGCGGCGTCGGGGCCATATTGGGTGGTATCGGCGGTTTAGCCCTGGGAAGCCTGATCGGCCAGGGTACCGGCCGTGATGTGGCAATGGTCGCGGGAGCCCTCGCCGGCGGTGTAGGCGGCAACTACGTCGAAAAGAAAAAATATGATCAGCCCATGGACGCCCAGCAGATCATCGTCCGCACCCACAGCGGCGTGTTGGTCCAGGTGACCCAGCCGATCAACCCCGCGTTGAAAAAAGGCATGAACGTTTATGTCGAGGGTTCCGGCAACGAAGCGCGGGTAGTGCCACAAAGCTAGTGGCGTCCGGGGTAATGGATGCAGATATCGGTCTTGACCCTTGAAGGGGTGACACCCGATGAGCGAGAACAAGTCGCCTGTCAGTCTCGATGAAGACATCTGCGTTCATGTCTTCACCGCCTCCGCCGCCATGGTGGGCGTCTGCATCACGGTGATCGGGATATTCCAGGTCATCACCACGTTGAGGAGTGAAAACTCGCTGGGTGATGACTTTCTTGCGATCAACGCCATCTTGTATTTGATCACCACCCTGCTGTCCTACTGGACGCTGCGCACCCGAAAAATGCAGCGCAGTCCCTTTCTGGAAAAGCTGACCGATGCGCTTTTCCTGATTGCGCTGACCTGTACCACCGGCATTGCCGGCTTTATCACCTGGGCGATTACCCTGAGTTAGGGGGCGGCGTGGACGGCAGCGTGGACATGGTCCCTTGTAGGAGCCGGCTTGCCGGCGATGGTCGTCAACGATGACGCGGGTAAACAGGATAAACGCGGCGCACTTGAGTCCATCGCCGGCAAGCCGCCTCCTACAGGTTCTGCGTCGTCGGGGTTTCCCGGGATTGACGCGGTCCTTGTGGGAGCTGGCTTGCCAGCGATGGTCGTCAACGATGACGCGGGTAAGCAGGAAAAACGCGGCGCACTTGAGTCCATCGCCGGCAAGCCGGCTCCTACAAGTGTTGCGTTATTGGTGTTTCCCCCAACGGTCATGATAGAACCCGACTTCAAAGCCCGGCACGTGCCACTATGCCCCTCGAGTCGACTGCAATGAAAATCGGCGTCATTTCCGACACCCACGGTTTGCTCCGCCCCGAAGCCCTTGCCGCCCTGCAAGGCTGTGAGCGCATTCTTCACGGGGGCGACATCGGCAGCGCGCAGATCCTCGACCAACTGGCCGCGATCGCGCCGGTGGATGCAGTGCGCGGCAACAACGATCTGGACGCGCCCTGGGCGCGGGAGTTGCCCGACTGCCTGCGCCTGGAGCTCAATGGCTGGACGGTTTTGCTGGTGCATGACATGGCCGACGTGGCGGCCAGGCTCGATGACGGCATCCAGCTGGTGATCACCGGACACTCGCACAAGCCGTGCATTGAATGGCGCGGTGAGCGGTTGTTCGTCAATCCCGGTAGCGCCGGGCGTCGACGCTTCAAGTTGCCTGTCACGTTGGCATTGCTTCAAATAAACGCCCAAACGATCGAACCGCAGCTGGTGTCATTGCTCGATTGAATCACCCACATAAAACTTTATCGAATATCAAAATGCTATTTGATTCCTTTAAAGAATATAAACATTCCCCTATAACTGTCCGAAATGGAACACCTCACAAGTGTTCCCTGGCCAACAGCACTTCAACAAAAGTTGCCCGGCAGCAACACACCAACCCAAGAAACCAAATAAAACCCTTTGGTTTCATATAGATAAAAACTGGTTCGGTTCTTGCTGAGTACTGCCACCGACTCTGTTTGTAGAGCGACAGCACAGGAATCGAACCCATGAATGCCCCCTTGAACGTTATCGCAGTATCCGGCGGTGCCTACCGTCCTTCGCGTACCCAGGTGCTCAGCCAGGCCATCCTCGACGAGGTCGCCAGCCATCTGAATATTGTTGGCCGGGTGATCGAGCTGGCCGATCTCGCCCGCGACGTGGGCGGCGCCCTCAGCCGCAAAGAGCTGCCTGACGAAATCGAGGCACAACTGCAAGCCATCGAAAACGCCGACTTATTAATCGTCGCGTCGCCGGTCTATCGCGGCTCTTACCCGGGTCAGCTCAAGCACCTGTTTGACCTGATCGACCAGGACGCCCTGATCGATACGCCGGTGCTGCTCGCAGCTACGGGAGGCAGCCCTCGCCACGCGCTGGTGATCGATCACCAACTGCGGCCACTGTTCAGCTTCTTCCAGGCGCTGACCCTGCCACTGGGCGTGTACGCCAGCGAATCCGACTTCAGCAATTACCGCATCAGTTGCGACCTGCTGCAGGCGCGCATCGGTCTGGCCGTTGAACGCGCCCTGCCCTTTTTCAGCAGCCACCAACGCCTGCGCCAGAGCGCCTGAGGAGCATGACGATGAATGTATTCTGGTTCCTCCCGACCCACGGTGACGGGCACTTCCTTGGCACCAGCCAGGGCGCTCGCCCGGTGACCCTCAACTACCTCAAGCAGATTGCCCAGGCGGCGGATGGCCTGGGTTACTACGGGGTGCTTATTCCGACCGGACGTTCCTGCGAGGATTCCTGGGTCATCGCCTCGGCCCTGACCCCGCTGACCGAACGCCTGCGTTATCTGGTGGCGATTCGTCCGGGGATCATTTCGCCGACGGTATCGGCCCGCATGGCCGCCACCCTTGACCGGTTGTCCGGCGGGCGCTTGCTGATCAATGTGGTGACCGGTGGCGATCCGGACGAAAACCGTGGCGATGGCATCCACCAAAGCCATGCCGAGCGTTACGAAGTCACCGATGAATTCCTGCAGATCTGGCGCCGTGTACTGCAAGGCGAAGCCGTGGATTTCCATGGCAAGCACTTCCAGGTGGAAAACGCCAAGGCACTCTACCCACCGGTGCAGAAGCCCTACCCGCCCTTGTATTTCGGCGGTTCTTCGGACGCGGCCCATGACCTGGCGGCCGAGCAACTGGACGTTTACCTGACGTGGGGTGAGCCGCCGGCCGCGGTGGCTGAAAAGATCGCCGATGTCCGCGCCCGGGCAGCCAGGCATGGGCGCACCGTGAAGTTCGGCATCCGCCTGCATGTCATCGTGCGCGAGCGCGCCGAAGACGCCTGGCAGGCCGCCGACCGACTGATCGAGCACATCTGCGACGAGACCATTGCCGCGGCGCAAAAGTCATTCTCCCGCTTCGACTCCGAAGGCCAGCGGCGCATGGCCGCCCTGCATGACGGTCGCCGCGACAACCTGGAAATCGCCCCCAACCTGTGGGCCGGCGTCGGCCTGGTGCGCGGTGGCGCAGGCACGGCACTGGTCGGCGACCCGCAACAGGTGGCGGCACGCATCAAGGAGTACGCCGACCTTGGCATCGACAGCTTCATCTTCTCCGGTTACCCGCACCTCGAAGAAGCCTACCGCTTTGCCGAGCTGGTCTTCCCCCTGTTACCCGAACCCTATGCCAGCCTGGCAGGTCGCGGCGTGACCAATCTCACCGGACCCTTTGGCGAAATGATCGCCAACGATGTCCTGCCACGGACACAAACCGCATGAGCCTGTCGCCAACGACCCACCTGGCAGTCACCCCAGAACTATCGAGGAATTGCGCGTGAGCACCCAACTACAGACTGCTGTCCTCAGCCCCTTGCAGATCGCGCGCAAACTGGCCGCTACCTTTGCCGAGACCGCCGCCGAACGGGACGAGCTCGGCGGCACGCCGAAGGCCGAACGCGACGCCCTGCGCCACAGCGGCCTGCTGGCCCTGAGCATCCCCACCCAGTTCGGTGGCCTCGGTGCCGACTGGAGCGAGACACTCAGCGTGGTCCGCGAGTTCGCCAAGGTCGACAGCTCCATCGCCCACGTCTTCGGTTTCCAGCACTTGATGCTGGCCACCGTGCGTCTGTTCTCGAGGCCCGAGCAATGGCAACCCTGGTTTGAGCAGACCGCGCGCAACAACTGGTTCTGGGGCAACGCACTCAACCCGCTCGACACCCGCACCGTGGTGAAGAAGTTCGATGGCTGGCGTGAGTTTTCCGGCAAGAAAAGTTTCTGCTCCGGGGCCAGCGACTCGGAAATGCTGATTGCCTCGGCGGTCGACGAAAGTGCCGGCGGCAAGCTGCTGATCGCCGCCATTCCGAGTGGCCGCACCGGTATCACCCTGCACGGCGACTGGGACAACATGGGCCAGCGCCAGACCGACAGCGGCAGCGCAACATTCGAACGGGTACGGGTGGAAGAGTCGGAGCTGCTGCTTGATCCGGGCCCCTTGAGTACCCCGTTCGCCTGCCTGCGCCCCCTGATCGCCCAGCTGCACTTCGCGCATATTTTCCTTGGCATCGCCGAAGGGGCTTTCGAGGAAGCCCGTCAGTACACGCTCAAGGAAGGACGCCCGTGGTTCACCTCCAAGGCCCGCCACGTCAGTGAAGACCCCTACATCCTGCGCCACTACGGCGAGTTCTGGGTCGGTCTGGAAAGCGTGCGCGTGCTGGTTGAACGCGCCGCCGCGCAACTCGACGACGCCTGGCGCAAGGGACACAGCCTGGGCAGCGAAGAGCGTGCGCAACTGGCGCTCTCGATCGCCTGCGCCAAAGTGGCGGCGACCCGTACCGGCCTCGACCTGTGCAGCCGTTTGTTCGAAGTCACCGGGGCGCGCGCGACTCACGCCTCGCTGCGGTTCGACCGTTACTGGCGCAACCTGCGCACGCAGACACTGCATGACCCGGTGGACTACAAAATTCACGAGCTGGGGGACTGGGCGCTGAACCAGAACCGCACCACTCCCACTTTCTACTCCTGAGCGAGGGAGCCCATGCAACTGCTGACTCTGCCCCCATCCCCATCGTTGGCCACCTCGATCCGGGCCACCGCCCAGGTTTTCGAGGACCCCAAGTCGCAGGCCCTGCTCGCCCATTTGCAGCAGGTCGCGCCAAGCGAGGCCAGTGTGCTGATCATCGGTGAAACCGGCACCGGCAAGGAGTTGGTCGCCCGCCATATCCATAATCTCAGCCGCCGCAGCCAGGGTCCCTTCGTGGCCGTCAACTGCGGCGCGTTCTCGGAATCCCTGGTCGAGGCCGAACTGTTCGGCCATGAGAAAGGCGCCTTTACCGGCGCCATCAGCGCCAAGCCCGGCTGGTTCGAAGAGGCCAACGGCGGCACCTTGTTCCTCGATGAGATCGGCGATCTGCCGATGCCCATCCAGGTCAAGCTGCTGCGCGTGCTGCAAGAGCGTGAAGTGGTGCGGCTGGGCTCGCGCAAGAGCATTGCGATCAACGTACGGGTGTTGGCCGCAACCAATGTGCAGTTGGAGAAAGCGATCAACGCCGGGCATTTTCGCGAAGACCTCTACTACCGGCTCAACGTGGTCAGCCTGCATTTGCATCCGCTGCGTGACCGCCCCGGCGACATTCTGCCGCTGACCCGCCACTTCATCCGTACCTACAGCGAACGCCTGGGCTATGGACAGATTGCCCTCAGCGCCGACGCCGAACGCAAGCTGGCCGGCTATGGCTGGCCCGGCAACATTCGCGAGCTGGAAAACGTCATCCACCACACCTTGCTGATCTGCCGCGACGGCCTTGTACGACAGGAGGATTTGCGCCTGTCGAACTTGCGTATCGAGCGCCAGGAAGAAAAGGTCAATAACCCTGAAGAGTCAGCCCAGGCGCTGCTGCATCGCGCATTCAGGCGGCTATTCGAAGAACACCAGGGCGCGCTGTACGAGAAGGTCGAGGACAGTTTGCTGCGCGCCGCGTATCAGTTCTGCCATCACAACCAGGTGCACACCGCCAGCCTGCTCGGTCTGTCGCGCAACGTCACCCGCGCACGCCTGATTGCCATCGGCGAGCTGGTGGTCAACAAGCGCCGCGTTGTCGATGACGTGCCGGACAATCGGGTTCTCCAGCTATCGATATGACTGTCCGGCACTGCCGCCGCCAAAGGCAGACTCACGCGCCCGCCCGCTCGACCCGATCGGCGATCTGTCGCGCCCGTTGCAGCAACGCCTCCAACCCGCCACCGGAAGCCTCCACGCGCACCCGCAGGCAGCCCAATGCCCGGCCCTGGATGCGCTCGATGCCGCCTTGCACCAGGTGCGTCCGGCAACCGAACAGCGCAGCGATTGCCGACAACTCCGGTTCGTGGCCGCTGGCACCGGTGTAATGCAGATCGAGCATGATCTGCGCCCCGGACTCTGACGGCGCGTCATGCACGGCAGGCTGCAGCGTGCCAAGCAAGGAGCGGGTGACGTCGTGTCGCGGGTCACCGAACACTTGCCAGACATCGCCCTGCTCGACCACCCGACCATTTTCCAGGACCACCACACGATCACAGAGATCGCGGATCACTTCCATTTCGTGGGTGATCAGCACAATGGTCAGCCCCAGGCGGCGATTGATATCGCGCAGCAACGCGAGGATCGCCTGGGTGCTCTCGGGGTCGAGTGCCGAGGTCGCCTCGTCGCACAGTAAAAGATCCGGCTGCAACACCAATGCACGGGCAATGCCGACCCGCTGCTTTTGCCCACCGGAGAGCTGCGCCGGGTACGCGTCACGCTTGTCCTGCAGTCCCACAAGATGCAACAGCTCGTCAACTCTTCGCGCACGCTCGGCACGGCCGATGCCCGCCAGCCGCAGCGGCAACCCCACGTTGTCGCCGACGGTTTGCGAGGCCATCAGGTTGAAATGCTGGAAGATCATCCCGGTGCGCTGACGCAAGCCTGCCAGACGTGCTCGATCGAAACCGACGATATCCTCGCCCTCGATCAGTACCTGGCCGCTGCTCGGTTGCTCCAGCCGGTTGAGCGAGCGCAGCAGCGAGGACTTGCCGGCGCCGCTGCGACCAATGATGCCGAACACTTCACCGCGGCGAATGTCCAGGTTGATGTCGTGCAACGCTTGCACGTCCTGCTGCCCGACCCGGTAATGCTTGCCCAGCCCCACCAAGCGTATATGCACGGCGGCAGCCAGGGCCTGTGGATTGAAACTGACCATGAACAAAATCCTGCACAAACAAAAGTGAGCATGCCCCGATACCTGCGGGGCCTGCGCTAAAGCGCGTGCTGGCGGCACCTCAGGGCACCGCCGGCACGCCTGCTGCCAATCAGAAACCGGGAGCGATCTGGCCCTTGTAACGGGTCAGGATGAAGTCGCGCACCTGCGGCGAGTTCAGTGCCTTGGCCAGCTTCTGGATACCCGGATCATTGATGTTGTCCGGTCGGGCGACCAGGAACTCGACGTACAGGTCCTTGCCCTTCTCGACGATCAGCGCGCTGTTGGTGTCGATACCGGCCTCCAGTGCGTAGTTGGCAAAGACGAAGGCCAGGTCCACCTGGCTGACCGCACGGGCCAGCAACGCACCTTCCAGTTCACGAATCTTCAGCTTGTGCGGGTTTTCGACGATATCGTGTTGCGTCGCCAGGGTATTGCTCGGGTCCTTGAGCTTGATCAACCCGGCTTCGTGCAACAACACCAGGGCGCGCCCGGTGTTCACCGGGTCGTTGGGGATGGCGACACTGGCGCCTTCGGGCAGATCGGCGAGTTTCTTGATCCTGGTCGAATAGGCGCCGAACGGCTCGATGTGCACGCCCACGACCGGCACCAGATCGGTGTGCCGGGTCTTGTTGAAGTCATCGAGGAACGGCCGGTACTGGTAGTAGTTGGCGTCGAGGTTTTTCTCGGCCAGTTGCAGGTTGGGCTGGATGAAGTCGCTGAAGACCTTGATATCCAGATCGACACCTTCTTTGGCCAGCGCCGGTTTGACGAACTCGAGAATTTCCGCGTGGGGCACCGGGGTAGCGCCCACCACCAGTTTTTCGTTGGCGTGGGCGCTCAGGGATAAAACGGCAGCGAGGGCGGCCAGGGTCTTTTTCATGCTCATGACTCCAGAATGATCGGAAAGTGGCCGTCGTGAGGTGGACGTAGGGCCTGCAGCAGCGGTACCCGGCTACTGCGTTCGGGTAGGTCCGGCGCTTAGCGCCGTGTGTAATGCCGTACCAGGCGATCGCCGCTCATCTGCAATGCCTGCACCAACAGGATCAGCAGCAGCACGGTGACCACCATCACATCGGTCTGGAAACGCTGGTAACCGAAACGGATCGCCAGGTCCCCCAGGCCGCCACCGCCCACCACGCCGGCCATGGCGGTGTAGTCCACCAGCACGATGGCGGTGACCGTGACGGCGGCGATCAGCCCGGTCCGGGCTTCAGGCAACAAGGTAAACAGGATGATCTGTGGGGTACTGGCGCCCATCGATTGCACGGCCTCAACCAGGCCGCGATCGACTTCGCGCAAGGCACTTTCCACCAGCCGGGCAAAGAACGGCGTACAGCCGACCACCAATGGCGGAATCGCGCCGCGCACGCCCAGCGATGTGCCGGTGACCAGGGTAGTGACCGGGATCAGCACGATCAGCAGGATGATGAAGGGCATCGAGCGCAGCACGTTGGCCACCACCGACAACAGCCGGTAGAGCCTGGGCGATTCGAGCAGCTGGCGCTGGCCCGTCAGGTACAACAGCACCCCCAGCGGCAAGCCGAGCAACACCGTGCAGCCCAGGGCCACGCCGAGCATGCTCGACGTATCCAGGCAAGCCTCGGCCACTTCGCCCCAATTGACGTGAGTGAACCATTCGTTCATCGCGGCTCTCCCACACGCAAGGCCGCCGCCGGATGCGGCGCGGACAGGCGATCGCCCTGCCCGAAGAGCTTGTGGCGCAGGGTGCCGTCTTCGTATTCACGCTTGAACAGCCCGCGTGCCTGCAACTCCGGCACGAGCAGGTCGACCACCGCCTCAAAGGTCTCGGGTGCGACCACGCTGGCCAGGTTGAAGCCGTCGACATCGGTCTCCTCGACCCACTCCTGGAGCTGGTCAGCCACGGTTTTCGCCGAGCCCACCAGCACCGGGCCATCGCCACCGATGGCACAGTAATCGGCAATTTCCGCGGTGGTCCAGGTTCGATTCGGGTCGGCGCGGGTGAACGCCTCTACAGCCGACTGGATGGCATCGCTGGGCACTTCACGCAGCACCTGATCGGGTGCGTACTCGCCGAAATCAATCCCGGTCCAGCCCGACATCAATGTCAGGGCGCCGCTCGCGCTGGCGTACTCGCGGTACTCGCGCAGGCGTTCCAGGGCCTCGGCGTCTGTCGCGGCGACGATGACGGTGAGCTGCTCGAAAACCAATACTTCATCGGCTTTACGTCCGGCAGCCGAAACCGCCGCACGCAACTGCGCGACCTGTTGCTTGAGTACCGCCTTGCTCGGCGCGGCGACAAACACGCACTCGGCATTGGCGGCGGCGAAGACCCGGCCACGGCTCGAAGCGCCGGCCTGGTAGATCACCGGCGTGCGCTGTGGCGACGGCTCGCTGAGGTGAAAGCCCGGCACGCTGAAAAACTCGCCCTGATGAGCGATGCCGTGCACCTTGCGCGGATCGGCGTATACCCCACTGGTGCGGTCGGCCTGCACCGCGCCCTCCTCCCAGCTGGCTTCCCAGAGTTTGTAGCAGACCTGCAGATACTCCTCGGCCAGCGCATAACGCTGATCGTGGGACAACTGCCGCTGCTGGCCCATGTTTCGCGCGCCACTGCTCAGGTACGAGGTGACGATGTTCCAGCCCGCACGCCCCGACGTCAGGTGATCAAGGGTCGACATGCGCCGGGCGAACGGAAACGGATGCTCGAACGACACCGACGCCGTCACGCCAAACCCCAGGTGACGAGTCGCCGCAGCCATGGCCGGCACCAGTTGCAACGGATCGTTGACCGGCACTTGCGCGGCACTGCGCAGCGCCTCGTCGGCACTGCCCTGGTAGACGTCATAGACGCCGAGCACATCGGCGATGAACAGCCCGTCGATCTTGCCGCGCTCCAGGGTTTTCGCCAGTTCGATCCAGTAATGGATGTCGGTGTAGCGCGTCGACTGATCGCGCGGGTGCCGCCACTGGCCGGGCGACAAATGCCCCACGGTGTTCATGCTGAAGGCGTTGAGGCGAATTTGCTTGGGCATCTGCGCGTCCTCAGGACCAGTCATGGCGAGGCGGCTTGATGCCGTTGAGCAACCAGTTGCCGATCACGTGGTACTTCCAGCGCACCGGGTCGTGCAGGGTGTGGACCCGCGCGTTGCGCCAATGGCGATCGAGATTGTGCTTGCGCAGCGTCGAGCGCGTGCCGCCCAGCTCGAACAGCTTGTTGCTGGCCTCGATGGCGATTTCAGTGGTCAACACTTTTGCCCTGGCCACGGCCAGCGATGCCTCGGCGACGGACTGCTCATCGGGCGCCGAGCGGGCCTGGTCGAGCACCAGCCCCGCACGCTCGAGCATCGCCTCGGCGGCCTCCAGACGGATGTCCAGGGCACCGACCTGAATGATGGTCAATGGATCTTCACTGGCCTTCTCCACGCCGGCGTCGATCCATGGCCGTGCCTGCTCACGCACAAAGGCGATGGTGTCACGCAGTGCTGCACGGGCAATGCCGGCATCGATGGCCGCCGTGGTGATCTGCGCAAAGGGCCCGGCCAGGGTCGGACGCTCGTAGGAGCGGTAAGTCGGGAACAGGTTGAAGGCCGGCACCCACAACCCCTCCACCAGCACGGTGCCGCTGGATGTGGTGCGCTGACCGATGCTGTCCCAGTCGTCCACCACCTGCAAACCCTCGGCATGGCGCGGCACGAAAGCAAGCTGAGCGCGGTCTTCGCTGTCCAGGGCCAACACGCCCAGCCAGTGGGCATAGAGCGAGCCGGTGCAGTAACCCTTGCGCCCATCGATGCGATAGCCCTCGCCGTCCGCGACCAGGCGGGTACGGATGTCCTGCACGTTCTTGCCGCCGGTTTCCGACAGCGCGTTGGCGAACCGGTTTCCCGTCAGGGCCAGGTCGAAGAAGAACTGCTTCTGGTCGTGACTGCCCTGCAAACGGATGTCTTCCAGCAGGCAGTAATGGTTCTGCGGGATCTGGCCAAGGGAAGGATCGGCCGCCGAGACAATCGCAATGACCCGCGCCAGCGTCGCATAAGACACCTCGGCGCCACCGTACTGCCGAGGCACGGTAATGCCCCACAGCCCACTGTTGGAAAAGGCGTCGACCACTTCGGCCGGCACCTGGCGCGTCAGATCGCGCTCGCTGGCGCCGACCTGCAACAGCGCCGCGACTTCATGGGCAATGCGAATGGCCTCGGCATCGTCACGGATCACGTGGGCCGAAGGTTGATTGATCGGGTAGGCGGCTGAAACTGACATGGATTCCTCACTCTAACGGTGGCTCCGCCAACGGCCGCACAGTCCTGGAAATGACTGTCGGTACGAAGCCTTGACCAGATAGAGCATGATCCATGCCATGAGATTTAATCGTTACATATCAATAGGTTATAAAATTCAGTGAATAATGCAATCGCCAGCCAGACACTTGCTGTTGAACTACTGTTGGGAATGCAACAGTGACTGCAGTATTCCCGGTTATTACGACTCGTCGGCCACCACTCGCACTCGGTGGCAATCGAACGGCCCGAGTGTGTGACCGCTCGAAGAGCGCACTTCCATCGGCATCAGCGTCTGGCCGGACGCATTGTCCAGCAACACAGAGCGGGTTTCTTCGCGCCTGAACAGATGACGTTCGCCCCACTGGCGCATGCTGACCACCACCGGGAAGATCTCCCGGCCTTTGTCCGTGAGCACGTACTCCTTGTAGGCACTGCCATCCGACGCCGGCTGAACGTCGAGAACACCGACCTCGACCAGGGTTTTCAGGCGTGCTGCAAGGATGTTCCTGGCCACCCCCAGGCTTTTCTGGAATTCGCTGAACCTTCGGATGTCGTCGAATGCGTCGCGGATGATCATCAGCGACCAGCGATCGCCAATGGCTTCGAGTGTTCTGGCGACCGGGCATTCGCTGCCCTGGGATGAAGTGTCTTCGGCCATATCGTGGGACCCCGAGCAAAGTGGTTGCATTATGAAACCTGATTCAGCAACAATCCAATCAAGTTTTTAATTGAAACCAGTTTAGCGCCTCGGAGACTCATATGACAGTCGATTGCGACTGCGCCATCCGCCCTTTCGTCACGCAGTCCCCGGGGCTTTCCCCGTCACTTGCCTTACTGTTCTCCGTCACCTGCGCGCTGGCGGTCGCCAACGTTTACTTCGCTCAACCCTTGCTCGATTCGATGGCCCTGAGCCTGGGGGTTGCCCCATCGATGATCGGGGTCGTGGTGACGGCCACCCAGGTCGGTTACGCGCTGGGGTTGCTGTTCATCGTGCCATTGGGCGACCTGTTGAACCGCAAGGCCCTGGTGCTGACGCAAGTGCTGTTGTCCGCGATTGCGCTGGCGGCGGTCGGCGCCGCACAGCAATGGCTGACCCTGCTCGGGGCGATGATTCTTGTGGGTTTGCTGGCGGTGGTGGTGCAAGTACTGGTGGCCTATGCCGCCGTGCTGGCGACGCCGTCACAACGTGGCCAGGCCGTGGGCTTCGTCACCAGCGGCATCGTCCTGGGGATTCTCCTGGCGCGCTTTGCCTCCGGGCTGATCGCCGACCTTGCAGGCTGGCGCGCCGTGTACTTCGTGTCCTCGGGATTGATGCTGGCCCTCGCGGCGGTGTTCTGGAAGGTGCTGCCTGGTGCAGTGCCTGCGCGCAGTCGATACACCTACCCGGCACTGATCCGCTCGCTGTTCAGGCTGTTCCTGACCGAACCGGTGTTGCGCATCAGGGGTTTGCTGGCCCTGCTGATCTTTGCCGCTTTTTCCGTGCTGTGGACATCCATGGTGCTGCCGTTGAGCGCCCCGCCGCTGTCGCTTTCACACACGGCCATAGGCCTGTTCGGCCTGGCCGGCGTCGCCGGAGCCCTGGCGGCCCGAAGAGCCGGTCGTTGGGTCGATCAGGGTTTGGGGCAACGCGTGACCGGCATGTCGCTGACGATCCTGACGCTGTCGTGGTTGCCCATCGGTTTTGCCCAGTCGTCACTGATCGCGCTGGTTTGCGGTGTGGTCTTGCTGGATTTCGCCGTGCAGGCTGTACACGTCACCAACCAGAGCCTGGTCTTTGCGGCACGACCCGACGCCCACAGCCGCATGGTCGGTGCCTACATGTGCTTCTACTCGGTGGGCAGTGCCCTGGGCGCCGCGGCCGCGACGCAGGTCTATGCGCTGTGGGGCTGGACAGCCGTCAGCCTGCTGGGCGCCTTGATCAGCGCGACGGCCCTGATGCTGTGGTTTTTCACCCTGAATTTCTCAACGATCCATCAAGAACGACCCGCATGAAAACCACGCATCTCGTGCTCGCCATTCTCGGGGTGCGGATGAAGACCGGGGTTGCCTTGCGCGCTCAAGCGATGGGACAGGAAATGAGTCCATCGCCAGTAAGCCGGCTCCTACAAGGATTGCGTCGTCGGGGTTTCCCGGGATTGACGCGGACTTTTGTAGGAGCCGGCTTGCTGGCGATGGTCGTCAACGATGACGCGTATAAACCGGATAAACGCGGCGCACTTGAGTCCATCGCCGGCAAGCCGGCTCCTACAAGGATTGCGTCGTCGGGGTTTCCCGGGATTGCATGAAGCGCTCGCGGCAGTGTGAGTTTCAGCCGGTCTCAAGTGCCGCTTTTGACCTTGCTCCAGACCCGGGTGCGGAGGCGCTCGATTTTCAGCGGCAGTGGCTGGTCGGGGAACAGCGTTGCCAGCGTTGCGGCCGGCGGGTAGACCTCGGGATTGCTTTTCAGGCCCTTGTCGACATAGGCGGTGGCGCTCTTGTTGCCGTTGGGATAGCCCAGGTAATTGGAGCTTTTGGCGATGATCTCGGGGCGCATCATGTAGTTGATGAAGCTCAATCCTTGCTGCGGATGCGGGGCGTCCTTGAGCAATACCAGGGTTTCCATCCACACCGACGAGCCCTCGCGCGGAATCTTGTAGGCCAGGCGGCGACCGTTGTTGGCGCGTTCGGCGTTGACCTTCGCGTCGTACACCCCGCCGGACCAGGCCACCACGGCGCAAATGTTGCCGTTGGCCAGGTCAGTGATGAACCGTGATGAGTCGAAATAAGTGATGTACGGGCGAATCTTCAGCAGCAGCGCTTCGGCCTTGGCGTAGTCCTCGGGGTTCTTGCTGTCCGGCGGCAAGCCCAGATAGTGCAAGGTGATCGGAATGATCTCGCTGGGGGAGTCGAGCATCGCGACGCCGCACTCGCTGAGCCTGGCGATGTTTTCTTCCTTGAAGATCAGGTCCCAGGAATCCACCGGGGCAGCCGCCCCGAGCACCTTGGTCACCTGGTCGACGTCATAGCCGATCCCCGTGGTGCCCCACATGTAGGGGATGGCGTAGCGATTGCCGGGATCGTTCTGCGCGACCTTGGCGAGGATCTCGGGATCGAGGTGCGCGCGGTTGCTCAATTGGCTGCCGTCGAGTTCCTCGAGGACGCCGGCCTTGATCAGGTTGGGCAGCGCGCTGTTCGTCACCACCACCACGTCGTAGCCGCTGCGGCCAACCATCAATTTGCTCTGCATGACTTCAGAACTGTCGAAGGTATCGAGCACCATGGGCGTGCCGGTTTCCTTCTCGAACTCCTTGGGCGCTTCAGGGGCGATGAAGTCGTACCAGTTGTACAGGTTAACGCTGGGGGCCTGCGCCCAACTGACGGCCGTGCCCAGCCCGCACAACGTAAACAGGCCAAGGTGCAGCAAACGCATTGCTTTCATGGGGTGCTCCTGGCGAATTGGCCATCGATCGGCAATCGCCGCCATATTGTTTTTATGCAAACTCGAGTCGGCGTTCGTGGCTCAGGGAATCAGGAACTCACGCAGACCGTCCGGCTGCTCATCGAATGCACCCTGCAATTTCAAGCGCTTTTCCGTGCGGTAGTCATATCGCGCCCGTGCCTCGGCGATCTGCGTCATGTCCAGTTCGACGACGTGCCGGCACTCCTGCGCGCCGGCTTCAAACAGCCGCCTGCCGAACGGGTCGACGACGCTGCTGCCGCCGGCGAAGACTTCGCCGGCGCCCTCGCCGACGCGATTGACCATGGCGGCGAACAGCTGGTTTTCCTGGGCCCGGGCGGCGACGGCGGTATGGTGCACGTGGCCGTAGGGCTCCATGTTGCCGTCCGTGATCAGGATCAGCTCCGCGCCGAGCGCCGCCAAAACGCACGCGCCTTCGGGGAATTCAATGTCGTAGCAGATCAACAAGCCGATACGCACGCCGCGCCATTGCACCGTGGAAAACCGCTCGCCAGGCAGCACCAGGCCCGGTTCGCCGACCCACAGATGAGTCTTGCGATAACTCAGTGCCACGCCTTCTGGGGTAATGAACAACGTGGTGTTGTAGAAGCGTTCGCGTTCGCCATCGCGCTCGATCAACCCCACGACCACCGCGACATCCCGTTCCCGCGCGGCAGCGCAGATGGCCTGGACGCTGGGGCCGCAAACGGGCTCGGCGAGCCGGGCGATATTATGGTGGTCGAGAAAGCCTGTGATGTAGGACTCCGGGAACATCAGGATATCGGTGCCCGGCGCGCTTTCGGCAATCGCCCGCAGAATGCGTTCCAGGTTGTAGGCGACATCGCCATCACGACACGCCAACTGTACGAGCTCAACTTTCATTATCAGACCTATCAGGTAAAAAAAGCGTCCTGGCCAGGAGGCGGATGACTTTGTCAAAGGCCTGACAAGTATGCGGATCGCAGAAAAACTTCCTATCACTCGGAGTGAGTACTCCCAAAGGGGTAGTACATGGGATGGATCGGCAAGGTTCAGTCAGTCACCTGGCGCAGCGACCGCCTGACCTCGGCTTGAATGGCATAGGCCGGTGCCTCCACGGCATCGAAGTCATGGGTATAGCGCTGGGCAAATCCCCCGACCCCCCACTCCTGATACTGCTGCACGTGCTTGAGTTCGTGAGCCCAGAGCGCGACGTCCTGTTCTGCCGCCTGAGGGTCGCGAAAGAGGATGACGTCGATCAGCGTCACGGCACCGATATCGGGGTTTTGCAGCATGGCGGTGGCGGCGCTGAACTGGCCGTTGTCGCTGATCCTGTAGCGCGCGGCATCGAGCACGCCCGGGTCGTACCAGGCCAGCAGTTGCTCGCGGATGTGCGGTGGAATGGCTTGGGTGCCGGCGCTGGCGGCTTCGGCACGCGCCTGGGTCAGCCACAGCGCCAGGGCCGGCGTCGCGATCTGGTAGATGTCCTCGGGCACCATGTCTGGCAGGCAGATGCAGCCGTCCAGGCACACCTGCTTCTCGCCGGCCGGGCAGCCGTTGCTCTGGGCTGACACGTCAAGCGCCAGGCAAAGAACCAACAGCGTCACCAGGGGCGTGATGATGGGTGGCATCGGATGCTCCAGCCAGCAGACAACGGTGAAGCCATTCCGGTCCAGGCTACCCCTGGGGACCGAGCAGTGAACTTGCCAACAGCGCTTGCAGTGCCATCGGCTTGGCAAAATGATAACCCTGCGCCTGACCTGCGCCCATTTCGCGCAGCAACTCCAGCGTCGCTTGATCCTCGACACCTTCGGCCACCACGCTCAGGTCCAGCGATTCGGCCATGCGCACGATCGCCCGGACGATCGCACGACTGCGGGCGCTGGTGGTCAGCTCGAGGATGAAGGATTTGTCGATTTTCAAACCGCTGAATCGGTACTGATGCACATAGCTCAAGGACGAAAACCCGGCGCCGAAGTCATCGAGCACCACCGACATGCCGTTGTCCGCCAGCTGCTGCATGGTCTGGCGCGCGATGGCCGGCTCGGCGACCAGCGCGCCTTCGGTCAATTCCAGGCAGATCCGCGAGGGCGAGACCCCGTGCTGCGCCAACAGGGCCAGCACTTCAGTGGCGAAATCGGGACGCGTCATGCTGTAGCTCGAGCAATTGACGTGCACCGCAGGCCAGTTGGCGTGTTCGGGTTGAGCGAGGATCGCGGCAATGCTGGTCAGCATGTACAGGTCCAGTCGACCGATCAGGCGCAGGCCCTCGAAGTCCGGCAGGAACTCGCCCGGCGCGATCACCCGGCCGCCCGGCTGGTGCCAGCGGATCAGCGCTTCAAGGGCCAACAGTTCGCCGGTTTCGACGCTGACGATCGGCTGGAAATACGGCAGCAGTTCGTCAGTGCGCTTGAGCGCGTTGCGCAAGGCGCCTTCACGCTCGACCTGGTCGGAGACCTCACGGCGCACTTCCTGGTTGAACACCGCGTAGCTGTCGCGCCCGGCACTCTTGACCCGGTACATCGCCGCATCGGCATCGCGCAGCAAGTCGGCGGGCTCGTGGTGGAACTGAGTGTCGGCACTGACAATGCCGATGCTGCAGGACGAGAAAACCTCATAGCCGTTGATGAAAAACGGCAGGTCGAACGCCACCAGGATGCGCTCGGCGATTTCGATCAACACCTCCAGCGGCGCTTCGGGCGCCAGTACCGAAAACTCGTCGCCGCCCAGGCGCGCCAGCATGTCGGTGTCCCGCAGGCAACCGCGCAAGCGGTGAGCGGCCTGCATCAACAACAAGTCGCCGAAATGGTGGCCGAGACTGTCGTTGACCATCTTGAAGCGGTCGAGGTCGATGAACATCACCGCCAGATGCCCGCCTTCGCTGCCAAAACGCGACCAGGCCACATTGAGGCGCTGTTGCAGGTAGGTGCGGTTCGGTAGCCCGGTCAGTGCATCGTGGGCGTTTTCGTGCTGCAACTTGGCATTGGCATGATCGAGCTCGCGGGTGCGGCTCTGCACCCGGGCTTCGAGCTTGAGGTTGGCGGCATGGATCGCTTCGGCGGCCGTGCGACGCGACAACGCGGTGTCGATGTGCCGCGAGACGAAGGTCAGCAGTTCCTGGTCGCGCTGGGTATAGCGCACCTGCGCGGTATAGCTTTGTACCGCCAGCACGCCCCGCACGACGTCGTCTTCGAACAGCGGAATGCCCAGCCACGAGTGCGAGCGTACGGACTCCTGGGCAAGTTCGATCTCGCCCTGCGCAGACAGTCGCTCAGCTTCGCCGACGTCGATCAGGCAAGGCCGGCGCTGACGGATCACGTACTCGGTCAAGCCCCGGCGCCCGCGGCGTGCCGCCGGGCAGGTGGTCTGGCGTTCATCGACATAATAGGGAAACGTCACTTCACCGGTCGCGTCGTCGAACAGCGCTATGTAGAAGTTCTGCGCGAACAGCAGATCACCGACGATGCCATGCAAGGATTGAAACAACTCGGCCATGTCACCGGGCTTGCTCGACAGTTCGGCAATCTGGAACAGCGCGCTCTGCAGATGTTCGGCACGCTCGCGCTCGGCCACTTCCTGCCTCAAGGCGTCGTTGAGCGCCGACAGTTCCAGGGTGCGACGCATCACCGTTTGTTCCAGGTCCTCGCGGTGCAGAATCCGGTCCAGCGCCATGGCCACGTGGCGCGCCACCACCAGGAACAAGGCACGGTCTTCAGCGCTGTAGGTGCGGGAAACGTCGTAGACCTGCATGGCCAGCATGCCAAACACGTCGTCCGAGGCATTTTTCAGCGGCGCGCCCATCCAGTACTCGGGACGCTCGCCCACACAGTAGAAACGCCGCTCGGCTTGCGCTGCGAGAATCCCGGCGGCGTCGATCAGCAATGGCTGGCCGGAGGTCAGCACCTGGCCGGTCAGCGACATGTGCGACAGATCGAGGTATTCGTAGTTCTCGGCTTCGAGCGCTTCCGGGTCAATGATGTCGACGTAGTACGGGTAATCGATCTTGCCGGTGTGCGGGTCATACAGCGCGAGATAGAAGTTCTCGGCGTCGATCAGGCTGGCCAGCAGACGGTGGACCCCCACCAGGAACACCGAGCGGTCACGGGTCGAGCTGGCCAGGTAGGTAATTTCGTAGAGCACACGCTGGGTGACCTGCGCACGGGCCAGGGTGTCGGTCTGCAACTGGTTGCCCAGGCGCTGGGCAAACCCGGCGAGCGCCGGCTCTGCGGCATCGTTGAGCGGTGCCAGCAGCCAACCCAGCACGCTTTCGCCTTTGCCGGTCGGCCAACGGTGCAGGTTCGAGGCGTGGCAAAAGGCGTCGAAGTCTTCATTGGCAATGCTTGAAGGCCATTGCACCTGCGGGTCGCCCTGCCCGACCCGATGCATTTGTTCACCGGCGCGGTAAAACACCCAGGCGGTGCCATGGGTCCAGTTGCGCGCGGCGTCCAGCAAGCGTTCGATCGTGTCGTCGTTGCCAGCGTAAGCCATGCCGACAGTATCCGGATTGACTGTGGATTGAAGTGCGGCAACTTCGCCATGGCTCGATTGCCGTCGGGAGTCGGTCAATGTACGAAAACTCATCAGGGCTCCCTGAGCCAGAAAACTGCCGATACGTGCTGACCGGCCGATATCAATATGCCATCAAACTGTCATTTAAAACTTATAGCTGTTTTTTTCAACGATTTGTTCACTTTAAAGCCAACTTTGAGACAGGCCACAAGTTATTCGCAATGACCTGGCCGAGACAACCGATTCAGCGGTTCGACAAGGAGCCTGTCATCAATAGCCAAGGGACTGTCGTCGAATGAAAAGCGCCCCCGACCCGGGGGCTTTTTAATGGAGGCACTAAAAAGTCTCTGGCATCGAGCCGACGGATACGACCGTTGCGCCTGTGTCACGAGTTGCCTGGTACGCCAGGCAGGAGAATAACAATATGAAATTAGTGAAACGTCTTCTGGCCGCCGTGCCGCTCATGGCGCTGGCCATCGATGCCCATGCCGCCGTATCGAACCAGGAAGCCGCCCGGCTCGGCGCCAGCCTGACGTGGGTGGGGGCCGAAAAGGCCGGTAATGCCGACGGCTCCATTCCGCCCTACAGCGGTGGCCTGACCACTGCCCCCGCAAGCTTCAAGTCCGGCGACAGCATGCGCCCGGATCCCTTTGCCGGCGAACAGCCGCTGCTGGTGATCAACGCCAGGAACGTCGATGCCTACAAAGGCATGCTCACCGCCACCACCGTCGCATTGGCCAAGCGCTACCCCGGCTTTCGCGTCGACGTGTACCCGACCCACCGCACCGCATCGCTGCCGCAGGCGGTGCTCGACAACAGTCGCAGCAACGCCACCAACGCCCGGTCCCTCAACGGCGGGATAGCGTTCGACAACGTTCTGCCCGGTGTGCCGTTCCCCATTCCGCAATCGGGCGCCGAGGCCATGTGGAATTTCCTGCTGCGTTACCAGGGCGTCAACATCCACTCCAAGTACGATTCCTGGAGCGTCGACACGGCCGGCGTGGCGAGCCTGGCTGTCACCGGCGAGGCGTTCGTCTCCTTCCCGATCTACGAGAACATGGCGAAACCGATCAACAACTCCGACATCTACTACCAGTTGAAGCTGTCCTACACCGGACCTGCGCGGCGTGCCGGCGAGTCGATCATGCTCAAGAACGCCACCAACCCGTTGCAGCGTCCCGGCCGTGCCTGGCAGTACATGCCGGCCCAGCGCCGGGTCAAACAGATTTCGATCCTGGCCTACGACACGCCCAACCCCGGTACCGCCCGTGCACTCGAGCTGTATGACTGGACGCTGATCGGCAAGCAGGAAATGATCGTGCCCTACAATACCTACAAGCTCACCTACGCTCGCGAAGCCAAATCGCTGACCACGCCGAATTTCATTGCGCCGGACTTCGTACGCTGGGAAAAACACCGGGTCTACGTCGTGGAGGGCAACCTCAAGCCCGGTGCCAAGCACATCTACCAGAAGCGCCGCTTTTACCTGGATGAAGACACCTGGGCAGCGGTCGCCTCCGACCAGTACGACACCCGTGGCCAGCTTTATCGCGGGTCCTTCGCCTTCTTCAGCCAGAGCTATGACAAGCAGGTCCCGGATGCCACCCCGTTCATGACCTACGACCTGTCGAAAGGCACCTACAACATCAATGGCGTAGTGGGCCCTCACGGCGGCATCCGCTACATCGAGCCTTTATCGACGGCGCAGTGGGTGCCGGAGTCCATGGCGGGCACCGGTATTCGTTGAGTGCGTGGTGATAAAAAGCCCCGCTGGTTCAGGGGGCTGGGCTGCCGGGATCAGCTTTCGCAGGCAACGACAGGATCTTGAGCGGATTCGGCAGCCAGCTTCAACCGGTCAGCCTTGCTGATGTATTTATCCTTGCTTTTCGGTGCCAGTTTGGCACTGGCCTTTTTCGCGTTGGCCTTGAGTATCTGATTCAGTTTCTTGCGACGATTCATGGTGTTCTGCTCAACCTGTAATTGCTCAATCATATCAGACCTAAGTCTCAGACCGGGGCCGCCACGTCCCCCGGAAATGGGGTTCTTCACCCACCCATCCGGGTGTTTACCACCAAACTCGAGGAATATCCCCCTCTGCCCCCCCGCTTCTTTGGGCTGCAATACCCGGAAAAACCGGTTCGTTGACCTGAATCTTTTCTTGGCCAGGTAATGGCTCATTAGTTGCACACCCCTGCTTGAGCCCAAAAACAGCAGTCGTCCCGGCCATGGAGACGGCGGGACATCAAGCGAGGGGTGACCTATGAAACGCGCAACACACTCAAGCAATTCGCTCCATCTGCTGCGCAAAACAGGTCTGCCTTGTGCGATGTTCTTTTCCCTGGCCACGGCAGAGGCCGTGCCGCTGGATGACTTCGGCCCCCCCCTACCGACCGACCCCTCGGCGTTTACCAATCCGCCGGCCGACCCCAAGGCCGCGCTGGATGCCCTTTTGACCTTGCCGCACACCAACCAGGGTGCCATCGCCTATCCCAACGGCGGGTACGGCGACCGGAACTCGCCCCGGGCCGAAAACGTGCTGCCGCCCGCCCTGCAGACATCGTTCAAGATCCCCACCAACGGCAAGCCCAGCCCGTTGTTCGGGGCCTTGCCGTACACGCAACAACTGCTGCTGTTCGAAGAATTCGGCACGGAAAAAC
>NZ_RWIR01000025.1 GCF_009764265.1 Pseudomonas sp. PB101
AAGCCCGCTCCCACAGTGGATCGGTGTACACCGTACCCTGTGGGAGCGGGCTTGCCCGCGATGAGGCCGGAACAATCCCTGCAAATCTTCAGCCCTTCAATTCCTTCAAATGCTTGTACACCGTCGCCCGGCCCATGTTCAGCACATTGGCCACGTAGTTCGAGGCGCTTTTGCCCTTGAACGCGCCTTCGGCGTGCAACGCCAGCACCAGTTCCCGCTTGTGGTCGCGAGTCAGCAGATTCAGGCTCAACTGGCGTTCGCGCAGCCAGGCGTGGAGGAAGGTGTTGATCCGCTCCTGCCAGTCATCGCGAAACAGTGCATCCGGTTGCGGGATCAGTTTGGTCGGCGACAGGAAAAGGTCCAGGGCGGCCTTGGCATTCTCGAACAACGAAATATTCAGGTTGATGCACAGCACCGCCAGCGGATGCCCCTCGCTGTCGCGCAAAACGGTGCTGAGGCTGCGAATTTTCTGACCATCCCAATTGAGCTTTTCGTACGGCCCGATGTTTCGTTCGCTGGCATCCTCGCTGAGCATGTCTTCCAGCGCCGAGTCGTCGCCGATTACCCGCTTGGACAGGTTGTTGGCGATGTAGTCGACCTTTTGCGTGCGCAGGTCATGCAGCACCACTTCGGCGTGGGGAAAGAACAACGTGGCGATGGCGTCGGCGATCGCGTGGAAGTTATTCAGGGACGTGTCGTCCAGGGCCGGGTCTTTTTCGGGGGCGTTCATACGGTGGAACTCCAGGCAGCGTCAGCGCCCCATCAAAGGGGCACTGAAAGTGTGCCGTAATCGGATGGGCACGTCACCTGAGGATCAGGATCAGCCGAGGCGGGCAGGGGAGAGCATTTCGGCATTCAGGCCGAAACGGCCAAGCGACTCGGGCAACGCTTCACCGCGTACCAGCGCAGCGCTGGCCTGGCCCATGGCCGGCGAAGTCTGGATGCCGTAACCACCTTGCGCCGCGACCCAGAACAGGCCAGGTACCCGTGGATCGAAACCCGACAACAGGTCGCCGTCGCTGACAAAGCTGCGCAGGCCGGCCCAGGTGCGGGTCGGGCGGCGGATGGTCAGGGTCGTGGCCTCTTCGATCTGGTAGATGCCCATGGCGATGTCCAGCTCTTCGGGCTGCACGTCGTGGGGCTCCACCGGGTCGGCGTTGGCCGGCGAGCCGAGGAACATCCCGGCATCGGGTTTCATGTAGAAGGATTCGTCGAGGCTGACCAGCATCGGCCAATGGTGGATGTCCACGCCTTCGGGGCCGGCGAAGATGAACGCGGCACGGCGTTTCGGTTGCAGGCCCAGTGGTTTCGCGCCGGCCAATTCACCGAGCTTGTCGGCCCAGGCGCCGGCGGCGTTGATGATGACCGGGGCGCTGAAGGTCTGAGTGCCGGTCTGGACGTGCCATGTGCCTTGGTCGTCGCGACTCAGGCTGACGACCTCGCTGTCGGTATGCACTTCGCCCTGGTTGCGGCGGATACCGCGCAGATAGCCTTGGTGCAGGGCATCGGTGTCGATGTCGGTAGCCGTCGGATCGTAGATCGCGCCGTGGACTTTTTCCCGGCGCAGGATCGGCACCAACGCGCAGGCCTCGTCGGCGTCGAGCAATTGCATCTCCGGCACGGTGGCTTTCGCGCTTTGGTATTGCCTGTTCAGTTCATCCGGATCGCCAGTGAGATCCACGGTCATCTCGCCGCGCGGGGTCAGCAGCGGGTGTTCGCAGAAGCCAACGGGCGGGTTGTCGAAAAAGTCGCGGCTGGCCAGGGTCAATGCCCGCACTTGCGGAGTGCCGTAGGCAGCGGTGTACAGCGCCGCCGAGCGTCCGGTGGAGTGATAGGCCGGATGGGATTCGCGTTCGAGCACGATCACGCGGCTGTGCTGCGACAGCCAGAAACCGGTGGAAGCTCCGGCAATCCCGCCGCCGATGATGATGAAGTCTGCCTGGCTCATGAATGTCTCCTGTTATTGGTTTTTCCTGTAGGAGCCGGCTTGCCGGCGATGGCATCGCTGCGGTTTATCTGATGGACCGCGGCGTCTGCATCGCTGGCAAGCCAGCTCCTACAGAGGTTGTGGTGTTAGTGAGACAGGCGATAGATCGCATTGGCCAGCGCAATGTCTTCCAGGCCCAGGCCGATCGATCGGAAGAACACGTGTCGGTCATAGTCCGGGCGCTGTACTTTTCCACTGATCAGGTCCGGCAGGTCGCCGACAATCGCGCCCTTGTCCCAGCCATGCTGTTCGCCGGCGATCAGCATTTCGCCGGCCGAGCCCGGCGTGGTCAGGCGATAGTCGCAGAACACGTGCATGTCGTTGAGGCTTTGCGGCGGCACCTCGTGGGCACGCGGGGCGTTGGTGCTGATGGAGGTGATCAGCGCCGGTTTGTGTAAGTGAGACGGGTCGATCACCGGGCCGGGGGAGGAGGTGCAAAGCATGATCACGTCGGCGTCCGCAACGGCAGCTTCGCGACTGTCGAGGATGTTCAGGCGTGGCTCGATGTTTTTCAGCAGGCTCGCGGTCTCGGCATCATCGCTCAGGTTCGGCGCGTACAGACTGATGCTCTGCCAGTCGCGCAGGCCTTTCACGTAATGCAGGTGCGCCTGGGCCACTTTGCCGCTGCCGATGATGGCAAGCCGATTGGCGGTGGGTGGCGCGAGGGCATCGACCGCTACTGCGGTGGTCGCGGCGGTGCGTGCGGTAGTCAGTTCACCGGCGTCGCACAGCAACAGCGGCTGGCCGGTCTGCGTCGACATCAGCAGCGTCCACGCGGTCACCAATGGCCCCTGTTCACGGACGATGTAGGGCGAAGTCTTGATCCCGTACACGCCGTCTTCGGCCAACACACCCAGGTAGTTGATGAAGTCGCCGGCACCCTGTGGGAACTCCACCAGTTGCTGCGACGGTTGCACTGCCTGCCCGCACGCCAGGTCACGGAACATGTTGCGCAGGATCTGCGGTACGTCGACTTGCGCCAGCAACTCGCGAGCCTGGTTCTGGGTGATCACTTGGGGCGTGCTGGACATGGTCGGCTCCGGGATTGAAAGTAAACTAATTTGTCTATTATGGACTTTTAGTTGTGTCAGACAATATCCAGGCGAAAAAAAAGCGCAGTCCGTTTCCGGCTGCGCTTGTCTTTTCAGCGTCGTTTAATGAGGACGCTTGCGCTCAACCGCCCGCAACAGATGCGTCGGTGGCGTTTCACAGCTGATCTTGCGCCCCAGCTTTTCCTCGATGGACGGTAACTGGTAGGAGTCGTCTTCACCGGCAAAACTGATGGACACGCCATCGGCACCAGCGCGACCGGTACGCCCGATGCGGTGCACGTAGTCGTCCGGCACTTCCGGCAGGGTGAAGTTGATCACGTGACTGATGCCGTCGATGTGGATGCCGCGACCGGCCACGTCGGTGGCGACCAGCACGCGGATCTTGCCTTCGCGGAAGCCTTCCAGGGTCTTGATGCGCTTGTGCTGCGGCACGTCGCCGGACAGTTGCGCGGCGTTGATGCCGTCACGTACCAGGCGCTCTTCGATGCGTCGCACTTCATCCTTGCGGTTGGCGAAGACGATGACCCGCTCCCAACCGTTGTCGTTGACCAGGTTGAAGAGCAGTTTGTACTTGTCGGCACCGGCCACCGCGTAGATGTGCTGTTCGACGTTTTCGTTGGCCACGTTCTGCGACTCGATCTCGACGATCGACGGGTCGGTGGTCCATTGCTTGGCCAGGTTCATCACGTCTTCGGTGAAGGTCGCGGAGAACAGCAGCGTCTGGCGCTCGGATTTCGGCGGCGTCTGGCGAATGATCTGGCGCACTTGCGGGATGAAGCCCATGTCGAGCATGCGGTCGGCTTCGTCCAGCACCATCACTTCGACCATGTCCAGGTGCACGTCGCCGCGCTGGTTGAAGTCCAGCAGGCGGCCCGGCGTGGCCACGAGGATGTCGCAGTGACGGGCTTCGAGATGCTTGAGCTGCTTGTCGAAGTCCATGCCGCCGACGAACGTCATGACGTTGAGGCCGGTGTACTTGGTCAGGTCGGCGGCGTCCTTGGCGATCTGCACCACCAGTTCGCGGGTTGGCGCGATGATCAGCGCCCGCGGCTCACCCATGTAGCGCTCTTTCGGCGGCGGGGTTTGCAGCAACTGGGTGATGATCGAGACCAGGAACGCAGCGGTTTTGCCGGTACCGGTCTGGGCGCGGCCGATGGCGTCTTTGCCCGCGAGGGTAAAACCCAGCACTTGGGCCTGGATCGGCGTGCAATACGGGAAGCCCAGGTCCTGGATGGCGTGCATCAGTTCGGGGGCAAGCTTGAAATCGTGGAAGCGGGTTTTGCCTTCCTGAGGCTCGACGACGAAGTCTTCGAGTTTCCATGGGATGACCGGCGCCTTGGGCTTGGGTTCGCGGCGCGGTTTGGCGGGTTTCGGCGATTCGCTGAGCGGCTGTTCTGGGGCTGTCACTGCCGCAGGCTGGACAGCGTTTGCGGTCTTCGGCTCATGCCTGGGTGCCGTCGTGGTCGTGGCCCGTTCGGACGGATTGCCGTCGGTGCGGTGGCCGGGAGCGTGAGACGCAGCGCTGGGAACTGGCGCGAGTTGCTCAGTCTCGCTTTTACCGAACATTTTCTTGAGTGCTTTGAGCACGGTCATCTCATCAATTGGTTAAGGAATGTACGCCGGCCAGTGTAATGCAAGAATCGGGCGCGGCGTAGGGGGATGGATCAAAGGGTGTTTTTAAACATCAGTGTTCAGCGCAGGCGCTCGGTGAGCCAGGCGCCGATATCGCGAATTTCCTCGGGTAACACTTCGTGACCCATTGGGTATTCCTGCCATGTCACGGTGACACCATGCCGCTTCAGATGCTCGTAGGCACTGCGTCCCATCGAGTTCTGCACCACATCGTCGTACTGGCCGTGCATCGACAGCGCCGGAATTCGCTGCTGGCTGGCGGACAGTTCCAGTTCGTCGCTGAAGGTCGGTGCATAAGTAGAAAGGGCAACTACGCCACCCAGTGGTCCCTGCCATTTCACAAACGCCGTGTGGAATACCACCGCACCGCCCTGGGAAAAGCCTGCCAGGAAAATCCGCGAGGCGTCTATTCCGATGGCCTTCTGGGCTTCGATCAGTTCGATGATCCAGTTGGCCGACTCTTCGAGTTGTTCGCGATTGATCGCGCGCGCCGGGCTCATGGCCAATATGTCGTACCAGCTCGGCATCTCGTAGCCGCCGTTGATGGTGACGGCGCGGGTCGGTGCCTGGGGCAAAACGAAGCGGGTACTCAGCAGGCTTTCCTGCAGCGCTTCGGCCACCGGCAGGAAGTCATAGCGGTCGGCACCCAGGCCATGCAGCCAGATAACGCAGGCGTCTGCGGTCTTGACGGGTTCAAGAATCAAGGGGTTGGTCATGGCTGCTCCAAAAATGTGCGTGCGCTCTCATTGAGTGCGAGGGCTGTGTGCGTGTCTGGTTGATCAGTTACGAAGATGTCGCAAGGTTACAAGTTTTGCTATTGACCTGCAGCTGAACCGCTTCGGAGAGCGGTGTGGTACGGGCTTTGCTATGGCGAAGTCTGTATGAAAAATCCCACGTCTGTCGGTAACACTATCAGGCCAAGGTTATTAGTGGGATTGAAAAAAATCCGGTGATGGATGTTCGCCAAGGGCCGCTACGGGGCTTCGCGAACGTGAAAGGGCTACAGCCCGTTCGGCCGACTGGTGAGAGTGAGTTTTCCATGATGTGGATTTTCTCCTACTAGACTCATAGCTAACGTCTTACGTCGGTTGACCCCAAAACAAGCCAACTCGGGTCGACTACGCCTCATAAGGGTGCGACAGGACTCACGCTCCGACACAACAAGAGCAAAACTGGAGGTTTGAATGAAGATGTTGAAATCCACCCTGGCTATCGTGACTGCAGCCGCAGTACTCGGTGTCAGCGGGTTTGCCCAGGCGGGTGCAACCCTGGATGCAGTGATGAAGAAAGGTTTCGTGCAGTGTGGCGTCAGCGATGGTCTGCCAGGCTTCTCGGTTCCGGATTCCACCGGCAAGATCGTCGGTATCGATGCTGACTACTGCCGTGCAGTAGCGGCCGCTGTCTTCGGCGACGCGACCAAGGTCAAGTTCAGCCAGTTGAACGCCAAGGAGCGCTTCACCGCGCTGCAGTCCGGCGAAATCGACATCCTGTCGCGCAACACCACCATGACCAGCTCCCGTGACGCTGGCATGGGTCTGAAATTCCCTGGCTTCATCACTTACTACGACGGCATCGGCTTCCTGGTAAACAACAAGCTGGGCGTGAAGAGCGCCAAGGAACTGGACGGTGCAACCATCTGCATCCAGGCCGGTACCACCACCGAGCTGAACGTTTCCGACTACTTCCGCGGCAACGGCCTGAAGTACACCCCGATCACTTTCGACACCTCCGATGAAAGCGCCAAGTCGCTGGAATCCGGTCGTTGCGACGTACTGACCTCCGACAAGTCCCAGCTGTTCGCCCAGCGCAGCAAGCTGGCTTCGCCGAAGGATTACGTGGTTCTGCCGGAAACCATTTCCAAGGAACCTCTGGGCCCGGTCGTGCGTAATGGCGACGACGAGTGGCTGGCCATCGTGCGCTGGACTGGCTACGCCATGCTCAACGCTGAAGAAGCCGGCATCACTTCGAAGAACGTCGAAGCCGAAGCCAAGGGCACCAAGAACCCTGACGTTGCCCGTCTGCTGGGTACCGACGGTGAATACGGCAAAGACCTGAAAGTGAAGAAAGACTGGGTCGTGCAGATCATCAAGCAAGTAGGCAACTACGGCGAAGTGTTCGAGAAAAACCTCGGCAAGGACACCCCGCTGGAAATCGACCGCGGGCTGAACGCTCTGTGGAACGCTGGCGGCATTCAATACGCACCACCAGTGCGCTGATGGTTCTGTCACCCGGTGGGCCAACCACCGGGTGATGTTCTGTTCCATTATTTCCGGGGCACTTCATGCAAAATTCAATCGGCGCACCAAAGCAGAGGCTCAGCCTCAGCGATCCGAAAGTGCGTGCGTGGCTATTCCAGATCATCACCATTGTCGCGGTGGTCTCGATGGGCTGGTATCTGTTCGATAACACCCAGACCAACCTGCAACACCGGGGCATTACCTCCGGTTTCGACTTTCTGGAGCGCAGTGCCGGTTTCGGCATCGCTCAACACCTGATCGACTACACCGAAGCGGACACTTACGCCCGGGTGTTTGTCATCGGTCTGCTCAATACCTTGCTGGTGACTTTCATCGGCGTGATCCTGGCGACGATCCTCGGTTTCATCGTCGGTGTGGCGCGGCTGTCGAAGAACTGGATCATCGCCAAGCTGGCGACGGTGTACGTGGAAGTCTTCCGCAACATTCCGCCGCTGCTGCAGATCCTGTTCTGGTACTTCGCGGTATTCCTGACCATGCCGGGGCCGCGCAACAGCCATAACTTCGGCGACACCTTCTTTGTCAGCAGCCGTGGCCTGAACATGCCGGCGGCGTTGATGGCGGACGGTTTCTGGCCATTTGTGATCAGCATCGTGGTGGCCATCGTCGCCATCGTGCTGATGAATCGCTGGGCGACCAAACGCTTCGAAGCGACCGGTGTGCCGTTCCACAAGTTCTGGGTCGGCCTGGCGCTGTTCCTGGTGATCCCGGCACTGTGCGCATTGGTCTTCGGCGCACCGGTTCATTGGGAAATGCCGAAGCTGCAAGGCTTCAACTTCGTCGGTGGCTGGGTGCTGATCCCGGAACTGCTGGCGTTGACCCTGGCCCTCACGGTGTACACCGCGGCGTTCATCGCCGAGATCGTCCGTTCGGGCATCAAGTCGGTCAGCCACGGCCAGACCGAGGCGGCGCATTCCCTCGGCCTGCGCAACGGCCCGACCTTGCGCAAGGTGATCATCCCGCAAGCCCTGCGCGTGATCATCCCGCCGCTGACCAGCCAATACCTGAACCTGGCGAAGAACTCCTCGCTGGCGGCCGGTATCGGTTATCCGGAAATGGTCTCGCTGTTCGCCGGGACCGTGCTCAACCAGACCGGCCAGGCGATCGAGGTGATTGCGATCACCATGAGCGTGTATCTGGCGATCAGTATCAGCATTTCCCTGCTGATGAACTGGTACAACAAGCGCATTGCGCTGATCGAGCGGTAAGGAAAAGCGCATGAGCACTCATACTTTCAAACCTGACATGCCTCCACCGAGCAGCAGCATCGGTGTGGTGGCGTGGATGCGCGCGAACATGTTCTCCAGCTGGCTGAACAGCCTGCTGACCCTGTTTGCGTTCTACCTCATCTACCTGGTGGTGCCGCCGATCCTGCAGTGGGCCATCCTCGACGCCAACTGGGTCGGCACGACCCGCGCCGACTGCACCAAGGAAGGCGCCTGCTGGGTGTTCATCCAGCAGCGGTTCGGCCAGTTCATGTACGGCTACTACCCGCCGGTATTGCGCTGGCGCGTGGACCTGACGGTGTGGCTGGCGATTGTCGGCGTGGCGCCGTTGTTCATCTCGCGCTTTCATCACAAGGCGGTGTACGGGCTGAGCTTCCTGGTGCTGTACCCGATCATTGCCTGGTGTCTGCTGCATGGCGGCGTATTGGGTCTGGACGCCGTGGCGACCAGCCAGTGGGGCGGCCTGATGCTGACCCTGGTGATCGCCACCGTCGGCATCGCCGGTGCGCTGCCGCTGGGGATTGTCCTGGCGCTGGGCCGTCGGTCGAACATGCCGGCGATTCGCGTGGTCTGCGTGACCTTCATCGAATTCTGGCGCGGCGTGCCGTTGATCACGGTGCTGTTCATGTCCTCGGTGATGCTGCCGCTGTTCCTGCCTGAAGGCATGAACTTCGACAAGCTGCTGCGGGCCCTGATCGGCGTGATCCTGTTCCAGTCGGCCTATGTGGCCGAGGTGGTGCGTGGTGGTCTGCAAGCGATTCCCAAAGGTCAGTACGAAGCGGCGGCGGCAATGGGCCTGGGCTACTGGCGCAGCATGGGCCTGGTGATTCTGCCGCAAGCCCTGAAGCTGGTGATCCCGGGCATCGTCAACACCTTCATTGCGCTGTTCAAGGACACGAGCCTGGTGATCATCATCGGCCTGTTCGACCTGCTCAACAGCGTCAAGCAAGCCGCCGCCGACCCGAAATGGCTGGGCATGGCCACCGAAGGCTATGTGTTCGCCGCCCTGGTGTTCTGGATTTTCTGTTTTGGTATGTCGCGCTATTCCATGCATCTGGAACGCAAGCTCGACACAGGCCACAAGCGCTGAAGCGCCGTACCTAATTTAGGAAGTTCTTTTATGAGCGAAGCAAATAAAAAGCCTGTGAGCCCTGAAGGCATTATTCAGATGCAGGGCGTGAACAAGTGGTACGGCCAGTTCCACGTGTTGAAAGACATCAACCTCAACGTCAAGCAGGGCGAGCGTATCGTCCTGTGTGGCCCATCGGGTTCGGGCAAGTCCACCACCATCCGCTGCCTCAACCGTCTGGAAGAGCACCAGCAGGGCCGCATCGTGGTCGATGGCGTGGAACTGACCAACGACCTCAAGCAGATCGAAGCGATCCGCCGTGAAGTCGGCATGGTGTTCCAGCACTTCAACCTGTTCCCGCACCTGACCATCCTGCAGAACTGCACGCTGGCACCGATGTGGGTGCGCAAGATGCCCAAGCGCAAGGCCGAGGAAATCGCCATGCACTACCTGGAACGCGTACGCATTCCGGAGCAGGCGCACAAGTACCCGGGGCAACTGTCCGGCGGTCAGCAACAGCGTGTGGCGATCGCCCGCGCGCTGTGCATGAAACCGAAAATCATGTTGTTCGACGAACCGACTTCGGCGCTCGACCCGGAGATGGTGAAGGAAGTGCTCGACACCATGATCGGCCTGGCCGAAGACGGCATGACCATGCTCTGCGTAACCCACGAAATGGGCTTCGCCCGCACCGTGGCCAACCGCGTCATCTTCATGGACAAGGGCGAAATCGTCGAACAGGCTGCGCCGAACGACTTCTTCGACAACCCGCAGAATGAGCGTACCAAGCTGTTCCTGAGCCAGATTCTGCATTGATCGAACCCTGGCGCTGAAATAAACCCGGACCGAGTTCCGGGTTTATTTTTGCCTGCGATTCCTGCCCATGGAACGGATACACCACCTACCGCCCCTGTAGGAGCTGGCTTGCCAGCGATGGCGATTTCCCATTCGGCATCTCCAGTGAATGATCCACCGCTTTCGCTGGCAAGCCAGCTCCTACACGGGGGTTGTGTGGTGGCCGTTAGCTGACTAACATGTCAGAAAATTCATCCTATGATTGGATGAAAGGGCGAACTCCATGTCTGAAATCTCTCCACTGGTAAAACGATCCCTGGTCGATCAGGCCCTGGATCAACTGCGCCAGCGCATCAACCAGGGTGTCTGGACCGTGGGCCAGCGGTTGCCCACCGAACCCGAGCTGTCCGCCGAGCTGGGCATCAGCCGCAACACCGTGCGCGAAGCCATGCGCGTGCTGGCGTTTTCCGGGTTGATCGAAATCCGTCAGGGTGACGGCAGTTATCTGCGGGCGGTGGTCGATCCGCTCGATACCTTGAAGGCGCTGTCCCGTTGCTCCCTTGAGCAGGCCCGGGAAACCCGGCACATCCTTGAAGTCGAGGCCATCGGCCTGGCAGCCCTGCGCCGCACCGATGAAGACCTGGTGGCATTGCGCGAGGCCCTGGGTGTCAGCGGCAGCCACTACCATGGCGATCTCGATACCTACATCGCCTGCGATCTGGTGTTCCACCGCCGGTTGGTGGACGCCGCGCACAATCCGACCCTCAGCGAGTTGTATCGCTATTTCTCCAGCATCGTCGGCGCGCAGTTGCGCCAGACCCTGAGCATCGTCCCGCGCCGTCAGGAAGTGTTCGACCTGCACATCGAATTGCTCGATGCCGTCGAACAACGCGACCCTGAGCGGGCCAAATCCCTGTCGAGGCAGTTGATCAATGAACCTTGAAACCGATAAGCCGATGCCGCGCAGTGATCTATCCACAGCCCCGAAACGTTCGGCCGAGCTGGAAGAACTGCTGATCGACGCCGAAGCCGATGACGAACAGGTCCAGCAAACCCACCCGGTTCTACGCCGGCCGTGGCTGTTGCTGCTGGGCCTGGTTCTGGTGGCGCTGAACTTGCGTCCGGCGCTGTCGAGCATGGCGCCGATGCTCAGTGAAGTGTCGAAGTCCCTTGGCTTGTCTGCATCGCAGGCCGGTTTGCTGACGACGCTGCCGGTGCTTTGCCTCGGCCTGTTTGCGCCATTGGCGCCGGTGCTGGCGCGTCGTTTCGGTGCCGAGCGGGTGGTGCTGGGCATTCTGCTGACCCTGGCGGGCGGGATTATCCTGCGCAGTTCGTTCGGTGAGATCGGCCTGTTTGCCGGCAGCGTGCTCGCCGGTGCCAGCATCGGCGTGATCGGCGTGTTGCTGCCAGGCATCGTCAAGCGCGATTTCCCGAAACAGGCCGGGACCATGACCGGCGTCTACACCATGGCCCTGTGCCTGGGCGCGGCAATGGCGGCGGGTGCGACCGTGCCGCTCAGTGAGCATTTCGATAAAAGCTGGGCGCTGGGCCTGGGCTTCTGGGTCATTCCGGCATTGGTCGCCGCGCTGTTCTGGTTGCCGCAAGTCGGCCAGAAGCACGGTTCGCACAACGTCGCCTACCGCGTGCGCGGATTATTGCGTGACCCGCTGGCCTGGCAGGTGACCCTGTACATGGGCCTGCAATCGTCCCTGGCCTACATCGTGTTCGGCTGGTTGCCGTCGATCCTGATCGGTCGCGGGCTGAGCCCGACCCAGGCCGGCCTGGTGCTGTCGGGATCGGTAATCGTGCAACTGGTCAGCTCCCTGGCCGCGCCATGGCTGGCGACACGCGGCAAGGATCAGCGCCCGGCGATCGTGATCGTGATGGCGCTGACCCTCGCTGGTCTGTTCGGTTGTCTGTATGCGCCGATCGACGGCTTGTGGGGCTGGGCGATCGTGCTGGGGTTGGGACAGGGTGCCACGTTCAGTCTGGCATTGACCCTGATCGTGCTGCGCTCGCGGGACTCTCATGTCGCGGCGAACCTGTCGAGCATGGCCCAGGGCTTCGGTTACACGTTGGCGTCCATGGGGCCGTTCGCAGTCGGTATCGTGCATGACTGGACCGGCGGCTGGACGGCGGTGGGCTGGATCTTCGGCGTTATCGGCCTGGGTGCGATCATCGCCGGACTGGGTGCCGGACGAGCGCTGTATGTGCAAGTCGACAGTGAGAAAATTCAGCCGTGACGCACGCCTATAAATAGACAATCTCCAGGGTCGCGGAACCGTCGAGTATTGCATCGTCACTCAGGTCCAGCGTCGAGGTGGGGGCAATGATGGTGACGAGAGTGACCCGACTGCTCAGGTTCCGGATCGCGACGGGACCGGCGGTGCTGCCCGCCACATCGGTGAAGCCCAGATAGCTTCTGGCGGCGATCGGTATGCGGCTGGACCTGGATGAACTCCACGCCCGCCCTCCAGTGGTGGAGTCGGTTCGATACACCTGCGGCACAGCGTCCACTATGGTGCTGGCGGGATCGAAGTACAGCGAATGCAGACCGATCCTGTTGCCGCTTCGGTCGTAGTTCAGGCCATAGTAGATCTCACTGTTGACGATGGCCGAGCCTTCGCGGTTGTCGCGCATTTTCAATGCAAAACGGGCAGCTGTGTTGCAGCTGATGTTGAGGTCGAGGGACTCGTCACGCAGTTGCGTCCTTTTGTCGACGTTCAGGTCCTGCCGGGAGATTTTTCCGTAGTCGACAAGACCGTTGTTGGAAAAGATCGGGGTGCAGGCGACCGGAGTGATGAGGCCGTTGACTGTCAGGTCCACGGTAGACGCCGCCAGGGCGCAAGTCGCCGCGCTCACCATTAGCGCGACAGTCACGGTCATAGGGATACGCTTCATCGTTAAATTCCTTTTTGAGAAGAAGGTATAGGTGCTGAACCACCCGTTCATTCAAGTAACGAATGGTTCAGCACCTTGGTACTTAGAGGTATTTCACTTCGAACGTCGCGGAGCCATCAATGGTGACGTCTGTCTTCAGGGTCAGCTCTTTGGCTGGGGCAATGTAGGTGTCGATCTCAAAATCAAAGGTGACATCTTTTGCATCAATCGGTGCGCTGCCGCCTGTAGCGGCAACGGACAGAAGCCATCCCGCTTGAGCGTCGCCTGCTTTCACCCAGGTTGTTCCGCCGTCGTTTGATTTGATTGCGTCCAGCGCAGTTGCCCCTTCTTTGACTTGCACGACTTTGGGGAAAAAGAAGCCCAACTTTTCGTCGTCAGGGGTCAGACCAAGGCCAAACCAGTCACCAATTGATGTGCCGGGTTGATTGTCAATTGGATTCAGTGCGAACTTGGTCGCAGCATCACAGTTTACGACCAGTTGAATCGGATCGGACCCTACCAGCGTATTGATGTCTTGGTTAAGGTCTCCTGACGAGATCTTGCCGATTTCAATGTCACCGCCGCCGGTGAAGGAGGGCGTGCAAGCGACTGGCGTGATGATGCCTGTAACCGTCAGATCGGTGCTCGACGCTGCGAGAGCAAAAGGTGCAGCACTGATCAGTGCTGTTGTGGTGAGTGCTGCGAAGTACTTTTTCATCGGTGAAACTTCCTTGCTGTTGTTGACCTTGAATGGCCCGGGGCGCGAGATTGCACCGCGTATTCCACAAGGTCGGATGGGTGTTACGGGTAAAGAATTTCGATCGTCCCTGAGCCGTCGAGGTGAACGGCGGTGCTCAGGTCCAGGCTTGTGGTGGGGGCGATGACGGCATCGACCGTCACCGTGGTGGTGAGGTTCTGGATCCAGGCCGGGCCGGCGGTGCTGGCGGCACTGTCGGTAAAGCCCAGGTAGCTTTTCCCGGCGATCGGTATGGGGTTCGAGCTGGAGCTGCTCCAGGCCGCGCCCTGGGTGGTGGAGTCGGTCCGGTACACGCGGGCAAAACTGTCCGCGCTGGCGTTGGCGGGATCGACATTCAACGAGTACAGGCCAATCTTGTTGCCGTGGTTATCCAAGTTCAGCCCGTAGTAAATCTCGCTGTTGACCGTTGCCGTGCCTGGGCGGTTGTCATGCATGACCAGGGCAAATTTCGCAGGGGCATCGCAGTCAACCCGCAGGGTTAGATCCTTGGGAGGCAGCCGGGTGCTCTTGTCGGGGTTCAGATCGTTTTTCGATAGCTGGTCGAAATCCACCTGGCCACCATTGGACAATTCCACGTTGCACGCGGTGGGCGCGAAACTGGCGCGCAGGGTTATTTCCCTTGAGCGGCCCATAGCGACCGCGTCGAACAGACCGCTGGCTTCCCAGACCACGGCATCACGTACCTGCAAGGCTTTTTCCTGCGCCCAGGCCGTCAGTTCCAGTTGCGCCGACAGGCTTTGACCTTGCACCGCCACACCGCCCCGAACCGGAACCAGTGCTTGCTGTGGTCGCCAAAGCAGACTCGGAGCGGTTTCTTCGGGTACTTGGCCGACGGCGGAAATCAGGCCCAGGTCCACTGCTTGCCCATCGAGCTGGGCCTCACTCATGCGCAGGGCATAGCTGCCGTGTTCGGCAAAGCGAAAGCGCTCGGCGGTCGCGGCGGCGATGGCGCGGTAGAACAGGGTCATGTCAGCGGGTTGGCTGCAGCTCAGGTTCAGGCTCAACCGCTGCACTCCCAGGGTCAGCTCCTGGGAGGCAGGGGTGTGAAGCGCCCGATTCACGACGCCGAAGTCAACGTCCGGCTGACTCAGGGTGAGTTGGCACTCATCGGCGAACGCCCAGGCCTGTGGCGCAAGTGCGTTCGACATCAAGGTGCCGAGTACCAACAGCAGCGGGTGGGAAAGCTTCATGGGGGTCATCCTCAAAGGGCCCTGCACTGGGCGGCGGCGGTCTCGTAATACACCTGGGCATTGGCCTTGGCCGGCAGTTCGAAACGCAGTTCGCAACGCTCGAGCCCCGGTGCGGTTATCCACAGGTCAGGGGTGTCGAGGGCGTTGGGGAGGAACACCAGTCCGCCTTCCTGGGCGAGCGTGACGAACTCACCGTTTGCGGTGCTGACCGTCGCGCCACGGGGCAGGGGTAGACCGTTGTCCGTGGTGACTTTGAGCAGGGCTCGTCGAGTCAACGCGACGCCGAAGTGGACTTTGTCGACGGCTCCACGCCCGGCGGTAACCACGGCCAGTCCGTTGTTGATATCGAGGTTGCGTGGCAGCGAGCGGGTGTCGACTTCTACCGGACTGCGGCCATAGGCGCTTAATTGAGGAACCACGGCGTGACCTTGCCAGTCAGTCCAGACCGGACCGCTGGGGGTCGAGACCTTGATCGCGCTTTCGTCGCCAACCGAGAGCAGCGCGAAGGTGTCCCGTACGGCGTATGGCGATAACGTCAGGCCGTCGCCGTGCAGCACGACGCCGCCACGGGCGCCCACCTGGTAGCTGGAGCGTTCGGCATCGGAGCGGGTGTAGTTCAAGTCCAGTTGGCTGTAGCGCGGCAGCAGGGAAACCCCCGCCGAGGACTGCACTTGTTTGTCTCGTGTGTCGTGCTCGACACCGACCCGGTAACTCAGCTGGTCGTTGACCTGTTCGTTCAAGCCGACACCGCTGCGGTATTCGCCAGCGGAACTGCGTAGCCAGGTGCGCGCCCGGCGACTTTCACCCAGTGGAATGCTCAAGCTCAGGTAAACGCTGTCGTCGTTGCGTTGGGTGCCGCTGACTTGCCATTGCGCGCTGGCCGACACCGATACGCCGCCGATCTGCGTGCCCCAGGACGCCAGGGCGCGGCTGCTGTTTTGTCCGTCGAATGTCGTTGAGTGATTGAGGCCGCTGCTGAACGCGCCAAACCCGGGATGTGACCAGGCCAGCGACAGGCTCTGCTGATCGCGGTAACGCGACTGGCTGCGTTCTGATTGAGTATCGAACACCGCTTCGGACAGTTCGTGATAGCCGAAGGTCCGGTGCGAGGTTCCGGCAGTGATCGACCACTGCTCACCCAGGCGCTGCGAAACATTCAGGTCGGCCTGAAGCCCTCTGCCGGCCTGGCGGGTACTCGTATCGGCCGCTTGCAGGGTGGTCTGGATCTGTGTGGCGGGCCCTGGCAGCACGCTCAGGCCGGCGCCCGCGGCGCGGTAGTCGGCGGCGCCCGTGGCGCCGGTGCTGAGCAGGACATCAGGGTTGAGTGCTGCGCTCCAGCCACCGCTGATCACCCAGGGTTCGTCGCTCTGTGCTCCGCCGAGATTGCGTACCTGGCCGGCGGCCAGGGAAAAGCCGGGCGTTGGCAGGCCAATACCGAGCATGGCGACAGGGACCGTGAAGCGTTGCTCGCTGCCATCCGCTTCCTTGACGGTGACTTCAACATCGGAGCGACTGTCGAGCCGACGCACATCACTCAGGGAAAACGGTCCTGCCGGCACCACTGTCGAGTGGATCAGCGAACCCTTCTGACGAATTTCGATCCGGGCCTGGCTGCGGGCTATCCCTTCGATGGGATTGCCTCGGCCTTCGACCTGGAGCGCCTGCTCGGTCATGACCTGCACGCCGGTGATCTGCGCACCGGAAAGTACCGGGTTGTAGAGATTGATCTGGCCTGCTTGAAACACAGTCTCATGGCTGGCAAAAGTGCGCTGGGCGTAAGCTGCCAGGTGAGCGCTACGCGACTCATCGTTATTCCAGGTATGCACCTGACGACTGCGCACAATCCAGTCTCCGGCATTGAAACCGACTTCGGTATTGGCCGAGAGGTAGCGGTTCGATTGATCGCCGTATTGGCTGTGAAGGCTATTGACGTCGTAGTTGAACAGCCCGGCAACACCGCCGGTTTGATAACCGGAGATATCCCGGACCACCGGACGTATCCCCTGGGTGGGCACGATCAGGGACAGGCCGAGGTTGGCCGGGTCCTGTTCGATTCGGGCTTGCGGCCAGGTGGCGAGTACATCGAAACAGCCTTTGTCGTTGGCCGGAACCGATGGCTCGCTCAGGTTCGCCGCATCGAGCAGGGCGCGGTCAAGGCACAGGTCGCCCTCCCGGTTGAACGTGACGTCGACCCGGCCACGGCGCAGGCCATTGACCGTGAGGGTGATCGGGTGTCGGCCAGCGGTGAAGTTCGGTGCGGCCAGCAGTTGGGTTGCGAGACTGGGATCGATACCGCGTTGACTCAGCATTTTCTGGTCGAACGAAGCAGGCAACGCAGCTGCATTGACGTCTTTCGCATTGGCCTGGAGCCCTGTCAGCACGTTGCCCAGCAGCAAAACCATGCCGGTCCGGACTCGCGACGGATAAGGGTACGTGCTGGCCGACCGAATCGCAGGCATGGCTTTGCCATCACGGTATTTCAATACGGTGTTCATGAGGTTCACTTGGGTTCTGTCCGGGTGCCGGCGCGATCCGCTACGGTTCCCGTCACACATGTGGCGACGGCAAAGTTGGCCGTCACGTTGAGAACTCGACGCCTGCCTTTCTATGCAGGGCGCTATGGATGCTGGCTAGAGGGCGAGCGGTGCGTCATAGGCTGGCACCGCAAAGCCATAGACGGTCGCCGGATGAATTCGAACCTGGGCGGCAGCCTTTGCAGAAACCGCAACGCTGATCTGGTCACCGGGCAGTACGTAGGTCCGCGGGAGCATCGCAGCGTTGCCGGAGGGCAGCAGTTGTACTTCCTGAGCCAGTCGCACGACATAAGGTGTTTCGTTGCGTACGGTCAGTTGACCATCCTGCAGCGACCATTTCAGATCGGTCCACGGTGTGCGGTTGAGCGCCAGGCCTGCGGGGTGAAGGATGATCGGCAGGTTCTGGCGCACCGTCACGCCCACACGGGCATGCCCGGCTTCGGCGGCCGGCTTGTTCTGGGGGATGCCTTCAAAGATCACCCGCTTCAAACGCTGTGTGAGCAGGGGTTTTTCCGACTGCAGGATAAAACGCACCAATTGCGTTTTGGAGGCTTCAACGCGCGCCAGTGGCGGCGTCACGAACACCAGTGACTCGGCATCTTCGGGAATGTTTTCGATGGTGATGTGCAGCAGTGCCAGGCTGGCATCGGTGTTGGTCACGGATACGGCGGTTTCGCCGGTTGCTTCATTGACGATGACCACGGAGGTGTCGGGCACCATGCCGTCGGCGTAGGCCGGTGCAGTCAGTAACAGGGCGCACGCGCCGATCCCCGTATGGGTCAGGCGGCGCACTTGCTTCAACAATGTCGTCTTGATGTTTCTCATTGAAAATTCCGGATAAAAGACGCTTGGCATGGCTCGGGATACAAGTAACGCACCGGTTCCGTAAGTACGAATCCAGTGCGCTGTTAATGGTGTCGTACTCATGCAGTCGATAGCCTGTCAGTGAGTGAACTTAGTTCTGTGCAGGTACGACGGACTATTTGGTGCGGGGAAATTTAGCGGGATGGCGCAGCGGAATGAATACAACTAATACGAAAGGACGGCGGGGCGTGTATGAATAAGTATTGCGGACTACGTAGCGTTTTCTATGGTTTGTAGTTTTGCTGTGTAGTCTCTTTTGCGCTGCGGCGTAGGAAGCATCTGATTGTTAAATGGGCAAAGGGAAATCCCTTTGAATACATTGAGGAGGCGGAGCTGGAATATTATCGGAGGTGTTGTGGAAGTAGGAATAACGGCGCTATTTTCCGCGCTTTCTCCCTACCAACAGGAGGTATCCCACAATGCGAGTCGTTATTGCTGACGACCATTCTGTCGTTCGTGTCGGGCTGCGCATACTCATCAACGCCAGCAGGCAATGTGTGATCGTCGGTGAGGCGGACAGTGCAGACAGCCTGATGAAACTTCTTTCAAGTACGCCCTGCGATCTGCTGATCACTGACTTCTCCATGCCGGGAGGGAAACAGGCCGACGGATTGAAAATGTTGGGTACGATTCAACGTGAATACCCCGGCTTGCCGATCATTCTGGTGACGATGTTTACCAGTGTGGCCACGGCAAGGGCGGCGTTGGATAAAGGGGTAATGGCCATCGTCGCCAAAACCGCATCGGCGACTGAGTTGCCCTTGGCGATCAATAAAGTGAAAAACGGGCATCGCTACCTCAGTGGGTCACTGCGCACATTGCTGGTCAATACCCGCAATCAGCTACACGAATCGCCACTGTCGGCCAAAGAGCATGAAGTGGTTCGCATGCTCGCCAGCGGGATGACCGTCAGCGAAATCGCCAGTCATTTCAAACGCAGCGTGTCGACCATCAGTAAACAGAAAAGCATGGCCATGCACCGGCTGGGTATTTCCACCAACGTTGATCTTTTTACTTACGCCCGGGATAGCGGAATGTCGTACTGAAATGACGAGAACGGGCATCACGTTATTTTCATTATGAATGCCAATAGTGTTCGGTGCATTTGAGGGTTATCGTGCAGGCCAATCTTTCGTAGCTATTGTGCATAATCAGGGGAACCCGTAAATGAGTGAAGCCCATAGCGCCTTGATCACCCGTTTCTACCAGGCTTTCCAACGCCTGGATGCCGAAGCCATGGCGGCCTGCTACACCGATGATGTGGTGTTCAGTGACCCGGCGTTCGGCGAGCTTCGCGGGCGCGATGCCGGTGACATGTGGCGCATGCTGACCACTCGGGCCAAGGACTTTTCCCTGACCTTTGATCATGTTCGTGCCGACGAGCACACCGGTGGTGCCCATTGGGTCGCGACTTACCTGTTCAGCCAGACCGGCAACACCGTGGTCAACGATATCCAGGCGCGATTTGTTTTCCGTGACGGCAAGATCTGCGAGCATCACGACAGTTTCAATCTATGGACCTGGGCGCGTCAGGCGCTGGGTTTCAAGGGCCTGCTGTTGGGCTGGACGCCACTGGTGAAGAGCGCCGTGCGCGCCCAGGCATTGAAGGGTCTGAAGGCATTCCAGGCCAGTCGCTGATAAGATCGCGGCTTGTATTCCATCAAGCCCTGATCGTTACGTGACCAGCCTCAGCGAAAGCCCTGCCGACGCCGCAATTCCTGCGAGCAAAACCTGGTTCGTCTACCTCGTTCGCGCGGCCAACGGTTCGCTCTATTGCGGGATCAGCGATGATCCCGTGCGTCGTTTCGCCAAGCATCAAAGCGGCAAGGGCGCACGATTCTTTCTTTCCAGCCCGGCCATGGCCCTTGTCTACACCGAACGCTGCCGCGATAAAAGCGATGCATTGCGCCAGGAGCGGTTGATCAAAAAACTCAAGAAGAGCGCCAAGGAATGCCTGGTGGCGAGCGCAGCGAACGCAGCCCCGGGCTTATCACTCTGACTGATTGGTTCCCATCAGGCAGATCTGTAGGCTGCCAGGTGATTGCGCGCTAAGCTGCGGACTCCTGATCCTTGCGGCGGAGCCGAGCATGTCCGAGTTGATTCTGCATCATTACCCGACGTCCCCCTTTGCCGAGAAGGCCCGCCTGTTACTGGGCTTCAAGGGCTTGTCCTGGCGTTCGGTGAAGATCTCGCCAGTGATGCCGAAACCGGATCTCACGGCATTGACCGGTGGCTACCGCAAGACACCGGTGCTGCAGGTCGGTGCCGATATCTATTGCGACACCGCATTGATCGCCCGGCGACTGGAACAGGAGAAAGCCCTGCCGGCGTTCTTCCCGGAAGGTCAGGAAATGATCGCCGCGTCGTTTGCCGCCTGGGCTGATTCGGTGGTGTTCCAGCATGCGGTGAGCCTGGTGTTCCAGCCGGAATCGATTGCCGTGCGTTTCGGTCATTTACCGCAGGAAGCGATCAAGGCGTTTTTGGCCGACCGTGCCGGTTTGTTCAGTGGAGGTAGTGCGACAAAACTGTCCACCGAACAGGCGAAGCATCAGTGGCCGACGATCATGTCGCGCCTGGAGTTGCAACTGCAGCGAGAAGAGGGGGATTTCCTGTTCGGTGAGCCTTCGATTGCCGACTTCGCCCTGGCTCATTGCCTCTGGTTCCTCAAGGCCACGCCCGTCACGGCGCCATTGGTGGATGCGTACCCGGCAGTTGCCGCATGGCATGCGCGAGTACTGGGCTTCGGTCATGGTGCGTCCAGCGAGATGAGTTCCGAGGAGGCTCTGGCAGTGGCGCGCGCGTCCACGCCAGCGGCCTTGCCGGATGAGCAGTTCGTCGATCCCAACGGGTTCACGGCGGGTCAGCAGGTGGTCATCGCGGCCACGGACTATGGCGTTGATCCGGTGGCGGGCGAGTTGTTGTTTGCCGGCCGCGAGGAGCTGATTGTACGGCGAGAGGACGAGCGTGGCGGTGTGGTGCATGTGCACTTCCCGCGGTTTGGTTTCCGGATTGAAGTGCAGTAAGTCCCGCTACACACACACACACACACACCGGCACTGTAGGAGCTGGCTTGCCAGCGATTGCGGTTTGTCAGTCTGCAGTTTTGTCGACTGATCCACCGTCATCGCAGGCAAGCCAGCTCCTACAAGGGAGGTTGCGCGCCGAGAAGTTACTTCAACGCTGCCAGAATCGCATCCGGGTCATATCCGCGTATCAGGGTTCCGTTCACATCGATGATCGGAATCCCGCCCCCGCCGAGGGCCTCATAGTCCTTGCGTGCGACGGCATCTTTCTCGATATCGAACTCCTTGTACGGAATGCCTTTCTGATCGAGAAAGCGCCGGGTCAGCTTGCAGTAACCACACCATTCGGTGGCGTAGAGCACGACGTTGGCCTGGGTCTGCGTCTGCTCAGACACCACTTGCGATGGATTGAACACCCGCTCGATCTTGCCCCAGTTCTGGTAGGCCACGACCACCAGCAAGATCAACAGGCATTTTTTCAGCACGCCGCCCAACATCAGTTGCGACGCTTCAGCTGATCGGTGAGCGAAGTGGGCAGGCCCTTGATGATCAACGTGCCGGCTTCTTCGTCGTACTCGATCTTCGAGCCCAAAAGGTGTGCTTCGAAACTGATCGACAGGCCTTCGGCTCGGCCGGTGAATCGGCGGAACTGGTTCAGGGTGCGTTTATCGGCGGGGATCTCCGGCGACAGGCCGTAATCCTTGTTGCGGATGTGATCGTAGAAGGCCTTCGGGCGTTCTTCGTCGATCAGCCCCGACAGTTCTTCCAGGCCCATCGGTTCCCCGAGCTTGGCCTGGCTGCTGGCGTAATCCACCAGGGTCTTGGTCTTCTCGCGGGCGTCGTCTTCGGGCAGGTCTTCGCTTTCAACGAAGTCGCTGAAGGCCTTGAGCAGGGTGCGGGTTTCACCCGGCCCGTCGACGCCTTCCTGGCAGCCGATGAAGTCGCGGAAATACTCCGAAACCTTTTTCCCATTCTTGCCTTTGATGAACGAAATGTACTGCTTGGATTGTTTGTTGTTCTGCCATTCGGACACGTTGATCCGCGCCGCCAGGTGCAATTGGCCCAGGTCCAGGTGACGGGACGGGGTCACGTCCAGCTCATCGGTCACGGCCACGCCTTCGCTGTGGTGCAGCAGGGCGATGGCCAGGTAGTCGGTCATGCCTTGCTGGTAGTGGGCGAACAGCACGTGGCCACCGACCGACAGGTTCGACTCTTCCATCAGTTTTTGCAGATGCTCGACCGCCACGCGGCTGAACGCCGTGAAATCCCGGCCGCCATCGAGGTACTCCTTCAGCCAGCCGCTGAAGGGGAACGCGCCGGATTCCGGATGGAACAGGCCCCAGGCTTTGCCCTGTTTGGCGTTATAGCTTTCGTTGAGGTCGGCGAGCATGTTCTCGATGGCTGCGGACTCGGCCAGTTCAGAGTCACGGGCGTGGAGAACTGCAGGTGTGCCGTCGGGTTTTTTGTCGATCAGGTGGACGATGCAATGACGGATCGGCATGGGCTTCTCGGCTGAATGAAGAGAGGAGGGCGTGCTCCCCCGAAAAGCGCTCAGTGTACCGCAACCACTGGTTTTGGCGCTGTGTGAAGGGCAATTGGCAGGCGACCGACGGCGCTTATGCGTTTTTTTCCTGTTTTAGCGCAATAAAGCTGACCAAATGGGTAGCTAGAGGCGGATATTTCCACGTCTGTGTGCTAGCTTTGCCCGGTCTTGCGCGAAGTCACTGCGTTAAGCGTGCAGTCAGCATTTGTCAGGTCGAACCAAACCCTGATTTCGGTATCTATAACCCCGATCCCGAGGTTATTTGGCCGAGGGTGCCGGATCCAAAAGATCGGGCTCGATGGCTGACATTGCACTCTGCAATCCATATGAATTTGATAGGGAAGGAACACTAAATGGCTCTTACTAAAGACCAACTGATCGCCGACATCGCTGAAGCTATCGACGCGCCGAAAACCACCGCGCGTAACGCTCTGGACCAACTGGGCCAAATCGTTGCCGATCAGCTGGAAAACGGCGGCGAAATCACTCTGCCAGGTATCGGCAAACTGAAAGTGACTGAGCGCCCTGCCCGTACCGGCCGTAACCCTTCGACTGGCGCTGCCATCGAAATCGCTGCCAAGAAAGTGATCAAGCTGGTTGTGGCCAAAGGCCTGACCGACGCTGTTAACAAGTAAGACTTGTTAAAAAAAACCGTGCGCCGGAGCGATCCGGGCACGGTTTTTTTGTGGGCGCTGGAAACAGTTTATGCAAGATAAATTGTTGGAATGTTCACTTTGTTTGAAAGCAGTTGTTACTTGTGCACCTGATAGGGATAGCTGTTTGCACTGAGTAGCACTTTTCTCTCTATTAAAACGAAAACTCCTACACAACTGCTAGTTGAGTGTGCGCCTTGGGTCGGTACCATCAATAGGCGTAGCACTTGGCTTTGCGGTAAATAGCCAAAATCAAATTTCAGTTATTGGTTACAGGGACGTTTTTATGAGAGTTAAAGAGTTGTTGATGTGTATATCGGTTCTGGTGTCCGGCCAGGCTTTGGCAAATGTTACCGAGTACTGCCCAAGTCCAGCTGACATCAAGGAGTTTGGAGTCGGTACGTATATAGCCCCGACAGCAAGTGGCGACGGACAATGGTACGGCGTATCGCAAACCGGGCGCGGGCTGGTAGGTGAGTTCGAGTCGGCGATATTCGCACCTCGCGTAGCAGCCGAGGGCGGCACCGTCGCCGGTGAGGTTCTGCGTTGTGGCTACAAACTGCGAAATGGCGGTAATCTGGATATGAGATTCAAACGAGAGGGAACTCTAGTAAGTATTGATACCCGTGGGCCGTGGGAGGAATGGCTTGGTCAATATTACTGCGATAGCAAAGAAGCACGAGCCTGTGCATTCAAAGAGAATGTTCGTACAAACTCCAGAATGTAAATGTCTAGGTTTTGCTGTTATCGATGTTGCAGAAAAGTTGTCAGGCAGTTAGTGGTTAACGAACCGAGCGCCACTGTTAACCGATGAGGTTTGTTAAAAGCCGTGTCCAGAATTCATCCGGGCACGGCTTTTTTACGTTTGGCTTTTATTCGGCTGTAGCTTTCGACCATCGTGCCTGGCGCCAGGCTTGTTGCTGCGCTTGTGTCTGGAAGGTCCAGGCGACGAAGCGGCTCTGTTTTTGGCCCTGGCCCATTTCCACCACCCGACTGTCCAGCACACCGGCCTTTTTCAAGGCGGTCTGGATCGCCGGCAGGTTCGACGCCTTCGATACCAGCGTGCTGAACCACAGCACTTGTTGCGCCACCTGCACGCTCTCGCTTACCAGTTGCGTGACGAAGCGTACTTCACCGCCTTCACACCACAACTCCGCCGCCTGCCCGCCAAAGTTCAACACCGGCAGCTTGCGTTTCGGATCGGCTTTGCCCAGGGCTCGCCATTTGCGCGTGCTACCCCGTGTGGCCTCTTCCAGTGAGGCATGGAAGGGCGGGTTGCACATGGTCAGGTCGAACCGCTCTGCGCTCTCCAGCAGGCCGGTGAGGATCTGTTTGGGGTTGCTCTGCTGGCGCAGCTGGATCGCCTTGTTCAGGCCATTGGATTGAACGATGGCCTTCGCTGCGGCGATGGCGGTCGCGTCGATATCGGAACCGAGGAACTGCCAGCGATAGTCGCTGTAGCCGATCAGCGGATACACGCAGTTGGCGCCCATACCGATATCCAGCACCTTCACGGCGGCGCCACGGGGGATCACGCCGTCATTACCGGTGGCCAGCAGGTCGGCGAGGAAGTGCACATAGTCGGCACGGCCTGGCACCGGTGGGCACAGGTAGTCGGCCGGAATGTCCCAGTGGGCAATGCCATAGAACGACTTGAGCAGCGCCCGATTGAACACCCGCACGGCTTCCGGGCTGGCGAAGTCGATGCTCTCCTTGCCGTAGGGATTGATGATCACGAATTTCTTCAGTTCTGGCGTGCTTTTGATCAGCGCCGGAAAGTCGTATCGACCCTGATGGCGATTGCGCGGATGCAGGCTGGCCTTTTCCTTCGGGGCGACGGCCGTGGCCGGGGTCTTCGGGGCAGGCTTTTTGCGCGCAGGCTTGGGGGAGCGGGGGGCGGTCATGGGTGTTGTCGATTCGGGTATGGCTGAAAGTGGCGGGCATTGTCCCACATCTGTCGTCACAACACGGTGCGCGTTTGTGTAGGAGCCGGCTTGCTGGCGATTGGGGCGACGCGGTGTTTCTGAAGGACCTCGTTATCATTTCTTCGCCAGCAAGCCGGCTCCTACAGGACCGCGGGGTAATGAAAAAGGGAGGCCACTTGGGCCTCCCTTTTTCATTGCGATTTGCCGTTACAGGCTGGCAATCCGTGCATGCTGCTCGGCCAGCTTGCCCAGGGCCTGTTCGGCCTCGGCCAGTTTGGCGCGTTCTTTCTCGATGACTTCGGCTGGCGCCTTGTCAACGAAACCGGCGTTGGACAGCTTGCCGCCGACACGTTGCACTTCACCCTGAAGACGCTGGATTTCCTTGTCCAGACGCGCCAGTTCAGCGCCTTTGTCGATCAGGCCGGCCATCGGCACCAGCACTTCCATCTCGCCGACCAGTGCGGTGGCGGACAGTGGCGCCTCTTCACCCGCAGCCAGAACAGTGATCGACTCGAGGCGTGCCAGTTTTTTCAGCAGGGCTTCGTTCTCGGTCAGACGACGCTGATCTTCAGCGCTGACGTTCTTCAGGAACAGCGGCAGCGGTTTGCCCGGGCCGATGTTCATTTCGCCACGGATGTTGCGAGTGCCGAGCATCAGGCCCTTGAGCCATTCGATGTCATCTTCGGCCGCCGGATCGATGCGCTCTTCATTGGCCACCGGCCAAGGTTGCAGCATGATCGTCTTGCCTTCGATGCCGGCCAGCGGCGCGATGCGCTGCCAGATTTCTTCGGTGATGAACGGCATGAACGGATGCGCCAGGCGCAGGGCGACTTCCAGGACGCGCACCAGGGTGCGACGGGTGCCGCGCTGGCGTTCGACCGGTGCGTTTTCGTCCCACAGCACAGGCTTGGACAGTTCCAGGTACCAGTCGCAATACTGGTTCCAGATGAACTCGTACAGGGCTTGCGCGGCCAGGTCGAAACGGAACTGGTCGAGCTGGCGGGTCACTTCGGCTTCGGTGCGTTGCAGCTGCGAGATGATCCAGCGGTCAGCGAGGGAGAGCTCATAGGCTTCGCCGTTCTGGCCGCAGTCTTCGCCCTTGTCCAGCACGTAGCGCGCGGCGTTCCAGATCTTGTTGCAGAAGTTGCGATAGCCTTCGACGCGGCCCATGTCGAACTTGATGTCGCGACCGGTGGACGCCAGCGAGCAGAAGGTGAAGCGCAGGGCGTCGGTGCCGTAGCTGGCGATGCCTTCAGCGAATTCGTCGCGGGTCTGCTTCTCGATCTTCTTCGCCAGTTTCGGCTGCATCAGGCCCGAAGTGCGTTTCTGCACCAGTTCTTCGAGTTGGATGCCGTCGATGATGTCCAGCGGGTCCAGGACGTTGCCCTTGGACTTGGACATTTTCTGGCCCTGACCGTCACGCACCAGGCCGTGCACGTACACGGTCTTGAACGGAACCTGCGGCGTGCCGTCTTCGTTTTTCACCAAATGCATGGTGAGCATGATCATCCGGGCAACCCAGAAGAAAATGATGTCGAAGCCGGTCACCAGCACGTCGGTGGAGTGGAATTTCTTCAGGAATTCGGTCTTTTCCGGCCAGCCGAGGGTGGAGAACGTCCACAGGCCCGAGCTGAACCAAGTGTCGAGAACATCGTTGTCCTGCTGCAGAGCAACGTCCGGGCCGATGTTGTGCTTGGCGCGCACTTCGGCTTCGTCGCGACCGACGTAGACCTTGCCCGACTCGTCGTACCAGGCCGGAATCCGGTGGCCCCACCACAGCTGACGGCTGATGCACCAATCCTGGATGTCGCGCATCCACGAGAAGTACATGTTTTCGTACTGTTTCGGCACGAACTGGATGCGACCGTCTTCAACGGCAGCAATCGCAGGCTCGGCCAATGGCTTGGTCGACACGTACCACTGGTCGGTCAGCCACGGTTCGATGATGGTGCCGGAGCGGTCGCCTTTCGGCACTTTCAGGGCGTGGTCGTCGACGCTGACCAACAGGCCGGCAGCGTCGAACGCGGCGACGATCTGCTTGCGCGCTTCGAAGCGGTCGAGACCGGCGTATTCGGCCGGGATCTTGCCGTCGATGGTTTCGTTCAGCGTGCCGTCGAGGTTGAACACCTGGCAGGCTGGCAGAACGGCTGCGTTCTTGTCGAAGATGTTCAGCAGCGGCAGGTTGTGACGCTTGCCGACTTCATAGTCGTTGAAGTCGTGGGCCGGGGTGATTTTCACGCAGCCGGTGCCGAATTCAGGGTCGCAGTAATCGTCGGCGATGATCGGGATGCGGCGGCCAACCAGTGGCAGCTCGACAAATTTGCCGATCAGGGCTTTGTAGCGTTCATCGTTCGGGTTAACGGCCACGGCGGAGTCGCCGAGCATGGTTTCCGGGCGAGTGGTCGCGACGATCAGGAAATCGTTGCCTTCAGCGGTCTTGGCGCCGTCAGCCAGCGGGTATTTCAGGTTCCACAGGAAACCTTTCTCGTCGTGGTTCTCCACTTCGAGGTCGGAAATCGCCGTGTGCAGCTTGGTGTCCCAGTTGACCAGGCGCTTGCCGCGGTAGATCAGGCCGTCTTCGTGCAGGCGGACGAAGGCTTCTTTAACGGCTTCCGAGAGGCCGTCGTCCATGGTGAAGCGCTCGCGGCTCCAGTCGACGGACGAGCCGAGGCGACGGATCTGACGGCTGATGTTGCCACCGGACTCATCTTTCCATTCCCAGACTTTCTCGAGGAATTTCTCGCGGCCCAGGTCGTGGCGGCTCTGGCCCTTGGCTTCGAGCTGGCGCTCTACCAGCATCTGCGTGGCGATACCGGCGTGGTCGGTGCCCGGCTGCCACAGGGTGTTGCGACCCTGCATGCGGCGGAAACGGATCAGGGCGTCCATGATCGCGTTGTTGAAGCCGTGACCCATGTGCAGGCTGCCGGTGACGTTCGGCGGCGGGATCATGATGGTGTAGGACTCGCCCGCGCCTTGCGGGGCGAAGTAATTCTCTGACTCCCAGGTGTTGTACCAGGAAGTTTCAATGGCGTGCGGCTGGTAGGTCTTATCCATGCGCGGCGGGACCCTATTGGCATTTATTCAGGAAAAGCCGGGAAGTATAGCGGGGATGAGCCGATGCGCGTAGAGCGAGGTGACAATGGGTGGGGGAAAGTTGTGGTTGGTGTTTTGTCAGAGAGGGCCCCATCGCTGGCAAGCCAGCTCCCACATTGTTGGTGTCGATCACAAAAATGTAGTGCGACACTAATCCTGTGGGAGCGTGGCTTGCCCGCGATGGCGGTCTATCAATCGATGCGATTCAAATCGTTATGCCGCGTTTCCTTCAGGCACAGCACCGCAATCAAACTCAGCACCGCCGCCCCCGACACATACCCGCCGACATAACTCAAACCACCCATCGCCACCAGTTTCTGCGCGAAGAACGGCGCTGCGGAAGCACCGACAATCCCGCCCAGGTTGTAGGCCGCCGAGGCGCCGGTATAACGAACGTGAGTGGGAAACAGTTCCGGCAGCAGCGCACCCATCGGCGCAAACGTCACACCCATCAGAAACAGTTCGATGCACAGGAACAACGCCACGCCCCAGGTCGAGCCCTGGGTCAGCAGCGGCTCCATGAGGAAACCGGACAGGACCGCCAGCACGCCACCGATGATCAGCACCGGTTTGCGCCCGTAACGGTCGCTGGCCCAGGCCGACAGCGGGGTCGCGGCGGCCATGAACAGTACGGCGAAACACAGCAGGCCGAGGAAGGTTTCGCGGCTGTAGCCGAGCGTCGCCACCCCGTAACTCAGGGAAAACACGGTGGAGATGTAAAACAGCGCGTAGCACACGACCATCGCGCCGGCGCCCAGCAATACGGGCATCCAGTATTGACCGAACAGTTCAAACAGCGGGATCTTCACTCGTTCCTGCCGTGCCACGGCATTGGCGAACACCGGCGTTTCATGCAGCTTGAGGCGCACGTACAGGCCGACCATCACCAGCGCGGCGCTGAGCAGGAACGGAATACGCCAGCCCCATGAGCGGAACTGTTCATCGTCCAGGACCAGGGCCAGTGTCAGGAACAGGCCATTGGCCGCCAGAAAGCCAATGGATGGACCCAGTTGCGGGAACATGCCGAACCACGCGCGTTTGCCTTTTGGCGCGTTCTCCGTGGCCAGCAATGCCGCACCGCCCCATTCGCCGCCCAGCCCCAGGCCCTGGCCGAAGCGCAGGACGCACAGCAGGATCGGTGCCCAGGCGCCAATACTGTCATAACCGGGCAGCACGCCGATCAGCGTGGTGCACACGCCCATCAGCAGCAGCGAAGCGACCAGGGTCGACTTGCGGCCGATACGGTCGCCGAAGTGACCGAAAAGTGCCGAACCCAAGGGGCGCGCAAGGAAGGCGATGCCGAACGTGAGAAACGCCGAAAGCATCTGGGCGGTGCCGGATGTCTGGGGAAAGAACACCGGGCCGATCACCAGCGCGGCGGCGGTGGCATAGACATAGAAATCGTAGAACTCGATGGCGGTGCCGATGAAGCTCGCGGTGGCCACGCGGGTGGCGGAGTTCGTCGGTTGCGCCGGTGTGGCGTCGTTGTAGGTCGTGCTGGTCGTCATGCGGTGATCCCTGACAGTTTTGTGCTCCGGTGGAGCGAATTATTATGGTCGAGAACCCAGGGATGTGGGTGAGGGCGCGGTCGCTGTTTCAGGTAGGAACAGGCGTCGGTTTTTTGCAGTTCTTGTCGATGGTCGGGCCGGAAGCTGCGAGGTGCGGGGTAAGCACGGGGCCGGCGAGGCTTGGGTAAGCGATTCGATTATAGGAAGGTGGCTAACGATCGAACAAGTGGCTTGAGTGACCACAAAAGACTTGCCCGATAGTCAGATAACCACAGGCATCGAACTGGTCTGCCAGATCAGGACCCGCGTGACACGGTTGTCCTCGGTCTCGAGGATTTCCAGGCGATAGCGACCGATCTTCAGGCACACCGCGCTGTCGGGAATGGTTTCCAGCGCCTCGGTGACCAGGCCGTTCAGGGTTTTCGGGCCGTCGCTGGGCAGGTGCCAGCCAAGGCTTTTGTTCAGCTCGCGGATGGACGCGGCGCCGTCGATCACCAAGCGTCCGTCGGCTTGCGGATGGATATGCGGGTTGTCCAGACTGTGCTGGCTTTCGAACTCGCCGACGATTTCTTCGAGAATGTCTTCCAGGGTGACGATGCCAAGCACTTCGCCGTACTCATCGACCACCATGCCCAGGCGTCGCTGCTGCTTGTGGAAGTTGAGCAGCTGCAGCTGCAGCGGGGTGCTTTCCGGCACGAAGTACGGCTCGTGACTGGCCGCCAGCAACGCTTCCCTGGTCAGGCTCGCGTCGGGCAGCAAGTGCAGGATGTGCCGGGTGTTGAGGACGGCTTCGACCTGGTTGATATCACTGTGGAACACCGGCAGGCGCGTGCGTTTGTTGTGGCGCAATTGCTCGATGATTTCTTCGATGGAGTCATCGAGGTTGATGCCGTCCACATCACTGCGCGGTACCAGGATGTCATTGACCGTGATGTTGTCCAGCGCGTGGATGCCTGGCAGCGGGTGAGGGCGGCTGACGGTTTCCGGCGTGTCCTGGCGTTCCGTCAGCGTTTCGTCCTCGCTTCGTTGCACCACTTTGGCTTTGCGGGCGAATGGTCGCGTCAGCACCTGACTGATGCTGTTGAGCAGCCATGCCGCGGGATAGATGATTGTCAGCGGTACGCGCAACAGATTGTTGCCCTGGGCCAGGATCGCATCCGGATAGCGCGTGGCCAGCGCTCGTGGCAAGTAATCGGAAAACACCAGCAACATGGCGCCCGCCCCAAGGCAGGCGACCCAGGGGCCGTTCTCGGCCCAGGTGAAAATGGCCAGCAACGTACTGATGACCACCGCGAGTGCACGGCAGAGGGTGTTGCAGAAAATCAGGCTCGCCAGGGGGAAGCTGAGTTTTGCCACCGGCTTGTCGCTGGACCGCGTTGCGGTGCGTTGGGCCAGTAAATGCTGGTGCGCCGCTTCGATGGCGGTAAACAGCCCCGACCATAAGATCAGCAGGGTCACTACTGCGAGCATCGGCCCTATGGGCAAGTCGTCCATTAATGCCGCCCGTCAGATATGCAGGATGTATTCACGAACCAGTTTGCTGCCGAAATACGCCAGCATCAGCAGGCAAAAACCGGCCAGGGTCCAGCGAATGGCTTTGTGCCCGCGCCAGCCGAGGCGATTGCGCCCCCACAGCAGCACGCTGAAAACGAGCCAGGCCAGGCAGGCCAGCAGGGTTTTGTGCACCAGATGCTGGGCGAACAGGTTTTCTACGAACAGCCAGCCGGAAATCAGCGACAGCGACAACAACGTCCAGCCGGCCCAGAGAAAGCCGAACAGCAGGCTTTCCATGGTTTGCAGCGGCGGGAAGTTCTTGATCAGGCCGGAGGGGTGCTTGTGCTTGAGCTGGTGGTCTTGAACCAGTAGCAGCAAAGCCTGGAACACCGCGATGGTGAACATGCCGTAGGCCAGAATCGAAAGCAGGATGTGGGCGAGGATGCCCGGCTCCTCATCGATGACCTGCACCGTACCGGCCGGCGCGAAATGCGCCAGCAACACAGTCAGGGCCCCAAGCGGGAACAGCAGGACCAGCAGGTTCTCCACCGGAATCCGCGAGCAGGCCAGCAGGGTCAATGCAATGACCGCCACGGCAATCAGGCTGGCGGCATTGAAGAAATCCAGGCCCAGGCCGATCGGGGTCAGCAGGTGGCTGAGCAGGCTGGCGCTGTGGGTCAATACGGCGAACACGCCAAGTATGACCAGCAGGCGCTTGTTGATCTTGGCGCCGGAAGCCAGGCGAGTGCCCTGGTAAAAGGTCGCAGCGGCATACAAGCAGGCGGCGGCGAGGGTGGTAAGCAAGCTGGGTGACAAGGGGAGCATAAATCCTGTTAGGCAAGCCCGAAAGTCGCTGAGTTTGGCATAGAACCCCTGCCGCACGAAAGACCGCACAACCCGACAGCGAGGTGTCCGCCGGCCACAGTCTTCGCTATAATCCGCGACCTGCCCACGCCGCAGGCTCGCCGAGCACACGTTTAGTCCGGTCCGGGCCGCCATTATCCCGGTCTACACAGGGCCTGAAAGGATCGCGCAATGTTTGAAAACTTAACCGACCGTCTCTCGCAGACGCTGCGCCATGTCACCGGCAAGGCCAAGCTGACTGAAGACAACATCAAAGACACCCTGCGCGAAGTGCGCATGGCGTTGCTCGAAGCCGACGTCGCCCTGCCGGTGGTCAAGGACTTCGTCAACTCGGTCAAGGAACGCGCCGTCGGTACCGAGGTGTCGCGCAGCCTGACGCCGGGCCAGGCCTTCGTGAAGATCGTCCAGGCCGAACTCGAAAGCCTGATGGGCGCGGCTAACGAAGACCTGAACCTGAGCGCCGTTCCACCTGCTGTCATCCTGATGGCCGGTTTGCAGGGCGCGGGTAAAACCACCACCGCCGGCAAGCTCGCGCGCTTCCTTAAAGAGCGCAAGAAGAAGTCGGTCATGGTCGTGTCCGCCGACGTTTATCGTCCGGCGGCGATCAAGCAGCTGGAAATGCTCGCCGGTGAAGTTGGCGTTACCTTCTTCCCGTCCGACCTGAGCCAGAAGCCGGTCGAGATCGCGCAAGCGGCTATTAAGGAAGCAAAACTCAAATTCATCGACGTGGTCATCGTCGATACCGCCGGTCGCCTGCACATCGATGAAGAGATGATGGGCGAGATCAAGGCGCTGCATGCCGCGATCAACCCGGTCGAAACCCTGTTCGTGGTCGACGCCATGACCGGCCAGGACGCCGCCAACACGGCCAAGGCCTTTGGCGATGCATTGCCGCTGACCGGTGTGATCCTGACCAAGGTCGACGGCGACGCCCGTGGCGGTGCCGCGCTGTCGGTGCGTGCCATCACCGGCAAGCCGATCAAGTTCATCGGTATGGGCGAGAAGAGCGAAGCGCTCGATCCGTTCCACCCTGAGCGTATCGCCTCGCGCATCCTCGGCATGGGCGACGTGCTCAGCCTGATCGAGCAGGCGGAAGCGACCCTCGACAAGGACAAGGCCGACAAGCTGGCCAAGAAGCTGAAGAAGGGCAAGGGCTTCGACCTCGAAGACTTCCGCGATCAGCTGCAACAAATGAAGAACATGGGCGGCCTCGGCGGGCTCATGGACAAGCTGCCGAACATGGGTGGCGTGAATCTGGCGCAGATGGGCAACGCCCAGGGTGCGGCAGAGAAGCAATTCAAGCAGATGGAAGCCATCATCAACTCCATGACCCCGGCCGAGCGCCGCGACCCTGAAATGATCAGCGGTTCGCGCAAGCGTCGGATCGCCATGGGTTCCGGCACCCAGGTGCAGGACATCGGTCGCTTGATCAAGCAGCACAAGCAGATGCAGAAGATGATGAAGAAGTTCTCCGCGAAAGGCGGAATGGCCAAGATGATGCGCGGCATGGGTGGAATGCTACCCGGCGGCGGTATGCCGAAAATGTAAAGTATTTGCGCCGACTGTCAGGTCGGCGCTGCCCCACACGGACGTGGGATACACAGCAAACCCGCACTTGGCGGGAGCTGACCGGCCGTTTTCAACGACGGCTCTATAGCAAATCTGCATGGCGGCCGATAGACCGCCGGAAAAAGTCATTTGCAAAAGTCCGGATATTCCTTAGAATATGCGGCCTTTCGGGCACCCATGCCCGCTGTGCCTTTAGATTTGCAGCACCGACTACAGGAACGATGTTCACATGCTAACAATCCGTCTTGCCCTTGGCGGCTCCAAAAAGCGCCCGTTTTACCACTTGACCGTAACCGACAGCCGCAACCCGCGCGACGGTTCGCACAAGGAACAGGTTGGCTACTTCAACCCTGTTGCCCGTGGTCAGGAAGTTCGTCTGTCCGTGAACCAAGAGCGCGTAGCCTACTGGCTGAGCGTTGGTGCACAACCTTCTGAGCGCGTTGCTCAGTTGTTGAAGGAATCTGCCAAGGCTGCGGCCTGAGCAATATGAACGCGACGCCAGCCATTGCTGATGATTTGATCGTTATCGGCAAGATTTATTCTGTTCACGGCGTTCGCGGCGAAGTGAAGGTGTATTCCTTTACTGATCCGATCAAGAACCTGCTGGATTACAAAACCTGGACGCTCAAGCGTGACGGCAATGTAAAGCAGGTAGAGCTGGTCAGCGGACGCGGGAACGACAAGTTCCTGGTCGCAAAGCTCAAGGGTCTCGATGATCGCGAAGAAGCTCGTCTTCTGGCCGGTTATGAAATCTGCGTGCCGCGCAACCTGTTCCCTGAACTCACCGACGGCGAGTACTACTGGTACCAGCTGGAAGGTCTCAAGGTCATCGACACCCTCGGGCAACTGTTCGGGAAGATCGATCACCTGCTGGAGACCGGCTCGAATGATGTAATGGTGGTCAAGCCTTGCGCTGGCAGCCTGGATGATCGCGAACGCCTGTTGCCCTATACCGAGCAATGCGTGTTGGCCGTCGACCTGGCAGCGGGCGAGATGAAGGTGGATTGGGACGCGGATTTCTAAGCGTGGCTAACTTGCGCGTAGAAGTGATCAGTCTGTTTCCCGAGATGTTCTCTGCCATCAGCGAGTACGGCATCACCAGTCGTGCGGTGAAACAGGGGCTCTTGCAGCTCACCTGTTGGAATCCGCGAGACTACACGACGGATCGACATCACACTGTGGACGATCGCCCGTTTGGCGGTGGTCCGGGCATGGTGATGAAGATCAAGCCCCTGGAAGATGCTCTGGTTCAGGCCAAGGCAGCAGCCGGGGAGGCGGCGAAGGTAATTTACCTGTCGCCCCAAGGCCGCCAGCTGACTCAGTCGGCGGTACGCGAGTTGGCGAATCTGGATGCATTGATCCTGATTGCCGGCCGCTATGAAGGCATTGACGAGCGTTTTATTGATGCTCATGTCGATGAAGAGTGGTCGATTGGCGACTATGTACTGTCTGGCGGCGAGCTGCCGGCGATGGTCCTGATCGATGCGGTTACACGACTGCTGCCTGGAGCTTTAGGGCATGCGGACTCCGCCGAGGAAGATTCCTTTACGGATGGTTTGCTGGATTGCCCGCACTACACCCGACCGGAGGTGTATGCGGATCAGCGTGTTCCCGACGTATTGCTAAGTGGCAATCACGCGCACATCCGGCGTTGGCGTTTACAGCAGTCCCTTGGTCGGACCTTTGAACGACGCGCCGATCTTCTGGAAAGCCGCTCGCTTTCTGGAGAAGAGAAGAAGCTGCTCGAGGAATACATCCGCGAGCGGGACGATAGTTAACAACGTATCGATGGTAGATCCGACGATTTACCTTAGGAGCACAGCATGACTAACAAAATCATCCTTGCACTCGAAGCAGAGCAGATGACCAAAGAGATCCCTACCTTTGCCCCGGGCGACACCATTGTCGTTCAGGTGAAAGTGAAGGAAGGCGACCGTTCGCGTCTGCAAGCGTTCGAAGGTGTTGTTATCGCCAAGCGTAACCGCGGCGTAAACAGTGCATTCACCGTTCGTAAAATCTCCAACGGTGTTGGCGTAGAGCGTACTTTCCAGACCTACTCCCCGCAAATCGACAGCATGGCTGTTAAACGTCGCGGTGACGTACGTAAAGCCAAGCTGTACTACCTGCGTGACCTGTCGGGTAAAGCAGCTCGCATCAAGGAAAAACTGGCTTAAGTCCAGCTTCCGATGCAAAAAAAGCAGCCTGCGGGCTGCTTTTTTGTTGCCTGCGATTTGATGATGGCCAGGGTCTGCGCGAAACCCTGTAGGAGCGAGCCTGCTCGCGAAGGACGTCAACGATAACGCGCCCTTTCTGGATGAGCGCGTTATCCATACGTTTTTCGCGAGCAGGCTCGCTCCCACAGTGGATCTTCAGTGGGCGCAATATTTGTGAGCACTAAAGGTCATTGTGGGAGCGAGCTTGCTCGCGATGGGGTTTAGCCGGCCCCAACAGTCTCCGGCTGAATCAGCGCCAACAAGGTCCACCCCGCCGAAGGTTTCAACGAGCTCTCCGGCGTCACCACATGCACCCAGCCACTGTCATCGCGCACAAACATCAAAGTGGCGCGATCACCATGCAATGCCTGGTAATCATCCCAGCCGAAGCCATCCGTCAATGTCGTGCTGTACAGCTGCGAACCCTGGCTCAGTTGGCTGGCGAGTTTGGCGTAGGTCAGCGCTTCGCTGCCCAGTTGATTGCCGCGATGCTCCAGGCTGGTGCGGTGCTTGTCGGTGCGACGGCTTTCCTGGCCGCTGGCCAGGCCGAACATGCGCTGATGGCCCAGTTCATGACGAAAGCGCATCAGCGCCAAGGTGTTCATTTCGCCGGAGGGTGATAGCGCGAGCAAATGCCCCAGGCCTACCAGGTCCAGATGCGCATCGGCATGTTGCGACGCCGGGTTGCCAAAATAGGTCGGCAAACCTTCCATGCGGGCTGCCCGAATGTTTTCCCAGCTCGAATCCGTCAGCAGCACCCGGCTGCCCAGCTGTTGCAGCGCCTTGCCCAGCGTGCGCGCAGGCCCGTTGGCACCGATGAGCAGGAAACCGCTTGGCGCCGGTTCCGCCACCTTCAGCAGGCGTGCCAGAGGACGTGCCGTCGCGCTTTGCAACACGACGGTGCCGATGATCACTGCAAAGGTGAGCGGCACGAGCAGCAATGCCCCCTGATGACCGGCCTCATGCAGGCGGATGGCGAAGATTGCCGACACCGCTGCCGCCACGATGCCCCTCGGGGCAATCCACGCCAACAGGCTGCGCTCGCGCCAGCTCAGGCTGGAGCCCGCCGTGCTCAGCAGCACATTCAAGGGGCGGGCGATGAACTGAATGACCAGCAGCAGAATCAGCACCAGAGGCCCGAGGCCGATCATGGCGTTCAGGTCCAGCCGTGCCGCCAGCAGAATGAACAGGCCGGAGATCAGCAGTACGCTGAGGTTCTCCTTGAAGTGCAGGATGTGCCGCACATCGACGCCTTTCATGTTGGCCAGCCACATGCCCATCAGCGTCACGGCGAGCAACCCGGATTCATGGGTGACCTCGTTGGAGGCTATGAAAATACCCAGGACCGCCGCGAGCGCTGCCAGGTTATGCAGATATTCCGGCAGCCACTGGCGACGAATCAAAGTCCCGAGCAACCAGCCACCAAAAATACCGAACAGGCTGCCGCACAAAATCACCCCACCGAAGGTCAGCAGGCTTTCTTTGAGCCCGTTACCTTCGGCGCTGGCGATGATGAAGCTATAGACGACCACCGCCAGCAGAGCGCCGATAGGGTCGATGACGATACCTTCCCAGCGCAGGATGTTGGCAATCGAGGCTTTCGGGCGCACCACGCGCAGCATCGGTACGATCACGGTCGGCCCGGTCACCAGCGTCAGGCTGCCGAACAGGATGGCCAGCATCCAGTCGAAATCCAGCAGCCAGTGGGTGGCGACAGCAATGACCGCCCAGGTGGAGAGGGCACCAATGGTGACCAGTCGGTGGACGACGCTGCCGATCTCGCGCCATTCGGACAGATGCAGGGTCAGGCTGCCTTCGAACAGGATCAGTGCTACCGCCAGGGACACCAGCGGCATCAGCAACGGTCCGAACAACTCTTGCGGGTCGAGCAAGTGCAGTACGGGGCCGACCAGAATGCCGGTCAGCAGCAGGAAAAGAATCGCCGGCAGTTTCAAGCGCCAGGCCAGCCACTGGCAAAGCAGCGCCGCCGCGCCGATCCCGCCAAATGCCAATAAAATCTGCTGCTCGCTCATTGCTGCTCCCTGTTCCTTGTAATGGCGGCCTATGAAAGACTAGCGACCGTTTCCATGTCCATTTTTAATTTTGTGCGCAGTTTCAAGACTGTGTGATTTGAGTGCCCATGCCCGCCATCGAACACCCACTGATAGACCAATTCCTCGATGCCCTGTGGCTGGAGAAAGGCCTTTCCGACAATACCCGCGATGCCTATCGCAGTGACCTGGCGCTGTTCAATGGCTGGTTGCAGGACAAAGGGCTGGAGCTGGTCAATGCCGGGCGAGAGTTGATCCTCGACCACCTGGCCTGGCGCCTGGAGCAAAACTACAAACCTCGTTCCACCGCGCGATTTCTCTCGGGGGTACGCGGTTTTTATCGTTATCTGCTGCGGGAAAAAATGATCGCCGTCGATCCAACGCTACGGGTTGATATGCCGCAGCTCGGCAGGCCGCTGCCGAAATCCCTGTCGGAGGCCGACGTCGAAGCGCTGTTGGCAGCGCCGGACTTGTGCGAAGCCATCGGTCAGCGCGACCGGGCCATGCTTGAAGTGCTGTATGCCTGCGGCTTGCGCGTGACCGAGCTGATCAGCCTGACGCTGGAACAGGTCAATTTGCGTCAGGGCGTGTTGCGGGTGATGGGCAAGGGCAGCAAGGAACGGCTGGTGCCGATGGGCGAGGAGGCGATTGTCTGGGTCGAACGCTACATGCGCGATGCCCGCGGCGAACTGCTGGGCGGGCGCCCCAGCGATGTACTGTTCCCGAGCCAGCGTGGCGAGCAGATGACCCGCCAGACCTTCTGGCACCGGATCAAGCACCAGGCCAAGGTGGCCGGGATCGGCAAATCGCTGTCGCCGCACACCTTGCGCCATGCCTTCGCCACGCACCTGCTCAACCACGGCGCAGACCTGCGGGTGGTGCAGATGCTGCTGGGGCACAGCGACTTGTCGACGACGCAGATCTACACCCATGTTGCCCGGGCGCGGTTGCAGGATCTGCATGCCAAACACCACCCCCGGGGTTAACCGAAACCCTGTGGGAGCGAGCTTGCTCGCGATAGCGGCCTGACAGTCGATACATGTTTTGGATGTGATGCCGTCATCGCGAGCAAGCTCGCTCCCACAGGGGGGTGTGGTGATCACAATGTCTTGTGTCAGGTGCATTCGGCCATGCGAACCTTATGTGATAGGCTTGGCCGGTTTGCACGATGGGCGGTTATGACCCGGTGTTTCGGCACGGGCGTTCTGATCGTCCCATATGTTCGCCTTCAGGAGTTCTCATGCGTCTGACCCAGATTTTCGCCGCCGCAGCCATTGCGTTGGTCAGCACCTTTGCCGTTGCCGATGACGCGGCCGACAAAGCCATTCGTAAAAGCCTGGAAAACCTCCAGCTCGAAGTGCCGGTAGAGACCATCACCGCCAGCCCGTTGCCGGGCCTGTACGAAGTCAAACTAAAAGGCAGCCGTGTGCTGTACGCCAGCGCCGACGGCCAGTACGTGGTTCAGGGCTACCTGTTCGATCTCAAGGACGGCAAGCCGGTCAACCTGACCGAGAAGACCGAGCGCCTGGGCATCTCCAAGCTGGTCAACGACATCCCGGTTGCCGAAACCGTTGTCTACCCGGCCATCGGCGAAACCAAGTCGCACATCACCGTATTCACCGACACCACCTGCCCGTACTGCCACAAACTCCACGCCGAAGTGCCCGAGCTGAACAAGCGCGGCATCGAAGTGCGTTATGTAGCGTTCCCCCGTCAGGGCCTTGGCTCGCCGGGTGACGAACAGCTGCAGGCAGTGTGGTGCTCGAAAGACAAGAAAGCGGCCATGGACAAAATGGTCGACGGCAAGGAAATCAAGGCCGCCAAGTGCGATAACCCGGTTTCCAAACAGTTCGCACTCGGCCAGTCGATCGGCGTGAACGGCACACCGGCCATCGTTTTGGCCGACGGTCAGGTCATTCCGGGCTACCAGCCTGCGCCACAAGTCGCCAAACTGGCGCTGGGCGCGAAGTAAATTCGCATCGTCACGGTCAGCCGGTGACGATCGTGGTCCGGCAGTTGCATCGCCGGGCCATCAATAGAGAGCCGCGAGCACGCGGTTGTTTTCACGGCCGGCCTCGAGTCGGCCGTTTTATGGGGAGTTCACAGTGAAACCGGTCAAAGTAGGCATCTGTGGGTTAGGGACCGTCGGTGGCGGTACCTTCAACGTACTTCAGCGTAACGCCGAGGAAATTGCTCGTCGTGCCGGGCGTGGGATCGAAGTGGCACAAATTGCCATGCGCACGCCAAAGCCTCAGTTCCAAACGACCGGTATTGCGATTACCAACGATGTCTTCGAAGTGGCCACGAACCCTGAGATCGACATCGTCATAGAGCTGATGGGCGGCTACACCGTTGCCCGCGAGCTGGTACTCAAGGCCATCGAGAATGGCAAGCATGTGGTCACCGCGAACAAGGCGCTTATCGCCGTTCACGGTAATGAAATTTTCGCCAAGGCTCGCGAGAAGGGCGTGATCGTTGCGTTCGAAGCGGCCGTGGCCGGAGGCATTCCGGTGATCAAGGCGATCCGTGAAGGCCTGTCCGCCAACCGCATCAACTGGGTGGCCGGCATCATCAACGGCACCGGCAACTTCATCCTCACGGAAATGCGCGAGAAGGGTCGCACCTTCGAAGACGTATTGGCCGAAGCCCAGGCCCTGGGTTACGCCGAAGCCGATCCGACCTTCGACGTCGAGGGTATCGATGCGGCTCACAAGCTGACGATCCTGGCTTCGATTGCATTCGGTATTCCGCTGCAATTCGACAAGGCTTACACCGAAGGCATCACCAAGCTGACCACCGCCGACGTCAACTACGCCGAAGCGCTGGGCTACCGCATCAAGCACCTGGGCGTGGCGCGCAGCACCGCGGCCGGTATCGAGTTGCGCGTGCACCCGACGCTGATCCCGGCCGATCGCCTGATCGCCAACGTCAACGGCGTAATGAACGCAGTGATGGTCAACGGCGATGCTGCCGGTTCGACCCTGTTCTACGGTGCCGGTGCCGGCATGGAACCGACCGCTTCGTCGGTGATCGCCGACCTGGTGGACGTGGTCCGCGCCATGACTTCCGACCCGGAAAACCGCGTACCGCACCTGGCATTCCAGCCGGATTCGCTGTCGGCGCACCCGATCCTGCCGATCGAAGCCTGCGAAAGTGCCTACTACCTGCGTATTCAGGCCAAGGACCATCCGGGCGTGTTGGCTCAGGTCGCGAGCATCCTCTCGGAGCGCGGCATCAACATCGAGTCGATCATGCAGAAGGAAGCCGAGGAGCACGACGGCCTGGTGCCAATGATCCTGCTGACCCACCGCGTGCTGGAACAGCATATCAATGACGCCATCGCTGCCCTGGAAGCCTTGGCGGGTGTGGTCGGTCCGGTCGTACGGATCCGTGTCGAGCACCTGAACTAAGTCGTTATCGTTGACCGGGCTCGCTGGCGGGCCCGGCACTACGAACACTGTCCATTGGAGTCAGTCATGCGTTACATCAGTACCCGCGGCCAGGCACCGGCCCTGAATTTCGAAGACGTCCTGCTGGCAGGTCTTGCCACCGACGGCGGTCTGTACGTCCCGGAAAACCTGCCACGTTTCACCCAGGAAGAAATCGCCTCCTGGGCCGGCCTGCCGTATCACGAGCTGGCTTTTCGCGTCATGCGCCCGTTCGTCACCGGCAGCATTCCGGATGCCGATTTCAAAAAGATCCTCGAAGAAACCTACGGTGTATTCGCGCATAGCGCCGTTGCGCCGCTGCGTCAGTTGAACGGCAACGAATGGGTGCTGGAGCTGTTCCACGGCCCGACCCTGGCGTTCAAGGACTTTGCCCTGCAACTGCTCGGTCGCCTGCTCGACTATGTGCTGGAAAAGCGCGGCGAGCGCGTGGTGATCGTCGGCGCCACCTCCGGTGACACCGGTTCGGCCGCCATCGAAGGCTGCAAGCACTGCGAAAACGTCGACATCTTCATCCTGCACCCGCATAACCGCGTGTCCGAAGTGCAGCGTCGGCAGATGACCACCATCTTCGGTGAGAACATCCACAACATCGCCATCGAAGGCAACTTCGATGACTGCCAGGAAATGGTCAAGGCCAGCTTCGCCGACCAGGGTTTCCTCAAGGGCACGCGCCTGGTGGCGGTGAACTCGATCAACTGGGCGCGGATCATGGCCCAGATCGTTTACTACTTCCATGCAGCCCTGCAACTGGGCGGCCCGGCGCGTTCGGTGTCGTTCTCGGTGCCGACCGGCAACTTCGGCGACATCTTCGCCGGTTACCTGGCGCGCAACATGGGCCTGCCGATCAACCAGTTGATCGTCGCCACCAACCGCAACGACATCCTGCACCGCTTCATGAGCGGCAACCAGTACGTCAAGGAAACCCTGCACGCCACGTTGTCGCCGTCCATGGACATCATGGTGTCGTCGAACTTCGAACGCCTGCTGTTCGACCTGCACGGTCGCAACGGCGCGGCCATCGCCGGGCTGATGGATTCGTTCAAGCAGGGCGGCGGTTTCAGCGTCGAGCAAGAGCGCTGGACCGAAGCCCGCAAGCTGTTCGATTCGCTGGCCGTGGATGATGCGCAAACCTGCGAAACCATCGCCGAGGTCTACGAGCAGACCGGCGAAGTGCTGGATCCGCACACGGCCATCGGCGTCAAAGCTGCGCGTGAATGCCGCCGTAGCCTGGACATTCCAATGGTGATCCTGGGTACCGCCCACCCGGTCAAATTCCCGGACGCCGTGGAAAAAGCCGGTGTAGGAAAAGCGCTCGAACTGCCTGTACATCTTTCTGATTTGTTTGAACGAGACGAACGTTGCACCGTATTGCCAAATGACTTGAAAGCCGTACAGGCCTTTGTCAGCCAGCATGGCAACCGTGGCAAGCCGCTGTAACCGGTCAGTACTGTTACATTTTGAAGCCCGTCTCCTGACGGGCTTTTTCATTTCTGCATGCACACTTGTCGTGTTATCGCCGCGAAAGGACGGGCGAGTGAATCACCAAGGACGTGGGAATGCTGTTTACAAGTGTGTTCAAGCCAGTCGCGCGCTGGCTGTTTTTATTTGCCGCCCTGGGAGTCGTCGGTTGGGGTTTGGCGAGCCCTGCATTGATTCAGGAACGTGGGAAGTCTGTCGCACGTTCAATGGTCGTGCTGGATGATGAGGAGCTGCAGTGGGTGGCCAGCCATCCACGGGTCGTGGTCGCGGCACTGGAATACCCGTTGTACCAGTTCAAGGATGAGTATGGTCAATGGACGGGCCTGAACAGTGAGCTGCTCAAACGCATCAGTGACATGACGGGGTTGCAGTTCGATTACGTAGAGTCTTTTTCCGTCGATCAGATGCTGGCACGCCTTGAAGGCGGCTCGGCGGATTTGAGCACCACACTGTCAATGAATGACGAGCGCAGGGCGTTTCTTGATTTCAGCCATGCGTTCGGTGGTGCAGGATGGGTCTTTGTCGGACAGGCCGAGGCACCGCCGGTGCAGGCGCTGGAGGAGCTGGCGAAGCGGGTACTGGTGCTGCCGGCCCGGCATGCGCTGGAAGCGATGATCCGTCGCGATTATCCGTCCATCGAATTGCGTTCGGTCAAGACCTACGCCGAAGCTCGTGCCTGGGTTGAAAGCGGCGAAGCCTATGCCACCATCGAAAGCGAAATCGGCACCCAGCTTTTACCGTCGGGCCGGTTGCAGGTCGGCGCTGCGGTGCCGGACAAATGGGATGCGGATTATCTGGCGGTGCGCAAAGGCCAGCCGCAGTTGCTGAGTATCCTCAACAAGGCGCTTGCGGCGTTTCCCGAACAGGAGCTGCGCACCCTGCGCCTGAAGTGGTTCGGTGGCACTTTCACGCCACCAGCGCCAGGCTTCTGGCAGCTGATTGACTCGTGGGTCTGCTGGGGCATGTTTGTGCTCAGCCTGTTCGGCCTGTTGTCCCTGATCTGGAATCGGCGGCTGGCGGTGGTGGTCAGGCAGCGGATCGAAGCGCAAAGAAGCCTGCGCGACCAGCTCGCATTCCAGCATGCGCTGATGGATGCCATGCCGGACCCGATGTTTGTACGTGACCTGCAAGGGCGTTTGATCATGTGCAACAAGAGTTATGAGGACGCCTTGTCGACGCGTTTCGACCGAATGCAGGGGCGGCAGTTGATCGAGGTCGATGTCTTGCCCAGGCAAACCGCGCAACTGCTGCATGCCGAGTTCATGGCGCAACTGGGTACGCGCCGCACGCGCTTCTTCGAGCGGCAATTGCTGTTCAAGGACGGTCTCAGGGATATCTACCAGTGGACCGTGCCGTTCTACACGGCGGATGGCGAGCTGCGAGGATTGTTGGGAGGCTGGGCCGACATTGCCCGACGTAGCCGACAGACGTGATGGTCGGGTTTTTTCTCTGTCATGTTCGCCGTGCATGCTCTCTTGACTGCACGGCAGCTTCGCCTGTGGTCAGTCTCCAGAACTTTCTTCTCGGGCCAGTGGTCATTTGTCATACGCATGCCCCAGGCACATTGTTTTCGGACTATTGAGTGGTGATCGGGATGGAAAGTATCAGTTTGTTGCTCGGTGAGGCGCTGAGCCCGTATCAGGTCACATTGACCCCGTCAGGCGTTCGTGGCGAATGCCGGGTGACCTTGAAGAATGCCATCGGCGCAACCGTGGTCGAGCGCGAGTTCAATCAGGCTCAGTTGAATGACAAGCGCCTGCTGACGGATGTGGTCGACGGTTTGCATCGCGACGTGCTGATTGCTGAAGGGCGCCTTGAGCCATGTGTCATCGCGGCATTGCGTAATGCGGCGCAGGACAAGCTTCCGGCAAGCCGCAATTGAACGGATTTCTGTGGGAACCTTCCTGCGGCCAGGTCAGTCAGACTTTGTAACAGCAGGATCAAGCATTGTGCTCCGGTGCTTGTAGCTTGCTGCCACTGGTCTCCAGGTAGACCACGTTTAACCCCGGGTCGTCTCCCCACTTCCCGGGGTTTCTTTTTGCCCGGAATTTGTCATGGCTGTGCCAGATCGTCGAAAAACGCCTTGGTGTCTTTCAGGTAATCGCTGCGGCTTTCGGGATCCAGCCAGGCGGCGTAAGCCTCATCAAGGCGTTCGCGGGGCAGGGTGCGCAGCACCTGGTTGATTTCGACGATGGCCTGGTGGCCCTTCGGCGTGTTGGTGCAACCAATGTAGCCGGACAGGTATTTACCCGTGCCACGGATCGGATAGAACTGCAGCTCATCCTCGGCGATGCCTTGCTGTGAAGCCTGGTAGCGGATTTCCGGTCGATAGCCCAACAGCAGGCGCAAACGCCCAAGGCGCTGCATTTGCAGGAGGCTGCCCAAGGCGTCGTTGCCGTAATGAGGCATGAGCACGTCGGCTGGCGCTTGCTTGAGCAGCCCGTCGAGGTATTCGCCGTAATTGCGCTCGGCAATAACCCCCAGTTTTTCGCTGCCACTGGCGAGCAACTCTACGAGGTCCACTTCGCCGTCCTTGATAAAGGGGGCGAGCACCTTCTGATCGACGCGCCGCACGGCCAGGCCATTGCTCATGGCCCGGAAGACCGGGATGGAAAAGGCAATCCACTGTTCGCGCTCCTTGCTCCAGTTCAGCGCCGCGTCGCAGACCAGGGCCGGCTCGTGAAGCATTTGCAGCCCACGCGCGCGATTGACCCTCATCACGCTGTGCTGGTATTGCGGCATGCCCGCAATCAACAGTGGGAGCAATTGATCGATAACGCCCTGACCCTTTTTCGGTCCGTCGAAAATCGTCAGGGGTGGCAGGTCACGCTTGAGCCAGATCAGGGTTTCCCTGGTTTGCGCCAAGGCTGACGGGACCGGTCCAAGGAGCAGGAGCAAAGTCGCCAGCACGCAAAGCAGCCAGCCGCCGCGCGACGGGCAGCACCCGATCGCCCCTGCAGGCAGGCGCCTCAGATCAGATGGCTCCGTCTTTGCGCAACTGTGCGATCTGCGACGCGTCATAGCCAAGTTCCTGGAGTACCTGTGCGTTGTGCTCACCCAGTTGTGGCCCGACCCATTCACATTCACCGGGTGTCTCTGAGAGTTTCGGCACAATCCCCGGCATCTTGAAGTCTTTGCCGTCCGGCAGCTTGGCCTGCAGGAACATTTCCCGCGCCAGGTACTGAGGATCATTGAACATGTCCTCGGCACTGAAGATCCGGCTGGCCGGCACGTCGGCCTGATTGAGCAGCGCCAGCACGGTGTCCAGCGGCAACGAGTTGACCCAGCGATCGATGACACCGTAAAGCTCGTCGCGTCGGGCATCGCGGCCATCATTGCTGGCAAGCAGTGGGTCGTTGGCCAGGTCTTCCCGGCCAATGATCAGCATGAAGCGTTTGAAAATGGCGTCGCCATTGGCACCGATCTGTACGTGCTTGCCGTCGGCACTGGTGTGGATCGAGGAGGGGGTAATGCCGGGCATGATATTGCCCGTGCGTTCGCGGATGAAGCCGAACACATCGAACTCCGGAACCATGCTCTCCATCATCGCGAAGATGGCTTCATACAGGGCCACGTCCACCACTTGCCCCTGGCCGCCGTTGACCTCGCGATGACGCAGGGCCATCAGCGCGCCGATCACGCCCCAGAGCGCGGCAATCGAGTCACCGATGGAAATGCCGGTGCGCACGGGCGGCCGGTCTTCGAAGCCAGTGATATAACGCAGGCCGCCCATGGATTCTCCGACCGCACCAAAGCCGGGCTGATCTTTCATCGGGCCGGTCTGGCCGAATCCCGACAGCCGCACCATGACCAGTTTCGGGTTCAAGGCGTGCAGGACATCCCAGCCCAGGCCGAGTTTTTCCAGGACGCCGGGACGAAAGTTCTCGATCAGGATGTCGGCTTCACCCAGCAGTTGTTTGAGGATCGCCAGGCCGTCGGGGTGCTTGAGGTTGAGGGTCAGGGACTTTTTATTGCGGGCCTGGACGAACCACCACAACGAAGTGCCTTCATACAACTTGCGCCATTTGCGCAACGGATCACCGCCGTCCGGGGATTCGATCTTGATCACATCGGCCCCGAATTCAGCGCAAATGCGCGAGGCAAACGGGCCGGCAATCAAGGTGCCCAATTCGATGACTTTCAGACCGGAAAGCGGTTTGGCGGTGAACGGCATGCGGGATCCTGCTGGACAAGGGATGAGCGAATACAGCGTTTTAACATAGCCGACTGTCAGGCGCTTCAGGTTGATCACCTTCAATTCGTGGATTGCCCGTCGCATCGGTTAGACTTGCCGCCTTTCCTCGTATCAAGAAGCCCGTTCATGGCCCAGCCGTCCACGACCTACAAGTTTGAACTGAACCTCACCGACCTCGACCGCAGCGTCTATGAGAGCGTGAAGCAGACCATCGCCCGTCACCCTTCGGAAACCGAAGAGCGCATGACCGTGCGCCTGCTGGCCTACGCCCTCTGGTACAACGAACAGCTGTCGTTCGGCCGTGGTCTGTCGGAAGTGGATGAACCAGCCTTGTGGGAAAAAAGCCTGGATGACCGCGTTCTGCACTGGATCGAAGTCGGCCAGCCGGATGCCGAGCGCCTGACCTGGTGTTCGCGCCGCACTGAACGCACCAGCCTGCTGGCCTATGGCAGCCTGCGTGTATGGGAAGGCAAAGTGATCCCGGCGATCAAGAATCTGAAAAACGTACATATCGCGGCTGTTCCGCAGGAAGTCCTGGAAACCCTGGCCAAAGACATGCCGCGCGTCATCAAGTGGGACGTGATGATCAGCGAAGGGACGATTTTCGTCACCGACGACCGTGGTCAGCACGAAGTCCAGTTGCAGTGGCTTAGCGGCGAACGCGGCTGATTTTTTTCCGCTTTAGCGTGTCACCCGGTTTTTATCCTACGTATTCAAGAGAAGCTCCCGTCACCCCATGCGCATCGAACCCCGCCTGCTGCCCGACACCCTGCCATTCCTCGGTGATATTCCGCCACTGCTGACCCGCCTGTACGCGGCGCGGGGTGTGCAATCCGAGGCAGAACTGGACAAGAGCCTGGCGCGGTTGATTCCGTTCCAGCAGCTCAAGGGTATCGACGCCGCGGTTGACCTGCTGGTGACTGCGCTCGAACAGCGCCAGCGCATTCTGATCGTTGGCGACTTCGATGCCGACGGCGCGACGGCCAGCACCGTGGGCACGCTGGGTCTGCGTTTGCTGGGGGCGGCACATGTCGACTACCTGGTGCCGAACCGCTTCGACTACGGCTACGGCCTGACACCGGAAATCGTCGCCGTTGCGCTGGAGCGACAGCCGCATTTGCTGATTACCGTCGATAATGGCATCTCCAGCGTTGAAGGCGTGGCCGCGGCGAAAAAGGCCGGGCTCAAGGTGCTGGTCACCGACCACCACTTGCCGGGTGACGAACTGCCGCTGGCCGATGCCATCGTCAATCCGAACCAGCCCGGTTGCGAATTCCCGAGCAAGGCGCTGGCCGGTGTCGGGGTGATTTTCTACGTATTGATGGCCTTGCGTGCGCGGTTGCGCGAGCTCGGCTGGTACACAAGCAAGCCACAGCCGAATATCGGCGAACTGCTGGATCTGGTGGCTCTTGGCAGTGTGGCCGACGTGGTGCCGCTGGATGCCAACAACCGGATTCTGGTGCATCAGGGCCTGGAACGGATTCGCGCCGGACGTGCCCGGCCGGGGATCAAGGCGATCCTCGAAGTAGCCAAGCGCGACCATGCGCGCATCACCTCCACCGACCTCGGTTTCATCGTCGGTCCGCGCCTGAACGCGGCAGGGCGCCTGGATGACATGAGCCTGGGCATCGAATGCCTGCTGACCGAAGACGCGGGGCTGGCGCGTGAAATGGCGGCTCAATTGGACGGTATGAACCAGGATCGAAAATCCATCGAGCAGGGCATGCAGCGTGAAGCGCTGGCCCAGCTCAAGGATTTGCCGGTGGAGTCGATGCCGTTCGGCTTGTGCCTGTTCGATCCGGAGTGGCATCAGGGCGTCATCGGTATCCTCGCGTCGCGGATGAAAGAGCGCTATTTCCGCCCGACCATCGCCTTTGCCGATGCCGGAGATGGCTTGCTCAAGGGCTCGGGACGTTCGGTGCAGGGCTTTCACATTCGCGACGCCCTGAGCGTGGTGGCGGCGCAGCATCCGAATCTGATCACCAAGTACGGCGGCCACGCGATGGCGGCCGGGCTGACGCTGCCGGAGGCGAACTTCCCCTTGTTCGCCGAAGCCTTTGACGCTGAAGTGCGTCGGCAACTGCGCGAAGAAGACCTGACTGGCCGTCTGCTGTCGGACGGCACCCTGGCGGTGGAAGAGTTTCACCTGGAACTGGCCCGCGCCCTGCGGCATGCCGGCCCTTGGGGGCAGCACTTCCCTGAGCCGTTGTTTCATGGGGTGTTCCAGTTGGTCGAGCAGCGGGTGGTGGGCGAACGGCACCTCAAGGTCGTGCTGAAAAGCGAATGTGGTTCGGTGAAGCTCGACGGCATTGCCTTCGGGATCGACCGCGATATCTGGCCGAATCCGACCATCAAATGGGTGGAGCTGGCCTACAAACTCGACCTCAACGAGTTTCGTGGCAATGAGACGGTTCAATTGATGATTGCCCACATCGAACCGCGTTGATCCGACACCTGTGAGGGCGACATCCCCCGATGTCGACTAGGCTCTAAACACTGCTTGATTTTGGCCTTGTGACGTCTTGTCGAATTTTTTGCCCGCGGGGGCGGGTGCTGTACCTTTTTCCTGTCACTCGTCGACTATTCAAACAGAACCTGGAGCCTGCCCACTGATTCGAGAGGTGCCCCATGAGTCTGCTGCTTGAACCCTTTACCCTGCGCCAACTGACCCTGCCCAACCGCATCGCGGTATCGCCGATGTGCCAGTATTCCAGTGCCGATGGCCTGGCCAATGACTGGCACCTGGTCCACCTCGGCAGCCGTGCTGTCGGCGGCGCCGGGCTGGTGTTTACCGAGGCCACGGCGGTGACCGCCGACGGGCGAATCACCGCTCAGGACCTTGGTCTGTGGAATGACGAGCAAATCGAACCTCTGCAACGCATCACCCGTTTCATCACCGCCCAGGGGGCCGTTGCTGGCATTCAACTGGCCCATGCCGGGCGCAAGGCCAGTACCTACCGGCCCTGGCTCGGCAAGCATGGCAGCGTCAAACCCGACGAGGGCGGCTGGGTGCCAGTCGGACCTTCGCCGATTGCGTTCGACCCGCAGCACACCCAACCCAGACAATTGGATGAAGGCGAGATCGCCCAGGTGATCCAGGCCTTTGTCGATGCGGCAAAACGCTCCCTGACCGCCGGTTTCAAGGTGGTCGAAGTGCACGCCGCCCATGGTTACCTGCTGCATCAGTTCCTGTCGCCGTTGAGCAATCAGCGTCGCGATCAATATGGCGGCTCCTTCGAAAATCGCATTCGGCTGGTGCTGCAGGTCACCGAAGCGGTGCGTGCGGTCTGGCCTGAAGAGTTGCCGGTGTTTGTCCGGGTCTCGGCCACCGACTGGGTGGAAGACGGCTGGAACCCGGATGAAACCGTGGAGCTGGCGCGTCGTCTGAAAAACCTGGGGGCGGACCTGATCGACGTTTCGTCGGGCGGGACGGCGGTGAATGCCGAGATTCCCACAGGCCCCGGTTACCAGACCCGCTTCGCCGAACGTGTGCGCAAAGAGTCGGGCATGGCCACCGGCACCGTTGGCATGATCACCGAACCGGCCCAGGCCGAGCACATCCTGCGCACCTGTCAGGCGGACATCATCTTCCTGGCCCGTGAGTTGTTGCGCGATCCGTACTGGGCGCTGCATGCCGATGACGACCTGGGTGGGCACAAGGCCGCGTGGCCCGCGCAGTACCAGCGGGCGACTCACCGCGAGCAACCCATACACGAATCGGATTTGCGCGACTGAAATCCATCGATACGAAAAAGCCCCTGAATCTCGCGATTCAGGGGCTTTTGTTTGTATCGGTTGCCGATCAGGCCGCTTCGATCTTGCTGCGGTTCTGTTCGACCTGGTTCAGGTAGTCCTTGAGCTTGTCCTGCTCGGCGACCGTGGTGAACAAGCCGAGCTTGCTGCGACGCCAGAGGATGTCATGGGCGCTGGTTGCCCATTCTTCGCTGCACAGATAGTCGACTTCACGGGTGTAGAGACCGCCGCCGATGTGCTCGCCCAGATCGCCGAGGTCCTGTACGCCTTCGAGCATGCGCCAGGTGCGGCTGCCGTAGGTGGTGGCCCAGCGGCGAGCGATCTCGCTCGGTACCCAGTCGAACTTGTCGCGGATGCGCGAGCTCAAGGCTTGCGGGGTGGTCATGTCCTCACCGCCCGGCAACGTGGCGCTGGCGGTCCAGCTCGGCTTGATGTGCTTGAAGTACGGTGCCAGTTGCGCCAGCGCCGATTCGGCCAGTTTGCGATAGGTGGTGAGCTTGCCACCGAACACCGACAGCAACGGCGCCTCTTCGCCCGCGCCAGACAGCGCCAGGGTGTAATCGCGGGTCACGGCCGACGGGTTGTCGGACTCGTCGTTGCACAGCGGGCGCACACCGGAATAGCTGTGCAGGATATCGTCGCGGCTGATCTGCTTTTTGAAATGGGCATTGACCACGTTCAGCAGGTAATCGGTTTCGCCGTCGGTGATCGCAACGGCTGCCGGATCGCCGGTGTACTCGCGGTCGGTGGTGCCGATCAGGGTGAAGCGGTTCAGGTACGGAATGGTGAACACGATGCGCTGATCTTCGTTTTGCAGGATATGCGCGTGTTCGCCTTCGTACAGTTTTGGCACGATCAGGTGACTGCCCTGGATCAGGCGGATGCCGTAAGGCGATTCCATCTTCAGGTCATCACGAATGAACTTCGCAACCCATGGTCCGGCCGCATTGACCAATGCCTTGGCGCGGATCGAAAACAGGCTGCCATCGGCGCGTTCCAGATGCAGGTGCCACAGACCCTTGGTGCGACGCGCGCTGACGCAGCGGGTCTGGGTGTGAACGTGAGCGCCTTGTTCCCGGGCGGCCATGGCGTTCAGCACCACTAGGCGTGCGTCGTCGACCCAGCAATCGGAGTATTCGAAGCCTTTGGTGATCTCGCTTTTCAGTGCGCTGTCGGGGCCGAACTTCAGGCTTTTCGAACCTTGCAGTTGCTCGCGCTTGCCCAGGTTGTCATAGAGGAACAGGCCGGCGCGAATCATCCACGCAGGGCGCAGGTGCGGGCGGTGTGGCAGCACGAAGCGCATTTGCTTGACGATATGCGGGGCCTTGGCAAGCAGCACTTCACGTTCAGCCAGCGCTTCACGCACCAGACGAAACTCGTAATGTTCGAGATAGCGCAGGCCGCCGTGAATCAGCTTGCTGCTGGCCGAAGAGGTATGGCTGGCCAGATCATCCTTTTCGCAAAGGAACACCGATAGACCACGGCCGGCGGCATCCGCTGCGATCCCCACGCCATTGATCCCGCCGCCAATGACGGCGATATCGTAGACCTCAGCGAGAGGGGGCGTGGGCAAGGTGGAAGTGGGCATCGGCTCGGCCTCGGAATTCTTTGATGTTCTGTATTTGAATTCGAACATTAATGTTCATTTGCGAAAATACTAGCCCATAAAGACGCGCACAGCCAGTCAGCTTCGATTGAAAATACTCATCGAAGGGCCGATAAAGGAAAATTTACGAACATTGTATTGCGGGGAGTATTGATTGTAGGAGCCGGCTTGCTGGCGATGGCGCCCTTGAA
>NZ_RWIR01000026.1 GCF_009764265.1 Pseudomonas sp. PB101
ACGCCATCGCCGGCAAGCCGGGCTCTTACAGAGCTTGTGTTGGTTATTATTATCATTTAATAATAAATCTCATTGCCGAATGAGCCCCGGATTATGAATCCTGTCTTGCACGAGCTGCCTTACCTCGAAAGCTGGCGCTGGATGAGTCGCCAGATCCGCTGTGCGATGAATCCCGACGAGCCTCGCCTGATCGACCATTACCTGGCCGAAGGCCGGTATCTGGCAGCTTGCACGGCAACCTCGCCCTGGACCGTCGCCGAAACCTCCTTCCGTTTGCTGCTCGACACCGCCGCCGATGTCGCGCTGCCGTGGCACTGGCGCACGTACTGCCTGGACCAGGCCTGGCGTCCGCTACGCGAACTCGAACGCCTGTCGTTGTGCAAATGCCGCCTCAAACGCTGGCAGAGCTACACGTGGCAACTCGCGACTTGTGAGTTACAGCCCTCGATTCCTCTCATAGAACTGATGCAAGGATCTCCCGATGAGTAATACCCGTATCGAACGCGACAGCATGGGCGAATTGAACGTCCCGGAAGACGCCCTGTACGGCGCACAGACGCAACGTGCGGTGGATAACTTCCCGATCAGCGGCAAACCGATGCCGGTGCAGTTCATTCGCGCGCTGATTCTGGCCAAGGCGGCAGCGGCACGCGCCAACGTCGAGCTCAAGCAGATCAGTGAAGCCCAGGGCAAAGCCATTGTCGATGCGGCCCAGGGCCTGCTCGAAGGCGATTTCATGCAGCACTTTCCGGTGGATGTGTTCCAGACCGGCTCGGGCACCAGCTCCAACATGAACGCCAACGAAGTGATCGCCACGCTCGCCAGCCGCTTGCTCGGCGAGACGGTGAACCCCAATGACCACGTCAACTGTGGCCAAAGCAGCAACGACATCATTCCGACCACCATTCATGTCAGTGCGGCGTTGGCCTTGCACGAGCAACTGCTGCCGGCGTTGACGCACCTGGTCCAGGTCATCGAGCGCAAGGCCGGGCAAGTTCATCACCACGTCAAGACCGGGCGTACGCACCTGATGGATGCGATGCCGGTGCGTATGAGCCAGGTGCTCAACGGCTGGGCGCAGCAGCTCAAGGCCAACATCGGCCATCTGCAAGACTTGCAGCCAAGCCTGCAATCACTGGCCCAGGGCGGTACGGCGGTCGGGACGGGCGTCAACGCCCACCCCGAATTTGCAGCGCGCTTCAGCCAGCAACTCAGCAAATTGACCCAGGTCGAGTTCAAGCCAGGTCAGGACTTGTTCGCGCTGATTGGTTCCCAGGACACCGCCGTCGCAGTCTCCGGGCAACTGAAAACCACCGCCGTATCGCTGATGAAAATCGCCAACGACCTGCGCTGGATGAACTCCGGCCCGTTGGCCGGCCTTGGCGAGATCGAACTGGAAGCGTTGCAGCCGGGTTCTTCGATCATGCCAGGCAAGGTCAACCCAGTCATTCCCGAGGCTACCGCGATGGTCGCGGCTCAGGTCATCGGCAACGACAGCGTCATCACTATCGCCGGCCAGTCGGGCAACTTCGAACTGAACGTGATGCTGCCGATCATTGCCCAGAACCTGCTGAGCAGCATCGAGTTGCTGGCCAACTCCAGCCGTCTGCTGGCGGACAAGGCGATCGCCAGCTTCAAGGTCAACGAGAGCCGGATCAAGGAAGCGTTGTCACGCAACCCGATTCTGGTCACGGCGCTCAACCCGATCATCGGTTACCAGAAGGCCGCCGAGATTGCCAAGAAGGCTTATCAGCAAGGCCGCCCGGTGATTGACGTCGCCTTGGAGCACACTGATCTGTCGCGCGGCCAGCTGGAAGAATTGCTCAACCCGGAAAAACTCACCGCAGGCGGCGTGTAAGCCCCGCTACCGCTTTGGAGGCGCACCATGGAGCACTGGAAACGCACGATCGAAAGAGCCAACCGCTTTTTCATGCAGGGTGAACTGGTCGATGCCCGCGAGGCGTATCTGCAGGCATTGGCTCTGGCCCAGGTGCTGTTTGAACGCTGGGCGGATGCCGACGAAGCGGTGGCAGCTTGCGTGATTTCCCATCACAACCTGGCGGACCTGCACTTGCGCCTGAACCAGCCGGAGGAGAGCGCCGAATACCTGTGCGCCATCCATCAACGGCTGCTGCAGACCATGCAGGACCCACGACTGCCGCAGGCCTTGCGTGAAGCCGCGTTGCGCCAGAGCAGCAAGACCTACGTCGAACTGCTGAATTTCATCAGTGAACACGGCGAATATCCGCGCACCCATCGACTGCTGCACATCAATGTCGCTTCGCCTGCGCCTCATCATCATGGAGTCCATTGAACATGGCTTTTACCTTGCCTGCCTTGCCCTACGCCTACGACGCCCTGGAACCGCACATCGATGCGCAGACCATGGAGATCCACTACACCAAGCATCACCAGACTTACATCAACAACCTCAACGCGGCAGTCGAAGGCACCGAGTATGCCGAGTGGCCGGTGGAGAAGCTGGTGTCCGCCGTTCAGCAACTGCCGGAAAAACTGCGCGTGGCGGTGATCAACCAAGGTGGCGGCCACGCCAACCATTCGTTGTTCTGGGAAGTCATGGCGCCCGGCGGCGGAGGTAAACCCGAAGGCGCGCTGGCCAAGGCTATCGACGAGCAATTGGGCGGGCTCGACAGTTTCAGGGATGCCTTCACCAAAGCTGCGTTGACCCGCTTCGGCAGTGGCTGGGCCTGGCTGAGCGTGACCCCGCAAAAAAACCTGGTGGTGGAAAGCAGCGGTAACCAGGACAGCCCGCTAATGAACGGCAATACGCCGATCCTGGGCCTCGACGTCTGGGAACATGCCTATTACCTGCGCTATCAGAACCGCCGTCCTGAATACATCGGCGCGTTCTACAACGTGATCAATTGGCCGCAAGTCGCTGCGCGCTATCAAGCCGCACTGGCTTAAGTCTTCTACAAAAACAATCCAAGGCTGGACTATGGGCACTGAAACACTGGCGATCGGAAGTGGACGGATGTTTCGTTACGCGTTCGGATCGCTGTTACTGCTGGCGGGTATGAGCCTTTTGGTTGCCCATGGATTGGCCTGGCTCGACCTTGAACCGAAGTTGCTGCGTGCATTGCAGGGCGGTGCGATCTGCGCCCTGGGCACCGCGCTGGGTGCCGTGCCGGTGTTGGTGATTCGGCGGATGCCGCAGATGCTCAGCGACACTTTGCTTGGTTTTGGCGCTGGCGTGATGCTCGCGGCAACGGCATTTTCGTTGATCGTTCCGGGCATCGCTGCCGCCGAAGGGCTTGGCTTGTCACCCTGGGCGTCCAGTGGGCTGATCAGCTTCGGCATCATGCTCGGCGCGTTCGGGCTGTTCCTCGTGGACCGGAAGGTCTCCGGTGCCAGCCCGCAAATGCTGGTCGGCACCCTGGAGCGGCCGGTCATTCCTCCGCGCATCTGGCTGTTTGTGTTTGCGATCATTGCCCACAACATTCCCGAAGGCATGGCGGTTGGTGTTTCTGCCGGCGGCGGCATGCCGGATGCCGACAGCCTGGCGATGGGCATTGCCTTGCAGGATGTGCCGGAAGGGTTGGTCATCGCGTTGGTTTTGGCCGGGGCGGGGATGTCTCGGGTCAAGGCGTTCCTGATAGGTGCCGCCTCAGGCGTGGTCGAACCGGTGTTCGCGCTGTTGTGCGCCTGGCTGGTGAGCCTGGCCGAGCTGTTGTTGCCTTTGGGGTTGGCGTTGGCGGCGGGGGCCATGTTGCTGGTGGTGACTCACGAAGTCATTCCCGAGTCGCGCCGCAATGGTCATGACAAGCTTGCCAGCCTTGGGTTGCTGATGGGGTTTTGTTTGATGATGGTGATGGATACGGCTTTGGCCTGATTTGTGGAGAGGGGGCTTGCCCCCTCACTACCAAGCCCTGGCCTTTACTCGCCTTCGTCGAAGAAGTTGTTGATCAACGCCACCAGCGCAGCCAGCGCTTCCTGTTCCTGCTCGCCTTCCGTGCTCAAGTGGATCGTGGTGCCTTTGCCGGCGGCCAGCATCATCATCGCCATGATGCTTTTGCCATCGACCATTGATTCTGGTGTGCGACCGGCCCGGATCTGGCACGGGAACTGACCTGCCACCCCAACGAATTTTGCAGAAGCGCGGGCGTGCAGGCCCAGTTTATTGATGATTTCGATTTCCAGAGCAGGCATCGCGATGTGAATCCTTTAGCTGAGGTCGCGGTGGCGAACCTGGACGTTCTTCAGGGTTTTTTGCAGCGCCTGCCCCAGACGCTCTGTCAGGTAGACGGAGCGGTGATGTCCGCCCGTGCAGCCAATGGCAATGGTGACGTAGGCGCGGTTGCTGGCGGCAAAACGAGGCAGCCACTTTAGCAGGTATGTGGAAATGTCCTGGAACATCTCTTCGACATCCGGCTGTGCCGCCAGGTAATCGGCAACCGGCTGATCGAGCCCGGACTGCTCGCGCAATTCCGGCTTCCAGTAAGGGTTGGGCAGGCAGCGCACATCGAACACCAGGTCGGCGTCCACCGGCATGCCACGCTTGAATCCGAACGACTCCACCAGGAAGGCAGTGCCGGGTTCCGGTTGATTCAGCAGGCGCAGCTTGATGGTGTCGCGCAGTTGGTACAGGTTCAGGCTGGTGGTGTTGATCTTGAGGTCGGCGAGGTCGGCAATCGGCCCGAGCAGCACGCTCTCGACATTGATGGCTTCGGCCAGCGAGCGGTTGGCGTTGCTCAGTGGATGGCGCCGGCGGGTTTCCGAGAAACGCTTGAGCAGGGTTTCTTCGTCGGCGTCCAGATACAGGACATCGCACTGGATGTGGCGGCTGCGGACTTCTTCGAGCAGGTCGGGGAAGCGTGACAGATGGCTGGGCAGGTTGCGGGCGTCAATGGAGACGGCGACCAGCGGCTGCATCAGCTCGGTGTGAATCAACGCTCGTTCGGCCAGTTCCGGCAGCAGGCCGGCAGGCAGATTGTCGATGCAGTAGTAGCCGTTGTCCTCAAGTACGTTGAGGGCGGTACTTTTACCTGAGCCGGAACGGCCACTGACGATGATCAAGCGCATGATTACTGACCGTTTTGCTCGTCCAGGACAACCTGATACAGGGCTTCATTGCTTGCGGCATTACGCAGTTTTTCGCGAACTTCCTTGCGGTCGAGCATGCTGGCGATCTGTCGCAGCAGCTCCAGGTGCGCATCGGTGGCGGCTTCCGGGACCAGCAGTACGAACAGCAGGTCAACCGGCGCGCCGTCGATGGCGTCAAAATCTATTGGGGCGTCCAGGTGCATCAATGCACTGATGGGCGACACACAGCCCTTGAGACGGCAATGTGGAATCGCAATGCCGTTGCCAAAACCGGTGGAACCGAGTTTTTCACGGGCGATCAGCGCCTCGAAGACATCTTGCATCTCCAGGGCCGGCACTTCGCGGGCGATCAGATTGGCAATTTGTTCGAGGGCTTTCTTTTTACTGCCGCCCGGCACGTTCACCAGGGAACGGCCGGGGGTCAGGATACTTTCAAGTCGGATCATGGGTAGGGAGTGTTAACGACCGGTTGCGCCCTGGAGGAGGCTCTGGGTCTTTTCCTTATGCTTTTTGAGTTGTTTATCCAGCTTGTCGGTGAGTGCGTCGATCGCCGCATACATATCAGTATGCTCCGCGTTGGCGACCACTTCATTCCCGGGAATATGCAGCGTGGCTTCGATTTTCTGCTTCAACTTTTCGACGGTCATCGTGACCTGCACATTAGTGATCTTGTCGAAATGTCGCTCCAATCGTTCGAGTTTTTCGCCGATGTAGGAGCGAAGAGGTTCGGTCACTTCCAGTTGGTGTCCACTGATGTTGACTTGCATACAGCTTCTCCTTCGTTGCCAGTGCATAAAGCGGCAGATCAGATGATCTACCACTGGAACGCTGTGGCGTGGCCCTACATCAACCGCTTGCGTTCGCTCGAAGGCGCGATCCCGAGGGATTCGCGGTACTTGGCGACGGTGCGGCGAGCCACCTGAATGCCTTGTGCCTCCAGTAAACCAGCGATCTTGCTGTCACTCAACGGCTTTTTCTGATTTTCCGCGGCAACCAGTTTTTTGATGATCGCCCGGATGGCCGTGGACGAGCATTCGCCGCCCTCTGAGGTGCTTACATGACTTGAAAAAAAGTATTTCAGTTCATAAATGCCCCGGGGGGTGTGCATGAACTTCTGGGTGGTCACCCGTGAAATCGTCGACTCATGCATGCCGACCGCTTCGGCGATGTCATGCAGGACCAGCGGCTTCATGGCTTCGTCGCCATATTCGAGGAAACCGCGCTGATGCTCGACGATCTGGGTGGCAACCTTCATCAGGGTTTCATTGCGGCTTTGCAGGCTCTTGATGAACCAGCGAGCCTCCTGCAGCTGATTGCGCATGAAAGTGTTGTCGGCGCTGGTGTCGGCGCGGCGCACGAAACCGGCGTACTGGGCATTGACCCGCAGCCGTGGCACCGACTCCTGATTGAGCTCCACCAGCCAGCGTTCGTTGTCCTTGCGCACGATCACGTCGGGAACGACGTACTCGGCTTCGGTCGACTCGATCTGCGAGCCCGGGCGCGGATTGAGGCTCTGGACCAGTTCGATGATTTGGCGCAGCTCGTCTTCCTTGAGCTTCATGCGGCGCATCAACTGGCTGTAGTCGCGGCTGCCCAGCAAGTCGATGTAGTCGCTGACCAGGCGCTTGGCCTCGGCCAGCCAAGGGGTCTTGGCGGGTAGCTGGCGCAATTGCAGCAGCAGGCATTCGCCCAGGTTGCGGGCGCCGATGCCGGCGGGCTCGAATTGCTGGATACGGTGCAGGACGGCTTCGATTTCGTCCAGCTCGATGTCCAGTTCCGGGTCGAAGGCTTCGAGGATTTCCTCGAGGGTTTCGTCCAGGTAGCCCTGATTGTTGATGCAGTCGATCAGGGTCACGGCGATCAGCCGATCGGTATCGGACATCGGCGCCAGGTTCAGTTGCCACAGCAAGTGGCTTTGCAGGCTTTCACCGGCCGAGGTGCGGGTGGTGAAGTCCCACTCGTCATCGTCGTTGCTGGGCAGGCTGCTGGCGCTGGTCTGGTAAACGTCTTCCCATGCGGTGTCGACAGGGAGTTCGTTGGGGATGCGCTCGTTCCAGTCACCCTCTTCAAGGTTGTCAACCGTCGGTGCGCTTTCCTGGTAGGAAGGTTCCTGGATATCGGTGTTGGGTTTTTGTTCTGCGTTGTCGGCCAAGGGGTCGGAATTGTCGAAGTCGTCGCCTTCTTCCTGGCGTTCGAGCATCGGATTGGACTCCAGGGCCTCCTGGATTTCCTGTTGCAGGTCCAGGGTCGACAATTGGAGCAGGCGGATGGCCTGTTGCAGCTGCGGTGTCATCGTCAGCTGCTGGCCCATTCTCAAGACTAGCGATGGTTTCATGGCAGGGGCTTAACACCTTATTCGCCGGCGCACATGCGCCATCCACTACAGGGCGCCGGGGCGCCAAACATAAGCAAATTATATGCCTGAAACTGAAGGTTTTGCCTAGAGCGCAGTAACAATAAAAAACGATAAAAATATGTTGCTGAATTGCCCTTGTCGGGGGGCTGTTCACGCCGGGTTGCATGAAGCACCGGTGAATCCGCAGGTCATGTGCCCGGGCGGCTGCCAGGGCACGGCTCGGCGCTTACAGGCGGAACTCGTGACCCAGGTACACTTCCTTCACCAGATCATTGGCCAGGATGGTCTCTGCGTCGCCTTCGGCGATCAGTTGACCGTCATTGACGATGTAGGCGGTTTCACAGATATCCAGGGTTTCACGAACATTGTGGTCCGTGATCAGCACGCCAATGCCTTTGGCCTTGAGGTGGTGAATGATCTGCTTGATGTCGCCGACCGAAATCGGGTCCACGCCGGCGAAGGGTTCGTCGAGGAGGATGAATTTCGGATTGGTGGCCAGGGCACGGGCGATTTCCACGCGGCGGCGCTCGCCGCCGGACAGGCTCATGCCGAGGTTGTCGCGGATGTGGCTGATGTGGAATTCCTGCAGCAGGCTTTCCAGTTCCTTGCGCCGACCGGCCTTGTCGAGTTCCTTGCGGGTCTCGAGGATGGCCATGATGTTGTCGGCCACCGACAGTTTGCGAAAGATCGATGCTTCTTGCGGCAGGTAGCCGATACCGGCCTTTGCGCGGCCGTGCATCGGCTGGTGGCTGACGTCCAGGTCATCGATCAGGACGCGGCCCTGGTCGGCCTGCACCAGGCCTACGATCATGTAGAAGCAGGTGGTCTTGCCGGCGCCGTTCGGGCCAAGCAGGCCGACGATCTGACCGCTGTCGATGGACAGGCTGACATCACGCACGACCTGGCGGCTCTTGTAGCTCTTGGCCAGATGCTGAGCTTTCAGAGTTGCCATTACTGGGCCTTTTTCTCGTCGGTTTTCTTCTTCGGCTGGATCACCATGTCGATTCGCGGACGCGACTCGGTCACCTTGCTACCGGTGGCGCGACCGGCGCTGGCCAGCTTCTTCTCGGTGTCGTAGACGATTTTCTCGCCTTGGGTGACGTTGTTGTCCTTGTCGACAACCTTCGCCTTGTCAATCAGCACGACCCGGTTTTGCGCGGCGTGATACTGGATGGTCACACCCCAGCCCTGAACGGGTTTGGTGTCGCCAGCGGTTTGCAGTTGCTCGAAGTAAGCCAGATTGCCTACCGAGGTCACTACGTCGATGTCGCCGGTCGGAGTACGGGTGATGGTGACGGTGTTGCCGGTCACCTTCATCGAGCCTTGGGTGATGATCACGTCACCCTTATAGGTGGCAATACCTTGCTTGTCGTCCAGTTGGGCATCGTCGGCCTGAATGCGGATAGGCTGCTGTTGATCTTCCGGCAGAGCCCAGGCGCTCACGCTTCCCAGTGCTGCGCCCAGACTGAGCAAAATCGGGAGGGTTTTAACGAGCCTCATACTGTCCTCTTACGTTCGATAGCAGGTGTATCCTGCTTTCTTTCAAATACGCTTTCATTCCCTTGCCAGTCGATACACCGCCAGCGCCGTCGATTCTAACGTCTTGCTCGGTCTGCGCATATTGCTGCTGCGGGAACACCGTCATGCGGGTGCTGGTGATCAGGGTCTTGCGGTTTTTCTCGTCGAAGCGCGTGATGCGCACGTCGTCGATCAACTCGACCTGCGTGCCATCGGGGTTGACCTCGCCGCGCAGGCTCTGGACGTGCCACGGGAATTCAGTGCCGCGGAACACGTTCAGGTCGGGGTTGGTCAGCAATGTCACTTCGGTCGCTTTCAGGTGCTCGACCTTGTCGGACACCAGATCATATTGCAGCTTGCCGTCCGGCAGGTACTGCACGCTGTGGGCGTTGATGGCGTAATAGTCGACCATGTTTTCATCGACCGGCGTTACCGGCTTGTCGAGGAAACGCTCCGGGCTGATGTTCCAGTAGCCAACCGCGGCGAATATCGCCGCGATGCAACTGTAGATCAGGGTGTTGCGAAATTTTTTGCTCAGCATATCGGGCTCACAGGTACGCCGCATTGGCCGCATCGAGGCGATCCTGGGCGCGCAGGATCAATTCGCAGAATTCGCGCGCGGCACCTTCGCCGCCACGGGCAAGGGTGATGCCGTGAGCGTGTTCGCGCACGAAGCCGGCGGCATTGGCCACCGCCATGCCCAGGCCGACGCGGCGAATCACCGGCAGGTCCGGCAGGTCGTCGCCCAGGTAGGCCACCTGTTCATAGCTCAGGTTCAACTGGGCCAACAGTTCGTCGAGCACCACCAGTTTGTCTTCGCGGCCCTGATACAGGTGCGGGATGCCGAGGTTCCTGGCTCGCCGCTCGACCACCGGGGTCTTGCGACCGCTGATGATGGCGGTCTGCACGCCGGCGGCCATCAACATCTTGATGCCCTGGCCGTCGAGGGTGTTGAACGTCTTGAATTCGCTGCCGTCTTCGAGGAAATACAGGCGGCCATCGGTCAGCACGCCATCGACATCGAACACCGCCAGTTTGATCTGTTTGCCGCGTTGCAGCAGGTCCGCACTCATTACATTACTCCTGCACGCAGCAAGTCGTGCATGTTCAGGGCGCCGACCGGGCGGTCTTCGCTGTCGACCACGACCAATGCGTTGATTTTATGGTCTTCCATGATTTTCAGCGCTTCGGCGGCGAGCATCTCGGCGCGGGCGGTCTTGCCATGGGCCGTCATGACCTGGTCGATTGTAGCGCTATGGATGTCGATGCTACGGTCCAGCGTTCGACGCAAGTCACCGTCGGTAAAGATCCCGGCCAGCTTTCCATCGGCTTCCAGGATCACGGTCATGCCCAGGCCCTTGCGGGTCATTTCCATCAGCGCGTCCTTCAGCAGGGTGCCGCGCTGTACTTGCGGCAACTCTTGCCCGGCGTGCATGACATTTTCCACTTTCAGCAGCAGGCGTCGGCCCAGGGCACCGCCGGGATGGGAAAAGGCGAAGTCTTCGGCGGTAAAACCACGGGCTTCCAGCAGCGCGACCGCCAGGGCGTCGCCCATGACCAGGGCGGCGGTGGTCGACGAGGTCGGTGCCAGGTTCAACGGACAGGCTTCGTGTTCGACGTGAACGTTCAGGTTGACCTCGGCGGCCTTGGCCAGCGGCGACTCAGGGTTGCCGGTCATGCTGATCAACTGAATGCCCAGGCGCTTGATCAACGGCAGCAGGGTCACGATTTCATTGGTGGAGCCGGAATTCGAGAGCGCCAGAATGATGTCGTCGCGGGTGATCATGCCCATGTCGCCGTGGCTGGCTTCTGCCGGGTGCACAAAAAATGCCGTGGTGCCGGTGCTGGCCAGGGTCGCGGCGATCTTGTTGCCGACGTGCCCCGACTTGCCCATGCCGACCACGACCACGCGGCCTTTGCTGGCCAGAATCATCTCGCAAGCGCGTACGAAATCCGCGTCGATATGGGGCAGCAGGCCTTGTACGGCTTCTACCTCGAGGCGGATGGTGCGTTGTGCTGATTGAATCAGGTCGCTGGATTGGCTCATGTCAGAAATCGTATAGCCTGATGAAAAGGCGGCGATTATAGCGGTAATGATCGAATCCCTCACGCAAGTTCGTCGCGCATTGTCATTCCTTGTTACCCGAAACCCTCTAAATGGGCCTTTCAACCGCTCATGCAGTCGAATATGGCTCGGCTTTGGCCTTGGGCGCACAGCCTTTGCAGTGATATAGTTCGCCGCCAGTTCGGCCTGCCCGGGAGGTATGTGCTTTCGTCAGAAAGCCAGGCGTCCGAGTGAGAGGCTGCATCGCAAGGAGTTTAGATGAGTGCCGATAACGCCTACGCGGTCGAGCTGAAGGGACTGTCCTTCAAGCGCGGTGCGCGCAGCATTTTCAATAATGTCGATATCCGTATCCCGCGCGGCAAGGTCACCGGCATCATGGGGCCTTCCGGGTGCGGCAAGACTACGCTTCTGCGTCTGATGGGCGCCCAGCTGCGCCCCACCAAGGGCGAAGTCTGGGTCAACGGTCAGAATCTGCCGAAACTGTCACGCAGCGACCTGTTCGATGCGCGCAAGCATATGGGCGTGCTTTTTCAGAGCGGTGCACTGTTTACCGACCTTGATGTCTTCGAGAACGTCGCTTTTCCGTTGCGCGTTCATACGCAACTGCCGGAAGAAATGATCCGCGACATCGTCCTGCTCAAGCTGCAGGCCGTGGGTTTGCGGGGCGCCATCGAGCTGATGCCCGACGAGCTTTCCGGCGGCATGAAGCGCCGTGTTGCGCTGGCCCGGGCGATTGCGCTCGATCCACAGATCCTCATGTACGACGAGCCCTTTGTCGGCCAGGACCCCATCGCCATGGGCGTTCTGGTGCGCCTGATTCGTTTGCTCAACGATGCGCTGGGCATCACCAGCATCGTGGTGTCCCACGATCTGGCCGAGACCGCGAGCATTGCCGATTACATTTATGTGGTGGGCGATGGTCAGGTGTTGGGGCAGGGGACCCCGGACGAGCTGATGAACTCGGATGAACCGCGCATTCGTCAGTTCATGACCGGCGAACCCGACGGCCCGGTTCCGTACCACTTTCCAGCGACGGATTACCGCGCAGATCTTCTGGGGAAGCGCTGATGCGCAGAATTTCATTGATGGAGCGCATTCGCCGCTTCGGCCAGGCCGGCATCGACGTAATGGCGGTGTTCGGGCGCTCGGCACTGTTTCTGTTCCATGCCCTGCTCGGGCGCGGCGGTATCGGTGGCGGTTTCGGGCTGCTGGTCAAACAACTGCATTCGGTGGGCGTGATGTCCCTGGTGATCATCGTGGTCTCCGGGGTGTTCATCGGCATGGTGCTGGCGCTGCAGGGCTTCAACATCCTTTCCAGCTATGGTTCGGAGCAGGCTGTCGGGCAGATGGTTGCGCTGACGCTGCTGCGTGAACTGGGGCCGGTGGTGACCGCTTTGCTCTTCGCCGGGCGCGCAGGTTCGGCGCTGACTGCTGAAATCGGCAACATGAAGTCCACCGAGCAGCTGTCCAGCCTGGAGATGATCGGGGTTGACCCGCTCAAGTACATCATTGCGCCACGCTTGTGGGCCGGTTTCATTTCCCTGCCGGTGCTGGCGATGATTTTCAGCGTGGTGGGCATCTGGGGCGGCTCGTGGGTGGCTGTCGACTGGCTGGGGGTCTATGAAGGTTCCTACTGGTCGAACATGCAGAACAGCGTGACGTTCTCCGACGATGTGCTCAACGGGATCATAAAAAGCATCGTCTTTGCCTTTGTCGTGACCTGGATCGCCGTATTCCAAGGCTATGACTGCGAACCCACTTCCGAGGGGATCAGTCGTGCCACTACCAAGACCGTTGTCTATGCCTCGTTGGCAGTGCTCGGCCTGGACTTTATTCTGACCGCCTTGATGTTTGGAGATTTCTGATGCAAAACCGCACCCTGGAAATCGGTGTCGGCCTTTTCTTGCTGGCCGGCATCCTGGCTTTGCTCTTGTTGGCGTTGCGTGTCAGCGGCCTGTCCCCGACTCCGAGCACCGACACCTATAAACTTTATGCCTACTTCGACAATATCGCCGGTTTGACTGTCAGAGCAAAGGTGACCATGGCCGGTGTGACCATCGGCAAGGTCACGGCCATCGATCTGGATCGCGACAGCTTTACCGGTCGGGTGACCATGCAGCTGGAAAAACGCATCGATAATCTGCCGGCGGACTCCACTGCATCTATCCTGACCGCTGGCCTGTTGGGCGAGAAGTACATCGGTATCAGCGTTGGCGGGGAAGACGCCCTGCTCAAGGATGGTGGAACCATCCATGACACGCAGTCATCGCTGGTGCTCGAGGACCTGATCGGTAAATTCCTGCTCAATACCGTTAGCAAAGAAGCTAAATGAGGAACTGCTAAATGATCTCTATCTTGCGACGTGGCCTGTTGGTATTGCTCGCGGCACTGCCGCTGGTGGCCAACGCTGTGGCGGCGCCTTCGGCGCATGAACTGGTACAGGACACTACCAACCGGTTGCTCGCCGACCTGGCGGCCAACAAGGAAAAGTACAAGCAGGATCCGCAGGATTTCTATACGGCGCTGGACACCATCGTCGGGCCGGTCGTGGATGCCGAGGGTATTTCCAAGAGCATCATGACGGTCAAGTACTCGAAGAAAGCATCTCCTGCGCAGATGAAGACCTTCGAAGAGAACTTCAAGAAAGGCCTGTTCCAGTTCTATGGCAATGCCTTGCTGGAGTACAACAACCAGGGCATCACCGTTGATCCGGCCAAGGACGAGTCGGGCGACCGCACCAGCGTCGGCATGACCGTCAAGGGCAGCAGCGGTGCGATCTATCCGGTGTCCTACACCATGGAAAAGATCAACGGCGAGTGGAAACTGCGTAACGTCATCATCAACGGCATCAACATCGGCAAGCTGTTCCGCGATCAGTTCGCCGATGCGATGCAGCGCAATGGCAACGACCTGGACAAGACCATCAACGGTTGGGCCGGGGAAGTCGCCAAGGCCAAGGAATCCACCGAGAACAAAACCCAATGAGTGAGTCGGCACTCCGGATGGACGAAGCGGGCGAGCTGCGACTCAGTGGCGTGCTGGATTACCGTACCGGCCCTGGCCTGCGTGAGCAGGGCAAGGTGCTGATCAAGGCCAGCAAGGCCGCGGCGCTGGTGGTCGATTGTTCGGCGGTGACCAAGTCCAGCAGTGTCGGCTTGTCGCTGCTGCTGTGCTTTATCCGCGATGCGCAGGCTGCCGGCAAGGCCCTGAGCATCCGTGGAATGCCGGAAGACATGCGTGAAATCGCTCAGGTCAGCGAGCTGACCGAGCTGTTGGCGCATCCCTAACCCGCATCTATAAAGAAGCCCCCCGTCAGAGTCCTGCTCCGCGGGGTTCGCAGGCGCGGGGCTTTTTTGTATGATGTCCGACCCGCGCGCACAGGGCGCCGATTGAGGTTGAGCATGCAGGCCGTAGAAGTGAAGAGCTTCCTAGAAGGAAAGCTGCCCGGAACGTTGGTAGAAGTCGAGGGCGAAGGCTGCAATTTCCAGCTGAACGTGATTAGCGATGAACTGGCGGCGTTGAGCCCGGTGAAGCGTCAGCAGCAGATCTATGCCCATTTGAACCCATGGATCACCGATGGCAGCATCCATGCGGTCACTATGAAATTTTTCAGCAGCGCGGCCTGGGCCGAGCGCACCTGAGCCCAAGGGCGTCGAGATTCTTATGGATAAATTGATTATTACTGGCGGTGCTCGTCTTGACGGCGAAATCCGCATCTCCGGGGCAAAGAACTCTGCCCTGCCGATCCTGGCTGCCACCTTGCTGTGCGATGGCCCGGTGACCGTGGCCAACCTGCCGCACCTGCACGACATCACCACCATGATCGAGCTGTTCGGTCGCATGGGCATCGAGCCGGTGATCGACGAGAAACTCGCCGTCGAAATCGACCCGCGCACCATCAAGACCCTGATCGCTCCGTACGAACTGGTTAAAACCATGCGTGCGTCGATCCTGGTGCTGGGCCCGATGGTTGCCCGTTTCGGCGAAGCCGAAGTCGCACTGCCTGGCGGTTGCGCCATCGGTTCGCGTCCGGTTGACCTGCACATCCGCGGCCTGGAAGCCATGGGCGCGGTCATCGACGTCGAGGGCGGCTACATCAAGGCCAAGGCGCCTGAAGGCGGCCTGCGCGGTGCGCATTTCTTCTTTGATACCGTCAGTGTGACCGGTACCGAGAACATCATGATGGCTGCTGCCCTGGCCAAGGGTCGTAGCGTCCTGGCCAACGCCGCGCGCGAGCCTGAAGTGGTCGACCTGGCGAACTTCCTGAACGCCATGGGTGCCAAGGTTTCCGGCGCTGGCACCGACACCATCACCATCGATGGCGTCGAGCGTCTGCACACCACCACTTACAAGGTGATGCCGGACCGTATCGAGACCGGCACCTATCTGGTAGCCGCTGCCGTGACCGGCGGTCGTGTGAAGGTCAAGGACACCGATCCGACCATCCTCGAAGCCGTTCTGGAAAAACTCCGTGAGTCCGGTGCCGAAATCACCACCGGCGAAGACTGGATCGAGCTCAACATGCATGGCAAGCGGCCTAAAGCCGTTAACGTGCGGACCGCTCCGTACCCGGCGTTCCCGACCGACATGCAAGCGCAGTTCATCTCCCTCAACGCCATTGCCGAAGGCACGGGCGCTGTGATCGAGACGATCTTCGAAAACCGCTTCATGCACGTCTACGAGCTGCACCGCATGGGCGCCAAGATCCAGGTCGAAGGCAACACCGCGATCGTCACCGGTACCGAAAAGCTCAAGGGCGCGCCAGTGATGGCAACCGACCTGCGTGCTTCGGCCAGCCTGGTGATCTCGGCGCTGATCGCCGAAGGCGACACGCTGATCGACCGCATCTACCACATAGATCGCGGCTACGAGTGCATCGAAGAAAAACTGCAGATGCTGGGCGCCAAGATCCGTCGCGTTCCGGGCTAGTTCCTGCTGCATGGGCACAGGGAGGTGCCTGCTGAATGTTGTATGTCGAGCCGGTTTCCGGCTCGATGCGTGTCCGGCGCCGATTGCGACCGGGCATAAGATTCCTGATTAAGGGCTGACGTTTCCCATGCTGACTATCGCACTGTCCAAGGGCCGCATCCTTGACGACACTTTGCCGCTTCTGGCTGAAGCAGGCATCGTGCCGACCGAGAATCCGGACAAGAGCCGCAAGCTGATCATCCCCACGACCCAGGACGATGTTCGTCTGCTGATCGTGCGTGCCACCGATGTGCCGACCTATGTCGAGCACGGTGCCGCCGACCTCGGTGTCGCCGGTAAAGATGTGCTGATGGAATACGGCGGCCAGGGCCTGTACGAGCCGCTGGATTTGCAGATTGCCCAGTGCAAGCTGATGACCGCCGGTAAAGTCGGCGCAATCGAGCCCAAGGGCCGTCTGCGCATCGCCACCAAGTTCGTCAACGTAGCCAAGCGCTATTACGCCGAACAGGGCCGTCAGGTCGACATCATCAAGCTCTATGGTTCGATGGAACTGGCGCCGCTGATCGGTCTGGCGGACAAGATCATCGACGTGGTCGACACCGGTAACACGCTGCGGGCCAACGGCCTGGAGCCACAGGATTTCATCGCGGCCATCAGCTCCCGGTTGATCGTCAACAAGGCTTCGATGAAGATGCAGCACGCCCGTATCCAGGCGTTGATCGACACCCTGCGCAAGGCAGTGGAGTCTCGACACCGCGGCTGATTCACCTGCGCGACGTTAAGTCGCGCCCGTCTATCCGCCTCATAGCCAGAATTCTCAGGTGCCCAAGCGGATGGAGTGCTAGCTTCGGGCGCCTGAGTTTTTGCCATTCCTATGAGGCTCTCGCTATGACCGCACCGACTGCAATTCGCCGACTCAACGCTGCTGACCCGGATTTCGCGCATCATCTGGATCATCTGCTGAGCTGGGAAAGTGTGTCTGACGACTCGGTCAATCAGCGGGTGCTGGACATCATCAAGGCCGTGCGTGAGCGTGGCGACGCGGCACTGGTGGACTTCACCCGCCAGTTCGATGGGCTGGACGTGAAGTCCATGGCCGACCTGATCCTGCCGCGCGAGCGTCTGGAACTGGCGCTGACCCGCATCACCGTGCCTCAGCGCGAAGCACTGGAAGTCGCCGCAGCCCGCGTACGCAGCTACCACGAGAAGCAGAAGCAGGACTCCTGGAGCTACACCGAAGCCGACGGCACCGTACTGGGCCAGAAAGTCACGCCGCTGGACCGCGCCGGCCTGTACGTGCCGGGCGGCAAGGCGTCGTACCCGTCGTCGGTGCTGATGAACGCGATTCCGGCCAAGGTCGCCGGCGTCACCGAAGTGGTCATGGTCGTTCCGACCCCGCGCGGTGAAATCAACGAGCTGGTGTTGGCCGCTGCCTGCATCGCCGGCGTCGACCGCGTGTTCACCATCGGTGGCGCTCAAGCCGTTGCCGCTTTGGCTTACGGCACCGAAAGCGTGCCGAAGGTCGACAAGGTGGTCGGCCCGGGCAACATCTATGTCGCCACCGCCAAGCGCCACGTGTTCGGCCAGGTCGGAATCGACATGATCGCCGGCCCTTCGGAAATCCTCGTGGTGTGCGACGGCCAGACCGATCCCGACTGGATCGCCATGGACCTGTTCTCCCAGGCCGAGCACGATGAAGACGCCCAGGCCATTCTGGTCAGCCCCGACGCCGAGTTCCTCGACAGGGTCGCGGCCAGCATCGCTAAACTGATGCCGACCATGGAACGTGCCGCGATCATCGAAACTTCGATCAACGGCCGTGGTGCACTGATCAAGGTTCGTGACATGGAGCAAGCCATCGAAGTGGCCAACCGCATCGCGCCGGAGCACCTCGAATTGTCCGTTGCCGATCCACAGGCCTGGCTGCCGCAAATCCGCCACGCCGGCGCGATCTTCATGGGCCGTCACACGTCCGAAGCTCTGGGCGACTATTGCGCAGGCCCGAACCACGTGTTGCCGACTTCCGGCACCGCGCGTTTCTCCTCGCCACTGGGTGTGTACGACTTCCAGAAACGCTCGTCGATCATCTTCTGCTCCGAGCAGGGCGCATCCGAGTTGGGCAAGACCGCTTCCGTGCTGGCCCGTGGCGAGTCGTTGACCGCCCACGCCCGCAGTGCTGAATACCGCATCGTTGACGACAAGCAGGGGAACTGAACATGAGTAAATTCTGGAGCCCGTTCGTCAAGAATCTGGTGCCTTATGTGCCGGGCGAACAGCCGAAGCTGGCGAAACTGGTCAAGCTCAATACCAATGAAAACCCGTACGGTCCATCGCCCAAGGCCTTGGCTGCGATGCAAACCGAACTCAATGACAGCCTGCGCCTGTACCCGGACCCGAACAGCGATCTGCTGAAGAATGCGGTCGCCAAATACTACGGCGTGCAGAGCAACCAGGTGTTTCTCGGCAACGGCTCCGATGAAGTGCTGGCGCACATCTTCCACGGCTTGCTGCAGCACGATCAGCCGCTGTTGTTCCCGGACATCAGCTACAGCTTCTACCCGGTCTACTGCGGGTTGTACGGCATCAAGTTCGACGCGGTGCCGCTGGACGAGCAATTCCGGATCGACCCGGCGGACTACGCCAGGCCGAACGGCGGGATCATCTTCCCCAACCCGAACGCCCCGACTGGCTGCCTGCTGGCGCTGGAAGCGGTGGAGCAGATCCTCAAGGCCAGCCCGGATTCGGTGGTCGTGGTGGACGAGGCTTACATCGATTTCGGCGGCGAGACGGCAATCACGCTGGTCGATCGTTACCCGAACCTGCTGGTGACCCAGACCCTGTCCAAGTCCCGTTCACTGGCCGGCTTGCGGGTTGGCCTGGCGGTGGGGCATCCGGACCTGATCGAGGCGCTTGAGCGGATCAAGAACAGCTTCAACTCCTATCCGCTGGACCGCATGGCGAATGTCGGCGCTGCTGCCGCGTTCGAGGATCGCGAGTATTTCGAAAAGACCTGCCGGTTGGTGATCGAGAGTCGAGAGAAGGTCGTTGCGCAGCTTGAGGAGAAGGGTTTTGAAGTACTGCCATCGGCGGCGAACTTCATCTTTGCCCGTCACCCTCGGCACGATGCGGCGGGGCTTGCGGCGAAGTTGCGCGAGCAAGGCGTGATCGTCCGGCACTTCAAGCAGGAGCGGATTGCGCAGTTCCTGCGGATCAGCATCGGCACGCCAGAGCAGAATCAGGCGCTGATCGACGGCCTGGGCGACCTCTAAAGCACCTTTATCCCCTTGTGGGAGCGTGGCTTGCCCGCGATGAACGATAACGCGGTATAGCTGATACACCGCGGTGTTCCTATCGCGGGCAAGCCACGCTCCCACAGGACATGTGTCGCCTGCTTAGTTTTCTTCTTTCTCTTTGACCGGTGCCGGCGGCGGACGCAGGCCGATTTCCGCGGTCAGCTTGAGTTCCTTGCCGTTGCGCATCACCTGGATCGCGACCTTGTCGGTCGGCTTGATCCGCGCCACCTGATTCATCGAGCGGCGGCCATCACCGGCCGGTTCGCCATCGATGGCAAGAATCACATCACCCAGTTGCAGGCCGGCCTTCTGTGCCGGGCCATCGCGGAAAATCCCCGCCACGACAATGCCCGGGCGCCCGGACAAGCCGAACGATTCGGCCAGTTCCTGGGTCAGCGGTTGCACTTCGATACCCAGCCAGCCACGAATCACCTGGCCGTGCTCGATGATCGATTTCATCACTTCCATCGCCAGCTTCACCGGAATCGCGAAACCGATGCCCTGGGAGCCGCCGGACTTGGAGAAGATCGCCGTGTTGATGCCGGTCAGGTTGCCGATGGCATCCACCAGCGCACCGCCGGAGTTGCCGGGGTTGATGGCGGCGTCGGTCTGGATGAAGTCTTCGTAGTTATTCAGGCCAAGCTGGTTGCGACCGGTGGCGCTGATGATGCCCATGGTCACGGTCTGGCCGACGCCGAACGGGTTGCCGATGGCCAGCGCGACGTCGCCGATGCGGATGTTGTCGGAACGCCCCACGGTGATCGACGGCAGGTTTTTCAGGTCGATTTTCAGAACCGCGAGGTCAGTCTCCGGGTCGCTGCCGATCACCCGCGCCAGGGTTTCCCGGCCGTCCTTGAGTGCCACCACGATCTGGTCGGCGCCACTGGTCACGTGGTTGTTGGTCAGGATGTAGCCTTCCGGGCTCATGATCACGCCGGAGCCGAGGCTCGATTCCATGCGTTTCTGCTTGGGCGAGTTATCGCCGAAGAAGCGCCGGAACTGCGGATCTTCGAACAACGGATGGTTGGTCTTGTTGATGACTTTGGTGGTGTACAGGTTCACCACCGACGGCGCGGCGGTGGTCACGGCGTCAGCATAGGACACCGGGCCCTGCTGCATGCTGGTGGTTTGCGGCGCCTGTTGCAGGTTGACGTCGAGGCTCGGCAGCCCGACCCATTCGGGGTAACGCTGGATTATCAAAAGAGCGACAAGCACGCCGGCCAACAGCGGCCAGCCGGAAAAACGCAGCGCCTTGAGCATTAAGCACGTCCTGAGAGAGTTGCAGGCGGTATGAGACCGCTCATAATGACGCGCATTATACGAGGCCGCACGCGCCTCTGAACGGGATATTTAGGAGTCTTTTATGGCCGTCGCCCTGAGCACCCTCGTCGAAGAAGCCGACCGCTACCTCAACAGCGCCAAAATCGCCGATTACTGCCCCAACGGCCTGCAGGTCGAGGGGCGGCCGCAAGTGATGCGCATTGTCAGTGGCGTCACCGCCAGCCAGGCATTGCTCGACGCCGCCGTGCAGGCCAATGCCGATCTGGTGCTGGTGCATCATGGCTATTTCTGGAAGGGCGAGAACCCGTGCATCACCGGTATGAAGCAGCGCCGCTTGAAGACCCTGCTCAAGCACGATATCAGCCTGTTGTCCTATCACCTGCCGCTGGATCTGCACCCGGATGTCGGCAATAACGTGCAGCTTGCACGCCAGCTCGACATCACCGTCGAAGGCCCGCTGGACCCGGACAACCTGAAGATTGTCGGCCTGGTCGGCTCGCTGAATGAACCGATGATGCCCCGGGATTTCGCCCGGCGCGTCCAGGAAGTCATGGGTCGTGAGCCGTTGCTGATCGAAGGCAGCGCCATGATCCGCCGCGTCGGCTGGTGTACCGGTGGCGGCCAGGGTTACATCGATCAGGCCATTTCGGCCGGCGTTGACCTCTACCTCAGCGGCGAGGCCTCCGAGCAAACCTTCCACAGTGCCCGGGAAAACGACATCAGCTTCATCGCCGCCGGTCACCATGCCACCGAGCGCTACGGCGTTCAGGCGCTGGGGGATTACCTGGCGCGGCGCTTTGCGCTGGAGCACATCTTCATCGATTGCCCGAATCCGATCTGACGAAACACCATCCCCGTAGGAGCGAGCCTGCTCGCGATGAACCTGAGAACACCGCGGGGTGTCAGGCTCCCAGCGTTATCGTTGACGACCATCGCGAGCAGGCTCGCTCCTACAGGGGGCGTGTTTGGCCCAAACGCGGGGGCATATTCATATGCTCTTTCGATCTAGTTGGCGTCCTGATTAGAAGAGGTCGCTGTGCTAGGATCCCCGCTCGAACACGGCCCGCTGGCCGTTCATAAGAAAGCTTTCGTGAGTAGCCATGGTCGACAAACTGACGCATCTGAAACAGCTGGAGGCGGAAAGCATCCACATCATCCGCGAGGTGGCCGCCGAGTTCGACAACCCGGTGATGCTGTACTCCATCGGTAAAGACTCCGCCGTGATGCTGCATCTGGCACGCAAGGCGTTCTTCCCGGGCAAGCTGCCGTTTCCGGTGATGCACGTCGACACTCGCTGGAAATTCCAGGAGATGTACGCCTTTCGCGACAAAATGGTCGCCGAGCTTGGTCTCGACCTGATCACCCACGTCAACCCGGACGGCGTGGCGCAGAACATCAACCCGTTCACCCACGGCAGCGCCAAGCACACCGACATCATGAAGACCGAGGGCCTCAAGCAGGCACTCGACAAGTATGGTTTCGACGCAGCTTTCGGCGGCGCCCGTCGCGATGAAGAGAAATCCCGCGCCAAAGAGCGCGTGTACTCGTTCCGCGACAGCAAGCACCGCTGGGACCCGAAAAACCAGCGCCCCGAGCTGTGGAACGTCTACAACGGCAAGGTCAACAAGGGCGAGTCGATCCGTGTCTTCCCGCTGTCGAACTGGACCGAGCTGGACATCTGGCAGTACATCTATCTGGAAGGCATCCCGATCGTCCCGCTGTACTTCGCCGCCGAGCGTGAAGTCATCGAGAAGAACGGCACGCTGATCATGATCGACGACGAGCGCATCCTCGAACATCTGAGCGATGAAGACAAAGCCCGCATCGTCAAAAAGAAAGTGCGTTTCCGTACCCTTGGTTGCTACCCGTTGACGGGCGCGGTGGAGTCCGAGGCCGAAAGCCTCACGGACATCATTCAGGAAATGCTCCTGACGCGAACTTCCGAGCGCCAGGGCCGTGTCATCGACCACGATGGCGCAGGCTCCATGGAAGACAAAAAACGTCAGGGTTATTTCTAAGGGGTTGTCATGTCGCACGTATCTGATTTGATCAGCGAGGACATCCTCGCCTACCTGGGCCAGCACGAACGTAAAGAACTGCTGCGCTTCTTGACCTGCGGTAACGTCGACGACGGCAAGAGCACCCTGATCGGGCGCCTGCTGCACGACTCCAAGATGATCTACGAAGATCACCTGGAAGCCATTACCCGCGACTCGAAAAAAGTCGGCACCACCGGCGAAGACATCGACCTGGCGCTGCTGGTCGACGGCCTTCAGGCCGAGCGCGAGCAGGGCATCACCATCGATGTCGCTTACCGCTACTTCTCCACCGCCAAGCGCAAATTCATCATCGCCGACACTCCCGGCCATGAGCAGTACACCCGCAACATGGCCACCGGTGCTTCCACCTGTGACCTGGCGATCATCCTGGTCGATGCCCGTTACGGCGTGCAGACCCAGACTCGTCGCCACAGCTTCATCGCATCCCTGCTGGGCATCAAACACATAGTCGTGGCCATCAACAAGATGGACCTCAAGGACTTCGACCAGGGCGTGTTCGAGTCGATCAAGGCCGACTACCTGCAATTCGCCGAAGGCTTGAAGTTGAAGCCGACCAGCATGCACTTCGTACCGATGTCGGCGCTCAAGGGCGACAACGTGGTGAACAAGTCGGAGCGTTCGCCGTGGTACACCGGCCAGTCGCTGATGGAAATCCTCGAGACCGTGGAAGTGGCGGGCGACCGCAACTTCACCGACCTGCGTTTCCCGGTGCAGTACGTCAACCGTCCCAACCTGAACTTCCGTGGTTTCGCCGGTACGCTGGCCAGTGGCATCGTCAAGAAAGGCGACGAAGTCGTGGTGTTGCCGTCGGGCAAAAGCAGCCGCGTGAAATCCATCGTCACCTTCGAAGGTGAACTGGAGCACGCAGGTCCGGGTCAGGCAGTCACGCTGACCATGGAAGACGAAATCGACATCTCCCGTGGCGACCTGTTGGTGCATGCCGACAACGTGCCGCCGGTGACCGACAGCTTCGAAGCGATGCTGGTGTGGATGGCTGAAGAGCCGATGCTGCCGGGCAAGAAATACGACTTCAAACGCGCCACCAGTTACGTGCCGGGCTCCATCGCCAGCATCGTCAACAAGGTCGACGTGAACACGCTGGAAGAAGGTCCGGCCAGCGCGTTGCAGTTGAACGAAATCGGCAAGGTCAAGATCGCGCTCGATGCGCCGATTGCCCTCGACGGTTACGACAGCAACCGCACCACCGGCGCCTTCATCATCATCGACCGCTTGACCAACGGCACCGTTGGCGCGGGCATGATCGTCGCCCAGCCTCTGGCCCATGGCACCAGCACGCACCATGGCAAACTGGCTCACGTCGCCACCGAAGAGCGCGCACAGCGCTTCGGCCAGCAACCGGCCACCGTGTTGTTCAGCGGCTTGTCGGGCGCGGGCAAGAGCACGCTGGCCTATGCGGTCGAGCGCAAGCTGTTCGACCTGGGTCGTGCGGTGTTCGTACTCGATGGCCAGAACCTGCGTCACGACCTGAACAAAGGTCTGCCACAGGATCGCGCCGGGCGTACCGAGAACTGGCGTCGTGCCGCGCACGTTGCGCGTCAGTTCAACGAAGCGGGTCTGCTGACGTTGGCGGCATTCGTTGCGCCGAGTTCCGAAGGTCGTGAGCAGGCCAAGGAGCTGATCGGCAAGGAGCGTCTGCTGACGGTCTACGTCCAGGCCTCGCCAACGGTCTGCGCCGAGCGTGACCCGCAAGGCCTGTACGCGGCGGCCGGGGATAACATCCCTGGCGAGTCCTTCCCGTACGACGTGCCGCTGGATGCCGATCTGGTGATCGACACCCAGTCCGTGTCGCTGGAGGAAGGCGTCAAGCAGGTGCTGGAGCTGCTGCGCAAGCGTGGTGCGATCTAAGCGCTAGCCGGAAATGAAAAACCCGCAGACAAGTGATTGTCTGCGGGTTTTTTGTTGCCTCTAGATTGCTATCGCTGGCAAGCCAGCGATAGGGCCGGAACAGGCACCTCAATACTTCGCTGGATACTCGCGATGCATCTGTTCCAGCAACGCATCCTTGTCCTGCCACAACTGATTGATCCAACCCTGAAATTGCAGGCGGTATTCACCGTCCTGGTCGTAATTCTTGCCGATGAACTGCAGCGGAATGTTCAGTTGCTGAAAATGCACCACCACGTCTTTCACGTATCCACATAGCAGATCCCAGAACCAGGAAGCCTCTGAAAATCTAAAGTCAGAAGGAATAGTCAGAATCCTTGACCGGAAATGGACTACAAGAAAGTCGGAAGTTATGAAGTTTTATTGATTTGTAAATGAGAATAGTGTTTGCAACAGGGTAGATGTGTTTTTGCGCAGATTGTATCAAGTCGAGCAATTGCAAGGAAGTCGGTGGTTGCTTAAAAAGTAAGCTTGCGCTTGAGGATCAAGGAGTGCGAAATAAAATTTTTCCAGTTCCGGTTGGTTATGTTTCTAGTGCTTTTGAGATCGTTTTCTGTGTAATTGTTCTGTTGTTGTATCTTGTTTTTTCTCTTTATATTTATAGTAGGTTGATAGAAGTTCCTCCGGTTCCTGATAAGTTAGTTATGAAAGATGCTTTTGTATATAGGGGGCATTCACAAGCTTCAAAGACAACATCTTTTTTGTATCTGAGGGTTGGAACTGATGACGCTGCTTACAAATATATCATTGAGGCTTCGAATCGTGATGTTATGTACACGGACTTTGATAAGTCAAGAAGGTTGTGGGTGGCAGTAGATACTGACCAAAGTAAAAAATTTGTTTGGGGAGTATATGATGAAGATTATGGGTTGTTGATAAGTCGTCAAGATATATTGCGCTGGGCTAGCTCAGTTAATATCGATAATTACTTTGTGCTTTCTTTGTTATTTATTTCATCGTTGTATTTCCTTTATATTGTTTTTTTGACTGGTGTTTGGAATAGGTGTGCAGCGAAAAGGATGGCTTGTGAAAATAAATAAGATTGATGATGAGATATTTGTAATTGACGATTTTTTAACTCAAGGGGAAGAGGAGTGCATAAATGTTCAACTCAAGGGCGCCGTTTGGAGATACAACTGGCCAAATTATGAGGAGCTTCCATTTGTTAGGCCTTGTTGGCATGTTTTTATTGCGGGTAAAGGTCGGCCGGATCGGAAGTCATGTTTAGACGAATTAGACAGAAGTGAATCTTGGCGTTTTCTTGTCGGCTTCTGGGAAAGGTTATCAATATTACATGATTTCAAAATCACGTTATTAGGTGTTTATGCAAATGGGCAAACGTTTGGGCAAGACACGATTATACATCGGGATAACAAGACGCATCCAGGGATGACAGTGATCGTATTTTGTAATGAACACTGGCCAACGTCGTGGGGAGGTGAACTCGTATTCTACGATGACAAAAAAGAAAATATTATTAAATCAGTACTTCCAAAATCGCGACGTGTGGTGATTTTTGACGGGCGAGTTCCACATGCGGCGAGATCGCCTTCAGTAAAGTGTGATCAGGTAAGGATGACGCTTGCGTTCAAAACTGTGATTAAGGAGTAGTATATGGCCGGGAAAACCGAAATATTTGTAGCTGTCGTCAATGATGGTGTGACTATTGGCTCGGGGGCGACTGCAGTATCAGATCAGTTTTTAGTCAACGGAACTGGAATGGTGTTGCTGAGTCAGTCGGTGCAGACCGGTGCTGTGATAGCGAGTGTTACCTCGGTGACAAAATTAGCAGGTCCTTATGTACCGATTGTAAATATGCCGGCCAATATAGTCGCCGGTACGATAACTTTTCTGAAAATAGGGATCGATTTCAGAGATGGGCGCGAAATCAAGACGGGTGACGTTGTCAGTCTGGTTGGTAATGTTGCAGGGGTGATTGCAACCATGGCAGTTTTGCTAGCTGCGCCATTTTCGGTTGTTGCTACCTTAAGTGTTGTAGCTATCGGCACAGGGATATATTCGATTTATAACTCAGAAGTGCTCGGTGCTATTGCGACAAATGCCAAAAATTTCTTCAGCGATAAAGGATTGGAAAGCTACCTTGACTATGTGTGTGCGCCCGATATGCAGATTGTCCATAAAAACACCTTGAGGGATGTCTACAGTAATCAGATGCTTTCCTGTAATTGGATATCTGAAACCGGAGAGCTGCAGCCCTCAGTGGTACCTGTTTTCGATGAGGATATTGGCGGTGGAGGGGGGTATATACCAATACCTCCTGTTTTGCCGGCTCCCCTTCCTGATATTATCCCAGTTGTAACTATCGGGCCCCTTGAGATTAATGACGGCTCTGATGATAACGGTGATGAGTATGGTTGCTGTACAGGCGGAAGTGATGGTTATGTGTAGCAGTTCGCATATATAGATTTTCTGCTCCTCATTTTTGACTTTCGATTTTTAATACCAATTAACGAGCTGCTTGACACTATTTAGAGCTAAGCCCGAGTCAGGCTGAACTTAAGAGTGCGCTGGTGTGTGGGTAATCGTCAGCTTCATCGCTTGGAACTGAGTTGCGTTTCGTTGGAGGAAGGCGTCTAGCAAGTGCTGGATCTGCTGCGCAAGCGTGGCGCGATCTAAGCGTTAGCCGGAAATGAAAAACCCGCCGATGAGTGATCATCGTCGGGTTTTTTTGTGCCCTTGAGATAGTCATCGCGGGCTTGCCCGCGATGAGGGCATTACAGACACCTGATTATTTCGCTGGATACTCGCGATGCATCTGTTCCAGCAGCGCATCCTTGTCCTGCCACAACTGATTGATCCAACCCTGGAACTGCAATCGGTACTCGCCGTCCTGATCGTAGTTCTTGCCGATGAACTGCGGCGGTATCTTCAGCTCTTCAAAGTGCACCACCACATCCGCCACATTCCCGCACAGCAAGTCCCAGAATCCCGGGCGCCCGGCGGGGTAGTGGATGGTTACGTTGACCAGCGATTCAAGCTGCTCACCCATCGCATCCAGGACAAAGGCAATGCCGCCGGCCTTGGCCTTGAGCAGATACTTGAACGGTGATTGCTGTTGCTTGTGCTTACCCTCGGTGAAGCGCGTGCCTTCGACGAAGTTGAAAATGCCCACCGGGTTGTCGCGAAATTTCGCACAGGTCTTGCGGGTGGTTTCCAGGTCCTTGCCTTTCTTCTCCGGGTGCTTCTCCAGATACGCCTTGGAGTAGCGCTTCATGAACGGAAAGCCCAGTGCCCACCAGGCCAGGCCGATCACCGGAACCCAGATCAGCTCTTGCTTGAGAAAGAACTTCAGCGGTTGAATGCGCCGGTTGAGCACGTATTGCAGCACCAGAATGTCGACCCAGCTCTGGTGGTTGCTGGTGATCAGGTACGAGTGCTTGTAGTCGAGCCCTTGCAGGCCGCTGATGTGCCAGCGGGTGCGACGGACCAGGTTCATCCAGCCTTTGTTGAGGCTGATCCAGGCTTCGTGGGTATGGCTCATCAGCCAGCCGGCGAGGCGTTGGGTGAGGGCGAACGGCAAGACCTTGACGAGCGCCACGCAGAACAGGAACGAGCACAGCAAAATCGTGTTGAGTGCCAGCAACAGCGCGGCGATCACGCCGCGCAAAGGGACGGGTAGGAAGTCCAGCATTTACACATCCATAGGTCGGTTGGCGGCTTGAATCGCGGTCAGGGCGATGGTGTAGACGATGTCATCGACCTGCGCGCCGCGCGGCAAATCGTTCACCGGTTTGCGCAGGCCTTGCAGCATCGGCCCGAGGCTGACGCAGTCGGCGCTGCGCTGCACAGCCTTGTGGGTGGTGTTGCCGGTGTTGAGGTCGGGGAACACGTACACCGTGGCACGACCGGCTACCTGACTGTTCGGCGCCAATTGCCGGGCCACGCTTTCGTTGGCGGCGGCGTCGTACTGCAACGGGCCGTCGATCAGCAGCGAGTGCTGTTGTTCGTGGGCGAGCAGGGTCGCCTCGCGGACTTTCTCGACCTCTTCGCCGCTGGCCGAATCGCCACTGGAGTAACTGATCATCGCCACCCGCGGCGTGATGCCGAAGGCGGCGGCCGAGTCGGCGCTTTGCAGGGCGATCTCGGCCAGTTCGCTGGCGCTCGGGTGCGGGTTCATCACGCAGTCGCCGTAGACCAGCACTTCTTCCGGGAACAGCATGAAGAACACCGACGACACCAGGGTGCAGCCCGGTGCGGTCTTGATCAGTTGCAAGGCCGGGCGAATGGTGTTGGCGGTGGTGTTGATCACGCCCGAGACGAGGCCGTCGACTTCATCCAGGGCCAGCATCATGGTGCCGATCACCACGGTGTCTTCCAGTTGTTGCTCGGCCATCGGCGCGTTGAGGCTTTTGCTTTTGCGCAGCGCGACCATGGGCTCGACATAGCGCTCGCGGATCGAGTCCGGATCGATGATTTCCAGCCCCGGCGGCAGCTCGATGCCCTGGGCGCGGGCGACGGCTTGAACGTCCTCGGGCTTGGCCAGCAACACACAGCGAGCGATGCCACGGGCCTGGCAGATCGCGGCGGCCTGCACGGTAAATGGCTCGCTGCCTTCGGGCAAGACGATGCGCTTGTTGGCCGCCTGGGCGCGCTGGATCAATTGATAACGGAAAACCGCCGGCGACAGGCGCATCTCCCGTGGCGTGCCGCAGCGCTGGTGCAGCCAGTTGGCATCGAGGTGGCCGGCGATGAAATCGGTGATGATTTCGGCGCGCTCGCGGTCGTCGATGGGGATTTCCTTGTTCAGGCCATTGAGCAGGTTGGCGGTGTCGTAGGAGCCGGTACTCACTGACAGCACCGGTAACCCGGCCTGCAGGGCGCCGCGGCACAGGTCCATGATGCGTGGGTCGGGCAGGGTGTCGCTGGTCAGCAGCAGGCCGGCCAGCGGCACGCCGTTCAAGGCCGCGAGGCTGACGGCGAGGATGATGTCGTCGCGGTCGCCGGGGGTCACCACCAGCACGCCGGGCTTGAGCAACTCCACGGTGTTGCGCATGGTGCGGGCGCAAATGATGATCTTGGTCATGCGCCGGGTTTCGTAGTCGCCGGCGTTGAGCACTTGCGCGCCCATCAGGTCGGCGACGTCGCGGGTGCGCGGGGCGTTCAGTTCCGGCTGGAACGGAATGCAGCCGAGCAAGCGGAAATCACCGCTGCGCAGCAACGGCGAATGTTCCTTCAGGCGCGTGGCGAAGGCCTCCATGCTTTCTTCGGTCTTGACCTTGTTGAGGATCACGCCGAGGACTTTCGGGTCTTTCGGGCCACCGAACAATTGCGCCTGCAACTCGACGCGACCGGAGAGCTCGGTCAGCACTTCGTTTTCCGGTGCCGAGACCAGGATCACTTCGGCGTCGAGGCTCTTGGCCAGGTGCAGGTTGACCCGCGCGGCGTAACTGGCGCTGCGGGTCGGCACCATGCCTTCGACGATCAGCACGTCCTTGCCGATGGCGGCCTGCTGATAAAGGGCGATGATCTCTTCGAGCAGTTCATCGAGCTGACCGTCGCCGAGCATGCGCTCGACATGGGCCAGGCCCAGGGGCTTGGGTGGTTTCAAACCGTGGGTACGCGCCACCAGTTCGGTGGAGCGCTCCGGGCCTGTGTCGCCCGGATGCGGCTGGGCAATCGGTTTGAAAAAGCCGACCTTGAGGCCGGCTCGCTCAAGGGTGCGCACCAGCCCGAGGCTGATGGAGGTCAGACCCACACCAAAATCGGTGGGCGCGATAAAAAAAGTTTGCATGCGGATTCTCTGGAGGTGCATTGCAAAGGTGATGACCTATGACTGGTCGTCTACCGAAATTCAGTCACCAAGGTTATCGCTAACCATGCCTTGTGCGCACCAACCGCAGGCAAAGGGTTGGCCTATTTTTTCCTGGCGCTGTGCAGGGTCCATGACCCAGGCGCGCGATTGCCAGGGTGGCTGGTGCCGCAGGTGTTGGGTGTGGCCGCAGGAAAGCGCGGCCACCCAGTGTCCGTCTTCGTCCTGATGAAAGCCTGTGACCGTCGAATCCCGTTTGTCCGGGTTGTGTTCGCTTTCGGTCGATTGCTTCGCTAAACTTGGCCTTTCAATCTTCTTATGCAAAAGGTCTCGCCCCATGCTGATCGCCGCCAATAAGGCTGTCTCCATCGACTATACCCTGACCAACGACGCTGGTGAGGTCATCGACAGCTCCGCCGGCGGCGCGCCGCTGGTCTACCTGCAAGGCGCAGGCAACATCATCCCGGGCCTGGAAAAGGCTCTGGAAGGCAAGGCCGTCGGCGACGAGCTGACCGTAGCCGTTGAACCGGAAGACGCTTACGGCGAGTACGCTGCCGAACTGGTCAGCACCCTGAGCCGCAGCATGTTCGAAGGCGTCGACGAGCTGGAAGTGGGCATGCAGTTCCACGCTTCCGCTCCGGACGGCCAGATGCAGATCGTGACCATCCGTGATCTGGACGGCGACGACGTGACCGTTGACGGCAACCACCCGTTGGCTGGCCAGCGCCTGAATTTCCAGGTAAAGATCGTTGCCATCCGTGACGCCAGCCAGGAAGAAATCGCTCATGGCCACGTCCATGGCGAAGGTGGCCATCACCACTGATTTCTGCGCTAAGCTCAGATAACTGGAGAGGCGCCCCGAGGGCGCCTTTTTAGTCTGCGGCTGTCCCTGACGACACCGCCAAGTGGCTGTTTCGAGAAGAACACGGGAATCTGGAGTACGTCATGAGTGCTTTTCACGACCTAAAATTGACAGCCCTGGATGGTCAGGAGCTACCTCTGGCGCCTTTCAAAGGCCAAGTCGTACTGGTGGTCAACGTCGCCTCCAAATGCGGCCTGACCCCGCAGTACGCGGCGCTGGAAAACCTCTACCAGCAATACAAGGCCAAAGGCTTCAGCGTGTTGGGCCTGCCCTGCAACCAGTTTGCCGGACAGGAGCCTGGCACCGAGCAGGAAATCAAGGACTTCTGCAGCCTCAACTATGGCGTGACCTTTCCGTTGTCCAGCAAGCTGGAAGTCAACGGGCACGAACGTCATCAGTTGTACCGCTTGCTGGCGGGCGAGGGCGCGGAATTCCCCGGGGACATCACCTGGAACTTCGAGAAGTTCCTGCTGGGCAAGGACGGCCGCGTGTTGGCTCGGTTCTCGCCACGCACCGCGCCGGATGATCCGACCATCGTCCACGCAATCGAAAAAGCATTGAGCTGATTCCCCCTCCCTGTAGGAGCGAGCCTGCTCGCGATGGTTGTAGGAACACCGCGGGGCATCAGACCGCCAGCGTTATCGTTGACCACCATCGCGAGCAAGCTCGCTCCTACATCACCAAAATCAATAATGCTGTTCAATACGCTGGACTCTCCATATTATCGCCGTCATAAAATTATTTCCCGTGGAGCGTCCCATGCCCGTCAAAGCCCTGTTCAAACCGTTCCACCTCGGCACCCTCGAACTGCCGACCCGCGTCGTCATGGCGCCGATGACCCGCTCCTTTTCCCCGGGCGGCGTGCCAAATTCCAAAGTGATCGAATACTACCGTCGCCGCGCCGCAGCCGGCGTCGGCCTGATCATCACCGAAGGCACCACCGTCGGTCACAAGGCTTCCAACGGCTACCCGAACGTTCCGCATTTCTATGGTGACGCGGCCCTCGCCGGCTGGAAGAAGGTCGTCGACGCCGTTCACGCCGAAGGCGGCAAGATCGTTCCGCAGCTGTGGCATGTGGGCAGCGTGCGCCGTATCGGCACCGAGCCGGACGCCAGCGTGCCGGGTTATGGCCCGTCGGAAAAAGTGAAGGAAGGTCAGGTCGTGGTGCACGGCATGACCAAACAGGATATCCAGGACGTGATCGCTGCGTTCGCCCAGGCCGCCAAGGATGCCCAGAGCATCGGCATGGACGGCGTTGAGATCCACGGCGCCCACGGTTACCTGGTCGACCAGTTCTTCTGGGAAGGCAGCAACCAGCGTACCGATGAATACGGCGGCAGCCTGGCCAACCGCTCGCGCTTCGCCATTGAATTGATCCAGGCCGTGCGTGCCGCGGTCGGCGAAGGTTTCCCGATCATCTTCCGTTTCTCCCAGTGGAAGCAGCAGGACTACAGCGCACGCCTGGTACAAACCCCGGAAGCCTTGGGCGAGTTCCTCAAGCCGTTGGCCGATGCGGGCGTGGATATTTTCCACTGCTCGACCCGCCGCTTCTGGGAGCCGGAGTTCGACGGTTCCGAGTTGAACCTGGCAGGCTGGACCCGCCAACTCACCGGCAAGCCGACGATCACCGTGGGCAGTGTCGGCCTGGATGGCGAGTTCCTGCAGTTCATGGTCAACACCGACAAGGTCGCACAACCGGCCAGCCTGGAAAAACTGCTGGAGCGCTTGAACAACGACGAGTTCGACCTGGTGGCGGTCGGTCGTGCGTTGCTGGTGGACCCGGACTGGGCGCAGAAAGTGCGTGATGGCCGTGAGGAAGACATTCTGCCGTTCAGCCGTGAGGCGTTGATGTCGCTGGTTTAAGCGGCGACCGGGAAGGCCTCATCGCGAGCAAGCTCGCTCCCACAGGTTCTGCGGTGATCACCAATCATGTGTGAACCAAGAACCCTGTGGGAGCGGGCTTGCCCGCGAAGACTGACTCAAGAACACTGCAAAATCACGGAACAGTCGGTGCATTCGGCACCACCATCTCCCCGGCACACGCCCCGCGCAACTGCCCTTCGAACTGCTCGATGATCGTTGCCCATCCCTGGCGACTGGCATGCTGGCGCGCATTGAGCCGCACATTGCGCAGGGTTTCCCTGTCTTCCAGCAACCATGCCGCTGCATCGCAGAACGCTTCTTCATCCCCCGGCATCGCCAGCACTCCGTTGTAGCCATGGCGAATATGCTGGGCCGCTGCCGCCTGATCGTAGGCCACCACGCCCAACCCCGAGGCAAGTGCTTCAAGCACCACATTGCCAAAGGTTTCGGTCAGGCTCGGAAACAGGAACATGTCCCCCGACGCGTAATGACAGGCCAGGGCTTCCCCCCGTTGCGTGCCGCAGAAAATCGCCTCGGGCATTTCCTTTTCCAGTTCCTGGCGCTGCGGACCGTCGCCGACCACGATCAGTTTCAGCCTGCGCTGGGGATAACTCGCCTTGAGGGTATTGAAGGTGCGCTTGAGCAGGCCGAGGTTCTTTTCCGGGGCCAGGCGTCCGACATGAATGACGGCGATGTCTTCCTCGGCCAGTCCCCATTGCTCGCGCAGGGCATCCAAGCGCTTGGCCGGGTGAAACAGTTCGCTGTCGACCCCACGGGACAGCAACGCCAGTCGCTCGAACTGCCGCCGCTCCAGCTCCATGCGCTGACTGACGCTGGGCACCAGGGTCATGGCCGAGCGGTTGTGGAACCAGCGCAGGTAGTGAGTCAGCAGGCGCGTGAGCAAACCCAACCCGTACTGGTTGGAATATTGCTGGAAATTGGTGTGGAAACCGCTGACCACGCAAATCCCCAGTCGCCTTGCTGCACGCAAGGCAGACAAGCCCAGCGGGCCCTCGGTGGCGATGTAGAGCACATCCGGGCGGTGACGCGTCCAGCGTCGCAGCAGTTTGTGCATCGACGACTGACCCCATTGCAAGCCGGGATAGCCCGGTAGCGGCCAGCCGCGACACAGCAGCAGTTCATCATCGCTGCCCAGGTGCTGGTCGCAGCCCTGACGCGGGCGCACCAGTTCCACCTGATGCCCGCGCGCGCGCAAACCGTCGCACAAGCGACCCAGTGTATTGGCCACGCCGTTGATTTCCGGTGGGAAGGTTTCGGTGATCAGGGTGATATGCAGAGCTGTCGTCATGACCCCAGTGTCGGCTGGGGCCATGTCGTCAGTGTGACGTCGGGATGATGGATTTGTGACGTTGTGAACTTGCCGATAAGCGAGTTTGCACTAACGAGTGCCCAATCAGACGCTCACGAAACCTGTTCTGTTACCACGGTTCTGGCGGCGGATGGGCGACGGCGCGTGCGATCAGTGACAGCGATTTGTACTCGGTAGCGCCGTTCGGAGAGTCCCAAGTGCGTTGCCCCAAAGGCAACAGCCAAGGGACCAGCTGGTTCCAGGCCTCTTCCGGGGAACTGAAGGACGGCACTTCGATCCAGAACTGGATTCCGGCTCCCACTAAAAACGGACTGTCCGCGGGAATATCCGATATCGCGCCTCCAGCCTCGTCCATGAAATGGTTGGCTTGCCACGTGTCATAAATACCGCGAGGCGAATGTTTATCATGGAGGAGATTGTCCCAGGTCTTGTTAATGATGAAGTAAAAGTCACCATGGGCGTTGATCACGTTGTATCCGGCATTTATCAAGTCTTGTGCGGTCATCTCTCCGCGCAGTCTGCCCCAGAGACTCCAGCATTCGATTTCTACCTTTTTATCCACAGCGATGACCGGGTTGGGTCGAACGGCCCCGTCGTTCCAGACTCGCGCGATTTTGCCTCTGTCTTGTATCAGGCCAGCCATGTCGTTGATGAAGTACCTGACAGCGTCCTCGGAAGATGCATTTGGATTGCCGGACATGTCACGTGCGTATTTGGCCAGTTGGGGCGTGTTGTTGTGGGTGATCGGGCTGAGAAAAAATTCATCGGCTCCCAAGTGGATACGCCGGCTGCGTGGAAACATTGTGAAAAGGTCAGAGACGAGAGTTGTGATAAAGGAACGTGCAGCACTAATGCTGAAATCGAGAGCTTTGGACACAACGGTGCCATTACTGAGGCGAAGCTGAAATTCAGGCCGGTCGCGTAGTATCCAGTCCATATGTCCAGGCATGTCGAGCTCGGGAATTACCTCGATATGGTAGGACGCGGCAGTGTCGAGAACGCGCTTGAGCTCTTCTGCGCTCCAGGCATCGGAACTGGAGATGTCCACGCAAGAGGGAAAGGTCACCCTTACGCCTTCGTTATCTGTCAGATGTAAGTGCAGCGTATTGAGTTGATTCCAGGCCATTTCCTGAATCAGGTTGATGACCCAGTCGGGGCTGAAATACCAGCGGCCCATATCGATCATGACCGAGCGCTCGGCATGCATGGGGGCATCAATTACAACCCCCGATTCGAGTGTGGTTGAGACTCGCACAGCTTTATGCAGGGTGGTCAGGGCGCGGGCCATGGCCTCCGGGGTTTGTGCGCTGACCAGAACATTGTGTGAGATATCAATCCGGTAACTTTCCCTTTTGCCTTTGACGGGAATCGGGACGTCCGCCGTATTCGGTGCGGACAATTGCAACGATACGTCACCGCTCAGTGGCGGAGCGCCTGGCAGTAGTGTGATGGCCGTGGGCTTGCCAAGCCCGGCGGCACCCGCGAGCCCGGCTGCCAGTCTTGTTGCCAAGGGCCGCAGGCTCTCGCTGTCGATGAGAATGCGCGAACTTTCACTGATGACAAAATCAGCTCCCGCTTCCGGTTTCGCATGCAGTACGGCCGGGCTCATGCTGGTCCAGGGGAAGGATGCATTCCGGTCCCTGGCACTGAGATGTTCGCCTGTCATCAAGGAAGCCGCAGCGGGGGGATGGATGGGTGTTGCCATTGAAGTGGTTCTCCATACGTTGAAGTTTTGACTCATCCCTGACAATTGATTGGGTTCAAGTTTGGGGAGTCGCTGTACGTATTGGATGTTTTATGCGCAGAAACGTATACGGTAAGAATTAACAGGTATGGGGTAACAGGTTTGTAAGGTTGTGTCGTTCATTGTTATTTGTTGGTGGAAGTAAGTGTTTGAATGGTGTGCTGGGGAAGGCGATCGCTTGCCGGACCTGTCACTTGTTATAGGTGTCTTTTCTATCAATTAACGTAAAGATAGCTCTGCATTACAGGCAATTGTGCCGGATAAAAGGAGTTTTAATGATGAAAGAGCAATCGAAAGTTAATCAGGATTCAAGTAATGTTGCCGAGCTCGGTATTCCCGTTCCGACGATCACCTATCCTTTAGATGGAACTCGTCACTCTTTGGGGCGAGTGTTTATTGAAGGGGAGTGTTTGCCGGGGGCAACCGTTGACATGCTTAATTATGACGACACCAGGCTGGGTTCTGCCACAGTGAACGGGAAGACTTGGTATTTCAGTCGCAACTGGGACGACGGTGCGAAAGTTGTGAAGGCACGGCAGCGTCTCGCGGGTCTATCTTCCTCCCCAACCGAGCCGCGGTTCTTTTTTGTCAGTCTACCTACTCCAGGTATTACTTACCCAAAAGACGCAAGTCGCTTACCAGCAGGTCAGATTGTCATCGAGGGCACCTGTAGCTACGGAGCAGAAGCGGTTGAAGTGCTGAATCATGACTTTAGTGTTTTAGGTAAAGCTATCATAGACTCTGATGGAGCGACTTGGAGGTACAGCCGTGTTTGGGATAAAGGTGTCAAACATGTCAAGGTAAGACAAATCCTGAATGGCAAGCTTTCTGAATCGGGCGGTCAAATTGAGTTCGTCGTACAGTGAAATACCCCACCAGGAACTGATTCAACTAACCGCTGTGAGTCAGTTGTAAGGCCTGCGGCAAGAGAAATACTCTTGCCGCAGTTTTTTTATCGGGCGTTTTTTACTTTGCAGGCGTTGTCAGCACTTGGGTGTCGCGTTCACGCACCCAGAACAGCGTCGCGCCGGCCACGGCCGCTGGCATCATCAGGATGTTGACCACAGGGATCAGCAGCACCAGGTACACGCTGCCGCCAAAACTCATGCTCTGCCAGCGCTTCTGCCGCAGCCAGGCGAGCATTTCGTTCCAGCCCAGCTTGTGGTTGTCCGCCGGGTAGTCGATGTACTGGATCGCCATCATCCACACCCCGAACAGCAGCCACAGCGGCGCGGCGATGATGTTCACCACCGGGATGAACGAGAGGATGAACAGCCCGATCGCACGGGGCAGGAAGTAGCCGAGCTTGCGCATTTCCCGGGCCAGGGTGCGCGGGATCATGGCAATCAGTTCACCCCAGCTGAAGGCCGGGAAGTCATCGGTGCCGCGCACCACCACTTCCACTTTCTCCGCGAGAAAGCCATTGAACGGCGCGGCAATGACGTTGGCGAGCATGGTGAAGGTGAAGAACACCATCAGCACGACGAGCACCACGAACAGCGGCCAGAGGAGGTAGTTGAGAAAACTCAGCCAGTCGGGCAGGGACGGCATCAAGGTGTCGACCCACAGGCTGAATTGATGGCCGGCCAGGTAGATCAATCCGACGAACAGCACCAGGTTGATGGCCAGCGGCAACAGGACGAACAAACGCAGGCTGGGGCTCAGCACCAGCTTGAGGCCTTCGCGCAGGTATTGCGGGCCGGACAGGACAGGGGCGGGCATAAGAGGCTCCGGACAGAGGGAAATCGCGCCGACCTTACCGGCTTTGCTTCACGTGCGAAAGCGCGGCAGTGGTATCGACATTCACTGTAACAAAGACGTCGATATCGTCGCTCAGATGGCATAGAGACCACCTATGAGCTGGATTGTTAATCCGTATTTCCTTAATCTTCGCCCCCTCGATACGCTGCACCCAATCTTTTACAGGACGGTCGGGTTCAAGCCTTCCCCAAGCGCTTGCAACCGTTCTTTTTTATTCCAGCCGGCAATCCGGCGTTCCGCGCCAGGTGTTCCGGGCCGGTCAACAGGAGCAGGTCATGTCTGAAGTCCGTCATTCGCGAGTGATTATTCTCGGTTCCGGCCCTGCCGGTTACAGCGCCGCGGTCTATGCCGCCCGTGCCAACCTCAAGCCGCTGCTGATCACCGGCATGCAGGCCGGCGGTCAACTGACCACCACCACCGAAGTCGACAACTGGCCGGGCGACGTCCACGGCCTGACCGGCCCGGCGCTGATGGAGCGGATGCGCGAGCACGCCGAGCGCTTCGAAACCGAGATCGTTTTCGATCACATCAATGCCGTGGACTTCGCTGCCAAGCCGTACACCCTGACCGGCGACAGCGCGACCTACACCTGCGACGCCCTGATCATTGCCACCGGCGCCAGCGCTCGTTACCTGGGCCTGCCGTCCGAAGAAACCTTCATGGGCAAAGGCGTTTCGGCCTGCGCGACTTGCGACGGTTTCTTCTATCGCAACAAGCCAGTGGCTGTGGTCGGCGGCGGCAACACCGCTGTCGAAGAAGCCCTGTACCTGGCCAACATCGCCAGCAAAGTCACGCTGATCCACCGTCGCGAAACCTTCCGCGCCGAGAAGATCCTGATCGACAAGCTCAACGCCCGTGTTGCCGAAGGCAAGATCGAGCTGAAGCTGAACGCAACCCTGGACGAAGTCCTGGGCGACAACATGGGCGTGACCGGTGCCCGCCTGAAGAACAACGACGGCAGCTTCGACGAAGTGAAAGTCGACGGCGTGTTCATCGCCATCGGCCACACCCCGAACACTTCGCTGTTCGAAGGCCAGCTGACCCTGAAAGACGGTTACCTGGTGGTGCAAGGCGGCCGTGACGGCAACGCTACTGCCACTAGCCTCGAAGGCATCTTCGCCGCCGGTGACGTGGCTGACCACGTGTACCGTCAGGCCATCACCTCGGCCGGCGCCGGTTGCATGGCGGCACTGGATGCCGAGCGCTACCTCGACGATCTGCAGAACGCTTGATTCTGCTTTCGTTGAAATGAAAAACCGGCTTCGGCCGGTTTTTTCATGGGCAACACAAAACAGACCTGTAGGAGCCGGCTTGCCGGCGATGGCGGCGTATCAATCAACATCGGCGTTGCCTGACACACCGCAATCGCCAGCAAGCCGGCTCCTACAGGATCAGGTTTCAGGTCAGTTTGGCGAGGCACGCCTCAAGGATATCCAACCCTTCCTCCAGCACCGCCGCTTCGATGGTCAACGGCGCCAGCAGGCGAATGATGTTCCGCGATTTACCACTGGGCATCAGCAGCAGACCCGCATCCCGCGCCAGGGTCAGCAGTTGGGTCAATTGTGTCGATCCGGGTGAGCCATCGACATTGATCAACTCGATACCGCGCATGGCACCGACACCAGTCAGGCGACCCAGGTAAGGTGTCAGTTTGCTCGCACGCCAGGTTGCATGGCGGCCAACAATCGCCTCTTCCTGCTGCGTGCCCCACGCTTGTAGGTTGGCATCGGTCATTTCGTCCAGGGTTGCCAGTGCCGCTGCGCAGGCGATGGGATTGCCGGAGTAGGTGCCACCGAGTCCGCCCTTGGGCAGGTTATCCAGCAGCGCTTTGCGCCCGACCACCGCACCCAGCGGCACGCCGCCGGCAATGCTTTTGCCGAGCAGGACCAGGTCGGGCTCGATGCCCAATCGCGAGAACGCGAAGCGCTGGCCGGTACGGCCGAAACCGGACTGGATTTCATCGGCGATCAGCACAATGCCCTTGTCGTCGCAGAACTTGCGCAGTGCCTGGGCGAACTCCACATCCATGGCCAGGAAACCCGCTTCGCCCTGCACGGGTTCGACGATGAAGCAGGCCACGTCCTCGACATCGATCTCGACGCTGAACAAACGCTGCATGGCCTTCAGGGCTTCGGCGCAGGTCACGCCGTTGTCCGGGCTGGGGTAGGGAAGGTGATACACCGGCCCCGGCAGCACGCCGACTTTTTGTTTGTAGGGCGCGACCTTGCCGTTGAGGTTCAGGGTGGCCAGGGTGCGGCCGTGGAAAGCGCCATCGAAGGCAATGACGGCGGTACGGCCGGTGGCGCCACGGACGATCTTCAGGGCGTTCTCGGCGGCTTCCGCGCCGCTGTTGGTGAGCATGCCGCTGACCGGATAATCGACCGGGATGAACGCGCTGAGGCGGTCCATCAAATCGATGTAGGGGGTATGGGGGGCTGCGTTGAACGCATAGTGGGTCAGCCGGGTGGCCTGCTCGCGAATGGCTTCGACGATGCGCGGATGGCAATGGCCGAGGTTCAACACGCCGATGCCGCCGACAAAGTCGATGTAGCGTTTGCCATCGGTGTCCCAGACCTCGGCGTTCTTGCCGTGGCTGAGCGTGACAGGGTGAACGATGTTGATCGACTGGCTGATGGTTTCGCTGCGCATGGATGACCGGCTCGAAAGAAGGAGGACTTCTTTTATCTAAGCCGTGAGCAGCGGTACCCGGCAAACGAAATAAAGTGGCGGGGTCAATCTTAAAAGTCGGGTTGTGCTGTTGATCATCTGTAGGAGCGAGCCTGCTCGCGATGGTCGTGAACGATAACACTGGGTGCCTGATGCCCCGCAGCGCTCTCAGGTTCATCGCGAGCAGGCTCGCTCCTACAATTCAGATCAGCGGCGGGTCAGAGGCTGTTGGGTGAATTTCACGCCAGCCAGGCCATGGGCCATCAATGCACGGATATTGCCGTGATCGCTGCCTTCAGGTGTGGCAACAACCGAACGGTAATGCTCGCCAAAAGCCAGCAGTGCTTCTTCATCACTCAAGCCTTCGAGCAGTGTCAGGCCCAGGGTCTTGCACGAGCCTTCGTTCTGCCCGGCCGCGTTTTCCACTCCACCGTTGTTGAAGGCCTGAGGCTGGTAGTCGTAACCGGCGGCAATGAACGCCAGGGTGTCGGCGAAGGCGTGTTCGCCGGTCTTGAGGCTGGCGCGCAGGGTGTTCAGATCACTCATTGGGTTTTCCTTTGGCGAACGCCGCCTGTTGTTCGGCGTTGGCTTCTTGCTGATATTGGGCTTTCCATTCGGCGTACGGCATGCCGTAAACCACTTCGCGGGCGTCGTCGAGGCTGACCTCGATCTGGCGCTCGTCGGCAGCCGCCTTGTACCACTTGGACAGGCAGTTGCGGCAGAAGCCCGAGAGGTTCATCAGGTCGATGTTCTGCACATCCTTGCGGCTGTCCAGGTGGGCCACCAGCCGGCGAAAGGCGGCGGCTTCGAGTTCCAGGCGTTGTTGATCGTTCATGGGAGGTCTCTGCGAGACAGCTGCAAGCTGCAAGCTGCAAGATGGATGGCGGTGGCTACAAGTTTACAGCCTGGCGCCTGTGGCTTGAAGCTAGCGGCTCGCTGCAAGCGTAATCGATACCGACTCGGCGAATCGCAGCGCATGGGGCTTGTCGACCTCGACCTCGGCGTAGAGCACCGATGCGTTGGCCATCACCAGGTCGAGAATTTCCTGGGTCAGGCGTTCGAGCAGCGCAAAGCGGTTGCCTTCCACATGGGCGATGATCGCCTTGGTGATGGTCCGGTAGTTCAACGCGTGATCGATGTCGTTGTCCCGGACCGCTTCCTGGGCGGCGTACAGAATGGTCAGGTTGATCAGCACATCCTGTTTGTTGAGGATTTCATCCTCGTTGATGCCGATGAAGGTACGCAGGCACAGGTCCTTGACCCGGATGCGTGCCATGCCTGGCTGAAGTTGTGGCATTGCTACTTGCTCCGTCCAATCAATTGCAGGAACTCCTGGCGGGTATTGCTCGACTCGCGGAAGGCGCCGAGCATCACCGAGGTGTTCATGGTCGAATTCTGTTTTTCGACGCCGCGCATCATCATGCACATGTGCTGCGCTTCGATGACCACTGCGACGCCTGCCGCGCCGGTCACCTGTTGCACGGCGTCGGCGATTTGCCGGGTGAGGTTTTCCTGGATTTGCAGGCGGCGGGCGAACATGTCCACCAGCCGCGCAATCTTCGACAGGCCCAGCACCTTGCCGGTTGGAATATAAGCCACATGCGCCTTGCCGATGAAGGGCAGCATGTGGTGTTCGCACAGCGAGTACAACTCGATGTTGTCGACGATCACCATTTCATCGTTGTCGGAGGCGAACAGCGCGCCGTTGACGATCTGCTCGATACTTTGCTCGTACCCATGGCAAAGGTACTGCATGGCTTTGGCTGCGCGCTTGGGCGTATCGAGCAAACCCTCGCGGTCGGGGTTTTCACCGAGACCGATGAGGATCTCACGGTAGCTCTGGGATAGGGCGTTCTGGGGCAGCGATAACGTCATGGAAAATCCTCGCGGGACACTTATTTGATGTGCCTTCCGCCGTTGACGGTCAGGGTGGTGCCGGTGACGTAAGGGTTGTCGAGCAGATAACGCAGGCTCTGGTAGATCACTTCGCAGCCGGGTTCGATGCCCAGCGCGGACTTGGCCAGCGCCCTGGCGCGGTAGGCCGCGTCGTCTTCAGGGTTGAACAGTAGCAGGGCCGGCGCGATCCCGTTGACCTTGATGGCCGGCGCGTACCTGGCGGCGAAGGACAGGGTCAGGCTGTCGAGCCCGGCCTTGCTGGCGCAATAGCCGATGTGCTTGCTGCTGCCCTTGCGCGTCACGTCATCGCTGATGTGCACGATGTCGGCGGGGCTCGAGCGTTGCAGCAGGTCGGCGCAATGCAGGTTGATCAGGTAAGGCGCCAGCATGTGCACGTTGAACATTCGGGTGAACGCTGCGGCATCGGTGTCCGGTGTTTCGGCCAGCCATTCGGAGGCGTTGTGGACAATCGCGCGCAAACAGTCGGTGTGGGTTTTCAGTTCGCTGATGAAGGCGAGAATCCCGGTTTCACTGGAGAAGTCCGCGAACACCGCGGTGGCCCCCAGGTCGCGCAGGGCTTGTACGCCGGGTCGCTCGCTGCGGTAGCTGAAAATCACCCGATGGCCATCTTCCAGCAGTCGCCGGGCGCAGTGCAGGCCGACGCGCTGGCCGGCGCCGGTAATGAGGACAGGGGCTGCGGAAGAAGTCATGAACGGCTCGCGTCGCGGTAAGAGCAAAACTATACCAGCGACGGGAGCGCTCTATCTATTGCAGGCAACATCCACAGAAGGTGATCAGTGGTTTTGGGTCGAGGGTTCGACGGGCAAGCGGCGCACAGGCGTGCTGTTCAGCCAGTTGGCCAGCAGACGGGTCGACAGCGGGATAAACCAATACACCATCAACGGCGTCAGGCACAGGGTGCTGATGAGTACGCGAGGCAATAGCGTCATCTCGCTCAGCAGCGGACCCAGTACAAAGTTGAACAGCAGAGAGACCGGAAAGAACGCCAGCCAGATCGCCACGGCCTGTTTCCAGCGCGGCGGGCGTTGGCCGGCGACGCCGAACCAGCCTTCTATGCCGCTGACCCGGTGCTCCGTCGGGTGGGCGAACAGCTCGCTGCCACGTCCGAGCCAGGCACTGCGCGAGGCGGAATGCTCCCAGGCGTGCAGGGTCTGCTCATCGGCGAAGCGGAAGATAATCTGGAATTCGTCATCGTCGGGCGGCGGAGCAAGCACGCCGGAGCCGAGGTAGCCGGGAAAGTCGGTGGCCAGTTGTTCGCCTTCGCGCAGCCAGGCGATCAGGTCCTGATAACGTCCATTGGCAACGCGGCGCGCAACCATCAGCGTGACGGGTGGGGTAGACATTGTGTATCTCCATAAGGCATTTGCGTCGCTCCGGATAAGAGCTTCGCCAGGCACAGGCGCCGGGGTGGTGGGCCGTGTCTTGTAACAAGCAAGGATTATTCCTGATTCAGTCAATCGCGTCTGCGACGGTTTTAGCTCATTCGCGGCATGTTTTTTTACGGAATTTTTACGGGCTGGGCGAGTAGAATGTGTCTCGGACGATACAAGGATGTTACATCAGGATGCCCGTACTTACTGACGCTGCTTCAGATTCCGCGCAGGCTGCATCACTCGAACAGGAAGAACTCTTTCCCATTCGCGAGGTGGCGCGCCTGACAGGTGTCAACCCGGTCACGCTGCGTGCCTGGGAGCGACGCCATGGCCTGATTGTTCCAACGCGCACTGAAAGCGGGCATCGCCTGTATTCGCTGACCGATATCGAGCGGGTGCGCAGCATCCTCGGCTGGATCGAGCGCGGTGTAGCCGTCAGCAAGATCGGCAAGATCCTGGCCAGGGCCGAGCCGTTCAAGGCGTTGTCGCATTTCATCCCCAACAATCTCGTAACAGCCGATTACGCGCAGTGGCAGCATCAGGTACTTGCTGCGGTCAACGGGTTTGACGACCTTCGGCTGGAACAGGTCTACGGGCAAATCTTTTCCAGCTACGCCCTGACGGTGGTGTTTCAGGACATTCTGATTCCCGTGTGGAAGCAGTTGTTGCAACGCCAGGACCAGTTCGGCGGAACCAGCGAGTGGCTGTTCCTGGATGGTTTTCTGCGTGCCCGGGTGGCGCAGCGCCTGTTGTTGATGCGCGAAAAACAGCCGCGTTGCGTGGTCATCTGTGCCCTGGTCGGTCACTGCCGGGAGCTGGAACTGCTGGTCGCCGCCCTGTTCCTGAGTTGCGGGTCAATGACCGTTCGAGTGCTGCACATGGGCCAGCCATTCGAGGAGCTGGCGCTGACGTGTGAAAGAATCAAGCCCCAGGCGCTGGTGCTGTTTTCCAATCATGTGCCGGCTGCCGATTTGCCTCGGCGCCTGAATCGCCTGGCCATGGGGCTGGAGTGCCAATTGCTGTTGGCCGGCGATGCTTCTGACCTGGCACAGGAGAGCCTGACCGGTTCATCGATCGGTTGCCTGGGCAATGAGGGCGAGGTGATGGGCCAGCGTCTGAAACAGTTCCTGGCGGGGAATCTGGATACTTGAGGTTCAGAGATGCAGCGTTGGATGAGTCAAACGATGCTGCTGCAGGATGAACTGGCGCAGACGCTCGGTTTCGTCCGTATCGCTCTGGCTCAGTTGATAGGCGTAGAAGCCTTGCTCGTTTTCTTTCTCGAAAGTGCCACGCAGGGCAATCCGCTCATAACCTGAGGGGCTGAACCACAAGGCAAAATGCTTCGGCGGCTTGGTCTTGTTGCGAACTTCCAGCAAAACCCCTTTGCACGACACTTCGTGTACCCACAAGGTGCCGGGCTGACCCTGGGCGTTTTCCAACGCTACCGGTTCGTCCAGTACCAGACGCCACGGCCGGACCATCGGCCCGTCCTCATAGATGCTCGGCACGCCGAGGCGCAAATGCAGCGCATGGAACTCGTCTTCCACCAGGTGCAGGGGGAAGGTCATTTGCTGGTTTTCGAAGCTGGCTTGAATGGTGACCTGCTCATGGGCCGCCAGGCGGGTGAGCAGGTCACGGATTTGCGACCCACCATTGACCATCAGGCTCGACGTCGCATCCCGCACATTGAGTTGCGGGTTGTGTTGCATGGTCTGGATGAAATCCAGCTCATCCTGGGTCAGGAGTGCGTCGCGCTGCATGGCCAACTCGAAAGAAATAATTACAAAGTCATTGGTGATTGTAGTTACTGACAATTAATTCTGAATTTTGTTTTAGCCGTTCGTCGCCTTGAGCGCGGCAAGCTCGGCCTGGAGTTCAGCCAGTTGCCCCTCCAGTTGAGCCACACGCTGTTGCGCCTTGACCTGCACGGTGACGTCTTTCTGCACGCCGACAAAATAGGTTTGCCCGTCCGCCGGATTTTTCACCGTGGAAAGGGACAGCTCGTTCCAGAACGGAGTGCCGTCCTTGCGGTAGTTGCGCAGTATTTCCCGGCAGGAGCCTTCACGGTTCAGGGCGTCGCGAATCAACGGCAGGGCTTCCTGGTCGCGGTCGCCTGACTGCAGGAAACGACAATCCTGATAGAGAATTTCTTCGCTGGAATAGCCCGTCAGGCGTTCGAACGCGGGGTTGACGTAGATGAGGATCTTGTCCTGATCGCCTTCCTTCTCGGCAATCACGATACCGTCGTTGGAGGCATTGATCACCATTTGCAGCAATTGTGCATTAATCACCGGAGTATCCTTTCCTGATTGATATTCGATTGCATTCTAAAAGAACAATCACGACCGTGCTGTTAATATCCGGTTTTTTTACTCGGATTCAGGATCAGATTGATGAAAGTCGCCATCATTTCCGGCTCGGTGTACGGCACGGCCGAAGAAGTTGCCCGCCACGCCGCCAGCCTGTTGCAAGCCGCCGGTTTCGAAACCTCGCACAACCCGCGTGCGACCCTCGCCGATATCCAGGCGTTTGGCCCCGAAGCCTTTCTGGCAGTGACCTCCACCACCGGCATGGGCGAGCTGCCGGACAACCTGCAACCACTGTACTCGACCATTCGTGACCAATTGCCAGCGGCCTGGCGCGGTTTGCCAGGTGCAGTGATCGGGTTGGGCGATGCGAGTTATGGCGACACCTTTTGTGGCGGCGGCGAGCAGATGCGCGAATTGTTCGGTGAGCTGGGCATTCGCGAAGTACTGCCAATGCTGCGCCTGGACGCCAGCGAAAGCGTGACCCCGGAGACGGATGCCGAGCCTTGGCTGGCAGATCTGGTCAGCGCTCTGCGCGCGTGACAGATAACCCGATACCAATGCCGGTCAATGCGCTGGCAGTGCAGCAAAACCTGCCTGCCAGAGCTGCGCTGGCGCCGGTCATTTGACATGGATCCCGGGCAGCAGGGCGGCTGACTCGCTGGGCCATCAAGCTGGCTGCCAATGCAACTACACGAACCTCAACGGCTGACTAGACTCGGTAGTCATAGGAAACACTCCATAATAAAAAACACCGAGGCTCCTTGCCGTGACTGTCGCTCCCGTCCAATCGCCACACAGCGTCAAAGACCAGGTCAGTGCTGCCGAGTGGCAGACCCGTGTCGACCTGGCCGCCTGTTATCGCCTGGTTGCTCAACACGGTTGGGATGATCTGATTTTTACCCACATCTCCGCCAAGGTGCCCGGCACCGAAGACTTCCTGATCAACCCGTTCGGGTTGATGTTTCACGAAATTACCGCGTCGAGCCTGGTCAAGGTGGATCAGGCCGGCAACAAGCTGATGGACAGTCCTTACGAGATCAATCCGGCGGGCTACACCATCCACAGCGCCGTGCATGAGGTCCGTCACGATGTCGTCTGCGTGCTGCACACCCACACGGCTTCGGGGGTAGCGGTGTCGGCTCAGAAACAGGGCGTCCTGCCGATCAGCCAACAGTCGTTGTTCGTGCTTTCCAGCCTGGCCTACCACGCCTATGAAGGTGTGGCGCTCAACCATGAAGAGAAAGTGCGGCTGCAGGCCGACCTCGGTGAAAACAATTTCCTGATGCTGCATAACCACGGCCTGCTGACTTGCGGCAGCACCATCGCCGATACGTTCCTGATGATGTTCACCTTTCAGCGTGCCTGCGACATTCAGGTCATGGCGCAAAACGGTGCAGCCGAACTGATCGCCATCGAACCGCAGATCCTGGCCGGCGCCAAAGCCATGATCGCGGGTGTCACCAGAAGTGCTCAAGGAATGGGCGGAGCGCTGGCGTGGCCGGCGCTGCTGCGCAAACTCGATAAACTGGACCCGGGTTATAAACTCTAATGGAACTCGCCGAGATCCCTCTGTGTGTCTGGCGCAAACGCAGCCAGACCTTCGTATTCCGTGGCCACAGCATCCGTTACTGGACAGCGGGGCAGGGTGAGCCGTTGTTGCTCATTCACGGGTTTCCGTCCGCCAGTTGGGACTGGCATTACCTGTGGCAGCCATTGTCCCAGCGCTTTCGCGTGATTGCTTGCGACATGCTGGGCTTCGGCGATTCGGCCAAACCGGCGAATCACGAATACAGCCTGCTGGAGCAAGCGGATCTGCAAGAGGCTCTGCTTGAACACCTGAACGTCCGGCAACCGGTGCACCTGTTCGCTCACGATTACGGCGACAGCGTGGCCCAGGAACTGCTGGCCCGGCATTACGAGTCGCGGGTGGAGTTGGCCAGTTGCGTGTTTCTCAACGGCGGCTTGTTTCCGGAAACCCATCGTCCGGTACTGATGCAAAAACTCTTGCTCAGCCCTCTGGGCTGGATGATTGGCCGGGCCTTCAGCCGCGATGGTCTGGTGAGAAGCTTTCGGCAGATATTCGGTCCGCAAACCCGCCCCAGCGAAAGCCAGATGGATGATTTCTGGAGCCTGGTCGAAAGCCAACGCGGGCCACGTATCATGCATAGATTGATCGCCTACATCCCCGAGCGACGTGTCTGGCGCAATCGTTGGGTGCGCGCGATGCAACGCGGTGAAGTGCCGCTGCGGGTGATCGATGGCGGGGTCGATCCAATCTCCGGCCTGCACATGGTCGAGCGATACCGCGAACTGATCCCGGACGCGGACGCGGTGGTGTTGCCCGACATTGGTCATTACCCGCAGATCGAGGCCCCCGGCGAGGTGCTCAAGCACTACCTGGCGTTTCGCGATCAACTGCTCTTGCCACCGCGCAAGGTGGCGTATTCCTGACGCACCGCGTGAACCTGCGGGGCTTTTTTTGTGGTGAGGGGGCAAGCCCCCTCACCCCAGGTTTGTGTCAATTTCGCGGTCAATCATCCCCCAGCCTTATCGCGCACCATTCAGCCTCCCCCGTGTTCATTGTGACCCGCTGCGCCGTGCCTGAAACTCGGGCTCATTGTCCCTTGGCCTGCTGGAGTCCCCCCCATGAACGAGTCTGTTCGCTTCGAAGATAAAGTCGTGATCATCACCGGTGCCGGAGGCGGCCTGGGACGGGCGCATGCGCTGCTGTTCGCCAAACAGGGCGCCAGGGTGCTGGTCAACGATCTCGGCGGCTCGACCCAGGGCGAAGGTGCCAACGCTTCGGCCGCCGCCCGCGTGGTAGCGGAAATCCGCGAGGCCGGCGGCATCGCCGAGGCCAACCACGACTCGGTCACGGACGGTGACAAGCTGGTCCAGCACGCCCTGGACGTGTTCGGTCGCGTCGACGTGGTGGTCAACAATGCCGGTATCCTGCGCGACAAAACCTTCCACAAAATGGAAGACGCCGACTGGGACCTGGTTTACCGCGTCCATGTCGAAGGCGCCTACAAAGTCACCCGCGCCGCCTGGCCGCACATGCGCGAGCAAAACTACGGCCGGGTGATTTTCACCGCGTCGACCTCGGGCATCTATGGCAATTTCGGCCAGTCCAACTACGGCATGGCCAAGCTGGGACTCTATGGCCTGACCCGCACCCTGGCCATCGAAGGCCGCAAGAACAACATCCTGGTCAACGCCATCGCCCCCACCGGCGGCACGCGCATGACCGAAGGCCTGATCCCGCCGCAAGTCTTTGAACAGCTCAAGCCCGAACTGGTCAGCCCGCTGGTGGTGTACCTGGCCAGCGAGAGCTGCCAGGAAACCTCCGGCCTGTTTGAAGTCGGCGGCGGCTGGATGGGCAAGGTCCGCTGGGAGCGCAGCCTCGGCGTCGGGTTCGATCCACGGGCGGGTTTTTCCCCGGAAGACGTGGCGGCGCACTGGCAGCAGATTTGCGACTTCGAAGGCGCGGCGCATCCGAAGGACAACATCGAGGCGCTGAAGGAAATGATGGGGAATTTGCAGAGGTATGCGATTTAACCGCACTGACAAGGGCACGCAATGTGCCCTTGCCGGTTTTTCAATGTCGGATCACATAGGTGATTCAGGGAAGTACTTATGCACCAACGCAGCCAGGTTTGCGGCGGTCTGCGCGTCTATCGCCCCATCATAATTGTCCTGGCGAAAGTGCAATTGAAACGCGCGGACAAGGGCTTTGAATCCAGCCTTGTTTGAGGCATTGGATGTATCGTAGCCATAACGTTTAAACAGCCTCAATAATTCGCACTGCGCCGGAATTCCGGACACTTCGTATTGCTTCAGATACTTGTCGCGGGTCGACTCATCAAACCAGGCGCCAACGCCCTTCAAATAAAGTGCATGCCAGGGAAACGCCGGGCCGGGATCGCTTTTGTTGCCGATCGAGATATCGGAATGACCAACAACATTAGTGGGGGTGATGTCTGGATAACGTGCCAGAATATTCCGAGCCAGTTCTTCAATCGCCGCAATCTGCTCGGGATGATAAGGCGGAAAAAAGAACTCACCATTATTGTCCGTTGCAAGGTTGACGATTTCAATGCCAAGGGAAGTGTCATTCAGCGACGAGCGACTGCCCCACTGGCTAACGCCTGCATGCCAGGCGCGAGCGTTTTCATCTACCAGGTTGAATACTTCCTGCTCCTTGTAACCGGCTTTCAGATAACTCGGGTCGGTAATGTCTGGAATCAAATAGTGAGAACTGACCCGCGGGCCGGTCAATAACTCGACGGAGCGGGCAAAGTCGGCAGCGGTGTAGTGCATAACCAGAAAACGTACACGGCTGTTGAATCCTGCAGTTGAGCGATACTTATCATGGATAATGGGTTTCATATCAATACTCGTAATGGATAAGATAGGAATCAGCGGCCAATGCAAAAGTGAAAGGCTGCTGGAAACTGGATCTTAAGTCGCTCGAGTATTTTTGGTGCTGGTGAAAACGTGTATAGGTGTTCCTGACAAGATGGACATGTTGAATATGTAGTTACGATTTGATTCGTAACTAATTTTCGGTAAACCATCGCCCATAAAAAAGGCCGCTGCAAACGCAGCGGCCAAGTAAGACGTTGGATCAGGAGCTACAAAACAACGTCAGTGAACACGGGGCGATGAACCGAATCCTCGATTCATCTGAAATCTTTCAATCACGGCGCAGGCCGGCACATCGTGCCTTGCGTGGTTTACCGTGGCAGCCAGGTAAGAATAAGCCCTTACTGTCGTAGGAAAAATACCGAATCCGGACATGCACTGTTGCAGCCCCGGCAACAGTCAGGCTTCGGGCGCTCGCCGCCTGGGTCATGTCCATAGTCAGTCATCCTTTAGAGGTACACCGCGAATACCTCCTTGGTGCGCTTATCGACCCCGATGCCCGGCAGTAGGGTGTGGCCTTCTGTCACTCACCGGGGAAGACGCATGACAAAAACAACAATGCGCGCCATCTTCACACCGCAGGCGCTGGCGGCTGCGGTTGCATTGGGCTGCTGTGCCCAGGCTCAGGCCGTTTCGTTCAACATCGGGGAAATCGAGGGGACGTTCGACTCCTCGTTGTCGGTCGGCGCAAGCTGGGGCATGCGTGATGCCGATGACGCCCTGGTGGGTACCGTCAACGGCGGTTCCGGCCAGGCTTCGACCGGTGATGACGGGCGCCTGAATTTCAAGAAAGGCGAAACCTTCTCGAAAATCTTCAAGGGTATTCACGACCTCGAATTGAAGTACGGCGACACCGGCATGTTTGTGCGTGGCAAGTACTGGTACGACTTCGAGCTGAAGGATGAAAGCCGCCCGTTCAAGGACATCAGCGATCACAATCGCAAAGAAGGCGCCAAGTCTTCCGGCGGGCAAATTCTCGACGCCTTCATCTATCACAACTACTCCCTCGCCGATCTCCCGGGCACTGTGCGCGCCGGTAAACAGGTGGTCAGCTGGGGCGAGAGCACCTTCATCGGCAACTCGATCAACAGCATCAACCCGGTCGACGTTTCCGCGTTCCGTCGACCGGGCGCCGAGATCAAGGAAGGCCTGATTCCGGTCAACATGCTGTTTGCCTCTCAGGGCCTGACGGACAAGCTGACGGTCGAAGGCTTCTATCAACTGGAATGGGACCAGACGGTCGTCGATAACTGCGGCACCTTCTTTGGGGTCGATGTGGTGGCGGACGGCTGCAACACGGGCTACACCGTCGCCAGCCCGGCCATTGCACCCTTGCAGCCGATTGCAGCGGCCTTTGGCCAGGGCTTTGAAGTCAGCAAGGAAGGCGTGATCGTTCCCCGTGGTGGCGACCGCGATGCCCGGGATTCCGGGCAGTGGGGGACAGCGTTGCGCTGGCTGGGGGACGACACCGAGTACGGCCTGTACTTCATGAACTACCACAGTCGCAGCCCGAATGTCGGAACCACCACCGCCGGGCCCGGTACGCTGGCAAGTATTCCAGGGATCGTCACCGCCGCCAACCGCATTGCCCCCGGTAGCGGTTCGGGCCTGGCCCAAAGTGTGATGCTCGGTCGCGGCCAGTATTACCTCGAATACCCGGAGGACATCCGTCTCTACGGCGCGAGCTTCGCCACCACGTTATCCACCGGCACCGCGTGGAGCGGGGAGATCAGCTACCGCCCCAACCTCCCGGTGCAGGTCAACACCAATGACCTGACCCTGGCCATGCTCAATCCGATTGCAGGCGGCGCGGCATCGCCCATCGCCACTTCACCCGGGGCTGACAACAAAGGCTACCGCCGCAAGGAAGTGACACAGATCCAGAGCACCCTGACGCACTTCATCGATCAGGTCGCAGGTGCGGATCGCCTGACCCTGGTGGGCGAGGCGGCGGTGGTCCGGGTCGGTGGCCTGGAAGCTCGCTCCAAACTGCGCTATGGCCGTGACTCGGTGTATGGCCAGTATGGTTTTGGCGGCGATACCGATGGCTTCGTGACCTCGACGTCATGGGGTTACCGCGCCCGGGCCATCCTCGATTACAACAACCTCATCGCCGGGATCAATGTCCGGCCCAACCTCTCGTGGTCCCACGACGTTTCCGGCTATGGCCCCAACGGCCTGTTCAACGAAGGCGCCAAGGCCGTCAGCCTCGGTGTCGATGCGGACTATCGCAATACCTACACCGCGAGCCTCAGCTACACCGACTTTTTCGGCGGGGACTACAACGTCCTCACCGACCGTGACTTCGTGGCATTGAGCTTTGGCGTGAACTTCTGATCTGGCTGATAAGGATGATTTCGATGCGCAAGATGATGTTGCAATTGGGCGCGCTGACCCTCGGGTTGCTCGCCGCCAACGTGATGGCCGCGGTGTCGCCGGAAGAAGCCGGCAAGCTCGGCACCAGCCTTACACCGCTCGGTGCCGAGAAGGCCGGCAATGCCGATGGCTCGATTCCGGCCTGGACCGGCGGCATCCCGAAAAACGCCGGGGCGGTGGACAGCAAAGGTTTCCTGGCTGACCCGTTCGCCAGCGAAAAGCCGCTGTTCGTGATCACCGCGGCGACGGTCGACAAGTACAAGGACAAACTCTCCGACGGCCAGATCGCGATGTTCAAGCGCTACCCCGAGACCTACAGGATTCCGGTCTACCCGAGCCACCGCACCGTGGCATTGCCGGCTGAAATCTATGAGTCGGCCAAGCGCAGTGCGCTGAACGTAACACCGATCAACGACGGTAACGGTCTGGTCAATTTCACCGGCAATCGCTACTACGCCTTCCCGATTCCGAAGAATGGCGTGGAAGTGATCTGGAACCACATCACTCGTTACCACGGCGGCAATCTGCGGCGCACCATCACCCAGGCGACACCGCAGGCCAATGGCGACTTCACCGTGATCCGCTTCAGGGACGAGGTTGCCGTACCCTCGTTGCTCGGCGATCTGAAACCGGGCAGCGACGACAACGTCCTCAACTACTTCAAGCAGGAAGTGACCGCGCCGGCGCGGCTGGCGGGCAACGTGTTGCTGGTTCACGAGACCCTCGACCAGGTCAAGGAGCCGCGCAAGGCCTGGATCTACAACGCTGGCCAGCGCCGGGTACGGCGTGCGCCGCAGGTTGCATATGACGGTGTCGGCACCTCATCCGACGGCCTGCGCACCACTGACAACTTCGACATGTTTTCCGGCGCGCCGGATCGCTATGACTGGAAACTGATCGGCAAGAAGGAGATGTACATTCCCTACAACAGCTACAAGCTTGATTCGCCCGACCTCAAGTACACCGATGTGATCAAGGCCGGGCACATCAACCAGGACTTGACCCGCTATGAGTTGCACCGGGTCTGGGAAGTCGTCGCCACGGTCAAGCCGAACGAGCGCCATGTGTACGCCAAGCGCCACATGTACATCGATGAAGACAGCTGGCAAGTGGCGCTGGCCGACCACTACGACGGACGCGGACAGCTCTGGCGCGTCGCCGAAGGGCATGCCCAGTTCTACTACGATCACCAGGTGCCGGCCTACACCGTCGAAGCGCTGTACGACCTGATCGCCGGTCGCTACATCGCACTGGGGATGAAGAACGAAGAGAAACGCAGCTTCGAATTCAACGTCAGCGCAAAAGCAGGGGACTACACGCCGGCAGCCTTGCGGAGTACGGGGGTTCGGTAAGTTTCCTACGGGCTCCTACACAAAAGGGTGACTTCGCGGTCACCTTTTTTATAGGGGACGATCAGTGTGTTGAATACTTCTTCAACAAGCGCTCGGGAGGGGTCTAGGGTGGCGCCAGAATTATAAAAAAGGCGCACCGCTATGACCGCACTGACGCACTGTCCGGACCGCTCTGGTTTTCTGCCCCGACTGTCGTCCCACCATCTGTCCCGCGAGCGGCTGACAGGCGCGTTGCTGGTCTCGACCGCTCGGGTGAAGTTGCTGTGCGCGCCGGCCGGCAGTGGCAAGAGTGCGCTGCTCACGGAATGCCTGCTGCGGGCCCCGGAGCATTGTCGGGTCTGTTGGCTGCCGCTGGCGGGAGAGCCGTCGAGCGCGGCCGATTTTCTGTTGCTTGTGGGGCAAGCGCTGGGGCTGCCTTCGACGGATGAGCCCGGGCTGCTGGCGCATCTGGCGCGATTGCAGACGCCGACCTGGCTGTTTCTCGACGACTTCTGCCGTGCACCCGACCCGGAACTCGACCGGATGCTCGATCGCCTGTTGGCCGTCGCCAGTCCGGCGCTGACCTGGTGGCTGGGTTCCCGGCGTCGCCCAGCCTGCAACTGGTCACGCTTGCTGCTGGATGATGAGTTGTACGAGTGCGAAGGCCGCGCGCTGGCCTTTACAGAGGCCGAGGTCAGGCAGTTGCTCGGTCATGTCGAGCCTAGCCTGGCTGCACAAACGGCCAAAAGGGTTGTCGAGCGCAGCGGTGGCTGGTGCGCCGGCGTGCGGATCGCGCTACTCAACGGTTGTCCCTGGTCGCAAGAGCAGGGGCGTTCGACGACGTTGCTCGATTATTTGCAGCACGAGTTGTTGAACACCTTGCCGCCGGAGTTGGTGGAGGTCTGGCAGGTGTTGGTTCATCTGCCACGTTTCAACGCCAGTCTGTGCGAGCATCTTTTCGGTGTCGGTGAGGGCGCGCAATGGCTGCACGCGCTGCAGGAAAGGGGATGCTTCATCGAACCCTGGGAAGACTCCGTCGAGTGGTTGCGGATCTTCGAGCCACTGGCGCGGGCGATGCGCGAAGAGCCGGCTTCGGCCGGGCGATCCTGGCATCGCCGCGCGTGCCAATGGTTCAGCGCCGAAGAGGACTGGCAAGGTGCGTTCGAGCAGGCGCTGTTGGCGCAGGAGTTCGAAGTGGCGGTCAGTCTGTTGCAACACTTCAGCTTCGAGCATTTGTTCAAGCGTCAGAATGTCAGATGGTTACTCAAGCTGCATGAGCAACTGGGTGAACAATTGACCCTGGGCACGCCGCAACGGGTGGGGCTGATCACCGCAGCGTTGCTGTTTGCCGGGCGTTTCGAGCAGGCGGCTGCCTGTATCGGGCAGCTGTCGCGATTTGCCCCACAACCGACGGCATCCTTGCAACGGCAACTGCTGGCGCGTTGGCAGGCGCAACAGGGGTGGTTGCTGCATTTGCAGGGACGCCTGCCGGCGGCACGGGCGCATTTTATCGAGGCGCTGGACGAACTGGCGGCCGATGCGTGGCCCGCGCGCTTGTTGTGTCTGTCCGGGTTGACCCAGCAAGCGCTGCTTGACGCCGACCTCGATGCCGCCCAGGCCTTCAATCGTGACGCATTGTGTCTGGCGCGGGCCCAAGGGTCGTTGTTGTTTGAAGGCTTGCTCGAACTCGATCATGCGCAGTTGCTGGAACAGCGTGGCGCACCCCGGCGAGCCGCTCAGCTGTTGGTCGACATCGAGGAAATGCTCCGTCGGCAGGCTGATCGACCAACGCCGCTGCTGGGACGGATCGCCCTGCGGCGTGGGCGGCTCGCCTTGTGCCAGGGGCAGGATGAACTGGCCGATGAATGTTTCCAGGCGGGCCTTGTTGACTGCCTGCACAGTCAGGACAAGCACGTGTTGTACGGGTTCCTCGGACAGGCGCAACGGGCGGCCAATCAACGCGACTACGCCCATGCGTTTGATCGCCTGCGCGAGGCTGAACGGTTGATGCAGCAACGGCAGATCCCCGACACGGTTTATCGCGGTGTGCTGCTGCAAATCAGCAGTCATTTCTGGTTGCAACAAGGGCGCCCGGAGTTGGCCCGGGAAGCGTTGACCCGGGTTTTGCGTCATTACCGCGGGGCCCACGCGCGCCAGGCGCCGCCGGCCACACTGCAGCTGATTGCGCGTATCGAATACCAGTTGGTGTTGGCCGAGACTCATCTGCAACTGGCGCACCGGCCATTGGATCAGCTCAAGGCGTTACTCGAGCATGCGCAACAACACGCCATGCTGGCGCTGGAAACGGAATTGCAGTTGGCGATCTGCGAAGTGGCGGACCTGACCGGCGAAACGAACATGGCCCGCGCTGCACTGGAGGCCGGTCTGTCATTGGTAAAGCGTTGTCAGGGGCAGCAGGCATTGCGTGATCTGAACTTGCGCCAGCCGAACCTGATCTGTCGTTTACAAGGCGAGGAAACGGTGTCCGCGTTAGCCCAGGACGCCAGTTTACTGAGCAGTCGGGAACTGGAAGTGCTCGGCCTGATTGCCCAGGGTAGTTCCAATCAACAAATTGCCGAGCAGCTGTTCATTTCGTTGCATACGGTGAAAACCCATGCCCGTAGAATCCATAGCAAATTGGGGGTTGAACGTCGCACGCAAGCGGTGGCGATGGGCAAGAGGTTGGGCCTGATCCTGCCCGCCTGATCAGCGCCGCTGTGTTCAGGTTGTCGATGAGTCGGGTTCAAAGCCCATACGCCAGCTCACGGCACGGGTGGCGGCTAACAAACGCTGCGCCGCCGGACCGTTTTCATCAGCATGAAACAGCGAAGTCGGCCCGACCACGGTCAGTACCGCCGCAATCTTGCCCATGGCGTTGAATACCGGTGCCGACAAGGCATCCACTCCGGGCATCAACAATCCATGCACATGGTGCAGGCCCCGTTGGCGGATCTGTTCGCACATCGTTGCGTACGCCTGGTCATCCATCAGGGCGTGGGCGGTACTGCCTTGCAGTTCCCGGGCGCGCAAGTCCACGGTTTCACGCGTGGGCTGGTAAGCGCCAAATACCAGTCCCGTCGAAGAACTGAGCAGCGGCAACACCGAGCCCAGCTGTGTCACCACCGTCACCGCGCGCACTGCCGGTTCGATGTGCACCACGGTCGCGCCCTGATTGCCCCACACCGCCAGAAAGCAGGTTTCGTTCAAGTCATCGCGCAACTCGGCCAGGGGCAGGGCGGCGACTTTCAGCACGTCCATACTGTTGAGTGCTGCCAACCCTACGCGCAAAGCTTCGCGACCCAGGCCGTAATGGTTGGTGGCGGCGTTCTGTTCGGCGAATCCGCTGGCGATCAAGGCCTGCAAATAGCGGTGAACCTTGCTCGCCGGCATCTGCACGTGTTCGGCCAGGCGCGACAGCGAAGTCGAGGGCGACAACTCGGCCAGAGCCTTGAGGATGTCAGTACCCACCTCGGCCGAGCGGACTTTCTGTTTACCGTTGTTGTCGCTGGTTTTTTCCATGGTGGCTGGGATCCCGGGACGAATGGGCGTCTTTATAGCTTGACGGTCAATACCAATCAAATTACGTTATGCGTAATCAAATTACGATAAAAATAACCCAGGCGTGCCTCGACCTCTGCAACAGAGCGAGCGGCCACTGCCGACTCCCTGTTCAGGAGGCTCCATGAACCCCGATTCAACGATGCCAACGCTGGCCTACCTGTCAGGCTTCGGCAACGAATTCAGCAGCGAAGCGTTGCCCGGCGCATTGCCTGTCGGCCAGAACTCCCCGCAAAAAGCCCCGTACGGCCTCTATACCGAACTGTTCTCCGGCACGGCGTTCACCATGCCGCGCAGCGAGGCGCGGCGGACCTGGATGTACCGCATTCAGCCGTCGGCCAATCACCCGGCGTTCGTTAAACTGGACCGGCAACTGGCCGGCGGCCCGCTGGGTGAAGTGACCCCCAACCGCCTGCGCTGGAACCCGCTGGACATTCCCGCCGAGCCGACCGATTTCATCGACGGCCTGGTGAGCATGGCCGCCAACGCGGGTGCAGAAAAACCGACCGGGATCAGCATCTACAACTACCGCGCCAACCGCTCCATGGAGCGCGTGTTCTTCAATGCCGACGGCGAGCTGTTGCTGGTGCCTGAACGGGGGCGCCTGCGCATTGCCACTGAACTCGGCGTGCTTGAACTGGGGCCGCTGGAAATTGCCGTATTGCCACGCGGCCTTAAATTCCGCATCGAACTGCTCGATCCGCAAGCGCGCGGTTATGTCGCCGAAAACCATGGCGCACCGCTGCGCCTGCCGGACCTGGGACCGATCGGCAGCAATGGCCTGGCCAATCCACGGGATTTCCTGGCCCCGGTGGCGGCCTACGAAAACCTGCAACAACCCACCACTCTGGTGCAGAAATTCCTCGGCGAGTTGTGGGCCTGCGAGCTCAATCATTCGCCGCTCAATGTGGTCGCCTGGCACGGCAACAACGTGCCGTACAAATATGACCTGCGCCGTTTCAACACCATAGGCACCGTCAGTTTCGATCACCCCGATCCGTCGATCTTCACGGTGCTGACCTCGCCGACCAGCGTTCACGGCCTGGCCAACCTCGACTTCGTGATCTTCCCGCCACGCTGGATGGTGGCCGAGAAAACCTTCCGTCCGCCGTGGTTCCATCGCAACCTGATGAACGAATTCATGGGTTTGATCCAGGGTGAATACGACGCCAAGGCCGAAGGTTTCGTACCCGGCGGTGCTTCGTTGCACAGCTGCATGAGTGCCCACGGTCCTGACGGCGAGACGTGCACCAAAGCGGTCAACGCTGATCTCAAACCGGCGAAAATCGACAACACCATGGCGTTCATGTTCGAGACCAGCCAGGTGTTGCGCCCGAGCCGTTTCGCCCTTGATTGCCCGCAACTGCAAAACACTTACGATGCCTGTTGGGCCACGCTGCCCGCCACTTTCGACCCGACCCGGAGATAACCCATGACGCAGACTTCCATCACTCGCAGCTGGGTTGCATCCGCAAACGACCACGCGGATTTCCCCCTGCAAAACCTTCCGCTGGGCGTGTTCAGCCTCAACGGCTCGGCGCCGCGCAGTGGCGTGGCCATCGGCGAGCATATCTTTGATCTGCAAGCGGCCCTTGAAGCCGGGTTGTTCGATGGCGCTGCGAAAACAGCGGTCGAAGCGACCCGTGGCGGCCAGTTGAATGCCTTTTTTGAACTGGGCCGCGAGGCTCGCGTCGCGTTGCGCGTGCGTTTGCTGGAACTGTTCGCCGAGGGCAGCACCCTGCACGGCAAGATCGAAGCCCAGGGCGCAAAACTGCTGCCGCTGGCGGCGGATTGCGAGATGCACCTGCCGGCGAAAATCAACGACTACACCGACTTCTATGTCGGCATCGAGCACGCGCAGAACGTCGGCAAACTGTTCCGCCCGGACAATCCGCTGCTGCCGAACTACAAGTACGTACCCATCGGCTATCACGGTCGCGCGTCGACCATTCGCCCGTCCGGTACCGATGTGCGCCGTCCGAAAGGCCAGACCTTGCCGGCCGGTCAAACCGAACCGACCTTCGGCCCTTGCGCGCGCCTGGACTATGAACTGGAACTGGGCATCTGGATCGGCCAGGGCAACGACATGGGCGACTCGATCGCCATTGGCGACGCCGCCGATCACATCGCCGGTTTCTGCCTGCTCAACGACTGGTCGGCACGGGACATCCAGGCCTGGGAATACCAGCCGCTGGGTCCGTTCCTGTCGAAAAGCTTCATCACCAGCATCTCGCCGTGGGTCGTCACCGCCGAAGCGCTGGAGCCGTTCCGTCGTGCCCAGCCCGCGCGCCCCGAAGGTGATCCGCAGCCGCTGCCGTACCTGCTCGACAAGCGCGATCAGGCCGCTGGCGCATTCGACATCGAACTGGAAGTGCTGCTGCTCACCGAGGTCATGCGCGAACAAAACCTGCCAGCCCATCGCCTGACCCTGAGCAACACCGGGCACATGTACTGGACCGTGGCGCAAATGGTCGCGCACCACAGCGTCAATGGTTGCCAGTTGCAGGCCGGTGACTTATTCGGCTCGGGCACCTTGTCGGGGCCGGAGAACGGTCAGTTCGGCAGTCTGCTGGAAATCACCGAGGGCGGTAAAAAGCCGATCGAACTGGCCTCGGGCGAGGTGCGCAAGTTCCTCGAAGACGGTGACGAAATCATCCTGCGCGCACGTTGCCGCCGCGACGGGTTTGCGTCCATCGGCTTCGGCGAATGCCGCGGCAAAGTGCTGCCGGCACGCTGAGAGGAGCGGGGCATGGAACTCTATACCTACTACCGTTCGACGTCTTCGTACCGGGTGCGAATCGCGCTGGCGCTCAAGGGCCTGGATTATCAATCCGTGCCCGTGAACCTGATCGCGCCGCAGGGCGGCGAGCATCGGCAGCCGCCTTACCTGGGCATCAATCCACAGGGCCGCGTGCCGGCCTTGCGCACCGATGAAGGCGAGTTGCTGATCCAGTCTCCCGCGATCATCGAGTACCTGGAGGAACGTTATCCACAGGTGCCACTGCTGTCCAAAGACCTGGCTGCCCGTGCTCACGAGCGCGGCGTAGCGGCGGTGATCGGCTGCGATGTGCACCCGCTGCACAACGTCAGTGTGCTCAATCGGCTGCGCCAGTCGGGCCACGACGAACCGCAGGTGGTGGAGTGGATCGGCCACTGGGTTGGCCAAGGCCTGGCCACGGTGGAGCAGTTGATCGGTGATGACGGTTACTGTTTCGGTCCCGAGCCAGGGTTGGCGGATGTCTACCTGATCCCGCAGCTGTACGCGGCAGAACGTTTCAATGTTTCCCTTGAGGCTTATCCGCGCATCCGGCGAGTGGCGGCATTGGCGGCGACGCACCCGGCGTTCATCGAGGCGCATCCGGCGAACCAGCCAGACACGCCATGAAATCTGTAGGAGCCGGCTTGCCGACGATAAACGATAACGCGGCCATTAAGAAAAACCGCGGCGTTCTGATCGCCAGCAAGCCGGCTCCTACAGTGCGAGTCAGTGAACGATTGAATTCGGCGGCAGATGGCCTAGCCGTTCCGTCAGGCGAATGCGCTGGATCGGATCGTCGCTGAGCAGCAATGCGTGCTCCAGGTCAAAACGCTCGGCGTTCGGGCAGTCCAGGCGTTGGTACAGGCTGGCCCGGGCCAGATAGTCGGAAGTGCTGGCGTTGCCCAGTTCGAGGACGCGATCGGCGTCGATCAAGGCGTTGATGAAATCGTCGTGGGACAGGTACAACTGGCGCAGGTTGCGCGACAGCCGTTGCAGCATCTGCCCCGGTTCGGCAGTTGCCAGATGCTCGGCGCTGAGCTTCATGTTCGGGCCGTATTGGCGGTGCAGCAGTTCCCGGCAATCATTGGGATAAAGGCGACGGCCGCCGCAAGGGTCGAGCAAGTGATCGGCGCCCGGCACCCGTAGCAGGAAATGCCCGGGGAAGTTGACCCCGACCATGGGAATCTCCAGGCTCCTGGCCAATTCCAGCGCAATCAGTCCCAGCGTCAAGGGTTGCCCGCGTCGGCGCTGCAGTACCTTGTCGAGCAGTGCCACTTGCGGGCGCAAGGGTGTGAAGTCGTCCTGGGCGAAGCCAAGATCGTTCATGCGCCGCAGCAGCGGCTGGGCCAGTTCACTGACCGGCAGCATCGGCAAACCGCCACTGACCCGTTGTTGCAACTCCTGGAAATCGGCCAGCAGCGCTTGCGGCTTCACTTCGCTGTCATGTTCGGCTGCAATCCATAGCGCCGCCTCGAACAGCGCGGGCGGTGAACGTTGCAGGCAGGTGAAAAACGATTGGCGCGGGGTCATCGGAATCTCCGGGCAATGCCTCGTTTTAGCCCCCTCTCCGGCATTCGTCCAGTGCTGCAAAAGGGCGATCCCGGGTTATTTCCGAAAGCCTGCATCGGTGGCGTGCTTATTCCGGTGCGCTTCTGCAATTTTTGGGCGCAAGCCTATACTGGCGTCTACAAGAAGTGATTCGGGAGCCTTACGATGTTCGCTCTCATGCAAAGTACTCGCCTTGAATCGCTGCATCTGAGCGTTGACCCGGTCACCGGGTTGAAGGCGGTCATTGCCATTCATAACAGCCGACTGGGGCCTGCCCTGGGTGGCTGTCGTTACCTTGCCTATCCCAACGACGAATCCGCGGTCGAGGACGCCGTGCGCCTGGCCCAGGGCATGAGCTACAAGGCTGCGCTGGCCGGCCTGGCCCAGGGCGGCGGCGTGGCGGTGATCGTGCGCCCGGCCCATGTGGAAAACCGGGCGGCACTGTTCGAAGCCTTCGGACGTTGCATCGAACAGCTCGAAGGCCGTTACATCACCGCCATCGACAGCGGCACTTCCGTGGCGGACATGGATTGCATCGCTCAACAGACCCAGCATGTCACCAGCACCACTTCAGCCGGTGACCCTGCGCCACACGCGGCGATGGGCGTGTTCACCGGCATCCGCAGTACCGCCATAGCGCGGCTCGGCAGCGATAACCTCGAAGGCCTGCGGGTGGCCATTCAAGGATTGGGCAATGTCGGCTATGCCCTGGCCGAACAACTGCACGCCGCCGGTGCCGAACTGCTGGTCAGCGACATCGATCACGGCAAGGTGCAACTGGCGATGGAACAACTCGGCGCGCATCCGATTGCCAACGATGCGCTGCTCAGCACACCTTGCGACATACTCGCGCCTTGCGGGCTGGGCGGTGTGCTCAACAGCCATACCGTGTCGCAATTGCGTTGCTCGGCGGTGGCCGGCTCGGCCAACAATCAGCTGACACATCTGGACGTCGCCGACCAGCTGGAACGGCGCGGCATCCTGTACGCGCCCGATTACGTGATCAACGCCGGCGGACTGATCTACGTGTCACTCAAGCATCGCGGCGAAGAACTCTCGACCATCACAGCGCACCTGTCGAAAATCAGCTCGCGCCTGACCGAGGTGTTCGCCCACGCCCAGGCGGAAAAACGCTCCCCGGCACGGGTGGCCGATGAGTTGGCGGAGAAAGCGCTGTACCGGTGAATGTGTTGAGTTTTCCACAGGCATGAAAAAGGCCCTGAGCCATTCGACTCAGGGCCTGTTCAATTTGCGTCTTGCTTACTTGGCGGCTTTGGGAGCCTTCGCAGGTTTGACCGGGGCAATCGGCTCGGCGGCTTCAACGACCTCGGCCACAGCAACGGGTTCTGCGACTTCTACCGGTGCGCTGAGCAGTTCGGACAGGGCGTCCGGCTGGCTCTTGAACGCCTTGGCGAACACATCGCGATTTTTCGCCATGTAGATCCCGGCTTCTTCCACCTGCTGCTCGGTCAGGGACGGAACGGCTTTTTGCAACACTTCAGCCAGCAATTCGGCCAACTCGAGCATTTTGTCATGACGGTCAGCTTCGGCTTTATCCATGAACAAGCGCTCCAGATCTCGGCTGCTGCGGTATACCACTTCGACGGCCATTCACCACCTCACATGCCTTCACATTGGTTGTCGATTTCGACTACTGTATCTATATACAGCTAAAGAATAAGCGAAACCCTGTCTTTTGGGTAGTGGCTTTTTAATGTAGACCGGTTTCGGCATTTGTCAGGCGAGGCGCTGCACAGGTGCGACCAAACGCCACGGCGCGTAATCCAGAGCGGCTCGCCATCATGGGCTGGCCTTTTTTCTGCATGCAGAAAAACCGTCACGTCCAACCCGCATCATCCGGTCGAACCGACCTAAGGAAGCAGCATCGTGAAAATCAACTGGGCCGAAAAACTGCGGCAGAACGTGCATGAACTGGCCGAGTCACTGGGCAATCTGTTCGTCGAAACCTTTCACTACCTGGCGCTGTTCGCCATTGGTGCGGTGACCGCGTGGGCGGCGGTGATGGAGTTTCTCGGGATGATCGAGGAGGGGCACATCAAGATCGATGACATCTTGCTGCTGTTCATCTACCTGGAGCTGGGTGCGATGGTCGGGATTTATTTCAAGACCAACCACATGCCCGTGCGCTTCCTGATCTACGTGGCAATCACCGCGCTGACGCGGCTGCTGATTTCCAACGTATCGCACCACAACCCGCCGGACCTGGGGATCATCTACCTGTGCGGCGGGATTCTGCTGCTGGCGTTTGCGATCCTGGTGGTGCGTTACGCTTCGTCGCAATTTCCTTCGGTGAAGATCGAGAACCCACACCGCAAGACAGGTGCGGGCTCCAGTGAACACCCGGAAGTGGAAAAGGGCGAACTTTAAAGTCCCATGGCGGGTCGGGGACGGCCACTGGGTGATGGTGGCGGCAGGCTGCGCGTGCCGTCGTCGGTCATGGCTTCGAGGATGGCCACGGCGCTGTGGCCCTGTTCGATGGCAATGCCGAATTGAATGCTTTGCACCAGTCGCTTGAGACGTTGCGGGTCATTGCGCTGTTCGGCGCTGATCATGCGTTTGGCCACTATGCGGCCACTGTTGGAAAGGGTCAGCATGATGTTGCCGTCCAGGCCCTGGATGCTCAGGTTGATCTGGTAATCCGCTGCAAAGGCATCGGTAATGAGCTGGAAAGGGTTGTCCATGATGCGTCACCGCCTGATTGAACGTGCAGTTGTTGACCGGCCGTGATCGGGTTGGTTCGCAATGCCAGACCACCGGCCATCTCGCCATCATTGTTCCAGTCAGGATGTAGCAAGGGGCATGCCGAGAAAATTGTCGGACAAAAAACAAACTCTGTAGGAGCGAACCTGTTCGCGATGGTCGTCAACGATAACGCGTAAACCCAGACACCCACGGTGCCTTCTGGTTTTTCGCGAGCAGGCTCGCTCCTACAGGGGGTTTCTGCACGTTTCAGGGCAATAACGGCGGGCGTGCAACCAAAACGGTCAGCATTCGACCCAGTTCACCGCCAGTCCGCCTCGTGATGTTTCCTTGTACTTGTCGTGCATGTCGGCACCGGTGTCGCGCATGGTGCGGATCACCCGATCCAGGGAAATGAAATGCTGGCCGTTGCCGCGCAGGGCCATTTGCGTGGCGTTGATGGCTTTCACCGCGGCGATCGCGTTGCGTTCGATACACGGCACCTGCACCAGGCCGCCAACCGGGTCGCAGGTGAGGCCGAGGTTGTGCTCCAGACCGATTTCGGCGGCGTTTTCCAGTTGCTCCGGGGTTGCGCCAAGCACCTCTGCCAAGCCCGCGGCGGCCATGGCGCAGGCAGAACCGACTTCACCCTGGCAGCCGACTTCGGCCCCGGAGATCGAAGCGTTTTTCTTGCACAGGATGCCCACCGCCGCTGCGCCCAGGAAGAACGCGACCACGTCGTCGTCAGACGCATCGGCATTGAATTTCATGTAGTAGTGCAGCACCGCCGGAATGATCCCCGCCGCGCCGTTGGTCGGTGCCGTGACCATACGCCCGCCGGCCGCGTTTTCTTCGTTGACCGCCAGGGCGTACAGGTTGACCCATTCCATCGCCGACAATGTGGACGTAATCACATTCGGCTTGCCGATTTCCTGCAGGCTGCGATGCAGTTTCGCTGCTCGGCGTGGAACATTCAGACCGCCGGGCAGAATACCTTCGTGGCGCAAGCCTTGCTCGACGCATTCGCGCATCACCGACCAGATGTGCAACAGGCCCTGGCGGATGTCTGCATCACTGCGCCATGCCCGCTCGTTGGCCATCATCAGTTCACTGACCCGCAGTCCGTGCTCGTTGCACAGTTTGAGCAGTTCGGCGGCGCTGGAGAAGTCGTAAGGCAGCACAACATCGCCGGCCGGTGCGATCCCGGATTCGGCTTCGGCCGCCTCGATGATGAAGCCGCCCCCTACCGAGTAATAGGTTTGCTCGAACAGTTCGCCGGTTTCGCCGAAGGCTGTCAGGGACATGGCATTGGGGTGGTAGGGCAGGCTCTCGTCGAGCAGCAGGAGATCGCTTTGCCAGTCGAAGGCAATTTGCGCAATGCCTGCCAGACACAACCTGCCGGTTTCGCGCAGGGCATGAATGCGGCTGTCGATGCTGGTGGGGTCGATGCTGTCCGGCCACTCGCCCATCAGGCCCATGACGCAGGCGCGGTCCGTCGCGTGGCCGACGCCGGTTGCTGACAGTGAACCGTAAAGGCGGATTTGCACACGTCGCACCTCAACCAGAAAACCCTGATCGACCAGCGCTTGGGCAAAGGTTGCGGCAGCGCGCATCGGACCGACGGTATGGGAACTGGACGGGCCGATGCCGACTTTGAAGAGATCGAAAACACTGATAGCCATGCTAAAGCCTGCACAAGTAATGGAAGAGGAATCGCCGCCATTTTTGTAGGACAAGCGCAATTTCAGCGATACTGCCCGTCAAGGTCCTACGTGACCAACGAAACTTCCTAAGACATCCTTTAGCAGGACTAAACGATGAGTCGTCAATTACACGCCCAGACCTATGTCTGGCTGAACGTGTTTGCCTGTGCCGCGCGACACCTGTCGTTCACCCGCTGCGCCGAAGAGCTGCACATCACACCGGGAGCCGTCAGCCAACAGATCCGCCAGTTGGAGGAGCGCCTGGGCTTTCGCCTTTTTCACCGCCGTGCCCGTGGAGTGGAACTGAGCGCTGAGGGGCAACGCCTGGCCATGACCGTCAACGAGGCCTTTGGCAGCATCGATGCGGAATTGCGGCGCCTGGACGCGGGCATGATCAGCGGGATTCTGCGGGTGCGTTCGATTCCGTCGTTCCTGAGCAAATGGCTGACGCCGCGCCTGCCGCGTTTGCAGCAGCGTTTTCCGGACATCCAGTTGCGCCTGGTGGCCGAGGACAGCAGCGTGCCGTTGCACGAAGGCGACTTCGACCTGGCGATCGACCTGAACGACGGCAGCTACCCCGGCCTGTTATCCACAGCCTTGCTCGATGAACAGATTTTCCCGGTGTGCGCGCCGGGTCTGTTGCGTGGTCGCCCGCCGCTGCACGGTCCGGCAGACCTGATGCACTTTCCCTTGCTGCACGACATCACCGCCTGGCGCGGCAGCTACGAGTACGCGGAGTGGGAGTTTTACCTCAACGCCATCGGCTTCGAGGGCGCAGATGTGCGACGCGGGCATACCTTCAATCGCAATCACCTGACGATCGAAGCGGCCATTGCCGGAATGGGGGTGGCGATTGCCCGGCGAACGCTGCTCAACGATGAGCTGGAACGCGGCGCCTTGATCGTGCCTTTCGGCTTGGCGGTGCCCAATCACAAGCGCTACATGCTGCTGTACGCACCGGGGGCATTGAGCCATCCGGGTGTGCGCGCAGTGCACGACTGGCTGGTGGAGGAGGCGGCTGCCTTTCGCAGCTTGCACCCGTTGGGGGAGCGTCAAATGTGAGCAATTATTACGTAAGAGCAGGGCGACCCAACTCCCGACCTTAACAGCGCTTTTGCTCGTTGTCCGGTTTTTTTGCGTAGGAAAAATTATCTTTTTTCAGGGGTTGAATTGTTCAGCGTACAGACCGATTGTGTAAGTAAGAGGTCACGGTGATGACGCCCAAGGGCTTAGCTGACCGGCCTCTCGCGAGCTAGCTGAAATAAGGGATGAACTATGCAAATCCAAGTCAATAGCGATAACCATATTCAAGGCAGTAAACGACTGGAGGAGTGGGTACGTACGACCATTGAGAGCACGCTCGAACGCTACGAAGAGGACCTGACACGCGTCGAGGTTCACCTGCGGGACGAGAACGGCGACAAGCCCGGTCCCCACGACATGCGCTGCCAACTGGAGGCGCGGCCAAAAGGCCATCAACCGGTTTCCGTCACCCATAAAGCCTCCACCATGGAGCAGGCGATCGACGGAGCGGCCACCAAACTTGAACATGCGCTGGAGCATATGTTCGGCAAATTACGCGGCAAACGAGCCAATGTGGTGCCCCTCGAGAGTGGCGCCCATGCCGACCAGCTGCTGGAAGAAGAGTTTCTGGAAAACGAACAGGCTGCGCTTAACGGCTGACACCTGATTCACTGTTTACCTTCCCATGAAAACGGGCCTGCATTGCAGGCCCGTTTTGTTTTCGCCCGATCCTTTTGCATATGAGAATGTTTATCATTAATATTGCGGCCTTTCCGGCCCCCTGACGCTGTCGTGGCTTCACCGGTTTTCAGGTCGAAACGTGAACGATGATCACTCTGCCCCCCGAGCCCCACGATATCGAACGCGATCAACACCGCGGCGACCGTGCGCATTTTCTCCAGGTATTTCTCTCCCAGCGTTCGCAAATGGAGGCGCTGGTGAGTCGTCGCGTCGGTTGCCGGGCGACGGCGGCTGATCTGGTGCAGGATCTGTTCCTGCGGTTCTGGCGGCGGCCGCTGGTGCAGGTCGAGGAGCTCAGCACTTACCTGCTGCGCTGCGCCGGCAACATCGCCATCGACCATTTGCGCAGTGAAGGCACGCGGGTCCGCGCCAGTGAAGGCTTGATGGTCGAACCGCCGGACAGCCATGGCAGCGGACCGCAAGCGGCGCTGGAGGCGGGCAACGATTTGCGCCACGTGGAAGCTGCATTGCGTGCGCTACCTGAGCGCACGCGGCAGATCTTTTTGCTCAATCGCATTCACGGCCGCAAATACGCCGAGATCGCCAAGGCCATGGGCTTGTCCCAAAGTGCCGTGGAAAAACATATGATGCGCGCCCTCGAAGCCTGCAAGGCCAGCCTTCGGGAACCTGAACCGCGTACGCCAGGGAAAGCACCGTGAACCACTTCGAACGCGTCACCCCGACGCCCGCTCAGGAGCAGGCCGCGCTGGCCTGGCTGAGCCTGTTGCATGACCAGCCAAGCAGCGGTGACCAGGCGACGTTCAGCCAGTGGCTGCAAGCAGACCCCGCCCATGCCGAGGCATATGCCCGGGCGCAGGTCCTGTGGGAGTTGAGCGAAGGTCCGGCGCGCACGCTCGCCGATGAAGAGGCTTTTGCCTTGCAGGGCTATCTCAACGCCATGGACAAGCCGCGGCGCAGTGCGATCGGGCGCTGGTCAGGTGTGCTGGCGATGGCTGCATGCCTGCTGCTCATGATCAGCCTCGGAACCGGCTGGCAGCCCTCGCGCTGGATGGATGACCTGGGTGCGGATTACGTCTCGGCCCCGGGGCAGATTCGCACCGTCACCCTGGCCGACCAGTCGCAGGTGACACTGGATGCCGACAGCGCCATCGCTGTGGATTTCAGTCGCGGCGAACGGCATGTGCAACTGCGCCGCGGCGCCGGGTTTTTCAGCGTCACCCACACCGGCGAGCCATTTGTGGTGGATGCCGAGAAAGGCCAGGCGCGGGTCCTGGGCACGCAGTTCGAGGTCCGTTTGCAGCCCCATGGCGCGCAGGTCACGGTGTTGTCCGGACGGGTGGGCGTGACGGCGGAGCAGCACGCCGAACAGCAAATTCTTACCGCAGGCCAGCAAGTGGCCTACGGCAAAGGCACGGCGGAAAAACTCCACGCGGTGGACAGTGAAGCGCAGCTGGCATGGCGCCAGGGCTGGCTCAATTACTACAAGGCGACGCTGGCCGATGTGGTGAATGACCTGAGCCGCTATTACCCCGGGCGGATCGTGCTGCTCAATGATGAACTGGCGATGCGGCGGGTCAGTGGCAGCTTTCCTAGCAGGAACCCGCAGGCGGTGTTGAGTTCGTTGCAGGGGGTGTTGGGGTTTGAGCAGCATCAGGTGTTGGGGCATCTGATTATTTTGCGTTGAGACGACCGGCCTCTTCGCGAGCAGGCTCGCTCCCACGGGGAAATGCATTCCAAATGTGGGAGCGAGCCTGCTCGCGAAGACGTCGGGTCAGACGCCACTGTTCTTTCAATAAAAATATTTTCAGATTTTTGCTGAGGTAAACCCGATCGCCATCCGTGTAGTGACTGAAACTGCGAGTCATTCGCATCCGTTGCGGTTCTACACAGGTCATGAGCAATGAAGTCCAGGGCAAAATCGGGTTCGGTCAAACAATGGTTGAGTGTGTCTGTCTTGAGCTTTTCGGCATTGGCGTTGCTGCCATTGAGCGTGGCGCTGGCCGCCGAGGCCGGCAGCAACCAGTCGCGTACCCAGTTCAGCTTCTCCCTGGCCGCCAAACCTCTGCCCCAGGCCCTGAGTGATTTCAGCCGGGTGACCGGCATCAGCGTCGTCTACACCGATGAAGCGCCGTACGGCCTCAATGCGCCGGCGGTCAATGGCCAGATGAGCGCCGAACAGGCCCTGCAACGCTTGCTTAGCGGCTCGGGATTGACGTTCCGTCGCACCGACGGCCACACCATGGCGCTGGAACCACGGCCGACCGAGGGTGCGTTGAACCTGGGCGCGACCACCATCACCTCGGTGATGGACGAGTCCATGAGTTACCAGCCGCCACCGACCTCTTCGGTGATGCGCTCTTCGGCACCGATTCAGGAAATCCCGCAGACCATCAATGTCGTGCCGGCCCAGGTCATCCGCGACCAGGCGCCGCGCAATCTCGATGACGCCCTGGCCAATGTCAGCGGCATCACCCAGGCCAACACCCTGGGCAGCACCCAGGATTCGGTGATGGTCCGCGGTTTTGGCGACAACCGTAATGGCTCGATCATGCGCGACGGCATGCCGATCGTGCAGGGCCGTGGCCTCAATGCCAGCGTCGACCGGGTCGAAGTGCTCAAGGGCCCGGCCTCGCTGCTCTACGGCATCCAGGATCCGGGCGGGGTGGTCAACATGGTCAGCAAGAAGCCCGAGCTTGAGCAGTACAACGCACTGACTGCGCGCGCTTCGAGCTATGACGACGGCAAGAACGGCAGCGGCGGCGGCCTCGACAGCACCGGTGCCCTCGGCGATTCCGGGCTGGCCTACCGCATGGTGCTGGACTACGAGGACGAGGATTACTGGCGCAACTACGGTGTGCATCGCGAGAGCCTGATCGCGCCGTCGCTGGCCTGGTACGGCGAAAGCACCAGCCTGCTGTTCTCCTATGAGCACCGCGAGTTCCTCACGCCGTTTGACCGCGGCACGTTGATCGACCCACGGACCAACCATCCGCTGGACATCTCGCGCAACGAGCGTCTCGACGAGCCGTTCAACAACATGGAAGGGCGTTCGGACCTTTATCATTTCGAAGCCGATCACGAACTCAACGACAACTGGAAAGTCCATTTCGGCTACAGCTGGAACCGCGAAACCTACGACGCCAGCCAGGTGCGCGTCACCGCCATCGACACCAAAAAGGGCACCCTGACGCGCAGCATGGACGGCACCCAGAATGCGATCAGCACCGACCGTTTCACCACCGCCAGCCTTGAGGGCAACGTCAATTTGCTGGGCATGCAGCATGACCTGCTGTTCGGTATCGATGACGAGTACCGCAAGATCTATCGCGAAGACCTTATCCGCCAGAAAAGCCGCACCACCTTCAGCTACGTGAATCCGGTCTATGGCCAGGAAGTGCCGGGTACCACTGTCAGCGCTCCCGACAGCGCACAGACCGATGAGCTGCGCAGCGACTCGATTTTCCTGCAGGACTCCATCCACCTCACCGACCAGTGGATTCTGGTAGCCGGCGCACGCTTCCAGACGTACGACCAGTACGCCGGCAAAGGCGTGCCGTTCCACGCCAACACCGACAGCAACGGGCAGAAATGGGTGCCGCGCGCGGGCCTGGTGTACAAATACACCGATGCCTTGTCGTTCTATGGCACCTACACCGAGTCGTTCAAACCCAACTCGACGATCGCGCCATTGAGCGGCAGCAGTACCGTGCTTGACGGCGGCATCGCGCCGGAAGAAGCCAAGTCCTGGGAGCTGGGGGCCAAGCTTGATCTGCCGGGCCGCGTCACTGGCAACATCGCGCTGTTCGACATCAAGAAGCGCAACGTGCTGGTGGCCAACGCCGAAGGCCCGACCACGATTTACAGTGCCGCCGGCGAAGTGCGTTCCCGTGGCCTGGAAGTGGACCTGAGCGGTCAGTTGACGGATCGCTGGAGCATGATCGGCAGCTACGCCTACACCGATGCCGAAGTCACCGAAGACCCGGATTACAAAGGCAACCAGTTGCAGAATGTGGCGAAGAACAGCGGCTCGCTGTCGGCGGTCTACGACTTCGGCACCCTTGTCGGTGGCGATCAGCTGCGGGTCGGCGCCGGCGCGCGTTATGTGGGTGAGCGCGCGGGCAACGCGGTGAACGATTTCGACCTGCCGAGCTATTCCGTGGCCGATGTGTTCGCCACCTACGACACCAGGGTCGAAGGGCAGAAGGTCAAGTTCCAGCTCAATGTGAAGAACCTGTTCGATCGTACCTACTACACCTCGGCGGCGAGCCGGTTCTTTGTGTCGATGGGGGATTCGCGGCAGGTGACGTTGTCGAGCACCTTGGAGTTTTGACGACTGTTTCTCCCTGTGGGAGCGAGCTTGCTCGCGATGGCGGCCTGAAGGCCGCCGAAAATCCCGCGCCTAGCGCACAAACGCCTGGCGATATTCGCCGGGCGTTCCACCCAGGGCCTGGCGAAACCGGTTGGTAAAATGGCTGGCGCTGGAGAACCCGCAGGCCAGCGCAATCTCCCCCAGCGGCTGCGAGGTCGTGCGCAGCAACTCCCGCGCCCGGTTCAGGCGCCGCGCCAGCACGTACTGGTGGGGCGGCAAGCCGAAGCTCTCGCGGAACATCCGCGCGAAGTGGTATTCCGACAAGGCGCACAACGCCGCCAGTTGACCGAGGCTGATGGCGTCGTCCAGATGGCTGTCGATGAACTCCACCAGATGCCGGCGCTGATGCGCAGCCAACCCGCCCTTGAGGCGCAGGTCGGGGCGTACATTGACTTGGCTGAGCAGGGCATGGCTGAGCAATTCGTGCGCCAGGCTGCTGGTGAGCAAACGTTCGCCCGGCTCGCCCCAGTTCAAGCTGATCAACCGTCGAAAGCGCAGCGCCTGCTGCGCATCGTCAAGAAAAGTCTGCTCGCGCAGCTGCATTTCCCGCGGCTCACGATCAAGCAGGGTGACGCAGCCGAGGGCAAATTGTTCAGGGCTGAAATACAGGTGAGCCAGGCGAATGTCGCCGTTGATCACCCAGCCTGACTGGTGACCGGCCGGCAGGATGCACAGTTTGTCCGGGCCGCCCTTGGTCGCGGGCTGATCGCGCCGGAAGGTGCCGGTGCCGCCGGCAATGTAACAGGACAACGTATGGTGGCTGGGCGCTTCGTATTCCTGGGCGTCGTGGTGATTGCTCCACAAAGCGGCAGACAAGCCGTCCCCAAGCTCGGCGCTGTGCTCGAGGCGAGCATTCGGCGAGCGGTTGAGGGCTTGAAAGACTTGTAGGTTATCCAGTGCAGCCATGATCGTTGTTCTCTGACACCTGCATGCAACGCCTTGCATCCTACTCCGTGGACGTGCGCCTGCCAGCCTGTCGCCAGACAAAAGCGCAAGTTTATGCAAGTGCATCCCGGCGTGGCGCCGGACACTGGGTGCCTATCGAGGAGCCTTTGCCATGAACCTTTCTTTGTACCTGTTGACCGTGCTGATCTGGGGCACCACCTGGATTGCCTTGAAATGGCAACTGGGGGTGGTGGCGATTCCTGTGTCGATCGTCTATCGCTTCGGCCTCGCCGCACTGGTGCTGTTCGTGATCTTGCTGCTCAGCCGACGCCTGCAAGTGATGAACCGTCGCGGACACCTTATCTGCCTGGCTCAGGGTTTGTGCCTGTTCTGCGTCAACTTCATGTGCTTCCTCACCGCGAGCCAGTGGATCCCCAGCGGTCTGGTGGCCGTGGTGTTTTCCACCGCCACGCTGTGGAATGCCCTCAATGCACGAGTGTTCTTCGGTCAGAGAATCGCCCGCAATGTGCTGATGGGCGGGGCGCTGGGCCTGCTGGGGCTGGGGCTGCTGTTCTGGCCGGAACTGGCCGGGCATGCCGCCAGCCCGGAAACCTTGCTCGGTCTCGCTCTGGCCCTGTGCGGCACTTTGTGTTTCTCGGCGGGCAACATGCTCTCGAGCCTGCAACAGAAGGCCGGTCTCAAGCCATTGACCACCAATGCCTGGGGCATGGCCTACGGGGCGGCAATGCTCTCGGTGTGGTGCCTGGCCAAAGGCATTCCCTTCGACATGGAAATGAGCGTGCGTTACATCGGGTCACTGTTGTACCTGGTGATTCCAGGGTCGGTGATCGGTTTTACTGCCTACCTGACATTGGTCGGTCGCATGGGGCCGGAGCGCGCGGCCTATTGCACGGTACTGTTTCCGGTGGTGGCGCTGAATGTCTCGGCGTTTGCCGAAGGTTACCAGTGGACCGCTCCGGCACTGGCGGGGCTGGTAATGGTCATGCTGGGTAATGTGCTGGTGTTTCGCAAACCCAGGGCGAGTGCCGGTCCGGTGGCGGGCAAGCTGGCCTGAAACTGTTCAGGTATCCTTTGCCGCCAACAGATAAATAATACCGAAGAACATGTATTGAATTTGGATTTGTGCCCAGTAAAGGGCGTTGGCCTGTTTGGAATACTCTAAGTCAAACCATTCGTTTAGTATGATGATGTAAAAGGTCTGATATGTAAAAATGGCTGTAATAAAGCCGCTTATGGCAAATTTCTTGGCTTCATAGAACTCGCTTCGTGATCCGTCGAGTTTACGGTAGAGTTGATAGGATCCAACTATGAAGCTACATGTGAATATGGTCTCGAGTGTGATCAGAGCCCAGTAGAAACGGTGGTGAACCAAAGGTGAGCTGATGGCGCGGTAACGGCGGGAATCATTGCCTATGGTGTCGCTCATGCCGAGAATTCGCCCGATATACTCGGCGTAGGCGGTGTAGTCGGTAAAATTGTTGATAAGGGTCGTTATACCGAATAATGCCGCAATGAAGACAATTATTAATTTGCTCCGCCTTACCATGCAGGCAGTGGTTAAATAGCTCATGCAGGATGCTCTCCGAATGTACGGTTGATACGTTCTTGTTTTTCGGAGTTTATAGCTGTTTAGATGTAGTGGGGGTAAAGAGTGCTTTGCGAGTTATGTCGCTTGATATAAGGGGTTGATGGAAAGTTGTTTAAGGTTTTATATAAAGTGGCACGCCAATGAAGACGTGCCGTTGTTCAATCAGGCTTTCCATACCTGCGGATTGACCAGATCCTGCGGTCGCTCACCCAGCAAGGCACTGCGCAAGTTGGCCAGGGCACGGTTGGCCATGGCATCGCGGGTCTCATGGGTGGCCGAGCCGATGTGCGGCAGGGTCACTGCATTTTTCAACTGGAACAGTGGCGACTCGGCCAACGGTTCTTTTTCGTATACGTCCAGGCCGGCCCCACGAATGCGGTTGTTTTGCAGCGCTTCGATCAGCGCCGGTTCATCCACCACCGGACCACGGGCGATATTCACCAGAATGGCGCCTGGCTTCATCAGCGCCAGTTCGCGATGGCTGATCAGGTGTTTGGTTTTCTCGCTGAGCGGCACCACCAGGCAGACGAAATCAGCTTCGGCCAGCAACTGGTCGAGGCTGCGGTATTGCGCGCCGAGTTCCTGTTCCAGCTCGGTCTTGCGGCTGTTACCGCTGTAGATGACCGGCATGTTGAAGCCCAGACGACCGCGTCGGGCAATGGCGGCACCGATGTTGCCCATGCCGACGATACCCAGCGTCTTGCCATGCACATCACAACCGAACAGCGGCGCACCGACAGTGGCCTGCCATTGCCCGGCCTTGGTCCAGGCGTCCAGTTCGGCGACGCGACGGGCGCTGCTCATCAATAGTGCAAACGCCAGGTCGGCGGTGCTTTCGGTGAGCACATCCGGGGTGTTGGTCAGCATGATCCCGCGCTCGTTGAAGTAAGCGAGATCATAGTTGTCGTAGCCCACCGAGACGCTGGACACCACTTCCAGCCTGGTGGCGTTTTCCAATTGGGCGCGACCGAGTTTTCGACCGACGCCGATCAGGCCGTGGGCGTGGGGTAGGGCTTCGTTGAACTGGGCATTGATGTCGCCGTTTTTCGGATTCGGCACGATGACGTCGAAATCCTCTTGCAGGCGTTCGACCATGGCCGGGGTGACGCGGCTGAAAGCCAGGACAGTCTTTTTCATGGGGGCGGACTCGTGGGGCGGTGAAGAATGATGAGCACGCTAACATTCTTCGCGGGATTTGTGCGAGTCGCCAGACGGTCAATGCAAGCTTGCAGCTTGCGGTGCTTCATCCAGTTATACTGCCGCACTTCTTAGACTGTGGCATGCGGCTCGCTCACCGGGCCCGACACTTCATGCATCACCCGGAGCTTTCATGACTTCCCCGAAACAATCGCCGGTCGCGGACGCCTGCGACGTACAGGCAGAGCTGCCAGACAGCGTCGACTCCAGTGCCGATAGCGAAACCAAAGCCGAGATCCCGTCGTTCAAGTTCCCGTTCAAGCCGGGTGAACTGGCCGCCGCCAAGGGCTCGAACCAGCCGTGGTACAAGAACGGCGCCAAGAACGGCCACACCAAGACGCCGGGCATGGCACCGCCGGGGACTCGTCGGTCGATGGGCAAGCGCTGAGATTTCATCAGCGCGGACTCTGATCAGCCGTCTTCGCGAGCAAGCCCGCTCCCACACTTGTTCAGAGCACGTCATGCGCCACTCAGTTGGCCTTGCCGGTCGGGCGGATGGAGTCCCATTCGGTGACGTACGCGGTTTTGTTGTTCTTTTTGTAGAGGCACAGCTCGGTGCCTTGTGCGCCTTTCATGTGCTTTTGCGGGTACTGGCCCTGGAGCAGGAGCGCGGTGTAGCCGACCCGGTCATCGAACTGCGCGGCGTTGCCCACGGGTTTGGCGTCTTTCAGGCCGCTGGCCTTGGTGCAGCTGGCGAGTACGGCTTTGTCGTAGTTTGCCCAGGCGTCGGGGCTGGAGGCATGGGCCTGGGCGGTGAGGGCGGTGAGGCAGAGAATAGTCAGGGTTGCTGCTTTCATGGTTCAGGCATCCTTGGTGCTGTGACCGAAAGGTAAGTATGCCTGAAGGTTTTGAAGTGGTTGTGCCGGCCCCATCGTCGTGTCAGAGCGGAACCGGCTCCCGGCGGACGGCGTACATCCCGACGCTTTCATACAAGCGCCGCGCGCGAAGGTTGTCTTCACGCACTTTGAGGTCGACGAAACCTTCACGTCGCTGCTCGAACACCTTGAATGCCTGGAGCAATAACGCTCGCCCCAGTCCCCGCCCCTGAAACCGCGGGTGCACCACCAGATTCTTGATATAGGCACTGGTCCAGCACTGACACACCCCCACCACTTCTGCGCCTTCCAGGGCAATGAAGCACAGGGCCGGGTCATATTCCGGATCGGTTTCGAACTGGCGTTGCCACATTTCCAGCGCGGCTACGCGCCCGCCGCCGTCGAGATAACCGAACTCCATCACGCGGTGCACGGCTGCGCCCAGTTCAGGGCGATATTCGCTAAGTTGCAGGCCGGCTGGCCATTCGGAGGACGGCACGACGACAGACAGGTCGCGCCGCATCAGCCAGCAGTAATCTTCGGTCAACACTCAATAACCTTGTTCGGCGACAGCCTTGGCCGCGGTGATCAGACACTGGGTCAGTTCCGGCGAAGAGAACTTGGTCAGCACCGCGTTCGCCCCCGCCAGTCGTGCTTTCTCGGCGTTCATCGCACTGTCCAGTGAGGTGTGCAGCAGTACATAAAGATGCGCGAAGTCCGGGGTTTCCCGCAGGGTGCGGGTGAAGGCGTAGCCGTCCATCTCCGACATTTCGATGTCCGAGACGATCAGGTTGATCTGCTGCGCGGTGCCTTGCAGGTCCAGCAGGCAGTCGATGGCTTCCTTGGCGCTGCGGGCCGTATGGCATTGCAGGCCGAGGTTGCGCAGGGTGTGCACCGATTGCTGCAAGGCGACCTGGCTGTCGTCAACCACCAGGATGCGCGCATTGCCGAGCAGTTCGGCGTCTTCCATGCTCAGTTCGGTCGGCGCCATTTCGATTTGTGCCGGGGCAATGCTGTGGATGACTTTTTCGATGTCCAGCACTTGCACCAGGGTGCCATCGACCGACGTCACGCCGGTGATGTAGGCACGCAAACCACCGGAGCCGAATGGCGGCGGGCGGATGTCGGAGGTCAGGCAATGGACGATCTTGCTTACCGCCTGCACGTGCAGGCCCTGCTTGGAGCGGCTGACATCGGTGACGATCAGGCAGCCGCCGTTGGGGTCTTCCAGTGGACGCTCGCCAATGGCGCGGCTGAGGTCGATCACCGACAGCGACGCACCGCGCAGGCTGGCGATGCCTTTGACGTGGGGATGCGACTCCGGCAGTTTGGTCAACGGCGGGCAGGGAATGATCTCGCTGACCTTGAGCAGGTTGATCGCCATCAACTTGCCGCTGCGCAAGGTAAACAGCAGAAGCGAAAGAGAGTCTGCGCGGGCTTTGGTGGAGGACATAGGAACCTTCTCTGGAAAAGGTGGCGGGCGATCACTGGATCGCCAATGACTTCGATGCCGGGTTATCGACTTGTCGGGGGCAGGCTTTAGGGTAAATGACTTGATTGCCCAGCAAATGGTGATCGCACTGTAGGAGCCGGCTTGCTGGCGATGGCGACCTCGAGGACGCTATCGCCGGCAAGCCGGCTCCTACAGCATTCGATGCCGGGTTATTTCATCCCCAACCTTTTGGCCATCCGCCCCAGGTTCGCCCGATCCAAGCCTAGCTCACGGGCCGCGCTTGCCCAGTTGTGGTTGTGCCGCTCCAGGCAGGCACTGATCAGTTGGCGTTGATAGTTCTCCGTGGCCTCGCGCAAGTCGCCGGTCACCGCTTGCGTTACGGCGGCGGCAGGGTGTTCGGCGGCGGCTTCAACGCTGGCATTGGGCAAGTCCAGGTCGGCGGCGCTCAAACTGAGAATCTTTGGCCGTTCCTTGCAGTTGCCCAGTGCTTTCAAGGCACTGCGGCCGATCAGGTGTTCAAGCTCGCGCACGTTGCCGGGCCAGTCGTAGGCCAGGAGCGCGGTCTGGGCGTCGCTGTTCAGGCGCAGGCTGTTGAGGCCCATGCGCGAGCGGTTCTGCTCCAGGAAGTAGCCGCTGAGCAGCAGTACATCGCGGCCGCGATCGCGCAGGGCCGGGACCCGCAGCGGGTAAACGCTGAGGCGATGGTAGAAGTCGGCGCGGTAACGGCCGCTGCGTACTTCTTCGGCGAGGTCGCGGTTGGTCGCGGCGATCAGGCGCACATCGACCTGATGCTCCTTGTCCGACCCCAGTCGCTGCAGTTGACCGCTCTGCAACACCCGCAGCAACTTGGCCTGCACGGTCAGCGACAGCTCACCGACTTCATCGAGAAACAGCGTGCCGCCATTGGCCAGTTCGAACTTGCCGCGACGGTCGTTCATCGCTCCGGTGAAGGCGCCACGGACATGGCCGAACAGCTCGCTTTCCACCAGGGTATCGGGCAGCGCGGCGCAGTTGAGGCTGATGATCGGTTTGTCGGCGCGGGGCGAGGCGGCATGGATGGCCTGGGCCACCAACTCCTTGCCGACCCCGGTTTCGCCGGTGATCAGCACGGTCAGGTCGCTGCCGCCCACCAGGCTGATTTCTTCGACCAGACGTTTGTGGGCCTTGCTCTGGCCGATCATCTCGCGGTTCTGCTGGCCGCTGGCCTGGCGGTACACCTCGGCACGTTGATGTTCGTCTTCGACCCGGTTGTTCAAGCGCTCGATGCGTTCGGCGGCGTTGACCGTGGCGGCCGCGAGGCTGGCGAAGGCTTGCAGGGCATCCAGTTCGATCGGTTCGAAGCGCTCGGGGTCGAGGGCGTCGAGAGTCAGCAGACCCCATGGGCGCTCGTCGATGAACAAGGGGCAACCCATGCAGTCGTGGACTTCCAGGTGGTCATCGAGGCCATCGACCAGACCGTCATAGGGGTCGGGCAAGTCGCTGTCGGCAGCGAAACGGGTCGGGCCGGGGCTGCTGAGCAGCGCTTCAAAACGCGGGTGCTCGCTGACCTTGAAGCGCCGGCCGAGGGTGTCGGTACTCAAGCCGTCGACGGCCAGCGGCACCAGCCATTCACCGTCGAGGCGCAGCAGGGCGGCGGCGTCGCACGGCAGCAGCGCGCGCATGGCTTCCAGCAGACGGCGATAACGCTCGCCCTCGGGCAGTTCGCGGGACAGGTCGGAGACCAGGGGCAGCAGGGCGGTGAGCAGGGATTTTGCAGTCATAGTGACTCCATGTAGTCGGTATGACTATAAGTCAGAGGGTGTCCAAATGACTATTAAGTTATTAACTTATTGATTTATAACGATTAAATAGTTGGCATGGAAGCTGATAGGCATAGGGTAATCCGTTAGCAACCCAAGAAGACCAGGAGTCACCTTATGCTGAGCGCTCAAGACCGTGCCATCGTCAAATCCACCGTGCCGCTGCTTGAAAGCGGTGGTGAGGCGCTGATCACGCACTTCTACCGAATGATGCTCTCCGAATACCCGCAAGTGCGCCCGCTGTTCAACCAGGCCCACCAGGCCAGCGGTGATCAGCCGCGCGCCTTGGCCAACGGCGTATTGATGTATGCGCGCCATATCGACCAACTCGACCAGTTGGGCGACCTGGTGGCCAAGATCATCAACAAGCACGTGGCCCTGCAGATCCTCCCGGAACACTACCCGATTGTCGGCAGCTGCCTGCTGCGGGCTATCGCCGAAGTGCTCGGCGAAGAGATCGCCACCCCGCAAGTGATCGCAGCCTGGGGCGCGGCCTACGGCCAACTGGCGGACATCCTGATCGGTGCCGAAACCAGCATCTACGACCAGAAGGAGCAGGCACCGGGCGGCTGGCGCGGGGCGCGGGAATTTATCGTGGCCGGCAAGGTGGAGGAGAGCGCCGAGATCACTTCGTTCTACTTTGAACCTGCGGACAAAGGCCCGATCCTGACGGCAGAGCCCGGCCAGTACATCGGTATGAAACTGATCCTCGATGGTGAAGAGATCCGTCGCAACTACTCGCTGTCGGCGCTGGCGAACAACGGCCAGTATCGCATCAGCGTCAAACGCGAGGACGGTGGCCGCGCATCCAACTTCCTGCATGACCAGTTGCATGTCGGCGCCAGCATCCAGCTGTTCCCGCCATCGGGCGAGTTCGTCCTGACCGCCAGCGACAAGCCACTGGTGCTGATCAGTGGCGGCGTCGGCATCACCCCGACCCTGGCGATGCTCGAAGCGGCGCTGGAGACCCAGCGGCCGGTGCACTTCATCCACTGCGCGCGCAACGGCAGCGTCCATGCCTTCCGCGACTGGATCGATGGCCTGGCCGAGCGTCACCCGCAGCTCAAGCGCTTCTACTGCTACGCCGAAGATGACGGCGTGAGCCCGGCGGCGCACAAGGTCGGTTTGTTGAGCCAGCAGCAGTTGAATGCATGGCTGCCGGAGCAGCGTGATCTGGATGCTTACTTCCTGGGGCCGAAAGGTTTCATGGCAGCGATCAAGCGTCACCTCAAAGACCTGGGTGTGCCGGAGAAGCAAAGCCGCTATGAGTTCTTCGGGCCGGCTGCGGCGTTGGAGTAAGACCGAGGCGGCTTCATCGCGGGCAAGCCACGCTCCCACAGGTTTTGTGTCGTTCACATCAATCTGGATTGACACAAATCCTGTGGGAGCGGGCTTGCCCGCGATTGCTTCACCTCGGTCTTGATTTGAAAAAACACCAGAAAGTTAATCCCTCCTTAACCGCCTTATCGTCTATTCCCCCGAATCCCCCTCACACGCTCCAGGCTCTCAAAGGTCCGGGCCAGCGTGTAGACTGGCGGGCAATCGAAATCTTCAAGGGAAACGCGATGAGCGATGAATCCATGCGGTTGGGGCGTGAACGGCGCTACCTGGTATTGTTGGGCATCATTTGCCTGGCGTTGATCGGCGGCGCGCTGTACATGCAAATCGTTCTGGGCGAAGCACCTTGCCCGCTGTGCATCCTGCAACGTTATGCGTTGCTGCTGATCGCGATCTTCGCCTTCATCGGTGCGGCCATGCGCAACCGTCGCAGCATCACGGTGTTCGAAGCGCTGGTGGTGATCTGCGCACTGGCAGGCGTCGGCGTTGCCGGGCATCACGTGTATACGCAGTTCTATCCGGCGGTCAGCTGTGGCATCGATGTGCTGCAACCGATTGTCGATGACTTGCCGCTGGCGAAGATCTTCCCGCTGGGTTTCCAGGTCGACGGTTTCTGCTCTACGCCGTACCCGCCGATCCTCGGCCTGTCGCTGGCGCAGTGGGCGCTGGTCGCCTTCGTGCTGATCGTGGTGCTGGTGCCGTTGCTGACCTCGCGTAACCGCAAAGCGCTGCGCTGAGGTCGTCTGTCGCCACGTATTGTCGGACAAAAAAAGCCCCGGTCCTCCCAGAGAAGGCCGGGGCTTTTTTTGTCTTGCCGGGCGCATTTCAGGCACCAGGTAAAAAGACCGTGATGTGCGACAGCCAAGGGTGCGACACGTGTGCGACATGTTGTCACAGAGCCGGTGTCGCAGGGCGTTCGAGGAAGGCGAATTGGTGCATGGAAACGTAACGAAATTGGACTGTTTTAAAGGCTTGCGGTTTTTTCCGTTGCGAACCCGAACAGGCAGTTTTAACAGGCTCTGGCGAATGGCCAGAGCCCCCGTCATATCGGGCTTCGGGCAAGGTAAACGCAAGCAGGCAGGGGCAGGATACTGTCTGAACTGCGGGTGGAAGGCCTACTTATTTTGGTGTTTTTGTTGAGAATCAATTTCGATAAGATGCGCCACTTTTGCGAAAACGGTTAATGATTGTTGCTGGTTCGGATAAAAATTATTTCGGGATGAGACATGGTTTATAGATCGCTACCTATCTACAATCGCCCGCACTGAATTCCCGACACTGCTCAAATCTTAACCAGATATGAGCGGAAACAGGGTGTCGAGAGGTCTGGTGGCTTCATGCGATGCCCAGGTGTCGGAGCCTCCAACTTTCCGCACCAAATGGAATTGGTCTGTAACAAGGCCTTTGACCACGAATTCGAATAAGAACTCACCGCAGGCCCGGGATTTGTCGCACAGCGTCTGACGCTCGACGGGCATGCCCTTATTCAATCCAAGAAAAATGCCAACCCTTGGCAGGGTGAAGTGTTGGCGATCAAAACCCAACTGCATTGCGCAAGCTGCTTTAGAGGTCGTGAGATGAGTAAAAACAGGTACCCCAGACTACTAGGCTTATTGCCGCTGATCGGCACGCTGTTGCTGTCAGGCTGCAACATGACCTTGCTCAATCCCAAGGGCCAGGTAGGTCTGGATGAGCGAAACCTGATCATCACCGCAACGCTGCTGATGCTGTTGGTCGTGGTGCCGGTCATCGTCATGACCTTCCTGTTCGCCTGGAAATACCGCGCGTCCAACACCAACGCCACCTACACGCCGAAATGGAACCACTCCACCAAGATTGAAATCGCGGTGTGGGCTGTTCCGGTGCTGATCATCATTGCCCTGGGTTATGTCACCTACAAGTCGACCCACGCTCTGGACCCGTACAAGCCGCTGGAATCCGACGTCAAGCCTGTGACCATCGAAGTGGTCGCGCTTGACTGGAAGTGGCTGTTCATCTACCCGGAACAAGGCATCGCCACGGTCAACAAGATCGTGTTCCCGGCGCACACGCCAATCAACTTCAAGATCACCTCCGACGCCGTGATGAACTCCTTCTTCATCCCTGCCCTGGGCGGCCAGATCTACGCGATGGCGGGCATGCAGACCAAGCTGCACCTGATCGCCAACGAGAACGCTGAAATGGACGGTATCTCCGCCAACTACAGCGGCGCTGGTTTCACCGGCATGAAATTCAAAGCGATCGCAACTTCCCAGGAAGATTTCGACGCCTGGGTAAGCGAAGTCAAAAAGGCACCTAAACAGCTTGAACAAGCTGAGTACGCAGCCCTTGCCAAGCAGAGCCAGAACAACCCAGTCGAGCTCTACTCCTCGGTCACGCCGAACCTGTTCCAGACCATCGTCGACAAGTACGAAGGCATGAAACCAGGTCCGAAAGTGAAGCACGAGAAGAAAGAGAAAGAAGTGGCCGCTACGGACATGGATTCGCATTCAGCTGCCGGGGCAGAGGAGTAAACGATGTTTGGTAAATTAAGTTGGGAAGCGGTCCCGTTCCACGAGCCGATCGTAATGGTGACCATCGCCATGATCGCGCTCGGCGGTCTGGCACTGTTCGCGGGTATCACTTACTTCAAGAAGTGGACCTACCTGTGGACCGAGTGGCTGACGTCGGTCGACCACAAGAAAATCGGCGTGATGTACATCGTCGTCGCCATGGTCATGCTGCTGCGCGGCTTTGCCGACGCCATCATGATGCGTACCCAGCTGGCCATGGCCACCGAGGGTTCGCCTGGCTACCTGCCACCTGAACACTATGACCAGATCTTCACCGCTCACGGTGTGATCATGATCATCTTCATGGCGATGCCATTCTTCACCGGCCTGATGAACCTTGCAGTGCCGCTGCAGATCGGCGCGCGTGACGTTGCCTACCCGTTCCTGAACTCCCTGAGCTTCTGGCTGCTGGTTTCCGGCGTAGTGCTGATCAACCTGTCCCTGGGCGTCGGCGAATTCGCCAAGACCGGCTGGGTTGCCTATCCGCCGCTGTCGGGCCTGCAATACAGCCCTGGCGTGGGGATGGACTACTACATCTGGGCGCTACAGCTATCCGGGCTAGGTACGACGCTGACGGGGGTCAACTTCCTGGCCACCGTGCTGAAAATGCGTACCCCTGGCATGAAGCTGATGGACATGCCGATCTTCACCTGGACCTGCACCTGGGCCAACGTCCTGATCGTGGCTTCGTTCCCGATCCTGACCGCTACCCTGGCACTGCTGACGCTTGACCGTTACATGGATTTCCACATTTTCACCAATGAACTTGGTGGCAATCCGATGATGTACGTGAACCTGTTCTGGGCGTGGGGTCACCCTGAGGTGTACATCCTGATCCTGCCAGCGTTCGGCATTTTCTCGGAAGTGATCTCGGCGTTCACCGGTAAGAAACTGTTCGGCCACAAGTCGATGATCTACGCATCGGGCGCAATCTCGATCCTGGGCTTCATGGTTTGGCTGCACCACTTCTTCACCATGGGTTCGGGGGCCAGCGTCAACGCCTTCTTCGGCCTGGCGACGATGCTGATTTCCATCCCGACGGGTGTGAAGCTGTTCAACTGGCTGTTCACCATTTATCAGGGCCGTCTGCGTTTCACCAGCCAGGTTCTGTGGACCCTGGGCTTCATGGTGACCTTCGCCATCGGCGGCATGACTGGCGTACTGCTGGCCATCCCGGGTGCCGACTTCGTTCTGCACAACAGCCTGTTCGTGATCGCGCACTTCCACAACGTGATCATCGGCGGTGCGGTATTCGGTTACATCGCAGGTTTCGCGTTCTACTTCCCTAAAGCGTTCGGCTTCAAGCTGCACGAAGGTTGGGGCAAGGCAGCGTTCTGGTTCTGGATCAGCGGCTTCTTCGTCGCGTTCATGCCGCTCTACGCTCTGGGCTTCATGGGCATGACCCGTCGCCTGAACGCCACCACCAACCCTGAGTGGGTGCCGTACCTGTACGTTGCGATGTTCGGTGCGGTGATGATCGCTGTCGGTATCGCTTGCCAGCTGATCCAGCTCTACGTGAGTGTGCGTGACCGCAACAAGCCAGAGAACATGTGCGAACACGGCGACCCGTGGAATGCCCATACCCTGGAATGGTCGACCTCGTCGCCACCTCCGTTCTACAACTTCGCTGTGCTGCCGAAAGCCGATTGCGTCGATCCGTTCACCGAAGCCAAGGAAAACGGTACCGCGTACCAGGCTCCGGCCAAGTACGAACCGATCCACATGCCAAACAACACCGCCACTGGTGTGGTCATGGGCGCTCTGTTGACCGTGTTCGGTTTCGCGATGATCTGGCACATCTGGTGGCTGGCAATCGCTGGCCTGGCCGGCACCGTGATCTACTTCGTGATCCACGCCGCTCGTGATGATCAAGGCTATATGGTGCCGGTCGACGTGATCGAGCGCATCGAAGCCGAGCAGCACAAGCGTCTGGTTGCGGCAGGGAAAATCCCGGCCACCGCCACCCGTGTTGAAACCTCGTTGGAACAGGCTTAAACCATGTCGAACTTAGTGACCAATGCTGGACACACCCATGTCGATGGACATGGGCATGATGACCATCACCACGACTCGGGCGAGATGACCGTATTCGGTTTCTGGCTCTACCTGATGACCGACTGCATTCTGTTTGCGTCGATCTTCGCGGCGTACGCGGTACTGGTTAACAACGTAGCGGGTGGCCCGTCGGGCCACGACATCTTCGAACTGCCATACGTACTGGGCGAAACCGCTCTGCTGCTGTTCAGTTCGATCACCTACGGCTTCGCCATGCTGGCGTTCTTCCGTGGCAACAAGAAGCAGGTCCTGGGCTGGCTGGCCATGACCTTCCTGTTCGGTGCCGGCTTCATCGGCATGGAGATCAACGAGTTCCACATGCTGATCTCCGAGGGCTACGGCCCTAGCCGTTCCGGCTTCCTGTCCGGGTTCTTCACCCTGGTCGGCACCCACGGTCTGCACGTGACCAGCGGTCTGATCTGGATGGCGATCATGATGTACCAGGTGCAGAAAAACGGCCTGACGGCGACCAACAAGACCCGTCTGAGCTGCCTGAGCCTGTTCTGGCACTTCCTGGACGTCGTGTGGATCTGCGTATTCACCGTTGTTTACCTGATGGGGACTATGTAAATGGCTAACACACACTCCCATGACAGCCACGATGCCGGTCACGGCAGCGTCAAGTCCTACGGTATCGGCTTCATCCTGTCGGTGATCCTGACCCTGATCCCGTTCGGTCTGGTGATGTACCCGACGCTGCCGAAGTCGATCACCCTGATGATCGTCGTCGCGATGGCCGTCATCCAGGTGCTCGTGCACCTGGTGTACTTCCTCCACCTGGACCGTTCGGCCGCGCAGCGTAACAACGTGATTGCGTTTGTCTTTGCCGCGATCGTGATTGTCCTGCTGGTTGGCTTGTCGCTGTGGATCATGTTCAGCATCCACACGTTCATGATGGCGAAGTGAGGTAGATCCGCATGTCCCTTAAGCACTTTATCCAAATCACCAAACCGGGGATCATTTTCGGTAACGTGCTTTCTGTGGCAGGCGGATTTTTCCTGGCCTCCAAAGGGCATGTCGATCTGGCCATCTTCCTGGCCGCCATGATCGGCACGTCCCTGGTGGTTGCCTCCGGTTGCGTGTTCAACAACTGCATCGACCGCGACATCGACCTGAAGATGGAACGCACCAAGAACCGGGTGCTGGTGCAGGGCTTGATCTCCCTGAAACTGGCCCTGATCTATGCGACCGTCCTGGGTGTCGCCGGCGTTGCGCTGTTGTACAAGGTGGCCAACCCGTTGGCCGCGCTGTTCGCAGTCATCGGCTTCGTGATCTACGTCGGCTTCTACAGCCTGTACCTCAAGCGCAAGTCGGTTCACGGCACGCTGGTAGGCAGCCTGTCGGGCGCCATGCCGCCAGTGATCGGTTATGTCGCAGTCAGCAACACCTTCGACATGGCCGCGCTGACCCTGCTGGTGATGTTCAGCCTGTGGCAGATGCCGCATTCCTACGCCATCGCGATCTTCCGCTTCAACGATTACCTGGCCGCATCGATTCCGGTGCTGCCAGTGAAGCGCGGTATCCAGGTGGCCAAGAAGCACATCCTGATCTACATCCTGGCCTTCCTCGTGGCGACCTTGATGCTGACCTTCAGCGGCTACGCCGGCATGAGCTACCTCGCCGTCGCCGCGGCCATGGGCATGTACTGGTTGTACATGGCCTGGACCGGTTACAAGGCAGTGGATGACACGGTCTGGGCACGCAAGTTGTTCGTGTTCTCGATCTTCACCATTACCGCGTTGAGCGTGATGATGTCCCTGGACTTCAAAGTGCCGACCGAGTTGCTGCTGACGTACGCGCCTTAAGCGTCGGATGCCGTAAAAAACCGTCCTTCGAGAGAAGGGCGGTTTTTTTTTGCTTTTTGGAAAAGCGATAAATATGTACCGCACCAAATTGTTTGAGTGGTCGATAGTGGCGTGGCGCATTGAGGATCAACGCGCATAATCCACAGATGCCAGGAGGCACCATGTTAAACATCGAACAAACCAGCATCATTTTGAATGCCGCAATCGATAAGCCATACAGCGAATCACTGCGTGAGATATTGTCGCTGCTCACTGGACGTCCTGTCCGCCCAATGGGTTTCGGTTTCGCCGGTACGGCAGATCATCGGCCAGAACGTGTGAGTCTGAAATTCAATGAAGACTTGGTAGTCCATTCGTACGATTTTGGTTAAGCAAAAATCCCGCCCTTCGAGAGAAGGGCGGGATTTTTTTTTGGAGTAGTTGTTGCGGCCATCGCCAGCAGGGTCGTTCCCTCAGGGGCGAGGGTCGTCAGCTATTTTCAGGTTTTATCGAGCAACCGAAAAAACCGTTCCCGCACCTGCAAGCTGTCGCTGTGAGCCACGTTGAATCGCAGGAACTGGCTGGCATCCGGCGCTTTGCTCAGCAACGTGCCCGGCGCCAATACCATGTTGTTCTCCAGCCCCTGGCGAGCCAGGTTCTCGGCATGCAAGCCCTCCGGCAACCGCGCCCAGATAAATACGCCTTCACCCGGCAATGACGACAGCGAACACCCGGCCTCGGCCAGCCAACCGGCCACGCGACTGTTCGATTCATAGAGCCGGTCCACCGTGCGCCGCGCATGTTTGGCATAGCTGCCGTCGCTGAGCATGGTGCAGGTGATCTGCTCCGCCAGCTCCGACGTCACCCCGCCGCAAGCCATTTTCAGGGCAACCATGCGTGCCGCCAATTGTGGCGAGAGTACGGTGTAGCTGACGCGGCTGTTGGCGGTCAGGGTCTTGGAGAAGCCGGAGACATAACTCACGTTGTCCAGCCCGCTGGCCGCCAGGCGCGGGGTGCGGCGTTGCTGGATGTCGCAGTACAGATCGTCTTCGACGATGTGGAAGCCATGGCGGTGGCTCAGTTCCAGCAAGCGGTACACCTGGGCCGGGGTGAACGAGTGGCCGGTGGGGTTATGCAGGGTGCTGTTGGTCATGTACAGCACGGGTTTGTGGGCGATCAGCAGTTGCTCGAACGCGTCCAGGTCGATGTTGTCGCGATTGCGCGCAATGGTGATGACTTTGGCCCCGTGCAGCGCCAGGTTGGCGTGCATGTTGAAGTAACACGGATCGTCGAGCAGCACGGTGTCGCCGGGTTTGACCAGCAGGCGCATCAGCAGATCGATGGCCTGCATGGTGTTGGCGGTGGTGATGATCTGGTCCACCGGCGCTTCGATGCCGAAGGTCGCCAGTTTGACCCGCAGGGCCTGGCGCAACGGCAGATATCCGCCGGCCACGCCGTACTCGCCCATGCGCAACGACGTCGCTCGCAGGGTACTGCGCACGGCTTTCTGCAATTCTTCGGCGGGCAGCCACGAGGTCGGCAGAAAACCGCAGCCGGGGCGCAGCGCGCCGTTGTCCAGCAGCAGTGCGCGGCGTACCACGCTCAGGGTGTCCTGGGGTTGCAGGTCCGGGCCGGTGCCGCTTTTCAGCGCCGCTTCGGAGCGGTGCACGTAATGCCCGGAGCCCTGGCGAGACACCACCAGCCCCTTGGCCCGCAAGCGGTCCAGTGCATCGACCACCGTGGACTTGCCCACGTTCATCAAGTCGGAGAGTTCGCGAATCGGCGGCAGCTTGGCGCCATGGGGCAGGCCACCGGTGCTGATCGCCCGGGTCAGCTGATCGACGATCTGCTGCACCAGCGGCACGCCGGGCTGGAATTCAATGGCGGCAATGACTGCGCGTTGAACCTGCATTTTACTGGTCTCTCCGGCAGTAAAGTTTGTTGGATTCTATACGAACTTGCTCTGATCAGGACAAGCCTCTCTCTCTACCATGCCCTTACAGACTTTTCCGAGTGTCGGCCTTTGTTGGCGGGCGTTCTCCCGGTTCCTGAGGTGCTGCATGGGTGTCGAAACAACGGTCGCGGTGGCCAAACCGGTCATTAACCTGCGGTTATTCACGATCCGGATGATCACCGCTGTCTCGCTGTTCGCGGTGCTGGGCAAGGCCAACGTCTGGCTCGACACCGCCACCAACAGCATCCTGGCCCTTGGATATCGCGCCTTGCTGCTGCTGTTGCCCCTGACTCTACTGGTGCTTGGCCGCCGCTCCCTGAGCGTCACGCTGCTGTGTGCCGGCCTTGGCCTGGTGCTGCTGGCGCTGACCAGCAATCAAGGCATGGTGATGTTTGCCGCCGCACTGTTCGCCTATGGCATTGCCATTGCCGGTTACCTGATCAAGAGCGAAGCGGCACAGACCAAGGAAGGCGCGGCCTACAACCGCGTGGCCATGAACATGGGCAGCCTGGTGGCCGGTCTGATCCTGTTGTCGCCACTGCTCACGCCTACGATGTTTTTCCTCGGTGCGGCGGCGTTCGTGCTGCTGTGCCTGCCGATCGCCCTTGGTGCGACCTTCACCACCGAACCGCTGGCAGCCCGCCCGGCCAGCCAGGCCGGCAGCAACTGGGGCAGCAAACTGCCTTGGGTAATCGCCGGGATCATCATGGGCATCAAGCTGTTCGGGGTGTTTTCGATCCTGCCCCAGGCGATCCTGCTCAAGACCGGCGAACTGCCTGCCTGGTACGGCTTGATGCTGATCCTCAACAGTGCCGTGGTGGTCTTCGCCCAGGTGCCGGTGATGAAGCTGATCGAGCGCACGGGGCGCTTCAAGGTGCTCGCGGTGATCGGGATCATCGTCGGCGGCTTTGCCGTGCTGTCGTCGCCATCCGCGTTCCACGTCGAGACCCTCGCCGGGGCGCTGATCTGGGTGGCGCTGCTGTCGATCGCCGAATGCGCCTTCAGCTACCTCGATTACTTTTCGGTCAAGCAAAACAACATGTTCGTCAAGGAAGTGTCCCTGGGGGTAGGGGCCGGGCTGACCGTGTTGATCATGCGAGTGGTGCCGGCGCCGTACAACGCGCTGGTCCTCGCCGCCATCGGCGCCGGCGGGATCCTGGCCTGGTATTGGCTCAACCGTAAATCCAATGCGTCGTTGCATGACTGAGTCATCGCCGTTGCGGATTTCACTTTGCGGGTCGGGGGCATCAATGAATACGACTTCATGCGTGGTAGTGGTGGGTTACAACGGCAGTCGGGTTCACGACATCCAGAAGCTGCGCGAGCTGTGCAAGTCGCTCTACAACGCCAGGCTCATCCTGCTGGTCGAGAAGATTCAGCCCCATGACGACCAGGTGGCCGATCACGTCTGCAGCACTTCGCTGGCCGAGAAAGACGTGGCGGCGTCCCTTGAACTGGTAGTGGGGTGCCTGAATGCCGACAGCTGGAAGCTGATCGGCGTACTGCCGTTCTCCGATCGCGGCGTGCTGCTGGGGGCCGCGCTGGCCAGTCACTTCGGCTTGCCGGGCATTACCCCGGGCGAGGCACGGGCGGGCCTGGACAAGCAGATCTTCCGTCGCCTCGAAGCGGCGGCCAGCAGCTCCCCTGAAGAATACCGGCCGGTGTTTTCCGCGCGGGTCGAAAGCCTGCCGGAACTGCGCCAGCGCGTCGTCGAACTGGGCGGCAAGGCCTTCATCAAACCGGCGTGCGAAGGTGCGAGCCGAGGTTGTCGCGTGATCCATCACCCTTCGGAATGCGACGACGCCTGGCTTGCCCTGAAACCCTACCGCGAGGGCGGCATCGTTCTCGAAGAGCTGGTGCAGAACGCCCGCGAATACAGCTGGGACTACGTGGCCGGCAGCACCTGGGTGACTGAAAAAACCACCACCGAAGGCGCCTACCGCGCAGAGATCCAGCAAGTCGTGCCCGCACCGCTGGCGGCTGAGGTGCAGGCGCGCTTGATGGCGGCCGGTCGGCACATGTCGGCATTGGTGTCCCGGGACAACGGTGCCTGGCACAACGAAGTGTTCCTGCGCAGCGACAACCTGACCTCTGCCGTGGAAACCAACATGCGCCCTGGCGGCATGCACATCTGGGACCTGGCCAAACGCGCCTTCGTCGATTTCGATCCGTGGGAACGCTGGGTGCGCTGGGCGGTGGAAGGCAAGACCGAAGAGCACGAGCCAGTGGCCCGTGGTTACTGCGGCATTCGCCTGCTCAAGGCGCCGGCCGGCGGCATCCTGCGCACAATGCCCGACATCGAGGCTCTCGCCCGTGCGCTGCGCATCGATCTGGTGGAAGGCCAATACGCCAAGCGTATCGGCGACTCGGTCAGCGCGCTGGTCAAAGACAATTTTTCATTCGTCGGCCACATCGTGTTGTTCAACGAACACTACGGGCAACTGAGCAACGACCTGTTGCGCCTGGCCGAAGTGATTGAGTCACACATCGAGGTCACTAGCCTGGCGCCGCCCACTCGCGCCGCAGGTTGAGCTGGCCAGCAGCCGTTTTTTTTGCATTACCGATCAAGAGGGTTCGATCCATGATCCAGCACATGACCTGCGATGAACGCTTCATCGCCCTGGCCAAAGAGTTTGGTTATGACATCTATGGCGAAAACACCGCAGGCGGGCACTACGCGCCGCTGATACGCCATCATGACGAGCTGTACATCAGTGGCCTGGTGCCGCGCATGAACGGCAAGATCCACTATCCGGGCCGCGTCGGGCTGGACCTCAGCATGGCCGACGCGCAAGCCGCCGCCAGCATCAGTGCGATGCGTGGGCTGGCGTTGATCGTCGATGCGATTGGTTCGCTGGACAAGATCAAGTCATTGATCCGGGTAACGGTCTATGTGAAATCCACGGCGGATTTCGTCGATTTGAGCGAAGTGGCCAACGGCGCCTCGGATGTGTTCAGTCATGTATTGGGCGATGCCGGTAAACATACCCGCACCACCGTCGGTGTTTATCAGTTACCCAAGAATGCCGCGATAGAGGTGGACATGATCGCGGCCTTGCGTCCATCGGTGTTGTAAGTTATTTCCATACTTTACAGCGCTGAATCCTTAACTTAGTGTTTAGCGCTAAAGTGTTGAAAATAAAAAGGGCGTACGAATGGATAACTTTCAAGGTGCGTTTTTTTCATATAAGGACTTTCGTCAAAGCCTGCACCATCGAGCGCCAAGTCCCAAAGTATGGAAAGGCAGCGAACTGGCGGGAATGCGACAGACCCTCGAAGCCAGCGACGTTGATATCGTCGCGCTGGCTCATGAAAAAAGCATTGGGGGTTGCGAAGTGACGCCTGGGATGGCGATCGCCATGCAATGGCTGAACCCCGGTGTGACGCTCAACGGTCACGCGCATTCCTGGTGGCATCTGTTTGTCATCCAGTGCGGCAGCGGGGTGTTGACCCTCGGCGATGCCGACGGGGTCGACGTCAGCAGCGGCGACGTGCTGCTGGTGCCGGCCTGGACCCGGCATGGGTTCGTCAACACCAGCAAATACGAGCCTCTGGCGATGCTGAACATGAGCAACATGCCGCAAATGGCGTTGCTGTCGAACTTTGCCGACAGCCACGGCCTGATCACCACCCAGCCGTAATTCCCCCCACCAGCGCTTTTTCGTAGGAGCCGGCTTGCCGGCGATAGCGTCCCCGGGACCGCCATCGCCGGCAAGCCGGCTCCTACGTTTTTCATTGCCTTCACGACCCGCTCCCGAGCCTGATTTTGCCTCTGCGTTTGCCCGCGTAAACGAACTTTCTGTATCGATTGAAACGAACAAATTCTGTATCTATTCAGCCCTCATTCAACTAACTACGATCACTTCCAATGCACGTTAATCCCTGCAGTCAGTGAATGGAGTGCTCTATGGAAAACAGCAAGCTAAAACTGTATGTCAGCGCCGATCATGTCAGCGCTTTTGCGATGTCGGCTTTTGTGGCGCTCAAGGAAAAGCAACTTTCATTTGAACTTGTGCCTGTTAACTTAAAAGCCCGCGAAAACTATTTGCCGGTTTATCGCGATCTTTCGCTGACATGCAAAGTTCCAACCCTGGTTCACGAAGATTTTGCCTTGGCGGAATCATCGGCGATTGCCGAGTACCTCGATGAGCTCACCCCGGGGCATACAAAACTTTATCCGCAGGGCATCCAGCAACGCGCCCGTGCCCGTCAATTGCAGGCCTGGTTGCGCAGTGACTTGCTGGTGGTGCGCAGGGAACGCCCGTTTGATCTGGTCTATTTCGGTAAAAAGGATCTGCCCTTGAGCGCCGATGCCCAGGCTGCCGTCGAGCGTCTGTTGTTCGTCGCCGACCATTTGCTGGAAGAGGGCGCCGAACATCTGTTCGGTGACTGGAGCATTGCCGACACCGACCTGGCAATCATGCTCAACCGACTGGTGGCCAACGGTGATCCGGTGCCGGCGCGGCTCGAAGCCTATGTGCAGCGACAGTGGGACCGCGACAGCGTCCGGGCGTGGATGGACATAGAGCGCAAAGCGCCGGCCATCGCCTAACAACACTCAGGGCATTCACCAGGAGCGCGGCCATGCAAGGACTGTCGGAGCACGAACGCTACACACCCTATAACTCACGCACCATCCGCGACACACCCTACTGGCACAAGCTGACGCCGGAGTTACAGGAGGCCATGACCGTGGTGGCGCGGGTCATGCCGTTTCGCACCAACGAATATGTGCTGGGCACGCTGATCGACTGGAACAACATTCCCGACGACCCGATTTTCCGCATGACTTTCCCGCACAAGGACATGTTGCTGGCGGACGAGTATGCCTCGCTCAAACACCTGATCGAGCTGGATGACAGTGCGGCGATCAAGCGCCGGATCGAGGCGATCTGGCTGCGCATGAATCCGCATCCGGCCGGGCAGTTGACGCACAACGGGGTCACCCTCAATGGCAAGGTCCTGCCGGGTATCCAGCACAAGTACCGCGAGACCGTGCTGTTTTTCCCCGGGGCCGGTCAGACCTGTCACGCGTACTGCACCTTCTGTTTCCGCTGGGCGCAGTTCATCGGCGAGGAAGAACTCAAGTTCAATGCCCGTGAATCCCGGGAACTGGTCAGCTACCTGAAGGTGCACAGCGAAGTGACTGACGTGCTGATTACCGGCGGCGACCCGATGATCATGAACACCCGTTCGCTGGCGGGTTACATCGAACCGCTGCTGGAATTGCCGCACCTGAAGAACATCCGCATCGGCACCAAATCCGTGGCGTACTGGCCGCAGCGGTTTGTCAGCGACAAGGATGCGCCCGAGCTGCTGGAGCTGTTCCGGCGAATCGTCGCGGCGGGGAAAAACCTGTCGATCATGGGGCACTACAACCACCCGGTGGAGATCCGCCCGGCCATCGCCCGCCAGGCCATCGAGCGCATTCGCTCGACGGGCGCGACGGTGCGCATGCAGGCGCCGGTGATCCGCCACATCAACGAAAACCCCGCCGATTGGGCCGCGCTGTGGACCGAAGGCGTGCGGCTCGGGGCGGTGCCGTACTACATGTTCGTGGAGCGCGACACCGGCCCCAGCCATTACTTCGCGATGCCGCTGGCGCGGGCCTTCGAGATCTTCCAGGCGGCGTACCGCACGGTGTCGGGGCTGGCGCGAACGGTGCGCGGGCCGTCCATGAGCACCTTCTACGGCAAGGTGCTGATCAACGGTATCGAGACCGTCGCCGGGGAAAAGGTCTTCGTCCTGCAGTTCCTCCAGGCACGCAATCCGCAATGGGTGTTGCGCACGTTCTACGCGCGCTTTGATCCGCACGTCACCTGGTTCGACGACTTGCAACCGGCCTTCGGCGAGCGTGCGTTCTTCTTTCAGAACGAACTGGCCGCGGTGCCGGAATTGATACCTGTGTTGCTGGAAACGGCGTAGGAAAATTCATGAAAAATGGGGAGATATGGAAATGAGCAGTATCCCGTTTGATCAGCGCGAGGGTGTTATCTGGCTCGACGGCGAGTTCGTCGAGTGGTCCCGGGCGCAGTTGCATGTGCTGACCCATGGCCTGCATTACGCGAGCACCGTGTATGAAGGCGAGCGGGTCTACAACGGCAAGATCTTCAAGCTGCGCGAGCACAGCGAGCGCTTGTATCGCTCGGCGCAACTGATGGACTTTGCCATCCCCCATGAGCTGGCTGAACTGGAGGCGGCGAGCCATGAACTGCTGCAACGCAACCAGGTCGTCGACGGCTACCTGCGCCCGGTGGCCTGGCGCGGCAGCGAGATGATTTCCACCTCGGCGCGCTTCAACCGAGTGCATGTGGCCATCGCTTGCTGGCAGTGGCCGAGCTATTTCGATCCGGCGGCGCGCATGGCCGGCATCCGCTTGAAAACCGCGACCTGGCGTCGCCCGCCACCGTGCAGCAGCCCGTTCGAAGCCAAGGCGTCCGGGCATTACCAGATCGCCACGCTGAGCAAGCACGACGCCGAGAACAGCGGTTACCACGATGCACTGATGCTCGACTGGCGCGGCCACGTTGCCGAAGCCACCAGCGCCAATGTGTTCTTCGTCAGAGGCCGGACGCTGCACACGCCGCTGGCGGATTGCTTCCTCAACGGCATCACCCGCCAGACCGTGATCGAGCTGGCCAGGGCGCTGGATTACCAGGTGGTCGAACGCACGATTCTGCCTACGGAGCTTGGCGACTTCGACGAGTGTTTTCTCACCGGTACCGCCGCTGAAATCACCCCGGTGCAGAGCATCGATGAGCAGCGTTACCGACCGGGCGATACCTGCCGCGACCTCATTGCCGCTTACACCTCAACCGTAAACGCCTGATCACCTGCCAGGAATCTCACCATGTCAGACCAAGGGATTGTTGCGTCTCAACCGTGCATCTCGCTCGGCCATCGTCATGAAGAACTGTCGACGCTGGGCTGGACTGTGCTGACTCCGGACGAATTTGCCGATGATGTCGTAGGCAACTTGCAGGCGTTCGGTCCGATCATTCCGCAGTTCAACGGCCAGACGGCCTTTGCCATTACCCGCAAGCCGGGTTACGAAGACTTGCCGTATTCCCAGAGCATGAACGGCATCGGTCCGCACACCGAAGCACCGGTGTACGGGCCGCCGCCGCGTTATCTGGCGTTGCACTGCCATACACAGGCCACGTGCGGTGGCGGGCACACCGGCCTGGTGGATGGTTATGAATTTCTCAAGTCTCTGGAACGCAGCGAGCCGCAATTGCGCCAATGGCTGGATGACACGCCGGTAGAGTTTGTCGCCACCGCCAAACCGGGCGAACCGGGGCAACGGCGGGTCAGGGAATACGTCCTCACGCCTACGGAGGACGGCGATATTTTCCGTTTCAGTTACAACCAGTTTCACTACGGCGATGTAAACCCGTCCAGGGAAGCACTACAACAATCCCTGGTCGCCAACAGCACCTCGCCGCTGGCCCGGTTTGCCGCGCTCGGCGAGGCGTACTTCGTCGAGCACAACGTTGCGGTACTGATTCCCGACGGATGCCTGCTGATTTGGGACAACTGGCGAATGATCCACGCTCGCAGTCGTTACACTGACCCGGCGCGCAACCTGACCCGCTACTGGCTGGCCTGATTTTTCCGGCGCCCTTCATTCTTTTGGCGTACCCCTTGGCGGGTACGCGTCTTACAGGTATCGCGTCATGCAAACAGCAATCGAGATCGCCCAGGTCGATCACCAACTGATCGTGCGGCTCAACCAGGCCTGGACCAAGCGCGCGTCCGTGTGTGCACCGGACAGGGCCCTGATCGACGAAGTGTTCGACCCGCTGCGCCCGGATTACCCAGAGTGCATGGTGCCGTTCTTCCATCATCCGAAATTCCAGGCCCTGAGCGACGAGCTCAAGAGCAGCGTGGTGACCTGGGGCTGGATCGGCTACAACCTGCGCACCGTCACCGCCGAAGAACTCATCGTCAATCCGGCCCTGAGCGTGATCGCCAATCAGTACCTGGGCAAGGACGACTGGCATTTTCGCGAGGCCATGCAACAGACCCTGATCGACGAGCACTACCACACGCTGATGCACCTGCGCGCCATCGAACGGACCAAGCTGGATCGGGCGCTGGATCAGGATCTGGACTTGCCACCCTCTGTCACTTACCTGCGCCTGAAAGCACAGCGTGAAGCACTGCCCGAGCAATGGCAGCGGGATTTGGCGGCGATCACCTTTGCGGTGGTGGCCGAGATCAGCGTCAACGCCTATCTGGATTTGCTCGCGGACGACCAGAGCATCCAGCCGCAGAACCGCCGCGTGGCCGAACTGCACAACCGTGACGAATATGCCCACAGCAAGGTGCTGGCCGAAGTGGCCAAGGTCATGTACGCCAACATGCAGCCCATGCAGCGGGAATTTTTCGCACGCAACCTGTCGGTGGCGCTGAGCGCTTTTATCGCTCAGGACTACTCGATGTGGGAGGCGATTCTGACGCAGCTCGGGGTCGAGGACGCAGCGCTGATCATTGCCGACACCCGCGAGAGCAACAAGAACGCGACCATCATGCGCGACTACAGCGGCCTGCATAAGCTGGCCCGGGACCTGGGCATCAGCGACCAGATCGATTTCGACTTCCGTCCGACCCTCAAAACCACGGCGGCCGCCTGAACCTGGAGGTGTCTATGTCTGCTCCTGTGTACGAAGTGTTCGCTATTCGTGTCGGCGCAAACGCCCAGCGCACCGCCAGGGAAAACTTTCTCTACGACGCCTGCTGCGGTGATCCGAATGCGCCGATGCCGCTGGATTACTACTTCTGGGTCATCCGCAACGAGCAACAGGTGATCGTGGTCGACACCTGTTTTCAACCGGCCACGGCGGATCGGCGAAATCGCCAGATGTACCGCCTGCCGGAGGAATCCCTGCGGCAGCTGGACATCGAGCCGGCGCAAGTCGAGCACCTGATTCTGACCCACTTGCATTGGGACCATGCCGGCAACCTTGGACTGTTCCCCAAGGCGACCGTGCATTTGCAGGAAGCGGAACTGCGCTTTTGCACCGGGCCGAAAATGGCCCATCGCACGCTGAACAAAACCTACGAGGTCGAGGACGTGATGTCGGCGCTGCCGCCGCTGTTCGAAGGGCGGATGCGTTTGCACAACGGTGTTGTCGAGGTGCTTCCCGGCGTGACGCTGCACCCGGTGGGCGGGCATACGCCGGGCAGCCAGGTGGTGCGGGTCAATACCGGACGCGGCTGGATTGTGCTGGCATCCGATGCTGCGCATTTGTGGGTCAACATTCGTGAGCGCAGCCCGTTTCCGATTCTCGATGACCTGGCGCAAACCCTTGAAGCATTCACCGAGATCGACCGCCTGGCCGATGGCGAAGACCACGTCATCCCCGGCCACGACCCTCTGATCGCCGAGCGCTTCCCGCATTGGAATGACGACCCGCATATCATTTGCCTGCACCAGAATCCAATCTGAAGACCACCCCAAAACCTGTGGGAGCGGGCTTGCCCGCGATGACGGCAGCACATTCAACATTGATGTGGCTGACACACCGCTATCGCGAGCAAGCTCGCTCCCACAGGATCGCGGTTAACCCTGATTTTTCAGGATGCGCCCCAGCGTCAGCAGCGCCTCATCAATCCGTGGCGAGTACGGCGCGCCACAGCCAATGCGCACAAAGTGATCGAAACGATGGGCGTTGGAAAAGATATCCCCAGGGGAAATCTGAATGCCGAGCTTCAGCGCTTCCTGAAAAAGCAGCATCGATGAATGCCGGCGCGGCAGTTCCACCCATAACAGCGTACCGCCCTGGGGGTTGGTCACATGGGTGCCGAGGGGGAAGTAGCGAATGATCGCCTCGCTCATCTGTTGACGTTGTTGGGTCAGGGTTTTGCGCAACCGCCGCAGGTAACGTTCGTAGGACGGTGTACGCATGAATTCGCTGACTGCCAATTGCGATAACACCTCGCACCCCCGCGATTGCGTGTGCTTGAGCATCTCCACGCGGTCGTGCCATTTGCCGGCGCTGATCCAGCCCAGGCGTATGCCCGGTGCCAGGGTTTTGTTCAGCGAGGCGCAATAGATCACGTTGTCGGTGCGGTCCCAGTGTTTGAGCGTGGACAGCGGCTGCTCGCTGTCCACCAGGTCGCCGTAGGTGTCGTCCTCGATCAGCACCGTGTTGTGCTCGGCGCAGATTTTCACCAGCCGCGCCTTGTTGGCATCGGGCATGATGCTGCCCAGCGGGTTTTGCAGGTTGGGAATGACGATCAAAGCCTTGACCCGTTCGGGGCCCTGCAGCAGCAGTTGCAGGGCCGCCAGATTGAGCCCGGTGTGGGCCGAGGCCGGGACTTCCAGCACACGCAGGTTCAGGCTTTCGAGAATTTGCAGCAGGCCGTAGAAGGTCGGCGACTCCACGGCCACGGTGTCGCCGGGGCGGGTGACCGCACGCAAGGCCAGGTTGATCGCTTCGGTGGCACCGTTGGTGATCACGATCCGTTCGGGGGCCAGATGGGTCTTGCTGGCCAGCGCCCGACGCGCCAGGAGGCTGCGCAATGCGCTGTTGCCGCAGGTCGAGCCTGCGGCACCGAGCAGACCGGCGTCGTAGCGCAGCGACTTGATCATGTTGTCTTGCAAGGTCTTCAACGGGTAAAGCTGCGGTGCGCAGTAGGCACTGGCGAAGTTGACCTTGATCGTCGCACGCTGACTGGCCTTGAGCACCGCGCAGACCTGTTCATGAATGCCGACATAGACGCTGGTATCCAGCGCCGGCGCCAGGGCAGACGGGGCCGGCCTGGGCGCGATGTCGGGCTGGCGAATGTAGTTGCCGGAGCGTGGCCGGGCTTCCAGCACACCGTAGTCCTCCAGTTCCCGGCACACCTGCACGGCGGTCGACAGGCTGACGGCGTGTTTTTCCATCATCAAGCGGATCGAGGGCAAGCGTTCACCGGCTTTCAGGGTGCCGCTGCGGATCGCGTCCAGGTAGTGGTTGGCCAACTGGCGATACAAGGGGGGCGTGTTCATGATGACCTCGGCAGTTGCACCACCGGGGTCTGGGCTGGAAAGTGAGTTGACGCTCCCCGCAGGCGGACCCGTGGTGCTCATGGGTGAAGGGAAGTGGTGTTCTGCGTCGATACTGGAAGAGTAATCGCGGTTTTGCCCGAATCACGGGCAATAAAAAGCCCCGCACTGATGGCGGGGCTCTTGACTGGTCGCTGAGGACCTTGTGGCGAGGGGGCTTGCCACAGGCAAGCCCCCTCACCACATCTGTGAGTATTACTGCGCGGCGATGCTGTACCCGTCGAACGCGGTCTGCTGCTGCAGGGCGGTGATGATGTTCTTGCGGTTGACCGCTTGCTCGGCGCCGCTGTTGTCCAGGAAGGTCTCGCTTTCCAGCTCTGCCTCTTCGCCTTCGCCAACGAAGGTGAAACCGAGGAACTCCAGGGCCTCGCGGTCGACGTTCAGGCGCGAGCGCGGGGTGCGCAGCGGCAGGGTGACGCTCACGCCGTCCTTGCTGATGGTGAACACTTCGAGTTCTTTCTTGGCCTTGGCCGCCTTGCTCTTGCCGCCGCTCGGGTTGCTGATGGCCTGATGCGTCTGGTTCAGCACCTTCAGGGCCAGGCCGTAGACGATTTCCTGGAACGCCGGATCGTCCTTGAAGCTGGACAGGATGCGGCTGATCGGGAATTTGCTGCTCAGGTCTTCCAGGGCGGCGATGTCTGCCGACTCGGCGTCCTTGAGCTGCTTGAGCTGGCCCATCAGATCGTAGGCCTTATCGTCGTCGAAACTGTCGTGGGCCTGGCGGATCGCGACGCGAAGTTCGCGGATCTGATCGCTTTCGCGGGTGGACTGGAAAGCGTCCAGCACCATCTCGCTGATGGTTTTGGCCTGGGGAACGTGTTGTGAAAGATTGATGGAGTTTTCGTATTCCGCTTTGGACGACAGGGTAACTACGGATTCGGCGGTGTTGGAATCGGACATTGAAATTTCACTACTTCTTTGAACTTGAATAGGGGCGAGAAAGCACGGGGGCTTTTTCAGGCCGACTAATCTATTGGACCGGGGCGACGTTGTCACGGGCGAACAGGCGGCTGGTCAAGTTTTTGCTTTCGCGATGGGCGCTTACGATCACGCGTTTGTTCTGGATAAACCGATACTCTGTAGGAGCGAGCTTGCTCGCGATGGTCTCAAGGACACCGCGTTCATCCAGGATGAGCGCGTTATCGTTGACGTCCATCGCGAGCAGGCTCGCTCCTACAGGGATGTGCAGTGCTCAGGAATGCTGCAGTTTCTGCGCGCGTTTGTCCGCCAGATGCTGCACCACCAACCGGCCAATCAATACCAACAAGGTCAGGCTGATCAGCAACACCGAAATCGCCGCGACGCTCGGGTCGACGTTATCGCGCAGGCCGCTCCAGATGCGTTTGGGCAAGGTGTCGACGTTGACGCTGGTGATGAACAGCGTCACCGCCACCTCTTCCCACGACAAGGCGAACCCCAGCAGGGCAGTCGAGGCCAGGCCCAGTTTCAGGTTCGGCAAGATCACCATGAAGGTGGTCTGCATCAGGCTGGCGCCGAGGTTGCGCGAGGCCAGTTCGATGCGTCGGTCGACGTTGCTCAACGCCACCAGCATGGTCACCACGCCGTACGGCACCACCATGATCACGTGGGCGATCACCACGCCGGTCAGGGTGTCGTAGCCCATGCCCGGTGCGAAGCGGCCGAGTTTGGTCTCCATGAAGTACAGCACCAGCGCGGAGATCACCGGCGGGATCGCCATCGGCAACAGCACCAGGCCCATCAGCGCCGTGGCCCATTTCGAGCGCATGTACCAGATGCCCAGGCTGAAACTCGCCGCGAGCAACGTGGCGATGATGCTGGTGGCGAAGGCGATGGTCAGGCTCTGGCTGATCGCGTGGAACCAGTCAGGGTTGCTCACCAGCGCTTCGTAGTGACGCAGCGACCAGTTGCCTTCGGGCATCGACAGGAAGCGTTTGCTGGTGAACGACACCGGAATGACCGTCAGCAGCGGGAACAGCATGAAGGCCATGGCGACCACGGCCAGCAGGCGGGTACTCAGGCTTGTGCGATGGGTATTCATAGATATCTCAGCCTACCAGTCGGTTCACGCGGGTCATTTTCAGCAGTACCCAGATCAGCGCGCTGACCAGGGCCAGCAAGACCACGCTCAGTGCAGCCCCCAGGCCCCAGTTGCTGGTCTGGAACATTTGCAGGAACACATACTCGGCGATCATCACCGTTTGCCCGCCACCCAGCAGCACCGGCGTGATGAAGAAGCCCAGGCAGAACACGAATACCATGATGAAGGCACCGAGAATGCCCGGCAGGGTTTGCGGCAGCAGCACTTGCCAGAAGGTGCGCAGGGCACCGGCACCGAGGCCGCGCGAGGCCATGAGCACACGCTGATCGAGTTGACGCATGGTCGACAGCAGCGGGAACACGGCGTACGGGATCATCACGTGGAGCATGCCGATGACCACGCCGATTTCATTGCGGCTCAGTTGCAGCGGTTGATCGATCAAGCCCATGCCCATTAGCCCGTTGTTGAGCACGCCGTTGCTGCGCAGGGCGATCAACCAGCCAAAGGCCCGTACCAGCACGGAAATCCAGAACGGGATGAAGATGCAGATCTCCACCACGCGCTGCCAGAACGGCGGGCTGAACACCCAGCAGTAGGCCAGCAGGTAGCCGATCATCAAGGCCAGGCCACTGACGGTCAGGCACAGGCGCAAGGTACGCCAGAGCATCTCGTGGATGGCCGGGTCCGTGGCGATGCGCTGGTACTGCTCGATGCCCGGAGTGGGCAGCGAGAAGCTCCAGCCGACCACGCCGAGGAACGGCAGCACATAGAACACCAGCAGCAACACCGGCAGCGGGAACAGCAGCAAGCCGCGCTCCAGGCCTGGCGAACTGAAGCGGGGCTTGGGGCTGGTCAGGGTTGAGGTCAGGGTGGTAGTCATGGTCACAGGCTCACTTGGACAACCGCGTCAGGTACTCTTCCAGGGCTTTGGAGTAGTTGTCGGCGTACCACTGGGCGTTGAGAGCGATCTGCTTTTTCAGGTTTTCTTCGGAAGCGCAGTTGGCCTCCAGTTGCTTGGCCGACATCAGTTTTTCCGTGGCGCTGTTGGACGGTCCGTTGCCCAGCAGTTCGAACAGCTTGAGCTGGCCTTCGGGTTGCAACGCTTGCTGGATGAACTGCATGGTTGGCTGAGTGCCGCCCGGGTTGCCATTGAGCACCGCCCAGCTGCTGGAGTTGATGAAGCCGTTGTCGAAGCTCCAGCGCACGCGGTTGTCGGTGTCTTCGCTGAGCAGCTTGGCGCGGGTGTGCCAGATCGCACCGACCGACACTTCACCCTCGACCATCAGTTGCTGGCTCTCGGCACCCGAGCTCCAGAACGACAGCACGTGCGGCTTGATCTCGTCGATCTTCTTCATCGCCCGTGGCACGTCCAGCGGGTACAGCTGGTCGGCCGGAACGCCGTCGGCGAGCAGGGCCGCTTCGAGCATGCCGTTCATCCACTTGTACAAGGTGCGCTTGCCGGGGAATTTCTTCACGTCCCAGAAATCGGCCCAGGTCTTGGGCCCGTTTTCACCGAATTTTTCGCTGTCCCAGGCCATCACGTAGCTGAACTGGTAGCTGGCAATGCCGAAGTCGGAAGCCAGTGCCGGAGCCACCTGATCGCGCTTGATCACGTTGTAGTCCAGCGGCTGCAGGATCTTTTCCCGGCCCAGCACAATGGCGCTGTAGCTCTCGACGTCGACCACGTCCCAGCTCGGTTGACCGCTGGCCAGTTGCGAGCGGATGGCGCCTTCGGTCGGGCCGGCGCCGTCGATGCGCACCTGGATGCCGGTGTTCCTGGTGAAGGTGTCGGTCCATGCCGAGCGGAACGCATTCAGCGCATCGCCACCCCAGTTGACCACCACCAGCGGCTTGTCCGCCGACCAGCTGATGCCGCTGCGCAGCGCCAATGGCACGGCAGCCAGCAGGCCCATGGCCTGGATGAAGGTGCGACGGTTGATCTGACCGTCACGGGCCTTTTCGATAAGCACTTCGATGCAGTCTTGTTGGTGATCCTGGCGCATGGGCAAGTCCTCAGTCGGCAGGCGCCTGCGTGGGCACCGGCCTTTTTGTTGTCATTGGAAGAGAGCTTTGTGACGCAATTTTTTAAGGGTCAAGCCTGGAGCAGGAAGCTTTGCTGCACCGGCCAGCTCAGCCACACCGGCGCGCCGCCGGGCATCGAGGCGCCCGGGTGATTGCCCGGCACGGACAGATTGATCGGCAAGGTGTCGCCGCCGACTTTCAGGGAAAGATGCGTGCTCGAACCCTGGTAGACCTTGTCGGTGAGCTGCGCGGGCATGACGTTGTAGCCGTCCCGGGCCGGGCACTCGCTGTGCAGTTCCATGTGCTCGGGGCGCACGGCCAGCACGATCGGTGCGGCGCTCAGGGCGTTCGGGGCCTGCGCATGCAGCACGCTGGTGCCGCAACGGCCGCTGGCGGTCTGGCCGTTGCGGGTCAGGTTATCCAGCGGGAACAGGTTCATCTTGCCGAGGAATTCGGCGACGAAACGGCTCTCGGGGCGGTTGTAGATGTTTTCCGGCGTGTCGACCTGGGTCAGCTTGCCGTGGTTGAAAATCGCGATGCGCGACGACAGCGCCAGGGCTTCGTTCTGGTCATGGGTGACGAAGACGAAACTGGTGCCGACCTGGCGGTGGATGCGTTGCAGTTCGGTTTGCAGTTGTTCGCGCAGGTTCTTGTCCAGCGCCGACAGCGGCTCGTCGAGCAACAGCAGTTCCGGCTCGAACACCAGCGCCCGGGCAATCGCCACGCGTTGCTGCTGGCCACCGGACATCTCGGATGGCTTCTTGTGCATGTGCGCGCCGAGGCCGACCACTTCAAGGATGTGCTTGACCCGACGGTTGCGTTCTTCGGCCGGGACTTTGCGGATGCGCAGCGGGTAGGCGACGTTGTCGGCGACGGTCATGTGCGGGAACAGCGCATAACCCTGGAACACCATGCCGTAGTTCCGCTTCTCGGCGGAGCGCCTGATGATGTCGACGCCTTGCTCCATCAGCTTGCCCGACGTCGGGCTGAGGAAGCCGGCCAGGATCATCAGCAAGGTGGTCTTGCCCGAGCCGGACGGACCCAGCAGGGTCAGAAACTCGCCTTGGCGAACGTCGAGATCGACGTTATCCAGCGCCGCGAAACGGCCGTAATACTGGCTGATACCTTGAGCGCTGAGCTGAACCGCTGAACGGCTGGACACAATGAGGTTCCCCTTTTTATTGCCCATATGACGTACGAGGACGGATGCAGATCCGAAATGGGCTTTGGGGACTCATTATTGTTAAAAATATCGCTACATCAATGGAATTATTTTGCTCGTATTGGTTAGTTTTATTACTCAATTTTTGAAGGTGCATCGACCGCTTTTCTGTAGGAGCCGGCTTGCTGGCGATAGCGTTCTTCAGGCCGCCATCGCCAGCAAGCCGGCTCCTACAGATCAGCAGTTGCCAGGGCTTATCCGACCTGTCGTCAGAGGGTGTCCTGCCAGGTCTGGTGGGATGACTGCAACTGCGTCTTGACCCAATTGCTGAACGCCTGGACCACCGCGCGCTCGGCTTTTTGCGGGTCGGCCGCCAGGTAATAGCCACGGTGCAGATCGATGGTGATGTCGAACGGCCGCACCAGCAGACCCTTGGACAAGGCATCGCCGCTGATCAGGTTGTCGCCGATGGCGATGCCCTGGCCGGCAATGCAGGCGGACTGTGCGCAGTGCGCATCGGAGAAGAGGATGCCGCTCACCGCGTTGACCCCCGAGGCGCCCGCGGTGGTCAGCCACACGCGCCAGTCCGAGTAGTCGGTCATGTGCAGCAACGGGTAGTTGCTCAGTTCCTGCGGGGTTTTCAGGCCGCCCAGGGCGTTGATCAGGCGCGGGCTGCACACCGGGAAGAAACGCAACGCCACGATCTCTTCAACGATCACCTCCGGCCAGTCGCCGATCCCGTAGGCGATGAACAGGTCGGCGGCCGGATTGTTCACGTCATCCGGGGTACGGGGCGAAATGAGCTGGAGTTGCACCTGCGGGTATTGGCGTAGAAACGCCCCGATGTGGTGGCACAGCCAATAGGTGGCGAAGCCCGGAGCGCAACTGACGCACAACCGCCCGGAAATCTCCTGATCGTCGATCAACTGCCCGGCGTCGAGCAGGTTCAACAGAATCCCGTGGACTTCCCGCGCATAACGTTCGCCCTGATACGTCAGGCCGATGCCTCGGCCAATCCGCTCGGTCAGGGCAAAGCCGACGCACTCCTCGAGCTTGCTGATCTGGTGGCTGATGGCGCTGCGGGTCAGGTTCAGTTCACGGGCCGCGACCGACACGCTGCCTGTGCGGGCAACCGCATCCAGCGCGCGAAGGGCTGTCATCGAAGGAAAGCGCATAAATCCATCCCGTTGTTTGTTTTGAATGGCTCGTATGGTGATGTAGATCGAACAGTTAGGCCAAAAAAAATCGATTGTTGTATCGGTTGATTCAACAATACTAGCCCCATTCGTCGTTGGGCCGATGCGGCCCCTTTTCCGAGAGGTGCTGCATGACCCGTTGTGCCGAGGCGCTCGTTCAGTTGCTGGAAGGTTATGGTGTTGAAACCGTCTTCGGCATTCCCGGCGTGCACACCGTCGAGTTGTACCGTGGCCTGCACGGCAGTCGCCTGAAGCACATCAGCCCGCGCCACGAGCAGGGCGCCGGGTTCATGGCCGACGGTTATGCCCGCGCCAGCGGCAAGCCCGGGGTGTGCTTCATCATTACCGGCCCGGGCATGACCAACATCATCACCGCCATGGGCCAGGCCTATGCCGACTCGGTGCCGATGCTGGTGATCTCCACCTGCAACCGTCGCGAACACCTGCGCCTGGGCCATGGCCACCTGCATGAACTGCCGGATCAGCGCGCACTGGTCGCCGGGGTCTGCGCTTTCAGTCATACCTTGCAGCACCCGGCGCAATTGCCGGAAGTATTGGCGCGGGCTTTTGCCTTGTTTGGCTGCACGCGGCCGCGGCCGGTGCACATCGAGATTCCGCTGGATGTACTGGAGATGTCTGCCGACGGCCTGGACCTGCGTCCGCGTGCGTTGCCTGCCGCGCCAGCCCCTGCGCCAGAAAACATTGATGCAGCGGTTGCGCTGATCAGCAACGCGCAGCGTCCATTGATTCTCGCCGGTGGTGGCGCGCGCCGGGCGGCCGAAACCCTGAGCGCACTTGTCGAGCGCTTGCAGGCTCCCGTGGCGCTGACCACCAATGCCCGCGGTTTGCTGGCCCCGGAACATCCGTTGTTGCTCGACGGCGTGCAGTCGTCGGCTCACGGTCGCGAACTGATCGCCGAAGCTGATGTGGTGCTGGCGGTCGGCACCGAACTGGGTGAAACCGACTACGACTTTTTCGGCCTCGGCCCGTTGGCGTTCAAGGCGCCGTTGATTCGCCTGGACATCGATCCGCTGCAAATCCTCGGCGTACAAGCGGCCACGGTCGGTTTGCTGGGTGATGCCGAACAGGGCTTGCTCGCGCTGTTGGAACGCCTGCCGCAACGCCAGGCTGATTCGGCCTGGGCAGGTGAGCGGGTGAGCCGGGTCAACGCCATCGAACGTGCTGGCTGGAGCGCGAAACAGGGCCGTATGCAAGCCTTGCTCGATACCGTCCGTGACCACCTGCCGCAGCCACTGATCGTCGGCGACTCGACTCAACCGGTGTATCAGGGCGCTCTCGGCTACCGCGCGCCAACCCCCAACAGCTGGTTCAACGCCGGCAGCGGCTACGGCACCCTCGGCTACGGGTTGCCCGCCGCCATCGGCGCCAAGCTCGCCCAACCATCGCGCCCGGTGGTGGCATTGGTCGGTGACGGTGGCTTGCAGTTTTCCAGCGCCGAACTGATCGCCGCCAAAGAGGCCGGTGTCGGCGTGATCCTGCTGGTCTGGAACAACAGCAGCTACGCCGAAATCCGCGACTACATGAATGCCAAAGCGGTGCCGTTGCTGGGGGTGGACATCCTCACGCCGGACTTCGCCGCGCTCGCGCAAAGCTGCCACGTCAGCCATCACCGGGCCAACAATCTGCAAGGTTTGCGCAAGCTGCTGGGGCAACTCGCCAACATCACCGAACCGGTCATGGTCGAGGTCGACGCCGCAACGTTTCTGGCCGACTAAAACAACAACAATTTTTTCAGGTCGCCGACACGCACAGCGCCCGGTGGACCTTTCAATCTCCTGAACTCAAAGGTGGCTTACATGGCTGAGTCCGATAACTTTTCCTCTACCCATTCCGCGCAGGGGACCTACGCCGACCTGATCCTCGCCAACGGGCGTATCTACACCCAGGACCCGGCCAACCCGTGGGCCGAGGCCGTGGCGATCCGCGACGGCAAGTTGATCGGTGTTGCCAGCCTCGGCCAGATCGAAATGTTCAAGGGCCCGAACACCCGCGTGCATGACCTGCAAGGCGCGTTCTGCATGCCGGGCCTGCACGACATGCACACTCACCCCGACCTCGCGCTGGCGCCGCGCTATGCCGATGACCTCGACGTCGGCATCGAAGACCCGACCCCGCAACAGTTGCGCGAAAGCATTCTTGCCTACGCCGACAGCCATCCCGGCGATGGCTGGATCTACGGTCAATACTGGGTGCGCTACACCTTCCGCGAAGCCGGCCTGACCCCGGGCCGCGCCTGGCTCGACAGCGTCATGCCGGACCGTCCGGTGGCGCTGCTCGACCGCATGTGGGGCACCATGATGGTCAACTCCAAGGCCCTGGAACTGGCCGGCATCGATGGCAACACCTCTGATCCGCGCAACGGCTATTTCGAGCGTGACGAGCTGACCGGCGAACCCACCGGCCTGATGATCGACGGCGCCTACGCGATGATCCACGCCGCCATGCCGCCGACCTCGGTCAGCGTGCTGCGCCGCGCCTATCGCGATGGCGTGCATTTCCAGAGTTCGCGCGGCGTCACGGCGAGCAAGTACGTGCACGTCTGCGAACAGCGCTTGCAAGCGCTCAAGGAGCTGGACGACAGCGGCGAGCTGACCGTGCGCATCGAAGCGGCGATCAGTTGGCAGGACGACATTTTTCCGGTGCGTCGCCGCTGGGAACTGCTGGCCGGCGAGCGTCACTACTACCGCAGCGCACGCCTGAGCGCCAACGCGGTGAAGTTCCACTTCGACGGCACCGTGGAGCCGAAGTCTTCGTACCTGCTGACCCCGTGGCCAGAGGAAAAGAGCTGGCGCGGCAAGCTCAACCTGACCCCGGAACACATCACCGACATGGTGGTGGACATGGACCGCAAGGGCATCCGCGTGATCGCCCACTGCACCGGCGACGGCGCCTCCGACGTGTTCCTCGATGCCGTGGCCGAGGCCCGTCGTCGCAACGGTTTCAGCGGCGTGCGCCACCAGTGCGCCCACAGCACCTTGCTGCACCCCGGCAACCTGCCGCGCTTCAAGGAGCTGAATGTCATCGCCGAATTCTCTCCGGCCGCCTGGTACCCGACGCCATTCGCCAGCGGTGCGCGCTCCGGTTACGGCCAGGAACGTCTCAAGCGCATCTACGATTTCAAGGGCGTGCTCGCCGCCGGCGGCACCGCAGTGATGGGCACCGACTGGCCGGTGGCGTCCATCGACCCGTGGCTGGCGCTGGAAACCATGATCACCCGGCAGAACCCGTGGAACGACGACCCGGCCTGCTTCGGCGACCCGATCAGCCTCGAACAGGCGCTGAGCGTGATCACCAGCAACGGCGCGATCGCCATGGGCCTGGAACACAGCACCGGCAGCTTGCAGGTGGGCAAGGCAGCGGACCTGATCGTGATCGACCGTGACCTGTTCGCCGCACCTGCGCGCAACTACATCCACAAGACTCAGGTGCTGCTGACCTTCGTCGAAGGGCAACTGGTTTACGACCGCCACTCGACGCTGGAATCGCTCGGTCTCAAGGCCGTGTGGCAGGGCGAACCACCGGTGCTGGAGGGCAAGGCAGAATGACTTCCCAACGAATCGCCGTGACCGTCGTCTCGGGTTTCCTCGGCGCCGGTAAAACCACGTTGCTCAACCGCATGGTGCGCCGTGCCGAAGGCAGCCGACTGGCGGTGATCGTCAACGATTTCGGTGAGCTGAACATCGATGCGGCCATCGTTTCCGAAGTCACCGACGCGGTGTACAGCCTGCAAAACGGCTGCATCTGCTGCACCGTGCAGGAAGACCTGTTGGCGCAGCTCGGCAGCCTGGCCCAGTTGCAGCCACGGCTGGAGCGCATCGTCATCGAGTGCAGCGGTGTGTCCGACCCGCAGCGCATCGTGCAGACCCTGGCCTACCCGCAACTGCGCAGCCAGATGCAACTGGACATGGTGATTACCGTGGTCGACGCGACCCGTCATCTGCAACTCGACGGTGAGTACGCACGACTGGCGCGGGCGCAGGTGGCGGCCGCCGACTTGCTGCTGTTGAACAAGATCGATCTGGTTGATGAATCGCAGTTGCAGGCGTTGCGCGAGGCGTTGGGCCTGCGGACGCGAGTGCATGAAAGCGTGCAGGCGCAATTGCCGGATGCGCTGTGGCTCGACACCGATCTGGAGCTTGAGCCGCGCACAGTGAAACCGCTGACGCGGGTGTCCGACGGCGATCACGGCGAGATGTTCAGCAGTTGGCTGTGGCAGAGCGACAAGCCCCTCGATGCTGATGGCTTGCGCGCCTGGTTGCAGGCATTGCCCAGCGATGTGTTCCGGGTCAAAGGGCTGGTCAGGCTGGCGCAAGGCAACAAGGCGCACTGGCTGCAACACGTCGGCACACGCAGTCAGTTTTTGCCGGCGACAGATGAAGCCGGCGCCGGGAGCACTCGGCTGGTGTTCATCGCCCGTCGTGGCTTCGACGGCTGGGACGCATTGGGGGAGGGACTTGAGGCCTGTACGCTGAAGGAGACCGCATGAGCCCGACAGAACAACGCTTGCGTGAAGAACTGGCCGCCTGTTATCGACTGGTGGCGCACTTTCGCATGACCGACCTGATCTTCACCCACATCTCGGTGCGCATTCCCGGGCCGGAGCATCACTTCCTGATCAACCCTTATGGGCTGATGTTTGATGAGATCACCGCGTCGAACCTGGTGAAAATCGACCTCGATGGCCATGCCGTGGAGCCATCGCCGTACCCGGTCAACCCGGCCGGATTCGTGATCCACAGCGCCATCCACGGCGCCCGCGAAGATGCGCAATGCGTGCTGCACACCCACACCAGGTCCGGGTGCGCGGTGGCGGCGTTGCAGTGCGGGTTGTTGCCGGTGAACCAGATTTCCATGGAGTTCCATGGCCGCGTCGCTTACCACGACTACGAAGGCGTGGCGCTGGATTTGAGCGAGCAACAACGCCTGGTGGCGGACCTGGGCGACAAGTCGGTACTGATGCTGCGCAACCATGGTTTGCTGACCGTCGGCGAAACGGTGGGGCAGGCGTTCATGCGCATGTACTACCTGGAAAAGGCCTGTGAGATCCAGTTGGCGGCCATGGCGGCGGGAGAGGTCGTGCTGCCCTCGGTCGAGGTGTGTGAACACACCGAGCGCCAGTTCAACGACCCGGGGCGGCCGCTGGAAGAGGGGGAACTGGCTGATCCGGATGCGATGCAATTGGCCTGGGCTGCATTGATGCGACTGCTGGAGCGAGTGGCGCCGGGGTATCGGGACTGATCCAGGCTCTCGGTTGTCTGGGCTGGCCTCATCGCTGGCAAGCCAGCTCCTACAGGGGTTGTGGGTGTACGCAAATCCCGCGAACAACCGGGATCCTGTGGGAGCGTGGCTTGCCCGCGATGCAGGCGCCTCGGTCCGTCAGGCCTGCCGCGGTGTATTGAGGTTCATCGACCGCTCAGCCAACGCTGTCGCTGTCTCCTCATCGATCGGCAACGAAAACCTGAATGTCGCCCCACGCCCCGGCACATCGATCAACTGAATCTCGCGCCCATGCAATTGCAGGATGCGATGCACTATCCGCAGCCCCAACCCGCCATCACGCCGTGCGCCGCCGATATTGAACGGGCGCAGAAACAACCCTTCGCGCAGTTCCGGGGCAATCCCCGGCCCGGTGTCGCTGACCGTGACTTCGATGAATGCCCCCTGCGGGCGCAGGCCCAGTTCGACTTCGCCACCGGCCGGGGTATGGCGCAGGGCGTTGTCGAACAGGTTGGTCAGAACCCGCTCGATCAACCCCAGATCCGCGCAGGCGGCGGAGGCATTCGGCGCGAACGTGGCCTTGAGTTCGACCTTGCGTGCTTCAGCGGTGAGTTCGAATTTCTGGAAGATGTCCTGGGCGAGGTCGGTCAGGGAAAAACGCTCCAGCACCGGTTGCACGAAACCGTGCTCCAGCCGCACCAGCTCCAGCAGCGACTGCGCCAGACCACCCACTTTGCGACTCTGGTCCAGGGCGATGCCCAGATAGCGACGGCGGTCGGCGGGGGACAGCGTGGCGTCCTTGAGCGACAGGGTTTCCAGATAGCCATGCAAGGAGGCCAGCGGCGTGCGCAAGTCGTGGGAGATGTTCGCCACCAGTTCGCGGCGCTCCTGATCCTGGCGGGTCAATGAGCGCCATTGCTCGCCCAGGCGTGCCTGCATCTGCCGGAACGTGGCGTCGAGGATGGCGATCTCATCGTGGCTGGCGGTTTTCTCCACCGCGACGGGCAGGGCCGGGGTAACCGGAACGCCGTCGATGTCGAACTGGCTGACGGTGTCGGTGAGGCGCCGCAACGGCCGGGTGATCAGGGCAAACGCGGTGAGACCGGCAATCAGGCACAGCAACGCCACCAGCCCGATGGACAGCAGGGCGGTGTTGAGCGCCGCGCTGGTCGCGCCACGTTCGGCCAGGCGATCGTGATCCTCACCGAGCAGCACCACGTAGAGATAACCGGCCGGCTTGCCATCAACCTTCAGCGGTGCCGCGCTGAATACCTTGCGCGCATCGACGCTGCGCGGATCGTCGCCGAGAATCGGCAGGGCATCGCCGCGCAACAGGCGCTGGATCGGCGCCAGGTCGACCTGCTCGCGACGAATCCGGCCCTCGGGCGCGGCGCTGCCGACAATCTTGCCCTGGGAGTCGAGCAGGTACACCTCGACGCTCGGGTTGACCTGCATCAGCTTGCTGAACAGGTCGCGTACGGCGTTAGGCATCAGGCCCTGGGTGTCCATCAGCACCGTGTCACTGGCGATGTGCTGCGCCAGGTCGCGGGACAAGCCTTGCACCACTTCCTGCTCGTGCATCTGGTTGGCGCGCACCTGCATCCACGCCGAGGTGCCGCAGCACACCAGCAGCAGCACGGCGAACACCAGGGACAGGCGTTGCGTCAGGGTCAGCCTCATGGCTGCGGCTCCTCACCGGTGGCGAATTTGTAGCCGCGGCCCCAGACCGTGAGGATGCGCACCGGCTGCGCGGGATCGGTCTCGATCTTGGCGCGCAGGCGGTTGATGTGGGTGTTGACCGTGTGCTCGTAGCCTTCGTGGCTGTAGCCCCACACGGCATTGAGCAGGTCCATGCGCGAAAACACCTTGCCGGGCTGGCGGGCGAAGAAGTACAGCAAGTCGAACTCCCGGGGCGTGAGGTCCAGGCGCCGTCCGTCGAGGGCCACCTCGCGAGTGATCGGGTCGATGGCCAGGCCGTCGATGAGCAGGCTGCCGGCGTCCATCTTCAGGTTGCGCGCCATGGCATCGACCCGGCGCAGCAGCGCCTTGACCCGGGCCACCAGCTCAAGCATGGAAAACGGCTTGGCCAGGTAGTCGTCGGCGCCCAGCTCGAGGCCGAGAATCCGGTGCACTTCGCTGGAGCGCGCACTGGTGATGATGATCGGCGTGTAGCGCGCCATCGCCCGGGCCCGGCGGCAGATCTCCAGGCCGTCGACGCCGGGCAGCATCAGGTCGAGGACCAGTGCGTCCCAGTTGCCTTGCTGCAGCAGGCGCATGCCTTCATCGCCATCGGCGCTGTGCACCACCTCGAACTGCTCATCGCGCAGATGCAGGCAGATCAGGTCGGCGATGTGCTGGTCGTCCTCGACCACGAGGACGCGTTTGGTCTGTTCCATCCAGGTCAATCCTTCGGCGCATTGTGCGTAATGCCCCCTGTAGGAGCGAGCCTGCTCGCGAAAAACCTGAGGACGCCGCGGGGCGTCAGAAATCCCGCGTCATCGTTGGCCTCCATCGCGAGCGAGCTCGCTCCTACAGTAGTGGCATGCGCATTGTGCGGGTTTTTCGGCGCCCGAGTTATCACGAATTGTTTAACTTCCCGTGAGGATTTGGCGATCACCCAAAGCCTAGGCTGTGTTCCATGAAACACCCCTGGATTTTTGGGAGGCGAGCATGTTTTCACGACGGCAATTTCTCGTAGCAGGCGGCGGGCTTGGGGTTGCAGCCCTGGCGATCGGCCTGTTGCCAAAGTTTTCCACAGGCACCGCATTGATCAACGAGGCCAGTGCGGCCGAGGCGTTCGAAGTGACCCACAGCGACAGCGAATGGCACGCGATCCTGAGCGACGAGCAGTACGACATCCTTCGCGAAGAGGGCACCGAACGGGCCTACAGCAGCCCGCTGAACAACGAGCACCGCGACGGCACTTTTGCCTGTGCCGGTTGTGACCTGCCGCTGTTTTCTTCTGCCACCAAGTTCGACAGCCGCACCGGCTGGCCGAGTTTCTGGGCACCGTTGGACAAGGCCGTGGCCACCCGTCAGGACCGTGCGTTCGGCATGGTCCGCGAGGAAGTTCACTGCCGGCGCTGCGGCGGGCATCTGGGCCATGTCTTCGATGACGGCCCGAAACCCACTGGCCTGCGTTACTGCATGAACGGTTTGGCGATGAAGTTCGTGCCACGGACCGTCTGATTTTTGCCCCTTGGATTATTCAGGAGTGCCCTGCATGAAAACCCTGTTCACCTGGCGCCGTACGCTGTTGGCAATCGCCGCCGTTGGCGTGATTGGCCAATGCTCTGCGTTCTCTTTTGGTGGGGCCGAAGAGGCCGTGATAATTGCGCCGCCGACCCTTGATGAAACCACTCAGGCCCGCAGCGAAACGGCCGTGTTTGCCGGCGGTTGTTTCTGGGGCGTGCAAGGGGTGTTTCAGCACGTCAAAGGCGTGCAGGACGCAGTGTCCGGTTACGCCGGTGGTGCGGCCGGCACGGCGCAATACGAGCGTGTCAGCAATGGCAATACCGGGCATGCGGAGGCTGTCGAAGTCACATTCGATCCGACCCAGGTCAGTTACGGCACCTTGCTGCAAATCTACTTTTCAGTGGCACACAACCCGACCGAACTCAACCGCCAGGGACCGGACACTGGCACGCAATATCGCTCGGCGTTGTTCACCAAAAGCCCTCAGCAGCAAAAAGTCGCCGAAGCCTACATAGCTCAGCTTGATGCCGCCAAGTCGTTCAGCAAACCGATCGTGACCAAACTGGAAAGCTTCAACGGCTTCTACCCGGCGGAGGATGAGCATCAAGACTTTCTGACCGAACATCCAACCTATCCGTACATCGTCATCAATGACCTGCCGAAAGTGGCGCAGCTCAAACAGCTGTATCCGGACCGTTATCAGGAAAAACCGGTGCTGGTGAAGGATTAATGCTTGCCCCACCGTTGTACGGCAAAGTCGACGAAACGACGCAATTTCGGCAGGCGATAGCGGTCCTGGGCATAGACCAGATGCATCGGCCGGCTGGGCGGGCAGTAATCGTGCATCAACGCTACCAGTTTTCCCTGGCGCAGATCCTCTTCGACCAGCGCGTCGGGCATCATCACGATGCCCATGCCGGTACGCGCCGCTTGATGCAGGCCGGCCGAACTGTTGATCAGCATCGGCCCGCCGACCCCCACGCTGACCTCGCCATCGGGACCGGCCAGGCGCCATTCCTTCTGCACCGATTGCCAGTCATCGCCGGCCGGATAGGCAAAGGACAGGCAGTCGTGGTGTCGCAGGTCTTCAGGCGTTTGCGGCGTGCCGCGCCGGGCCAGGTATTGCGGTGACGCGCACATGGTCAGGGTGTAGTCGATCAGCGGACGGGCGATCAGGTTGGAGGGCTCGAGTGCGCCTAGGCGAAACGCCACATCGAGACCGTTTTCCAGCAAATCCGGACGCCGGTTGGTCAGCACCACGTCGAGCTTCACCCGCGGGTGTTGCAGGCTGAATTCACTCAGTGCCGGCGCCAGGCGCTCGGTGCCGAAGGTCAAGGGGGCGGTGATGCGCAAGATGCCGCTCGGTTCGTCCAGCGCCTGTTCGGCCAGGCGCTCGGAATCGGCCACCAACCCCAACACTTCGAGACAGCGCTGGTAATACGCGGTGCCGAATTCGGTGAGCCGCTGGCGCCGTGTCGTGCGGTTGAGCAGGCGCACACCCAGCCGCTGCTCCAGGGCCTTGAGGTGATTGCCGACCATGGTCGTGGACATTTCGCACTGCAAAGCGGCGGCGGTCATGCTGCCGGTTTCCACCACTTTGACGTAGACGGTCATTGCCTGGAACAGATCCATTATCAAGCCCAGCTTTTAAATGATTGAAGTTTTACAGCGTTTATCCAGCTTCGGTGGCTAACCATACTGCAAAAACACCGACCCCTGCTGGAGCTTGATGTCATGACCGCCGCCTGCCTGATGAGCACTTACCAACCCCTGGCCTTGAGTTTCAACAAGGGCCTGGGCACTCGCCTGTGGGATCAGGCCGGTCGCGAATACCTGGATGCGGTTGCCGGTGTGGCGGTGACCAACGTCGGCCACTCCCACCCGAAAATCGTTGCTGCAATTACTGAGCAAGCCGGGTTGCTGCTGCACACGTCGAACCTCTACAGCATCGACTGGCAACTACGGCTGGCGCAGAAGCTGACGCGGCTGGCGGGCATGGACCGGGCGTTTTTCAACAACTCCGGGGCCGAAGCCAACGAAACCGCACTGAAAATCGCCCGGCTGCATGGCTGGCACAAAGGCATCGAGCAGCCGCTGGTGGTGGTCATGGAGAACGCATTCCATGGCCGCACCCTCGGCACCTTGTCGGCCAGCGATGGCCCGGCGGTTCGCCTGGGTTTCAACAAACTGCCGGGGGATTTCGTCAAGGTGCCGTTCGGCGACCTCGACGCGCTGGACAAGGTGCAGCAGGCCCACGGTTCACGGATCGTGGCGATCCTGATGGAGCCGATCCAGGGCGAAAGCGGCGTGCAACTGGCGCCACCGGGCTATCTCAAGGCCGTGCGCGAACTGTGCAACCGGCGCTCATGGTTGTTGATGCTCGATGAAATCCAGACCGGCATCGGCCGCACCGGCCAGTGGTTCGCCTTCCAGCACGAAGGCATCGTCCCGGACGTCATGACCCTGGCCAAGGGCCTGGGCAACGGCGTGCCGATTGGCGCGTGCCTGGCCCGTGGCAAGGCGGCCGAACTCTTCACGCCGGGCAGCCACGGCAGCACCTTCGGCGGTAATCCGCTGGCCTGCCGGGTCGGATGCACCGTGCTGGAGATCGTTGAAGAACAAGGGCTGCTGCAAAACGCCCGGCTCCAGGGGGCGCGCCTGCTCGACAGACTGCACGCAGAATTGGCGGGCAATCCGAATGTCCTCGCGATCCGGGGGCAGGGCTTGATGATCGGCATCGAACTCAAGCAATCGATCCGCGATTTGAGCCTGATCGCCGCAAGGGATCATGGTTTGCTGATCAACGTCACGCGGGGCAAAACCATTCGCCTGCTACCGCCGCTGACGCTTGATGAGCGGGAGGTGGAGATGATTGTCAGGGGGGTGAGCAGTGTGGTGAAAGTGGGCTGAAGTTCGGATCAGTAATGGTATCTGCACATCACAACGCGTATTTCGCCGTCTTCAACGGTGTAGACCAGACGATGTTCAGCCGTAATCCGGCGTGACCAGAATCCGCTCAAGTTATGTTTGAGCGGTTCGGGTTTTCCCAGACCGTCGAAAGGCTCGCGCTGGATAGCTTTGATCAGCAGGTTGATACGTTTGAGCCCTGCCTTATCGTTCTGCTGGAACCAGAGATAATCGTCCCAGGCTTCAGGGGTGAACTCGATATTCATTCTTCAATCAGTTGCCTGGTTTTGGTTTTGCCTGCTCGCAGGTTACCGATTGACTTGATCAGGCGTTCAGCGTTGGCTGGGGAGCGCAGCAGATAGGCTGTCTCTTCGAGAGCGTTGTATTCGGCCAATGACATCATCACTACCGGCTCGCCTTTCTGACGGGTTACCAGTAGCGGGGCGCGATCCTCATTCACCCGGTCCATGGTTTGCGCCAGATGTGCCCGTGCGTTGGTGTAGTTGATGGTTTCCATGTGATTGTCCTCGCTTGATGCAGAGAACGTACAGAAATGAGTACATGTTGGCAAGGCGATACCTACGAGTGGCTGTTACGGGGAAAGTGCATCCACGTTTGTATTCAGTATCGCCGAATGTTCCCCAGGACGTTTCCGTGACAGATGTAATCCCGTTCTGAGCTACATGCCATCCATAAGGGGTTGTGTCTGACCACAGCTTCGAAACCTTACGAGTGATGAACCAGCACCGCGGTTTCCTCCCGACCTACCAACCGGATTTTCGTACCGCGAAACTCTTTGAACAACCGTTGATGCGCCGCAAATCCACTTGAGTCATCCCGCACGCGATAGCTGCCCGCCCACTCCAGCATTGCCACCAACCGTTCATCATCCTGTGTTTCCCGTCGACGAATGTTGGCGACGCACTCCACGTCATCAATACACAACCAGATCAACGCCGTGGCGCGGTGGAGGAGTTCGCTGACGATCCAGCCGTAAACCCCTTCGATCACCCAGCGCTCTTCATCGGCTGCGATCCGCGCCATGGCCAATGCCTGTGGGCGGGGGCGGGCGATGCTGTGCGGGTCCGACAACCAATGAACAGAATCCAGATCGATCCATGGCACTTGCAGGTGGCCGGCCAGTCTTTCGGCCAGCCAGCTCTTGCCGGCCCCGGAATTACCGATGATCAGGGTCCGGGTCAGATCCGGTTCGTGTGCGCTTGGAGATTTCATCTTCATTCGCTGGAGTCCCATCGGGAGAACCCGCAGAATCGATGCTCACTCAAGGGAAAGGAGCTCCATCAGGTGTGGATTCCAATTGCGTTACTCATGACGTTGGGCACGGTTTCAGGCGTAAATGCTGCAACGCAAGCACCGGACATTGCCGGGCATTACACATTGCAGGCCAGGGAAATCGGCTCGAAGCTGGTGCTGGAACCTGACAACACCTTTGAGGCCTACATCGAGTACGCCGGTGCCGAAGGTTCCGCCAAAGGTCACTGGAAGCAGGTCGACAATACCCTGACCCTGACCAGTGACGCCGTCGAACCGCCCGCTGAAAACCTGCTGTTCAATCTCAGTCGTACCCACAGTCTGGCAGACCTGCAAGACACCCATCAGCCCGATGGCGGCGACACGTTCAGGCAGGCGCAAGACAACTATGTGCTGAACCTGCGTTACGCCCGCTCCAGCCCCGTGCCGAGCATCGCCCCGGTGATGGTGACGTTCGAGTTCAAACAGGGGCCGGCCACCCAACTGTTGTGGAACAACGCGGTGGGTCGACAGCTCTATGTGCCCTACACCGAACAACGACCCCTGACCCGGATCGGTTTGCAAGGCAGCCCCGATCAAGCGCCACAATGGTTTGCCATCGCCCCGCAGACACGCACCCTGTCCTTGAGCTGGAAGGTCGATCGCACGACGGGTCAAATGACTTACGACAAACCGGATGAGCTTGGCCTGGCACAGTCGCAACAGTTGTTTCGCAACGCCCGCAAAGCGCTGGCGCAGATTGATCACAACTACATCCTTACGCTGCTCTATGGCGTGACTGCCCAACCGCCGGCGATCAAGCCTGTGGATATCTATTGGTCGTTCGACGACGGTTCGCAGCAACACCAGCGCTGGACCGATTCACGGCAAGCGCAATTGCTGCTGCCGGCACCTGCGGGCAAGACCCTGAAAAAAATCGGGGTGAAGTCGAGCGCTGATCAGAGCCCGCAATGGTTCGATGTCGCGGCGCACAGCCGGGCAATCGACATGATGTGGGACGAACGCGTCAACCCCGATCAGATGCGCGATTTGTCCGAGGTCTTCAAAACCCTGGAACTGGAAGTGAAGGGTGATTGCCTGTCAGTGGACCTGGGCAATGGCCTGGCGTGTTATCGCCAATAGCTTCAGTCATTGTGCTCGGGTGCAATCATCCGGGTCTTCGGTGCGCCGTTCGAGTTGTGCTGATAGATGGTTTGCGGCTGCCCCAGCTCATTGAAAAACACCTGGCCGATGCCTGCCGAGTTCCATAGCCGCTCACCGGCCTCGGCGTGTTCGGGCACGTGGGGCACGATGCGCATGCGTCGCCGCTTGGTCAGCCAGTTCAGCGGCGAGCGTGGCGAGTACAGCCAGCGGTTGAGGCGGTCGAACCATTCAAGCAGGGCAGGCGGAAACTCGTTCTTGATGCCGCTGCTGGTGATCTGCCAGATGCGTGGTCCGGCTTTGCGGTGGCGGATCAGCACTTCGTAGACGAAGGAATAGTGCACATCGCCCGACAGCACCACGTAGTTACCCGGCGTGCGCGAGTGGCGGAAAATGTTCAGGATCACCTGCGCCGCACCGCGATGGGCCATCCAGTTTTCCGCGTCCACCAGCAGTGGATAACCGCACCAACTGAATACCCGCTGCACGGTTTCGATCAGTTTGACGCCGAAGATCGGCGCCGGCGAAACGATGATCGCGCTGGGGTGGTCCAGCAGTTCCTGTTGCAGTTCGCTGAGGGCTTCCCAGTCGAGCAGGCCGGAAGGCTGCTTGAGGTTCATCTCGCTGCGCCAGCGCCGGGTGCGGGTGTCGATCACCACCATGGCCGGGGTGGTCGGCAATACGTAATGCCAGTGCTGGAACTTCAGCAGATCATCGATCAAGTCATCCTGAACCGTGCTGTCGAGGTGACTCTGGTGTGTGCTGGCGCTCAACGCGCCGGCCTTTTCCAGCACTGCACCGAACGCATCCGGGTTGTTGCCCCAGCCCTGGCACAGCATGTACGCCAACAGTGCGTTGCCGATGATGCGTCGGGAGAACGGATGGCCGTAGGCGGTTTCCTCCCATTGCGCACTAAGGTTCCAGTCATCGGTGATGTCGTGGTCGTCGAAAATCATCAGCGTCGGCAGATGCGCCAGTGCCCGCGCGACATTGCCAAGGCCCGCCTTGAAGGCATCGATGCGCGTCTGTTCAAGGGTGTAGCGCTTGAGCCGTTCCGGCGTCAGCGCTGGTGCCTGGGGCGCGATCAGGGTCCAGGGCATTGGCGACCAGACCAACAAGTACATGGCCATGACTTCGGCGAAGGTCACCAGGTGGTTGTCGGCACTGCTGCTGGTGAAAATCGGCTTGCGCGCACCGCCGAAAAACCGTTCGCGCAGGGTTTCATTGCTTTGCAGCGCCGGCAGCAGATCGGCCCGGTGGTAGTAGCTGGCCGGATGCTCGTAGAGCCTGGCGCCGTCGCTGACCACAGCGCCTTCGAGGTGCTCACCGAACAGGCCCAGACGCTCGATCAAGGCGTGAACCGCGCGCAACATCGGCCCTGCGACGTCGTCGGCGTAGACCTGATCGCCGGTCATCATCAGCAGTGCCGGGCGGTCTTTGGCGGCGTGTTCCTGCGCCAGCAACCGGTCGACGCACAGCAAGCCGTCGGCCGCCGGGTGATGCGGCTTGCGGCAGGAGCCGTGCAGTAACTGATCGACCCGTGCACGCAGGACGAAGTTCGGGCAGCGGGCAGCGCCGTACAGCAAGTGCGGCGCCCAATCCGCGATGCCTGCCCCTTCAATCAACACGTCGTATTCGATCAATTCGTCGCAGGGCAGGGCGCTATCGAGTTGCACATCGATCAAGTGCACAAAGGCATGAGCCCCCGCGGCAATCACCGTACATTGCCCGGCATCGAGACGGATATTGCCGACGCCCTGCAAGCGCAGGGTCAGCGCCAGCGCCCGGGAACCCACCAGCCACAGCACCAGCCGCGTGGGCTCCAGGCGCCGCAGCAGTGGGCCGGCCAGGACTGGCGGCAGGGATTGGTGATAATCGGGCAGTGGCAGTGTTTCGGACATCCGCGGTCAAGGCTCTTGGGGCATCGAGGCGGGCGATGATAGCGCAGGTGGCGGCGAGACAGGCTAGAGTGACTCTGCCGCGCCGTGTGTCGGCAATTTCAGTCGGAGAAAGGCACCCATGTACAAGATTATCCTGCCGGCATTGGCCGTTTTACTCCTCGTCCAATCCCCGGCCCATGCCATCAATGACAAGTACCGCAAGCAACTGGAGAAGTCCGGTTGCACCCAGGTGAGCGAGTCGCAGGGCTGCGATATCCACAAGTCCAAGGCGGAAAACGCCAAGGCCGGGTTCAGCAACCCGCCGGCACCGGACGCGACCGGGAACAATCAGGAAAAGGCCCCGGACAGCCAGCAAGGAGCAACCCCGCCTGTCACCAAATGAAAAGCCATTGTCGTCTGATGAGAAGCGTCCCGACAGGCCTCGTCCTACAGTCCAATCAGCGCAATTCGATGCAACACGCCCATATTGCAGATTGGAGAATAAGAAAAATGGCCAAAGCCGTACGCTTTTACGAAACCGGTGGTCCCGAAGTTCTACGTTATGAGGACGTCGAAGTCGGCGAACCCGGTCCGGGTCAGGTTCGGCTTCGTCATGTGGCAGTCGGCCTGAACTATGCCGACACCTATTTCCGCAACGGCACCTACCCGATTCCGATGCCCAACGGCATGGGTGTCGAGGCCTCTGGCGTCGTCCAGGCTGTGGGTGAAGGGGTCACCAACGTCGAGGTCGGTGATCGCGTCACCTACACCGGTTTTCTCAACACCCTCGGCGCCTACAGCACCGAGCGCCTGATCGCGGCCGCGCCGCTGATCAAGCTGCCGGAAACCATCAGCTTCGAGACTGCTGCGGCGATGACCATGCGCGGCTTGACGTCTTCGTACCTGATGCGCCGCATCTACGACTTCAAACCGGGTGACAGCATCCTGCTGCACGCCGCCGCTGGCGGTGTCGGCCTGATCGTTTCGCAGTGGGCCAAGCTGTTGGGCCTGAACGTGATCGGCACGGTGTCGACCGAGCAAAAGGCGGAAATCGCCCGGGCTCACGGTTGCGACCATACGATCAACTACAGCCATGAAGACGTCGCCGCTCGCGTTCGCGAACTGACCGATGGCGTGGGCGTCAACGTGGTGTTCGACAGCGTTGGCAAGAACACCTTCATGGGTTCGCTGGATTCGTTGAAGCCCCGTGGCCTGATGGTCTGCGTCGGCACCGCATCCGGACCGATCCCGGCGTTCGATCCGGTGATGCTGGCAATGAAAGGTTCGCTGTACCTGACCCGTCCGGCCCTGGCCAACTACATCAGCGACCCGGCCGAAAAAGCCGCGCTGGCCGGTGAGTTGTTCGACCACGTCGGCAGCGGCCGGATCAAGATCGAGATCAACCAGCACTACGCCTTGCAGGACGCGGTGCAGGCCCATCGCGACCTTGAGTCACGCAAGACCACCGGCTCGTCGATTTTCGTCATTTAAGGAGCGACCAGCCATGAAAGTCGAACAATTGACCTGCACCATCGGCGCCGAACTGATCGGCGTCAACCTGGCCGACGCCGTGCATGACGACGGCCTGTTTGCCGAGATCCGCGCACAGTTGCTCAAGCATCGCGTGGTGTTCCTGCGCGATCAGGACATCACCCGTGCCGAGCACGTGGCCTTCGCCCGGCGTTTCGGCGAGCTGGAGGATCATCCGGTGGCCGGCAGCGATCCGGAGCATCCGGGTCTGGTGCAAATCTACAAGCGTCCGGACCAGCCGGCGGACCGCTACGAAAACTCCTGGCACAGCGACGCCACCTGGCGTGACGCCCCGCCGATGGGCTGTGTATTGCGTTGCCTGGAGTGCCCGCCGGTGGGCGGTGACACCATGTGGGCCAACATGGTCGAGGCCTACGCGCGTTTGCCCGAAGACGTGAAGGTCAAGATCGCCGACCTGCGTGCGCGCCACAGCATCGAAGCGAGCTTCGGTGCGGCGATGCCGATCGAAAAGCGCCTGGCACTCAGGGAGAGGTTCCCGGATGCCGAGCACCCGGTGGTGCGCACTCACCCGGAAACCGGCGAGAAGGTGCTGTTCGTCAACGCGTTCGCCACTCACCTGAGCAACTACCACACCCCTGAGCGGGTGCGCTTCGGTCAGGACGCCAACCCGGGCGCAAGCGATTTGCTGCGCTACCTGATCAGCCAGGCGTACGTCCCCGAGTATCAAGTGCGCTGGCGCTGGAAGCCCAACAGCATCGCCATCTGGGACAACCGCAGTACCCAGCATTACGCCGTCATGGATTACCCGCCTTGCCATCGCAAGATGGATCGCGCCGGGATCATCGGCGACAAGACTTACTGATCCACGCCTCTGCATTCGCTCTCGTAAACACGCCTGCCCGGCGCGACTCCGGGTGGGCGGGACAATCATAAGAACTGGAGTAACCCATGCAATTTTTCGACGATTCCCTGCACCCCGAAAACATGGAAAAGGTAGTCATCACCGTGGCCCCGTACGGCCCGGAATGGATGCCTGAAGATTTCCCGGAAGACATCCCGCTGACCATGGACGAGCAAGTCCAGAAAGCGGTCGATTGCTATGAAGCCGGCGCCACCGTGCTGCACCTGCATGTGCGCGAACTGGACGGCAAGGGTTCCAAGCGTCTGTCGAAGTTCAACGAGCTGATCGCCGGTGTGCGTGAAGCCGTGCCGGACATGATCATCCAGGTCGGCGGCTCGATTTCCTTCGCCCCGGAAAGCGACGGCGAAGCGGCCAAGTGGCTGTCCGACGATACCCGCCACATGCTGGCCGAGCTGACGCCGAAGCCGGATCAGGTCACGGTCGCGATCAACACCACGCAAATGAACATCATGGAGCTGTTGTACCCGGAGTACCTCAAAGGCACCTCCCTGGACAACCCGATGATCCACGCCGCCTACAGCGAAATGACCGTACCGGCGGGCCCTGCCTGGGTTGCCGAGCACCTCAAGCGCCTGATGGACAACGGCATCCAGCCGCACTTCCAGCTGACCGGCATGCACGCCATGGAAACCCTCGAGCGCCTGGTGCGCCGTGGTATCTACAAAGGTCCGCTGAACCTGACCTGGATCGGCATCGGCGGCGGCTTCGATGGCCCGAACCCGTTCAACTTCTTCAACTTCATCCACCGCGCGCCGGACGGTTGCACCCTGACCTCCGAATCGCTGCTGAAGAACGTGATGCCGTTCAACACCATGTCGATGGCCATGGGCATGCACCCGCGTGTGGGCAACGAAGACACTATCATTGACCACAAGGGCGATCGTTTCGGCTCCGTTGCCCAGATCCAGCAAACCGTGCGCATTGCCCACGAACTGGGCCGTGAAATCGCCACCGGCAAGGAAGCCCGCGAGATCTACCGCATCGGCGTGCAGTACGAAACCATCGAAGAAACCCTGTTGGCCAACGGCATGGCCCCCAACCGCAAGGCTGGGCAGAAAGGTACTCCGCAACGCGGTTGACCGTGGGTCGGGACGAGGGGCCGTGACCTCTCGTCCGCCTGACCGTTACACGCTTGATAACAAAAATAAGACAAAGCTCTTGAGGAGGCTGCATGGCCTTTCACCCAATCGCCGCTGACGATGACGACGCAGGTTGCGTCGGCGTTGCGCGCCAATATGCCTGGATCGTCTTTGCACTGACGTTCGGCCTGTTGATTTCCGATTACATGTCGCGTCAGGTGCTGAACGCGGTATTCCCCCTGCTCAAGACGGAGTGGGCGTTGAGCGACGGACAGCTCGGGTTGTTGAGCGGCATCGTCGCCCTGATGGTCGGCCTGCTGACTTTCCCGCTGTCATTGATGGCCGACCGCTTCGGCCGGGTCAAGAGCCTGGCGTTGATGGCGATGCTCTGGAGCGTGGCCACCCTGGGCTGCGCGCTGGCGCAGGATTACCAGCAGATGTTCATTGCGCGATTCATGGTCGGCGTCGGCGAAGCCGCCTACGGTAGCGTCGGCATCGCGGTGGTGATTTCGGTGTTCCCCAAACACATGCGCGCCACCCTGGCCAGCGCCTTCATGGCCGGCGGGATGTTCGGCTCGGTGCTGGGCATGGCCCTGGGCGGCGCCATCGCGGCGAAGCTTGGCTGGCGCTGGTCGTTCGCCGGCATGTCGTTGTTTGGCCTGTTTCTGGCGGTGCTCTACCCGATCATCGTCAAGGAAGCGCGCATTGCGCCACAACGTGCCGCGCAGATCGCGAACAAGACGGCCGCGGCGGTCAAGCGCCCGCTGAGCACCTTGTGGTCGAGCCGTTCGGTGGTAGCGACTTACATCGGCAGCGGCTTGCAGTTGTTCGTCGGCGGGACGGTGATGGTGTGGATTCCCAGCTACCTCAACCGCTACTACGACATGCCCACCGACAAGGCCGGCGGCATGGCGGCGATCATCGTGTTGTGCAGCGGTGCGGGCATGATCCTGTGCGGCATGCTCAGCGACCGCCTGTGTCGCAACTCGCCGGAGCGCAAGGTCAGCCTGGCTATCGGCTTTTGCCTGGGCAGTTGCCTGTTGCTGTCGGCGGCGTTTGCCTTGCAGGCAGGACCGGTGCAACTGCTGCTGATCTGCCTGGGCATGCTGATTGCCACCGGTACCACCGGCCCCGCCGGCGCGATGGTCGCCAACCTGACCCATTACTCGGTGCACGGCACGGCGTTCGCCACGCTGACCCTGGCCAACAACATGCTCGGGCTGGCGCCGGGGCCGTTCATCACCGGCCGGGTGTCGGACCTGATCGGTCTGCATGCCGCGTTTCAACTGGTGCCACTGGTCAGCCTCGCGGCGGCAGCGGTGTTCTTTTATGCCAAGTGTCATTACCACAAAGATATTGCCCGCCTTCAGGGTCAGAGCGTGCCTGACCCTATCGGTGAAGCCGGGATAGAGGTGAAGTTGTGAGTCGTCGTTTACGTATTGATGTGTTTTTCGATTTTATCTGCCCGTGGTGCCTGATCGGCAAACGCCAACTGGAGCATGCGCAGGTACAGTTTCGCAGCCGCCATCCGGACGTGCAGATCACCACGGTGTGGCATGGCGTGCAGTTGTTGCCGCAGATACCGGTAGAGGGTGAGCCCTTCGCCGATTTCTACCGCAAGCGCCTGGGCAATGCCGATGCCATGACCATGCGCCAGAAACAGGTGCAGCAGGCTGCCAGTGCGGTGGGCCTGGCCATTGACCTCAGTCGCATCGAGACGATGCCCAACACCGCGGACGCCCATCGTTTGTTCGAGCGTGCCAGCACACTGGGCAATGCCAGTCAGCGTGAAATGCTGCTCGAGCGACTGTTCGCCGCTTATTTCCTCAGGCGCGAAAACCTCGGTTGCCGTGAGACCTTGCTGGCCATTGCCCGCTCCTGCGGCATCGCCACGGACGGACTGGTTGATTGCCTGATGGGCGACGCCACGCCATTTGCAGGCCCCCCCGGCGCGACCAGCGGCGTGCCGAGCTTTCAGTTCGACGGCCGTTTGACCGTGATCGGTGCACAGCCGGCCCAGGCGCTGCTCGGGGCCATGAACGAAGCCCTCAAGGAAAGTGAGCGCGAGCGGCAGCCAGCATGACCCGGCGCATTCCCGTACCGGCCGGCAAATACCCGCCGGCCGGTGGCCGGGCGCTGTTCGAATTCGAAGACAAAAGCCTGGCGCTGTTCAACGTCGACGGGCAGTTGTTCGCCATCGACGACAGCTGTCCGCATCAGGGCTCTTCGCTTTGCGGGGGGCGTCTTGAAGGCCGGGTGATTCAATGCCTCGCCCATGGCTTGCGCTTCGATTTGCACAGCGGCTACCTGCTCAATTCAAGGCAGGTCAAAGTCACCAACTACCCGGTCGAGATCATCGACGGCCAGGCGTTTATCGTCATCGCAACCGAGGAGTCCGCGCCATGAGCGCCATTGCTCTCACCCGCATCCACAGTCGCACGCGCGAACTGGCACCGGGGTTTATCGTCAGCCTGATCGTGGCGGCTGCCGCTTCGTTCCTGTCCGAGCATTACGGTGCGCCGGTCATGCTGTTTGCCTTGCTGCTGGGCATGGCCCTGAATTTTCTCGCCGACGACGGCCCGTGCAAGGCCGGCGTCGAATTCACCGCCCGTACCGTGCTGCGCATCGGCGTGGCGCTGCTGGGCATGCGCATCACCCTGGAACAAATGGCGGCGCTGGGCTGGAAGCCGATAGCGCTGGTCGTAATCCTGGTGGTGGTGACCATCAGCGTGTCGGTGATCGCCGCCAAGGCCCTGGGTTTCCAGCGTTTGTTCGGCCTGCTCACCGGCGGCGCGACGGCCATCTGCGGCGCCTCGGCGGCCCTGGCGTTGGCAGCGGCGCTGCCGAACCATCCGCAGAAAGAACGCGCCACCTTGTTCACGGTGATCGGCGTGTCGGCGTTGTCGACCCTGGCGATGATCGTCTACCCGATGATCGCCAACTGGCTGGAGTTATCGCCGCAGGTCGCTGGCGTGTTCCTCGGTGCCACGATCCACGACGTGGCCCAGGTGGTCGGCGCCGGTTACGGCATGTCGACCGAGACCGGCGACACGGCCACGGTGGTCAAGCTGATGCGCGTCGCGATGCTGCTGCCGGTGATCGTCACCGCCGCAATGATCACCCGCATGCAAGGCGCCGACCCGACCGGCAAGCGCCCGCCGCTGTTGCCGTGGTTCGCCGTCGGCTTCCTGATCCTGGCGTGCATCAACAGCACCGGCTGGATCGCTCCTGCGGTGCAAGGCGGGGTCAATGAGTTGTCGCGCTGGTGCCTGGTGATTTCCATCAGTGCCCTGGGCATGAAGACCCGCTTGCGCGAGCTGGCGGCTGTCGGGATCAAGCCGATCTTGCTGATGGTTGGGGAGACGGTGTTTCTCGTTGTGCTGGTATTGCTGTTGCTGCGCTGGGGGCTCTGAGCGCGCTGACGTTTTATGGCAGGGCCACGCGGCGTTGACTCCTCATGCCGTGGGGCTCCAGATCGGTGCTAAAAACACCGGTCTTTCGCGGCGACTGCCCCCAGCAGTCGCCGTTTTTTTATGGCGGCCAACTTGAGCATATGCCGGGTGCCGACGGGCGTTCATCGCTGTTCGCCACGTCTTGCCAAACAATAAATCGCCTCTCTTTTCCTCAGACTCAGCACAACAAACCAATGGACATATAACCACCCTGTTACTTCTGACAGTAGACAGTTGTCGCGATAAAAAATAGCTTAAACCCCACCGTATACCAGACAGTTTTCCAACGTTCGGCATACACGCCAATTTGTTGCTGACACTAAGCTTGGTCAGGGCGATTTGTAGTGCTTGCCCGAGAGATGGGAGTCTCTGCAAATGAACCTGTTCTTTTGGCTTGCACTCGTCAGCTATGCGTCGGCGTTTCTGATCATCATCTTTTTTTCAATTGCATATCTGTCACGATCCGACTTTATGCCTTATCACAGTATCGCCGTCGCCCGCCCTTGGAGCGAAGTTGAACCCCGCATGCAAGTGTTACTTCTGGCGCTGATCAAAGTGACGGGTTGGGCATGGCTGGCCGTGGCCACTGCTGGCTTCTTGCTGTTATACCTCCTGTTCTGGCAAAACGGTGGACTTGAGCAGCTTATAGTGTTTCAGCTGTATTGCTTCGTCGCTGTAACTCCTCCCATAGTTGTTGCTTGTTACGTACGTCAAAAAACCCTGGCCCCTACGCCGATACGCAGCGGCGCCCTTGTTGTGATTCTGACGCTACTGGGTTTTACATTTGCACTTCTATCGGCTCAGTTCACCTGATTGTTCCCAATGGAGGTAAAGAGCATGAATCCCGAAAGCCTGTTCTGGAAAGTCGCTAACGGCGAACTTCCCCGACCGAATGCCGCCGCACTGTTAGGTTGGAAGTTCATCACATACGATGAACAAAACAGCAAAGCCTACATCGAGTTCGACGCCAGCGCTGAATTGACCAACCCAATGGGCAATATTCAGGGTGGCATACTCTCCGCCATGCTGGATGACTGCATGGGGCCATCAGTTTATGCCAACTTATCCGCCACTCAGGTCGCTGTGACGATTGAAGCGAAGACCCAGTTCTTTCGCCCTGCATCACCAGGGCGCATTCTCGGTTGGGGGCAGGTTGAACACGCAACCAGCAAAATCTGCTTTACCACCGGCCAACTTACCAATGAAGCCCACGAGGTGCTAGCAAGAGCGACCGCCATTTACCAGATCCACAATCTCCGTTAGCACGGCGTTTGAAAGGTAGCTTCTGGATTTTTAGACTTCAGGCATTCAGGTGAAGTGGTGGATGCCTTGAGTTTTTCGCGAGCAAGCTCGCTCCTACAGGGTGATGGGTGATGGGTGATTGGTGATGGGTGATGGGTTATCGGGATAACGCAGCACCAGATCGCGACGCACATCGTTGATCACGTCGTTGAACGTACAGCGGTCGTCCTTGAATCGACTTTGCAGGGGCTTCACCTGTAATTTCTGACAGTAGACGCTGTCCGACAGCGAATGCTATCCAGAGCCCATGAACAATCCCGCTGTGCATCACGCCACGCCCACCCTCGCGGTCATCGACCCGCGCGGGCTGGCTGTGCGTGGTGTCGGCTACTGGCGCTCGACCGTCGGGCAAACAGCAGAGGCGCGGGTGACGCGGCAGGTATTTGATGCGGCGGGGCGTGAGGTTGAGCAGTGGGATGCGCGGTTGGCGATTCCGGCGTTGTGTCATGGATATAACTTGTCGGGGCAGGTACTGGCGACGGACAGCGTGGATGCCGGCTGGCGGGTGTTGCTGTCGGGGCAGACCGGTGAAAGCCTGAGCCAGTGGGACAGTCGAGGCTCGCGACAGGATTCTGAATACGACACGTCGTTGCGCCCGACGGCAGTGAGAGAGCAGGCGCTTGGTGCGGCGGTGCGGGTGGTCGAGCGTTTCGAGTATGGCGCCGCCGATTTTGAAGTCGGCAACCGGTGCGGTCGGCTGATTCGTCACGACGATCCGGCCGGTACCCGACATATGCCCGAGTACGATTTGCGGGGGCTGGCGCAGAGTGAAACCAGTCACTTTCTCACTGAGTTGGACACGCCCGACTGGCCGCTGGAGGCATCGGCGCGCGATGCGTTGCTGGAGCCTGGCACCGGACTGGAGAGTCGCTGGGCCTACAACCCCACCGGCGATTTGCTGAGCCTGGTCGACGCCCACGGCCACCGTCGGCGCTTCAACCACGACGTGGCCGGTCAGCTCACGCAAGGTTGGTTGCAACCGGCGGGAGAGGCATCACCCGGTCGCTGCCTGGTGCACGGCATTCGTTACACCCCGAGCACTCATGTCGAACGGGAAACTGCCGGCAACGGCGTTGTCAGCGAAGCCGAATACGCGCCCGACGATGGACGCCTGTTGCGCCTGGCCGCGGGATTACCCGGTGATCCACCCGTGCAAGACCTGCGTTATGCAGTCGATGCGGCCGGCAATATCGTCGGCATCGAAGACCGTGCGCTGCCGGTGCGCTTCTTCAAGAACCAGCGCATCGAGGCGCTACGCACCTTCGGCTATGACACCCTCGGTCAGTTGATCAGCGCTACCGGCTGGGAAGCCGACAAAGCCGCGTCCTATCCCGCCAGCGGTTACCGGGCGTCGAACGACGCCAACGCCGTGGTCAACTACCGCGAGGGATACGACTATGACGCGGCCGGCAACATGACCGAGCTGCGCCACCTCGGCGCACAGCCCTTTACTCGGCGTTGGGCCGTCGATTCGAACAGCAATCGCAGCTTGCTGGAGGATGATCAACCGGCGGATTTCGCCAGCGGCTTCGACCGCAACGGCAACCTGCGGTTTTTGCAGCGTGGTCAGGCGATGAGCTGGGATGTGCGCAACCAACTGTCCAGCGTGTCGCCAGTGCAACGTGAAAATGAAGGCGACGATGTCGAACGCTACCTCTACGGCGGCGGAGGTAAACGCCTGCGCAAAGTCCACACGGCCCTGACCGACGCTCGAACCGTAACCACCGAAGTGCGCTACCTACCGGGACTGGAAATCCACCAACGCAACGGCGCCCCCTCGCACCAGGTGCTGAACCTCGAGGCCGGCCGCAATCGCGTGCAGTGGTTGCGAGGAACGGACGCACCCGCGCATGCCATGCGTTATCACCTGACCGACCATCTGGGCTCCGGCACCCTAGAACTGGATGAACACGCCAACGTGCAGAGCCGCGAAGCGTACTACCCGTTTGGCGGCACGGCCTGGGAAGACCACAGCGACCAGAGTGGCGACTGGAAAACCCTTCGTTACTCGGGCAAGGAGCGTGATGCCACCGGGTTGTATTACTACGGCTATCGCTACTTTGCGCCGTGGTTGAGTCGCTGGATCAACCCTGACCCGGCGGGGGCGGTGGATGGGTTGAATCTGTATGGGTTTTTGGGGAATTCGCCGGTAGCAAGGGTGGACCGGGATGGGCGGGTGGGGAGTCCGGTATCGTCATTGTTTAAAGACGACTCACTGGCATCGTTACCTGAGAGCTTGCTTGAAACGTTAGACATGAGTGGAACAAGCCAGTTGCCGTCATTCGTCATCAACGAAGTCGACTTGGATTCACAGACTTCACAGACTTCACAGACTTCACAGACTTCACAGACTTCACAGATTTCACAATTGAGCATCGGGAAATTACTTGCGGCGCCGGTGACGCTGGCTGAGTTGAGTTTTGGCCGTTCCCTGGAGCCACGTATCTGCCCGACCTGCAGTAAAGCATTTACGAAAAACCGCAGTTTAACGAATCATCTTCGAACCCATACTGGTGAAAAACCCCATCACTGTGACCATCCGGGATGCGTCAAAGCGTTTGTGAAAGCGTCAGATCTTACGCTCCACAAGCGAATCCATACCGGCGAAAAGCCTTACAACTGTGACTATCCGGGATGCGGAAAAGCGTTTTCGCATAAGTCAAATCTAACGACCCACAAGCGAGCCCATACCGGCGAAAAGCCCCATCAATGTGATCATTCTGGATGCGGCAAAGCGTTTTCGTTTTCGTCAGATCTTACGATCCACAAGCGAATCCATACCGGCGAAAAGCCCTACGACTGTATATATCCTGAGTGCGCCAAAAAATTTGGCGATACAGTAGCCAGGGATAGACACAGCTGGAGCCACGTACCAAAACAAATATGTCCAGTTGTAGACTGTCTCTCTAGTGTCGGTGCCCCAACCTATATGAGAAAACATATAAAACAGAAACACCCAGGCTGGCAGCCCGGCACCGGACTGAAGGCGTTTTGGAACTACCAATAGTCCAACCGAATCAGCTTTCTTTCGGAACAACCTGCCCCGCACCCTCCACCTGAACCTTCACACCCCCCACCTTCTGCGCCCGCCAAGTCGCCGGCGGCATTCCAAACTGACTGATAAACCACCGCGTAAACGAACTCGCCATCGAATAACCCAGCATGTCGGCAATCCGGCTCAGCGGATAGTTCGGGTTGTCCAGATAACGCAGCACCAGATCGCGACGCACATCATTGATCACGTCATTGAATGCACACCCATCGTCCTTGAGACGACGCTGCAGGGTGCGTACGTTCATGCCCTGGCTTTGGGCGATCTGTTCGATGGTGGCGCGGCCCATGGGCAGCAGCAGGTAGATGGCCTTGCGCACTTCGAACAGCATCGAGGTGCCCTGGTGGCCCTGCAGCGAGTCGAGGTAGCTCTGGGCGTAGCGCGCCATCGCCGGGTCGGCGTTGGGATTGGTGATGTCGAGGCTGGCGTCGGAGCAGACGATGCCGTTGAACTCGCTGCCGAACTCCAGGGTGCAGCCGAACAGGCGCCGGTGCAGGTGCAGGTTGTCCGGCGCCTGGTGCATGAAGTTGACGCTGTAGGGGTGCCAGTGCGAGCCGAGCAGGGCCGAGCACAGCCGGAACATCACGCCGATGGCCAGCTCCGTGGCCTGGCGGCTGGGCATGGGCGTTTCGGTGACCACCTCTTCGCGGATAATCACCATCTTGCCGGCCTCTTCGATGAAGATCGCCAGTGAATCGTTCATCAAGTGCCGGTAGTGCACCACCACCTGCAAGGCATCGCGCAGGGTGCGCTGGTGGCTGAGCAGCAGGCTGACCACGCCGAAGTCCGAGAGCTGGCGCGACTCGGCCATGCTCAGGCCGAAGGTCTGGCAGCCGCTGGCGACGGCCGAATCCTCCAGCAGGCGGACGGCGGCATCGATATGGATGCGGTGTTCAGGGGCTTGCAGTTGGGCCCTGCTCAGGCCGACAGCGGCCAGCACGTCGCGCGGGTTGAAGCCCAGGTACTGGGTGACCTCCAGGTAGTTGGTCAAGACGGCGGCGCGAACAAGCTTGGTCATGCGAAGGTCTTCCCTGTGCCGATGGCGAATGGCGTGAGCGTGGCGACTATATCCAGCGTATCAACAGTTGAACAGTTGTCATGTCGTTGATGGTTTTCATGCCGTGCGCTCACCCATCCTCTACGCTGCATGGAGCCATCAGCGCTCATCCGTTGATTACAGTGACCCTGCGCCAACCTGCGGGATTTTTCGACCAGTGGTCGCACTGTCCAAGTGTCCGACAATTTGTCATCAAAAGAAAAGTGCCTGACGTCCAATGTAAAGCGCTTCGGGCGGGCGCTCTTTAATGTCGACCCTACAAAAAGCCCCTGGCGAAAACAGCCAGTCGAGTTATCGAGAAAGCGAAGGTGTTGACCGTGGACAAACTGCAAACTGCCGCCACCGTTCTGATCGTCCCGGGTCTGCGCGAGCACGTGGCCGAACATTGGCAAACGTTGCTGCAAGCCAGGCTGGGCAAAGTGCGTAGCGTCCCGCCGCTTACGACCGACAAGCTCGATTGCATGGCCCGTGTGCGGGCGATTCAACACGAACTCGAACAGATCGACGGCCCCGTGATCCTGGTGGCCCACAGCGCCGGTGTGTTGATGGTCGCGCACTGGGCTGCTCACTACAGTCGTCCGATCAAGGGCGCTTTACTGGCCGCGCCACCGGATCTCGATGCGGTCTGGCCAGCCAACTATCCTTCTTCAGAAACCCTGCGTAGCCAGGGCTGGAATCCTCTGCCACAAGGCCCGCTGCCATTTCGCAGCATCGTGGCCGCAAGCACCAACGATCACCTTGCCACGCTGCCTGCGGTCGCCCGCATGGCAGAAGGCTGGGGCGCCGAATTGCTCGACCTGGGCGATGTCGGTCACCTCAATCCGGCCTCAGGATTTGGCCACTGGCCGCAAGCCGAAGCACTCATTCTGGAGCTGGACCGCTAGTACAAGGAGCTGGACTGGCAGTACGCCACCGGCATTTGCCCTCATTCCTTAAACGCAGGCACAACGATGCTTGCGTGAGGGCGGCTGCGCTAAAACAAATACAAAAAGGGCGGAGACAACGCAATGCACAACAACAAGAATCACGGCTTCACTGCAGCACGCTACACCTTGCTGGCCTCGGCCATTCTGGCCGTGATCGCGCCGATGGCCCATGGGGTCGAGATCGACCTGGGCAACCCGGACTGGACTGCGCGCCTGGATAACACCGTCAAGTACAACTACGGCGTGCGCACCGAAAGTGCCGACAAACGCATGTTGGGAACGCCGAACAACAACGACGGCGATTACAACTTCCGCAAGGCCGGCACCAACATCACCAACCGTGTCGACCTGTTGACCGAGATGGACGTGGTCTACAAGAACGCCATGGGCTTTCGCGTCAGCGCCGCCAGCTGGTACGACAAGGCCTATGACAACACCGGTTCCAACTCCAACCCGTTCGTCAACGGCAACGATGCGCGTTCGGGCCTGATCGCCAACGACCCGCGCCTGGCAGGGGTCACCCGTGACAACGTCGGCAACGGCAGCTCGCACCTGAGCAACTATGCCCAGCGCTACTACAGCGGTCCTTCGGGGGAGATCCTCGATGCCTTCGTGTTCTACAGCACCGAAGTGGGCGAGGAGTCGATGTTCAGCGCCAAGGCCGGTCAGCACAACGTGTTCTGGGGCGAGACCATTCTCAACCCGGTGCACTCGGTCAGCTACGGCCAGTCCGGCCTCGACCTGGCCAAGCTTGCCGCGTCGCCGGGTACCGAAGCCAAGGAACTGTTCGTTCCGCGTAACCAGCTGTCGATGTCGTTCACCGTCAATCCCGAGCTGACCGTGGGTGCCCAGTATTTCCTGAATTGGGATGCCGCGCGCCTGCCGGAAGCGGGCACCTATTACGGTGGTTCCGACCTGGTCGGCTTCGGCGCGCAATCGTTCCTGTTGGGCAACACCAACGGCGTGGTACCGGGCAGCCCGCTGGGTTGTGGCCTGGCGCCGTGCAACGCCTTGACCAATGTGCGTCGTGGCAAGGACCTGACGCCGCATGACAGCGGCGACTGGGGCGTCATGGCCAAATGGTCGCCGGCCTGGCTGGATGGCACCCTCGGCGTTTACTACCGCGAAACTTCGGAAATCCTGCCGCAAGCTTATCTGGACGCCAGGGGCATTACCTCGGCCAACCCCAACGGCACCCGGCCGGCAGGGCAAGTGCCAGCGGTGGTCAACACCCTCAATTCGCTGGACACCGCCACCTATCAACTGGCCTACGCCGACAACATCAAGATCGTTGGCTTGAGCCTGTCCAAGGATGTCGGCGGGATCAGCGTCGGTTCCGACCTGAACGTTCGTCACAACATGCCGCTGGCCAGTATCCCGGCGATCGTCAGTACCCGCAGCCCGCTGGGCCTGGGGCAAGGGCTTGGTCTGCTGCCTGCACGGACCGACGCCACCGGTGTGGTCTATGACACCCCGAGCCGCGGCGACAGCATGAGCGCCACCGGCGACACCCTGCACTGGACGCTCAACGGTCTGATGACCCTGCCGAAAACGCCGGTGTTCGATCAGGCAACCGTGCTGGCCGAGCTGTACTACAGCAACCTGCTCAAGCTCGATAGCGAAAACGAGGCGCTCTACAAAGGCAAGAGCAGCTATCGCGGCATCGACGCGCCGACCCGCGACAACTGGGGTCTGGCGGTCAACTTCACACCGACCTGGTACCAGGTGTTCCCGGGTGTCGACCTCAACGCGCCGATGTCGGTCAACGTCGGTCTCGACGGTGTGTCGCCGGTCTCCGGTGGTGGTGCCAAGGACACCGGCAACTATGCCGTGGGCGTCGGTGCCGTTGTGTACAACAAATACTTTGTCGACCTGAAATACGTGGACTCCTTCGGCCAGACCGACAAGTGCAACAACAGCGGTGTGAGTACCGGTTCCAAGGCCGGTGACGGTTCCACCCCGAACGCCTTCAGCGGCAACGAAAACTACGCCTGCTACGCCGGTGGCTACTCGTCCTTCTCCGGAGGCGGAGCCACGACCGAGGACCGTGGCGCCGTGTACCTGACGATGAAAACAACATTCTGATTCACCACTGATTTGCTCAATGCAAGCAGGAGAATAACAACATGAAATTTGTAAAAACCGTGTTGGCCGCGTCCTTGGCCATGGTCTTCGCCGCTCAGGCACAGGCTGCTGTTTCAACTCAGGAAGCTGCCAGGCTCGGCACCAGCCTGACACAGGTAGGGGCTGAAAAAGCCGGGAACGCTGATGGTTCCATCCCTGCCTATGCCGGTGGCCTGACCACGCCGCCAGCCAGCTTCAAATCCGGCGACAGCATGCGCCCGGATCCGTTTGCCAGTGAAAAGCCGCTGCTGGTGATCGACGGCAAGAACGTCGATCAGTACAAGGGCCTGCTCACGGCGACCACGGTAGAACTGGCCAAGCGTTTCCCGACCTTCCGTGTCGACGTGTTCCCGACCCACCGCACCGTTTCGCTGCCCCAGGCGATTCTGGATAACGGCGTGAAGAACGCCAGCGGCGCCAAGTCTCTGGAAGGTGGCCTGGCCATCGACAACGTCCTGCCGGGCATTCCGTTCCCGATTCCGCAGTCGGGCAACGAAGCGATGTGGAACTTCCTGTTGCGCTACCAGGGCGTCAGCATCAGCTCCAAGTACGACTCCTGGAACGTCGACTCGGCCGGCGTGGCGAGCCTGGCAACCACCGGGCAAGCGAACATCTCCTACCCGATCTACGAAAACCTCTCGCAGCCGATCAGCAGCGCCGACGTGTACTACCAGATGAAGCTGGCGTACACCGGCCCTGCACGCCGCGCCGGTGAGGCGATCATGCTCAAGGACGCCGCCAACCCGCTGCAGCAGCCGCGTCGCGCCTGGCAGTACTTGCCGGGGCAGCGTCGAGTCAAGCTGGCGCCGAGCCTGGCCTACGACACGCCAAACCCAGGGACCGCCGGTGCGGGCACCTACGATGACGTGTTCGTGTTCAACGGTGCGCTGGACCGCTACGACTGGAAGCTGGTGGGCAAGCAGGAAATGATCGTGCCCTACAACACCTACAAGCTGACCTACGTGCAGGATCCGAAGTCGCTGACCACCGCCAATCACCTGTCGCCTGACTTCGTGCGCTGGGAAAAACACCGCGTGTGGGTCGTCGAAGGCAACCTCAAGGCCGGTGCTCGTCACATCTACGCCAAGCGCCGCTTCTACCTCGACGAAGACAGCTGGACCGCTCTGGCCTCGGATCAATATGACGCCCGTGGTCAGCTCTATCGTGGTTCCTTCGCGTTCCTGAGCCAGAGCTACGACAAGCAGGTTCCGGATTCGACGCCCTTCATGATCTACGACCTGGTCGGTGGTTCGTACAACATCAACGGTGTGGTCGGCCCTTACGGCGGCATCAAGTACATCGAGCCGCTCTCGAAGGCCCAGTGGTCTTCGGAATCCCTGGCAGGCGCAGGCATTCGCTAAGCCAACCGCAAAAAAGCGCTCGCACGATCCACCGGCACTGTAGGAGCGAGCTCGCTCGCGATGGACTCAAGGACACCGCGGGGAACCAGACTCCCCGCGTCATCGTTTACGACCATCGCGAGCAAGCTCGCTCCTACAACTGCATGAGCTGCACAGCGCGAGGTGTGGAGCGGTTTTCCGAAGAGGACGCAGTATGTGTTCGTATAAAAATAATATTCTGCAGATGGCGTTCGGCGCTGTGCTCTGCCTGTCGCAGGGCGTCACCCACGCGGCCGAGTACGTCGATGTGCTGGACCTGCCCGCCAGGGTCAGCGCCTTGGCCGTCAACAGTCCGTTGTCGGGCATGACCCGCGCCGGTGAGCGTGTGATCACCGTCGGCCAGCGTGGCCACATTCTGTTTTCCGATGACGCCGGCCAGCATTGGCAGCAGGCGGCCGTGCCGGTCAGTGCCGATCTTACGGCCGTGAATTTTCCGACCGCCACCCAAGGCTGGGCGGTGGGCAATGACGGCGTGGTGCTGCACAGCAGCGACGCCGGCGCGACCTGGAACAAGCAACTCGACGGTCGCCAGATAGGCGAACTGTTGATCAAACATTATTCGGCATTGGCCAAGGCCGAGCCGGACAACGAGCAATGGCCGCTGCTGTCTGCCGAGGGCCAGAGGCTACTGGATCAAGGCGCGGACAAACCGCTGCTCGACGTCTGGTTCGCCAACGACAAGACCGGCTATGTGGTCGGTGTCTTCAACCTGATCCTGCGCACCGACGACGGTGGCCAGAGCTGGACCCCGTTCCAGGACCGCACCGACAACCCCCAGGGTTTCCACCTCAACGCCATCGCTTCCACCGGCGATAGCCTGTACATCGCCGGCGAGCAGGGCCTGTTGCTCAAGTGGGACGACAACGCCCAACGCTTCAATGCCGTGCCGACGCCGTATCAAGGCAGCTTCTTCGGCGTGCTCGGCAAGCCCGGCGAAGTGCTGGTCTACGGCCTGCGCGGCAACGTACTGCGCAGCACCGACGGCGGCCAGAGCTGGACCGCACTGGACAGCGGCCTGCACGTCAGCATCACCGCCGGCCTGATCGATGCCCGTGGCAATTATCGCCTGTTCACCCAGGGCGGGCAGATGCTGGTCAGCCAGGGCACGGGCGCGCAGATGCAATGGGTGCGCAAGCCCGCACGGACTCCGGTGTCCGCTGCCACCCAGTCCGCCGCCGGCGCGTTGGTGGTCGCGGGCAGCCGTGGCGCCCAGACGCTAGCCCTCGAACCCTAAGAGCGAGAACCCAGACATGGGCAATATCAAACAAGACGCCATGCCGGTGATCCGCGATGTGCGTGATTTCGACCAGCGCTCCGGCAACCTCCTCGAACGGCTGGTGTTCAACTTCCGCCCGCTGTTCATGCTGCTGATGGCGCTGACCACCGTGCTGCTGGGCTTCATGGCCGTGACTCGCCTGGAGCTGCGCCCAAGCTTCGAAAAAATGATCCCGCAGAGCCAGCCGTACATCCAGAATTTCCTGGAGAACCGCTCATCCCTGCGCGGCCTGGGCAACTCGGTGCGGGTGGTGGTCGAGAACACCAAGGGCGATATCTTCGACCCCGCGTACCTCGATGTACTCAAGCAGGTCAACGACCAGTTGTTCCTCACCGAAGGCGTCGACCGCGCGTGGATGAAGTCGCTGTGGAGCCCGGCGGTGCGCTGGACCGAAGTCACCGAGGACGGTTTCCAGGGTGGCCCGGTGATGCCCGACAGCTATCAGGGCTCGCCCTCCGACATTGAACAGCTGCGCCAGAACATCTCCCGCGCCGGCGTCGTCGGCAGCCTGGTGGCCAGCGATTTCAAGTCGACCATGTTGATCGTGCCGCTGCTGGACAAAGCCGGCGCCGGTGGCCAGCGCATCAACTACCACGCGTTCTCGCAGATGCTCGAAGAGCAGTTGCGCGACAAGATCGAATACGCCGGCGACAGCGCCGCGCGCAAATCCGGGGAGGAGGGCACGGGCCAGTACAAGGTGCGGGTGATCGGTTTCGCCAAACTGATGGGCGACCTGATCGACGGCCTGATCCAGGTGATGATGTTCTTCGGCCTGGCCGTGGTCACTTCACTGATCATCATCTACGCCTACACCCGTTGCGTGCGCAGCACACTGCTGGTGGTCGGCTGCTCGCTGATCGCGGTGGTCTGGCAACTGGGCATCGTCGCCTGGCTCGGCTACGCCATCGATCCGTACTCGGTGCTGGTGCCGTTCCTGATCTTCGCCATCGGCGTGTCCCATGCCGCGCAGAAGATGAACGGGATCATGCAGGACATCGCCCGTGGCACCCACAAGCTGATCGCTGCGCGCTACACCTTCCGCCGTCTGTTCATCGCCGGTGTCACCGCGCTGCTGGCTGACGCCGTCGGCTTCGCCGTGTTGATGCTGATCGACATTCCGGTGATCCAGGACCTGGCGATCACCGCCAGCATCGGCGTTGCGGTACTGATCTTCACCTCGCTGTTGCTCATGCCGGTGGCGCTGTCCTACGTCGGTGTTGGCGCCAAGGCCGCCGAGCGCGCACTGAAAATCGACAACCGCGCCGAGAAGCACAAAGGCTTCGGCAAACTGTGGGATGCGCTCGACCGCTTCACCACCGCCAAGTGGGCCACCGGCGCCGTGCTGGTCGCGGTGTTGATGGGCATTGGCGGCTATGTGGTCAGCCTCAACCTGAAGATCGGCGACCTGGAAAGCGGCGCGCCGGAGTTGCGTGCCGACTCGCGCTACAACCGCGACAACGCCTACATCACCCAGCATTACGCGCTGTCCAGCGACCTGTTCGCGGTGATGATCAAGACCGCGCCGGAAGGCTGCCTGAACTACAAGACCCTGGTGCTCGCCGACCGCCTGGCCTGGGAACTGCAACAGTATCCGGGCGTGCAGGCCACCACGTCGCTGGTCAATGCGGTGCGCCAGATCACCGCCGGCACCTACGAAGGCAACCCCAAGCTCAACAGCATCCAGCGCAACCAGGACGTGCTCAACTACGCCGCGCAACAAGCCTCGGTCAACTCTCCGGAGCTGTTCAACACCGACTGCTCGCTGATGCCGGTGATCACCTTCCTCAAGGATCACAAGGCCGAAACCCTCGACGCGGTGGTGGCGATTGCCGACAAGTTCGCCAAGGAAAACAGCACCCCTGATCGCCAGTTCCTGCTCGCCGCCGGCACCGCCGGGATCGAGGCCGCGACCAATATCGTGGTGCGTGAAGCCAACCGCACCATGCTGCTGTATGTGTACGCGGCGGTGACGCTGTTCTGCCTGATCACCTTCCGCAGCTGGCGTGCCACGCTGGTGGCGCTGTTGCCGCTGGTGCTGACTTCGATCCTCTGCGAAGCGCTGATGGTGGCCATGGGCATCGGCGTGAAAGTCGCGACCCTGCCGGTGATCGCCCTCGGCGTGGGCATCGGCGTCGACTACGCCCTGTACCTGCTCAGCGTGCAACTGCATTTCCAGCGCCAGGGCCTGCCGCTGTCCGAGGCTTACCGCAACGCGGTGTCCTTCACCGGCCGCGTGGTCGGGCTGGTGGGCATCACCCTCGCGGCGGGTGTGGTGTGCTGGGTCTGGTCGCCGATCAAATTCCAGGCCGACATGGGCATCCTGCTGACCTTCATGTTCCTGTGGAACATGCTCGGCGCGCTGATCCTGATTCCGGCCTTGTCCTACTTCCTGCTGCGCGAACGGGCTCCTCAGCCCGGTTCTGTCGCGGCAGCCGAAAACACTGAATCCACTGAACGTCCCGGCATGCCGCATGCCGTGACCACTTCCGAGTAAGCCAAGATGTCTGATTACAAAGCTCCCCTGCGCGACATGCGCTTCGTACTCAACGAGGTTTTCCAGGTGTCCCGGCTCTGGGCGCAATTGCCCGGCCTGGCCGACGTGATCGATGAAGAAACCGCCGCCGCCATCCTCGAAGAGGCCGGCAAGATCAGCGGCGAAGTGATCGCACCCTTGAACCGCGCCACCGACGAACAGGGCTGCACCTGGGACAATGGCTCGGTCAGCGCTCCGGACGGTTTTGCCCAGGCCTATCAAGCCTTTGCCGGCGGCGGTTGGGTGGGTGTCGGCGGTGATCCGCAGTACGGCGGCATGGGCATGCCCAAGGCCATCTCGGCGCAGGTCGAAGAGATGGTCAACTCGGCCAGCCTGTCGTTCGGTCTGTACCCGATGCTGACCGCCGGAGCGTGTCTGTCGATCAAGGCCCACGCCAGCGAAGAGCTCAAGCAACGCTTTCTGCCGAACATGTACGCCGGCATCTGGACCGGTTCGATGTGCCTGACCGAAGCCCATGCCGGCACCGACCTGGGCCTGATCCGCACCCGCGCCGAGCCGCAGGCTGACGGCAGCTACAAGGTCACGGGCAGCAAGATCTTCATCACCGGCGGCGACCACGACCTGACCGAGAACATCATTCATCTGGTGCTCGCGCGCCTGCCCGATGCACCGGCCGGGCCGAAAGGCATCTCGCTGTTCCTGGTGCCCAAGGTGCTGGTCAACGCCGACGGTTCGCTGGGTGACAACAACGCGCTGTCCTGCGGTTCCATCGAACACAAGATGGGCATCAAGGCGTCCGCCACCTGCGTGATGAACTTCGACGGCGCCACCGGCTGGATCGTCGACGCGCCGAACAAAGGCCTGGCGGCAATGTTCACCATGATGAACTACGAGCGTCTGGGCGTCGGTATCCAGGGCCTGGCGCAAGGCGAGCGTTCGTACCAGAACGCCGTCGCATACGCCCGTGACCGTCTGCAAAGCCGTGCACCGACCGGCGCGCAGAACAAGGACCACTCCGCCGACCCGATCATCGTGCATCCGGACGTGCGCCGCATGCTGCTGACCATGAAGGCCTTGAACGAAGGCGGTCGTGCGTTCTCCAGCTACGTCGCGCTGCAACTGGACACCGCCAGGTACAGCGAAGACGAAGTCACCCGCAACCGCGCACAAGAGTTGGTGTCCCTGCTGACTCCGGTGGCCAAGGCCTTTCTCACCGACATGGGCCTGGAAACCACTCTGCACGGCCAGATGATCTTCGGCGGCCACGGCTACATCCGCGAATGGGGCCAGGAGCAACTGGTGCGCGACGTGCGCATCACGCAGATCTACGAAGGCACCAACGGCATCCAGTCCCTCGACCTGGCCGGGCGCAAGATCGTCGGCAGCGGCGGGGCGCTCTATCGCTTGTTCGCCTCGGAAATCCGCAACTTCACCGCCAACGCCAGTGCCGAACTCGACGAGTTCACCAAACCGCTGAATGCCGCCGTGGACAGCCTCGACGAGCTGACCGCGTGGCTGCTGGACCGGGCGCAAAACAACCCGAACGAAATCGGCGCGGCGTCGGTCGAGTACCTGCACGTATTTGGCTACACCGCGTACGCCTACATGTGGGCGCGCATGGCCAAGGCCGTCATCAGCGGCAATGCCGAAGACGATTTCTACACCAGCAAACTGGCCACCGCACGCTTCTACTTCGCCCGGTTGCTGCCGCGTATCCACTCGTTGAGCGCATCGGTCAAGGCCGGCAGTGACTGCCTCTACGAGCTGCAAGCCGATCAGTTCTGATCGAAAGGACAAGGAACCCTAATCATGATGGCGACAAAAATAATCCCGCCCGCCGACGGCGCCTATGCCTATCCCTTGCTGATCAAGCAACTGCTGCTGTCCGGCGTGCGCTACGAGCCGGGCCGGGAAATCGTCTACGCCGACAAGCTGCGCTACAGCTACCAGACCCTCAACCAGCGCATCCGCCGCCTGGCCAACACGCTGACGGAAGCGGGGGTCAAGGCCGGTGACACCGTGGCCCTGCTCGACTGGGACAGCCACCGCTACCTGGAATGCTTCTTTGCCGTGCCGATGATCGGCGCGGTGCTGCACACGGTGAACATTCGCCTGTCGCCGGAGCAGGTGCTGTTCACCATGAACCACGCCGAGGATGACCTGGTGCTGGTGCATGACGATTTCCTGCCCCTGGTCGAGCAGATCCACGGGCGCCTGGAAACCGTCAAAGGCTACCTGCAACTCACCGATGACGAGGCGACCACCACCTCGCTGCCGGTGCTGGGCGAGTACGAGCACCTGCTGTCCCTGGCCCCGGACCAGTACGACTTCCCCGATTTCGATGAGAACTCGGTGGCCACGCTGTTCTACACCACGGGCACCACCGGCGACCCGAAAGGCGTGTACTTCAGCCACCGGCAACTGGTGCTGCACACCCTGAACGCGGTCGGCACCCTGGGCGTCTATCAGGGCCAGCCGCTGTTGCGCTCCGACGACGTGTACATGCCGATCACGCCGATGTTCCACGTGCATGCCTGGGGCGTGCCGTATGTCGCGACCCTGATGGGCATCAAGCAGGTCTACCCCGGCCGCTACGAACCCAACAGCCTGGTCAGGCTGTACCGCGAAGAGAAGGTGACCTTCTCCCACTGCGTGCCGACCATCCTGCAGATGATCCTCAACTGCGAAGAAGGCAAGGCGATCCGTTTCGACGGCTGGAAAATGCTCCTCGGCGGCAGCGCGCTGACCCTCGGCATCGCCAGCGAAGCCAACGCCAAAGGCATGGTGGTGCACGCCGGCTACGGCATGTCCGAGACCTGCCCGTTGCTGTGCCTGACGTACCTGCGCGACGAGGACCTGCAGCTGTCCGCCGAAGCGCAACTGCCGATCCGCATCAAGACCGGCACGCCGGTGCCGATGGTCGACCTGAAGATCATCGACGCTGAAGGCAACGACGTCGCTCACGACGGCGAGTCCCTGGGCGAGATCGTGGTGCGCGCGCCGTGGCTGACCCAGGGCTATCTGAAGTCCCCGGAAAAGGGCGCCGAGCTCTGGCTGGACGGCTGGTTGCACACCGGTGACATGGCTTCGATCGACAAGCTGGGCGGCGTGGAAATCAAGGACCGGATCAAGGACGTGATCAAGACCGGCGGCGAGTGGATCAGCTCCCTGGAACTGGAAAGCCTGATCAGCGAACACCCGGCTGTGATGTCGGTGGCGGTGGTGGGTATCGTCGATGAACAGTGGGGCGAACGGCCCATGGCCATGGTGGTGTGCGAGCCGGGGCACTTCCTCGACCGCAAGATCCTCGAGACCCACCTGCAAGCCTTCGTCGACGGCGGGCGCATCAACAAATGGGCGATCCCCAAGCAGTTCAAGTTCGTCGCCGAAATCCCCAAGACCAGCGTTGGCAAGATCAACAAGAAGCTGATTCGGGAAAACGAAATGAGCTGAGCGCTATATCCGGGGGCGCGGCATCGTTGAGGGATCGAGTTGCTGCGCAGGGATCTGCCTGCTACTGCACCTCGGTGGCAGGCAGACGTTGCACGGCGTTTGCGCTTGCGGTTTCACTTTCCTGCTGCCGAAAAAAAGGTCTCGCTCAGCAAGACCTTTTTTGATTTGGGGACGAGGAGAAAAACGTTAAATAAATAACAGTCACACCAGGCTAGCCGAACACCACCACGGTCTGCCGGCTGAGTGCCAATAGTTTTCCATCGGGTGTATGCAGGGTGGTCGAACAGGCACTGTAACCTTCAAGCGCATAATCGGTTGAGGCATGCATGACACACCAGGTATCGGCTGGCAGATTGATCAGCGGTTGCGCGAACTCCACGCTCCAGGTCAGCGAGCTGCCCTGAGCCAAGGCACGGTGCTGGGAGAGTACCGCTGGTGGCCAGGCATCAAGCATCGCCAGTAGCTGTGTTTCACTCAACGTTGCGTCGAGGGGAGCGTCCTTCAATCGAATCCACCCTCCTGTCGACCGTGATGACGCGCCACTAAACGGCATTCCGCCATAGCCCCAGCGAATGTCGAAATGCTGTAAGTACCGTGGAGCCACATCAGGCAACAAGGGCAAGGGTTCGCACGTCTCCAGGGCTGGCAGCCCCGGCATCGGCTCAGCCGGCAACGCCAACGCAGAAGACCTGGCGGAACCAAAGCAAGCTTGCACGGAGGTGACGGTCTGCTCCGACTGCACGACCCGGCAATGCAGTTGAGTCACTGCACTGCCTTCGCGAAGTACTTCGGTTTCAAAGAACAACGGTTGATCTACCGCTACGGGGCCTATAAACGTCAACGAAAGTGACCGTAGCGAACGATCCCGAGGAACGAACTGACGCATTGCTTCGTGCGCAAGCGCCACGACGACGCCACCGAAAGCAGCTCGGCCTTGGCTCCAACTCGCGGGAATCATCAGGGGACGATGGGGTAGACGACTTGCGTCGATTAGCGCGGAGAAGTTCATGATTCGCTCATTGTCAGCCTTTGGGGATCCAATGGTAAGTTTCCTGGCAATTGTTCGCGACTGACATAATAGATAGTTGCGTGTGTAAGGTGATCAAGAAAAGTTGATGGGGGTCCGTGAATTAGCTAGTTGTCATTGCAATAATCAATGACGGTCTAACACATTTGCTAGTTATCATTAATGCTAAATGGCCAAATAATATTAGCTCTGAAAAGGAGGTAATAATGGCTATCGCAATTGGTTCCCGTATCGAACTTGATAACAAGCGACTTGAACAAATGCACAGGCTGCGTGCCGAAGTTTTCAAGGAGCGTAAATGTTGGGATGTTTCGATCATCGCCGGCATGGAAATCGATGGTTATGATGCGCTGAACCCCTATTATCTGATCTTGCAGGATGAGCCTGGCTCTGAGCGTTTATTCGGATGTTGGCGAATCTTGCCGACCACTGGCCCTTATATGCTCAAGGACACTTTTCCAGCGTTGTTGTACGGTGCCCAAGCCCCTCATTCAGAGCGTATATGGGAATTGAGTCGTTTCGCTATCTTGCCGCGGGAAAAGTCCCCGCAATGTCTGTCGCTTGATTCAATTCTGGCAATCAAGGCCCTGATTCATTTTGCCATTGAACGGGGCGTTGATCAGTTTGTAACGGTGACCACACTCGGCGTGGAAAAATTACTCAGGCGAAAAGGGCTCGATATCAGCCGTTTTGGCCCGGCCATGCGCATTGGTGTCGAGAATGCCGTTGCGCTGCGTATAGAACTTAACGACACCACTCGTGCATCCCTCTCCATGTGAATAAAGCAACGGTGGGCGTTCGGAGATCCTGAGCAAATTGATAGTTTCACGGTAAAAGTCCGTGTCTGGGCCAGGGTCGACTATCAGAACTGATAGTCAATCTGCTCACAGGTTGACCTGCCGCAGGTGCCTCTATCAAATGTTCTATTTGGTTTCAGCCTCCACGACCACCGGTTCAATGGACGGAAGATTCACTGCTTGCCAAATATCGAAACAGAGGGATCAACGCGATGACAAAACGAATTGTAATTACTGGAATGGGGGCGGTGTCCCCGTTGGGTGTTGGCGTTGAACACAGCTGGAAGCGTCTGTTAGAGGGAAAGTCTGGCGTGCGCAAGATCGAGCGAATAGGCGATCTGCCGGTTGAAATTGCGGGTACTGTCCCGGACATTGGTGCCGACCCTGAAGCCGGTTTCGATGCCAGCGTCTTCGTGAATCCCAAAGAAGCTCGACGCATGGATCGCTTCATCATATTTGCCCTGGCTGCCGCCAGTGAGGCGATCCGGCAATCGGGCTGGGTTCCATCAACGGATGAAGAAAAGGCACGCACAGCGACCGTCATCGCTTCGGGCATCGGGGGGTTGAATTACATTCGTGATGCGGTGAATTCGATCAACGAAAGTGGCGTGCGCCGTGTTTCGCCTTTTACCGTCCCCGGTTTTCTGGTGAACATGGCATCCGGTCAGGTTTCGATCAAATACGGTTTCAGAGGGCCGCTGGGAGCACCTGCAACGGCCTGCGCCGCTGGCGTGCAGGCAATTGGCGATGCCGTGCGAATGATCCAGAACGATGAAGCTGATATTGCCATTTGTGGTGGCAGCGAGGCGTGCATCAATGAGGTCAGCATTGGTGGGTTCGTCGCGGCCAAGGCAATGGCGACCAGTTTCAATGATCGCCCGCAAGAGGCCTCCCGTCCTTTCGATGCGGATCGCGACGGCTTCATTATTGCGGAGGGCGCAGGGCTGATGGTCATCGAAACCCTGGAACATGCTTTGGCTCGCGGTGCCAAACCTATCGCCGAGATTGTCGGTTATGGCACCAGCGCCGACGCCTATCACGTTACGGCGTCGCCTGAGGACGGCGCGGGCGCTCAGCGTTGCATGCGGGTTGCCCTGAAGAAAGCAGGTGTTGAACCGGGCGCGGTGAAGTACATCAACGCGCATTCCACTTCGACGATGGTCGGTGACAAAGGCGAGCTGGCGGCAGTCAAGGCGGTATTTGGTCCGAAGAATGTCGCGGTGTCTTCTACCAAGTCATCCACCGGCCATCTACTGGGCGCGGCAGGAGGCCTGGCAGGCATTTTTACGGCCATGTCGCTGGTTAACCAAGTGGTGCCATTCAACCTTAACTGCCACCAACCTGATGAAGACGCCCGAGATGTCGACCTGGTGCTTGGTGAACCGCGCGCTATAGAGATGGATTACGCGCTGTGCAACGGTTTCGGCTTTGGTGGGGTCAATGCCAGTCTACTGCTTAAGGCGTGGCGCGATTGACACCTGCCACATCCTTCGTGTTTATCTTCAGTTCTGTCGCTTGAGTGACAGGCTGGGTGGCATCGAACTGTTCTAACCGTCACTGCCGGGTTCGCCCGGCAGCGACCTTCCGAGACAACGCAGAACGGCGATCTGTCGTCTGGCTTGTTCAAGCCGCTTTGCGTCATGCCTGCTCGGCCATCCTCCAGAAAGCAGGGGCTCCCAGCCTCGGCATCCAATGCGAACACATTTGTTCAGCCTGGATCAGCACCAATCCGCGTTATTGCATCCCCGATCAACTCATGTACTTAAACACCCACTGGGCTCGTTCGTCGAATCAGGTATAACAACGGCGAGTCGCTGGTTATGCGTGGGTGCAACAGTGACTACTACGGGGCATCTCTATTTATTGTGCTTGGTTTAATTATCGACTAGTAGTTGTGCTAGTCGGTGCTCGTTTTCTTGTTTGTCAGTGCTTCGGTCGTCACTGTTAGTTGAGATAGTCAGTTGTTGGTGTGCTTGACTCGGAAAAATTCAACTGTAAACATTGGTTGGATATATGAGGAGTGAAGTTAAGAAATGAAATACGATCCACAAGAAGATAATTGCCCTCTACCCCACTCGCCGTTCAGAAGTTGCGTCGTGCCCCGTCCAATCGCCTGGATATCCAGCGTCGATGAAAGTGGCAATGAAAACCTGGCGCCATTCAGTCAGTGCGGCATTCTTACATTTGATCCGCCTATGGTCATGTTCGCAGCTAACCATTATCCGACAGGTCAACGAAAAGATTCGGCGGTTAATGCTGAAAAGACCGGCTGGTTCGTCTGGAATATGGCAACCGAGGCGCTTAAGGAAGCGGTAAATATCTCCGCAATGATTGTCCCTTCCGATCAGAGTGAGTTCGAACTGGCAGGCCTCGAGAAAATAAAGGCCGATCTTTCCGATGTGCCGATGGTGAAAGACAGTCCGTGCCACCTTGAGTGTCGTTATGTTTCAACAACGGTGGTCAAGGGTAAAAGTGAACTGGGAACAGTGGACCTGATCATCGGTGAGGTGATTCGTGTACATATTAATGATGACTACATAAAGCCGGATGGTTGTGTCGATATTCAGAAGGTTCGGCCCATTGGTCGAATGGGATATCTCGATTATTCAGTGATCGATAATACTTTTTCCATGGAAGTGCCGATGACTGATGAAATTCGCGCGATCATGAGTGAAATCATGTCCGGCAGTGCCAATAAACCTCAATCAGTAGGAGTGGAATAATGAACGTAAGTACCGTGGTTAATAATGTGATTGGCGAGCTGACTGATTTTGACGTCGCGACCATCACCGACCAAACCCTGATCAGCGATATCCACTTGGTCAGTCTTGATTACGTAAGTATTCAGGTTGCCCTGAAGAAAGAGTTGGGCATCGCCATCGATGTCAACAAGTTACCTGAGGCGAAGCTCAGCACGATGGGCGATTTTTATGCCTTCTGCCGAAGCGAGCAGGCCCGGTCCAGTACGCTGGCATAACCATGCAAACACAGCTAGGGAGAGGCGTGCAGTGCAAACTAAGAAACGGGTAGTCGTTACGGGGTTCGGTTCCGTCTGTGCTTTGGGTCGGAACACGGAAGAGATCTGGGGGGCGATAAAAGACTATCAAATGGGTTACGCCCTGCATCCGATGCAAGATCAGTCGGTTACAGCCAGGTTTTTCGGAAAGATCGATTTTCCGATTGAGCTCAAAGCGGTGCCCAAGCGTATCGCCAAGAATCTTCCCCGCTTTGCGCGGATTGGTATGTCCGCATCGGAGCAGGCATTGTGCATGGCCTTCGGCGATGACCCGGTCGCTGAGATGGACAAGCACTATTCACCCTTCGACCGTGGCGTCGTGCTGGGGACAGGGTGGGGGGGCGTCGACTCGACCATTGATAACAACGACATGTATGTCGAGTCGGGTCTCGCTTCACCGCTCAGTACCATTTTTTCCATGCATAGCGTATGGACCGGGTCGGCTTCAATGGCCTGGAACCTCAGGGGTTACCAGAACACGTTGGTCGCGGCCTGCGCCACAGGAAACATTGCTATCGGTGATGCCTGCGAAGTTATCCGCAGTGGTCGGGCCAAATGCATGCTTGCAGGCGGCAGCGAGAGCATCACCGGAGCCTACAACGTATGGTCGGTGGACATCCTCGGTGCCTTGAGCAAGGAACAGGAGAATCCAGCGAAGGCTTGCTGTCCATTCAGTCAGGACCGTAGCGGCTTTGTGTTGTCAGAAGGCAGCGCCGTACTGGTTCTGGAAGACCTGGATGAGGCACTCAAGCGAGGCGCTACGATCTATGCCGAGATCAGCGGCTACGCCAACTATTCGGATGCCTACGACATCACTGCCCCGGCCGAGGACTTGTTGGGGCGAGCGATGTCGATGGAAAAGGCTATCGAAGAGGCAGGTCTCAATACATGGGATATCGACTACATCAATGCGCACGGGACCTCGACTCAGCTCAATGATCTGAACGAGACCAATACCATCAAGAAGGTTTTTGGTGAGCATGCCCATACGGTGCCGATTTCCAGTACGAAGTCCTATACCGGCCATCTCATCGCCGCGGCGGGTGCCATTGAAACAGTCTTTTGCATCAAGACCATCCAGACCGGCATGGCGCCGGCAACGATCAATCTGGAGCGTTCCGATCCACTTTGCGATCTTGACTACATCCCTAACGAGCATCGCTACCTGGGGGTTGTCGACAACGTACTGAACATCAACTACGGATTCGGCGGGGCAAATAGTTGCCTGGTAATCAGAAGGTATTCGTGAAATGCGTCGAAACTTTAATCATGAAGACCTGGAGCGATGGGCACAGTTTTCCGGTGATCGTAACCCGGTGCATTTTGATGCGGACTTTGCCATAAAAAATGGCCATTCCGGGCGCATTGTCCATGGAATGCTGGCCATGTTGCCGCTAAAAAACCAACTGGCGTTGGAAGCCTCCATTTGTGCCCAGGCCTGCGAGATAAAACTGCATCTCAAACACGCGGTGCCGATCGACCAGTTTGTCGACTACACACTCAGTCCGGTTCAGAGCATTAAAGTGAGTTCTGACGGAAAGTCTCTGTATATGGGCAGTGTCAAGGCGCGGGTTGCCCCGCAAGTTGCGGCCCTGGTAGCAGCGGACGAGCGCCGCCCGATACTGGAGCGATTTAGCGCCGAAGAGCTGGATGAGAAATACGAGTTGTTGTCGACGCTTGTTGGAACACCGGTACATCCGAGTGTGTACTGGGACGCAATCCTGTTTTCCATTTATATCGAAGATAACCGCAAGACAGCCTTGGCCAGTGACGTTCAGCGCTTTCTCGCCAGGGAAGGCATTTCCCAGGCGCGGCCTTACGTCGTTTATCAGATATCCCATGCGCTGACACTCATGGACAGTGATTGGTCCCAGCTACCGCGCGCGGGCTATGACTCAACGTATTACAGCGTAAAGGGTAAGGATCTGGTCAGGGTCAACGATTCTATTTTTGCCTCTGTCGTTTTTACCTTGTACACCCAGGATCGGCCTGTATTGGCGGTAGAAATGGGGTTGATCGCCAATCTGCTGGAGGAGCCGGCATGAAACGCAAATGGATTTTCGTGACGGGTGGCTCTCGGGGTATTGGCGCGCAAATCGTACGCTCGGCCAGCCGTAGCTTCGATGTTGTGTTCACCTATAAATCCAGCGTGGACGAGGCCCGGTTGCTGGCTGAGCAGTTGAATAGTGAGCCTGGCAGGCAGGTGGAAGCTGTTCACTGCGACGTGTCAGACGTCAGTCAGGTCAATGATATTGCACAGTCGCTCATCCATCGTTTTGGCCCACCTTATGCGGTCATCAACAATGCGGGTGTTGCCGAGGATCGGCTTTTTTCCAATCTGGATGAACAGGTCCTTAACGCGATCTTCAGTCAAAATGTCTTTTCTGCATTTTCGGTTTCCCGGGCTTTTATTGGGGCGATGATGGGGGAATCAGATACATGCATTATCAACATCAGTTCGGTTTCAGGGGTGAAGGGCAATATCGGCCAAACAGCGTATTCAGCCAGTAAGGCTGCGTTGATTGGAATGACCCGCTCGCTCGCGCTTGAAATGGCCCGATTTAACATGCGCGTCAACAGTATCGCGCCAGGCTATATCGAGACCGACATGACCAGGCACTTGAAAGACAATGGATCAGGGTTGAAAAAAAGCATTCCGCTGCGTCGTCTCGGAAGCACCGCCGAGGTGGCGTCACTGGTGGATTACCTGATGAGCGAGGGCGCGGCCTATATAACCGGTCAGACGCTCGTGATCGATGGCGGCCTGAGTTGCTGAACATCGTTATTACCATCAGGCAATAACTGAGTCGCTCTCTAGCAGGTGACTCATTTCAAGGAGAACATTGCATGTCCGGGATCAGCACTATCGTTAACTTTGGCTGCCTTTCCGATGAGCAAAGGTGGGATGCGCAGCGCTATGACTGGAACTGGCTGACGGAACTGGACGAGCATGATCGAGATATTGTGAACTTGCTCGACTGTTTGTCTGATGGCGAGTTTTCCGGCCAGGCATCAGCGGTGCAGTTTCATGATCTGCTGCTCACTGAAGTCCGTGAAGGTTACCCAAAAGACCTTGCCAATGACTGGGGGCAGATTCTTGCGTATGTCAACATCATTGCCTACGAGGAAATGCGTCATGGCATCGCACTAGCGACGGCCTATCACTATGTTTCAACGGGTGAGTTAGGGTATGTGGACAAACTGTCAGTCCGCGAGTATTCAGAAAAATACATCTGGTGCTACGAAGATAGAAAGTACTGGGATCTTTACAGTTATACCTTCGCCCACTTGTTCGGTGAGGTGGTCAACACTGAGTTGTACCGGGATGTACGTAGTCAAGTGCACCACCCGGCTCTCCAGGCGCTAATCACCAATATTATGAAAGACGAGGCACGGCACACTCAGGCATGGGCAGCGGTGATCGAGGAAATGGTCAAGTCCGATCCCGCTCATCTCGAGCGTTCGCTAGCCGTGATTGATGTCGGTTTGACGTACCACAATGCAATGGTCCATGAAACCTACTTTGAAGGGCAAAACAAACTGATGCAGTTGTTCCTGCCCGCCAAGCGCGGAGAGGGCGCGGTCGATCGAATTGTGCGCAAGAAAACACAATTGATGGAGCAGATTTTCGGTGCCAAAAACCCTTATACCCAGGAACAGATGCGTGCCCAGCATGTTTCTTTCCTGGTTAAAGGATTGGGGCAGACCCGAGCGGTTCATTCGCCGGAAAGCGAAGACGGGATTCTGTTTCTTCAGAACTGACAGTGTCGGGGGGCGCTCTACCGAGGGCGAGCGCCATTTCGCGATAGGCAGCCAGGACGCCGCATGAAAATTAGAAGAATTCCATTTGATATCAAGCAAGCCATGAAGATCGGTGCGGATTTCGATTTTCGCTGGGCTTATGACGATCAGACTTCGCTAGTGGGACTGGGGTATTCCTTTTACCTGGAATACATTGAGTATTTTTGTAATTTCGTCAGCAAACATTCGCGGGGATTGATTGCCGATGAGGGGTTGCTGGACCTTGAGCATACGTTTCTGGTCCAGGAGATGCACCATGCCAAGGCACATAAACACCTGAATTCGTTTCTCTGTCCGGGCAATGTGTACAAAGATCAATTACACCCAAGGGTGTATCCCTATCTTCATGAGTTTCATGTGCAGAACTACGAGCCCATACTGCAAAGCGTTTCCAGGGGCGAGCGGGAAGGTATCAGGGACGCTCTACTAAAAATTGCCGTGTTTGAAAGCAAGAATTGTATTTCCAGTTTCATTTTTTTTGAGCAACTGTTCTCCGGAAAGAATTTTGCCCGGACTTGCAATATTTCAGCGAATTTGGGTGTGCTCTATTTGTTGGGCTATCACTTCACCGAAGAAATAGAGCATTGCGACGTCGCCGTTGATGTTTATCAACATATCTTTCAGGAGCCGGTCTGGAATGCTCAGCGAGTCCAGTCTGAAGTCATGGACGCCAACCACTCTGAGCACGAAGCCCTCGCCGCAGCACAATACTGCGCAAAGCGTCTTGGCATAGACACAGATGCCCGGCGTTTATCCAGCTCTCCGTTCATGTCATATACCAAGGCGCGGCAGATTGAACTTATTGGCGCTGATTTTGATTTGAATAGTCAGCAGATCCTTGATCAGCGCCATGATTATGTGCGGCAATGGGACGAAGTGTGGGAGCCCGCGCTGCGGGAACGACTGCTTGTAGAAATTGAAAACCGAACGTCCTGCGTTTGACCAGTGCAGCTGTGTTCTAAGTTTTGATTCAATACACCTGTTCAGTCGTAACCTGATGATCGCAGCCTGCTGTTTAAAACTCCAATACACCGGTTTGCAAGGCTTTGACAATCGCCATTCTCCTGGACCCGACATTGAATTTCGCCCTGACCTTTGAAAAATGATAATTGATGTTGGCTTCTGAACAACTGAGAATACGGGCAATTTCCCAAGTGGTCTTGCCGAAAGCGCTCCATTTGAGTACTTCCAGCTCTCGATTTGTGAGGGCAACGGGCTCATCGGCCTCCTCTTTGCCGATCAACTTCAGGAGCGTATCGAGAGCGTAATCGCGAATAAGGGTCAGGCTGGGAAGCGTCCGCGCCAAATGGTATTTGAGTTGACGCTCCGGGACCGCTTCGAGTCGGGCGCTGAGCATTCCCACCTGGCCACCGGCGCCGTGCACTGGCAAGCTCACACCTTGCATAAGGCCGTGATTTTTTGCTTCCTCCCTGAAATTCAGTTGTTGTACAGAGGTGTAAATATTGTCGAACCACACGATGGGCACCGTTGAGGTAAGACAGTGGGCAACGACGGGATCTATCCGGGCATAGTGTTCAGTGTCGTATTTCTTACGCCACGCAGCGGGATAGTCACTGAGAATAATGGCTTGATTATTATCGGTGCTGCTGTTCGGTTTGAAAGCAAACAACACACCATCACAACCCAGTGCCGTAGTATTTGACTTGAGGGCTTCGAACCAATCGCTCTTGCGCGACAAATCCGACATGGTGAGAAGTTCATCCAGTGAAATCATAATCCATTCCTTTGCTGATTTAGTCCGTCTGAACAACAGTTTCGGTGTTCGGAATCCTGGTGGTCGGGATCCGCTCGCGAGCTGTTTAATGTTCAATGACGTGAATCTGGCAATGTCGTCGCCAGCGGGTTTCCTTTCCTCGAATAGTCACCAGGGTGGTCGTTGCGCGTTGATCCCGAGATCAGCGGACGCCGCGATGCGCCGGGATTCTACAGTGTGGAGCGGACTCGATGCGCCAGCAAATGAAAATTATTTTATTGGGTCTGGCATCCTGATTTGAAAGCTGCTCTCTGATGTCGGTAGTGCTGGTAAGTTGAGACGATAGTTCCAATTTTTCGGGGCGGTTATATAAACGCTTAGTGTCACTGCTGCAAGAATTTTCTGTGGGCGTATGTGTGTAGGGGCTGTTGATATTTATAACTGGCATTTTGAATTGGCAGGGTGATTGTTAACATTCTCGATTGTGGCGGGTGGTTTGATGAAGTTCACGATTCTGGGGAGTTGCTGTCCTTCACGGACAGTGCCCTGTTGGTCGCAACCCGACGTTGGCCGACAGTCTCCAACGGTTGTGCCAAACTAGTAGGTTGTTGAAACGCCGCGCATGTCAATGCCGGCCAGGCAAACCCCAGGAAGCCCATGCCATGAACCCCGCCCGTGCATCAAACGTCCGCCACGAGTTCTACAAAGCCGTCTGGTTCTACTTCAAAGTGGTCTGGCCGATCTTCTCGATCCTGCTGTTAGTGATGGTCGCGTTCGGCCTCATCATCGCCCAACTGGAAGGATGGAGCCCCGATGACGGTGTCTACTTCGCCTTCGTAACAGGCCTGACCATTGGCTACGGAGAACTGGTGCCCAAACTCGGCGTCTCGCGAGTGCTGGCGGTCCTGCTGGGCTTCAACGGCGTACTGATGACGGCGACATTCGCGGCGATCAGCGTGCGGGCGATTGAAGTGACCGTGACGGCGTCGCGCAAGGGTGTGTAGGCGCGAGCTTGCTCGCGATGGTTTCAAGGACGCCGCGTTTATCCAGGATTTGCGCGTTATCGTTGACGACCATCGCGAGCAAGCTCGCTCCTACAGGTTTTTCAGCCAGCAGGCTAAGCCTCCCAGCCCGCCCCAATCACCGCCGCCTGCACCAGCGGGTGCAAGTCCGCCCCTTTATGCTCCATCTGCCAAGCCAACAACTCCTTGCGCATGCTCGGCGCCCAGAACATCTGCAGGTGATTGCGCACGCCCAGCACCGCCTGCTCCTGGTCCGGTTGCGTGGCAAAGTACTGGCCGATCTGGTTGGCCATCTTGACCAGATTGTCCGTACTCATCGGCGTACCTCCGCTTTGGCGCCACGGCCCCGGTCCTTGAGCAGACGATGCTGTTCATCGCTGAACTCCTGGAAGCGCTTCTGCCACTCCGAAGGGTGATAAACGCGGCTGACCTCCACGGCCGTGACCTTGTACTCCGGACAGTTCGTAGCCCAGTCCGAGTTGTCGGTGGTGATCACGTTGGCGCCCGATTCCGGGAAGTGGAACGTGGTGTACACCACGCCCGGCGCGACCCGTTCGGTGATCCGCGCCCGCAGCACGGTCTGCCCGGCACGGCTGCCGATGCCGACCCAGTCATCTTCGTTGATGCCACGGCTCTCGGCGTCGGTCGGGTGGATTTCCAGGCGGTCTTCGTCGTGCCAGGCGACGTTGTCGGTACGCCGTGTCTGGGCGCCGACGTTGTACTGGCTGAGGATGCGCCCGGTGGTCAGCAGCAGCGGATAGCGAGCGTTGACCTTTTCCTCGGTGGGCACATACCCGGTCAGCATGAACCGCCCCTTGCCGCGCACGAACTCCTCGATGTGCATGGTCGGCGTGCCGTCCGGTGCCGCCGCGTTGCACGGCCATTGCAGGCTGCCATGGCGGTCCAGTTCGGCGTAGCTGACGTTGGTGAAAGTCGGCGTCAGGCTGGCGATTTCATCCATGATTTCTGACGGGTGCTTGTAGCTCATCGGGTAGCCCAAGGCATTGGCCAGCGCCACGGTGCCTTCCCAGTCGGCCTTGCCACCTAGTGGGTCCATGACCTTGCGTACCCGGGAGATGCGTCGCTCCGCGTTGGTGAAGGTGCCGTCCTTTTCCAGGAACGAACTGCCCGGCAAAAACACGTGGGCGAACTTGGCGGTTTCGTTGAGGAAAATGTCCTGCACCACCACGCATTCCATGGCCGACAGAGCCGCGGTGACGTGCTGGGTATTCGGGTCGCTCTGGGCGATGTCTTCACCCTGGCAATACAGACCCTTGAAACTACCGGCCAGGGCCGACTCGAACATGTTGGGGATGCGCAATCCCGGATCGGGTTGCAGAGTGACGTTCCACGCCTGCTCGAACTGCGCTCGTACCACATCGTTGGAGACGTGCCGGTAGCCGGGCAACTCGTGGGGGAAAGAGCCCATGTCACAGGAGCCCTGCACGTTGTTCTGCCCCCGCAACGGGTTCACGCCCACGCCTTCGCGGCCGATGTTGCCGGTGGCCATGGCCAGGTTGGCGATGCCCATCACCGAGGTGCTGCCTTGGCTGTGTTCGGTGACGCCGAGGCCGTAGTAGATCGCCGCGTTGCCGCCGGTTGCATACAAGCGTGCAGCGGCACGGATGTCGGCAGCGGGTACACCGCAGATTGGGCCGAGGGCTTCCGGCGAATTTTCCGCACGGCTGACGAACTCGCTCCAGTGGGCGAAATCGCCAGGCTCACAGCGGGCGTCGATAAAGTCCTGGTTGAGCAGTCCTTCGGTCACGATCACATGGGCCAGCGCGTTGAGCATGGCGACGTTGGTACCGGGGCGCAGGGCCAGGTGATACTCGGCGCGGGCATGCACCGTGTCCACCAGATCGATGCGACGCGGATCGATAACAATCAGCCGCGCGCCTTCACGCAAGCGGCGCTTGAGCTGGGAGGCGAACACCGGGTGAGCGTCGCTGGGGTTGGCGCCCATCACCAGGATCACGTCGGCCTGCATCACCGAGTCGAAACTCTGGGTGCCGGCAGATTCACCCAACGTCTGCTTCAAGCCATAACCGGTCGGCGAGTGGCAGACCCGCGCACAGGTGTCGACGTTGTTGTTGCCGAAGGCGGCGCGCACCAGTTTCTGCACCAGGTAGGTTTCTTCGTTGGTGCAGCGACTGGAAGTAATGCCACCAATGGAATCGCGGCCATATTTTTGCTGCAGCCGGCGGAACTCGCTGGCGGCGTAAGTCACCGCTTCATCCCAGCTGACTTCCTGCCAAGGGTCGCTGATGTGTTTGCGGATCATCGGTTTGGTGATGCGATCCGGGTGGGTCGCATAGCCCCAGGCAAAGCGCCCTTTGACGCAAGAGTGGCCGTGGTTGGCCTGGCCGTTCTTGTCCGGAACCATGCGTACCAACTGGTCGCCTTTCATCTCGGCGCGGAACGAGCAACCCACCCCGCAATAGGCGCAGGTGGTGATCACGCTGCGTTCGGGCTGGCCCAGTTCGACCACGCTTTTTTCCATCAGCGTCGCGGTGGGGCAGGCCTGCACACAGGCGCCGCAGGACACGCATTCCGAGTCTAGGAAGTTATCCCCACCAGCGGCCGAGACCCGGGATTCAAAACCGCGCCCGGTAATCGTCAGGGCGAAAGTGCCTTGGGTTTCTTCGCAGGCACGCACGCAGCGGTTGCAGACGATGCACTTGCTCGGGTCGTAATCGAAATACGGGTTGGAGGTGTCTTTCACGTCCTCCAGATGGTTCTCGCCCTCATAGCCATAACGCACTTCCCGCAGGCCGACCTGACCGGCCACGGTTTGCAGTTCGCAGTTGCCATTGGCCGAGCAGGTCAGGCAGTCCAGCGGGTGATCGGAAATGTACAACTCCATGACGTTGCGCCGCAGGGTCGCGAGCTTGGGCGTCTGGGTGTGCACGCTCATGCCTTCGCTGACCGGCGTGGTGCAGGACGCCGGATAACCGCGCATGCCGTCGATCTCCACCAGGCACATGCGGCAGGAGCCGAAGGCTTCCAGGCTGTCGGTGGCACAGAGTTTCGGAATGGTGGTGCCGAGCAACGCGGCGGCGCGCATCACCGAAGTGCCTTCGGGCACGCTGATGCTGCGGCCGTCGATGTTCAGGGTGACTTGCACCTGGCTGTCGCGGGCCGGCGTGCCGAGGTCGATATCGGTTTTCGGGTCGAAGAGAGTGATCATTGTTCGGCCTCCGAGGCTTGCAGACCGAAGTCAGCGGGGAAGTGCTTGAGGGCGCTGGCCACGGGATAAGACGTCATGCCGCCCAACGCGCACAGCGAACCGTATTGCAGGGTGTCGCACAGGTCCTTGAGGATGATCACCTGCGCATCGCGGCTGTTCTGGTCAGGCGCGGCCAGCAAGCGGTCGATCACTTCGACGCCACGGGTCGAGCCGATGCGGCACGGCGTGCATTTGCCACAGGATTCCTCGGCGCAGAACTGCATGGCGAAGCGTGCCATGTGGGCCATGTCGAGGGTGTCGTCAGCCACCACCACACCACCGTGACCGAGCATCGCGCCGATGGCCATAAAGGCTTCGTAATCCAGCGGCGTGTCGAATTGCGAAGGCGGAACCCAGGCGCCGAGCGGGCCGCCCACCTGAGCAGCCTTCAGCGGCCGGCCACTGGCGGTCCCGCCGCCGTAGTCTTCCACCAGCTCCCGCAAGGTCAGGCCAAAGGCCCGTTCCACCAGACCGCCGCGGCGAACATTGCCCGCCAACTGGAAGGGCATGGTGCCCAAGGAACGGCCCATGCCGTAATCGCGATAGAACTGCTCACCCTTGGCCAGAATCAGCGGCACCGAGGCCAGGGTCAGAACGTTGTGGACCAGCGTCGGCAGGCCGAACAAACCCTGCAACGCCGGAATCGGCGGCTTGGCGCGAACGATCCCGCGCTTGCCTTCGAGGGAGTCCAGCAGCGCGGTTTCTTCACCGCAGATGTAGGCGCCGGCACCGACGCGCACTTCCATATCGAAAGCCAAGCCGCTGCCGCCGACATTGGCGCCGAGGTAGCCGGCAGTTCGGGCGATGTTCAGCGCTGCGCGTAATGTCGCCACGGCATCCGGATATTCCGAGCGCACATAGATGTAGCCGAAGGTGGCGCCGACGGTAATGCCGGCAATCGCCATGCCTTCGATCAGCAGGAAAGGGTCGCCTTCCATCAACATGCGGTCGGCAAAGGTGCCGGAGTCGCCTTCGTCGGCGTTGCATACGATGTATTTCTGCGCCGCCTCGGTAGCGCGCACCGTGCGCCATTTGATCCCGGCGGGGAAGGCCGCGCCACCACGGCCGCGCAGGCCCGAATCGAATACCTCAGTCGCAGTCTGTTCGCCACCTAGGGCAATGGCTCTTTTCAAACCCTCGAAACCGCCATGATCCAGATAATCGTCGATGTACAGCGGCCGGGTGATGCCGGCGCGGGCAAACAGCAGGCGTTGTTGCGTCTTCAGATAGGGCAACTCTTCCACCAGGCCCAGCGCCAACGGATGGGCAGACGGATCGCCTTTCAAGGCTTCGAGCACTGACGGTACATCGTCAGCAGTCAGTGGGCCGAAGCCGAAACGGCCTTGCGGCGTGTCCACTTCCAGCAATGGTTCCAGCCAATACAGGCCGCGCGAACTGGTGCGTTGCAACTCAGACATAACGCGGCCCCGGCCATGGATGATAAGGGCTGCCGCAATCTCTTCGGCGCCTACGGCTCGGGCCAGCGAATCACGGGGCAGATAGAAAGCCGGCATCACGCGTCCTCCCGACAAGCATCGAGCAACGCATCCAGCCGCTCGGCACTGAGCCGCGCATGCACCCGCCCATCCAGCTCCAGTGCCGGCGAACAGGCACACGCACCAAGGCAATAAACAGGACGCAAACTGATGCTGCCATCGGCGCTGCTACCGTGATCATCCAGCTGCAGCCGCTCACGCAACTGCGCGGCCAACTGCTCGGCGCCACGGCTCTGGCACGACTCGGCCCGGCACAGCCGCAAGATATGCCGCGCAGGCAGCGCGGTACGGAAGTCATGGTAAAAACTGATCACCCCACGCACCTCGGCCTGACTCAGATTGAGGGCATGGGCAATCTCGGGGACGGCGACATCGGGGACGTAACCGATGCGCTCCTGAATATCATGAAGAATGGGCAACAGCGCACCCGGGGTGCCCTTATGGCGCTCCAGCAGACTGTTGACCACAGGCAGGTGCAACAACTCATCAGGCATTCAGCAATCCTCACGGTCACGGACAAACCAGAAGGTCGTCGGTCGTCCGAAAGTGTCGGCTGCGGCACTCACACCACGTCACGGTATCGTGGATTTCAGGCCGGTGGCCAGGGCACCCTTGGCGGGCATCTTGTTGTGCCCGATGCGATCTCTGTCGCACATCTTTCAGGGCATAAAAGGCAGCTTGCCACGCGGCTATTGATCGACCTGCACCAAAGCGACGTGCTCGGTTCTGCCTACGACCTCTTATTGAGTCTAGATGAGAGTGGCGCGGGGGCATTTACCCACGGGCCTGTCGATGCCTGATGTATAGCAGGCGATACGGGCAGGAAACAGCATCAGATCGGTGGGAAATACTAAGGTGCAGCTGTGCTGCCAACGCAATCCCTCTGCCCCCTTTGCTGCCAGTGGACAGCAAAATGGCAAAATAGTAGCGTCGCGCCACTGCCTTCCTCTCTGTAACGGACTACACATGCTCACTGTCGCTCCAGCCTCGCGTCTGCTCTGCGCGATCACTTTCGCCGTCGTGATGACCCCGGCACTCGCCGACTGGGAAGAATCCCCGGAATACGCCTGGAAGACCTACCTCTCCGATTGCCAGCAATTGCAGCGGGATGTGACCGATGTACAGAACGGGCGCAAGATGGCCATGGATGTCTTGCCCAACATCCAGGGCTTTCTGCGAACCATTACGGTACACCGCAAGAACCTGGCCCAGCCAAGCCTCGGCTCCCCCGATTACGCCCGTTGTGAAAGCGTCGTCTCCCAAGCCAAAGACGTATGGGCCAAGGGCAGTGGTGAATACGACGAGGCGATGGATCAGCATTTCCGGCAAGCCCAGACCGAGCACCTGAACTCCCCGGAATACAAGCGTGCACGCTCTCTGGGCTTCACCGACGTCGGCGAAATCGGCGACCTCGACCAGCACGCCGAGCTGGATGGCGAAGCGAATCTGAAGACCTTGATGATCACAGTCGATTTTGGCTGCGGCCGCCATTTCCGCGCCGCGCAATACGTCAAACCCTATGTGGTGTACACCGTCCATCGTTCGGATGGCAGCTGCGGCGTCTACAAGTTCGTCGCCGTGCTGGGCGGTGAAACGGTGGAGCGAGGCGACTACATCAATCCGAAAGGGATTTTTCAGTACGTGGGGTGGAAGAAACTGGCCGGTGCGGATGGATTTCCCATCGACGTTCGAGTCGTAAAAGCACTGAAGTAATCGGCAGGATTTTTCTTCGGCGCAGGATGGCTGGCGATAGCGCCAGCCCAAACACCCTCAATGCCAAAGATGCACCACAAACCTACTGTGGGAGCCAGTCTGCTGGCGATTGCGCCATGCCAACCATCCACAATGCCGAAGATGCACCAAGAACCCACCCACACCCCGACGGCAAACAACCCCCGACAGCCCATCGCAATAACCTGTGGGAGCTGGCTTGCCGGCGATAGCGCCCACTCAGCCAACACAAATGCCGAATCAGCCACCACCCTCACAAACCACACCCACAGGCTCAACCACTATCCCTCAGCCTTAGCCCCCGCACGCTTGGACACCGGCACAAAAGCCCGATCCCGAGTCAACACCTTCACCGCATCATCCACCAACGCCTTACTCATAGAAGTCAGATAATGCGCAGCCCAAGCATGACGATCAGTGTCGCTGGCATAAGCAGCATCTTCAGTGAGCGTCTTGGCCAGGAACAGAAAATCGGAGGCCATGGACAACGCATCACCAAGAGGAACCCCGCGAGTGACATGAAACAGCGGTTGATCCGCGCAGTAGATCGCAGGCGTCAGGCCAATGGTTTTGAGTTCAGATTGTTCAGTCATTGGCCACCTCCGAGGATGGAGAGGCAATGGGAGAGGGTGTTACGCGATTGGGAATTGCGTAGAGGGGAAAGCCAAATTTCAAACGGATTGATACTGCGCATTCTGAAGCTCCTTAATTTGAAGAGCTGCCGCATTCGTTACCAAGCGAATGGGTGGCAGCTGTGCGCAGGTTGGTAAACCGGGAAATCAAGGAAACCGGCACGTCCGAAGACGTCCCACGCACAGCCGCCATAACGCAGATCGCAGGCGAAAAAAAGCGCCTGCGAACGCATGGCACTGTTACGCAGTGATTTACCTCGGGTTACCAAGCCCGGTCGCTGAATTGGCAGCGACGGCGGAAGGGTATCGTGCAGGTTCCTTTCTCGCAACTTTTGAACACATCAGCCAGAAATCTACTTTTGGCGAACTAATGTGGTTTGTTCTTCTTTTTTCCAGTTCGACTGCAAACCAAGCACTTATGCGTATTTGTTTTTTTAGTTTTTGTCGTCTTTTTCTGTATAGCTTGTAGGAAGGTTCCTGTTCGTTCCGCAATGTCTTGAATTGCCTCCGCGCCCACGTAGTTTGTGTTCGCCGACTCGTTCCCGAGTCGGCGCGACTCATAAAACGCAGCATGCGCCTGCCTGGCGCGTGGATGGACAAGGAGTACAAGCAATGGCAAAGGGATACTTCATTCGCGAGGGTGACAAAACCACCTGCGGCGGCAAAGTACTGGAGGGCGATACTCACATCATGATGTTTGGTTTCGCCCATGCGCGCGACGGTGACCGGGTTTCCTGCGGCAAAGACAATAAGAGCTACGTGATCGCTGGCGGTGTTTCCTACATCAGAAGCAGCAACGGCAAGATGGTGGCGGGATCGCTGGATAGCTTCAGTAGTTGTCCTTGCAGAGCCGGGCTGATCCCGTCGCAGGACACGGCGGGCTACCAGTCCGAGCGCAGTGCAGCGCCTCACGCCACGCGAACCGCCACTGCGCAAGCCGAGCCCGCCGCTACCCGCGCAACCGTAGCGTCTCGATCCTCCAGCTTCGCGCCGACGCCAACCCTTCCCATGCCGATGCGTGACAACAGCGCAGAGCTAGTCGAGCCAGGCTTTTACATCGTTCCGAAGAGCACCACCAGCGAACAACTCGAGGCCTCGCTGTTCACTCTGCGCGACCCGGCGGTGATGGGCAAATTCAAGTTGCTCAATCCCAATCTGCGCGACGTCAAAGCCGGCTCGCTGATCGTGCTGAGTGATCCCAACAATTTCCAGTGCACACGTGAAGAAGCGCTGCTCATGGAGATGGCGGCCAAGACCAATCAGGTGCTTGAAACGCTTAGTCCGGAAGAAGCGAACTTCATGGTGGAACACCGCGAGGCCTTCCAGACCCTCCTGACTTATAGCTCTGGCGCTATTGGCGTTGGCGCGAGTATTTTCAAGAATAATCTGGATAGCGTCGGCAGTGCTTTAACGGACATTGAAGTGCTGCAACAGAAAACGCTGCAAAGAGATGGACACCTGCGCTCGCCAGCCTTTTTTGCAGAACGTCAGCGTTTGCTTGCAATACTTAACAGCCACATGACGACGCTGACCCGCAAGGGGATTGGTTTTCCTCACCACATTAATTTGAAAAAAATGTTGGGCATCTCCAGTCAAAGCATGGTTCATCACTGGAGCAATGCCAGTCCTGCGGGGCAGATACCGGGTCACGCAACCCACCTTGACGGTGTGGCAAAAGCTGCAAAATACGTCAAATACGGCGGTTGGTTAGGGACCGCCGTCGGCGGAGGCGTTTCTGCTGCGAAGATTCAGGATGTGTGTTCTGCAGGAAATACCGAGGCGTGTAAACGGATCAGGTTTACCGAGACCGGGAGTTTTGTGGTTGGTGTGGGCGGAGGCATGGCGGCTGGTTGGATGTTGAGTGCCCCTGTTGTCGGTGCACTGTGTATTGGATTAGGGGTGCCTACAGGCGGAGTTGGAACGTTGGCATGTAGTATTGTTGTGGTTGGAACTGGTTCTCTGGTGGGAGGTGAATTGGGTAGTAACCTCGGTGAAATGGCTGGTGAAGTAATTTATGAGGCGGCGAAATGACTACTGCGGGAATGGTTATTGGTAGCTTGAGTTTGTTCGTGGCCATTTGTTTATTTGTTTGCATTGCACTTGCTCTTTACTTGGGATATGCCCAGGGCGAAGAAATATCCAAGTGTTTCAAGTATAGCTCTTCCAGCATAACTAGCGTTACACATAGGAACTCAGGTCCTTACGGTAAAATACAGTTTGTTGGAGGGGTTTCTTTTGTAGTGACATTTCCTCGTTATTTTTTAAAACATGGAATTCTCGATGCTGAGGATATGAGGAGTTTCCCTTTGAACCTTAGGCGAAAGCTTGTAGGGCTGCAATGGGGGTTTCTAGGAGTCTTCATCACTATGCTATTGCTGGTCAGTATAGGCAGTGCAAGAGTCCTTGATTAGAGAGCGATTTGGCAAATAGTGGGTAAATAGATGGCGGGGCGAATAGGGGGGCGGGCTTATTATTAAGTAAAAATGAATCTGTCCCCACTGGTCCGAATGGCGGTTGGCGCGATCTTTGGGTTGGCATCAGCAGGTGCTGCAACCACAGCTGTATGTGTCGGATTGAGTGTGCCTACTGGCGGACTAGGCGGTTTAGCTTGTAGGGTCGTAGTGGTTGGCATGGGTAGCTATGCATCAAGCAAACTTGGCAGTGCCGTTGGCGAAGATATAGGTGAGGTTATTTATGAGGCTACTCAATGAGCTTGAATGCTGCGGATAAAGCATTTCTTGTTGTCGGGCTAATGAGTTTTGGCGGTATATTGGTTTGTGTTGGGCTCGCGTTACATCTGGCATATTCAAAAATGGATTTTAATGCTAGAGCATATTAAAAACAGTTCCGCTGTCATGGTTCAAGCCCCTTTAAGGCATGGCGGGCCGTGTGGGAAGCTTCTTTTGGTTGGGTGGATATCCGGGATTGTTACGTTTCCCGGTTATTACATGAAGCGTGGCGGAGTAAGTGTGGAGGATTTGAACGGACTTCCAGTCTTCCTTAAGAGAAGGTTGAGCTTTGTAAAACGGGCTTTTATAATATTATTGGTTGTGGTGGTTTACTTTTTGCTGTTAGAAGAATGAGCTAATAGGGGGGATGGGTTGATGTATTGTACGGCCCATTTCCTTTCCTTTCCTTTTCTTTTGTTTTGCCAATTATCGACGTATGGATCTTTTAAGAAGAGAGTTAAGTGTGGCGAGGGCGTAACCTGATGGTGTGTGGAAAGTTTCGCTGTAATTTATTTATTTTAGGTTGGCGCAATACATTGCTGGCGCTATTCATTGAATGTCTTTCAGATAATCCTTGAGCGCAACGAGCGGGGCATCAAGCTGCTCCAGCGTCTGAACACCGGAAAATTCCCCCGCCAACCTCCGCAACTCCCGCCCCAACGGCTTATCCACACCGCCAATGGCGTCCAGCGCTAACCCGACACACTCATCCACCTTAGTCTGGATCCCCTCAACATCCCCCCGCCGCACCAGTAACTCAAACACATCCCGCTGGTAATCCCCCATCACCAAATCATCACGCAAGATCGGGCTTGAATCTTCCGATTCATAAGCCAGTTTGAGGGAGAAGAGGGCGACGGTTTCCAGGTGCAATTCCATGGAGGGAATCCTTGTGAAATGTTCCGGCGGTGCGGGTGGTGTGGAAGGGCAGGGGCAAAAGCATCGCCGGCAAGCCGGCTCCTACAGGGGGCGGGGTTGCTTTTCTATAGGCGAAAAAAAAGGCCTTGCAAAGCAAGACCTTTCTTAATTTTGGTGCCCCGAGGGAGACTCGAACTCCCACTCCTTTCGAAAACGGATTTTGAATCCGCCGCGTCTACCAATTCCGCCATCAGGGCTCAATGGCGGCGAAGTATAGAGATGAGATAACCGCTGGTCAATCAGGTACATGGAGAATTTTTGATATTTCCGCTAGACTTCCCGGCCCTGCTAGACGAACCCCATCATGCGCGTTGCTGACTTTACTTTCGAGCTCCCTGATTCGCTGATCGCCCGCCATCCGCTGGCCGAGCGGCGCAATAGTCGCCTGTTGACCCTGGATGGGGTCAGCGGCGCCCTGGCACACCGTCAATTCACTGATTTGCTGGAGCATTTGCGTCCCGGCGATTTGATGGTGTTCAACAATACCCGGGTGATTCCGGCGCGGCTGTTTGGCCAGAAGGCTTCCGGCGGCAAGCTGGAAATCTTGGTGGAGCGGGTGCTCGACAGTCATCGCGTGTTGGCCCATGTGCGGTCCAGCAAGTCGCCGAAGCCTGGGTCGAAGATCCTCATCGACGGCGGTGGCGAGGCCGAGATGTTGGCGCGGCACGATGCGTTGTTCGAGCTGGGGTTCGCCGAGGAGGTGTTGCCGCTGCTCGACCGTGTCGGGCACATGCCGCTGCCTCCTTATATAGACCGTCCGGATGAAGGCGCCGACCGCGAGCGTTATCAAACCGTCTACGCCGAGCGTTTGGGCGCGGTGGCGGCGCCGACGGCGGGGCTGCATTTCGATCAGGTGCTGATGGAGGCGATTGCCGCCAAGGGCGTCGAGACCGCGTTCGTGACCCTGCACGTCGGTGCCGGCACGTTCCAGCCGGTGCGCGTCGAGAAGCTTGAAGACCACCACATGCACACTGAATGGCTGGAAGTCGGCCAGGACGTGGTCGATGCCGTGGCCGCCTGCCGTGCTCGCGGTGGTCGCGTGGTGGCGGTGGGGACCACCAGTGTGCGTTCCCTGGAGAGCGCCGCCCGCGATGGCGTGCTCAAGCCGTTCAGCGGCGATACAGACATTTTCATTTACCCTGGCCGGCCGTTTCATGTGGTCGATGCCCTGGTCACCAACTTCCATTTGCCCGAATCCACGCTGTTGATGCTGGTTTCGGCTTTCGCTGGTTATCCCGAAACCATGGCTGCCTATAAGGCCGCGGTCGACAACGGATACCGCTTTTTCAGCTACGGTGATGCGATGTTCATCACGCGTAATCCTGCGCCGACTGCCCCTAAAGAATCGGGCCCAGAGGAAACTGTATGAGTCGCACCTGTCGTATGTCTTTCGAGCTGCTGGCCACTGATGGCAAGGCTCGTCGCGGTCGTTTGACCTTCCCGCGCGGTACCGTCGAGACCCCGGCCTTCATGCCGGTGGGCACCTACGGCACGGTCAAGGGCATGCTGCCACGGGATATCGAGGCGACCGGCGCTGAAATCATTCTGGGCAACACTTTCCACCTGTGGCTGCGCCCGGGCACGGAAGTGATCAAGAAGCACGGCGACCTGCACGATTTCATGCAGTGGAAAGGCCCGATCCTGACCGACTCCGGCGGTTTCCAGGTGTTCAGCCTGGGCGCCATGCGCAAGATCAAGGAGGAGGGCGTGACCTTCGCTTCCCCGGTCGACGGCGCCAAGGTGTTCATGGGCCCGGAAGAGTCGATGCAGGTCCAGCGTGACCTGGGCTCCGACATCGTGATGATTTTCGACGAATGCACGCCGTACCCGGCTGACGAAGACGTCGCGCGTATTTCCATGGAATTGTCCCTGCGTTGGGCCAAGCGTTCGAAAGAAGCCCATGGCGAGAACACGGCGGCACTGTTCGGCATCGTTCAGGGCGGCATGCACCAGGACCTGCGCATGCGCTCCCTGGAAGGCCTCGACCAGATCGGCTTCGACGGCCTGGCCATCGGCGGCCTGTCGGTGGGCGAGCCCAAGCACGAGATGATCAAGGTGCTGGATTACCTGCCGGGCATGATGCCGGCTGACAAACCTCGTTACCTTATGGGCGTTGGCAAACCGGAAGACTTGGTTGAGGGTGTGCGCCGCGGTGTGGACATGTTCGATTGCGTGATGCCAACCCGTAATGCCCGCAATGGGCATCTGTTCATCGATACCGGCGTGCTGAAGATCCGAAACGCGTTCCATCGCCATGATGATTCGCCGCTCGATCCGACCTGCGATTGCTATACCTGCCAGAACTTCTCCCGCGCTTATCTGCATCACCTGGACAAGTGCGGCGAAATGCTGGGAAGCATGCTCAATACCATCCATAACTTGCGTCATTATCAAGTGCTTATGGCTGGTTTGCGCGAGGCTATTCAACAGGGTACATTGGCCGCCTTTGTCGATGCCTTCTACGCCAAACGCGGGCTACCTGTTCCGCCTTTGGACTGAGTTTTCTGACCCCAAGATTCAACATTTGCAACTGGAGTGCTAAATGAGCTTTTTTATCTCGAATGCCATGGCTGACGCTGCTGCACCTGCTGCAGGCCCAATGGGTGGCGGTTTTGAGTGGATTTTCCTGGTCGGTTTCCTGGTCATTTTCTACCTGATGATCTGGCGTCCACAGGCCAAGCGCGCCAAAGAGCAGAAAAACCTGCTGAGCAGCCTGCAAAAGGGCGACGAAGTTGTGACCACCGGCGGTATCGCCGGCAAGATCACTAAAGTGGCCGACGATTTCGTCGTTCTGGAAGTTTCCGACACCGTCGAAATGAAATTCCAGAAAGGCGCCATCGCTGCCACGCTGCCAAAAGGCACGCTCAAAGCGATCTAAGTTTCAACTTCATCTTCAATCGACGGGGCGCGCAAGGCGCCCCGCGTCATAAACGGGCGGCGTGATGCTGAACAAATATCCTCTGTGGAAATACATTCTGATCCTGGCGGTGCTGGCGGTCGGTCTGATTTATTCCGCTCCCAATCTTTATCCTGATGACCCGGCCATTCAGGTCAGCGGTGCAAGCACTGCGCTGCAGGTCAATCAGGCTGATCTGGATCGCGTGAGCGCTGCGCTCAAGGAATCCGGGATCAACGTCAAGGCTGCCACGCTGGCTGCCGGCGGCAAGGGCGGGCTGATTCGCCTGACCAAGGCTGAAGACCAGCTGCCAGCCAAGGACGTTGTGCGCAAGGCATTGGGTGATGACTACGTCGTCGCGCTGAACCTGGCACAAACCACCCCGCAATGGCTGCGCAACCTCGCTGCGCACCCGATGAAGCTGGGCCTGGACTTGTCCGGTGGTGTGCACTTCCTGCTGGAAGTGGACATGGACAAAGCCCTCGATGCACGCCTGAAAGTCTACGAAGGCGACGTCAAGAGCCTGTTGCGTAAAGAGAAACTGCGCTATCGCAGCCTGCCGCAACTCAACGGTGCCATCCAGCTGGGCTTCGCTGATGAAGACAGCCGTGAACAGGCCCGTGTGCTGATCCGCAAGAACTTCAACGATTTCGACATTGTTCCGGCCGACCTCAACGGTCAACCGGTGCTGCGTCTGGCGATGACCCCGGCCAAGCTGGCGGAAATCCGCGAATACTCCATCAAGCAGAACTTGACCACGGTACGTAACCGCGTCAACGAGCTGGGTGTTGCCGAACCGATCGTCCAGCGCCAGGGCGCCAACCGCATCGTGGTTGAGCTGCCGGGCGTGCAGGACACCGCCGAAGCCAAGCGTATCCTCGGCAAGACGGCCAACCTCGAGTTCCGTCTGGCCGCTGAACCTGGCGCTTCGAAAGCCACTTCCGAGGAATTCGAATTCCGCGAAGGCAAGCGTCCTCCTGCGTTGATCGAACGTGGCCTGATCATCACCGGTGACCAGGTAACTGACGCCAAGGCTGGCTTCGGCGAGCACGGCACGCCGGAAGTGAACATTCGCCTGGACGGTCATGGCGGCGAGCTGATGAGTCGCGCAACCCGTTCGAACGTTGGCCGCAGCATGGCGGTGATCTTTATCGAGCAGCGCCCGGTGACCACGTACACCAAGCAAATGGTCAACGGCGTCGAGAAAGACGTAGCGGTTCAGACCTTCAAGGAAGAGAAGAAGATCATCAGCCTGGCGACCATCCAGTCGCCGCTGGGTGCTCAGTTCCGTATCACTGGCCTGAACGGCCAGGGCGAGTCGTCCGAACTGGCGCTGCTGCTGCGTGCCGGTGGTCTGGCTGCACCGATGTACTTCGCTGAAGAGCGCACCATCGGCCCGAGCCTGGGTGCCGACAACATCACCAAGGGTATCGATGCATCGCTGTGGGGCATGCTGTTCGTCTCGCTGTTCATCATCGCCATCTACCGCTTCTTCGGCATCATCGCCACCGTCGCTCTGGCGGTGAACATGGTGATGCTGCTGGCCCTGATGTCGCTGCTGGGTGCAACGCTGACCCTGCCGGGTATCGCCGGTATCGTGTTGACCATGGGTATGGCGGTCGACGCCAACGTGCTGATCTTCTCGCGGATCCGTGAAGAGATCGCCGCCGGCATGACCGTGCAGCGGGCAATCAACGAAGGCTTCGGCCGGGCATTCACCGCGATTCTCGACGCCAACCTGACAACACTGTTGGTCGGCGGGATTCTCTTTGCCATGGGCACAGGTCCCGTCAAGGGCTTCGCAGTGACCATGTCCCTCGGGATCTTTACCTCGATGTTCACGGCCATCATGGTGACCCGCGCGATGGTCAACCTGATCTTCGGCGGTCGTGACTTCAAGAAGTTGTGGATTTAAGGGGCTGCCATGTTACGTACAATCAACTTCATGGGCGTTCGCAACTTCGCGTTCGGCGTCACATTGTTCCTTACGGCGCTGGCCTTGTTCAGCGTCGCCACCAAGGGCATGAACTGGGGCCTGGACTTCACCGGCGGTACGCTCATCGAGCTGACCTACGAGCGTCCGGCCGACGTCACCCAGGTGCGTGAGCAACTGGTTAAATCGGGTTATCACGAAGCCATCGTGCAGAACTTCGGTGCCACCACCGATCTGCTGGTGCGTATGCCTGGCGAAGACCCGCAACTGGGTCACCAGGTCGCCGAGGCCTTGCAGAAGGTCGGTGGCGAGAACCCGGCGACGGTCAAGCGCGTCGAGTTCGTCGGCCCGCAGGTGGGTGAAGAGCTGCGCGACCAGGGCGGCCTCGGCATGCTGATGGCGCTGGGCGGCATCCTGATCTACCTGGCGTTCCGCTTTCAGTGGAAGTTTGCGGTCGGTGCGATCGTTTCCCTGATCCACGACGTGATCGTGACCATCGGTATCCTGTCGTTCTTCCAGATCACCTTCGACCTGACGGTGCTGGCGGCGGTACTGGCGATCATCGGTTACTCGCTCAACGACACCATCGTGGTATTCGACCGGGTTCGTGAGAACTTCCGTGTACTGCGCAAGGCCAGCCTGATCGAGAACATCAACATCTCGACCACGCAAACCCTGCTGCGGACCATGGCGACGTCGATCTCCACCTTGCTGGCGATCGCGGCCCTGCTGTTCTTCGGCGGCGACAACCTGTTCGGCTTCTCCATCGCCTTGTTCATCGGTGTTCTGGCGGGTACTTACTCGTCGATCTACATCGCTAACGTGGTGCTGATCTGGCTGAACCTGAGTACGGAAGACCTGATTCCTCCGGTCAATACCGAGAAGGAAGTCGACGACCGTCCTTGAGGGAAGCTTCTCTAGGTGGTGTAGTCCAAAAAAGGCGCGAGTTGAACTCGCGCCTTTTTTTGTGCTCCAAGGCTGGGAGAAGCGCGGACACGTTCCGCATGTGATGGTCCAGGAGGTTCATGTGAACAAGTCGATGCTGGTTGGTGCTGTACTGGGTGCTGTCGGTGTGACTGCCGGGGGCGCTGTGGCCACCTACAGCCTGGTTAAAAGCGGTCCGGAGTACGCACAGGTACTCGCCGTTGAGCCGGTCAAGACACAAATCAAGACTCCACGTGAAGTGTGCAAGGATGTAACGGTCACCCGGCAGGCGCCGGTGAAAGATCAACATCAGATCGCCGGTACGGTGGTCGGTGCATTGGCAGGTGGTTTGCTGGGTAACCAGATCGGTGGCGGCACCGGCAAGAAGATCGCCACGGTCGCGGGCGCTGTCGGTGGTGGTTATGCCGGTAACAAGGTGCAGGAAGGCATGCAGGAGCGTGACACCTACACCACGACCCAGACCCGCTGCAACACGGTCAATGACATCAGCGACAAGGTCGTAGGCTACGACGTGCGTTATTCGCTGGATGGCAAGGAAGGCAAGGTGCGCATGGATCGTGATCCAGGCAACCAGATTCCGGTGGATAAGGAAGGCAAGTTGATCCTGTCGCAGAACGAGCCGGCTCAATAAGCAGCTCGGATTAAAAAAGAAGCACCCTGCGGGGTGCTTTTTTGTGCCCGCGATTTAGTGCTGATCTGTAGGAGCCGGCTTGCTGGCGAATGATGCCGCGCGGTTTGTCAGATACACCGCTATCGCTGGCAAGCCAGCTCCCACAAGGGCGTTGGAGTTGCCGGAATTGTAGGAGCCGGCTTGCCGGCGATAGCGGTGTAGCAGTCGACATCAATAGTGAAAGTCAGACCGAATCGCCAGCAAGCCGGCTCCTACAGGAGGGTGGGTGTTGCTGGTGATAACTACAGGGCATTGCCGGAATTGTAGGAGCCGGCTTGCCGGCGATAGCGGTGTGGCAGTCGACATCAATGGTGAATGTCAGACCGAATCGCCAGCAAGCCGGCTCCTACAAAGGGCGCCTGAATTTCGGGCATAAAAAAAGCACCCCGAAGGGTTAATGCCGATCAGTTAAGCCTTCTCGCTTGACCTTTGGCCGCAAGAAATCAAAATCCGATGCCTGTACTGGCATCGGATTTTTTTATGCGTCTCGCTCGAGCCCTGGAACTGACCCACAACATCGCC
>NZ_RWIR01000027.1 GCF_009764265.1 Pseudomonas sp. PB101
CTTTTTGTGGCAAGGCCTGCGGATGTTGCGTGAGGAGCGACCGGGGCAGAGCAGTCTGTACCTGTATGAGCCGGGGAGTTATGCGCCGTTGGCGCGGGTGGATCAGGCAGAGGGTGAAGAGCGGAAGCTTTATTACTTCCATACTGATCAGATTGGTACTCCGCTGGAGATGACTGACCGGGAAGGGCAGATTGTCTGGCAGGCGACGTACAAGGCTTGGGGGGCTGTTGAAAGGCTGGCGGTCAATGATGTCGAGCAGAATCTGCGGTTTCAGGGGCAGTATTTTGACGATGAGACGGGGCTGCACTACAACACGTTTCGGTATTACGATCCGGAGGTGGGGCGGTTTGTTACGCAGGATCCGATTGGGTTGTTGGGTGGTGGAAACCTTTATCACTACGTTCCTAACTCAATGGGCTGGATTGACCCGCAAGGATTATCAAGTGCTGATTTGCGTGTAGAGCTAGGAATGCGCACTGGAGATATGCATGCTGCTCACCATATCATTCCAGAAGAGGTAATGAAGAAATACCCGCAAATGTTTGATAAAGCGAAATCGATAGGGTTTACGCCTGATGGTGCCTCAAACGGTATCGAGCTGCCACGAACAAAAGAATTGGCAAAAACACTCGATCTCCCCGGGCACTGGAGTAATCACGTAGATTACAGTGCTCTGGTTGAAAGCGATGTGAGTAAGCTCAATACTGCATTTAGAGCTGGCCGATTGTCGGATATGGATCTGGCGTTGGGGTTAAAATCTATCCAGAACAAATGGCGTTCTAATATTTTAGCGAAAAATGTCCCTATTAATGCGAAGGGGCGACTATGCTAAGTGCTATGGAGAAAATCATGTTTGCGATTACCTATAAAGGTGGTGAAAGCGGTTGTCCGGAAGGAGGGGTTTACGGAGAGTTGGTTGGGTATAATTGGAACTCAAATAATTTTGAGGATGATAAATTTCCACCTGAAGGCGCGATTCTAGATTTTTACGCACAACATAAAGCTGTGGCGACGGACTTCTTTTATTTTGGTAGTGAATTTATTTGTTCCGGTGATTTTCTTGCATTGATTAAATCATCTAATTGTGGTGTTGTGGATGTCAGGGAGATTCGACTCCATCAGGAGAGTAAAGTCTCCCCAGTTTCATCAAAAAAATACTATTTGGTGCGTAGTAGAGAAATTCATAAGATTTTGGATATGGAAAAATCGAAATACGAGTTACGGCTTGATCCGGTTACTAAAGATCCAGAAGAGGATGTGTTTCATCCAGGTAGAGTGATTTTTGACACAATATCCGATATTATTATAAAAAAAGACGTTTGTGATTTAGATTTTTTTATTTCTTCTGAGATGCTGAGAGAGGAGTATGTTTTTTCAGCCGAACTTGGAGAGAAAATTATTAGACTTGATATGAAGGGTGTGATGTTAATGCCATTGTCTGAATTGGTGTATGATGCAAAATTAGATTTTTAGTGTTAGGTAGTTTTTTTCTTGGTGGTAATTAGATTTGGAGAGTGTGCATCTAAAGGTGGATTTTGACAGTGGCTGGTTCCTAATTGGTTGCGGCGTTCTTTAATAAGTTGGTTTTCGGAGGGGCTGAAATAATAACTCGGCCTCTAATGTTTACACTGTTATTGCTAACAATAAAGCACGCAGCACACGGGGCACCGACCCGCTCGGACGCACGGTCAAATACCGTTATCACCACCTGACCCCCTTGGTCACGCAGGTGGATTATCCCGACGGCAGTACCTGGCAAGCCCGCTACGACGACAAGGGCAACCTCATCGCCGAAGTCGACGCCCTCGGCCACACCACAGAATACCTCAACGGCGACGACGGCCTGCCGCACACCATCATCGACGCGACCCACAAGTCCAAATACCTGTGGTGGAACACCCTGGCCCAGGTCGAACGCTTCCAGGATTGTTCGGGTAAAAACACCACCTACCGCTTCGACGAGCGCCAGCACCTGGTCGCCGTCACCGACGCGCTGGGTCAGACCACCACGCTGGAACGCAAACCCGACGGCGAAGTGCTGCGCATCAACCACCCGG
>NZ_RWIR01000028.1 GCF_009764265.1 Pseudomonas sp. PB101
AAAAAAATTGACCCCAGGTAAGACCGGCGTGGATTGATGCCTAAGCTCCTACTGGCCTTCGAGGCCTGACTGTAATCGGCATACCACGAGCTTTTCCAATTTTGGCCAGAAGCCGAAGACGGCTTCCCCGAATAGGCCTAATACATAGATGCAACGGGGCAGCGGTTTTTCAAAAGCGGGTAGACAGTGGGGGCGAGTCCATACATAGGAGCTGCGGTGCGGCGATCCGACTTGCCAGCGATGGCGGCTTGCCTGACACAGCGCGTCGTCCGGTTCGCCAGCAAGCCGGCTCCTACGGAATTCCAGGCAAAAAAAATCCCAGGCAGCTGATGGACGCCCGGGATTTAAAAATGCATAAACCGTGGTGGTGAACGCGGCGCGGATATTACGGAATATTTCCGGCTGTAACAAGATATTTTTATTCACTATCCAGTTACTAATCCTTCTAACCCCTTCAATATCCACATATTTCTAAGGGCGACTAGAGAAACCAGCGATACTCCCGCGCGCTGATGTCATGCAGAAATGCCAGATGATCCTGACGCTTGTTTTCGCAGTAGACGTCCACGAACTCCGCCCCCAAGCCTTCGCGCAGCGCTGCATGACTTTGCATGGACTGCACGGCTTCAAGCATTTCCAACGGAAAATCGATGCCGCTGCTGCGGTCTTCATTGAGCGGTGCTATCGGCTCGCGCTCGCCTTCCAGACCTTGCTCCAACCCCACCAGAATCGCCGCCAACGCCAGGTACGGGTTGGCATCGGCGCCCGCCAGACGGTGTTCGATGCGCAGGTTCTTGATGTCCGACTCCGGAATCCGCAAGCACGCATCGCGATCCTCGAAACCCCAACTGGCGCGAGACGCGACGTTCACCGTGCCGCTCAAGCGGCGCATGGCATTGTGGTTCGGGGCAAAGATCGGCATGCAGTGCGGCAATACATCCAGGCAACCGGCCACGGCATGGCGCAGCGCCCGCTGACCGTTCGCCGCCAGCAGGTTGTTGCCGGCCTGGTCATACAGGCTGACATGCACGTGCATGCCGCTGCCCGGATGCTGCAGGTAGGGTTTGGCCATGAAGCTGGCGCGGTAGTTGTGCTTGAGCGCCACGCCCCGGGTGCTGCGGCAGAACAGGGCAGCCCAGTCGGCGGCGCGCAGGCCGTCATCGCAATGGCCGAAGTTGATTTCGAACTGGCCCGGGCCGAGCTCGGCGGTGATCACCGTGGCATCGACGCCTTGCTCACGCGCGGTCTCGACCATTTCATCGAGCACCGGGGCGAATCGCGACAAGCGTTCGATGTGCATGTTCGGCTGATCGTCGGCATCGCCGCTCAGCTCGTCACGGGGAAATTGCGGCAAGCCGTCCTTCAGGCGGCTGTCGAACAGGTAGAACTCCAGCTCGAAGGCCACTACCGGATGAATGCCCTTGCGCTTGAGCCGCTCCAGCACCCGTGCCAGCACTTCGCGGGGTTCGAATTCGATCGGCTTTTGTGTGCCGTCGGAGGTGATCAGCATCTGGCCCAATGGCTGCTTTTCCCAGTTCACCCGTTTCAGCGTGCCGGGCACCAGGCGACGCGGTGCGTCAGGGTCACCGTCGTTGAAACAGTAATCACCGATCTTGAACAGCCCGCCCTGGGTGCCGAGTAGCACGCAGTTCTGCGGCAGCTTGAGGACGCTGCCGGCGGCGACTTTTTCGAGCATTTCGATCGGGTAGCGCTTGCCGTAGAAATGCCCCGGAATGTCCAGGGAGATCAGGTCGACGTAACGCACTTCGGGGTTGCAGTGGCGGAAGTTGCGAACCTCGGCCAGCAGTTCAGAGCACACAGCATCCATCGTTTTGTTCCTTGTTGTTATCAGGTGTAAACCCAAAGCACGCGGGTCAGTTGGTCGGACAGGTTGCCGTAGCGGCAGTGCGCATGGCTGGCCAGTTGAAAGCTGTCGCCGGGATGCAGGGTCACCGGTTCGTTGTCGTCGAGCCACAGGGTCAGCTCGCCTTCGAGGACGTAACCGCCCTGCTCCGAGCTGTCCTTCATGTGCCGGTCGCCGCTGCTGGCGCCGGGCTCCAGCTGGCTTTCGAGCATCGAAAACGACGCGCGCATTTTTGGCGAAACCAGGATGTCGGTGATGCCGTCGGCGTAGTACAGCGTGCGCCGCTCGTCCGGGCGGGTGACCCAAGGCAAGGCCATGGGTTTGGGCAGGCTGTAGAAATAGGTGGTCGGCACGCCGAGGGTTTCGCTGATGGCGGTCAAATCCGCCACCGTCGGGCGCGACAGACCGCGCTCGACCTGGGACAGAAAACCGACCGAGCGACCGATTTTGTCCGCCAGTTCCTTGAGGGTGTACTTCTTGTGCTTGCGCAGGTCCTGGATCAGGATCGCCAGCGCCGAGATTTCTTCTTGCATGTCCATCGAGAGGCTTCCAGAAAGTGTCGCTTCAAATACTGTCGCGCAGCCGATACCAGGCCTTGCCGATGGCTTCCAGCGGCGCGGCGAGGTATTTGCCGCCGGGAAAACTGCCGTTGTCCAGGCCCTGGTACAGGGACAACTCGTCGGGCTGACCGAGTACCGCATCGGACACCGCCCGCGCCGCGGCCAGCGTCGGCAGCACGCCATGCCCGGAATAGCCCTGCATCCAGTACAGATCACCCCGGCGGCCGATGTCCGGCGTGCGCTTGAGGGTCAGGTCGATGTGCCCGCCCCAGGCAAACTCCAGCTCGACACCGGTGAGTTGCGGGAAAACGCGCTCCAGGAACGGCCGGGTCGCCGCCGCGATGTCCTTGGGCATGCCACCCAGGTAAGTGCAACCGCCGCCGAACAGCAGGCGGTTATCCGGGGTGCGGCGGAAATAATCGAGCACGAACTGGTTGTCGGTCACGCACACGTTGCTCGGCAACAGCGCCGTGGCTTGCTCCTTCGTCAGCGGCGCAGTCGCGACCTGATAGGTCCCGACCGGCAACACGCAACTGGCCAGTTGCGGGTCGAGCCGATCGAGGTAGGCGTTGCACGCCAGCACCAATACATCCGCGCGAATACGACCGCGCTCGGTCGTCACCACAAAACCTTCGCCCTCCTCGCCATAGCTCAGCGCCTTGCTTTGCTCATGGATGCGGCCACCGGCCCGCTCAATCGCCGCCGCGAGGCCAAGGGCCAGTTTCAACGGGTTCAAATGCCCGCCCTCAGGATCGAACAGCCCGGCCTGATAACGTTCGCTGGCCACCCACTGGGGCAAATCGCTGCGCTCGATGAATTGCAGTTTGTCGTGGCCCCACTTGTGGCTGGCCTCGTGTTGCCACTCGGTCAGCAGGCCCATGCGGCGCGGCATCACCGAAGTCCAGAGATGCCCGGCGCGGTAGTCGCAATCGAAGTCATGACGGCCTGGCAAATCGCGCAATTCGCGCGCGGCCCAGCGCATGCGTCCCACAATCGCCGCGCCCGCTCGTAACCCAGCGCCGCTTCCAGCGGTGGCATGTCGCACGACCAACCGAGAATCGCCTGCCCGCCATTACGCCCGGACGCAGCCCAGGCCACCCGGCTGGCTTCGAGCAGGGTCACGCGCTTGCCGGCCAGCGCCAGGCGCAAGGCCGTGTGCAATCCACTGAAACCGGCCCCGATGATCAGCACTTCGGTGTCTTGTTCACCCTCCAGAGCGGCGCGATGAACCAGGCGATCAGCGCAGGAATGGGCGTAGTAACTGGCGACATGTTGCGTGGATTGCTGAAACATACGGCCTCGTGAAATTTTATATTTTTAATTTCATGAAAAAATACACTGTAAATTTCACACAGGCAAATGCCACGCAAAAAAATCCCGCCCAAGAGGACTTGGGCGGGATGTTTACTCTGACGCGTCAGCGAAGGTATCAGGCAATCGGAATCAGCGGATCCGCTGCAGCCCAGGCGGCGTTGCGGTCGGCCGCCGGCGGGTAGATCCACTGGGTGTTGATCTGGGTCTTCAATGCCTTGGCCTCCTCCTTGACCAGCTTGACCTGGCGATCCCAGCCCTCGGTGTACACCGCGCCCCAGGCGCCCAGGTCCAGGCAGGTGACGTATTTCGGCTGGCTGTACGGCGTCGGGTCGACACCGAGGATCTGCGCCGCCACGTTATTGCCGGCGTGACGCCCCAGGACAATGGCGTGCTGGCAGGTCATCAAGGCGTAGTTGCCGATCTCGTCACTGGCCGCACAGGCCACGTCGCCAGTGGCGAAGATGTCGTCCTGGCCCAGCACTTTCAGGTGGGCGTCGACATGCAGGCGGCCCAGGTGATCGCGCTCGGCCGGAATCTGTTCGGTCAGGGAGCTGGCGCGAACGCCGGTGGTCCAGACCACGGTTCTGGCATCGATACGGGTACCGTCCGACAAGGTCACGCCGTCGGCATCGACCGACACGACCGAAACTTTCAAGTGCCATTTCACCCCGGTGGCCACGCTGGCTTCGGCGATCGACTGGGCAATTTCCTCACCCATCGAGCCGCCCACTTTATCGCCACGGTCAACGATGATCACATTGATGTCGGCACGGTCGCCGAGGATGGCCCGCAGGCGGGTGGGCATTTCAGTCGCCGTTTCGATCCCGGTGAAACCGCCACCGGCCACCACCACGGTGTTGCGCGCCACGCTATCGGGCTGGCTGGCCAGCGCCTTGAGGTGGTTTTCCAGGCGCACGGCCTGTTCGATCTGATCGACGTCGAAGGCATGTTCGGCCACGCCCGGGGTGTTTGGCGAAGCCAGGCGGCTGCCGGTGGCCAGAACGAGTTTGTCGTAGCTGCAGACTTGTCGGGCACCTGCGGCATCGACGTAGCCGACCTGCTTGTGCTCGACGTTGATGGTCTGCGCCGCGCCCTTGATGAACTTGACCCCTACCGCCTCGAACAGCTCGCCAATCGGTGCGGCCAGTTGATGGGCGTTCGGTTCGTAGAAGCGCGGACGCACACGCAGCTCGGCCTGAGGCGCCAGCACGGTCACTTCCACGTCGTTGTGAGCGTGAATGTCGAACAGGCGCGTGGCACTCAAGGCGGTCCACATGCCACCGAAACCTGCGCCGATCACCAGAATGTGCTGTTTCATTTTTAACTCCAGGGGATAAACAAGTGTTGTGAGCCACGCTCATCGGGAGCGGGCATGGGGTCGGTGCCTTTCGAAAACCGTCGACCTGTACCGCTCGAACAACTACGACTTTATTGATCCGAGTTAAATCCTGCAACAGGTTTTTTTGGAGGGCGCCCCTCAAACGCGTCGATGCCTCGACAGAAAAGCCTCAAGAACGCGCATGACAAGGGATTTTCAAGCTGGAAAAGAAAATTTCGGGCGCGACGCTTCGTTGCCCGGCTTGCTTTCGGCTGCTAGAATTGGCGACTAATCAAGTCGGAGATCTGTATGTCTCTTTACAGCGCGGGTGTCGAGTACGGCATCCACTGCCTGCTTTTTCTCGTCGGCAACGGCGGCGACTCGCGCGAAGCGAGTGTGCGCGACCTGGCCGAACTGCAAGGCGTTCCCCTGGACTACCTGGCGAAAATCTTCACCAAACTGGCCAAGGGCAAACTGGTGGTCGCCACCGAAGGCATGCGCGGCGGCTTCAAGCTGGCCCGGCCCGCCGACGAAATCACCCTGCTCGACATCGTCAACGCCATCGACGGCCGCAAGTCGATCTTCGATTGCCGGGAGATCCGTGGCCGTTGCGCGGTGTTCGACGGTTCCCCGCCGGATTGGGCACTGGACGGCCCGTGCGCGGTGCATGGCGCGATGATGGTGGCGCAAAAACGCATGGAGGAGGCCCTCGCCCAGCAAACCATCCTCGACATCGCCAGGAAATTCGGGCGCAAGGCCCCGGCGGAATTCGGCGTCCAGGTGGAAAGCTGGATGAACGAGCGGCGGGAAAGGAAAAGTGCCGCCCAGGCCAGTGAGCAGATCATCCCGACGACCAACCTGTCGGACTGATCCACACAAAAAAACCGGATGCCTGCCAGGCATCCGGTTTTTTTATGGAGAAAACGCTCAGGCGAGGGATTCTTGCCCTGCCGTCCTCACAAACAGTCGCGGACGATTTTGCGCAGGTCGCCGGATTTGGCCCAGGGTGGACCCTGATACAGCGAGATCCGGCTGCCGTCCTTGTACTTCACGATATCCAGCACTTCATCGGCGGTGATCACGCTCGGTGCGGTGATCCGGTAGCCGTTGGAAATCGAAAGCTGGGTCGTATTCGACACTTCTTTCTGCCAGGCAGGCAAAACGCACGCCGCATACTCTTTCGGCGTCTTTTCGCTGTGCTTGCTGACATTCGGCTCGCCCGGTACCAGCGAGGCCGGCAACGAACATCCGCCCAGCAATGCCAGTGCGACTCCCCCCATCAACATCCGCATGCTGCTTCCTTAAATTCGAAAAAAGAAAATGTAGCTGGTGGTCGCCCGTACAGCCATCCATCGATTCGGCGAGTCATTGATAGCACTTGTGCCCATTAGTTCCTTGCTTGCGCTCATTTGATGTCGTTCTGCCCACGAGCACAATCGTAACTTGTGAAGGACAGCGCATTTTCCGGTGCGCTGCTGCTTTCCCGACCAAAGGAAACCCTGCTGATTCAGACGAATACAACATCCGGTGCGGTAAACGGGTCTAAAATTTCGGAGTGCAGCATTCAGGAGGTCGTCATGTGGCTTAACGAATCGGAACAGGAACTTCGGCGTGATCTGCAAGGGCTTGCGTCAGATCTGCGCTGGTCGGCCGTGGAGCTTTTGCGCATCGAGCAGCAATTGCGCCTGCTCGGGAACGAAATCGACGCGCAAGCCGTGCAAAAACTCTGTGCTTTGTTTCAGGGTGATGAAGAAAAACTGTCCGGCTATGCCGAGGAAGTGAAAGCCAAGGTCATCAGCCGCAACAAGGCTCAATAGCGGGAGCGCTGCCATGAACAGGCCTCTGTACACGCTGGTCGTCGCACTGACCGCGTTGGCAGGCTGCAGCACCAACTCGATCTATCAGGACCAGCCGCTGGTGGCGAAAGTCGACACCGGCATGACGCAGGAACAAGTCCGGCAAATCGGCGGCCAGCCCCTGGCGGTCACTGATCGTACCGTCGAACCCGGAACCTGCTTTGACTACAAACTGACTCAAGCCGGCCAACAGCAGGCGTACAACGTCAGCTTCGATGGCCGCGGCATGGTCGACCACAAGAGCTTCATGACCTGCGCGCAGTGGAGCCACACGCAGCAAAAAGCCAGGGAACCGTCGCGCAGCAGCGGTGGCGGAGGTTACTGATCCCCATACAGCAAAAGCCCCGGAGGACCGGGGCTTCAAGCCTTTCGTCATTTAGCCTGGTGGCTGCCCGCCGGCTTGCCGGTTCGAGCCCTGTAGCCGGGCAGCGATGCCGCAAACGCCAGCGCCTCCTCGCGACTGGCGAACGAGCCAAGCCGGTCACCCTGGGTGCACACCCGCCAGGGGCCGTGGTTCACGCTGAGTACGTCATAGCCGTTCATGTGCATTTTGTTCAACATCGGAACGCTCATGGTCACCTCCTCTTGGGCAGTGATCTCAGGTTGAGTTGCTTACCTTACACCCACCCTTCTCCAAAATACCGACCAGACGTCGCCGTGGAAATTCCAGATTCCGCTGGCACTTTTCGTCATTCCGGCAGCTCAAAATGCTCGATGGCAGTAAAATTTGCCTGGCCCGAATACTGCACTTACATGCAAGCCTGCTCCATGACACCGGCCACAAGGTAATCAATGAAAGTACGCGCAACGATCATTTTCGAGCAGGACAGGCATGTGCTGCTGGTACGCAAGCCGGGAGGACGCTGGACGCTGCCCGGCGGCAAGCTCGAACAGGGCGAAAGCGCGGCCGATGCCGCCGTTCGCGAGCTGTGGGAGGAAACCGGCCTGCGGGTGGACGAGTTGATGTACGTGCTGGAGCTGGAGGCGGACGGCACCCGACACCACGTTTTCGAGGTATCGGTGCTGAACCTTGGGCAATTGCGGCCGCTGAACGAAATCAGCGATTGCATGTGGCACCCGCTGGATACGGTCAATAACCTGAACATCAGCGCGGCCGCACTCGCGATTGTCAGCGCGTACCTGCGCCGCTTGTAGGGGCCTGGCCCTTGGCCAACGCCGTCGCGGCCCTGTCGATCAAGGCCGCCACTTCGGCGGGCATCGAGGCCAGCGACGCATGGCTGGCATTCAAGGTCAGAATCTCCCGGGCGTTCAGCCGTGCAGCCATCCATTGCTGGTTTTCGGGTGCGATCATCCGGTCATCGGTGGAAACCTGGTACCACGATGGTTTTTGCTTCCAGGCCACCGTGCCGATGGTGTCACCGAAGGTGCTCGCCAGCGGCGCTTTCTGGGTGAGGCCCATGACCAGTCCCTCGGTGGCCGGCAGGTCCTGGCAGAAGCTTTCGTGATAGAGCTCGGGCCTGACCCACAGGTAACCGTCGCTGTCGGGCGCCAGGTTCGCCGCTGCCGCCGGCGGATGGCGTTGTGTGATGCCGCCGGGACTTTCACCGGCGTCCGGCGCGAACGCGGCGATGTACACCAGCCCGACCACGTTCGGCAGATCCCCCGCTTCAGTAATCACCGCACCGCCATAGGAGTGCCCCACCAGCAGGACCGGGCCGGGCACCTGGGCGACCATCTTGCGCGTGCGCTCGGCATCCTCGGCCAGGGACGTCAGCGGTAACTCGACGGCACGAATGTTCGTGTCGCCGCGGCTGAGCAACTTGGCGATGACCTTGTTCCAGTGGGCAGCACCGCCCCAAAAACCGTGGACCAGCACTATCGTGGGTTTGTCGCTCATCACCCTGACTCCGTTTGCCGATGGATTGTCTGTCGCTCGCCTCAGCCCTGATCGCCGCCGCCCACAGGCATGACCATGCCGGTGATATAGGACGCTTCGTCGCTGGCCAGAAACAGAATAGCCCCTGCCTGCTCATCCAGCGTGCCGTAGCGTTTCATCAGACTGCTGTCGAGGGTCTGGTCGACGATCTGCTGGTACCAGACTTTTTCCTGCTCACTCTGCCCGTCACCGTTGCGGGGTATGCGTCGCGGCGGCGCTTCGGTGCCGCCAGGCGCGGTGGCGTTGACCCGCACGCCACGACCGGCGGTTTCGAACGCCAGACAAGCGGTCAATGCATTCACCCCACCCTTGGCCGCGCCGTAGGGCACGCGGTTGAGACTGCGGGTGGCGATGGACGATACGTTGACGATCGCCCCGCTGCCCTGCTCCAGCATGAACGGCAGCGCCGCATGGCAACACCACAAGGTCGGGAACAGCGAACGGCGCACTTCGGCCTCGATCTGCGCGGCTTCATAGTGCTCGAACGGTTTGGCCCAGATCGTCCCGCCGACGTTGTTGATCAAGACATCGAGGCGCCCGAAGCGCTCGACGGCGGTTTGCATCACCCGGCTGCATTCCTCGTACTGCTCAAGGTCAGCGGTCAGGGCCAATACCTGGCTGGTCGCGGCCAGTTGTTGCTGGACATCGAACACCAGCTCGGAGCGATCCACCAGGATCAGCTTCGCCCCTTCCGCCGCCATGCGCTCGGCCACCCGCTGGCCAATGCCTTGGGCGGCGCCGGTGATCAGGGCGACTTTGTCGTGAAATCTGTTCATGTGTACCTCATCGGGCAATATCGGTCGAAACACAATCCTGCTCGCGATGGTCGTTAACGAAAACGCGTGTTTACTGGCTAAACGCGGCGTTCTCCAGTCCATCGCGAGCAGGCTCGCTCCTACATTGAGTCGTGGTATTCAGGGTCGACTCACGCCGCGCTGGCGGCGAATTTCTCGAAGTAGAAGTTCGCCGGCGTGATGCCTTGCTCGCGGATGAACTGGCTGACCGCCTCGACCATCGGCGGCGGGCCGCACAGGTAGACGTCGACGTCGCCATCGTTCAAATGCCCGGGTTCGATGTGCTGGGTCACGTAACCCTTGAGCGGATGCTGGCTCTCGGGGCTGGCGACGCAGGCGCTGTAGGTGAAGTTGGGGATGCGCGCGGCGAAGGCTTCGAGGCGGTCGATTTCCACCAGGTCGAAATCGTGGGTCACGCCGTAGATCAGATGCAGCGGATGATCGCTGCCCTGCTCGGCGATCTTCTCCAGCATCGCGGTGAACGGCGCCAGCCCCGTACCGCCGGCCAGCAACAGCAACGGACGGCGAATTTCGCGCAGGTAAAAACTGCCCAGGGGACCTGCCAGGCTCATGCAGTCGCCGGCCTTGGCCATGCCGGTGAGGAAGCTGCTCATCAGGCCGCCGGGCACGTTGCGGATCAGGAAACTGACCTCGCCATCGCGCTGCAGCGAGCTGAACGAATAGGCGCGGGTCTGCTCGCTGCCGGGAATCCCCAGGTTCACATATTGACCCGGCAGGAACGCCAGCTTGCTCAGGGCTTCGCCCTTGATCGACAGCGCGATGGTGCTGTCGGACAACTGGCGTACGGCGCTGATCGTCGCGTCGTAGCTGGCCTGACGGGTGCGGCAGACCTCGGAGGACGTCGGTACGCGCACCACGCAATCGCTCTGGGCGCGCATCTGGCAGGTCAGGACAAAACCCTGTGCGGCCTCTTCAGGGCTGAGGGCGTCCTCGATGTACTCCTCGCCCAGATCGTATCGACCGGCTTCGGCAAAACACTTGCAGGTGCCGCAGGCGCCGTCGCGGCAGTCCAGCGGGATGTTGATGCCCTGGCGGTACGCGGCATCGGCCACGGTTTCGCCCAGGTTGGCGTCGATGAAACGGGTGACGCCGTCTTCGAAATTGAATGCGATGGAATGGGTCATGACGGCCGCCTCACAAGTGGTAAACATCGATGACCTGGCGAACGTAGTCGTTCTTCAGGATCACTTTCTTGGCCTTGATCAACGGGTTTTCACCGCGCACGTCGAGGGTGTAGAAACTGCTGCCGAAATAGCTGTCGACGGTCTTGTAGCGAAAACTCAGGGTGTGCCAGTTGAAGCGCACCTTGCACAGTCCGTCGGCCTGTTCGAGCAGCTCGATGTTGCTGATGTTGTGGGAGGTGCGGGTGTCCGGCACGCTGGCGCTGGAGCGCTCGGTCTTGATGCGGAAGACGCGGTCTTCCAGGCCGGTGCGGTTGCCGTACCAGATCAGCGAGATTTCCCGCTGCGGGTCTTCGGTCAGTTCGTCGTTGTCGTCCCAGGACGGCATCCAGTACGTCGCGTCCGGCGCGTAAAGCTCCAGCCACTCGTCCCATTGGCGATCGTCGAGGTAGCGCGCTTCGCGGTAGAGAAAATCGCGCACCGCTTCATAGGAAATGCTCATAACACGTCCTCCACGGCGATCAGCTTCGACTGCTCGGCCGCCAGGGCCTTGAGCATGGTTTGCTGCCAGTACTTGTGTTGCAGCACGAACAGGCCTTCGTCTTCGGTGCGCACGCCGCTGAGCAGCGGGTGCAGGTCGATTTCCTTGGCCGCCTCGTCAGCACCTTCGATCCAGTGCTCGGCGCCCCGGGACATGTCGTTCCAGGTGGTGACGCTGCCCTGATAGCTGGTCTGGCAGGAGCGGAACTCCTCCAGATCGTCCGGCGTGGCCATGCCGCTGACGTTGAAGAAGTCTTCGTACTGGCGAATCCGGCTCGAACGCGCGTGGTCGCTTTCGCCTTTTGGGGCGATGCAGTAGATGGTGATTTCCGTGCGGTTGACCGAAATCGGCCGGGCGATGCGGATCTGCGAGCTGAACTGGTCCATCAGGTACACGTTCGGGTACAGGCACAGGTTGCGCGAGTTCTCGATCATCCAGTCGGCGCGGGCCTTGCCGAAGTCTTGCGCCAGCTCGTCGCGACGCTCGTACAGCGGACGGTCCTCGGGGTTGGCCCAACGGGTCCAGAGCAGCATGTGGCCCTTGTCGAAGGAGTAGAAACCACCGCCCTGCTTGGCCCAGCTGCCGGCGCTCATGGTCGGGTTTTCGTCACCGGCTTCACGCTGCTTGCGCTGGTTCTGGGTGGCCGCGTAGTTCCAGTGCACGCTGCTGACGTGGTAGCCGTCGGCGCCGTTTTCGGCGGTGAGTTTCCAGTTGCCTTCGTAGATGTAGCTCGACGAACCGCGCAGCACTTCCAGGCCGTCGGCGGACTGATCGACGATCATGTCGATGATCTTCGCCGACTCGCCCAGGTGCTCGACCAGCGGCAAGACATCGGCCTTGAGGCTGCCGAACAGGAAGCCGCGATAGGACTCGAAACGCGCGACTTTCGTCAGGTCGTGGGAGCCTTCGCAGTTGAAGCTCGACGGGTAGCCCGCATTGGCCGGGTCCTTGACCTTGAGCAGTTTGCCGGAATTGTTGAAGGTCCAGCCGTGGAACGGGCAGGTGTAGGAACTCTTGTTGCCGGACTTGTGCCGGCACAGGGTCGCGCCACGGTGACTGCAGGCGTTGATGAAGGCGTTGAGCACACCGTCCTTGTTGCGCGCGATGAAGATCGACTGGCGCCCCATGGTGGTGGTGTAGAAGTCGTTGATGTTGGGGATCTGGCTTTCGTGGGCCAGGTACAGCCAGTTGCCTTCGAAGATGTGTTCCATCTCCAGGTCGAACAACCGGGGGTCGGTGAACATCTCGCGCTTGCAGCGATAGAGGCCCTGCTCGGGATCGTCTTCAAGCAGGGAATGCACGTATTCGGGTCGCAGGGTCATGGCCGCCGCCTCCATTGTTATTGTTCAGGCAGGGGTCATGCTAGGACGGGGCGACGGGGCGGAGTATCCGCGGGGTGCAGACCTTTATCCGTTTTGTGCAGGGAGCTAAGGGTGAATGTGCCGGCCCCATCGCAAGCAAGCTCGCTCCCACAGGGGCAATGCGATCCAAAGTGGGAGCGAGCTTGCTCGCGATGGGGCCAGACCAGACAACATCAAACCTGAAGGCCTCAATGTCGGCGCTTGAGGGTATCCGATGGCAACTCGCCGAACTGCTTGCGGTAGCTGTCGGAGAACCTTCCCAGGTGCAGGAAGCCGTAGTCCATAGCCACTTCGGTGACGTTGCGCACGTTGCAGGTCGGGTCGCTCAGGCAGGCGTTGATGCGTTCCAGGCGTTTCTGGCGCTGGTAGTTTTTCGGGGTAAGGCCGGCATTGCGCTCGAACAGGCCGTACAGCGAACGCAGGCTCATGTGCGCCTGTTGCGCAAGGGCTGCGCTGTCGATGTCCTGCTTGAGGTTATTGGCGATGTAATCGGCAATCGCCTCGAACGTGGCCGTCTGCGAACCCAGTTCGAGGCGGCTGACATTGGTTTTCATCAGGCCGAGCATCTTGCTGGCGATGATCTGCGCGTAATGCTCCTGCACCCTGGGGATCTGCTCGGTGGCTTCGGCCTCCTGGCAGATCATCGCCAGCAGGTTGACGAAACCTTCCAGTTCATTGAGCTGATAACGGTTTTCCAGAAACCGCACGCCCTGCCCCGGATAGCGCCAGCGCTGCTCATCGCAGACCGACTCAAACAAGCGGGTCGGGACCTTGAGGATGAATTTTTCGCAATCGTCGGAGTACGTCAGGTCCACCGGATCGTCGGGGTTGATCAACAGCAGTTCGCCGGGGGCGAAATAGTGTTCCTGGCCGTGGCCGCGCCACAGGCAATTGCCTTGCAGCAACACCTGCAGGTGATAGATGTTCTCCAGCGCGCCCGAGGTCACCCGCACGCTGGCGCCGTAGCTGATGCGGCACAGGTCGAGGCTGGCGAACTTGCGATGGTCGAGACTGGCCAGTGGCTGGCCGGTGCGGGGCATGAGGATGCAATGGTTGCCGACGTGCTGATTGACGTAGCCCGACACCGCGTAAGGGTCGGCATGGTCAAACACCCGGCTGCGCTGACTCAATAGTTGCGCTGGCATCATCAGGTCACTCTCGTTGTTGTTATAGGTTGCGTCGTTTCATTCTAGATCCGAAACCCTTGTAGGAGCGAGCCTGCTCGCGATGGACTCAAGGACGCCACGGGGCATCAGGTACCCAGCGTCATCGTTGACGACCATCGCGAGCAAGCTCGCTCCCACAGAGTGGTGATCCCACAGGGGTGTGCTATCAGTCTTCCAGTGCGCGGACCCGCTCGTGGCGTTGTTGCTCTTGTGGCTGGGCCGACGACTGCAGGGTGAAGTCGAACTCGATTTCGGCAAAACGACCACTCACACCATGAGCCGCCGCACGGGCCTGATCGTCACTGAAGGTGATCTTGGCGATCAGCTCGTCGCGGGTGGCGTAGGCGAAGTCGTCATGCAGGTACTTTTCGCCATCCAGGTTGATCTGGGTGGTCAGGTGGCGATGGTCCGGCGCGGAGATGAAGAAGTGCACGTGCGCCGGGCGCTGGCCATGGCGGCCCAGTTGATCGAGCAATTGCTGGGTCGGACCGTCCGGCGGGCAGCCGTAGCCCGACGGCACGATGCTGCGGAAACGGTAGCGGCCTTCAGCGTCGGTGACGATGCGGCGACGCAGGTTGAATTCCGATTGCGAGGCATCGAAGTACGAGTAGGTGCCGCCGGTGTTGGCGTGCCAGACGTCCACCACGGCGCCGGCCAGGGGTTCGCCAGCGGTGTTGAACACGCGGCCTTGCATGAACAGGGTCACACCCGGATCGACGCCATCATCCAGACGCGCTTCGCCTTCGGACAGTGGCGCACCGGCCACGTACAGCGGGCCTTCGATGGTGCGCGGGGTACCGCCGGACTTGCCGGCCTGTTCGTCTTCGGCGTCCATCAGCAGGTCGAGGTAATGCTCCAGGCCGATACCGGCCACCAGCAACCCGGCTTCCTGGCGCGCGCCCAGCACGTTGAGATAGTTGACCGCTTTCCAGAACTCTTCCGGGGTCACGGCCAGGTCTTCGATGATGTTCACCGAGTCACGCAGGATGCGGTAGACCAGCGCCTTGGTCCGTGGATTGCCGGCGTCGTTGAGCAGGCCGCTGGCCTCTTCGAGAAACTTCTGGACTTCGGCAGTGTGGGAAATCTTGACGTTCATTTTGGTGGGTTCCTCATCTTGTAATTATTAGCGTAGCGCGCTGAACAGGCTGGGCTCAGCGGTCATCGTCACGGATGGAAGAAGGATGCCGGCACATCGCATCGATTTCGATGGCCATGTACGGGAACAGCGGCAGTTGCATCAGCAGGTCGTGCAGTTCCTGGACGCTGTCGACATCGAACACGCTGTAGTTGGCGTAGTGCCCGGCGATGCGCCACAGGTGACGCCACTTGCCCTGCTCTTGCAGGCGCTGGGCCAGGGCTTTCTCGTCCGCCTTCAATGTGGCGGCCGCTTCGGGATTCATGTCGACCGGCAGGTTCACGGTCATTTTTACGTGGAACAGCATAATGCTCTCCTCAGGCTTGATGAATGGCAGTCGATGTCTTGTCGCGGCGGAAGAACGCCAGGCGCTCTTCATCCAGGCTTAGGCCCAGGCCCGGCGTGTTCGGCACGTGCAGCTCAAAGTCGCGATACACCAGCGGTTCGCTGAGTATGTCCTCGGTCAGCAGCAACGGGCCGAACAGCTCGGTGTCCCACGCCAGTTTGTTCAGGGTGACAAAGGCATGGGCCGAGGCCATGGTGCCCAGGCCGCCTTCGAGCATGGTGCCGCCGTACAGGGCGATGCCGGCCGCTTCAGCGATGGAGGCGGTGCGCAGCACGGCGCGCGGGCCACCGTTCTTGGCGATCTTCAGGGCGAACACCGAGGCCGCGCCTTCGCGGGCCAGGTTGAACGCATCTTCCACGCATTCGATGGATTCGTCGGCCATGATCGGCGCCGGGCTGATGGCGTTCAGGCGGGCCATGCCGGCGCGGTTGTTGCGCGAGATCGGCTGTTCGATCAAGTCGATGCCGTTGCTGCCGAGGATCCGGCAGGCACGAATGGCGACGGCTTCGTCCCAGGCCTGGTTGACGTCGACCCGCACGCTGGCGCGGTCACCGAGGGCTTTTTTGATGGCGATGACGTGGGCCAGATCGCGATTGACCTCGCTGGCACCGATCTTCAGTTTGAAGATGCGATGGCGGCGCAGGTCGAGCATTTTTTCCGCTTCGGCGATGTCTTTTTCGGTGTCACCGCTGGCCAGGGTCCAGGCCACGGGCAACGCATCGCGAACCCGGCCGCCGAGCAGTTCGCTGACCGCCAGGCCGAGGCGTTTGCCCTGGGCATCGAGCAGCGCGGTTTCGATACCGGATTTGGCGAAGGTATTGCCACGGATGCTGCGTTCCAGACGCAACATGGCGGCGTTGACGTTGCCGCTGTCCTGGCCGATCAACAACGGCGCGAAGTGCGTATCGATGTTGGTCTTGATGCTGTCCGGGCTTTCATTGCCGTAGGCCAGGCCACCGATGGTGGTGGATTCGCCAATGCCTTCGATGCCGTCGGCGCAACGCACGCGAATGATCACCAGGGTCTGGTTCTGCATGGTGTGCATCGCCAGCTTGTGCGGGCGGATGGTCGGCAGGTCGACGATGATCGTCTCGATCGACTCAATGGCAGTTGCAAGCATTTCGATACCCGTCAGGTTCTTGAAGTTCTGGAATCGATTCTCGTACGGCTTTTTTCGCGATGCCAATATAGAATTGGTCTGACTTGATACCTATAAGGTATGCAACTGATCCGCGCCCGGAGGCTCCATGGAACTGCGTCACCTGCGTTATTTCCAGGTATTGGCTCAAACCCTCAACTTCACCCGCGCCGCCGAGCTGCTACACATCGCCCAGCCGCCCCTGAGCCGGCAGATCCAGCAACTGGAAGACGAACTGGGGGTGACGCTGATCGAGCGCGGCCGACCGCTGAAGTTGACCGACGCCGGACGGTTTTTTCATGAGCACTGCACCGCCCTGCTCGAACAACTGAACAAGGTCTGCGACAACACGCGGCGTATCGGTCTGGGGGAAAAAACCTGGCTGGGCATCGGTTTTGCGCCATCGACCCTGTATGGCGTTCTGCCGGAACTGATCCGCCGCCTACGCAGTGGCGAGCCGCTGGAGCTGGAACTGGGTCTGTCGGAAATGACCACCCTGCAACAGGTGCAGGCGTTGAAGGCCGGGCGCATCGACATCGGTTTCGGCCGGATCCGCATCGACGACCCGGCCATCATCCAGACCGTGCTCACCGAAGACCGCCTGGTCGCCGCCCTGCCCGCCGGCCATCCGCTGCTCGCCGGTCCCGTCACCCTGCGGGAGCTGGCAAAGGAACCCTTTGTGCTGTACCCCGGCAATCCACGGCCGAGTTACGCCGACCATGTGATCGCACTGTTCGAGTCCTGTGGCGTGAGCATCCACGTCGCGCAATGGACCAACGAACTGCAAACGGCGATCGGCCTGGTGGGGGCAGGCATCGGGGTCACGCTGGTACCGGCCTCGGTGCAGTTGCTGCACCGCGACGACATCGGCTTCACGCCGTTGCTGGAAGACAACGCGACCTCGCCGATCATACTCAGCCGACGGGTGGGCGATGTGTCGCCGGGGTTGAACCATTGTTTGCGGATGATTGACGAGCTGTTGCCGCGCGGCTGATCAACCGGCAAAGGCCCGGCGCCCTGCCTTTATCTCGGTACGCAACTCGCCGATGAAGTCGGAGATGGCGCGCACGCTGGTGAGCTCGGCTGTCGAGACTCCGCTGAGCAACAGCTCCACCCGCCCGGTGGCCACGTCATAGACTTCGATACGCAGCAGCCCGAGACTCTCCGTGCACTCGCACGACAGCGGCTCGAAACCGGACTCGATAATGTTGCAAAGAACTGAAACAGGAACCATGACTGGTGCCTCGGCGACAATGGATCGGATTGGATCCGTTTCAGAATAGATACACTTTTGCGATCTGCAACAGAATCATTCGCAATTAGTGTTATCCAGCTCTCACTTTCTGCAGTTTTTAATGGGTGTTCGCGCCCCAGATCCAGTTCCAGAACCCTGGCAACTCGACCGGCTGCGAATCGTCGCGCACGGTTCGCGCCAGGGCAGCCCGCAGCAACGCGGCCTGATCGTCGTAAAACGGCTTGTCCGCGGTTTTCACCCCGGTCTCCCGGGCGCTGTCGAGCAGGATCTGCAGGTACTCGCGGGTATGCCGGGCGGTATAACGATTGAGGTCGTGGAAGGTCACCACCACCGGAATCACCCCGTCGACCACCGGCAATTCGCCGCGGGCAATGCGTTCGCGCACTTCGGACATCGAGCGCAGCATGTGCGAGCGCCGCCGGGGGCTGGCGTTGAAGCCCCAGATCTTGCCGTCATTGGCGCTCAGGTCCGTGAGCAGCACGTGCAGGCCATGCTGGCGATAAGCGGCGAAGGTGCGTTTGTCATAGTTCCAGAATGGCGGGCGCAGCAAGGTTGGAGGGGCGCCTGTGATCGCCGCGATGTCGGCGCTGCCATCAGTGAGGGCCCGCTCCAGTTCTGGCGGCTCGAGAGAACGATGATTGGTGTGCCAGGGCGTGGCGGTGTGAAATCCGAGGATGTGGCCTTCGGCGTGCTCGCGCCGCATGATGTCCCGGCCCAGCTCGCTGCCACCGGCTCGCGGTGCACGGGTCTGCACGAAGAACACGGCCTTGATCCCCGGTTGCAGCGGGTTCTGCGCCAGGCTCTCGAGCACGGTGACGGTGGGGTTCCACCAGCTCGATGCACTGGGACCGTCGTCGAACGTCAGCAGAAACCGGATGGGGGGCTGCTCGTGCAAACGCTGCTCGGTCTGCGGAGTCATTTCAATGGGTGCCGCGATACAACCCAGCAGGCCGACCGCCATTGCACATACCGCTAAAAACTTGAACAAGTGCTTCATGTTTCGCCTTGGGTCAGACCCTCTGTTGCCCCTCGGGGCGGGCCGAGGTTGGATAGGGTACACAGGGTTTGGTTCCGGTGCTTGCCGGGCCCGTTTGCTCGCCACCATCTAAACTGAAAAAATGCTCATCCAGAGTGTCAGGCCATGTGCGGACGACTGTCGCAATACCGCGGGATTCACGACTTCGTGGCGGTGCTGAGCATCCCCGACGCGCTGATCAACCACGTCGGCAACGAACCCCTGGCGCACTATAACGCCGCGCCCACCACGCAACTCGCCCTGTTGCACCTGGAGAACGAGCGGCTGCACGCCGACGCCGTGCGCTGGGGTTGGCGCCCGCACTGGGCGACGGACCGCGCGGCGCCGATCAATGCCCGGGTCGAGAAAGTCGCCCACGGCCCCTATTTCCGGGCGATCTGGCCGCATCGCGCGATCTGCCCGATCGATAACTGGTTCGAATGGGTCGAAGCCGATGATGGCAACAAACAACCCTGGCTGATTCGACGACGGGACCGGGCGCCGGCCTTCTGCGCGGCCATCGGCCAGTACCCCATCGGCGGAGCCCCGCACAGGGAGCACGACGGTTTCGTCATCCTCACGGCCGACAGCGCCGGCGGCCTGCTCGATGTGCACGACCGCCGACCGGTGGTGTTTTCCCCCGAACTGGCGCGCGAATGGCTGGACCCGGCCACGCCCAAGGAGCGCGCCGAGGAAATGGCGCTGTCCCAGGGCGAAATCAGTGATGTATTTGAGTGGTACAAAGTGGACAAGGCCGTCGGCAATGTCAGGAACCAGGGCGCTGCGCTGATTGAACAAGTTCCGTGAACTTATCGATAACGGCAGTAAAGCGGTCACTAATACCAGCATTACAACGACTGTTTCATTCTTGTAACAACACCAACTGGAACGTTTGTACCGCCTGTCAGACTCCATAGTCGAAATAGATACAATCGCGGTGACTACAGCTAGCATTCGCGCCGAATTTCCCGCAACACCATTAGTTGACCAAAGAGTCAGCGATCAAGGAAATCCTAAACAACAAGCCTTGCAGAGAACCAAATTGCGCGACGACTATGAAAACGATCAAGTCGTGGGCCTGGCGTGCGTTCATCTTACAAAGACGGAGCACTACCAACTCGACTGCTTTATCAAGCAATACATTCAAACCCGCAACCTTCGATCCGTTCCCGATATCCATGAAATCCTGAGTTCAACCCTTGAACATTACCCGGGCAAACCGCCAGTGATGGTCAACGAGCTGAACGCCTGGATCGACAGGACATTGGGACATCGCGCAGCCCACCCCGAGTTTCCAGAGGTCCTGGAACGAGGGTGATCACGACAAAGCCCCGCTCAAAAGGCGGGGCTTTGTCGTATGCGCCGGTCAGAACTTGCGGTCAGGTTCTGACAGTTCCGTACCGTCGTCAGGATGCTTCCAGTCCGGTATCGAGCGCTTCTGCCGCTCGATCTCTTCTTCCGTGGGTTCGTCCACGTCTTCTTCCGGGTTCGGTTGCTTGGGTTCATTGGCCATGTTCACCTCTCTTCCTGAAGGGATCGGTTATCAACTTAAGCTTAGATCAAGTCCCTGCCCCGCTCAGAGCCACCAGCGCAGCAAAAAGAAGAACCCCATGCTCAACAACATGCTGAGCAAGGTATTGCGCGTGTACAGCACCAGCCCGACCGCCACCAGCGAACTGATCAGGTAGGGATTGTCCCAGTGCAGGTTCAGCTGTTTCTCCGGCATGAACACAATCGGCCCACAGATCGCGGTCAACATGCCCGGTACGGCAAACCCGAGGAACTGCCGGGCATTGCTGCTCAGGCGCAGTGGCAACCGCGGTTCGAGGAAAACATAGCGGTTGAGGAACACCAACACGCCCATTCCGACAATCACTGCCCAGACCATCATGTGCGGCCACCATGGAATTTATTGCAGACAAACCCGGCGGTCATGCCCGCCAGCCCCGACAGCACCAGCGCCGAGCCCCATTGCCAGTAGCTGAACAGCACCGAGCAGAACAGCGACACCGCCACGCACACCACGGTCGGCACGTTGCGCACCACCGGGGTGATCAGGGCGATGAAGGTGGCCGCGATGGAGAAATCCAGGCCCAGGTGTTCAAGGCCGGGAATGCTGCTGCCGAGCACAATGCCCGCCAGGGTGAACAGGTTCCAGGCGATGTAGAACGTCAGGCCCACGCCCAGGGCGTACCAGCGGTTGAATTGCTGTTTGTCGTGCTGGCTGGTCAGGGCGAACAGCTCATCGGTGAGCAAGAACCCCAGGCCCACGCGCCAGCGTCCCGGTAACGGAGAGATCACCGAACGCAGGCTCATCCCGTAGAGCAAATGCTGGGAGGTCAGCAGCAAGGTGGTGAGCAAAATCGAAAAGATCCCGGCACCGCCCTTGAGCATGCCGATGGCCACCAATTGCGCCGCACCGGCAAACACGATGCTCGACAGGCCCTGGCCTTGCAGGGGCGTGAGGTTGGCTTCGATGGCCATGGAGCCGGCCAGCAAGCCCCAGGGCGCGGTGGCCAGGGACAGCGGCATGATCGCTGCGGCCCCGCGCAGAAAGGCACTGCGCGGCATGAGTGAATTGGACATGACGTTCTACAGACAGGGAAAGACCCGAGACTGTGCCAGCAGTCGCGGGCGAAGGCTTGAACAATCTTGCTCACTGCCACGAGCGCGTGCCATTCATCGGCTGCCCGCTTGATTCGCCAAGGTGGTAGCAACATGATGGCCCAGCATTTTCATCGAGGCAGGCCCTTCATGAGTTCAGTCGAAACCGACAGCGACGTTTACAAAACCCTGCTTGAGTCGACCAAAGCCATTCCCTGGCGCATCGACTGGAAAACCATGACGTTCAGTTACATCGGGCCGCAGATCGAGCAATTGCTCGGCTGGAAACAGCACAGCTGGCTTTCGGTCAATGACTGGGTCGAACGCATGCACCCCGATGACCGCGACTACGTCGTGGACTTCTGCGTCTCGCAGTCGCGGGCCGGTATGGATCACGAGGCCGACTATCGCGCACTCACCGAAAGCGGCGAGTACGTGTGGATCCGCGATGTGGTGCACGTGGTGCGCAAGGACGGTGAAGTCGAGGCGCTGGTCGGTTTCATGTTCGACATCAGTGAGCGCAAGAAAACCGAAGAGCACCTGATCCGCCTGCAAAAACAGCTTGAAGAGTATTCCTTCCAGGACGGCCTGACCGGCATCGCCAACCGGCGCATGTTCGACACCGTGCTGGAGCGCGAGTGGAACACGGCCCAGCGCAGCGGTTTGCCGTTGTCGGTGCTCGTGCTGGATATCGATTACTTCAAGCAGTACAACGACCATTACGGCCACATCAAGGGCGACGAATGCCTGCGCCACGTCGCGCAGACCCTGTCGCTGGCGGCCAATCGGCCCCGGGATTTCATCGCCCGGATCGGCGGTGAAGAGTTCGTCTGGCTGCTGCCGGAAACCGATGCCGAATCCGCTCGGCTGGTGGCGCACAAATGCCTGCACCTGATTCGCCAGCAGCGGATCCCCCATGAGTTCTCGAACGTGTCGAAGCTGCTGAGTATCAGCCTGGGCGTCGGCACCACCCTGGCGTCGACGCATGCGACGGCCCTGGAATTCGTCGAGCAGGTCGATCATCTGCTCTACAAGGCCAAGCACAATGGCCGGATGCGCGCCGAGTTCGCTGACTTTCGTGATTGACAAACGGCGCTCGGCCTTTTAAAACTGGGCGCCTCACTCAGGGTGTAAGCAAGTATGTCCGCAACCTTCAACCTCAACACTTCCGTCATTGGCTTGATTGCCAAGGCGCAAGGTTGCGTTGTGCACGCCCTCAAATCGAAGAAACAGTCGCTCATGTGACCGGGGCGCGCTGTCCCGTCAGATGAGCTGACAGGACATTGAGCGCGACGGACCACCCTCCCCTTGCTTACTCTCCTTCCATGCCCCTGACGGTGACGAAATCGGTCAACCATCAGGAGAAAGTGCATGTCTGCGTTTCAAGGTATCTGGGTTCCACTGGTCACCCCCTTCCACAACGGCGCCATCGATTTCGTCGGCTTGCGCCGGCTGGTCAGCCATCTGCTGGAGAGCGGCGTCGACGGCCTCATCGTGTGCGGCACCACCGGCGAACCGGCGGCGATGGGCAAGCTTGAGCAACTGGCGGTGCTTGATGCGGTGCTGGAGTTGGCGCCGGCGCAACGGGTGGTCATGGGCCTGGCCGGTAACAACCTGAGCGAGTTGTTGCAGTTCCAGAGCGAGATCCTCAAGCGCCCGGTGGCTGGCCTGCTGGTGCCGGCACCGTATTACATCCGCCCGTCCCAGGCCGGCCTCGAAGCGTTTTTCCGCACGGTCGCCGATGCCTCCAGCGTGCCGCTGATTCTCTACGACATCCCTTACCGTACCGGCGTGGTTTTCGAGCAGGCGACCTTGCTCAACATCGTCGCCCACGAGCGGATCGTCGCGATCAAGGATTGCGGCGGCAATTTTTCCAACACTCTCGCCTTGCTCGCTAGCGGCCATGTCGACGTGCTGTGCGGTGAAGACAACCAGATTTTCAACGCCTTGTGCCTGGGCGCCAAAGGTGCGATTGCCGCGTCGGCGCATGTCCATCCCGAACTGTTCGTGCAGTTGCACCGGCAGATCCGCGACAACAAATTGGCCGAGGGCCGCGCCACGTTTTTCCGTTTGCTGCCGCTGATCAACAGCCTGTTCCTGGAGCCCAACCCGGCCCCGGTGAAAACCGCGCTGGCCCTGCAAGGCTTGATCGGCGATGAACTGCGCGCACCGATGCAACGCAGCAGTGAATCGATGACCGAGCGTTTGCAAGGCGTGCTCAGCGCATTGGCCCGCGACAATCGATAGAGCGCCCGCCACCGGCCCGAGTACCATGCAGCGATTCGTCCAGCCTTCAGGGGCACCACCATGCTCTACCGAATCGCCGCCGACGGGCTGATGTTGTTTCACTTGCTGTTCATTGTGTTCGTGCTGTTCGGCGGCTTGCTGGTGCTCAAATGGCGCCACCTGATCTGGTGGCATCCGCCGGCTGCGTTGTGGGGTATGGCGGTGGAGTTCTTCCACCTGCCCTGCCCGCTGACCGACTGGGAAAACCGCATGCGCCATGGGGCCGGGCAATCCGGCTATGGCGGTGGATTCATCGAGCATTACATTTGGCCGGTGATTTATCCGGCGGGTCTGACACCCGGTGTTCAGCTGGGGTTGGGTGGTGTGGTGTTGGTGATCAATGTGTTGGTCTATCGTCGAGTGATCCGCCAATGGCGATTGCGCCGAAACTTGTAGGAGCCGGCTTGCCACCGACGGATCGGGAGTCTTGCATCGCGCTGTCGGACGTCATCGCCAGCAAGCCGGCTCCTACAGGGTCGCGGTTTTCGTTTGAGGATTTTGCACATGCTGTCGATTGAAGACCTGGCGCTGCTCGAGGCCATCCGCGAAACCGGCAGCCTGTCGCGGGCGGCCGCACACCTGGGCAAGGCGCCGTCGACCGTGTCCTATGCGGCGCGGCAACTGGAGGAGCGTTTCGATGCGTTGCTGTTCGACCGCCGCCGCTACCGGTTGCAACTGACCCCGGCGGGCGAGTTGCTGGTCAACGAAGCGGCGCGGTTGATGCAGGACGTCGCGCGCCTGACCCAACGGGTCCGGCAGGTTGCCAATGGCTGGGAGAGCCGCCTGTGGATCGTCACCGACGAACTGCTGGAGTTCGAGACCCTGATCCCGGTGATCGACGAATTCGATGCGCTGCAATCCGGCGTGCCGCTGCGCATCACCCAGGAAGTCCTCAAAGGCGTCTGGGAAGCCCTGCGTGAAGGCCGGGCGGACCTGGTCATCGGCGCCACCAATGAGCCGCCGGCCATTGCCAACTTGCGCTGGATGCAACTGGGGGAAATGCAATGGGTGTTTGCGGTGTCGCCCAGACACCCGCTGGCCAAGGCCAAGGGCCCGATTACCCGGGCCATGGTCGCGCAGCACCGGGCGATTGTGGTGGCCGATTCATCAAGGGTCACCGAGGGCAGCACCTACGGCGTCACCGGCGGGCAAACGGTGCTGGCCGTGCCGAGCATGCGCGCGAAAATCCTCGCCCAGTGCAATGCGCTGGGGGTGGGCTGGCTGCCGCGGCACCGGGTGGGTTCGTTGCTGGAAAACGGCACGCTGGTCGAGAAAACGATGGCCGACCCGCGTGAGCCGAACATTCTCTACGCCGGCTGGCGTGGCGACCATGACGGTCGCGCCCTGGGCTGGTGGCTGGAACAGCTGAAAAAGCCCTTCCTGGCCACCCGACTGGTTGAGGGAACGGACCGATTCATCTGACGCTTAGTTGGCAATCACGCTCATGTTCCGCCCACTGGCCTTGGCCACGTACAACGCCTTGTCCGCCGCATCGATCAGCTCTTCGGAGCGAACCGGTGATGCGCCATTGCTGGCACACACGCCTATGCTGACGGTCACAGCGCCTTGCGGGCTGTCACTGTGGGTTATCCCGGCGTCGAGCACCGCGCGGCGGATTTTCTCCGCCACCAGAAATGCCCCGACGTAGTCGGTGCCGGGCAGCACCACCGCAAACTCTTCGCCACCATAACGGGCGGCCAGGTCACCCGGGCGCTTGATGTTGTCCGTGATGACCGCCCCGACCTTGCGCAAGCACTCATCACCGGCCGGGTGGCCGTAGCGGTCATTGAACGGCTTGAAATGATCGACATCGATCATCAGCAGCGCCAGTTCGGACTGGCTGCGCCGGGCTCGGCCCATTTCGGCATCGATGAACGCGTCGAGCTGACGCCGGTTGGCCAGCCCCGTCAGCGCATCCTTGAGGGCCAGGCCTTCAAGGTTGCGATTGACCTCCAGCAGCTTGTCCTGGGTATCCAGCAACTCGACCTGCACCAGGTTCTGCTGCCTCATCAGCTTGATCAGCCGAAACCCCATGCCCCCCAGAACACTCAGCAACAGCGTGACTATGCAGGCGCTGAGCAGGGTTTCCCGACGCCAACCGGCGAGTACTTCATTCTTGTTCAATGCGACGAAAACGATCAGCGGATAACCCTCGACCCGGCGGTACCCCGTCACCCGCTCGACGCCGTCGATGACCGACGTGATCGTGGCCGTGCCCGCATCGCTCTTGGGCAGCAACCGGGTGAACAATGGGCTCTTGGCCAGGCTGGTGCCGATCTCCGACTCCTTGAAGGGCCGGCGAATGACAATGTCGGCATTGTCGGCGATCAGGTTGATCACGCCATTGCTGCCCATATCGATGCTGTCGTAGAGCTGCAGGAAATGACTCAGGTAGATCGTCGCCAGCGCCACCCCGGCAAAGCTGCCGTCGGGATGATTGAAGCGGCGCGAGACCGTCAGGATCCACTCGCCGCTCGAACGGCTCTTGATCGACGGCCCGATGTGCGGCCCGCGGCCGGGGTTGTCACGATGAAAAATGAAGTATTCACGGTCGGAATTGTTGACGCCGGTCTGGCCGGCGCCATTGGAATTGGCGAGCCACTGGCCGTTTTCGTCGAAAACGAACACGCCATGGAGCTGGCTCAACTGATCGCGCTGGGCGTTAAGCAATTGCGGCAGCCGGAATTGATCGACCCCCTCGTGCTCCAGGCGATCGACCAGGGTGAACAGCAGCGTATCGGCCTGCTTGATCGTGGCCTGCGCTTGCGACGCCAGGGTCTGCGCAAGGTTGGACATCACCACTTCCTTGTCATGCAGGCGGTACTGGCGTGAGCTCCAGGCTTCCCAGATCACGATGGCAACCATCGACAGGCAGACCGCCACCAGCAGGATCACCGCCGAGCGGACCTTGAGCCGGGTCACGGCTGGCCGGAATACTTCAATAGGATCGTTGATCGGCGAATCTCCCCTGGTACCTGGCAAAGATGTTAGCGCGACATCTGCTTCAGCGCCTCCAGCCACGCCGGATCCAGTCGCGTCTGCTCTGTATCGATGCCCAGCGCTTGCATTCGTTCCTTGTGCCGGTCCATTTCGCGGATCAACTGGCCGTGGTCACTGGAGTTGCCATCTAGCTGATGCATCTGGTCCAGGCCCAAATGGTAGAAACGCAACAGCTTCATGGCAACCGGATCGCCCTTTTCCACGGCTGCCGTTACATGATGCATGACATTGGTGATGCTCATCAGGCTGCGCTTGAGTTGCCAACTGTAGACCGCGGGCTGCATCCATTCCTGGCGCCAGAACACTTGGCGCATCAGTGCCGCCATCGCCAGCACCGCGACAAACACGCCACCGACATTGAAGCGCAGGTTGTCGCCCCCCGGCGTGCCGAACAGGGCCACCGCCGCCGTCGACAGGAGCATCGCCAGCGCCAGGAAAATCAGGGCGATGATGACTGTGCTGCGCCGTGTCTGTTGCCGGTAGGTCTGGGCGTTCATCGGCTGGATTTCGAACATTGCGTCGGGTTTCCTGAGCTTCAATGGTAAAAAGGGGTCCGGGGCAAAAAGACTGCGGGCCATTATCGCCTCTGCGAGGGATTTAGCTATGCTGGGGCTCCTTTTCATCTTTTCATCGTCAAGCGGGGACATGGCGAGACAGCGCAGTTCGTGCCATCTTCTTTCATGAATACACATTATTCGGATGCCATTCGTAGTTGCTGTGTGAATGACATCGTTTTAAGGATCATTGAATGACCCAACGCCAAGTTATCAACGCCTCCGTCAGTCCCAAAGGCAGCCTGGAAACGCTCTCGCAACGGGAAGTCCAGCAATTGAGCGAAGCCGGTTCCGGCAGTACCTACAACATCTTCCGCCAGTGCGCCCTGGCCATCCTCAACACCGGCGCCCATGTCGACAACGCCAAGACCATCCTTGAAGCCTACAAGGATTTCGAGATCCGCATTCACCAGCAGGACCGCGGCGTACGCCTGGAACTGCTGAACGCCCCGGCCGACGCCTTCGTCGACGGCGAAATGATCGCCAGCACCCGGGAAATGCTGTTCAGCGCCCTGCGTGACATCGTCTACACCGAAAACGAACTCGACAGCCAACGCATCGACCTGAGCAACTCCCAGGGCATCAGCGACTACGTCTTCCACCTGCTGCGCAACGCCCGCACCCTGCGCCCCGGCGTCGAGCCGAAGATCGTGGTGTGCTGGGGCGGCCACTCGATCAACACCGAAGAGTACAAATACACCAAGAAAGTCGGCCACGAACTGGGCCTGCGCAGCCTGGACATCTGCACCGGTTGCGGTCCCGGCGTGATGAAAGGCCCGATGAAAGGCGCCACCATCGCCCACGCCAAGCAACGCATCCACGGCGGCCGTTACCTGGGCCTGACCGAGCCGGGCATCATCGCCGCCGAAGCGCCGAACCCGATCGTCAACGAACTGGTGATCCTGCCGGACATCGAAAAACGCCTGGAAGCCTTCGTCCGCGTCGGCCACGGCATCATCATCTTCCCCGGCGGCGCCGGCACGGCCGAAGAGTTCCTGTACCTGCTGGGCATCCTGATGCACCCGGACAATGCCGGCCTGCCCTTCCCGGTCATCCTCACCGGGCCGAAACACGCCGCGCCGTACCTGGAACAACTGGACGCGTTCGTCGGCGCCACCCTGGGCGACGCCGCCAAGCAGCACTACCAGATCATCATCGATAACCCGACCGAGGTGGCACGGCAGATGACCCAGGGCCTCAAGGCGGTCAAGCAGTTCCGCCGCGAGCGCGCCGACGCGTTCCACTTCAACTGGCTGCTGAAAATCGACGAAGGCTTCCAGCGCCCGTTCGACCCGACCCACGAAAACATGGCCAACCTCAAGCTCAGGCTCGACCTGCCACCCCATGAACTGGCGGCCAACCTGCGCCGCGCGTTCTCCGGCATCGTCGCCGGCAACGTCAAGGACAAGGGCATCCGCCTGATCGAAGAACACGGGCCCTACCAGATCCATGGCGACGCGGCGATCATGCAACCGCTGGACCTGCTGCTCAAAGCCTTCGTCGCCCAGCACCGCATGAAACTGCCGGGCGGCGCGGCGTATGTGCCGTGTTATCGGGTGGTTGCTTAACCCCTTCGGCGTCGTTATGCCGATGTGAGCCTTACCGTCGCGAGCCGCAGTGAAAGCTGCGGCTCGCTTACTTCTATGGAAAGAAAAAACATGCGCCAACGTGATTCAGCGCGACTGCTGGTGATCAATCCTTCGAAACAGGTTCTGCTGTTTCACTTCCAGCACAAAAACGACGCCCTCGCCGGCCAAAGCCACTGGGCGACACCTGGTGGCGGGGTTGAGCCGGGTGAGTCGTTTGAGGTTGCGGCGGTTCGTGAGTTGTTTGAAGAGACCGGACTGCTCGTTGACTCGGTGGGCTCGAGCATTGCAGAGCGCAGTTTTCCGATGATGCTGCCGAGCGGTGAAACGGTGCTGTCGGTTGAACGGTATTTTGTGGTTCATACCGACAGCGAACACCTGTCGCGAGAGGGGTGGACGGCTCACGAAGTGCGGGTGATGGCGGACCATAAATGGTGGTCGGTGGCAGAGTTGCGTGCAACCAGCGAAACGGTGTGGCCGGAGCGGTTGATTGAGATGTTGGAAAGCGCCTGAACCCCTGTGGCGAGGGGGCTCGTCGGACCGCCGCACCGCCCCGTTCGGCTGCGAAGCAGTCGTAAATCCATTCAACCCGGTCTGCCTGAAAAACCGCATCGCTTGATTTTGGGGCCGCTTCGCGACCCAACGGGGGCAAGCCCCCTCGCCACAAAAGCTCGGTGTTTAGTCCAGCGGGGCAACGTTATCCAGCGCGCGATTGACCGCCAGGTCGGCCAGCATGATCACCTGCTGGATGCCCAGCAACATGCTGCGCTGCGGGCCGTCCAGGAATGTAGCGAAATCACTGGCCATGACGCTGGCTGAAGCCAGTGATTCACAGGCATGGGCCAGTAAACTTTCGGTGTCGATGTTGGGCGCGATGATGAACATCGTGCTGGGGTTGTGGGGTGTGGTGCTTTTGAGGATGGCGGGTTTGAGATGGAGACCGGAAGGGCGATGGGTGGCGCTATCGGTTTCTGATTCGGGGGGATTGGGTGTGGGTTTGAACATGGTGGAGCTCCTGTAGAAATTGGAGCCACCAAGACCTGTCGCTAAACAAGTAAGGGTGGCGACTGTACGAAGGTTAGCGAACCGGTTACAGGCAAACCCGGTAGACCCGAAGGTCTCCGACGCACAGCCGCCATAATCAAATTGCAGGCATAGAAACGAATGCAATCAAGACTGGAGTGCTGGTGTCCCTGTAACTGTTCGGATCGCTAAATCCGGACGCTGAATTTGCAGCGACACGGAACGATAAAGACCAGACACAAGGCCCACAAGCCGGCGGATTCTGGCGTAGTTGTAGGTAACGACGCAAGGTAGCGTAGCCTTGCTCCTGGTCCTACAACCCTGTCTGACAGGCACATTGCTGGGGTGAGGCAGAAGATTTTCGTTGGATGTAATGCCGCCATCGCTGGCAAGCCAGCTCCTACAGGGATTGAGTACATCTGAAAGGGATTGGGTGGCTGTCAGGCCGCCATCGCTGGCAAGGCAGCTCCTACAGGGATTGGGTGCATCTGAAAGAGATTGGTCGGCTGGCAGGCCGCCATCGCCAGCAGGCTGGCTCCCACAGAAAGGCCAGAGCAAAAGCAAAAGCAAAACCCGCGCACAGCCGCCGCTCTTCACCACTCATCAGGCCGAGCGTTAGCTCGCCTGCAGCTCTTGATCTTGACTCACCCGCCCCCTCGGAAGGCTGAGTGGAGGTGTTCATCCGGGGATTGGCGCGCAGCGCCGTTCGACGCAGTCGA
>NZ_RWIR01000029.1 GCF_009764265.1 Pseudomonas sp. PB101
GTAGGAGCCGGCTTGCTGGCGATGGCGTCCTTGAAAATGCCATCGCCAGCAAGCCGGCTCCTACGAAAGCGACACTGGCGCCATGTTTTTGAGGAAAAAAAAACGCCCCGAACCAGTCGGGGCGTTTTCATGTGCGGTTCAGCAGCGGGAAATTACTTGCCTTCCCAACGCTTCAGTACCAGCGTGGCGTTGGTGCCACCGAAACCGAAGCTGTTGCTCATCACGGTGTTGATGGTGGCGTTTTCGCGGGTCTTGGTCAGCACCGGCAGATCGGCCACTTCAGGGTCCAGTTCGTCGATGTTGGCGGAACCGGCAATGAAGTTGCCTTCCATCATCAGCATGCAGTAGATCGCTTCGTGAACGCCGGCGGCGCCCAGGGAGTGACCCGACAGGCTCTTGGTGGAGCTGATGGCCGGAGCCTTGTCGCCGAACACTTCACGCACACCTTTCATTTCCGCGACGTCGCCGACCGGAGTCGAAGTGCCGTGGGTGTTCAGGTAGTCGATCGGGGTGTCGACGGTGGACAGCGCCTGCTGCATGCAGCGGATCGCGCCTTCGCCACTCGGGGCAACCATGTCGTAGCCGTCGGAGGTCGCGCCGTAGCCGACGATTTCCGCGTAGATTTTTGCGCCACGGGCCAGAGCGTGTTCCAGCTCTTCAACCACGACCATGCCGCCACCACCGGCAATGACGAAACCGTCACGGTCAGCGTCGTAGGCACGGGAGGCTTTTTCCGGGGTGTCGTTGCGCTTGCTGGACAGGGCGCCCATGGCGTCGAACAGGAACGACTGGCTCCAGTGCTCTTCTTCACCGCCACCGGCGAAGACGATGTCCTGCTTGCCCATCTGGATCTGTTCCATGGCGGTACCGATGCAGTGAGCACTGGTGGCGCAGGCAGAAGCGATGGAGTAGTTCAGGCCCTTGATCTTGAACGGAGTGGCCAGGCAAGCCGAAACGGTGCTGCTCATGGTCCGCGTGACGCGGTATGGGCCGACGCGCTTGACGCCTTTCTCGCGCAGGATGTCCAGCGCTTCCATCTGGTTCAGGGTCGATGCGCCACCGGAACCGGCGATCAGGCCGGTACGCGGGTTGGACACCTGCTCTTCGGTCAGACCGGAGTCGGTGATGGCGTCTTTCATGGCCAGGTAGGCATAAGCTGCCGCGTGGCCGACGAAGCGATAGATCTTGCGATCGATCAGTTCTTCAAGGTTGAGGTCGATGGAGCCGGAAACCTGGCTACGCAGACCCATTTCGGCATATTCCGGGTTGAACCGGATGCCAGGGCGGCTTGCACGCAGGTTAGCGGAGACGGTCTCTTTGTCATTGCCCAGGCAAGAAACGATGCCCAGACCAGTGATAACGACGCGGCGCATGCGGATAACCCTTAGAAGTTGTCAGTGGAGGTGAACACGCCGACCCGGAGGCCTTCGGCGGTGTAGATTTCGCGACCGTCGACAGTCACCGAACCGTCGGCAATGGCCAGGTTCAGCTTGCCCTTGAGGACGCGCTTGATATGAATGTTATAGGTGACTTTCTTGGCGGTCGGCAGGACCTGGCCGAAGAATTTCACTTCGCCCGAACCCAGCGCACGGCCACGGCCCGGCAGGCCTTGCCAGCCCAGGAAGAAGCCGACCAGTTGCCACATGGCGTCGAGGCCCAGGCAGCCCGGCATCACCGGATCGCCTTCGAAGTGGCAGGCGAAGAACCACAGGTCCGGATTGATATCCAGCTCGGCGACCAATTCACCTTTGCCGTACTTGCCACCTTCTTCGCTGATCAGGGTGATGCGATCAACCATCAGCATGTTCGGGGCGGGCAGTTGCGCGTTACCTGGGCCGAACAGCTCACCGCGACTGCAGCGCAGCAGGTCTTCCCGGGTAAAGGCGTTTTGTTTGGTCATGCGAGCTCCTCAATAGTCCCATGCGGCAGGTGGGGCAAATCTTCCCGGCCGATCGAAGCGTTCATGCCTCGAACCGGCAGCCTACTCATAGACTATTGCGTTGTGGTGAAAGTCACAGCACCAAGGACATGAATGTACACTTGTGCACTGAAATTTTTATTCAAGCCCCTTTTCGGGCCTGTACGGGTGCCTAAGACTGCCGCACTTTCGCCTTTCACGCCAGTCGCAGATGGTCGAAAGGCCTGCACTACTGCACCCAACGTTGCAGAATTTGCTGCAGATCAGTGCGTTTGAACGGCTTGGCCAGGTAATCGTTCATCCCTGCCGACAGGCAGGCTTCGCGATCGCCCTGCAGGGCGTTGGCAGTCAGCGCGATGATCGGCAGGTCGGTGCAACCGGGCAGCTTGCGGATTTGCCGGGTGGCTTCGTAGCCATCGATGACCGGCAAGCGGCAATCCATCAGGATCGCTTCGAAAATCAGGCTCTCGGCACTGCGTACCGCCTGGGCGCCGTCGGCCACGACACTGACCTTGAAACCCAGGCTGCGCAACATGGCTTCGATGACCGTCTGGTTGACCGGATTGTCTTCGACCAGCAGCACATTGCGTCCTTCGCCGTTGCTGTTGCGCGGTTGCGCGCGTGGCGCCAGCGGCGGTTGTGTCTGCTGGTGCAGTGCCAGGGGAATTTCCAGGGTGAACACCGAACCGCGGCCTTCCTCACTCTGCGCACGCAGGGTGCCACCCATGCGTTCGGCGAGGGTGCGGGCAATCGGCAGGCCCAGCCCGGTGCCGCCGTAGCGCCTTGAAATGGAGCTGTCGGCCTGCTGGAACGCGTTGAACATCAATTCCAGGCTTTGCGCCGGAATGCCGATGCCGCTGTCGCGCACGGTGCAGGTGAACCACAGCAACTCGTGATCCAGCGATTGCCACTGTGCCTCGATGGTGACGCGGCCCTGTTCGGTGAACTTCAACGCATTGCCGACCAGGTTGACCAGAATCTGCCGGATACGCGTCGGGTCGCCCTTGACCTGCAGGCTGCGCATGTCGTCGGGGATCATCAGTTGCAGGTCGAGACCGCGTTGTGCGGCGCTGTGCTGGAACGACTGGGCGCAACTGCCGATCAGGTCGCTGAGGTTGAACGCAATGTGCTCCAGCTCCAGTTCCGAACGTTCGATCCGCGAGAAATCGAGGATGTCGTTGATGACCTTGAGCAGGTGCTCGGTGGATTCCGAGGCCAGCGCCGCGTACTCCACCTGTTCCTCGGTCATGTCGGTGGTTTCCAACAACTGCAGCATGCCCAGTACGCCATTCATGGGCGTGCGCAGTTCATGGCTCATCATGGCGAGGAAGTCGGACTTGGCGTTGTTGGCCTTTTCCGCTTCTTCGCGTGTCTGGATCAACTGCGCCATGGCTTGATGCTGTTCGCGGCTGGCCTGTTCGAGACCGCTGGCGAGGTTGTTGATGTGTTGCGACAACGCCCCCAGTTCGGCGTCGTCGACAATGGGCAGCGGTGTTTTGTAGTCGCCGTCCTGAATCGCCTTGACCGCATTGCCGATATCACGGATCGGTTGCGACAGGCTGCCCGCCAGACGCCGGGCCACGATGAAGGTAAACAGCAGGGCGAACAGCGCCAGAATCGCAGCCTTGAGGACGATTTCCTGCTGGCGACGGCTGAAGGCATCGTTGGACAGGCCGACGATCACCCGGCCCAGATAGTCTTCGGCGGGGGCCGCGCTGACGGTTTTGCTGCTCTGGAAAAAGTCATTGTGCAGCGCGATGCGCTGGAGCCGGATCGGTGCCTGGAATACTTCGAGTTGTTGCGCGCGGTTGTGGTGTTCGTTCGGTTGTTCGACGTACACCAGAACCCGGTTGGCGCTGTCCTGGATCTCCAGAAAGCTCACGTTGGGCGTGGCCAGCGTTGCCTTGAGCAAGGTTTCGAGCACTTCGCTGTTGCCCGAGATCACCCCGTATTCGGTGGCGGGGGCCAGTTGGTTGGCGATCAATTGGCCGGTGTGAGTGATTTCCTGACGCAGATCCTGAATGCGTACGAAGGTGAAGAAGCTGATCAGCAACAAGGTCAGCAGCAGGGCAGGGCCGAGGCTGATGAGTTGGGTGCGGGTGTTGATGTCCCAGCGACGGCGAAAGTTCATGGGCGGCGTTCTCCTTCAGCCAGCAACGTGGCGACAGACGCTTCGTTGATCTGCTCGATACCCAGGGAGCGCGCTACTTGCGGGTTGCTCGCGACTTTGAATCGCTGGGGATAATGGCTGCGCGGCCAGGTGGCCGGGGGCCGGTCGAGCAATTCGTTGAGTACCGCCAGCCAATCGTCCTGATCGCTATAGGTGCTGGCCAGGCTCCCGGCCTTGACGAATCCGGCGTTGGGTCCGATCAGCGCCACTTGGCGCGAGTAGCTGCTCAGCAGCAGGTTTTTTGCGGTTTGCGGGTTGTACAGGTCGGCGTCGTCCAGGCCCAGCAACACGTCGCTGTTCTTCAGCAAGGCCTGCAACGGACGACTGTCGTGAATGTTGTCCCAGCGCTGGGTGACCACCTCGAGACCCAGGGGGCGGGCGGCTTCACGCAGCTCAGCCAACAGGAACTCACTGTGGTTGTCGTAGAGCACGCCGATGCGTTTGGCTTGGGGTAACAGGGTGTGGGTCAAGCGCAACTGGCGATCCACGGGTGGATCGCTCCATAGCAGGCAAAGACGCGCAGGCAGCGTGTTGTTCAAGCGTTGCCGGGCTTGCAGGCGGCTGATGCGCAGCACCAGTGTCGCCGGGCCCTCGGCGTCCTGCAGGCGCCAGTCGAGGCTGGGCAGGTCGAGCAGTATCAAACGGATGTTTTCCGGCAACCTGTCGGGGATCGGCAAACTGGCCAGTGCCTGGAATCGTACGTTGTCGCTCGGTCGCAACTCGCTCAAGGCCTGGGTAAACGCCCGCACACCGGGGCTGTCTTCGGCCCCCGTGAGCAAAATGTCGGCGGCGTTACCCGCCGGGCTGCCGAACAACAGGCACAGCATGGCCAGCAACCGACCCAGGGACGGCATTTTCCAGGCCGGGCGATAACGCATCCTAAAGCTCCAGCTCCGCGCTGAAATACATCACGTGGCGCTGGTCATAGTTGTTGTCGTTGAAGGTGGCTGGCTGATTGTCCAACCGCTGCTGGAGCACTCCGGCCAGTTCCAGGCTGGCCTTGCCCAAGGCGATGCGTTTGGCAATGCGCGCATCGACCCGTTCGAAGCGATAGCCGTTGAGGGCGTCATCGCCATAATAGAAAAGCGCACTGTTCCAGCCTTGTCCCCAATCCCTCAGCCATCCGGCCGAACCGCTGTTGCGTGCGGTCTGCCTGGCATCCAGCGGGTTGCTGGCGTCGGCATCGACGTAGGCATAGGTCAATCGCAGGCGATCGAGGTTGCCGACACGCCAGTCCAGCTGGGTTTCGGCTCCCGTAAAACGCTCTTTGTTCGCATTGCTGGCGATGTACTGATTGTTGCGCAGTGGTTCGCTGATCATGCCGGTGATTTCGTCGTGGAACAGCTTCACGTCGAGCGCCAGCCCAGGCTCCGGAAAGTAGCCGTTGTAGCCCAGTTCCCGGGAGCGCATGTGCTCTTGATCAAGGTCGCCGGGGCCGCGGGTCCTGACGAAATAGCGGGCGCTGGACTGGCCAAAGGCGCCGGGCCTGAGGTTGGAGACCTGATAGCTCCAGTTGACGTTGTTCTCGAACATGTCCGGCGAACGCACAGCCTCGGAATACACCGCACGCAAGCCGTGGCGCGGATTGATCAGGTAGTTCACGGCCATGCGAGGTGTCAGCGAGCTGCCGATCAAGCGGGTGTCCTCGAACATGGCACCGCCCTGCAGCAGCCAGTGTTCGCTGGCGCGCCACTCGAACTGGCCGAACGCCCGCCAGATCGTGTCATCGAGAGTGCCATTGAAGTAGGTCTCGGAATCCGCCCGGTCGTAACGATAGTTCATGCCGCTGACCAGCCGCAGGTTATCGGCAAGGCTCAGGGTGTCCTGCAGTTCGAGGTCGTAGCGCGATTCCCGGGTGCTCTGGTCGATGTCGCCACAAACGGTCTGGCTCGCGCCGTTGCGCCATTGATCGAGTACCTGGTTGGCCACCGCCTGCTCGGCGGGTGTGCCGGCCGGCGCGCCACGGCCGATGAAGCGTGTGATGTTGCGGGCCAGCCGTTCGGTGTAGTTCGGGTTCAACTGCCAGAGTTCGGTCAGTTGCGGGCTGAACGACACTTCTGCGTCGCAGGCACGCCAGGTTTGCTGGCGATCCCAGTGTTGGGCCGAGCCCTGGATATAAAGGCTGTGGTCGGGATTGATGTCCAGATTCCAGCGCAATGAGCCGGCGTAGTCCTTGGCCGTGACGTCGGAGTCGTCGCCCGCGCGGGTAATCCCCGGGAACACCGGTCGGTAGGTATAGGGTCGCTGGTTGGTGCCGTCCTTGGCATTCAATTGCCAATCGAGGCTTTGCCGTTCGTCGAGGGCCTGGCTGACGGCCAGGTTGAAGCGATCGAGGCGGCGACTGTCATGATAGTCGGCTCCGGTTCGGTCAGTGTCGAAGCCGTCGTCCTGCTGGCCGGACAGGGACAGGCGCAAGTCACCGTCTTCCCAACCCATGCCCTGGCTGGCGTAAAAGTCGTTGATGCCGCGCTGGCCCCGGGTGACTTTCAGGCGCGTGCCGTGACTGTCGGCCGGCCGCCGGGTGATGATATTGACCACCGCCATCAGGGCGTTGGCGCCGTAGCTGACGGTATTCGGCCCGCGAAAGACTTCGATGCGCTCGATGTCCTCCATGGCCACCGGAATGTCACTCCAGTCCACCGTGGCCAGGCCGGCGCGATACACCGAGCGCCCGTCGATCAGCACTTGCATGCGCCGCGCTTGCGTCGCATTGGTGCCGTGGTAGTTCACCGCCGCCTGATTGCCGCTGATGTTGCCGACCATCATCCCCGGCACCAGTCGCAGCAGCTCGCTGATGTCGCGGGCACCACTGGCGTGGATCAGGGCGCTGTCGATCACCGTCATGCTTCCGGGAACCGCGGCCGGCGATTGCTTCAGGCGCGTGGCCGTGAGCACCTGCGGCAGCTGTTCGCTGTCCAGGAACAGATCGTCGGCCAGCAATGGCGAGCTGAACATCAGCGCCAGTACCAGAGGCGAATGCGGTGAAGGAGCCGACACAACACATCCCTGTCCATGATTGATGGCGCGCATGTTAACCGAGCCGAACGACTTTTCCATTCACGATGTCTGCATTTTCCTCGGCTTTATTGGTCTTCTTCCTACGGGTAGCTGTATTTGATGTCGGGGCTGGCCGCCGATGGGCTGCCCCGTATAATGCCGAGATCGCCACTGGTATGGATTAACGGATTGCATATGACTGAACAGCGCCCGATTGCGGTCCTGGGAGGCGGAAGTTTTGGAACCGCCGTGGCTAATCTGCTGGCCGAGAACGGGCATCAGGTCCTTCAGTGGATGCGTGACCCCGAACAGGCCGAGGCCATTCGGGTCAATCGCGAAAACCCGCGTTACCTCAAAGGCATCAAGATTCTGCCTGGCGTCACAGCGGTGACCGACCTGCAAGCCACCCTGGATGCCTGTGACCTGTGTTTCGTCGCATTGCCGTCCAGCGCACTGCGCTCGGTGCTGGTGCCGCACGCCGATCGCCTGACCGGCAAGATGCTGGTGAGCCTGACCAAGGGCATCGAAGCCCACACGTTCAAGCTGATGAGCGAAATCCTCGAAGAGATCGCCCCGCAGGCGCGCATCGGCGTCCTGTCCGGCCCCAACCTGGCCCGTGAAATCGCCGAGCATGCGCTGACCGCCACGGTGGTCGCCAGTGAAGACGAAGCGCTGTGCCAGCAGGTCCAGGCCGCGCTGCATGGCCGCACCTTTCGTGTGTACGCCAGCGCCGACCGTTTCGGCGTGGAGTTGGGCGGGGCGTTGAAAAACGTCTACGCGATCATTGCCGGCATGGCGGTGGCGCTGGGCATGGGGGAAAACACCAAGAGCATGCTGATCACCCGGGCATTGGCGGAAATGACCCGTTTTGCGGTGAATCAGGGCGCCAACCCGATGACCTTCCTGGGCCTGGCGGGCGTGGGCGATCTGATCGTGACCTGTTCGTCGCCCAAAAGCCGCAACTATCAGGTCGGCTTCGCCCTCGGCCAGGGCCTGAGCCTGGACGAAGCCGTCACACGCCTGGGCGAGGTCGCCGAAGGGGTCAACACCCTTAAAGTACTCAAGGCCAAGGCTCAGGAGGTTGGCGTGTACATGCCGCTGGTCGCCGGGCTTCACGCGATCCTGTTCGAGGGGCGCACGCTGGAGCAGGTCATCGGTCTGTTGATGCGTGGCGAGCCGAAAACCGACGTCGACTTTATTTCCACCAGTGGTTTCAACTAATCACGCTTGCCAGAAAAGCAGGGAGTTGCGCATGAACGATCCAAAAGTAGAAGCCCAATACGAGTCCATCCTCCTGCGCGCGTTGTGGATGATCGTCTTCGTGCTGGTGTGGCAAGTGGCGCAGTTCATCCTTGGCGCCGTCGTGCTGGTGCAGTTGATCTATCGTTTGTTCTATGGCGCCCCGAGCGCCAGCCTGATGAACTTCGGCGACAGCCTGAGCCAGTTTCTGGCGCAGATCGGCCGGTTCGGCAGCTTTCACAGCGACCAGAAGCCCTGGCCGTTCGCCGACTGGCCGACGCCGCGTACGCCGGAAGGTGAAGCGCCGCATGTCGTGGCACCGGCACCGCATCCGGCCCGAGATGAGGAACCCAAGCTATGAAACTCTGGGTATTGCGTCATGGTGAAGCTGTACCGCACGGCTCCCGTCCCCACGATTCGGAGCGGGAACTGACGGAAAACGGTCGCAAGGAAGTATTGAAAGTCGCCGCAGAGCTGGTGGGGCAGCCGCTGACCGGCATTTACGCCAGCCCGTACCGGCGAGCGCAGCAAACCGCGCAGCTGGTACGGGATGCATTGGGTTTCGAACCGGAAATCCGTACCGTCGAGTGGCTGACACCGGACACGGAGCCGGACAAGGTGGCCGAACAGATGGTCGCGGTCAGCAACGTGTTGCTGGTCAGTCACAACCCGCTGGTGGGGAATCTGCTGAGCTACCTGCAACATGGTGCCGGACATCCGCCAGAGAGGGTCAGCACTGCCGGTCTGGCGGAGCTCAAGGGTGATGAGCTGCTGGTCGGGTCGATGAAACTCGACAGCATCAAGCACCCGTAGCGCCGCTTTTCTGTGGGAGCGTGGCTTGCCCGCGAAGGCATCGACTCGGTTTACCTGAGGAACCGTGGCGCCTGCATCGCGGGCAAGCCACGCTCCCACAGGTACGACTCACCCCGAAGGTTTTGAATAAAATAGTCAACCAAGCACTTGCTTGGTTGACTACGCTTGCTCCAGACCAAAATCACAGGAGCGAGTCGCATGTCTGCTGCTTTTCGTTTGCCACTGGACGTTTTCTACGAGCGTGAGGCCCGTCATCCCCGCCAGCGCTTTCTGGTCCAGCCTGTGGGAGGCGGCCAGGTCGAGACCTTGACCTGGGCCGACGTCGGTCATCAGGCCCGTTGCGCGGCCCATTGGTTGCGGGCGCGGGAACTGCCGCAGGGCAGCCATATCGCCCTGATCTCGAAGAACTGTGCGCACTGGATCATTGCCGACCTGGCGATCTGGATGGCCGGCCACGTGTCGGTGCCGTTGTACCCCAACCTCACCGCCGAGTCGGTTGCCCAGGTGCTCGAACACTCGGAAGCGGCGCTGGCGTTCATCGGCAAGCTCGACGACTGGCCTGGCATGTCCCGTGGCGTCAGCCCCGACCTGCCGACCGTCAGCCTGCCCCTGCATCCGCCGGGCATGTTCGATTTCAGCTGGGCCGACCTGCAACGCAGCTCGCCGATCCAGGACAATCCCAAGCCTGGCGCCGATCAACTGGCGACCATCATTTACACATCCGGCACCACGGGCATGCCCAAAGGGGTGATGCACAGCTTCGGCAATCTGGGGTTCGCCACCACGCGTGGCACTTCGTTGTTCGGCCTCAACGAGTCGGACCGGTTGCTGTCCTACCTGCCGCTATGCCACGTTGCCGAGCGTATGTTCGTCGAACTGGCGTCGATCTATACCGGCCAGACGGTGTTTTTCGCCGAGAGCCTCGACACCTTTCTCACCGACCTGAAGCGTGCGCGCCCGACCGCGCTGTTTGGCGTGCCACGCATCTGGACCAAGTTCCAGATGGGCGTGTACAGCAAGATCCCGGCAAAACGCCTCGACTTCCTGCTCGGCCTGCCGATTATCGGCAAACGGGTCGGGCATAAGGTTCTCGCCGGATTGGGCCTGGATGCATTGCGCATTGCGCTGTCCGGCGCTGCGCCGGTGCCGCAGACCTTGTTGCTGTGGTACCGCAAGCTGGGGCTGGACGTGTTGGAGGTCTACGGCATGACAGAGAGCTGCGGTTATTCGCACATCTGCATGCCGGGCCAGAACAAACCGGGCTGGATCGGCAAGCCGTGCCCGGAAGTCGAAGTGCGGATCGCCGAGACGGGAGAGGTCATGGTGCGCAGTGGCGCGACCATGCTCGGCTATTTCAAGGAGCCGGAAAAAACCGCTGAAACCATTACCGAGGACGGCTTCCTGCGCACCGGCGACAAGGGCGAGGAGGACGCAGAAGGCAATCTGCGCCTGACCGGGCGCCTGAAGGAAATCTTCAAGACCAGCAAAGGCAAATACGTGGCGCCGGCACCGATCGAAAATCGCCTGGCCGTGCATTCGCGCATCGAACAGGTCTGTGTGGTGGGCGATGGCTTGAGTGCACCGCTGGGGTTGTGCGTGTTGTCGGCGGTCGGCCAGCAGGATGCCGGCGGGGTCGGGCGCGTCGGCTTGCATTCGAGCCTGGAAAAACTGCTGGAAGAGGTCAACGGCGCCCTCGACAAGCATGAACAACTGCGGCGCCTAGTGGTGGTCAAGGACAGCTGGGCCGTGGAAAACGGCTTTCTTACGCCGACCTTGAAGATCAAGCGCAACGTGATCGAAGCCGCTTACGGTGGGCGCTTCGAGGAATGGAGCGAGCGCAGCGAAGCCGTGCTGTGGCAGGATTGATCCACGAACAAAACCAACAAGGAAACTCTGCGATGAGCCTGTGGCGCACCACCCCGAACATCGAACAGTTGAACGCAATCCAGAAAAACACCATCGGCGAAGTGCTGGACATCCGTTTCGAAGCCTTCGACGAGGAGTCCCTGACCGCCAGCATGGTCATCGATCACCGCACCCATCAGCCTTACGGCTTGCTGCATGGCGGCGCCTCGGTGGTGCTGGCCGAATCGGTCGGCTCCATGGCCAGCTACCTGTGCATCGATGCCAGCAAGTTCTATTGCGTGGGCCTGGAAATCAACGCCAACCATTTGCGCGGCCTGCGCAGCGGCCGGGTGACGGCGGTGGCCAGGCCGATCCACATCGGCCGCACGACCCATGTCTGGGACATTCGCCTGACCAGCGATGAGGGCAAGGCCAGTTGCGTGTCGCGGCTGACCATGGCGGTGGTGCCGTTGGGTGAGGCACCGCCAGCGCGTTAAGGCAAGCTCGAAGCACGGGACCTGAACGCTATCATTGGAAGTGCGTTGTCAGTGGGTATGTCCGGGTGCCCGTTCCACAGGCTGTTCGCCTGGGTGAAGTGGTCCAGCACGAAGTCTGCATCGTCATATCTGAACAATGCGGCGATGCCGCGTTGAACATGTTGCCCCAAATACGTTCGCAGTTCTGTGAGGGTAGCCATTGCAGCAATGGCGCCCATCCGCAGATTGGGGTTGGCAATCGCGCCGGTCAGCGGGGTGGACATGAATGTCAGCGAGGCGGTCAAGCCTGAGCCGGCCGTGCGCGTAGCCCAGCCATACAGCACTTCCAGGCCATTCGGTCTGCTCAATGCATTAGTGCCCCGGGTGAAGGTGCCTCCGCGCCAGGCATTGATAATGACGATGGATACGCCATCAAGACCCTCGACGGCGGCATTGATGGCGACGTCTGACAGGGGCGGAAGCTCTTCGCGAATCATGCCGCCAGCGAACAGCAATCCGCCATAGACGCCTGTGCGCAGGGCACTTGCGACACCTGACGGCGGGAGTGAAAGTCTGGGGCCCAGTTCTGCGCTGATGCGTTGCCCTGTTTCCCGTGTCAGATTGCCGACCGCGCTGGTGATGAGGCTGACGGCTACTGCATTGAGGCTTTCAGGGTTGCTCCAATAGGAATAGAGCGGGGTAGCGGCACCTGCTGCCGCGCCGACCAACCCGCCGATGGCTGCGCCTGCCCACTGCGCAGCGCGGTTGTTGCTGTATCGGGAGGCGATGTTGCTTCCCGCGCCCACCCCCATGGATCCACCCGCGAATGCCCCGACCGTAGCGCCTGCAAGGGTCAGCGCCAGATTGGCGGCGGGGGCAACCGACCGGGCATCCGGATCATCCGTGGACGTGCTTGCCAGCTGCTCCAGTCCTTGTCCTGCAAAGTACCGGACAAAGCCACCGGCCAGGGCACTCACACCGTCGCGGCCAAGCGTCGCGGCGGCTGCACCGAACACCTCTCCCACGGTGATCAGCCCCTGAAGATCCACGTGCCCGATCGGATTGCCATGCACCATGGCATACAGGTTCAACCCATCGGCAATTCCCGCCGGGTCCGCGTTGAGCCAGCGTTGGCACCAGGGTACGTAATAGCGCAACCCGTAGTAGTACAACCCGGTGGCATCCCGCTCTTGACCGCAATAGCGCAGCGTCTTGTAGCTGGCTTCGAGCTTGTTGCGCCCGGTCCACCAGCAGGTCCCGCCGTAGGGGTAGTAACTTTCCCGGGAGATGAGCAGGGCTGTTTTGTCCAGCTCCAGAGCGCTGGAACCCAAATGATCGGTAAAACTGTAGCGATGCTGGTCCTGGGAGATTCCGGCTGGCGGTTCGGCCTGCCAGTGCAGGATTTGCACCGTACAGCGTCCGGCCTTGATCGTCAGGACGTGGAGCGTCTCTTCGGCAGAAATGCGCACTTCCATACCTGGCAAGTATCGTGTTTCGTGGGTGCGGATCAATGTGCCGGTGTAGGCCCGACGGATTTTTCGTTGACGCTGACCAGTGCCGTCGTACACATAGAACTCGCAATCGTCCGGTTCATCTTCACGCACCACCTGATCGACCTGCCGCAGTTGATTGCGCAGATCCCATTGCAGCGTTTGCCCCGGTTGAAGGCCGGTACGGTTGCCATTCGGGTCATGACCGAAGGCGATTTCCTGTTCGTCGGGCAGCTCGCCATTGGCTTTTTCGGGCAGGCTGCGATTGCTGAACCGTGCCACAGCCGTCAGTTCGGTGCGGCTGGCGCTGTCGGCCTGATGCTGCATGATCGTCAGGTTGCCGGCTTCATCGTAGGTGTACAAACGCGTGTAGTTCTCCAGCTGACCGGGGTCGGCAGCGCACTGGAAATCCGGCAGCTGTGGTCCACCCGCCGCGTTGCGTAGTTGCCGGCCACTGGCCTCGATCAGGCGGTAGAGGCTGTCGTAGCGATAGCGACTGACGGGTTCGATGCGCTGGTTGCGATGATAGTGAGTCGCTTCGGCGGCGTCGGTGATGCCTGTGACATTGCCCACCGCGTCATACTCATAAGTCAGATCCTGCAGGGCCGGTTGACCTGTTACATGGGCTTTCAGGTGTTGCAGTCGACCGTCCTCGGGCCGATAAGTCGCACATGAAACAACGCCGTTTCCCGCACGTTGCAGTTCGATCTGGGCGAAGGCGTTGTACCGGATATCCCGGACCAGTGTCGTTTCATCGGCCGGTCCGGCAAGCTTCACGCGGATTTCGCGCAGTTCGCCTGCGCAGGTATGAATGAACGTTTGCCGGTTGCCCAATGCATCGGTCTGGCTGACAGGCTCGCCGGCGGCGTTGCACTGAAGGCGCGTGATGGCTCGCTCGCTCTCCAGCAAGGCGTCGCGTTCAGGCTCTGATTCGGGCCAGTCCACCAGCCATTGCGGGTCGGCGATGAAGGCGCGGCCGTGTTGCAACGGCGTAGCGTTGAGACTGAACCCGGTGAAGAGCAGGGTGCCTGCGGTGTCGTCGTGCCGAATCAACTGACCGCGCAGGTTTCGGACGGCATCGGCCTCGGTACTGGCATAGGTGAACCGTGCGATACAACGTTCCGGTCCTTGCCACCCGCGCTCGAAACTGGCGACCGGGCGACACTGGAGATCATAGGCGACGCGACTCTGACTGAGTTTCTGATCCCATCCTTCAACACTTTGCCCATGGGCGCCGCGCAATCCCAGGCGCCAGCCCGCGTCGCTGTTTTGCGCAAGGATGACCGCGTCCGACAAACTGAAAACGTTCTGCTGATTGACTGCCGTTTGGCCGTCCTGATGTAAACGGAACAGGCGTGGATCACGACTGAGAATGGCGCGACCGGCGCCGTCATATTCCTGCTGAGTGATGCAAGGCTGCGGAGTCGACGCATTCTCGCGCCGCAGATACCCCACACCACGCACGCTCAGCCCGCGAGGGTCAAAAACCTGGATGGCCGGAGTGTTGGCGTGGGTCATCCTGAATGTGCTCATGGCTCGACAAATAGCCCTTCTTATCCACTTGATGCCGGTTGACAGTCAACTGTCAGAAGTAACAGGTGGCGCCCACGGTGGTGCCATAGCCACGGCAGGTCTGTCATCATTCCTGGCAGTTACGGTCATTGCTGCAAGATGTTTCTTTGCGGACAATCAGCCTTTGTTTCGCTCATGGATTTGCAGGTATGTCGCAACAGATCTTTTTCGCCCACGCCAACGGTTTTCCTTCGGGGACCTATGGCAAGTTGTTTGCGGCGCTGGCACCCGAGTTTCAGGTGACGCATCTGGAGCAGCACGCCCACGACCCGCGTTTCCCGGCGGACGACAACTGGTACAACCTGGTGGATGAGCTGATCCATCATCTGCAACAACAGGCCGAGCCCGTGTGGGGCGTCGGTCACTCCTTCGGTGGCGTGTTGCACCTGCATGCGGCCTTGCGCTGCCCCGAGTTGTATCGCGGGGTGGTGATGCTCGACTCGCCAGTGCTGACCCGAGCCGATCGATGGGTCATTCGTGCGGCCAAACGCTTCGGTTTCATTGATCGCCTGACCCCGGCCGGGCGCACCCTGGGCCGCCGAGAGGAGTTCGCCGACCTGGACAGCGCCCGCAAGTATTTTGCCGGCAAAACCCTGTTTCGCGGCTTCGACCCGGAGTGCTTCGATGCCTACCTGCAACATGGCTTGCACCGGGTCGACGACAAGCTGCGCCTGCGGTTCGATCCGGCCACGGAAATCAGCATCTATCGCGGCGTGCCGCACACGAGTCCAGGCAGCACCCGCAAGTTGCAGGTGCCACTGGCGGTGGTTCGCGGGCACAACAGCCGTGTGGTGATGCGCCATCACGCCAGTTCGGTCGACCGCCTGCCGTTGGGCGAGTCGTTGACCATGCCCGGCGGCCACATGTTTCCGCTCGAACGTCCCCTTGATACCGCACAAATGCTCAAAGGCCTGTTCCATCGTTGGGGCGGCCGTCGACAACAGGATTGCGCATGAGTCACGTCGTCGAAGAAGTCCGCCTGAGCCTGCCGCACATCGAACTGGCGGCGCACCTGTTCGGGCCTGAAGACGGTTTGCCGGTCATTGCCCTGCATGGCTGGCTGGACAATGCCAACAGCTTTGCCCGTCTGGCGCCGAAACTCAAAGGCCTGCGCATCATCGCCCTGGACATGGCCGGTCACGGTCATTCCGGCCATCGCCCGCCGGGCGCCGGCTACGCCATGTGGGACTATGCCCACGATGTGCTGCAGGTCGCCGAACAGCTGGGATTGAAGAAATTTGCGCTGATGGGACATTCGATGGGCGCGATCGCTTCGTTGATCATCGCCGGATCGATGCCCGAGCGGATCACCCACCTGGCGTTGATCGACGGCATCATTCCACCGACAGACAAGGGTGAAAACGCTGCCGAGCGCATGGGCATGGCTCTGCAGGCGCAACTGGATCTGCGGGAAAAGCGCAAACCGGTCTACGACACCCTCGACCGTGCCATCCAGGCGCGCATGAAAGGGTTGGTGGCGGTCAGTCGCGAAGCTGCCGAACTGCTGGCGCAGCGGGGGCTGATGCCGGTGCCGGGCGGTTACACCTGGCGCACCGACAATCGCCTCACGCTGCCGTCGCCACTGCGCCTGACCACGGAACAGGCCATGGCCTTCGTCCAGCGGATCAAATGTCCAGCAACACTGGTGGTCGCGGCTGACGGCATGCTCGCCAAACATCCTGAATTGCTGGAGCGTCTACCCTTTAGCCGTGTACAGCTGCCTGGCGGCCACCATTTGCACCTCAATGACGAAGCCGGTGCCGATCTTGTCGCAGACTGTTTCAATCGGTTTTTCGCCATTCCTTGACTTGCGCCGGGCAACTGTCGAGGCTTGGCGGGTTGAAAAGGGAGACAACCATGATAGATCTCTACACCGCTGCGACCCCGAATGGCCATAAGGTCTCTATCGTGCTCGAGGAACTCGGCCTGCCCTACACGGTGCATGCCCTGAGTTTCGACAAGAAGGAACAGAAGTCCGCGGACTTCCTCAAGATCAACCCCAATGGCCGGATTCCGGCGATTGTCGACCGTGCCCAGGCCATGCTGATCCGATGAGTCTATCCATGCGTTCATTCAGTCTGCTGGTGCTGTGCAGTTTCAGTCCCTTGTTGTTCGCCGCCGATGTTCCAGGCAGTCAGGACCTGCCGATAGTGCCGCGCATGGTCGACGCGCAGATTGTCGATTATCGCCCCGCCGCCGAGCTGGAGCGGATCTACCCCTTGGGTTCGATCCGCAAGATCAGTGGCCAGTTACGCTTCGACGGTCAGGTCAGCGCTCGCGGCAACGTCACGTCGGTGACCTACGAGTTGCCGCCGGAGCATTCTTCCCTCGAGGCGTTTACCGTTGCCCGTGAGGCTTTACAAAAGCAGGACGCCGGGTTGCTCTTCTGGTGCCAGGCGCGTGATTGCGGCGAAAGCAGCCTCTGGGCCAATGAAGTCTTCGGCAATGCCAAGCTGTACGGCGCCGACGATCAACAAGCCTATCTTCTGCTGCGCCTTGCCGCTCCACGGGAAAACACGCTCGTCGCGCTGTACGGCATTACCCGCGGTAATCGCAAAGCCTACCTGCATGTCGAACAGTTCGACGCTTCGGCACCGCTGGGCGAGTTGTTGCCGACCTCCGCGACTTTGCTGCGTGAACTCAAGAGCACCGGCGAGCTCGATTTTTCCACGTTGAACAGCGCCCCTGACGCGACCTGGCTGCGTTTGATTTCTCGCGGACTGAATCTGGACACCACTTTGCGGGTCAGTATTTCCGGAGCGAACGCCGAAGCCTGGCGTCAGGCCCTGATTACCCAGGGCGTGCGTGCCGCGCGGTTGGAAACCGGCAGTGCCGAAGGCTCTGGCCTGCACATCGAGCTATTGCGCTAGGCTGTACCGGGCGAACGTGCAGGCTGCGTTCGCCTACTCTTTTGCTGACTGACATTTTCGGGATTCTTGATGATCAATAACGATCGCCTGTTGGTGCAGATCCTGCTCGTGGTGCTGTTCGGCGCGAGCTTCTGGGTGATGGCGCCGTTCTGGTCGGCGATGTTCTGGGGCGCGGTCCTGGCATTTGCCAGTTGGCCGTTGATGCGCTTGCTGACCCGTTGGCTCAATGGCCGCGAGTCGCTGGCGGCGGCATTGTTGACGCTGGGCTGGATGGTGCTGGTCGCGGCACCGCTGGTGTGGCTGGGGTTCAACCTCGCCGATCATGTGCGTGATGCCACCGCATTCATCAAGGATGCGCAGGTCGAGGGGCTGCCCGAAGCACCGCACTGGTTGGGGGCGATTCCCCTGGTGGGCGAGCGGCTGGTCGGGATCTGGAACAGCATCGATGAGCAGGGCGCGGCGATGATGGTGTCGCTCAAGCCTTATCTGGGGCAGGTGGGTAACTGGTTGCTGGCGCGCAGCGCGCAGATCGGCGGCGGTATTCTCGAACTGACCCTGAGCATCGTCTTCGTGTTCTTTTTCTATCGTGACGGGCCGCGCCTGGCGGCGTTTGTCCACACGTTGCTGGAGCGGCTGATCGGTCAGCGGGCCGGCTACTACATCGAGCTGGTGGCGGGCACTGTACAGCGGGTGGTGAACGGCGTGATCGGCACGGCGGCGGCCCAGGCGATCCTCGCGCTGATCGGCTTCCTGATCGCTGGCGTACCGGGTGCGCTGGTGCTTGGCATCGTGACCTTCATGCTCAGCCTGATCCCGATGGGCCCGCCACTGGTATGGATTCCGGCGACCGCGTGGCTGGCCTGGAAAGGCGATTACGGGATGGCCATATTCCTCGGCATCTGGGGCACATTCGTCATCAGCGGCGTCGACAACGTGCTCAAGCCGTACCTGATCAGCCGTGGCGGTAACCTGCCGCTGGTCATCGTGCTGCTCGGGGTGTTTGGCGGGTTGATAGCCTTTGGTTTTATCGGCCTGTTCATCGGCCCGACATTGCTGGCGGTGGCCTACAGCCTGTTGATCGACTGGAGCAAGACTCAGGCACGGGTCGAGGATCGCCTGCCCTGAAACCTCCTTGCATCCATCAATGTAGGAGCCGGCTTGCTGGCGATGGCACTTCAAGACCGCCATCGCCGGCAAGCCGGCTCCTGCAATCCGATTCGCGAGCTTTTTGACTCAGGTCGCCACGTTCAGGTGTTTGCCCACGCTCGCCACGTTGTCCAGTGAGTATTGCTTGCTCAGGTTGGCGATCATTTTCTGCAATGCATCGTTGACGCGCGCCTGATCGGTGGTGCTGTCGGTGTTCTGTTCGCGACCGGCCTGCAGGGCCGCCTTGAGTTCGTCACTGCTGACGTCACCGCTGCTATCGCTGTCCAGCGCCTTGAGCAGCGCGGCACTGGTGTCGGTACTGGTCGACGAATTGCTGCTGGCACTGCTCAGGCCATTACTCAGCTCATCGCTGCTGATAACGCCATCGCCGTCGGCATCCAGCGCGCTGATCAGTGCGTCAGCGAGGTCGGTATTGGGTGCCATATCGCCCGGTGGAGGCGGCGGGGGCGCCATCGTGGCCATTTCTTCGCTACTCAGGCTGCCACTGCCATCGCTGTCGAGGTCGGTGAAATTCTTGCTCAGGCTGACCAGCAATCCGTCGTCGGATTTCTGCGACAAGGCACTTTCGAGTTCATCCTGATCGACCGTACCGTCGGTGTTGCTGTCGAGTCTGGCCAGCAGGTCCTTCTGGAATTGCTGGCTGCGAGCGCTATTGGATGTGCTGTTGGTGCTGGTGTAGTTCGAGTAATTGCTGCTGATGCTACCGATCATCGGGCTCACTCCCTGGAAAGATAAACCGGTGGTGTACCGGCTGATCCAGACTCAAGGGGCGAGTTGTCGCGGGTATGTGGAGTTTGTACCGAGTGGTACACACAAAAAAGTCGCTGAACCTGTGGGTGGCTCAGGTTCGCGGCAGGCGAATCAGCGCTGTCAGGCCACCACCGGGGGTTTCTTCCAGTGTCAGTTGGCCGCCCATTCGTTGCGCGGCTTCGCGGGCAATGGTCATGCCCAGTCCAACGCCACCGGAGTTGCGATTACGCGAGCCTTCAAGGCGAAAGAAGGGTTCGAACACGGCTTCACGTTGTTCGGCGGCGATACCCGGGCCATGGTCGATGACCCGAATCACCAGTTGTTCGCGCTGGTCCTCCAGAGTGATCAGCGCCTGTCCGGCGTAGCGCAGGGCATTGTCCATCAGGTTGTTGATGCAAGAACGCAAGGCCATCGGCTGAACCTGCAGGGGCGCGCAGTGGCCGCTGGCCTGGACGTTTGCGCCCTGGTCCTGGGCGTTTTCGCTCAGGGACTCCACCAGTGCCTGCACGTCCATCCACTGCGGGGCTTCGCTGGTGCGCTGTTCATGCAGGTAGGTGAGGGTGGCGTCGAGCATGCTGATCATGTCGTCGAGGTCCTGGCGCATCTGGCCTTGCAGCTTGTCGTCGTCGATTTTCTCCAGCCGCAGTTTGAGCCGTGACAGCGGCGTACGCAGGTCGTGGGACACGGCGCCGAGCATGCGTGAGCGCTGCTTGACCTGTTCCAGGATGCGCCGCTGCATTTTGTTGAACGTGTGCGCCGCCTGCCGTGCTTCCCGTGGCCCGGACTCTTCCAGTGGCGGGCTGTCGAGGTTTTCGCTCAAGCGCTCGGCCGCATCGCTCAGACGCTGGATCGGTCGACTCAGGAGTTTGGCGCCGTACCAGGCGGCAATGATCAGCGAGACCAATTGAAAGGTGAGCGGCACCAGGGGGCCGCCGAACCATGGCCGTGGTGGCCGCTTCTCGAAGCGCGGGTCCAGTGGCGGACGTGGCCCGTCCAGGCCTTCGGAAAACTCCGCAGGAGGCGGCGGTGGCGGTGGGCCGTAATGATGAAACCAGGCGAACGCCAGCAGGTGCGCGAGGATAATCGCCAGCAACAGCACGCCAAACAGGCGGCCGAACAGCGTATCGAAGCGCCCGCGCATCAGCCGATGTCTCGGGCATCGAACAGGTAGCCCTCGCCGCGAACGGTCTTGATCAACTGCGGAGCCTTGGGATCGTCGCCGAGTTTCTGGCGCAGGCGCGACACCAGCAGATCGATGCTGCGGTCGAAGGCTTCGATCGAACGACCGCGAGCGGCGTCCAGCAGTTGTTCGCGGCTGAGCACGCGACGCGGACGCTCGATAAATACCCAGAGCAGGCGGAATTCGGCGTTGGACAGCGGCACCACCAGGCCATTGTCGGCAATCAGTTGGCGCAATACGCTGTTCAGGCGCCAATTGTCGAAACGAATGTTCGCCCGCTGTTCGCTGCGGTCATCGCGCACCCGACGCAGGATGGTCTGGATTCGTGCGACCAGCTCGCGAGGCTCGAACGGCTTGGCCATGTAGTCGTCGGCACCGAGTTCGAGGCCGATGATCCGGTCGGTCGGTTCGCAGCGGGCGGTGAGCATCAGGATCGGAATGTCCGACTCGGCACGCAGCCAGCGGCACAGCGACAGACCGTCTTCACCGGGCAGCATCAGATCGAGCACCACCACGTCGAAATGCTCCGCCTGCATCGCCAGGCGCATCGCGGCACCATCGGTGACGCCGCTGGCGTGGATGTTGAACCGAGCCAGGTAGTCGATCATCAGTTCGCGGATCGGGACGTCATCGTCGACGATCAGGGCGCGAATGCTCCAGCGTTTGTCGTCGCCTGGCGTTTTTTGGTCGTCGTTCACGGGTGCTGGGGTGTTGTGCATGCGTGCGTTCATCTGCCAGATAGGCTGCCAACCACAAAGATAGGCTGCGAGGTTGTGGTTCCAGCATAGGCGTCCGGCCCTGAGGCGGGAAGTGCTGTTGTAAGGACCCGTTGCGGTTGCCGAGGGTAGCGGGCGCGGGTGTTGCGGGCGTGTCATGTGTGTATCGAACTCGACACAATGGCTTCAGGGGCTAGTCTTGCCTGAGCCGTCTCGACGATTTACCGATCATCGGGTCCCGCAGCGGCGCTGGTTCCGCTACAATGCGCGCCGATTTCGACTTGCCTGAGAGCCCACTCATGTCCGCCTGCCAGACTCCTATCATCGTCGCCCTGGATTTCCCTACCCGTGACGCCGCACTGAAGCTGGCCGATCAGTTGGACCCGAAGCTGTGCCGGGTCAAAGTCGGTAAGGAACTGTTCACCAGCTGCGCCTCGGAAATCGTCGGCACCCTGCGCGACAAGGGCTTCGAAGTGTTCCTGGACCTCAAGTTCCACGACATCCCGAACACCACCGCGATGGCCGTCAAGGCGGCTGCGGAAATGGGCGTGTGGATGGTCAACGTGCATTGCTCCGGCGGTCTGCGCATGATGGCCGCGTGCCGTGAAGTGCTGGATCAGCGCAACGGTCCGAAACCGCTGTTGATCGGCGTGACCGTATTGACCAGCATGGAGCGTGAAGACCTGGCGGGCATCGGCCTGGACATCGAGCCACAAGAGCAGGTGCTACGCCTGGCCGCCCTGGCGGAGAAAGCCGGGATGGATGGCCTGGTGTGCTCGGCCCTGGAAGCCCAGGCGCTGAAAACCGCGCACCCGTCGCTGCAACTGGTAACTCCGGGGATTCGCCCGGCGGGCAGCGCCCAGGACGATCAGCGTCGTATCCTCACCCCGCGTCAGGCGCTGGATGCCGGTTCCGACTATCTGGTGATCGGCCGTCCGATCAGCCAGGCGGCAGATCCGGCCAAGGCACTGGCTTCGGTTGTGGCCGAATTGGCTTAAACACCAACCCTGTAGGAGCGAGCCTGCTCGCGATGGTCGTCAACGATGGCGCGCATATCATGGATAAACGCGGTGTCTTTGAGTTCTTCGCGAGCAGGCTCGCTCCTACAAGGGCTGTGTCAGACCTTCAGTACCAGCTTTCCGAAATTCTCCCCGCTGAACAATTTCATCAGCGTTTCCGGGAAGGTCTCCAGTCCTTCGACGATGTCTTCCTTGCTCTTGAGTTGGCCCTTGGCCATCCAACCGGCCATTTCCTGAGCGGCGCTGGCGTATTGGGCGGCGTAGTCCATCACCACAAAACCTTCCATGCGCGCACGGTTGACCAGCAGTGACAGGTAGTTGGCCGGTCCCTTGACCGCTTCCTTGTTGTTGTACTGGCTGATGGCTCCGCAAATCACCACGCGGGCTTTCATGTTCAGACGGCTCAACACCGCATCAAGGATGTCGCCACCCACGTTATCGAAATACACGTCGACGCCTTTCGGGCACTCGCGCTTGAGGCCGGCGAGGACGTCCTCGTTCTTGTAGTCGATAGCGCCATCGAAACCCAGTTCATCGATCAGGAACTTGCACTTGTCCGCGCCGCCGGCGATGCCGACGACACGGCACCCTTTGATCTTGGCGATCTGCCCGGCGATGCTGCCCACGGCGCCGGCCGCACCCGACAACACCACGGTGTCGCCGGTCTTCGGAGCGCCGACGTCGAGCAGGGCAAAGTACGCGGTCATCCCGGTCATGCCCAATGCGGACAGGTAACGTTCAAGAGGTGCCAGTTTCGGATCGACCTTATAGAAACCTCGTGGCTCGCCGAGGAAATAATCCTGCACACCAATGGCGCCATTCACGTAGTCCCCGACCGCGAACCCCGGGTTGTTCGAGGCAATGACCTTGCCTACACCCAAGGCGCGCATGACTTCACCCAGGCCTACCGGCGGGATGTAGGACTTGCCTTCGTTCATCCAGCCGCGCATGGCCGGGTCCAGGGACAGGTATTGGTTTTCGACCAGGATCTGACCCGCCGCCGGTTCGCCGACCGGTACTTCCTGGTAAGTGAATGTCTCGCGGGTCGCCGCGCCAACCGGACGTTTGGCGAGCAGGAATTGGCGATTGGTCAGGGAGGTCATGGGGCAGGCACTCAAAGTGAATGAAGCCTTGTTGATAGCCCGTCAGCGCCGATGCCGCAAGTTCGGCTGATGCGGCGAATGCATGCTGATCCAGTGCAGTGATAGTTGGTACGGAAGTTCCATCACTGCAACTCATGGGGGCCCAACCGGAGTCTTGATAGTGCTGCCGTGTTCAAGACCGTCATGGCTAGACTGGTCCTGCGCGATCTTCCGCTTTCATCTCTTCGAGGACATAACAATGAGCATGACGTTTTCCGGCCAGGTGGTCGTGGTGACAGGCGGGGCCGCCGGTATTGGCCGCGCGACCGCACAGGCATTCGCCGCCGAGGGCCTGAAGGTCGTGGTTGCCGATATGGACGCGGCGGGCGGAGAGGGCACGGTGGAGCTGATTCGTACGGCCGGTGGCGAAGCGACCTACGTGCGCTGCAACGTTACCCTGGAAAGCGATGTAAAAAACCTGATGGATGAGGTGATCAATACTTACGGTCGTCTCGACTATGCCTTCAACAATGCCGGCATCGAAATCGAGAAAGGCAAGTTGGCCGAAGGTACGCTCGATGAGTTCGACGCGATCATGGGCGTCAACGTCAAAGGCGTGTGGTTGTGCATGAAATACCAGCTGCCGTTGCTACTGGCGCAAGGGGGCGGCGCGATCGTCAATACGGCATCGGTGGCCGGCCTTGGGGCCGCGCCGAAAATGAGCATCTACGCAGCCTCCAAGCATGCGGTGATCGGTCTGACCAAGTCGGCAGCCATCGAGTACGCGAAGAAAAAGATCCGGGTCAACGCCGTGTGCCCGGCGGTGATCGACACCGATATGTTCCGTCGTGCTTATGAAGCCGACCCGAAAAAAGCCGAGTTCGCCAACGCCATGCACCCGGTCGGTCGCATCGGCAAGGTCGAAGAGATCGCCAGCGCGGTGCTGTACCTGTGCAGCGATGGCGCGGCGTTCACTACCGGCCATTCGCTGGCGGTGGATGGTGGCGTTACTGCCTTTTAACAAGTGACGCACCGCCGCTCCCGCAGGTTTTTTGGTTTCACAAAGGGATCGGGCAATGTGTTGCAAATGATTAGTTCGAATGTTTTTGGCGGCGTTGTCGCACATGCCTTCGAATACTCCTGTGATTAACTGTTTGTCGCAAAAAAAACAGGAGTTTGCTTGCTCATGGAGTTGAGAATCGACCGACAGGCGCTGGTGCCCGTCGTACAGCAAATTGTCGATGCGCTGACCTGCTGGCTTCAGTCCAGTGGGATGTCGCCCGGTACGCGCCTGCCTTCGGTGCGACAGATAGCTCGGATCAATTTGCTCAGTCAGTCAGCCGTCGCTCAGGCGTGTGAGCGTCTGGTGACGCAGGGAGTGCTGGCGTCAGGCCATGGGCCTGGCTATAGGGTTGCCAATCCGGCATTGGCCACGGGGGCAAGGCGAGAGTCTGCGTGGTTCGAGGGGACGGAGCCCGAGTGTGGGGCTTTGTCGGATGGGTTGAGGCTGGGCTGTGGCGGGCTGCCTGAAAGCTGGCGCGAGACCGACGATTTGATTTACGCGATCCAGCAAGTCAGTCGTACCGATACGGCCAGCCTGTTCAACTACAGCACGCCGCTGGGTTCGCCAGCCTTGCGACAACAGATACTCAAGCGCCTCAGGCAGCTGGACATCCGCGTGCAGGACAACCGGATCATGACCACCGCAGGTGCCAGTCAGGGCCTGGACCTGATTGTGCGGACACTGTTCAAGCCCGGTGATTGTGTGGTCGTGGAGAGTCCCGGTTATCCGGTGTTGTTCGATCTGCTCAGGCTGCACGGCATTCAAATGGTCCATGTGCCGCGAACGCCGCGCGGGCTGGACGTGGAGGCGCTCGAATCGGTGCTGGTCGAGCACCGGCCTCAAGGGTTGCTCATCAATAGCTTCTATCACAACCCCACCGGAACCAGTCTGGCGCCGGTGGTGGCGCGCCGCGTGCTGCAGTTGGCGAGGAGTTTTGGCGTGCAGGTGATCGAAGACGACGTTTATGCGGACTTGCGCAGCGGTTCCGGTACGCGACTGGCTGCGCTGGACGACAGCGTGATTTATGTGGGCAGCTATTCCAAGACCCTCAGCAGTTCGCTGCGGGTCGGTTTTGTGGTGGCCGGTTGCGCAGTCATTGCGCGGCTGGCCGAGGTCAAGATGATCACCGGCATGGGAGCCTCGCGGTTTTGCGAGTCGGTGCTGGCGTGCCTGTTGGCCAATGGTGCCTACGGCAAACTGGTGCAACGCCAGCGCCAACGTTTGAACAACGACCGGCTGGCGGTGCTGCAAATGCTCGAGGACGCCGAGTGGGAGGTTTTCGGCAAGCCGGCGGGAGGCTTGTTCATCTGGGCGCGTTCACAAATGTCGGACTACGATCAGGTGCGGGCCCAGGCGCGGCGTCTGGGTGTATTGCTGTCGTCGAAGACGGCCTTCAACCCCTCGGGTGAAGCCAGTGACTGGCAGCGTATCAACGTGGCCTATGCCTGCGACTCGCGTGCCCGTGCGTTCTTTCAGGCCACTGCTCGGGATCGACCTCAAGCGTTCTGAAAACGACGCTGGCGTAGCTTTTTGCCATTATTCCGGCGTCAGAGCCTTGTGTTGCTACTGGCCCGTTGCGAATCTGCGTCTACAGACTTTGGCAGGGGACTAAGTGCAAATGATTTCGGCCGTGCAAGGACGTTTTGCCAACCTCGGTATGGCGAAAAAACTGGGTGTCGGGTTTGTCCTGGTGCTGTTGTTGACTGCACTGGTGGCAGGCATTGGCGTCTGGTCCCTGCAAACCATCAGTCAGCGCTTCGACGGGCTCAAGCAGATGTCATCGCTCAACAGCGGTTTGCTCAAGGTACGGCTGCTGGAGCAGGAGTACGCCTTGCACGGCAATCCGAAAACCGTCGATGCCCTGCACGAGGGCGTCGATGGTCTGATCGCCCTGGCCAGCCAGCTCAAGGCCGCGTCGGCGGCCAACGTACCGGTGATGAATGATGTCGAACAGTCCCTGGGGGCCTATCGCAAGGCCTTCGACGAGTTTGTCTCGCTCACCCAGGCCAAGGACCTGGCGCTGGAAATGGCCAGTTGGTCGGTGTCCAGCGTGGCCAACAATCTGGATGTACTGCAATCCGGGCTCGCCGATGACGGCGCCTATACGCTCAAGGACTCCGAGGGCAAGGACGGTGCGCAATTCATCGAACAGGCCAGTCAGGTCAGCCAGGTTTCACGCCTGATGCTGCAAGCCATGAATGAAGCGCGCGTGCGTCTGGATCAAAGCCGCAAGAGCGACGACAGCGCCGGGCAGGGCAAGATCGAACAGGCCAGCCAGGCCCTGGCCCAGGCCGAGCAGCTCAAGACCACGGTCAAGGACGAGGGTTACCAGACCGTGCTCAACGAGGTGGCGGGTCATATCGCCAGTTTCAGTGAAAAACTCTCCGAGTACACCGGCCTGCTGGAACAGGAAAAAACCGTCTATCAACAATTGCACCAGCGTGCCGCCCAAGTGGTCGAGCGCGTGGATCAGGCTTATGTCGCGCAAGACCAGGCGATGCAGGCCGAACTGAAAAAGAACTCGATGCTGATCCTGGCCTCTTCCGCCCTGGCGTTGCTGGTCGGGCTGGTTGCCGCGTGGTTCATCACCCGCGTGATCGTGGCACCGCTGCGCAGTGTGATTCATGTGGCGCAGCAGATTGCCTCGGGGGATTTGAGTGCGACCATTGACGTGACCCGGCGTGACGAAATCGGCCAGTTGATGCAGGCAATGCAGCAAATGGGCGCGGGTCTGAGCCAAATTGTCAGTGGCTTGCAGGCGGGTATCGAACAGTTGGCCAGTTCCGCCCAATCGCTGTCGGCGGTCACTGAACAGACCAACCTCGAAGTCAGTACGCAGAAGGAAGAAACCGAACAGGTCGCCACCGCGATGAATCAGATGACGGCCACGGTGCATGATGTCGCGCGTAACGCAGAGGAAGCCGCCCAGGCTGCGCAAACAGCTGACGGCAAGGTTGAAACGGGTCAGCAGGTGGTGCGCCAGAGCATGGCGCGGATCGAACAGCTGGCGGATTCGGCGTCCTCGGCCAGTTCGAGCATCGAAAGCCTGAGTGCAGAAATCCAGAACATCGGCACGGTCTTGAGTGTGATCAAAAGCGTGGCGGAGCAAACCAACCTGCTGGCGCTGAACGCCGCAATCGAGGCGGCCCGGGCTGGCGAGCAGGGCAGGGGCTTTGCGGTGGTGGCCGATGAAGTGCGCGCACTGGCCAGGCGAACCCAGCAATCGACCGAGGAAATCGAACGCTTGGTCAGCGCTTTGCGCTCGGCGGCGCACTCGTCGGTGCAGCAGATCCAGAGCAGTGGCGAGTTGGTGAAGCTGGCGGTCAGCGATGCCTTGCAGACCGAGAGCGCGCTGGGCAGCATTGCGGCGGCGGTCTCGTTGATCCAGCAGATGAACCAGCAGATTGCCGCGGCGGCCGAGGAGCAGAGCTCGGTGGCTGAAGAGATCAACCGCAGTGTCACCAGCATTCGCGCCAGTGCCGATCAGTCATCGCTGGCAATGCAGGGCAATGCGGCGTCCAGTATCGAGTTGGCACAACTGGGCGTTGAACTGAAGGGTATGGTGGGGCATTTCAGGCTGTAGGAGCGAGCTCGCTCCTACAGGTTTTCGCTGATCAGTCGTAGATCACTTTCTTCTTCCAGTCTGCGTCCGCCTCGACATCCTTGAGGCCTTCGGTCAACTGGTTGACCTCGCCTTCGACCGGTGCAATGCGATCCATGACCTGGTCATTGGCGCGGGCCAGGAGTTTTTCCAGGTACTCCAGTTGCTCGGCGTAGACCTGTGGCTCCTGTTGCTTGCGCAGGTATTGCACGCCGCGTTCGAATGCCAGGCGAGCCTGCCCGGGCTGGTTCTGTTGCAGGGAATGCTGGCCGAGGTTGTTGAAGAACTCGATGTGCAGCAGCACGAGAATGTGGCGCACCTCGCGGATCCAGCGTTTGGCTTCGTTCGGCGCCAGGAAGCCGTCCTGTGCCGCGCGGGTGATCTGGCCGTGCAGGGCTTCGAGCAGGAAGCGCACATCCTTGGCCTTGGCTTCGGTCTGGATCGGTGCCGGCGGATTGTTGACCGGGATCGATTCACCCTGGCCGACAAGGGTTTCCAGTTCGGCGATCCGTGCCTTGAGGTTGGCGCTGGATTTTTCCAGGTTGAGCAGGCGCTGGCAGACGTTCATTTCCAGGCGAGCCAACAACAGTTTAAGTGCCGGGGTCATCAACTGGCCGGGAAAAGTCTCGGTGATTTCGCCGCAGCGTCGCAGGCGATCGTTGAGCTCGATCTTGGTACGGGCCTTTTCCAGCTTGTTGTTTTCCACTACATGGTTCATGTAGCCAATGGCGATCAACAGCGCGATCCCGGCTACTACTAGCAGGGTGATCATGAGTGGCGTCACCGGTAAGACCTCTTTTTAGGGTACGCATGCGAGTTTAGTGGCTTGGCATATGAGCGCCTAGGCCCGCATGACGGGTTGGATCGGACATGCCTGCGCCTATATCGGCCGCAGCCGCGCTTCCATAAATGGTGGCACGCGATATACAGATTGCCATCACTGGTGGACTATAACGTCTTGGCGGGTGTCAGAATATAGGCGTCAAACGCCGGGCAGCGGAAAAACCGCAAAGGCGTCCAAAAGCATGGCGAAGTCATTGATTTAAATAAATTTATATCAGGGGGTTGACGACCTCTCAATCCATCCATAGAATGCGCGCCACTTGCAGCGTAAAGCACACAGCGAAACGAAGCAGGGAGTGAATGTTGTAGCGTGTCCCCTTCGTCTAGTGGCCTAGGACACCGCCCTTTCACGGCGGTAACAGGGGTTCGAGTCCCCTAGGGGACGCCAATGCGGGAATAGCTCAGTTGGTAGAGCACGACCTTGCCAAGGTCGGGGTCGCGAGTTCGAGTCTCGTTTCCCGCTCCATTTTTAAACAGCGTTGCTTTCGGGCAGGGCTGAGTGAAACCAGAACCAAGTCTTCGGATGCGGATCTGGGCACCGAAACACACACCATGTGTTCCGGGCAGCGTGTCCCCTTCGTCTAGTGGCCTAGGACACCGCCCTTTCACGGCGGTAACAGGGGTTCGAGTCCCCTAGGGGACGCCATTTGCGGGAATAGCTCAGTTGGTAGAGCACGACCTTGCCAAGGTCGGGGTCGCGAGTTCGAGTCTCGTTTCCCGCTCCATATTTAACAAAAACGCCGCTCATTGAGCGGCGTTTTTGTTTGTCCTCGATTTATGCTCGACGCAAAAAAAGGCCCGCCATTCTGACTGGGCGGGCCTTTTGCGTTTCGGGTAATGCTTGCATCGCCCGGTGTTCAGTCCACGTGGTAGTGGACGGACAGCGTGCCTTTCTTTTGCGAAAGAGCGTTGATCTTGACCGCGCCCAAATCTTTCAGACTGCGAACGTGGGTGCCGCCGCAACCGTAGGCAGGCAGTTCGCCGAAACCGATTTCCCTGGCGCCTTCACGCAGCGAGGTCAGGCGCGGCAGGTCCTGGTCGATCCACTGGCCGATGCCATGCTCGATCGCCTGGGCCTCAACGTCCTGGGCTGAACTGCCCGGCTTGAATTGCACACGGCCTTCCCCAGGCCAGTGATGCGCCTTGATCGGCATCCAGCCCATGGCTTGTACAAAGTGGCCGATCAAATGCCCGGCTGAATGCATGCGCGTATTGAACAACCGGCGCTGCTCGTCGACGCGGATCTGCGTCATCCCGGTTTTTACCGGTTGGTCGACAAAATGAATGATCCGTTCGGGATCCTGCACCACTCGCAGTACCTGGCTTTCGCCGATCCAGCCAGTGTCACAAGGCTGTCCGCCGCCTTGAGGGTGGAACAGGGTAGCGCGCAGTACCACGGCAAATTCGTCTTCGCAGGGGGTGCATTCCAGGACTTCCACGTTGGCCTTGAGCTCATCACTATGGAAAAAAAGGCGCAGCGTCATATTCCAGGCTCGTATTGATAATCTGTTTTTATTATAGAAAGCCTGTAAATGCGTGATAATCCGGGCAAACATCAAAGGACTGTTGCGCTGTGAGCATAAATCTTCCGCTGCCGCTGCTGGGTGAAATGGCGATTTTCGTCAAGGTTGTCGAGACCGGCAGTTTTTCCGAGGCGGCTCGCCAGCTGGGTACTTCGCCCTCGGCGGTAAGCCGGAGCATTTCGCGTCTGGAAAAGGCGCTCGCCACGCGACTACTGCAACGAACCACGCGCAAGTTGCGCCTGAGCGACGGTGGCGAAGAGGTGTTCAAGCGTTGCCAGGAAATGGTCAATGCCGCCCGGTCAGTGATGGAGATCAGTGGTCAATTCACGGATGAACCCGAGGGCCTGGTGCGTATCAGCGTGCCGAAGGCGGTTGGCCGGATCGTGATCCACCCGCACATGCCGGAGTTCTTGCGCCGTTATCCCAAGGTGGATGTGGAGCTGTTGCTTGAGGACCGCCAGGTCGACTTGATCGATGATCATGTCGACCTGGCGATTCGCATCACCGACCGGCCGCCTGCGGGGCTGGTGGGGCGGCAGCTGCTGACCATCGATCATTTGCTGTGCGCCACTCCGCAGTATCTGGCCGAACACGGTACGCCGACTCACCCCCACGACTTGCTCAACCACAGTTGCATTTACCTGGGCGAAACCCCGAGCGATGCGCGCTGGAAATTCAAGAAAGGCAGCAAGGCGGTCACCGTCGGCGTGCGTGGACGCTACGCCGCCAATCACACCGGCGTACGTTATGGCGCGGTGTTGCAGCACATCGGGATCGGCAGCCTGCCGTACTTCACCGCACGGCATGCTTTGGAGAAGGGCTTGATGGTGCAAGTGTTGCCGGACTGGACCTTCCTCGCGTCCTATCACGGCGGTGCCTGGCTGCTGCATTCGCCAACCCGCTACCTGCCGCCCAAACTGCGGGTGTTGATCGATTACCTGGTGGAGTGTCTGGCGAAGGAGCCGACGCTGGGCAAGCCCGGCAAGTCGAATGGGCCGGGTTGGTCGCCATCGGAGTATGAGCTGCCGGAGAGTGACGGCTTGTTCTGAACGAAAAGCAGGTTCTTCACGCAATCCTGGAAAACCGTAGGAGCCGGCTTGCCGGCGATGGACTCGAGTGCGCCGCGTTTACCCAGTCTGCACGCGTCATCGTTGACGTCCATCGCGAGCAGGCTCGCTCCTACAAGGGGCCGCGTGAGCTCCAAACCAAAAAAGGCCCGCATGTTCAACCATGCGGGCCTTTTTTGCATGACCGATCGGGGATCAGTGCTTGCTGTCCTGGTTCGACAACGCCAGCAGCTGCTTTTCCTGATTCCAGTCGAAAGGTTCGTCGTTCTGTTCGGCTTCGAAGCGCCGCTCTTCCAGGGCCTGGTACAGGTCGATTTCATCATCGGGCATGTAATGCAGGCAGTCACCGGCGAAATACCACAGCAGGTCGCGTGGCACCAGATGGGCGATTTGCGGGTAGCGAGTGATGACCTGGCACAGGATGTCCTGGCCCAGGTACTGGCTTTCGATCGGATCGATCGGCAGTGACGCGAGCAGTTCGTCGAAGCGCTCAAGGAACAAGGCATGACTTTCGTCGGGAACCTGCTCGGCCTCACCTACGGCGACCAGGATGCTGCGCAGGTGGTCGAGTAAAACGAGATGATCGGCAACGATGTTGGACACGAGATAAGTCCTCAAGAGCAAAACGGGCGCGGGAGTATAAAGCGCCCGCGCCCGTTTTTACATGTTTGAAGGGATCAGCGGACTTTTCCTGCGGCCAGTGTCAAAGCCTCTTGGTCAAAGTCATCGACATCGATCACCTTGCGCCGCGCCGCCTCGGCTTCACGCAGGGTTTGCGCTTCCACCGGCTGCAGCACGCCAGCCTCGAGCGCGGCATCGATCAGCGACTCGCCGGCCACCGTTTTGACCTGGCCGCTCTTGAGTGCCACATGCAGTTTTTTCTGCAGCGGCTGTGCCGCGCCCAGCAGATCGCAGGCGTGCTGCAATGCGCCGACCGGATCGTCGCTCGCTTGTGGGCGATAGCAACCCAGGAGCAGTTCCTCCAGGGCCGGGTCGCCCTTGGCGCGGCCGATCAACGCAGCGACTTCGGCTCCGAGTTTGTCCGATGGCCCTTTGTGCCGGCGCCCGAACGGGAACACGATCACCCGCAACAGGCAGCCGACGACTTTGTTCGGGAAGTTGTTCAGCAGCTCATCCATGGCCCGTTCCGCCTGGCCCAGGCTTTCTTCCATGGCCCAGCTCACTAATGGTGTCATGTACTGCGGTGAGTCGAGGTCGTTGTAGCGTTTGAGCGCGGCCGAGGCCAGGTAAAGGTTGCTCAATACGTCACCCAGCCTTGCGGACAGACGCTCCCGGCGTTTCAGTGCACCGCCCAGCAACATCATGCTGAGGTCGGCGAGCAGGGCGAAAGCCGCCGCCTGACGATTGAGTGCGCGGAAGTAACCCTGGCTGAGCTTGTCGCCCGGGATGTGTTCCAGGTGCCCGAAACCGAGATTCAGCACCAGCGTGCTGGCGGCATTGCTCACGGCAAATCCGATGTGCTTGAGCAGCAGGTCATCGAACTCTCTGAGCGCCTGATCCTTGTCTTCACGACCGGCCAGGGCCATTTCCTTGAGCACGAACGGATGGCAGCGAATGGCGCCCTGGCCGAAGATCATCAGGTTGCGCGAGAGAATGTTCGCGCCTTCGACAGTGATGAAAATCGGCGCGCCGTTCCATTTGCGCCCCAGGTAATTGTTCGGCCCCAGGATGATTGCCTTGCCGCCGTGCACGTCCATGGCATCGCTGATGCAGTCGCGGCCGCGCTCGGTCAGGTGGTACTTGAGAATCGCCGACAGCACCGACGGTTTCTCGCCCAGGTCGACCGCGTTGGCGGTGAGCATGCGGGCGGCGTCCATCATCCAGGCGTTGCCGCCGATGCGGGCCATGGCTTCCTGAATACCTTCGAAAGCGGCAATCGGCACGTTGAACTGCTCGCGAATCTGAGCGTATTGGCCCGTCACCAGACTGGTGAACTTGGCCATGCCGGTGCCCACCGCCGGCAGGGAAATCGAACGTCCGACCGACAGGCAATTCATCAGCATCATCCAGCCTTTGCCGAGCATTTCCTGGCCACCGATGAGGAATTCCAGCGGGACGAACACGTCCTTGCCGGAGTTCGGGCCGTTCATGAACGCCGCGCCCAACGGCAGATGCCGGCGGCCGATCTCGACACCGGCGGTGTCGGTCGGAATCAGCGCCAGGCTGATGCCCAGGTCTTCCTTGTCGCCCAGCAGGTGATCCGGATCGTAGGCCTTGAAGGCCAGGCCGAGGAGGGTAGCGACCGGGCCGAGGGTGATGTAGCGCTTTTCCCAGTTCAGGCGCAGGCCGAGCACTTCCTGACCCTCCCACTCACCTTTACAGATCACTCCGGAGTCCGGCATGCCGCCGGCGTCGGAGCCGGCCAGAGGGCCGGTCAGGGCAAAGCACGGGATGTCGTCGCCGCGGGCCAGGCGTGGCAGGTAATGATGGCGTTGTTCGTCGGTGCCGTAATGCAGCAGCAGTTCGGCCGGGCCGAGGGAGTTGGGGACCATCACGGTGGAGGCGAGGTCGCCACTGTGGCTCGCCAGTTTCATCGCCACTTGCGAGTGGGCATAGGCGGAGAAGCCCTTGCCGCCAAACTCCTTGGGGATGATCAGGGCGAAAAAGCCGTTGTCCTTGATGAAGGTCCAGACTTCGGGCGGCAGGTCCATGGTTTGACCAAGCTGCCATTCATTGACCATGGTGCAGAGTGTTTCGGTCGGACCGTCGATGAAAGCCTGTTCTTCTTCGTTCAATTGCGCCTTGGGATAGGACAGCAGTTTGCTCCAGTCCGGGCGACCGCTGAACAGTTCACCGTCCCACCACACCGTGCCGGCGTCGATGGCGTCGCGTTCGGTTTGCGACATCGGCGGCAGGGTCTTCTGGAACCAGCTGAACATCGGTGCACTGAACAATTTTCGACGCAGGTCGGGCAGCAGCAGTGGCGCGGCGACGGCGGCGATCAATACCCATAAAACCAGCAACAACCAGCCCGGCGCGCGACTGAACGCGCCCATCGCCACGACATAGACGGCCACGATGACCAGGGCGGGCAGCGGGGCCATGCGACGGTGGGCCAGATAAGCAATCCCGACCAGCAGAACCAGTATCCACAACAGCAGCATATTCATTCCTCCGTGAAACCAGGGCGAACCAACCCTCGAAGCTTAGACGGCATCCGCAAAAGAGGCTGGTTAGAGCGATGTGATCGGAATCGCGGGGGATCCCGGATGATTTTCCTGCGGCAGATGGCGCCGCACGCGTGGCAAAAGCGTTTGTCGAGCGAGCGGCAAAGCGCCCAATTTTGGCCGAAACGTCGTTATCTCTGTGCTCAAGTGCTCGCTAGACTCGGGGCTTCCCCAGGAGATTGTTCTCATGCACGAGTATCTGAGCCCCGGCCGCTTCATCGATAGTGACCACCCGTCCGTGGTGGAGTTCGCCGAAAAACACCGAGGCGCCAGTCGCGATCCGCTTGAGCAGGCGATCAGTCTCTATTACGCCGTGCGCGAAGCGGTGCGCTACAACCCGTACACCTTCAGTCGCGATCCACTGACCCTGCGCGGCAGTTATGCGCTGGCGGCCGGGGAGAGTTACTGCGTGCCCAAGGCCACGTTGCTGGCCGGTGCCGCGCGGCACTGCGGGATTCCCGCGCGGATCGGCCTGGCGGACGTGCGCAACCACTTGTCGACGCCACGGCTGCTTGAATTGCTCAAAAGCGACATGTTCGCCATGCACGGCTACACCGAGTTTTATTTGCAGGGTCGCTGGATCAAGGCGACACCGGCGTTCAACCGCAAACTCTGCGACCTGTTCAATGTTGCACCGCTGGAATTCGACGGGACCAACGACAGCGTTTTTCATCCCTACAACCGCGATGGCGCGAAGCTGATGGAGTACCTGGTCGATCATGGACAGTTCGCCGACGTCCCTGAAGCGTTCTTTTTCGAGCATCTGGAAAAATGCTATCCGCACCTGTTCGGTGAGCAGCAGCAACCGCTGCTGGGTGATATGCAGAGCGATTTGAGTCGCGCCTGATCCGGCGTATGCTGCCTGCCCACTTACCGAAAAAGAGGCGGTCATGCTGAAGATCTGGGGTCGGAAAAACTCGTCGAATGTCAGAAAACCATTGTGGGCCGCCGAAGAACTGGGACTGGCCTACGAGGCCATCGATGCCGGTGGCGCCTTTGGTGTCGTCGATACGCCCGAGTACCGCGCGATGAACCCCAACGGTCGGGTGCCGGTGATCGAAGACGATGGCTTCGTGTTGTGGGAATCCAACGCTATCGTGCGTTACCTGATGGCCCGCCACGCCGCCGATACGGCCTGGTATCCGGCGGACCTGCAGACCCGCGCCACCGCGGACAAGTGGATGGACTGGACCACCTCGAGCTTTGCCGGCCCGTTCCGTACGGTGTTCTGGGGCGTATTGCGCACTCCGGCAGACCAGCAGGACTGGGCCGCCATCCAGGCGGCGATCAAGGAATGCGAGACACTGCTGGCGATGGCCGACCAGGCGTTGGCGAACACGCCCTACCTCTCCGGCGACCAGATCGGCATGGGCGACATTCCCCTGGGCAGTTTCATTTATGCCTGGTTCGAGATGCCGATCGAGCGCGCGCCGCAACCTCATCTGCAGGCCTGGTACGCACGGTTGAAACAGCGTCCGGCTTACCGGAAGGCCGTCATGACCGCGTTGACTTAATACTCACTATCGACACGCTTGACTGTACTTGTGTGGCGGCGACAAGCACCATTGTGTCAGTTCGTTGCGGTTGTATTGTTCGCCGCCGCCCATACTTATCCCTTTCTTCCCTTCTTGGTGCGTAAATCAGATATGAGTTCCGCTCTGTCCATCCGGCAGCTAACCAAAACCTACGGCAACGGTTTCCAGGCCCTGAGTGGTATCGATCTGGATGTCGCCGAAGGTGACTTTTTCGCCTTGCTCGGCCCCAACGGCGCCGGCAAATCCACGACCATCGGTATTCTCTCGACCCTGGTGAACAAGACCAGCGGCACCGTGAATATCTTCGGTCACGACCTGGATAAAAATCCTGCGCAGCTCAAGCGCTGCATCGGCGTGGTGCCTCAGGAATTCAACTTCAACCAGTTCGAAAAGACCTTCGACATCGTCGTGACCCAGGCCGGCTACTACGGCATCCCGGCGAAAATCGCCAAGGAACGCGCCGAACAGTACCTGACCCAGCTCGGCCTGTGGGACAAGAAGGACGTGCCGTCGCGTTCGCTGTCCGGCGGCATGAAGCGGCGCCTGATGATCGCCCGCGCGCTGGTCCATGAACCGCGCCTGCTGATCCTCGACGAACCGACTGCCGGGGTGGACATCGAACTGCGTCGCTCGATGTGGAGTTTCCTCACCGAGCTGAACCAGAAGGGCATCACCATCATCCTCACCACCCACTACCTGGAGGAGGCTGAGCAGCTGTGCCGCAACATCGGCATCATCGACCACGGCACCATCGTCGAGAACACCAGCATGAAGCAGTTGCTCAGCCAATTGCATGTGGAAACGTTCCTGCTGGACATGAAGAACACGTTGCAAGTGGCGCCGCAGTTGCTCGGCTACCCGTCCCGCCTGATCGACAGCCATACCCTGGAAGTCCAGGTGGACAAGTCCATGGGCATCACCGCGCTGTTCACCCAGCTGGCACAGCAGAACATCGAAGTGCTGAGCCTGCGTAACAAAACCAATCGCCTCGAGGAGTTGTTCGTGTCCCTGGTGGAGAAAAATCTGTCGAAGGTGGCGGTATGAGTTCCGAGCTGCGCCCCAACCTCATTGCCCTCAACACCATCGTTTACCGTGAAGTCCGGCGTTTCACCCGGATCTGGCCGCAGACCCTGCTGCCACCTGCGATCACCATGGTTTTGTACTTCGTGATCTTCGGTAATCTGATCGGTCGGCAAATCGGCGACATGGGTGGCTTCACTTACATGGAGTACATCGTGCCGGGGCTGATCATGATGTCGGTGATCACCAACTCCTACGGCAACGTGGTGTCGAGTTTCTTCGGCAGCAAGTTCCAGCGCTCCATCGAAGAACTGATGGTCTCGCCGTTGTCGCCGCACACCATCCTGATCGGCTACACCCTGGGTGGCGTGCTGCGCGGGTTGATGGTCGGGATCATCGTGACCCTGCTGTCGCTGTTCTTCACCCATTTGCAGGTACATCACCTGGGCGTAACCGTTCTGGTGGTGGTGCTGACCGCGACGATCTTCTCGCTGCTGGGCTTCATCAACGCCGTGTTTGCGCGCAACTTCGATGACATTTCGATCATCCCGACGTTCGTACTGACGCCGCTGACCTACCTGGGCGGGGTGTTCTATTCGATCTCGCTGTTACCGCCGTTCTGGCAGACCGTGTCGCTGGCCAACCCAGTGCTGCACATGGTCAACGCATTCCGCTATGGCATCCTCGGCGTGTCGGATATCCGCATCAGTATTGCGATTACGTTCATGCTGGTGGCGACCGTGGTGCTTTACCTCGGTTGTGCGCGGTTGCTGGTCAGTGGGCGCGGGATGCGTACCTGACCGTAGGAGCTGGCTTGCCAGCGATGGCGTCAGCCCGGACACCGCAAAAAAAAACGGCCTCCACATGGAGGCCGTTTTGCATTCTCACATCCGGCTCTTCTTGCGCCGCTTCCATTGCCTGGCCACCCACCAGCGCCAATACGCCATCACCAGGAAATAGGACAGCGCACCGAGTACCAGCCCCGTGACGACCGAACCCAACAGGAACGGTTGCCACAAGGTCGAGATTTCACCCGTGATCCATTCCCAGGTCAGCGAGTCCGGCAAATGCCGGGCGGGAACGTCCATCAACCAGGCACCGGTCTGGTAGGTGCAGAAGAATACGGCAGGCATGGTGATCGGGTTCGTCAGCCAGACCAGGCTCACGGCAATCGGCATGTTGCCGCGCACGATGATGGCGAGGATTGCCGCCAGCAACATCTGCAGGGGGATCGGCAGGAACGCCGCGAACAGGCCAACCGCCATGGCTCGGGCAACGGAGTGGCGGTTGAGATGCCACAGGTTCGGGTCATGCAACAGCGTGCCGAGAAAGCGTAAGGACTTGTGTTCCCTGATGCTCAACGGATCTGGCATGTAACGTTTGAATAAGCGCCGGGGCATAAGGCTTCTCGGTCGGTCAGGGTGGCAAGTATGTCTGGATTCCATGAACTGCCCATTCAGACTTTGTGACAATTATTAACGGCGTGTGCGCGACGGGCGGGCTAAGCCTTGGAGGGGACTCTCAAGGACGGGCTTATGCGCACAGGGATGATGGCGCTGGCGTTGGGTCTGTTGACCTTGCGTTTTTTACCGGCATTACCGCCGGTCTGGTTGTGGCTGGCGATGCCGGTGGCGGGATTGATGTTGCTGCCGTTCAGGACGTATCCGCTGGCGTTTTACCTGTTCGGCTTGAGTTGGGCCTGCGCGAGTGCGCAGTGGGCGCTGGATGACCGGTTGCCGCCGGCGCTGGACGGGGAGACCCGCTGGATCGAAGGGCGGGTCACAGGCTTACCCCGGTATGACGACGGTGTGGTGCGATTCGAAATGGCCGACATCGAGTCCCGGCGTACCCGGCTGCCGCGACAAATGCGCCTGGCCTGGTATGGCGGGCCGACCGTGCAGAGCGGGGAGCGCTGGCGTCTGGCAGTCAAGTTGAAGCGTCCGGTCGGGCTTCTCAATCCGCAGGCCTTCGACTACCAGGCCTGGTTGCTGGCGCAACGCATCGGGGCGACGGGGGCGGTCAAGTCAGGTGAACGTCTGGCTCCGGCCCAATGGGCCTGGCGCGATGGAATCCGCCAGCGCTTGATGATGGTGGATGCCCAAGGACGCAGCGGCGCGCTGACGGCGTTGGTACTCGGCGACGGCGCCGGGCTGAGTCGCGAAGACTGGCAGGTATTGCAGGACACCGGCACGGTGCATCTGCTGGTTATTTCCGGGCAGCACATCGGATTGCTGGCGGGCGTTGTGTATCTGCTGATCGCCGGCCTGGCCCGCGTTGGCTGGTGGCCGAGCCGCCTGCCCTGGTTGCCTTGGGCGTGCGGCCTGGCATTCGCCGCGGCGCTCGGTTACGGGATGCTGGCCGGGTTCGGGGTGCCGGTGCAACGCGCCTGCCTGATGCTCGGCCTGGTGTTGTTGTGGCGTCTGCGCTTCCGCCATCTCGGTGCATGGTTGCCGCTGTTGCTGGCACTCAACGGCATTTTGCTGCTGGAGCCGCTGGCGAGCCTTCAGCCTGGTTTGTGGCTGTCTTTCGCGGCCGTGGCAGTCTTGATATTGACCTTCGGCGGCCGGTTGGGCCCCTGGCGTTGGTGGCAAGCCTGGACCCGCGCCCAGTGGCTGATTGCAATCGGCCTGTGCCCGTTGTTGCTGGCCTTGGGGTTGCCCATCAGCCTCAGCGGGCCGCTGGCCAACTTGTTCGCGGTGCCCTGGATCAGTCTGGTGGTCCTGCCACCGGCGTTGCTCGGAACCCTGTTGCTGCCGGTGCCCTACGTGGGTGAGAAATTGCTTTGGCTGGCGGGCGGCCTGATCGACGGGTGGTTCCGGGTGCTGGGGCTGGTCTCCGGTCAGGTTCCCGCGTGGATGCCCACGGCGGTCCCGTCATGGGCCTGGGTAATCGGTGCCATGGGCGCGTTTTTGCTCTTGCTGCCGCGAGGCGTGCCGATGCGTTCGTTGGGGTGGCCGATGTTGTTGATGCTGGTTTTTTCGCCCAGGCCGATGTTGCAGCCAGGCATGGCCGAAGTCTGGCAACTGGATGTCGGCCAGGGCCTGGCGATCCTGGTTCGCACGCGGCATCACACCTTGCTGTACGACGCCGGTCCGCGTTTCGGTGAGCTCGATCAGGGCGAGCGGGTGGTACTGCCGGCGTTGCGCAAACTGGGGGTGAAAGGCGTCGACCTGATGCTCATCAGCCACGCCCATGCCGACCACGCCGGCGGTGCCCGGGCGATTGCCAAGGGCTTGCCGGTGAACCGGGTGGTCAGTGGTGAACCGTCAGACCTGCCTGCGCAGTTGCAGGCCGAGCGCTGTGAAAGCGGTCGGCAATGGACCTGGGATGGCGTCGATTTCCAGCTCTGGCACTGGCCATTGGCCGGCGACAGCAACCAGAACTCTTGTGTCCTGCTGGTCGAGGCCAATGGCGAACGGTTGCTGTTGAGTGGCGACATAGACGCCGCCGCCGAGAGAGCCCTGCTGGGCAGTCCGTTGGCTGTCCCCATCGATTGGCTGCAGGCACCGCACCACGGCAGTCGCAGTTCATCGTCCGGGGCCCTGCTGGATGTCCTGCAACCCAAAGCTGCGCTGATCTCCCGCGGGCAGGGCAATTCCTTTGGCCATCCGCATGCGACGGTGATCGCGCGTTATCAAAAACGCGGAATGGCGATCTACGACAGCGCCGATCAAGGTGCCATTCGTCTGCAACTGGGGCGCTTCGAGGTGCCTTGGTCAATGCGTCAGGAACGGCGTTTCTGGCGCGATCCGCCGCCCCCGGAGCAATAACCGAGCGTTATGAACGCCCAGCCGGATGTGGCATCACGGACTTCGGTGCTTGCACCCCCTATGTTAGAGTGACGCACTTTTTCGAGGGGACTGTCACTGTGTGGGAATTGGTCAAATCCGGCGGCTGGATGATGCTGCCGATCATTCTGAGTTCCATCGCGGCCATGGCCATCGTTGCCGAGCGTCTCTGGACGCTGCGCGCCAGTCGCGTGACCCCGGAGCACTTGCTCGGGCAGGTCTGGGTCTGGATCAAGGACAAACAGCTCAATAAAGACAAACTCAAGGAACTGCGCGCCAATTCGCCTTTGGGCGAGATCCTTGCGGCCGGCCTGGCCAACTCCAAGCATGGTCGCGAGATCATGAAAGAGTGCATCGAGGAGGCCGCGCAACGGGTCATCCATGAGCTCGAACGCTACGTCAACGCCCTGGGCACCATTGCCGCCATGGCGCCATTGCTCGGCCTGCTGGGTACGGTGTTGGGCATGATCGATATTTTCAGCGCATTCACAGGCAGTGGCATGACCACCAACGCCTCGGTACTGGCCGGTGGTATTTCCAAGGCACTGATCACCACGGCTGCGGGCCTGATGGTGGGTATCCCTGCGGTGTTCTTCCACCGTTTCCTGCAACGCCGGATCGATGAACTGGTGGTCGGCATGGAGCAGGAAGCGATCAAGCTGGTCGAGGTGGTGCAGGGCGACCGTGATGTGGACCTGTCCGGGAGCAACGCGTGAAATTCCGCCGCAAACCACGGGAAACGGTGGACATCAACCTCGCGTCGCTGATCGACGTGGTGTTCATCCTGCTGCTTTTTTTCGTCGTGACCACCACCTTCACCCGTGAAACCCAGCTGCGCGTCGATCTGCCGGAAGCGGTCAGCGGCACGCCTGCCGATGATCAGGGCAAGGCTTTGGACATCACCATCAGTGCCGACGGTGTGTTCTCGGTGAACAACCAGATCCTGCCGAAAAGCGACCTGGCCTCGCTGATGGACGCACTGCAAAAGGAAGCCAACGGCGACACCAACCGGCCGCTGTCCATCAGCGCTGACGGCAAAACTGCGCATCAGTCCGTGATAACTGCCATGGATGCGGCCGGCAAACTCGGTTTCAGTCATTTGCGCATGACCACCATCGAGGCGGCGCCTCCCGCGCCCTGATGGCCATGTCCGATCGATTGCTCGCCGCGTGGTACGCAGGTCATCCGGCCCTGAAGCTGTTGCAGCCACTGGAATGGCTGTACCGGCGCGTGGTGATGAACAAGCGCAAGCGCTTTCTGGCGGGCGAGGGCGAGATCTATCAGCCGCCGGTGCCGCTGATCGTGGTCGGCAACATCACCGTGGGCGGCACCGGCAAGACGCCGCTGATCCTGTGGATGATCGAGCACTGCCAGCGCAGCGGCCTGCGGGTTGGCGTGGTCAGCCGCGGCTACGGCGCCAAACCGCCGCAATTGCCATGGCGGGTTGAAGCTGAACAAAGCGCCGACATCGCCGGCGACGAGCCGTTGCTGATTGTCCAGCGCACGGGCGTGCCGCTGATGATCGATCCCGATCGCAGCAACGCCGTCAAAGCCTTGCTGGCCAGTGAGCCGTTGGACCTGATCCTGTCCGACGACGGCATGCAGCACTACCGCCTGGCCCGCGACCTGGAGCTGGTGCTGATCGACGCCGCCCGGGGCCTGGGCAACCGCCGTTGCCTGCCTGCCGGGCCATTGCGCGAGCCGGTCGAGCGCCTGCAAAGCGTCGACGCGGTGCTCTATAACGGGGCTGCGACCGACCGCGAGGATGGATTTGCCTTTCAGTTGCAGCCCACCGCACTGGTCAATCTGCGCAGCGGCGAACGGCGCTCCCTCGAGCATTTTCCCGGCGGCCAGGCCCTGCACGCGGTGGCCGGCATCGGCAATCCGCAACGTTTCTTCAAGACCCTCGAAACGCTACACTGGCAGCCGGTTCCACATGCGTTTGCCGACCACGCCGAATACAGCGTGCAGGCTTTGAATTTCACGCCGTCGTTGCCTTTGGTGATGACGGAAAAGGACGCGGTGAAATGCCGTGCCTTTGCCGCCGCCGACTGGTGGTACCTGGCGGTCGATGCCGTGCCGTCACCGGCCTTCGTGGCCTGGTTCGACACACAACTGATGCGCCTGCTGCCGGCTCGTTTGTTGCCTTAACTCCGTTTTTTCCAGGGAATGCACATGGACACCAAATTGCTCGATATCCTCGCTTGCCCGGTCTGCAAAGGCCCGCTCAAGCTCAGCGCCGACAAGACCGAGCTGATCAGCAAGGGCGCAGGCCTGGCCTACCCGATTCGCGACGGCATCCCGGTGATGCTCGAATCCGAAGCGCGCACCCTGACCACCGACGAGCGCCTGGATAAATGACCACAGCCTTTACCGTCGTCATTCCATCGCGTTACGCCTCCACCCGCCTGCCGGGCAAGCCGCTGCTGCTGATCGCCGGCAAGCCGATGATCCAGCATGTCTGGGAACAGGCGAGCAAAAGCAGTGCCGCGCGAGTGGTGGTTGCCACCGACGACGCGCGCATCGTCGAGGCCTGCAATGGCTTTGGTGCCGAAGTGGTGCTGACCCGCGAGGATCACAATTCCGGCACCGATCGCCTGGCCGAAGTCGCGATGAAGCTGGGCCTGGCGCCCGATGCCATCGTGGTCAACGTCCAGGGCGACGAACCGCTGATCCCGCCGAGCGTGATCGATCAGGTCGCCGCCAACCTGGCCGCCCACGCGCAAGCGCGCATGGCCACCCTGGCCGAGCCGATCGAAGACGCGCAAACCCTGTTCAATCCCAACGTGGTCAAGGTCGTCAGCGACCTCAATGGCCTGGCGCTGACGTTCAGTCGCTCCACCTTGCCCTGGGCGCGGGATGCTTTCGCCGTGAACCCTGAGCAGTTGCCGGAAGGTGTGCCGTACCGCCGCCACATCGGCATCTATGCCTACCGCGCCGGATTCCTGCAGGATTTCGTCAGCTGGGGCCCCTGCTGGCTGGAAAACACCGAGTGCCTGGAGCAGCTGCGTGCCCTGTGGCACGGCGTGCGGATCCACGTGGCCGACGCACTGATCGCGCCGCCCGCCGGCGTCGATACCGCTGAAGACCTTGAGCGCGTTCGTCGCCTGCTGGAGGCGTGATGCGGGTTCTGTTTGTCTGCCTGGGCAACATCTGCCGCTCTCCCACGGCCGAAGGCGTGCTGCGGCACAAGCTGCGTGAAGCGGGGCTGGCCGATCAGGTCGAAGTCGCCTCCGCCGGCACCGGCGACTGGCATGTCGGCAAGGCGCCGGACAAGCGCAGCCAGGCCGCGGCAAAGCTGCGCGGTTATGATTTGTCCGCCCAGCGCGCGCAACAAGTCAGCCGCGCCGATTTCGCCACCTATGACCTGATCCTGGCGATGGACAACAGCAACCTGCGCAACCTCAAGGCCCTGCAACCGGCCAAGGGCAAGGCAGAGCTTGATTTGTTCCTGCGCCGTTATCAGTCGCCAGTCGATGAAGTGCCGGATCCGTATTACGACGGCGACCAAGGCTTCGAGCAGGTGCTGGACCTGATCGAGCACGCCAGCGATTTGCTGGTGATCGAATTGAAGGGACGGTTATGAGTTTGCAGGTCAGGTCGCAGGTTTCGCTCAAGCCGTTCAACAGCTTTGGCGTGGATGTCCAGGCGCGGTTGTTTGCCGAGGCCCATAGCGACGCCGATGTGCGTGAAGCCCTGGCCTATGGGCTGGAGCACAAGGTGCCGGTACTGGTGATTGGCGGCGGCAGCAACCTGTTGCTGACGGCGGATATCGATTCACTGGTGCTGCGCATGGCCACTCGCGGGATTCGCCTGCTCAGCGATGACGGCAGCAAGGTGGTGATCGAAGCGGAGGCGGGCGAGCCCTGGCATCCGTTCGTGCAACACACGCTGGCGGCGGGGTTGTCCGGCCTGGAAAACCTCAGCCTGATTCCCGGCACCGTCGGCGCGGCGCCAATGCAGAACATCGGCGCCTACGGGGTCGAGATCAAGGACGTGTTCGCCGGCCTGACCGCCCTCGATCGACAGAGCGGCGAACTGCGCGACTTCACGTTGCAAGAGTGCAACTTCGCTTACCGCGACAGCCTGTTCAAGCAGGAGCCTGGGCGCTGGTTGATCCTGCGTGTGCGTTTTGCCCTCGACCGCGGCGCTCATCTGCATCTGGAATACGGACCGGTGCGTCAGCGCCTGACCGAACAAGGCATCGAGCATCCGACCGCCACCGATGTCAGCCAGGCCATTTGCAGCATCCGCAATGAAAAGCTTCCGGACCCGGCCGTACTCGGCAATGCCGGCAGCTTCTTCAAAAACCCCCTGGTGTCGGCAGCGCTGGCGGCACGGCTCAAGGGCGAATACCCGGACCTGGTGGCCTATGCGCAACCCGACGGGCAGATGAAACTGGCTGCCGGCTGGTTGATCGAGCGGGCAGGGTGGAAGGGTTTTCGTGAAGCCGACGCGGGTGTTCACAAGCTGCAGGCGCTGGTGCTGGTCAACTACGGCGGCGCAACGGGCCTGCAATTGCTGAACCTGGCGCAACGCATCCAGAAAGACATTTCGGAGCGTTTCCATGTCGACCTGGAAATGGAACCGAACCGGTATTGAGCTAAGCTTTCAGGACGGATCAAAAAGCCCTGCACGATGTTTATCGTGCAGGGCTTTTTTTTGGCTTTCTCTGGTTTGGAGATCATTTCATTTTCGACCAAGACGCGGTCTCTTGTAGGAGCCGGCTTGCTGGCGATGGTCGTCAACGATAACGCGTATAACCCGGATAAAACGCGGCGCACTGGAGTCCATCGCCGGCAAGCCGGCTCCTACAGGTATTGCGGTGTTTCCCGGAATGTTAATGCTCGGTTAACTTAGTCGGCTAACGATGCCCACTCCTGTTTCACCAAAGGCCCGGTGCAGACGTCTGCGTCCGCACAAGAGAGCCTATTAGCCTGAGTCGATCTGCGTGCGACCCTACGTCGCAAAGCCTGAGATCCAGCGGCAGATTGCTCGACCCCATAACTCAAGAAATATGCGGGCGTGCCCATGATTACCCTGAAGCTCAATGGTCAAGACCATCAACTCGACGTCACCGAGGACATGCCGCTGCTCTGGGCGATCCGCGACGTGGCCGGTTACAACGGCACAAAATTCGGCTGCGGCATGGGCCTGTGCGGCGCCTGCACCATTCATATCGAAGGGGCTCCGGCACGCAGTTGCATCACGCCCATCGGTGCCGTCGTCGGGCAGAATGTCAGCACCATCGACAACCTGCACGCCGACCCGGTCGGCAAAGTCGTGCAGCAAGCCTGGCTCGACACGGCGGTCGCCCAATGCGGCTTCTGCCAGGGCGGGCAGATCATGTCGGCGACAGCGCTGCTCAAGACCCATCCGAACCCGAGCGACGAGCAGATCGAAGAAGCCATGGTCGGCAACATCTGCCGCTGCGGCACCTACAACCGCATCAAGACCGCCATCCGCCAGGCCTCCACCCACCTGAAGGAGGTCAAGGCATGAACCGCTTACCGAATGATTTCGCCCTGAGCAACCTCAGTCGCCGTGGCTTTCTCAAAGGCGTGGGCGCCACCAGTGCGCTGGTATTGGCGGCAAGCTGGGGCTGGCAAGACGCTTTTGCCGAGGACAAAGAGAAAAAGTTCGGCGCCGACGGCATGCCGCACGGTTGGGTCGACGACCCGAAAGTCTATGTGAGCATCGCCGCCGATGGCACGGTAACCGTAATCTGCAACCGTTCGGAGATGGGCCAGGGCGTGCGTACCAGCCTGACCATGGTGGTGGCCGATGAACTGGAGGCCGATTGGGCTCGGGTCAAGGTACAGCAGGCCCCCGGCGATGAAGTACGCTTCGGCAACCAGGACACCGACGGCTCGCGCAGCATGCGCCATTGGTACGAACCGATGCGTCGTTGCGGGGCGGCTGCGCGTGCCATGCTGGAACAGGCCGCCGCTGATCAGTGGAAAGTGTCGGTCGGCGAATGCCATGCGCAACTGCATAAAGTCATCCATAAACCCTCGGGCCGCGAACTCGATTATGGCGTGCTCGCCGCCGCTGCCGGCGCCTTGGCCGTGCCGGCGCGTGACAGCCTGAGGCTCAAGCAGCCCTCGGAGTTTCGCTACATCGGCAAGGAAGGCACCAAGGCCATCGATGGTGAGGACATCGTCAATGGCCGTGCGGTGTACGGTGCCGACGTGCATTTCGACGGCATGCTCTACGCGACCATTGCGCGGCCCGCGGTGTATGGCGGCAAGGTCAAGAGCTTCGATGGCAGCGCGGCGATGAAAGTCCCCGGCGTGGTCAAGGTGCTGCAGATCGAGAGCCGGCCCTTGCCTTCGGAGTTTCAACCGCTCGGCGGTATCGCCGTGGTGGCGAACAACACCTGGGCGGCGATCAAGGGCCGCGAGGCGCTGAAAATCGAGTGGGACGACGGCCCCAACGCCAGCTACGACTCCATCGCTTACCGCAAGGAGCTCGAAGCCGCCTCGCTCAAACCCGGCAAGGTGGTGCGCAATACCGGCAATATCGATGAGGCCATGAGCAGCGCCGACAGCACGCTGGAAGCCTCCTATTATTTGCCGCATTTGTCGCAGTCGCCGATGGAACCGATGGTCGCCATTGCGCGGTTCAAGGACGGTGCGTGTGAAGCCTGGGGCCCAAGCCAGGCGCCGCAGGTCACCCGGGAGCGGATCGGTGAGCGCCTGGGCCTGCCGTTCGACAACGTCACGTTCAACGTGACCCTGCTGGGTGGCGGGTTCGGGCGCAAGTCCAAGCCTGACTTCATCATTGAAGCCGCCATCCTCGCCAAGGAATTTCCGGGCAAGGCGGTGCGGGTGCAATGGACCCGCGAAGACGACATCCACTGTTCCTACTTCCATACCGTTTCGGCCGAATACCTCAAGGCCAGTCTGAACAAGGACGGACTGCCGTCCGGTTGGTTGCACCGTACGGTGGCGCCGAGCATCACCGCATTGTTTGCGCCGGGCATGAACCATGAGGCAGCGTTCGAGCTGGGCATGGGATTCACCAACATGGCGTATGCGATTCCCAACATTCGCCTGGAAAACCCCGAGGCAACGGTGCACACCCGGGTCGGCTGGTATCGCTCGGTGTCGAACATTCCCCACGGCTTCGCGATCCAGAGCTTTATCGATGAACTGGCGCACAAGGCCGGGCAGGATCCGCTGAAGTATCAGGTCAGATTGCTCGGCCCGGACCGCAAGATCGATCCGCGCACCTTGAGTGAAGAGTGGAACTACGGCGAATCCCCCGAGCGTTATCCGATCGACACCGCGCGTCTGCGCACGGTACTGGAGACCGCCGCCAAGGCCGCCGGTTGGGGGCGTGAGCTGCCCAAGGGGCGCGGCCTGGGCCTGGCGGTGCATTACAGCTTCGTGACGTATGTGGCGGCGGTGATCGAGGTGGAGGTGAAGGACGACGGCACGCTGGTGGTGCACAAGGCTGACATCGCCGTCGATTGCGGGCCGCAGATCAACCCCGAGCGGATTCGCGCGCAATTCGAAGGCGCCTGTGTCATGGGCCTGGGGAATGCGGTGCTGGGGGAAATCAGCTTCAAGGATGGCAAGGTCCAGCAGGATAACTTCCACATGTACGAGGTGGCGCGCATGTCCCTGGCGCCGAAAGAGGTGGCCGTGCATCTGGTGACGCCGCCGGGCGAGGTGCCATTGGGTGGTGTGGGTGAGCCGGGCGTGCCACCGATTGCGCCGGCCCTGTGCAATGCGATCTTTGCCGCCACCGGCAAGCGCATTCGCAATTTGCCGGTTCGTTATCAACTGTCGGGCTGGCAGAAGGCCGAAGCCTGATGGACAGCGCCGATCTGAACGTCCTGCGCAGCGTGTTGTCATGGCATCGCGCCGGCCAGCGGGTGGTGTTGTACAGCGTGGTCGAAACCTGGGGCACGGCGCCCCGGGCGCCCGGCGCCATGCTCGCCCTGCGCGAAGACGGCATGGTGATCGGTTCGGTCTCGGGCGGGTGTGTCGAAGATGACTTGATCGCCCGGCTGCACGACGGGCGCCTCGCGCGCGACGGGCCGCCGGTGCAACTGATCACCTACGGCGTGACCCGCGAGGAAGCCGCACGTTTCGGCCTGCCCTGCGGTGGCACCTTGCGCTTGACCGAGGAGCGTATCGACGATGGGGACTGGGTCGAGCATTTGCTCGCCCGTTGCGAGGCCCATGAAATCGTCGCCCGTGAACTGAACCTGGCCACCGGCAAAGTGCTTTTGCAGCCGGCCGGTAAAGCTGACGTGTTGACGTTCGACGGCCAGACCTTGCGGGCGATCTACGGCCCGCGCTGGCGCTTGCTGTTGATCGGCGCGGGGCAACTGTCGCGTTATGTGGCGGAAATGGCCCGCCTGCTGGATTTCGAGGTGCTGATTTGCGATCCGCGTAGCGAATTTGCCTATGGCTGGGAAGAGCAGCACGGACGATTCGTTGCAGGCATGCCGGATGACGCGGTATTGAGTATCCACACCGATGAGCGCACGGCCATCGTGGCCTTGACCCATGATCCACGTCTGGACGACATGGCGTTGCTCACCGCCCTGGATTCCAGGGCTTTTTACGTCGGGGCGCTGGGGTCGCGAGTCAACAGCCAGAAGCGCCGGGAAAACCTGGCTCAACTGGGTTTGTCGCAAGCGGCGATTGACCGCTTGCATGGTCCGATCGGTTTGCACATCGGCAGTCATAATCCAGCGGAAATTGCCTTGTCGCTCATGGCGGAAATCGTCGCGGTCAAAAACGGCATCGAATTGAAGCAGAAGAAAGTCTTGCAGGAGAGGGTATGAGCAAGTCAATTGGCGTCATCGTGCTGGCGGCAGGGCAGGGCAGTCGGTTTCGTCAGGTGGCGGGCGCCGAAAAGGATAAATTGCTGGCCGATTGCACCGGTCGCGATGGTGCGGTGCGGTCTGTCATCGAACACACATTGGTCAATCTGCCGGTCGCACTGGACAAGCGCGTATTGGTGACGACCGCTGACCGTCCGCAAGTGGTTCGCATGGCTCAGGCCTATGGCTGCGAGATCGTGCTGATCGAGTCGACGGGTATGGGCGACAGCATTGCCGCCGGGGTCGCTGCCTGCAAGCAACTCGATGGCTGGCTGATGGTGCTGGGGGATATGCCGTTCATCCTGCCGTCCAGTATCGAACAAGTGGTGGCGGGTATTGGCGATGACCGTATCAGCGTGCCCGTGCAGAGCGGTGAGTATGGGCATCCGGTCGGGTTCGGACGGGACTTCGCGGCGGGGTTGATGGCGTTATCTGGGGATCGCGGGGCCAAGCCGCTGTTTGCCCAGGGGCGGGTGGTTGAGGTTGCAGTGGATGATCCCGGTGTGTTGTGGGATGTGGATGTACCTGACGCGTTGAATTTCAGGTCCGCTTAGCTCACCTGTAGGAGCGAGCCTGCTCGCGATAGCGGTGGATCAGCTAGCATCAATGTTGAATGTGATTCCGCTATCGCGAGCAGGCTCGCTCCCACAAGGGATTGCTGTGAAGTCCGGATATAAAAAAAGCCCCGCCTGGATCACCAGGCGGGGCTTTTTAGTGGCCGATGGAATCAGACGAGAGGTTTAGGCTCGTGCTCTTTTTCCTCGGCTTGCTCGTGTTGCTCTACCGCTTCCTGAACGGAGCGCGGCGCTTCGTGGATCACCGACTCAACCGGCTCGGCAGCCACTTCGGCGGCCGGTGCAGGTTCGGCGGCGACAACCGCTTCAACCGGAGCAGCAGCGGCAGCCAGTTCAGCTTCCTTCTGCAGACGCTCGGCTTCACGCTTGCGACGACGCACTTCACGTGGGTCGTTAGGCGCACGGCCACTTGGCGTCAGGGCGCTGGCAGGAGCAGCTTCGACTTCCGGAGCCGGTGCTTCGGCAACGACCGGCGCATCAACGACTGGCGCTTCAACCACCGGCGCTGGAGCCGGCTCTGCAGCAGCAACCACCGGCTCGGAAACCATGGCTTCAGCTACTTGGGTCTCGGCAGCAGGCGCTGGTGTTTCAGCGACAGCCGGCTCGGCTACCCAGTTGAAAGCCGTTTGCTCTTCACGCACTTCGCGAACGGTTTCAGACACGCTTTCGACGACGGCTTCTGCAGCCTCCGCAGGTGCTTCAACCACTGGAGTCAGCTCGGCGGCAGCTTCAACGACAGGTTGTGCTTCCGGCGCTGGCGCTACTTCGATTTCCGGCGACGCAGTGACTTCGACGGGTGTGGTCGCTTCCACGACTGGCGCTTCGACTGGAGCGGTTTCCAGGGTGGCGGCAGTGGCACGTTCGGCTTGCACATTGGCTTCAGCTTCGGCTGGAGCACTGATCACGCTGCTGGCAACGGCTGCGGTCACAGCCAGGCCGGCGGCCAGATCGGCAGTGCTTGGCGCTTCAGCGTTTTCGCCGGACTCGGACTCTTCCGAACCTTCGATCACGTTGCCATTGGCATCACGCTGACGCTCGCGACGGTTGCTGCGACGACGCTGGCCACGGGAGCGGCGACGTGGACGATCGCCTTCGGCGCCTTCCTGACCGTCTTCCTGCGCTTGTTCTTCGCTGGTGGTCAGCTCTTCTTCGGCAGCGGCGGCAGCAGCTTGCTCGGCACGTGGCTGACGTTCTTCACGCGGTGGGCGTGGCGCGCGTTCTTCACGTGGCTGGCGAGCCGGACGCTCTTCAGCCGTTGCGGTAGCGGTATCAGCAGCGACAGCGGCAGCGGCCGGGGTGGCATCCAGAGGCTCGCGCAGTTCACGAACGCGTTCTTCGCGCTCGCCACGTGGCTTGCGGTCTTCACGCGGGGCGCGCGGTGCACGTTCTTCACGTGGAGCGCGTGGTGCGCGTTCTTCGCGGGCTACTGCCGGGGTTTCTTCACGGGTCTCGCGAGGCTCGCGCACTTCGCGTGGCTGACGCTCTTCACGCGGCTCACGTGGAGCACGTTCTTCACGCGGTGCACGTTCTTCGCGAGGCTTGCGCTCTTCATCGCGGCGACCGTTACGGTTGCGGCTCTGCTGGCGACCGTTGCGACGCTCTTCGTTGCGGGCCGGGCGCTCGGTGGTCGCAGGCTTTTCAACCACGGCCGGAGCAACGGGCTCTTCCTTGGTGGCGAACAGGCTCACCAGCGACTTCACCAGACCTTTGAACAGGCTTGGCTCCGGTACGGCGACCGGGGCAGGGGCCGGAGCGGCGACTTCGGTCGGAACCGGAGCGTTGGCACGGGCCGGAGCGGTCTTGACTGCGGCTTCCTGGCGAACCAGGGTGCGGGTCGCGGCGGCAGGCTGGACTTCTTCGACTTCGGCAGCGGCAGCGGCGATTTCGTAGCTGGACTGGTTGGTCGCGGCTTCCGGGCTGTCATCACGCAGGCGCTGAACTTCGAAGTGCGGCGTTTCGAGGTGATCGTTCGGCAGGATGACGATACGGGCACGGGTGCGCAGTTCGATCTTGGTGATCGAGTTGCGTTTTTCGTTGAGCAGGAACGCAGCCACCGGGATCGGCACTTGTGCGCGAACTTCGGCGGTACGGTCTTTCAGGGCTTCTTCTTCGATCAGGCGCAGGATCGCCAGGGACAGCGATTCAACGTCACGGATGATGCCGGTGCCGTTGCAACGCGGGCAGACGATGCCGCTGCTTTCGCCCAGGGACGGACGCAGGCGCTGACGGGACATTTCCAGCAGGCCGAAGCGCGAGATGCGACCGACTTGCACGCGAGCGCGGTCGGCTTCCAGGCATTCGCGGACTTTCTCTTCCACGGCGCGCTGGTTCTTGGCAGGGGTCATGTCGATGAAGTCGATGACGATCAGGCCGCCGATGTCGCGCAGGCGCAACTGACGGGCGATTTCTTCGGCGGCTTCAAGGTTGGTCTGCAGTGCGGTTTCTTCGATGTCGCTGCCTTTGGTGGCGCGCGCCGAGTTGATGTCGATGGACACCAGGGCTTCGGTCGGATCGATCACGATGGAGCCGCCGGAAGGCAGTTCGACTACGCGCTGGAAAGCGGTTTCGATCTGGCTTTCGATCTGGAAACGGTTGAACAGCGGGACGCTGTCTTCGTAGAGCTTGATCTTGCTGGCGTACTGCGGCATCACCTGGCGGATGAAGGTCAGGGCTTCGTCCTGGGCTTCGACGCTGTCGATCAGCACTTCGCCGATGTCCTGGCGCAGGTAGTCGCGGATCGCGCGGATGATCACGTTGCTTTCCTGGTAGATCAGGAACGGCGCGGCGCGGTCCAGCGAAGCTTCCTTGATGGCGGTCCACAGTTGCAGCAGGTAGTCGAGGTCCCACTGCATTTCTTCGCTGCTGCGGCCAAGGCCGGCAGTGCGCACGATCAGACCCATGTCGGCCGGGGCTACCAGGCCGTTCAGCGCTTCACGCAGTTCGTTGCGCTCTTCGCCTTCGATGCGACGGGAAATACCGCCGGCACGCGGGTTGTTCGGCATCAGCACCAGGTAACGACCGGCCAGGCTGATGAAGGTGGTCAGGGCGGCGCCCTTGTTGCCACGTTCTTCTTTTTCGACCTGAACGATGACTTCCTGGCCTTCGCTCAGGACGTCCTTGATGTTGACGCGACCTTCCGGGGCTTTCTTGAAGTATTCGCGGGAGATTTCTTTGAGGGGCAGGAAGCCGTGGCGCTCAGAGCCGAAATCGACAAAGGCAGCCTCGAGGCTTGGTTCGATGCGAGTAATCCGGCCTTTATAGATGTTGGCCTTCTTCTGCTCGCGTGCACCGGATTCGATGTCCAGGTCGTAGAGGCGCTGGCCATCTACCAGTGCAACACGCAACTCTTCGGGTTGAGTTGCGTTAATCAGCATTCTTTTCATGTAGTACCGTCGGTTTCCGGGCTGCCGGAAACGGCGTTCGGCACACACGACTTCTCACGGTCGGTGTCAGGTGCGTCGGGAGTGGTTGGCCATTTCCCGTGTCCAGCGAAGTCCGGCCAATGTGGGCCTTCAATCGCGACGTACGCGTCCTGCTTGCTGTGGCTACTTAAGCACTCAGTCAGGAGGAGGAATCAACCAGCGGCTGTGGACGAGATGAAGCGTCTTGAGAAAACCTGTTGCTACACAGTCCGGCGGTTGTGCATCTCCACCCTACACGTATCCCTGATAATTCGGGTGCTGCCGCGCGCAGAATCCGCAGCGGGTTGGCATTTACCGTGAGCTCCGAAAGGGGAGGTCACGCATCATGGCTAATTTAGGCGTTGTTTCCGATGCCTTCGCTCGGGGTCATTCGCAGCTGACTGCACTTTGTGAACTGGCCGTGAATATGGCTCGCAAAACGAGTGAAAACTCTGCTTTGTGGCGTGATTCAGGCCTCATGTCACCTGCGCTCGTTACACCTGCAAACTCCACCGTTACGTAGCGAAAGCCCCGTAGGACGGCCTCGCGTCCTGGTGAATTGCGTTGGTCAGGGCCGGTTTTTGACCGTTGGTCCGCTGTCCAGGCCGCTTTTGGCGGCGTTCGCGACTATAGCAGCAATGATTAAGTGCTTCAATTCCATAAAAAATTGTTATCATCCGCGCCATGACGACGACTACCCCCCCGACTCCAGGCGTACAACTGCTTGAGGTCTCGCCGGAATATGCCGGCCAGCGTATTGATAATTTCCTTCTCGCCCGACTCAAAGGCGTGCCCAAGACCTTGATTTACCGCATTTTGCGCAAGGGCGAAGTGCGCGTGAACAAAGGTCGGATCAAGCCCGAGTACAAGCTGCAGGCGGGCGATATCGTGCGCGTGCCGCCGGTTCGTGTGCCTGAGCGCGACGAGCCGGTGCCACTGGCACAAGGCCTGCTGCAGCGCCTCGAAGCCTCGATTGTCTTCGAAGACAAGGCGCTGATCGTGATCAACAAGCCTTGCGGCATTGCGGTTCATGGCGGTAGCGGCCTGACGTTCGGAGTGATCGAAGCCTTCCGTCAGTTGCGCCCCGATTGCAAGGAGCTCGAGCTGGTTCACCGTCTCGACCGTGACACCTCCGGCCTGTTAATGATCGCCAAGAAGCGCAGCATGTTGCGCCACTTGCATACGGCGTTGCGCGGCGATGGCGTCGATAAGCGCTATATGGCGCTGGTTCGCGGTAACTGGGCGTCCTCGATCAAGCAGGTACGAGCGCCTCTGGGCAAGAGCAATCTGCGCTCCGGCGAGCGTATGGTCGAGGTCGACGAGGAGGAGGGCAAGGAGTCCGTGACCGTATTCAAGGTCCTGCGCCGTTTTGGCGACTTTGCCACCTTGATCGAAGCCAAGCCGATTACCGGTCGTACTCACCAGATCCGTGTCCATACCCTGCACGCCGGGCATTGCATCGCTGGCGACACCAAGTATGGCGAAGAAGGTTTCAGCAAGGAAATCCGTGACCTGGGCGGCAAGCGCCTGTTCCTGCACGCCTACATGCTGACCGTGCCGCTGCCCGATGGCGGTGAGCTGAAGCTGCAGGCGCCGGTCGACGAGATGTGGGCCAAGACCGTGGAGCGTTTGAGTGCGCCCATCTGATTGCAAACTGCTGATTTTCGATTGGGACGGCACGCTGGCCGATTCCATTGGCCGGATAGTCGAGGCGATGCACGTTGCCTCGCAGCGTTCCGGGTTTGAGCGGCGTGATGACTTTGCCGTCAAGGGCATCATTGGCCTGGGCTTGCCGGAAGCGATCCGCACCCTGTATCCCGAGATTGATGATGCCGAGCTGATCGCGTTCCGCGAGCATTATGCCGAGCACTACATTGCGTCGGAGGCCGTGCCTTCGCCGCTTTTCGAGGGCGTGGTCGAGTCGCTCGAGGCATTTCGCGCCGAGGGTTATCATCTGGCCGTGGCGACCGGCAAGGCCCGTCGCGGGCTGGATCGGGTGTTGAAGTCCCATGGCTGGGAGGATTTTTTCGATATCACCCGCGCTGCCGACGAGACCGCCAGCAAGCCCCATCCGCTGATGCTCGAGCAGATTCTCGCGCATTGCGAAGTTCGCCCGGAACAGGCGTTGATGGTCGGGGATTCGTCCTTTGATTTGCAGATGGCGCGCAACGCCGGCATGGGCTCGGTGGCTGTCAGCTATGGTGCTCAATCGATCGAAGCATTGAAGTTGTATGAGCCGCGACTGGCCATCGACCGTTTTTCAGAATTGCATGCCTGGCTGAGTCAGCGGGCTTAACCGGTTGTTTGTGGGGTAATGGCATGACCGACGAATGGAAGGCGCCCGCGAAGGCGAGCGCAGAGAGCGGTGACGACAAAAGCTGGAAGCTGCTGGAAAAGACGCTGCTGGCCAGCGTGCAGGAGCAGCGCCGGTCCCGCCGCTGGGGAATATTCTTCAAGTTGCTGACGTTTGTGTACCTGTTCGGCGCCATTGCGCTGTTTTCGCCGCTGATGGACATGGAAAAGGCCGCTACCCGCAGCGCCAATTACACGGCGTTGATCGACGTGACCGGCATGATTGCCGACAAGGAGCCGGCCAGCGCCGACAATATCGTTGGCAGCCTGCGCGCGGCCTTCGAGGACGAGAAGGTCAAGGGCGTCATCCTGCGCATCAACAGCCCGGGCGGCAGTCCGGTGCAGTCGGGTTACGTCTACGACGAGATCCGTCGCCTGCGCGGCCTGCACCCGGATATCAAGCTGTATGCGGTCATTTCCGACCTCGGGGCTTCCGGTGCCTACTACATCGCCAGCGCGGCGGACCAGATCTACGCCGACAAGGCGAGCCTGGTCGGCTCCATCGGTGTGACAGCGGCCGGTTATGGCTTTGTCGGTACCATGGAGAAGCTGGGGGTCGAGCGTCGCACCTACACTTCGGGCGAGCACAAGTCGTTCCTCGATCCGTTCCAGCCGCAAAAACCGGAAGAAACCGCTTTCTGGCAGAGCGTGCTCGATACGACCCACAAGCAGTTCATCAACAGCGTCAAGCAGGGGCGTGGCGATCGCCTGAAGGACAAGGAGCATCCGGAGTTGTTTTCCGGCCTGGTCTGGAACGGCGAGCAAGCGCTGCCACTGGGGTTGATCGATGGGCTGGGCAATGCCAGTTCGGTTGCGCGTGATGTGATCGGCGAGAAAGAGCTGGTGGACTTTACCGTTCAGGAGTCGCCGTTCGATCGCTTCTCGAAAAAGCTCGGTGCCAGCGTGGCTGAGCATTTGGCGATGTGGATGGGATTCAACGGTCCGTCGCTGCGCTGATTGCGACGTGTCCATGAAAAACCGGCCTGTGTGGCCGGTTTTTTGGTATTTGAATTCAGGGTATTTGCACGCCTTCGGTCAGCAACATATCGATCAGACGAATCAGCGGCAGGCCGACCAGGCTGGTGGCGTCAGGCCCCTCGGTGCTGCGAAACAGGCTGACCCCCAGGCCTTCGGCCTTGAAGCTGCCTGCGCAGTCGTAGGGCTGCTCGGCGTGCAGGTAGCGTTCGATGCGTGGCGCGTCGAGTGTGCGCATGTGTACGGTGAACGGCACGCAGTCGACCTGGCAGTGCCCGGTCTGGCTGTTGAGCAGGGCCAGGCCGGTCAGGAACGTCACGCTGGCACCGCTGGCGGCCAGTAGCTGTTCGCGGGCTTTTTCGAAGGTGTGGGGCTTGCCGATGATCCGCTCTCCCAGCACGGCGACCTGGTCGGAACCGATTATCAGATGAGCGGTATGGCTGTCGGCCAGGGCTCGCGCTTTCTCTTCGGCGAGGCGTTTGACCAGCTCGATGGCGGATTCACCCGGGCGATGGCTTTCGTCGATATCCGGCGAGCTGCACGTGAAAGGCAGCTGCAAACGAGCGAGCAATTCCCGGCGATAGACCGAGCCGGAAGCGAGTAATAAAGGCAGCATGCGCATCTCCATAAGGCAGGTGCGAATTCTAGCGAGGCTTCCAAGTGACGGACAGGGCTGAATTTCCTTTGACATGGGCGGGGGCATCCCTATAATGCTGCGCCTATGTTGAATGACCCGATTCCACCTCACGTTGACCCGCGCAAATTGGCTGATCGTGGCACCACCCTTCAAGGTGAAATGCTGCTGGCCGATTTGGAGAGACTCTGCGACCCGCTTTCCGACAATGTCGGTACGGTGCAGGCTAAATTCGTTTTTGAACGAGATGAACGTAAATCTGTGGTCATCCACAGCTTTATCGACACTGAAGTCAAAATGGTTTGCCAGCGTTGTCTTGAGCTGGTCACCCTGCCGATCCACAGCGAATGCAGTTACGCTGTGGTGAAGGAGGGTGCGAATACCCAGTCGTTGCCGAAAGGTTATGACGTGCTGGAACTGGGCGAAGATCCTTTGGATCTGCAGTCACTGATCGAGGAGGAGCTTCTGCTTGCCTTGCCCATTGTGCCTGCTCATCATCCGGAAGAATGCCAGCAGCCGGCGGGTCTCGATGAGCCCGAACCGAGCGAGGACGAGGTAACGCGGTCCAACCCGTTCAGTGTATTGGCGCAGTTAAAGCGTGACCCAAACGTTTAGGAGTTAATCAATTATGGCTGTTCAGCAGAACAAAAAATCCCGCTCTGCCCGTGACATGCGCCGTTCGCACGACGCTCTCGAGGCTAGCACCCTGTCTGTAGAAAAAACCACCGGTGAAGTTCACCTGCGTCACCACGTATCGCCAGAAGGCGTATACCGTGGCCGTAAAGTGATCGACAAGGGCGCTGACGAGTAATCACTTGTCCGCTCAAGTCATCGCGATTGACGCAATGGGCGGGGACTTCGGTCCCCGCAGCATTGTCCAGGCCAGCCTTGCTTGCCTGTCTGCTACACCCTCGCTGCACCTGACCCTCGTCGGTCAACCCTCCCTACTTGAAGAATTGATCGCTGGCCATTCGGCTGTGGATCGCGCGCGCCTGTCGATTACGCCGGCGTCCGAAGTCATCACCATGGACGAAAAACCCGCCCAGGCCTTGCGTGGCAAGCCTGACTCATCGATGCGCGTGGCCCTTGAGCTGCTGCGTGATGGCAAAGTCCAGGCCTGTGTCAGTGCCGGCAATACCGGCGCGCTGATGGCGTTGTCGCGGTTCGTGCTCAAGACCCTGCCGGGCATTGATCGTCCGGCCATGGTGGCGGCGATCCCGACGCAAAAGGGTTACTGCCAATTGCTCGACCTGGGCGCCAACGTCGATTGCAGTGCCGAGCAGCTGTTGCAGTTTGCGATCATGGGCTCGGTGGCGGCGGAGACTCTGGGCGTAATCCGTCCACGTGTCGCGTTGCTGAACATCGGCACCGAAGATATCAAGGGTAATCAGCAGGTCAAACTGGCGGCGACCTTGTTGCAAGGCGCCCGTGGCATCAATTACATCGGCTTTATCGAAGGCGACGGTTTGTACCGTGGCGAAGCGGATGTGGTGGTGTGCGACGGTTTTGTCGGCAATATCCTGCTCAAATCCAGTGAGGGTCTGGCGACCATGATTGCCGCGCGCATCGAGGCGTTGTTCAAGAAGAATGTGGCCTCGCGCGCGGTCGGCGCACTGGCGCTGCCCTTGATGAAGCGCCTGCAGGCCGATCTGGCGCCTGCCCGGCACAACGGTGCGAGCTTTCTCGGCTTGCAGGGGATTGTGGTGAAAAGCCACGGTTCTGCCGGGGTCCAGGGTTTCCAAAGTGCCATTCAGCGCGCCTTGATCGAGATTCAGGAGAATCTTCCCGAGCGCCTGCACGGTCGTCTGGAGGATTTGTTGCTTTAGGCGTTTTCGTCGGACAATGCTTAAATGTGACCGCTTGGTTCGATGGGCCATCCAACTGTCAGTTTCTTGCGTCCCCAAAGCGGGGCGCCATTTCTCCGACGACAAGATCATTAGGGGCTTGTTACATGTCTGCTTCCCTCGCATTCGTCTTTCCAGGACAGGGTTCGCAGTCCCTCGGCATGCTGGCCGAGCTGGGCGCGCAACATCCGGTTGTCCTTGAAACATTCAAAGAAGCTTCCGATGCACTGGGTTACGACCTGTGGGCACTGACCCAGCAAGGGCCGGAAGAGCAACTCAATCAAACCGATAAAACCCAACCGGCCATCCTGACCGCTTCGATCGCCCTGTGGCGTCTGTGGCTGGCGGAAGGCGGCGCGCGTCCGGCTTATGTTGCCGGTCACAGCCTGGGCGAATACAGCGCACTGGTTGCTGCTGGCAGCTTGAGCCTGGGCGACGCGGTGAAACTGGTCGAGCGTCGTGGCCAACTGATGCAGGAAGCCGTTCCGGCCGGGCAGGGCGGCATGGCCGCGATCCTCGGCCTGGACGATGCCGACGTACTGGCAGCCTGTGCCGAAGCGGCGCAAGGCGAAGTGGTCAGTGCGGTCAACTTCAACTCGCCGGGCCAGGTGGTCATCGCCGGTGCCAAGGCTGCGGTCGAACGCGCCATCGAAGGCTGCAAGGCGCGTGGCGCCAAGCGCGCCATGCCGTTGCCGGTCAGCGTGCCGTCGCACTGTGAGCTGATGCGCCCGGCTGCCGAGCGTTTCGCCGAGTCGATCGCCGCGATCGACTGGCAGGCGCCACAGATCCCTGTAGTCCAGAACGTCAGTGCCCAGGTGCCGGCCGATCTGGAAACCCTCAAGCGTGATCTGCTCGAACAGTTGTACAAGCCGGTACGCTGGGTCGAATCGGTACAGGCGCTGGCAGCCAAGGGCGCGACCAACCTGGTCGAGTGCGGCCCGGGCAAAGTGCTGGCCGGCCTGAACAAGCGTTGCGCCGAAGGCGTATCGACATCCAACCTCAATACCCCAGACGCTTTCGCTGCCGCCCGTGCAGCGCTGGCCTGAATCAGGAGAAACTTGCATGAGTCTGCAAGGTAAAGTTGCACTGGTCACCGGTGCAAGCCGTGGCATCGGCCAGGCTATCGCCCTGGAACTGGGTCGTCAGGGCGCCATTGTCGTCGGTACCGCGACCTCCGCATCGGGTGCCGAGCGCATTGCCGCCACCCTGAAGGAAAACGGTATTCAAGGCACCGGCCTGGAACTCAATGTCACCAGCGACGAGTCCGTGGCGGCAGTCCTGGCGAGCATTCAGGAGCAGTTCGGTGCACCGGCGATCCTAGTCAACAATGCCGGTATCACCCGCGATAACCTGATGATGCGCATGAAAGACGACGAGTGGCATGACGTTGTCGATACCAACCTGAACAGTCTGTTCCGCCTGTCCAAGGGCGTTTTGCGTGGCATGACCAAAGCCCGTTGGGGCCGAATTATCAGTATTGGTTCGGTTGTGGGTGCCATGGGCAACGCAGGCCAAGTAAACTACGCTGCCGCCAAGGCCGGCCTGGAAGGTTTCAGCCGTGCACTGGCGCGTGAAGTCGGTTCGCGTTCGATTACGGTAAACTCGGTGGCCCCAGGGTTCATCGATACCGATATGACCCGTGAACTGCCCGAGGCGCAGCGTGAAGCCCTGCAGTCGCAGATTCCGCTGGGTCGTCTGGGGCAGGCTCAAGAGATCGCGTCCGTGGTCGCTTTTCTTGCGTCGGACGGTGCGGCTTACGTTACCGGAGCTACAATCCCGGTGAACGGCGGGATGTACATGTAATTCAAATGTGACGGATTGCTTCAAAAAAATGTCATACGAGCTGTCTAAAATCCGTTATAAAGCTGCAATCTATTTATAGGCAGAGGGTCACCGGGTTCGAGGAGTGAAGCTTTCAGTTGAAAAGCTGAAAAGTCTTTCTATACACTTACCCACTGGCCAGCTGCCTGAATTTGTCCATTAGGAGTGAAAACAAGGTATGAGCACCATCGAAGAGCGCGTCAAGAAAATCGTTGCTGAGCAACTGGGCGTTAAAGAAGAAGAAGTGGTCAACACTGCTTCCTTCGTAGAAGACCTGGGTGCCGACTCCCTTGACACCGTTGAGCTGGTGATGGCTCTGGAAGAGGAATTCGAGACCGAAATCCCTGACGAAGAAGCTGAGAAGATCACTACTGTACAAGCTGCAATCGACTACGTTACTAGCCACCAGGCGTAATAGTTTGTAATCGTTGCTCGCTGTCATGGAAAAACCGCACTGCCATCATGGCGTGCGGTTTTTTCTTTAGGCCTGATGCAAAGTCGTCATTTGAAAAAAAAGGAGAGTGCTGTGTCGCGTAGACGCGTCGTAGTCACCGGTATGGGTATGTTGTCGCCACTGGGCACGGATGTGCCGAGCAGCTGGCAGGGCATTCTGGCTGGCCGCAGTGGCATTGGTCTGATCGAACACACCGACCTTTCTGCCTATTCCACCCGTTTTGGCGGCTCGGTAAAGGACTTCAATGTCGAGGAGTACCTGTCGGTCAAGGAAGCCCGCAAGCTCGACCTGTTCATTCAATACGGTCTGGCCGCAGGTTTTCAGGCGGTACGCAATTCCGGTCTGGAAGTCACTGACGCCAACCGTGAGCGTATCGGCGTGGCCATGGGCTCGGGTATTGGCGGTCTGACCAATATCGAAGAAACCGCCCGCACGCTGCACGAGACCGGCCCGCGACGGATCTCTCCGTTCTTCGTGCCTGGCTCGATCATCAATATGATTTCCGGTTTCCTGTCCATCCACCTCGGTGCACAGGGACCCAACTACGCCATCGCCACGGCCTGTACCACCGGTACCCACTGCATTGGCATGGCAGCCCGCAACATCATGTACGACGAAGCCGACGTGATGATTGCCGGTGGCGCCGAAATGGCCGCCTGCGGTCTGGGCATGGGCGGCTTCGGTGCCTCCCGCGCACTGTCGACCCGCAACGACGAACCGACCCGCGCCAGCCGTCCCTGGGACAAGGGCCGCGATGGCTTCGTGCTGTCCAACGGTGCCGGTGCGCTGGTCCTGGAAGAGCTGGAGCACGCCAAGGCCCGTGGTGCGACCATCTATGCCGAGCTCATTGGCTTCGGCACCAGCGGCGATGCCTACCACATGACCTCGCCACCCGCCGATGGCGCCGGTGCCGCTCGCTGCATCACCAATGCGCTGCGCGATGCCAAGATCAATGGCGACCAGGTGCAGTACATCAACGCCCACGGCACCTCGACTCCCGCTGGCGACCTGGCCGAAGTCAATGCGATCAAGTCGGTGTTCGGCGAGCATGCCTACAAGCTGGCCGTCAGCTCGACCAAGTCCATGACTGGCCACCTGCTGGGTGCGGCGGGCGCGGTCGAGGCGATCTTCAGCGTGCTGGCCATCAACGGCCAGGTAGCGCCGCCGACCATCAACCTCGATGAGCCGGACGAAGGCTGCGACCTCGATTTCGTGCCGCACACGGCGCGCAACATGGATATCGATGTGGTCGTTTCCAACTCCTTCGGTTTTGGCGGCACCAACGGCTCGCTGGTGTTCCGCCGGTTCGCAGGCTGATGGACTGCTGGGTCGACGGTCAGCCGGCTGACGCTTTGTCGCTGAAGGATCGCGGCCTGGCTTATGGCGATGGTTTGTTCGAGACCGTCGCCGTGCGCAACGGGCAGCCCGTGTTGCTGGACCGGCATCTGTCGCGTGTGGCGCACGGCTGTTCGCGCCTGGCGCTTGCTGCCGATCAGGAATTGATCCGCAGCGAACTGCTGGCCTATGCCGCGGCGCTGGGTGACGGAGTACTCAAGCTCATCCTCACCCGCGGCGACGGTTTGCGCGGTTACGCGCCCGATCCCTCGGCTCAGGCCCGACGCATTATGCAAGGCAGCCCGCCTGCTGCTTATCCTGCCGTGCATGGCGAGCAGGGCGTTCGTTTGTTTCCCTGCACCACGCGATTGTCCAGGCAGCCACTGCTTGCCGGCCTCAAGCACCTGAATCGTCTTGAACAAGTCCTCGCCCGTGCCGAATGGCAAGACACCGAGCATGCCGAAGGCTTGATGCTCGATCAGGCCGGTCGCGTGATTGAAGGCGTGTTCAGCAATTTGTTCCTGGTGCGTGACGGTGGACTCATCACCGCTGACCTCAAGCGCTGCGGCGTGGCCGGGGTGATGCGCGCCGAAATATTGTTTCAAGCCGAGTCGCTGGGAATCCCCACGCAAATCACCGACATCCCCCTCGAACAGCTGCAATGGGCTGACGAAGTCTTTGTCTGCAACAGCGTGTATGGCGTGTGGCCGGTACGTGCCTGTGCTGCTCTTCACTGGCCGGTTGGCCCGCTCACCCGTAAACTCCAATCCATTGCCCGTGCACTACTGGATGCTTGATACGTGAGACGTAAACTCTTGCTGCTGCTGGAAACCGGACTGGTTCTGGCAGGGCTGATGATGGGGGCTTCAGCCTGGAAAATTCATTCGGCGCTGGTACAGCCGCTGAACATTGCCCAGGAACAATTGCTGAATGTGCCCAAGGGCACCACGCCGACCCGCACTTTCTACCGACTCGAAGCCAATGGCGTCATCAAGGACGCATTCTGGCTGCGCGTGTATTGGCGCTTCAACCTGGCCAAGCAGCCCCTGCACAGCGGCGAATATCGCCTGCAGCCGGGCATGACCGTCGAAAGTCTGATCGACCTGTGGAAACGCGGGGAAATGGTGCAATACAGCCTGACCCTGGTCGAAGGCTGGAATTTTCATCAGGTCCGTGCGGCCCTGGCCAAAGAGGAAAAGATCGAACAAACCCTGAATGGTTTGAGCGACAGCCAGGTCATGGACAAAATCGGCCATGCCGGGATTTTCCCTGAAGGGCGATTCTTCCCTGACACTTACCGCTACGTGCGGGGGATGAGTGACGTCGAGTTACTGAAGACGGCTTACGATCGTCTCGATGAGGTGCTTGCCAAGGAGTGGAATCAGCGTGCAACTGATTTGCCCTACAAAGGACCTTATCAAGCGTTGATCATGGCTTCGCTGGTCGAGAAAGAAACCGGCGTGCCGCAGGAGCGCGGGCAGATTGCCGGTGTGTTTGTGCGGCGCATGGCGATCGGCATGCTGTTGCAGACCGACCCGACGGTGATCTATGGCCTGGGTGACCGTTACAACGGCAAGTTGACCCGCGCCCATCTCAAGGAAGCCACCCCTTACAACACCTACATGATTTCCGGCTTGCCGCCGACCCCGATTGCCATGGTCGGTCGCGAAGCCATTCACGCGGCGCTGAACCCGGTGGAGGGCAGCAGCCTTTACTTCGTGGCTCGCGGTGATGGCAGTCATGTGTTCTCCGATGATCTGGATGCCCACAACAACGCTGTGCGAGAGTATCAACTGAGGCGTCGTGCCGATTACCGTTCCAGCCCGGCACCTGTTACTGCGCCCGAAACGCCGCAGGCTCCGGCTGAGGAGACTCAGTCTGCGCAATCTCAAACCGGGCAGGATCAGGCACCGATCCCGGCCGCTTCACCCGACACTGCTCCCGAGTCCGTGCCGCAAGTGCCAGCGCAAGAACCTGCGCCTGAACCTGCACCCATGCCCGCACCGGATGCAGCCGCGCCGCAAAACGCGCAATGACTCTGACTAAGGACTGCCTGTGACTGGCTTGTTTATTACTCTGGAAGGCCCGGAAGGCGCCGGCAAGAGCACCAATCGCGAATACCTGGCCGAGCGCCTGCGCGCCGCCGGCATCGAGGTGGTGCTGACCCGTGAGCCGGGTGGCACGCCGTTGGCCGAGCGCATCCGTGAAGTGCTGTTGGCACCTGTCGACGAAGTCATGAATCCGGATACCGAGTTGCTGCTGGTGTTCGCGGCCCGTGCCCAGCACCTGGCCGAAGTGATTCGTCCGGCGCTGTCCCGGGGTGCCGTGGTCTTGTGTGATCGTTTCACCGATTCGACATACGCCTATCAGGGCGGTGGTCGCGGATTGTCGCTGGAGCGCATCGCGGCCCTGGAAACGTTCGTTCAAGGCGACCTGCGTCCGGACCTCACGCTGATTTTCGATCTGCCTGTCGAGGTGGGACTGGCCCGTGCCAGCGCTCGCGGTCGCCTGGATCGCTTCGAGCTCGAAGGCCGGACCTTTTTCGACGCCGTACGCAATGCCTTCCTCAAGCGGGCCGAGGCGGATCCGGCGCGTTACGTGCTGGTCGATGCCGCCCAACCCCTGGCACAGGTCCAGCGATCGCTGGATGCCTTGCTGCCGCGCCTGCTGGAGTTGAACCGTGGCTGAGGCCTATCCGTGGCAGGAAACCCTTTGGCAGCAGCTGGCGGGGCGCGCTCAGCATGCACACGCCTATCTGCTGCATGGCCCGGCCGGAATCGGCAAGCGCGCACTGGCCGAGCGCCTGATGGCGAGCTTGTTGTGCCAGCGCCCGACGGCACTGGAGGCGTGCGGCGAGTGCAAATCCTGTCTGCTGCTCAAGGCTGGCAGTCACCCGGATAACTACATCCTGGAGCCGGAAGAAGCCGACAAGGCGATCAAGGTCGATCAGGTCCGCGATCTGGTCGGTTTCGTGGTGCAGACCGCGCAGTTGGGCGGGCGCAAAGTGGTGCTGATCGAGCCGGCCGAGTCGATGAACATCAACGCCGCCAACGCCTTGCTCAAAAGCCTCGAAGAGCCGTCCGGCAACACCGTCTTGCTGCTGGTCAGCCATCAGCCGAGCCGTTTGTTGCCCACCATCAAGAGCCGTTGTGTGCAGCAGGCCTGTCCGCTGCCGGGCGAGGCCATGAGCTTGAAGTGGCTGGCCCAGGCGTTGCCGGAGTGTTCCGAAGACGAGCGCGTCGAACTGCTGACGCTGGCCGCCGGTTCGCCACTGGCAGCGGTCAATCTCCAGGCCCAGGGCGTGCGTGAGCAGCGTGCGCAAGTGGTCGAAGGGGTGAAAAAGCTGCTCAAGCAACAGCAGTCGCCGACGCAACTGGCCGAAGAGTGGAAGAGCATTCCGATGCTGCGCCTGTTCGATTGGTTCTGCGATTGGTCGAGCCTGATCCTGCGCTATCAGTTGACCCAGGATGAAGCCGGCCTCGGTCTGCCCGACATGCGCAAGGTCGTGCAATACCTGGCGCAGAAAAGCGCCCAGGGCAAAGTCCTCGATATTCAGGACTGGATACTCGCCCAGCGCCAGAAAGTCCTGAGCAAGGCCAACCTCAACCCGGCCTTGCTGCTGGAGGCATTGCTGGTGCAGTGGGTGTCGTTGCCTGGCCAACGATGACTGTCAGCGCCTAGACTCCGAGTAACCCGACCGTCCCACCCATTCGATACAAGTTGCAGCCCTTTATGCTCGTAGATTCCCATTGTCACCTTGATCGCCTTGACCTGGCCGCCCACGACGGCTCCCTGGACGCTGCCCTGGATGCCGCCCGGCAGCGCGGGGTAGGGCACTTTCTGTGTATCGGCGTCAGCGCGGACAACGCGGCCGACGTCAAAGCCCTGGCCGACCGTTATGACGATGTCGACTGTTCGGTAGGCGTGCACCCCCTGGATGTGCAGCCGGGTGCCGCACCGGCGCTGGACTGGCTGTTGCAGGAGCTCAATCACCCCCGTGTGGTTGCCATCGGCGAGACCGGTCTCGATTACCACTACGAGCCGGAAGCTGCAGAGTTGCAGCAGGCGTCCTTTCGCCTGCACCTGCAAGCGGCGCAGCAGACCGGCAAGCCGGTGATCATCCACACCCGTGGGGCCCGCACCGATACCCTGGACTTGCTGCGTGAAGCGGCGCTGCCCCAGGCGGGCGTGCTGCACTGTTTTACCGAAGACTGGGAAATGGCCAAGGCTGCGCTGGACATGGGTTATTACATTTCCCTGTCCGGGATTGTCACTTTCCGCAATGCCGATGCGCTGCGCGATGTCGCCAGCAAGGTGCCGGCCGACCGCTTGCTGGTGGAAACCGACTCGCCGTACCTGGCGCCGATCCCCTATCGCGGCAAGCCAAACCTGCCGCAGTACGTGCGTGAAGTAGCGGAATTTCTGGCAATGTTGCGTGGTGAGCCCTACGAGCGGTTTGCCGAGCAGACCACGGAAAATTTCAAGCGGCTGTTCCCGCTGGCGCGCGTTAAAGGCTAAATCGCAGGCAAAAAAAACCCGGGTTCTGGGGGGTGAATCCGGGTTAAGACCATTAGGAGTAAAACAATGGCACGCGGTCCGTTGGTACCAATATCGGCGTAACACTTGGGGGAGATGTCCCGCCGACAGTTCAAGTATTGATCAGGATTGCGCCTCGTCCAGTTTGCCGACCCGGGTTTTTAAACAAATTTGGAATACGTGCGCTTCAGAAGAGTTCTCATCAACCGCAAATCGTGCGCGGAATGACCGGAAAGCGCAGATATGGTCGGATGATCCGTGCATTTTTGCGTAAGTTAGGCATAATACGCGGCTTCGAATTTTGACCCCGACAGACCTTTTCTTATGCATAAAGAACCTCGTAAGGTCCGTGAGTTTCGTCGCCGCGAGCAGGAAATTCTCGATACCGCGCTCAAGCTGTTCCTCGAACAAGGTGAAGACAGTGTCACCGTCGAGATGATTGCTGATGCCGTCGGTATCGGCAAAGGCACGATCTACAAGCACTTCAAATCCAAGGCGGAAATCTATCTGCGCCTGATGCTCGACTACGAGCGCGATTTGAACGAACTGCTGCATTCGGCCGATGTCGACAAGGACAAGGAAGCCCTGTCCCGTGCGTACTTCGAATTCCGCATGCGCGATCCGCAACGCTATCGCTTGTTCGACCGCCTCGAAGAGAAAGTGGTCAAGGGCAACCAGGTGCCGGAGATGATCGAGGAGCTGCACAAGATCCGCGCCTCGAACTTCGAACGCCTGACCCTGCTGATCAAGGGCCGGATCAGCGAAGGCAAGCTTGAAGACGTACCACCTTACTTCCACTACTGCGCATCCTGGGCGCTGGTGCACGGTGCCGTCGCGCTGTATCACTCGCCGTTCTGGAGCAATGTGCTGGAAGATCAGGAAGGTTTCTTCCAGTTCCTCATGGACATCGGCGTGCGCATGGGCAACAAGCGCAAGCGCGACACCGACACGCCCAGCAGCTGAGCCATTCAGTTGCCTTATTGCGCCATGATTTCGCTACTTGGCGCAGTGCCGCAGGAATATACTCAGGTAGAGGACTTGCTAAAACTTGATTTCTGAGTCAAGTTTTAGCGGCCCGATATTCTTCCGCCGGAGTGACCATGATCGTTGACCGTCAAGGCAGGCGTTTTCGCAACTTGCGAATCAGTCTGACCTCTGCCTGCAATTACGCCTGTACCTACTGCGTGCCCAACGGCAAGCGGCTGGTGGCTGCGCAGGATGAGTTGTCGGCCGAAGCCATGGCGCGCGGTGTGGCTTATCTGATTGAAGCGGCGGGGATCGAGCGTCTGCGCATTACCGGCGGCGAGCCGCTGGTCAGCCCGAAACTCGAAGCGTTCATGACGGCGGTCGGGAAGATGGGCCTGGAAGACATCAGCCTGACCACCAATGGCCAGTTGCTGGCGAAGAAACTGCCGTTGCTGGTGGATGCCGGCATCCGCCGTCTCAACGTTTCCCTCGATACCCTCGACGCCAGCGCGTTCCGCGGCATTGCCCGGGGCGGCGACCTGGCCACCGTGCTCGACGGCATGAACGAGGCCAGTGCGGCCGGCATGAAGATCAAGGTCAACATGGTGCCGCTGCGCGGGCAGAACCTCGACCAGGTGATGCCGTTGCTCGACTACTGCCTGGAGCGCGGCTATGAGCTGCGCTTCATCGAGCTGATGCGCATGGGCCACCTGGCCAACGATTCCAATGCCTTCCTGCAACAGTTCGTCAGCCTCCAGCAGTTGCTCAGCCTGATCGGCGAGCGCTACGAATACCTGCAAGCGGATGCTCCGGTGGATGCCACGGCCGTTCGCTACGAAATTCCCGGTCAGGGTCATTTCGGCGTGATCGCCAACGAAAGCGTGCCGTTCTGCCGGACCTGCTCGCGACTGCGTTTGTCCTCCACCGGGTGGCTGCATGGCTGCCTGTCGTCGAGCAATCGCCATTACATCGGCGACCTGTTGGACAAACCGCGCCATCAAGCCCTGCCGGCCTTGCAACGCCTTCTGGTGAAAGCCCTGGGTGACAAGCAGGAAGTGGCGTTCTCTGGTGGTGCGACTGTCATGAAGATCATTGGCGGCTGAACCGGCCTCATCGCGGGCAAGCCACGCTCCCACAAGGTTTTGCGTAAACCTCGACTTGAGCTGGCGCAAAAGCTGCATCCCACGGCCATTCGCCGGTTTTCCGACACCGGCCTCTGGAGGATAGGATGCGTAGCCTGGTTTTGCTGCTGGCCGTTTTGGCACTTGGTGGCTGCATGAACGTCAGCGATATGGCCGAAGGGACTCGTTACCATATGAGCGATGCCGGGTTGCTTGATCACAGCGATAGCCGTCGCGTAAACAACCTGCGCATCCAGCCGGACTCGTTCGTCTACATCGCCCAGGGCGCTTTCATGCCGCCGGGCAGCGCCGTTTACCCGCGACCCAACGTGATTGCCGAAGTCGCGTTCGATGGCTTCATCGAATACTTCCCGATGGTGCGCCGTGCCCGCACGCCGGAAGGCCTCGACCAGGCCATGGGCGAAGCCCGTGCCGCCGGTGCGCACTATCTGCTCTACACCCGGTTTGCCAAGTCGGACGACCGTATCGGCAACTCGGACGAGTGGCTGGATCAGGAAGCCCTGGATCGCCTCGGCGTGGACAGCGGTATGATTCAGATCATGTTGATCGAGACCAGCACCCAGTATTTGATTGATACTGCGACCATCAAGAGTCGTGGCGGTTTACTGACGATCCACGATAAAAAACCCGAAGACCTGATGGGCCCGCCGCTGGAACAATATGCGCGCAGTCTGTTGGGGATCAGCAATCAGTAAAACCAAGGAGAACGCCATGAGTGGCCCGCAAAAAGCCAACGACCTGCTGGGGCAAATCCCCAAGACCAAAGGCTTGCCGCCGGTGCACCTGTGGAATCCCGATTTCTGCGGCGACATCGACATGCGCATCGCCCGCGACGGCACCTGGTATTACCTGGGCACGCCGATCGGGCGCAAGCCGATGGTCAAGCTGTTCTCCACCATCATCCGCCGCGATGGCGATGACTACTTCCTGATCACTCCGGTGGAAAAAGTCGGCATCAAGGTCGACGATGCGCCGTTCGTGGCGATTGCGGTGGACGTGGAAGGCGAGGGCGAGGCGCAGGTGTTGCGCTTTACCACCAACGTCGACGAGACCACCGAGGCCGGTGCCGAGCACCCGATGCGCGTGGTCATTGACCCGGTAACCCAGGAGCCAGCGCCTTATGTGCATGTGCGCAGCAATCTTGAGGCGTTGATCCATCGCAACGTGTTCTACCAACTGGTGGAACTGGCGGTAAGCCGCGAGATCGACGGCCAGCGCTGGCTGGGTGTATGGAGCGGCGGCGAGTTTTTCACCATCGGTCTTGAACCCTGACACAAAACCCTGTGGGAGCGAGCTTGCTCGCGATGGCGGCGTGTCAGCGACATCAATGCTGACTGACATAGCGCTATCGCGAGCAAGCTCGCTCCCACAGTGGTTTGTGTGTACTCGGTAAATTCAAATTGACACCCAATCATATGATGATTAGCGTGGGCCTCCATTGCGAACGGCTTCGAGGTGTCCATGTCCAGCAGCTTTCATGCATCGACCGTCGACTGGCTGGGCTGCTGGCTCGCCACGGGGCAGGTCAAGCCGGGTGAGTCACTCAAGGTCGAAGCCGACCTCGGCGAACAACTTGGCGTGAGCCGCACGGTCATCCGTGAAGCGATCAAGACCCTGGCTGCCAAAGGCATGCTCGAAGTCGGTCCGAAAGTGGGCACGCGAGTATTGCCGGTGCGGCGCTGGAATCTCTTCGATCCACAAGTCGTCGGCTGGTTGTCGCGCAGCGGCTTGCCGGAAAACTTCGTCGACGATCTGCTCGACCTGCGCCGCACCATCGAGCCGATGGCCGTACGCTGGGCCTGTGAGCGCGCTACGGGCGAGCAGGTGGACGCGATCCTGCTGGCCTGCAACGCGCTGGAGCGGGCAGTCGACAGCGGCATCGACTACAACCGTGCCGACCAGCTCTTCCACGAGTGCATCCTCGCTGCCAGCCACAATCAATTCATCGAACAAATGGTGCCCGCCCTCGGCGCGTTGCTGGCGGTGGCTTTTGAAGTGTCTGCCGCCGACCCGGATGAACTGCGTCGTACCTTGCCGATTCACCGGGACCTGGCCGAAGCTATCGCAGCCCGCGATACCGCCCGCGGCGTCTGGGCGTGCATGACCCTGATCGATAACGCCGACCTGGCAATCAAGCGTTACTACCCGCAGGTCATGGCTGATAAAAAGGCCGGCTGAAAACGAAAATTCCCCACATAAAAACAACAACAATGCAGGAGGTTTCATGACGTTGACGGCGGCTACCGGGCATCGGGCGAAACTGGGCGAAGGCCCGTTCTGGGATGCGCCGACCCAGGCCCTGTATTGGGTGGATATCGCGGGCAAACAGGCGTTGCGCCTGATCGGCGCCAACGTGCAGATCTGGCAGATGCCGGAGCATGTGTCAGCCTTCATCCCCTGCGACAGCGGCGATGCACTGGTGACGTTGAGCAGCGGCATCTATCGGCTCGATCTCGACTCTCCTGGCCTGGAACCGCGCCTGACATTGTTCTGCGTGGCCGATCCGCAACCGGGCAACCGCCCCAACGAAGCCCGCTGCGACGCCCAGGGCCGGCTCTGGCTCGGCACCATGCAAAACAACATCGGCGAACAGGGCGAAGACCTGCCCATCGTGCGCCGTTCGGGTGGACTGTTTCGCATCGACCATGCCGGGCGGGTTACGCCCTTGCTGCGCAACCTGGGCATTCCCAACACGCTGTTGTGGAGCGACGACGGCACCCGCGTGTATTTCGGCGACAGTCTCGACGGCACCTTGTATCGCCATTTCATCCGTACCGACGGTGCCCTCGATGCGCCGCAAGCCTGGTTCGGGCCGCATGGGCGTGGCGGCCCGGATGGTTCGGCGATGGATGCCGAGGGCTTTATCTGGAATGCCCGCTGGGACGGCAGCTGCCTGCTCAGGTTGAGCCCTGACGGCACGGTCGATCGGATCATCGAGCTGCCGATCAGTCGTCCCACCAGTTGCGTGTTCGGCGGGGCAGACCTGAAAACCCTGTACATCACCAGTGCGGCAAGTCCGCTGGGCCATCCGCTGGACGGGGCTGTGCTGTCGATTGCAGTGAATGTGTCTGGAAAGCTTTGCACGCGTTTTGCTGGCTAGCATCCCTAAATATGGGATGTAAATATATATATTGAGATTTGTCGTGGGCCGGGTTTATAGTCGGCCTCACCAAGTACATGCACTCACACTAAAAAAACAAAACAGGTGAAGTGATGCAGCGAAGTTCCTCCATGCTCCCTTGCGGAGACAGTGCCTCAAACCGTTTCCAGGCTGAAACGTTTTCGCACTCACCTGTTTCTTCTTCAGCGCCTTTTGACCGGACATCGACAGATGCCCGGTTTTCGTCGTGTTTTCGAACAGGAGTCTTTTTCCATGACTGAACCACTGTCATTGCCACCGGTGCCTGAGCCCCCGAAGGGCGAGCGCCTGAAAAACAAGGTCGTGTTGCTGACCGGTGCCGCCCAGGGCATTGGCGAAGCGATTGTGGCGACCTTCGCTTCCCAGCAGGCCAGGTTGATCATCAGCGATATTCAGGCCGAGAAAGTCGAGAAAGTCGCAGCGCACTGGCGAGACAAAGGTGCCGATGTGGTGGCGATCAAGGCCGATGTGTCGTGTCAGCAGGATCTGCAGGCGATGGCCCGGCTGGCGGTCGAGCGACACGGCCGGATCGACGTGCTGGTCAACTGCGCCGGGGTCAACGTGTTCCGTGACCCGCTGGAAATGACCGAGGACGACTGGCGTCGCTGCTTTGCCATCGACCTGGACGGTGCCTGGTACGGCTGCAAGGCCGTACTGCCGCAGATGATCGAGCAGGGCATCGGCAGCATCATCAACATTGCCTCCACCCATTCCTCCCACATCATTCCGGGCTGCTTCCCGTACCCGGTGGCCAAGCATGGGCTGCTTGGCCTGACCCGCGCGCTGGGCATCGAATATGCGGCCAAGGGCATCCGCGTCAATGCGATCGCGCCGGGCTACATCGAAACCCAGATCAACATCGATTACTGGAACGGTTTCGCCGACCCCCATGCCGAGCGCCAGCGCGCGTTTGACCTGCATCCACCGAAGCGCATCGGCCAGCCGATCGAAGTGGCGATGACCGCCGTGTTCCTGGCCAGTGATGAAGCGCCGTTCATCAATGCCTCGTGCATCACCGTCGATGGCGGGCGCTCGGTGATGTACCACGACTGAGTGACCGGGCTTTCAGGCGAATTGCTACGCTTGAAATTCAATCATCATACGATATGACTATTGGCAGCAGAGTTTCTTCGCCCGTCGGTTAACAAAGAACGCTTTCAAAGAACGCTCAAGAAAAATAACAAGGAGTCAGCTTATGAATCGTCGTCATGCCATCCGTTCCCTGTGCTGTGCCGCGTTGGCGGTCTCGGCGGTCAGCCTGAGCAGCACGCTGCTGGCGGCCGAGGAAGTGAAAATCGGTTTCCTCGTCAAGCAAGCGGAAGAGCCCTGGTTCCAGACCGAATGGGCCTTTGCCGAAAAGGCCGGAAAAGAAAAGGGCTTCACCCTGATAAAGATCGCCGTGCCCGATGGTGAGAAAACCCTTTCTGCCATCGACAGCCTCGCGGCCAACGGCGCCAAAGGCTTCGTGATCTGCCCGCCGGACGTGTCCCTGGGACCTGCGATCATGGCCAAGGCCAAGCTCAACGGGCTGAAAGTGATTGCGGTCGATGACCGTTTCGTCGATGCCAGCGGCAAGTTCATGGAAGACGTGCCGTACCTGGGCATGGCCGCTTTCGAAGTTGGCCAGAAGCAGGGCACCGCCATGGCGACCGAAGCGAAGAAACGCGGCTGGGACTGGAAAGACACCTATGCGGTGATCAACACCTATAACGAACTCGACACCGGCAAGAAACGCACCGACGGTTCGGTGAAAGCGCTGGAAGATGCCGGCATGCCGAAAGACCACATCCTGTTCTCAGCCCTCAAGACCCTCGACGTGCCGGGCAGCATGGACGCCACCAACTCGGCCCTGGTGAAACTGCCGAGTGCGGCGAAGAACCTGATCATCGGCGGCATGAACGACAACACCGTGCTCGGCGGGGTGCGCGCCACCGAGAGCGCCGGTTTCGCTGCGGCCAACGTGATCGGCATCGGCATCAACGGTACCGACGCGATAGGCGAGCTGAAGAAACCCGACAGCGGCTTCTACGGCTCGATGCTGCCGAGCCCGCACATCGAGGGCTACAACACTGCGAGCATGATGTACGAGTGGGTCACCACCGGCAAAGAGCCTGCGAAATACACCGCCATGGACGACGTCACGCTGATCACCCGCGACAACTTCAAGCAGGAACTGGAAAAGATCGGCCTGTGGAACTGACGGCCATCTGATTTCAACGGCGGCCTCGGCGACGGGGCTGCCTGACCGGTTTGAAGAGGTGGGTTATGCACGCGCAATCAAACACACAACAACACAACGGCAGCTTGCGCTTCAACGGGATCGGCAAGACCTTTCCCGGGGTGAAGGCGCTGGACAACATCAGCTTCGTCGCGCATCCGGGTCAGGTTCATGCCCTGATGGGCGAGAACGGCGCCGGCAAGTCGACACTGCTGAAAATCCTCGGCGGGGCCTACATTCCCAGCAGCGGTGACTTGCAGATCGGCGAGCGGACGATGGACTTCAAGTCCACCGCCGACAGCATCGGCAGTGGCGTCGCGGTGATCCACCAGGAGCTGCATCTGGTGCCGGAGATGACCGTGGCGGAGAACCTGTTTCTCGGGCATCTGCCGGCCAGTTTCGGCCTGATCAATCGCGGCACCTTGCGTCAGCAGGCACTGGCCTGTCTCAAGGGCCTGGCCGATGAAATCGATCCGCAGGAGAAAGTCGGGCGCCTGTCCCTGGGGCAACGGCAGTTGGTGGAAATCGCCAAGGCGCTGTCCCGTGGCGCCCATGTGATTGCCTTCGATGAGCCCACCAGCAGCCTTTCGGCACGGGAGATCGAGCGCTTGATGGCGATCATCGGGCGGCTGCGGGACGAGGGCAAAGTGGTGCTCTATGTTTCCCATCGCATGGAAGAGGTGTTCCGCATCTGCAACGCGGTGACGGTGTTCAAGGACGGGCGATACGTGCGCACGTTCGATGACATGAGTGAGTTGACCCACGATCAACTGGTCACCTGCATGGTCGGTCGCGACATCCAGGACATCTACGATTACCGCCCGCGCCAGCGCGGCGCGGTGGCACTCAAGGTCGACGGTCTGCTCGGGCCCGGCTTGCGCGAACCGGTGCGTTTCCAGGTGCACAAAGGCGAAATCCTCGGGCTGTTCGGGTTGGTCGGTGCCGGCCGCACCGAGCTGCTGCGCCTGCTCAGCGGCCTGGCGCGCAACAGCGCCGGGCGCCTGGAGCTGCGTGGCCATGAACTGAAACTGCGTTCTCCCCGGGACGCAATTGCCGCCGGCGTCCTGTTGTGCCCCGAGGACCGCAAGAAGGAGGGCATCCTGCCGCTGGCCAGCGTCGCCGAGAACATCAATATCAGCGCACGCGGCGCCCATTCCACCTTCGGCTGCCTGTTGCGTGGCCTGTGGGAAAAGGACAACGCCGCGCAGCAGATCAAGGCGCTCAAGGTGAAAACGCCACACGCCGGGCAGCCGATCAAGTTTCTTTCCGGCGGCAATCAGCAGAAGGCCATTCTCGGCCGCTGGCTGTCGATGCCGATGAAAGTGCTGCTGCTCGACGAGCCCACCCGCGGCATCGACATCGGTGCCAAGGCCGAGATCTACCAGATCATCCATAACCTGGCAGCCGAAGGGATCGCGGTGATTGTGGTGTCCAGCGACCTGATGGAAGTCATGGGCATTTCCGACCGCATCCTGGTGCTGTGCGAAGGCGCCCTGAGTGGCGAGCTGAGCCGCGACCAGGCCAACGAATCCAACCTGCTGCAACTGGCTTTGCCGCGCCAACGCGCCGACGGCGTGGCGAACTGAGAGGTGACTATGATGACAACCCAAAACAACACTTTGCCGACCACGCGCAAACCGCTGGACCTGCGGCGCTTTCTCGATGACTGGGTGATGCTGCTGGCGGCCGTCGGCATTTTTGTCGCCTGCACCTTGCTGATCGACAACTTCCTCTCGCCACTGAACATGCGCGGCCTGGGCCTGGCGATTTCCACCACCGGCATTGCTGCCTGCACCATGTTGTATTGCCTGGCGTCCGGGCATTTCGACTTGTCGGTGGGCTCGGTGATCGCCTGTGCCGGGGTGGTCGCGGCGGTGGTGATGCGTGACACCGACAGCGTGTTTCTCGGAGTCTGTGCGGCGCTGGTGATGGGGCTGATCGTCGGGCTGATCAACGGCATCGTGATTGCCAAGTTGCGGGTCAACGCGTTGATCACCACGTTGGCGACCATGCAGATCGTGCGTGGCCTGGCGTACATTTTCGCCAACGGCAAGGCGGTGGGGGTGTCGCAGGAATCGTTCTTCGTCTTCGGCAACGGCCAGTTGTTTGGCGTACCGGTACCGATCCTGATCACCATCGTCTGCTTCCTGTTCTTCGGCTGGCTGCTGAACTACACCACCTACGGGCGCAACACCATGGCCATCGGCGGCAACCAGGAAGCGGCGTTGCTGGCGGGTGTGAATGTCGACCGGACCAAGATCATCATCTTCGCCGTGCACGGAGTGATCGGTGCGCTCGCCGGGGTGATCCTGGCCTCGCGCATGACCTCGGGCCAGCCAATGATCGGCCAGGGTTTCGAACTGACCGTGATCTCGGCCTGCGTACTGGGCGGGGTGTCGTTGAGTGGCGGGATCGGCATGATCCGGCACGTGATCGCCGGGGTGCTGATACTGGCGATCATCGAGAATGCGATGAACCTGAAGAACATCGATACGTTTTATCAGTATGTGATTCGCGGTTCGATTTTGTTGTTGGCGGTGGTCATCGACCGACTCAAACAGCGCTGAAAATTTTCGCTTCCGTCACGGACGCCATCGCGGGCAAGCCACGCTCCCACAGGTTTTTACGTAACCTGTGGGAGCGTG
>NZ_RWIR01000030.1 GCF_009764265.1 Pseudomonas sp. PB101
GCCGGCGATGGCGATCTCAATGACGCCATCGCCGGCAAGCCGGACTCCTACAAGGTTTAACGCAGGGCCGCGATGGCGTCCACAGACTCACGAATCAGCGCCGGGCCTTTGTAGATGAAGCCCGAGTAGATCTGCACCAGGCTCGCGCCCGCGGTGATTTTCTCCGCCGCGTGCTTGCCTTCGGTGATGCCGCCGGCAGCGATGATCGGCAGGCGTCCACCCAGCTCCGCTGCCAGCACTTTCACGGTGTGGGTGCTCTTGTCGCGAACCGGTGCACCGGACAAGCCACCCGCCTCGTCACCATGCTCCATGCCTTCGACGCCGATGCGGCTCAGGGTGGTGTTGGTGGCGATGACGGCATCCATTCCGGTTTCGATCAGCGCTTGGGCGACTTGTGCAGTTTCTTCGTCAGTCATGTCCGGCGCGATCTTGATCGCCAGCGGCACATGCTTGCCATGACGCAAGGCCAGTTCCGCACGGCGCTCGGCCAGGTCGGCCAGCAACTGCTTGAGCGAGTCGCCGAATTGCAGGCTACGCAGGCCCGGCGTGTTCGGCGAACTGACGTTGACCGTCACGTAGCTGGCGTGGGCGTAAACCTTGTCCAGGCAGATCAGGTAGTCATCCACGGCACGCTCGACCGGCGTATCGAAGTTCTTGCCGATGTTGATGCCCAGCACGCCCTTGTACTTGGCCGCCGCCACGCGGGCCAGCAGGTGATCGACGCCGAGGTTGTTGAAGCCCATGCGATTGATGATCGCCTCGGCTTCCGGCAAGCGGAACAGGCGTGGCTTCGGGTTGCCCGGCTGCGGACGCGGGGTGATGGTGCCGATTTCGACAAAACCGAAACCCAGTTGGGCAAAACCATCGATGGCCGCGCCGTTCTTGTCCAGGCCGGCGGCCAGACCCACCGGGTTCGGGAAGTCCAGGCCCATGACATTCACCGGCACCTTCGCCGGGGCCTTGCACAGCAAGCCGTTGAGCCCAAGACGTCCACCTGCGCCGATCAGGTCCAGGGACAGATCGTGGGAGGTTTCCGGGGAGAGTTTGAACAACAGCTGACGGGCCAGGGTGTACATGGGCGGATTTGACTCGATTGGCGGCGAATTGAGCCGGCGATTATAGCCGGGCAACGGGGTGGCAAGCGAGGCATGCGATCAAAACAACAGTTGATGGCATATGCCTTGCACCACTCCAGGCACCAGCACCCATGCCAATGACGGAATGTGTGCAAAGACAATGGCGTCGTCCCGGGCCTGCTCGTGCTTGGCCCCGGGACGACGTTTTTTTTGCAAGGTGAACGCACGATGAACGAACCGTCAGCCGGCCCTCTGGCCTGGGTCAATGGCAGCGATGCCCCGGAAAAAACCGAAATCAACCTCGGTTTCATGGCCTTGAGCGACTGCGCCTCGGTCGTGGTCGCCGCCACCCAAGGCTTCGCCCAACCCTATGGCCTGACGCTGAACCTCAAGCGCCAGGCGTCCTGGGCCAACCTGCGGGACAAGCTGGTCAGCGGCGAACTCGATGCCGCCCATAGCCTCTATGGCCTGATCTACGCCGTTCACCTGGGCATCGGTGGCGTGGCCGCGACCGACATGGCGGTGTTGATGGGCCTGAATCAGAACGGTCAGAGCATCAATCTGTCCCGCGGCTTGCAGACGCAGGGTGTGACCAGTCCTGAAGCATTGGATCGGCACGTGCACCAAACTCGCCCAAAACTCACCTTCGCTCAGACTTTTCCTACGGGCACCCACGCCATGTGGCTGTATTACTGGCTGGCCAGCCAGGGCATTCACCCTCTACTGGATGTCGACAGCGTGGTGGTGCCGCCGCCGCAAATGGTCGCGCACCTGCGGGCCGGACGAATCGACGGCTTTTGCGTCGGCGAACCCTGGTCCGCCAGCGCCGTGCAGCAGGATCTCGGCTTTACCCTGGCCACCACCCAGAACATCTGGCCAGACCACCCGGAAAAGGTCCTCGGCTGCACCCGCGCGTTCGTCGAGCAATACCCCAATACCGCCCGGGCACTGGTGATGGCGGTCCTGGAGGCCAGCCGCTTCATCGAGGCAAGCACCGAGAATCGCCGCAGTACCGCACAATTGCTCAGTGCCACGCAGTATCTGGACGCGCCGCTGGACTGCATCGAACCACGCCTGCTGGGCGAGTACGCCGACGGCCTTGGCCATCGCTGGCAAGACCCGCACGCCCTGCGCTTGCACGGCAATGGCGAGGTCAACCTGCCGTACCTGTCCGACGGCATGTGGTTCATGACCCAGTTCCGCCGCTGGGGCCTGCTGCGCGAGGACCCGGACTATCTCGCGGTGGCCCGGCAGGTCCAGCAACTGGACCTCTACCGTCAGGCCGCCAGTGCCGTCGGCGTCATGTCACCCGCCGGGGAAATGCGCAGCAGCCAGTTGATCGACGGCAAGATCTGGGACGGTTCGGACCCGGCCGGTTATGCCCGCGGTTTCAAACTGCACGCGATGAGCGACAGCGCCCATCGATCCGCCAGCCGCTGACAGGAGACCACGAACATGCTGCGTATCCTGCTGATCAACGACACCGCGAAAAAAGTCGGACGCCTGAAGGCCGCCCTGACCGAGGCCGGATTCGAGGTGATCGACGAGTCCGGCCTGACCATCGACCTGCCCGAACGCGTCGAAACGGTGCGTCCGGACGTGATCCTGATCGATACCGAGTCACCGGGTCGCGATGTCATGGAACAAGTGGTTCTGGTGACTCGCGACCAACCACGACCGATCGTGATGTTCACCGACGAACACGACCCCGTTGTAATGCGCCAGGCGATCAAGTCCGGGGTCAGTGCCTACATCGTCGAAGGCATTCACGCACAGCGCCTGCAGCCGATTCTCGATGTGGCCATGGCGCGCTTCGAAAGCGACCAGGCCTTGCGTGCCCAACTGCACGCCCGCGACCAGCAACTGGCCGAGCGCAAGCGCATCGAGCTGGCCAAGGGGCTGCTGATGAAAATGAAGGACTGCAACGAGGAAGAGGCCTACACCCTGATGCGCCGCCAGGCGATGAGCCGACAGCAGAAGCTGATTCAGGTGGCGGAGCAGATCATTGCCATGAGCGAGTTGCTCGGCTGACACATCGCATCGCCTGTCAGGGCCCCATCGCGGGCAAGCCCGCTCCCACAGGTTTTGCGAACACCAACAATCTTTGTGGGAGCGGGCTTGCCCGCGATGGGCCACGACTCGGTCTCGGTTGTTGGCACAGATCTCGCTAAGTAATCACTACAGGTAACCAACGGCGGTTGCCCCACCTACGACAAAGACGTCGCTCATCTCATTTGCCCTTGGCGAATCGGGTGGCGGCGTTTTTTCGTTTTGGCCCCACAGCACGGGGCCGGTGGTGCGGCCGTAGCGGCGCCCCACCTGCAAGCTCATGACTCCTTCCGAGACTCTTCACAGCTGAGGTGCGCGATGAATTCAAGCTTCTGGAAATCCGGCCATACCCCCACTTTGTTCGCAGCGTTCCTCTATTTCGACCTGAGCTTCATGGTCTGGTATCTGCTCGGACCCTTGGCGGTACAGATCGCCGCCGACCTGCACCTGACGACGCAGCAACGCGGGATGGTAGTGGCCACGCCCATTCTGGCCGGGGCGGTCTTGCGTTTCGCCATGGGGATGCTGGCTGATCGCCTGTCACCAAAAACGGCCGGCCTGATCGGCCAGGTCATCGTCATTTGCGCGCTGTTCGGCGCCTGGAAACTCGGCATCCACAGCTACGAGCAAGCCTTGCTGCTGGGGCTGTTCCTCGGCATGGCCGGCGCTTCCTTTGCCGTCGCCCTGCCCCTGGCCTCGCAGTGGTATCCGCCGCAGCATCAAGGCAAGGCCATGGGCATCGCCGGCGCGGGGAATTCGGGAACGGTGCTCGCCGCCCTGATCGCCCCGGTGCTGGCGGCGGCGTTTGGCTGGAGCAACGTGTTCGGCTTCGCCCTGATTCCGTTGATCCTGACCTTGATCGTCTTCGCCTGGCTGGCCAAAAACGCCCCTGAGCGGCCCAAAGCCAAATCCATGGCCGACTATTTCAAGGCCCTTGGCGATCGTGACAGCTGGTGGTTCATGTTTTTCTACAGCGTCACCTTCGGCGGTTTCATCGGCCTGGCCAGCGCCCTGCCCGGTTATTTCAACGACCAGTACGGCCTGAGCCCGGTGACTGCCGGCTACTACACCGCCGCCTGCGTGTTTGGCGGCAGCCTGATGCGCCCCCTGGGCGGTGCGCTGGCTGACCGGTTCGGCGGGATTCGCACCTTGCTGGCGATGTACACGGTCGCGGCGATCTGCATTACCGCGGTCGGTTTCAACCTGCCAAATTCCTACGCCGCCCTCGCACTTTTCGTCTGCACCATGCTCGGTCTCGGTGCAGGCAATGGCGCGGTATTCCAGTTGGTGCCGCAGCGTTTTCGCCGGGAAATCGGCGTGATGACCGGTTTGATCGGCATGGCCGGCGGCATCGGTGGGTTTGCCCTCGCGGCCGGCATGGGTGCGATCAAGCAAAGCACCGGCAGCTATCAGCTGGCGCTGTGGTTGTTCGCCAGCCTCGGCGTTCTTGCCTGGTTTGGTCTGCACGGCGTGAAACGGCGCTGGAGAACCACCTGGGGTTCGGCCGCCGTAACGGCTGCGCGGGTCTGACGTCTCGATGAGCCTGCAACTGAGTTTCGCCGAAGCCAGCGCCATCGGTCCCCGCGAGGAAAACCAGGACGCCCTGCGCCTGGTCACACCGGCCCCGGTGCTGGCGGCGAGCAAAGGTTATCTGTTCGCCATCGCCGACGGTGTCAGCCAGTGCGCCGATGGCGGCCTGGCGGCCCGTTCGACGCTGCAGGCGCTGGCGCTGGACTACTACGCCACGCCGGAAACCTGGAGCGCGGCGCAGGCGCTCGATCGCCTGTTGCTGGCGCAAAATCGCTGGTTGCAGGCCAATGGCGGCGGACAACCGCTGCTGACCACCCTCAGTGCGCTGGTCCTGCGCGGCCGGCGGTTTACCCTGGCGCATGTCGGCGATTGCCGGGTGTACCGCTGGCACGCCGATCGATTGCAGCGAATCAGCGAAGATCACGTCTGGGATCAGCCGGGCATGCAGCATGTGCTGAAACGGGCGCTGGGGCTCGATCAACACCTGGTGCTGGACTTTCTCGACGGCGAGCTACGCCTCGATGAAAGCTTCGTCCTGCTCAGCGACGGCGTCTGGGCGGTGCTGGGCGATACCGCGATTGCCGCGATCCTGCGCGATCAACCGGACTTGCACAGCGCCGCGCAAACCCTGGTCAATGCCGCGCACCTGGCGGGCAGTCAGGACAACGCCAGTGCCTTGCTGGTACGGGTTGACGCCCTCGGTGAGGCGAGCATTGGCGATGCGTTGATGCACTTGCAGCAATGGCCACTGCCGCCTGCCCTGAAACCGGGGCAGGCGTTCGAAGGCTGGCAGGTCGAAGGGATCGTCGCCCAGAGCCAGCAATCGCTGCTTTACCGTGTTCGCGACCATCAGCAACGCGCCTGGCTGTTGAAAACCCTGCCGGGGCGCCTGCACGACGACCCCCAGGCCGGGCAAGCCTTGCTGTCGGAAGAATGGTTCCTCAAACGCGTGGCCGGCCGACATTTTCCTGAAGTGCATGCCGCCAGTCAGCGTCAGCATTTGTACTACGTGATGCGTGAATACTCGGGCACTACCCTGGCCCGGCGACATGAACAGAGTGGACCGCTGCCGCTGCCCCAGTGGCAAGACATCGCCGAACGCTTGCTGCGAGCGGTCGGCCTGTTGCATCGACGGCAGATTCTGCATCGCGACATCAAACCGGAAAACCTGTTGCTGGGGGACGACGGTGAATTGCGCCTGCTGGATTTCGGCCTCGCCTACTGCCCCGGTCTTTCGCAGGATCTGCCCTGGGCCCTGCCAGGGACACCCAGTTACATCGCCCCAGAAGCCTTTCGGGGCGATGTGCCGACGCCACGGCAGGACCTTTACGCCGTCGGAGTGACCTTGTACTTCCTGCTCACCGGGCACTATCCCTATGGCGAAATCGAAGCGTTCCAGCGCCCCCGATTTGGCCTCCCGGTCAGCGCCAGCCGCTACCGGCCCGACCTGCCGGACTGGATCGCCCATCACCTGGAGCGTGCCGTGGCGGCAGCCCCCGAGCAGCGTTTCGAAACGGCGGAAGAATGGCTGCTGCTGATCGAACAGGGTGAACGGCGCAGCTTGAACGTGCGCCCCAAACCGTTGCTGGAGCGCGAGCCGCTGAAAGTCTGGCGGACATTGGCGCTGATATCGCTGCTGGCCAACCTGGCGTTGCTGGTGGTGGCGCTCCATTAGCGGGCAACGCGCTTTGAATCGGTGCATTTGCTCTGGGTTCTGCCCTTGCCGACGCAAAGAAAGCCATTAAACACGGGCCCTCGCGCAAGTTGGCATAACCACTGCATTACCTCTTTCAACAGACATAAAGCGCAGGCTTCAACGACGAAGGCTGCACTTCCCGAGAGAACGGGACCAGGACAAAGGCGTCCTCGCTAGGCAACTAGCGGGACGCCTTTTTTTGTTTGCGCAAAATTTCTCGAGCATGGCCTGAACCCTGATGAGGCAGGCCTGAGCTCCCCGGAGAACCTGATGAAAAAACTAAAACTGGTGATGATCGGCAACGGCATGGCTGGGGTCCGGACCCTGGAAGAGCTGCTCAAACTGAGCTCGGAGCTGTACGACATCACGGTCTTCGGTGCCGAACCGCACACCAACTACAACCGCATCCTGTTGTCGCCGGTGCTGGCGGGTGAACAGACCTTCGAAGAGATCGTGCTCAACGATCTGGACTGGTACCTGGACAACAACATCAAACTGCTGCTCAACCGCAAAGTCGTGGAAATCGACCGGGTCAAGCGCCGGGTCATTGCCGAAGACGGCAGCGAAGCCGAATACGATCGCCTGCTGATCGCCACAGGCTCTACGCCCTTCATCCTGCCCATTCCGGGCAACACCCTTGAAGGCGTGATCGGCTACCGCGACATCGCCGACACCCAGGCCATGATCGACACCGCGAAAACCCACCGCCACGCCGTGGTGATCGGTGGCGGCCTGCTCGGTCTGGAGGCCGCCAACGGCCTGATGCTGCGGGGCATGCACGTCACCGTAGTGCACATCGGCGAATGGTTGCTGGAGCGCCAACTGGACAAGACCAGCGGCCAGCTGCTGCAAACCGCCCTGGAGGCTCGCGGCCTGCACTTTCGCCTGTGCGAGCAGACCCAGGCCTTGCACGACGCAGGCAACGGCCGGGTCGGTTCGGTGCAATTCAAGAACGGCGACATCATTCCCGCTGACCTGGTGGTGATGGCCGCCGGCATTCGCCCCAATACCGAACTGGCGGAAAAATCCGGCATTCCGTGCAACCGCGGAATCCTGGTCAACGACACCCTGCAAACCTACGACCCGCGGATCTATGCCATCGGTGAATGCGCCAGCCACCGGGGCATCGCCTATGGCCTGGTGGCGCCGCTGTTCGAACAGGCCAAGGTCTGCGCCAATCACCTCGCACAACTGGGCTTCGCCCGCTATCAGGGCTCGGTGACCTCGACCAAGCTGAAAGTCACCGGCATCGATCTGTTCTCCGCCGGCGATTTCATGGGCGGTGAAGGCACGGAAACCATCACCCTCTCCGACCCGATCGGCGGGGTCTACAAAAAACTGGTGATCAAGGATGACGTGCTGGTCGGCGCCTGCCTGTACGGCGATACGGCAGATGGTGGCTGGTATTTCCGGCAGATCCGTGAAAACCACGCCATCAGTGAGATCCGCGATCACTTGATGTTTGGTGAAAACGCCTTGGGCGACGTAGGACATCAGGGCCAGGACAAAGCCATGAGCATGGCCGACACGGCCGAAGTCTGCGGCTGCAACGGCGTGTGCAAAGGCACCATCGTCAAGGCGATCCAGGAACACGGCCTGTTCAGCGTCGACGACGTCAAGAAACACACCAAGGCCGCCAGCTCCTGCGGTTCATGCGCCGGGCTCGTCGAACAGATCCTGATCAACACCGTGGGCGGCGCCGCCGACGTCAAACCGAAAAGCGAAAAGGCCATCTGCGGCTGCAGCGACCTCAACCACGGGCAAATCCGCCAGGCCATCCGCGAGCAGCACCTGCTGACCATCGCCGGCACCATGAGCTACCTGAACTGGCGCACCCCCAACGGCTGCGCCACCTGCCGGCCGGCGCTCAACTACTACCTGATTTCCACGTGGCCGGGGGAAGCCAAGGACGATCCGCAATCGCGCCTGATCAACGAACGCGCCCACGCCAACATTCAGAAAGACGGCACCTACTCGGTAGTCCCGCGGATGTGGGGCGGCGTGACCAATCCTTCGGAACTGCGGCGCATTGCCGACGTCGCCGACAAGTACAACGTGCCGATGGTCAAGGTCACCGGTGGCCAGCGCATCGACTTGCTGGGCATCCGCAAGCAAGACCTGCCGGGGGTATGGAAGGACCTGGACATGCCGTCCGGCCACGCCTACGGCAAATCCATCCGCACGGTGAAAACCTGCGTCGGCAGCGAGTTCTGCCGCTTCGGCACGCAAAATTCCACACAGCTGGGCATCGAGCTGGAGCATGACCTGTTCAACATGTGGTCACCGCACAAGGTGAAACTGGCTGTCTCCGGTTGCCCGCGCAACTGCTCGGAAGCGGGCATCAAGGATGTGGGAATCATCGGCGTGGACTCCGGCTGGGAGATGTACATCGGTGGCAACGGCGGGATCAAGACCGAGGTCGCGGAATTTTTCGTCAAACTGAAAACCGCCGAAGAAGTGCGCGAATACAACGGTGCATTCCTGCAGCTGTACCGCGAAGAAGCCTTTTACCTCGAGCGCACCGTGCACTACCTGCAACGGGTCGGCATGGACCACATCAAGAAAGCCGTGCTTGAGGACCCGGAGCGTCGCAAAGCGCTTAACGATCGCCTGCAATTCTCCCTGTCGTTCGAACAGGACCCGTGGAAGGAACGCCTGGAACAGCCACAGCTGAAAAAAGAATTCGACGTCATCCCCGTGAAAAACCTGGAGGTGCTGGCATGAACTGGCTGGATATCTGCGCACTGGAAGAGATCAATGCCCTGGGCTCGCGGATCATCACCGGGCCCAAGGGTGACATCGCGATTTTTCGTACCAGCGACGACGAAGTCTTCGCCCTCGACGACCGTTGCCCGCACAAGGGCGGACCGCTGTCCCAAGGCCTGATCTACGGCAAACGGGTGGCCTGCCCGCTGCATAACTGGCAAATCGATCTGGCAAGCGGCGAAGCCCAGGCCCCGGACATTGGCTGTGCCCACCACCATCAGACCCGGGTGGAAAATGGCCGGGTCCTGCTCGCCCTGCGGGATGCAGGCTGATGGACCGCCAGATCACCGCGTCCACTTGCTGTTACTGCGGGGTCGGCTGCGGCGTGCTGATCGAGCATGACGGTTCACGCATCCTCGGCGTCAGCGGCGATCCGGCGCACCCGGCCAATTTCGGCAAGCTGTGCAGCAAGGGTTCGACCCTGCACCTGACCGGTGACCTGACGGCGCGGGCGCTGTACCCCGAATTGCGCCTCGGCAAAGACCTGGCCCGGGGCCGCACCGACTGGGATACCGCCCTCGATCATGCTGCCAGCGTCTTTGCCGCGACCATCGCCGAACACGGCCCCGACAGCGTGGCGTTCTACATTTCCGGGCAACTGTTGACTGAGGACTACTACGCCTTCAACAAGCTGGCACGCGCCCTGGTGGGTACCAACAACATCGACAGCAATTCGCGGCTGTGCATGTCCTCGGCAGTGGTCGGCTACAAGCGCAGCCTGGGTGCCGACGCCCCGCCCTGCAGTTACGAAGACCTGGAGTCGAGCGATTGCGTGATGATCGTCGGCAGCAACATGGCCTACGCCCACCCGGTGCTGTTTCGCCGGCTGGAAGAAGCCCGGTCGCGCCGGCCGCAGATGAAGGTCATCGTCATTGACCCACGCCGTACCGACACCTGCGATCTGGCCGACCTGCACCTGGCGATCTTGCCTGGCACCGATGTCGCCCTGTTCCATGGGATTTTGCATCTGCTGCTGTGGGAAGACTGGATCGATCGCGACTTCATCAAGGCCCACACCGAAGGCCTGGCCGAGCTGAAAAGCCTGGTGCGGGACTACACGCCGCAAATGGTCTCGCAGCTCTGCGGAATCAGCGTCGGGCAATTGCAGCAATGTGCCGAGTGGGTCGGCACATCCCCCAGCTTTCTGTCGCTGTGGTGCATGGGGCTCAATCAGTCCACCGCCGGCAGCGCTAAAAACAGTGCACTGATCAACCTTCACCTGGCCACCGGGCAGATTGGTCGCCCCGGCGCCGGACCTTTCTCGCTGACCGGTCAGCCAAACGCCATGGGCGGGCGGGAAACCGGCAGTTTGTCCAATCTGCTGCCCGGCCATCGTGACGCCGCCAATGCGCAACACCGTGCAGAGGTGGCGTCCTACTGGGGCGTCGAGCAACTGCCGGAAAATCCCGGGCTCTCGGCGATCGAGCTGTTCGAGCAAGTGCGCAGCGGCAAGATCAAGGCGCTGTGGATCGCCTGTACCAATCCCGCGCAATCCATGCCGGACCAGACAGTCGTGCGCGCTGCCTTGCAGGACTGTCCGTTCGTGGTGTTGCAGGAAGCCTTTCGCACCACTGAAACCGCGAAGTTTGCCGACCTCCTGCTGCCCGCGGCCAGCTGGGGAGAAAAGGAAGGCTGCGTGACCAACTCCGAGCGGCGCATTTCCCACGTACGCCAGGCAGTCGTCGCACCGGGTGAGGCACGGCCGGACTGGGCAATTACCGTAGATTTCGCACAACGCCTGGAGAAATACCTGCGCCCCGGCCAAGCCAGCCTGTTTGAATTTGATAATCCGGCTCAGGTCTTTGATGAATACAAACAGCTGACTCAAGGTCGCGACCTCGATCTGTCCGGTATCAGCCATGCGCTGATCGATCGTCTTGGCCCGCAGCAGTGGCCCTTCCCTGCGGGCGCCGTTGAAGGCACGGTGCGGCTGTACGTCGACGGGGTATTTGCCACGGCCAACGGGCGCGCGCAGTTCGTGGCCGATCCGTATCGCGCCGCCAAGGAACAACGCGATGCGCGCTTCCCGCTGACCCTGATCACCGGCCGCCTGCGCGATCAATGGCACGGCATGAGCCGCACCGGCACCGCCGCGCAATTGTTCGGTCATGTCAGCGAAGCGCAGGTGAGCCTGCACCCGGACGAATTGCGCCGTCATCGCTTGCAGCCCGGGGATCTGGTCAGCCTGAAAAGCCGACGCGGCGCAGTCATCGTCACAGTCACCAGCGATGACAGCGTGCGTCCGGGCCAGGCCTTTTTGCCCATGCATTGGGGCGACCGTTTCCTCAAGGGCGGGGTCAACAGCCTCACCTTGTCCGCCTTCGATCCATTGTCCAAACAGCCCGAACTCAAACACAGCGGTGTTCGCCTGGAGCCGGTGGATTTGCCATGGAAACTGTTCGCCCTGATCGAGGGCGATGTTCAACGGCATTTTGAGACGCTACGACCGCTCTGCGAGGCGTTTTCCTACGTCAGCCTCAGCCTGATTGGGCGTGAACGCCCTGCCCTGCTTGTGCGGGCGGCTAATCCTTCCGCGCCTTCGGCAGAGTGGCTCAGCGAAATCGATCAAAGCCTGGCATTCAATGACGGCCCGGTGCTGGCTTACGACGACCCGCGACGCGCGATTGGCAAGCGGGTGCGCATCGAAAACGGCCGCATCACCGCGATCCGCCTGGCCGGCGAAACCCTTGCCCAACACTGGTTGCAGGGGCTGTGGCTCGAAGGTCGCGCAGACGAGCAACTGCGGCGCTGGTTGCTTGCGCCGCTGAGCGCACCACCGGGCAACCTCGACGCGCCTGTCAACGCCAACAAGATCCTGTGCAATTGCAAGAACGTCGGCCAGAAGGCGATCTGCGCCGGCATCGACCGCGGCCTGGACTTGCAGGAACTGAAGCAGGAACTGGGTTGCGGCACGCAATGCGGGTCCTGCGTTCCGGAAATAAAACGCCTGCTGGCTGCCAGGGCGCAGCCCATTACCGTCATCTCGTGAGGAAAACACTATGAGTGCAAAAGTCTGGCTGGTAGGTGCAGGCCCGGGGGATCCGGAGTTGCTCACGCTCAAGGCGGTACGTGCCATGCGCGAGGCTGATGTGGTGCTGATCGATGACCTGGTCAATGTCGCGATACTTGAGCACTGTCCACGGGCGCGAATCATCCCGGTGGGCAAGCGCGGCGGCTGCCGCTCCACCCCGCAAGCGTTCATCCATCGCCTGATGCTGCGTTATGCCCGGCAGGGCAAATGCGTGGCGCGGCTCAAGGGTGGCGATCCATGCATTTTCGGCCGAGGCGGCGAAGAGGCGCAGTGGTTGCGTGAGCGCGGGATCGAAGTCGAGTTGGTCAATGGCATCACCGCCGGACTGGCAGGGGCAACACAGTGCGATATCCCGTTGACCTTGCGCGGTGTGGCCCGTGGCGTAACGCTGGTCACCGCTCACACCCAGGACGACAGCCAATTGAACTGGCAGGCGCTGGCTCAAGGCGGAACGACCCTGGTGATTTACATGGGAGTGGCCAAGCTCGGGGAAATCCGTGAACAGCTACTGGCTGGCGGCATGGCAATGGACACGCCCGTGGCTATGATTGAAAACGCGTCGCTGCCCCATCAGCGCGAATGCCGGAGCACACTCACGGCGATGGATGACGCGGCCTGCAGATTCCAGCTGAAAAGCCCTGCCATCCTGGTGATCGGTGCAGTGGCAGCCTGCGCGACTCAATCCCTGTGGGAGCCTGCGGTGCAGCGATCGGACGTGTCCGCTTTCGCCTGATTCAGCAAATCGCAGACAAAGAAAAGCCCGGCCTGAGCCGGGCTTTTCTCAAAGCTGCGAGCTAATTACTTAGCTTGAGCTTCAACCTGCGCTTCTACGCGACGGTTAACTGCACGGCCAGCGTCAGTTTTGTTGTCAGCAACTGGGCGGGATTCGCCGTAGCCAACAGACTGAACGCGGGACGATTCAACACCGTACTGGTTGGTCAGAACTTGCTTAACGGCGTTTGCACGACGCTCGGACAGTTTCTGGTTGTAAGCGTCAGGACCGACGGAGTCAGTGTGACCTTCAACAGTAGTGGTGGTGGATGGGTACTGCTTCATGAAGTCAGCCAGGTTCTTGATGTCGCCGTAGCTGTTAGGCTTGACTACCGACTTGTCGAAGTCGAACTTCACGTCCAGCTCAACACGAACAACTTCAGCAACTGCCGGGCAGCCATCAGCGTCAACAGTTACGTTGGCTGGGGTGTCTGGGCACTTGTCAACGTTGTCGCAAACGCCATCGTTGTCGCTGTCGGAGCAAACTTCCGGAGCTGGAACTGGAGCAGCGGCTGGCTTGCTGCCGCCACCGAAGTTCACACCGATACCGACGCTAGGAGCCCACTCGGTGTTGCCCTGGTCGATGTTGTACTGAGCTTCAACGCCAGCACGAGCGTAGAAGTTGTCGGTGAAGTACAGCTTGGCACCGCCGCCAACGTTGGCGAAGGTGGAACGGTTACGACCGTTCGAGCCGTTCTGGTCGATGCTCTGGTCGGAGAAACCGCCCGAGACGTAAGGACGCAGCATGTCGCCTGGGTTGTTGAAGTGGTACAGAGCGTCCAGAGCGGTGTTCGCGCCCTTAACGTTCTTGCCGTCGTTTGCTACGGCGTTGTGCACTTCGTCGTAGGCCAGACGCAGTTCAACGTCGTCTGTCAGGAAGTAACCGATCGAACCGCCCGGCAGGATGCCGTCGTTCTTGAAGTTACGGTCGCTATCGAAATATTGCTTCTTTGCGTAGCCTTCGATTTCAACTGCGCCTTGGCCCTGTGCCAGAGCGCCGATGGAAGTGGCGGCAATAAGAGAACCAATGGCCAAGCCCAAGGTGTTTTTCAGTTTCATCCGTTAAATCCCCATCTGGTGATTGTGAAGCAGTCCCGCAAACCGGGGGACAACTCGGCGGCAAGTCTATCAGAACTTGCCTACACGTAAGAGATATTTGCGCTGAACTAAGTTTCAGCAATGCCTGCAAATTTCTCACGCAATTTATCTAGAGCGCGTTTGTACCGCATTTTTGTTGCGCTCAAACCCATATGCATTATGTCTGCAATTTCCTGAAACTCCAGTTCTGCGACAAATCGTAGCACCAGAATTTCACGATCAATCGGGTTCACATACACCAACCAGCGATCAAGTCCGCCTTTTTCCTCAGGTTTCGGCGTCTTTTCTTCGGACGCTTCCTCAAGGGGGTCAAGACTCAAAGCATCCATCAAGCGACGCTTTCGCCGTTCCTTTCGATACTGTGTGATGCACTCGTTGTACGTGATGCTATATAGCCATGTCTTGAACTTCGATTTGCCCTCGAAGTTCTTCAGGCCATACAGCACCTTCAACATGACCTCCTGACAGACATCGTCTGCGTCGCGATCGTTCCCGAGATATCGTGCGCACACGTTAAATAATGTTCGCTGGTAACGCCGCATCAGTTCTTCGTAGGCGCGTGTTACGTGAAACAGCTCGGTATGCGAGCGCGCGACCAACTCCTCATCAGAGAGCTCGCGGGGGTCGTAGCGCATGGATAGCGATTGAGCTTTATTCAAAACAAGTCGGGCCGACAGTCAGGTCAATATCCTCCGCAGCCAGCGTCAGCTGGCATTTTGCGGCGGCATACATTAGCAGGGTTTGCCGGGTTAGCGGCTACTCACATGCTGCTCAAGGAGGATCCGATTGGAAAGAGAGACTAGCTCACCCTCATCGGTCAGCAATGTGGTTTTAACCGTGCCGATCTCTTCGATCTGGCCTTCGACCTCGCCAACACGCACTTGTTGCCCAACCTGGTACAGCTCACGCACGTAGATTCCCGCAAGAATCTGGCCGGCAATTTCCCGGCTTCCCAACCCCATGGCCAGCGCTACCGCCAGACCAACGGTTATCAACACAATCACGATCACATGGTTGAGCAGGTCAGTCTTGACCTCCAACTGGCTGATCGCCACCGAAATGCTGATGATGATCACCAGGCCCTGGGCAATTCGTCCAAGCCCTGAAGCATAGTCCAGCCCCACGCCTTCTGCCGCTCCGCGCACCAGCCCGTTGGCCAGTTGCGCCAGCAAAACACCTACCAGCAACACCAGCGCCGCGCCGAATACCTTCGGCAAATACAACGCCAGCATGTCCAGCGTAGCTGAAACTCGCTCAAGTCCAAGGGATTCTGCGGCAGAAACAAGAAAAATAAGCAGAACGAACCAATAGACGATTTTGCCGATCAGGGTCGAGATAGGTACCTGCAACCCGGCGCGGGACATCAGTTTGGTCAGGCCGGTGCCGCCCATCAAGCGGTCAAGGCCCAGCTTGGCGAGCAATTTGGACAGCAGGGTGTCCAGCAGCTTGGCCACGACAAAACCCAACAGCAGCACAACCAGTGCGCCGAACAGGTTCGGAATGAAGTTCGCAACCTTGGTCCACAACGCAGTCATTGCAGTGACGAGGCTCTGTGTCCAGAGATCAAGTTCCATATTCAATCAGCCTTATCAGCAGTGCGGGCAGCAGGTTTACGAAGACGGGATACCGGCGAGACATGGGCCGATCCGTTGTTGAGGGCAATCATCAGTGCGGGCAACCAGCGGCCCAGGAGGCTGAACAAATCACCGGCGCCGACCTGGCGGTTGGCGGTTTTCAGTACACGCCCAAGACACGCATCGTCGTCCCGGGTGGACGGTGAGGCATTGAGCATGTCGCGCAAAGACTGTTCAAACGGATCGTGCATACGCACCTCTCGTGATGTCTGTGGAAGACGCGGTCAGTTTTGCTCGGGTCACATGGTTCCCCTCAGACCCAGCGCAAACGTCGGTACAACCACCACTGCCCCAACGCCACCGAGACCACCAAAAGGCAAGCGATCAGGAAACCGTACGGGCTCGCAGAGAATGGAATGCCACCGACGTTGATCCCCAAAAGCCCGGTCAGAAAACTCATTGGCAAAAAGATCCCGGTGATGACACCGAAGCGATACATCGTGCGACTCATGCGCAGGCTCAGTCGCCGGTCTTCCGCCTCCAGCACAAGCCCCACGCGCTCCCGGGTCAACTCGAGCTCTTCCAGATAACGGGTCAGGCTGTTGTTCAATTCGTTCCAGTAATCGCCATCGTCCTCGACGAACCAAGGCAATTTGATCCGCGTCAGTTGACCGAAAATGTCCCGCTGTGGAGCGAGAAAACGCTTCAACGCAGCGGCCCGGCGACGGATCTGCAAAACCGATCCGTGCTCAGGAGTATACCGTTCGTCGGCATCGAGTTTTTCTTCCTCCACGTCGACCACTTCCGAGAGGTCGCTGACCAGATCCTGCACCTTGTTGGTGAGGTACTGCGCCATGCAAAGGATGAGTTCGGAGGCGGTTTTCGGCCCTTTGCCATCGCCCAGTTGCACCAGCAACTCTTCAGTGGCGCGCAACGGACGCAAACGCAGGGAAATGACACGCTTGGCAGAGCCGAAGATCCGCACCGACACCATGTCTTCCGGCTCGGCGCCGGGGTTCAGATTGACCCCGCGCAAAAATAGCAGCAGTTCGCTGTCGGAAAGCTGTAGAAGGCGCGGACGGGTATTTTCTTCGAGCAACAGGTCGCAGCTGAATTCGCTCAGACCGCTGGATTTGCGCAACCAGGTCTGGGTTTGCGGATGACTGCGATCCCAGTGCAGCCACAGGCTTTCATGGGCCTGCAGCTGCAAGTCGTCGAGTTCAGTCCGGGCAATCGAACGCGCGCCGCCTTTACCGTCCAGCACCAGGGCATGGACCAGCCCCCATTGCGCGTTTTCTTCCTCGAACATCCGCACTCCTTTAGTCGACCCGCGCTTTATTCAGGCATTTTCAGCGGGCTGGGCGAGATGATCACGCCGTTGTTGTCCGCATAGATGTAATGGCCCGGGTGGAAGGTCACGCCGGCGAAGGTCACGGCAACATTGAGATCGCCGATACCGCGCTTGTCGGTTTTCATCGGGTGGCAGGCCAGCGCCTGAACCCCCAGGTCGGTTTGCGCGATGACGTCGACGTCACGGATGCAACCGTAGATCACCAGGCCTTCCCAGCCATTCTTGGCCGCTTTCTCGGCGAGCATGTCACCCAGCAGCGCGCGGCGCAGGGAACCGCCGCCATCGACCACCAGGACCTTGCCATCGCCCTTGAGCTCGACCTGCTCCTTGACCAGCGAGTTGTCTTCGAAGCACTTGATGGTCACGATTTCGCCACCGAAGGAATCTCGGCCGCCGAAATTGCTGAACATCGGTTCCAGCACCTGCACCAGTTCCGGATAGGCATCGCACAGGTCAGGCGTGAGGTAATGGATCATCGAGAAACTCCTGTAAAGAGGAAGACAGCACGAACATCAGTGATGACTCGGTCACGCAAAGTGACCGGAACAGCTCAATGCGTCATATCTTAGCCGCAAGCCGATCAGAGCGAAATGCCCTTGTTAGAGCATCAGGCTCAAACCGCCGCGGCCAAATCGCCTTGCCCTTCCAATAACGGTGTCTGCTGATCCGCCAGCCAGCGGGTCACCAACGGCCAGACTTCGGTCTGCGCGGGTTTGCTGACGAGCATTTCAACGTGGCCGAAATTGTCGGTGAAACCCTGATCACGACCCAGATTGATAAATTGCTTGTGCTCGGAACCGAACTGCTCGAACAGTTTGCGACATGCCCACGCAGGATCCTGATGGTCACCCGCAGCGCTCACGGCGAGCACCGGCACCTTGACGTCGGCCAAACCCGCCCACCAGTCCTTGTCGGCATCGCCAAAGCGCCCGAACAGACCGTACCAGCGCATGCTTTCCAGAGCCAGGCCGATGGGCTCGTCCTCCGGGCCGCGCTTGAGCCTTGTTCCGGACAATTGGGCAAAACGCTTGAGAATGAAGCGACCGCCCCACGCCACCGGCGGGATCTTCAACGGCCAGTAGGTGCGACTGACCTGGGCACCAAAAAACGCCGCGGAAGCCACGACCGGTTCACCGATGTACTCGCCCCCCAGTGCCGCTGCCAGGGTGATACCGCCCAGTGAGTGACCGATCCAGTGCGGAACCTGCCCGCTCTGCTCACGCACGAACGCGCCAATGGCCGGCAGGTCATAACGAGCGTAGTCGGCGACGCGGTTCTTGCGGTAATCATGGTTACGCTGGGACAGGCCATGGCCGCGCATTTCCGCAATCCACACGTCGAACCCCAAGCGGGCCAGATAAGCGCCCAACCCCAGGCCCTTGGGAGAGAACCAGAACCGGCGATTGGAAAAACTGCCGTGCAGCAGGATCACCGGCACGCCACGGGAAGTCGGCTCATCGGCCATGCCGAGACGGGTCACAGCCAGCTCGACGGTGAAGTCGGGGCTGTTGCCGGGTTTCAATCGATACACATCTTCGCTCAGATCGCCGCGTCGTTCGGCGCTGATCAGGGCGACAGGAAATAGGTTGCTGCTGCTTTGCATAATCTCTTGCACAAAAAAGGGCGGCATCCGGAGGAGCCCGCCCTGCTTGAATCTCAAAAAGACCGCCCCCCCCTGTAGGAGCGAGCTTGCTCGCGATGGACTCCCAAACAACGCGTTTATCCAGGGAAAACACGTTATCGTTAGCGACCATCGCGAGCGAGCTCGCTCCTACAGAGAGCGGTCCGTTTTTACAGGATCAAGCCGAAGCTTGACCTTCAGCCAGGAAGAACCAGGTTTCCAGTACGGAATCGGGGTTCAACGAAACGCTTTCGATGCCCTGTTCCATCAGCCACTTGGCCAGGTCCGGGTGGTCCGAAGGGCCCTGACCGCAGATGCCGATGTATTTGCCGGCCTTGTTGCAGGCGGCAATGGCGTTGGCCAGCAACTTCTTGACCGCCGGATTACGCTCGTCGAACAGGTGCGCGATGATCCCGGAGTCACGGTCCAGGCCCAGGGTCAGCTGGGTCAGGTCGTTGGAACCGATGGAGAAACCGTCGAAGAATTCGAGGAATTCTTCAGCCAGGATGGCGTTGGACGGCAGTTCGCACATCATGATCACGCGCAGGCCGTTTTCGCCACGGGCCAGACCGTTTTCAGCCAGCAGATCCACCACCTGGCTCGCTTCGCCCAGGGTACGAACGAACGGCACCATGATTTCGACGTTGGTCAGGCCCATCTCGTTGCGCACACGCTTGAGGGCGCGGCACTCGAGTTCGAAGCAGTCGCGGAACGATTCGCTGATGTAACGCGAAGCACCACGGAAGCCCAGCATCGGGTTCTCTTCTTCCGGCTCGTACAGCTTGCCGCCGATCAGGTTGGCGTATTCGTTGGACTTGAAGTCCGACAGACGCACGATGACCTTTTTCGGCCAGAACGCTGCGGCCAGGGTGCTGATGCCTTCAACCAGCTTCTCGACGTAGAAACCGACCGGATCGTTGTAGCCGGCGATGCGCTTGTCGACGCTTTCCTTGATTTCCAGCGGCAGGCCGTCGTAGTTCAGCAGTGCCTTGGGGTGCACGCCGATCATGCGGTTGATGATGAACTCCAGGCGGGCCAGGCCCACACCGGCGTTCGGCAACTGTGCGAAGTCGAAGGCGCGGTCCGGGTTGCCGACGTTCATCATGATCTTGAACGGCAGCTCCGGCATGGCGTCCACGGAGTTCTTCTTGATGTCGAAGCCCAGTTCGCCTTCGAAGATGAAACCGGTGTCGCCTTCGGCGCAGGAAACGGTCACGCCCTGGCCGTCCTTCAACAGTTGGGTGGCGTTGCCGCAACCCACTACCGCCGGAATCCCCAGCTCACGGGCGATGATCGCCGCGTGGCAGGTACGGCCGCCACGGTTGGTGACGATGGCGCTGGCGCGCTTCATGACCGGCTCCCAGTCCGGGTCGGTCATGTCGGACACCAGTACGTCGCCTGGCTGGACCTTGTCCATCTCGGACACGTCCTTGATGATGCGGACCTTGCCGGCGCCGATGCGCTGGCCGATGGCGCGGCCTTCCACCAGCACGGTGCCGGTTTCCTTCAACAGGTAACGTTCCATGACGTTGGCCTGGGTGCGGCTCTTCACGGTTTCCGGACGGGCCTGCACGATGTACAGCTTGCCGTCGTCACCGTCCTTGGCCCACTCGATGTCCATCGGGCACTGGTAGTGCTTCTCGATGATCATCGCCTGCTTGGCCAGCTCGCTGACTTCAGCGTCGGTCAGGCAGAAACGCGCGCGCTCAGCCTTGTCGACGTCGACGGTCTTGACCGAACGACCGGCCTTGGCCTCGTCGCCGTAGATCATCTTGATGGCCTTGCTGCCCAGGTTGCGGCGCAGGATGGCCGGACGACCGGCAGCCAGGGTGCCCTTGTGGACGTAGAATTCATCCGGGTTCACCGCGCCTTGTACGACGGTTTCACCCAGGCCGTAGGCGCCGGTGATAAACACGACGTCACGGAAGCCCGATTCGGTATCGAGGGTGAACATCACGCCTGCGGTGCCCGTTTCGGAGCGGACCATGCGCTGCACGCCAGCGGACAGGGCGACCAGTTTGTGGTCGAAGCCCTGGTGCACGCGATAGGAAATGGCACGGTCGTTGAACAGCGAGGCGAACACCTCTTTGGCGGCGCGAATGACGTTCTCGACACCACGGATGTTCAGGAAGGTTTCCTGCTGACCGGCGAAGGAAGCGTCCGGCAAGTCTTCAGCGGTAGCGGAAGAACGCACGGCCACGGCCACGTCAGGGTTGCCGGCGGACAGTGCGGCGAACGCGGTACGAATTTCGGCATTCAGTTTTTCAGGGAACTCGGCTTCCATGATCCATTGACGGATCTGGGCACCGGTCTTGGCCAGGGCGTTGACATCGTCGACGTCCAGGGCGTCGAGGGCAGCATGGATCTGATCGTTCAGGCCGCTCAGTTCCAGGAAATCACGATACGCCTGAGCGGTCGTGGCGAAGCCACCGGGCACCGATACACCGGCACCTGCCAGGTTGCTGATCATCTCGCCCAGGGATGCGTTCTTGCCCCCCACGTGCTCAACGTCGTCTTTGCCGAGCTTGTCGAGGGAAACTACGTACTCTACCAAGGTGATCTCTCCACTAACTGTGTTGGAAAAGCTCAGAAACCGGCTGCTCGAAGGAGCGTTTGCCAGTTGTATGGCCTGGACCTGGAAAATAAGTGAGAATGCGGGCCATTGGCGGCCGGCAAATCGCGCCTATCATATCCAAGATTCGTTACTAGCTTAAGGCCCAAGGTGCAAATGAAACGATCTGCTTTCTTTATCTCCGATGGTACCGGCATTACCGCCGAAACCCTGGGTCAAAGCCTTCTGGCGCAGTTCGAAAACATTACCTTCAGCAAAGTCACGCGGCCGTACATCGACAACGTGGACAAAGCGCGGGCCATGGTACAACAAATCAACAAGGCCGCCGAAATCGACGGCTTCCGTCCGATTATCTTCGACACCATCGTCAATCAGGACATTCGTGAGATTCTCGCGACCTCGAATGGTTTCATGATCGACATTTTCTCGACGTTCCTGGCACCGCTCGAACAGGAACTGACCGAGCATTCTTCCTATACCGTGGGCAAATCCCACTCCATCGGTGCCAACACCAATTACATGGAGCGTATCGAGGCCGTTAACTTCGCCCTCGACAACGACGACGGCGCCCGCACGCACTATTACGACAAGGCCGACCTGATACTAGTGGGCGTGTCGCGATGCGGTAAGACACCGACGTGCCTGTACATGGCGATGCAATTCGGCATCCGCGCGGCCAACTACCCGCTGACCGAAGACGACATGGAACGCCTGCAACTGCCGTCCGCCCTGCGCGCCCACCAGCACAAGCTGTTCGGCCTGACCATCGACCCGGACCGCCTCACCGCGATCCGCAACGAGCGCAAGCCCAACAGCCGCTATTCGAGCTACGCCCAGTGCGAGTTCGAAGTGCGCGAGGTCGAGAACCTGTTCCGCCGGGAAAACATTCCGAACATCAACTCCACGCATTTTTCCGTGGAAGAAATTTCCGCGAAGATTCTCGTGGAGAAAGGTGTGGAGCGGCGGTTCAAGTAAATCTCCAGCGAAGATCAACTGTGGGAGCGAGCTTGCTCGCGATGACGGCGACACATTCAACATTGATGTCGCCTGACACACCGCTATCGCGGGCAAGCCCGCTCCTACAGGGTTTTGGGTGATCCTAGAAAGAATCCCCCGGCACCCGCACAAACCCTTCCATCAATACCCGCGCACTGCGGCTCATGATGGCTTTTTTCACCGTCCATTCACCGTTGACCTGACTGGCCTCGGCGCCGACGCGCAAGGTGCCGGACGGGTGGCCGAAGCGCACCGCGTTGCGTTCGATGCCACCCGCTGCGAGGTTCACCAGAGTGCCGGTGATCGCCGCCGCCGTGCCGATTGCGACTGCCGCCGTGCCCATCATTGCGTGATGCAGCTTGCCCATGGACAGCGCACGCACCAGCAGGTCGACATCGCCTGCCGCAACGGCTTTGCCGCTGGACGAAACGTAGTCCGCAGGCTTGGCCACGAACGCCACCTTCGGCGTGTGTTGGCGCTTGGCCGCTTCGTCGATGTTGGCAATCAGGCCCATGCGCAGTGCGCCGTAGGCACGAATGGTCTCGAACATCAGCAAGGCTTTCGGGTCGCCGTTGATCGCGCCCTGCAACTCGGTGCCCTTGTAGCCGATGTCTTCGGCGTTGACGAAAATCGTCGGGATGCCGGCATTGATCAGGGTCGCCTTGAAGGTACCGACGCCGGGCACTTCCAGGTCATCCACGAGATTGCCGGTAGGGAACATCGACCCGCCGCCGCCCTCTTCTTCCGCCGCCGGATCGAGGAACTCGATCTGCACTTCGGCCGCCGGGAAGGTCACGCCGTCGAGTTCGAAATCGCCGGTCTCCTGTACTTCACCATTGGTGATCGGCACGTGGGCGATGATGGTCTTGCCGATGTTGGCCTGCCACACGCGAACCACCGCCACACCGTTGTGCGGAATGCGGCTGGCATCGACCAGGCCATTGCTGACGGCGAACGAGCCGACCGCGGCCGACAGGTTGCCGCAGTTGCCGCTCCAGTCGACGAAGGGCTTGTCGATCGACACTTGGCCGAACAGGTAATCGACATCGTGATCGGCCTTGGTGCTTTTCGACAGGATCACGGTTTTGCTGGTGCTGGAGGTCGCGCCGCCCATGCCGTCGATTTGCTTGTCGTACGGGTCGGGGCTGCCGATCACGCGCAACAGCAAAGCGTCGCGGGCCGGACCCGGGACCTGTGCCGCTTCGGGCAAATCCTTCAGGCTGAAAAACACGCCTTTGCTGGTGCCGCCACGCATGTAGGTGGCTGGAATCTTGATCTGCGGTGCATGAGCCATAATGCTCGTTACTCCTGATTTGAAAGCAGACACGGGACTCAAGGTCCCGTGTCTGTATTGCGTGTGTTAAACGGCGACCGCCGATTCTTCGAGGAAGTCCTGGGCGAAGCGTTGCAACACGCCGCCGGCTTCGTAGATCGACACTTCTTCGGCGGTGTCGAGGCGGCAGGTCACCGGCACATCGACGCGCTCGCCGTTCTTGCGATGGATCACCAGGGTCAGCTCGGCACGCGGGGTGCGGTCGCCGATCACGTCATAGGTTTCGCTGCCGTCGATGGCCAGGGTGTGGCGGTTGGTGCCCGGCTTGAACTCCAGCGGCAACACGCCCATGCCCACCAGGTTGGTGCGGTGAATGCGCTCGAAACCTTCGGCGGCGATCGCTTCCACACCCGCCAGGCGCACGCCCTTGGCCGCCCAGTCGCGGGACGAACCCTGGCCGTAGTCAGCGCCGGCAATGATGATCAGCGGCTGCTTGCGATCCATGTAGGTTTCGATGGCTTCCCACATGCGCATCACTTTGCCTTCCGGCTCGACACGAGCCAGCGAACCCTGCTTGACCTTGCCGTTTTCCTGGACCATTTCGTTGAACAGTTTCGGGTTGGCAAACGTCGCGCGTTGCGCGGTCAAGTGGTCACCACGGTGAGTCGCGTAAGAGTTGAAGTCCTCTTCCGGCAGGCCCATTTTCGCCAGGTATTCGCCGGCGGCGCTGTCGAGCATGATCGCGTTGGACGGCGACAGGTGATCGGTGGTGATGTTGTCCGGCAGTACCGCCAGCGGGCGCATGCCCTTGAGCGGACGAGCGCCGGCCAGCGCGCCTTCCCAGTACGGCGGACGGCGGATGTAGGTGCTCATTTCGCGCCATTCGTACAGCGGCGCGACTTTCGGGCCGGTGTCTTCGTGGATGGCGAACATCGGGATGTACACCTGGCGGAACTGCTCAGGCTTGACCGACGCTTTAACCACTGCGTCGATTTCTTCGTCGCTCGGCCAGATGTCTTTCAGGCGGATTTCCTTGCCATCCACCACGCCCAGCACATCCTTTTCGATGTCGAAACGGATGGTGCCGGCGATGGCGTAAGCGACGACCAATGGCGGCGACGCGAGGAACGCCTGCTTGGCGTACGGGTGAATCCGTCCGTCGAAGTTGCGGTTACCGGACAACACGGCAGTGGCGTACAGGTCACGGTCGATGATCTCTTGCTGGATCACCGGGTCCAGTGCGCCGGACATGCCGTTGCAGGTGGTGCAGGCGAAAGCCACGACGCCGAAGCCGAGCTTGTCCAGCTCATCGGTCAGGCCGGCCTCATCGAGGTACAGCGCGACGGTTTTCGAACCCGGCGCCAGGGACGACTTGACCCAAGGCTTGCGGGTCAGGCCGAGCTTGTTGGCGTTGCGCGCCAGCAGGCCGGCGGCGATCACGTTGCGCGGGTTGCTGGTGTTGGTGCAGCTGGTGATGGCGGCAATGATGACAGCGCCGTCCGGCATCTGGCCCGGTACATCGTCCCATTGGCCGGAGATGCCTTTGGCCGCCAGATCGGAAACCGCGACACGGGCGTGCGGGTTGCTCGGGCCAGCCATGTTGCGCACGACCGAGGACAGGTCGAAGGTCAGGCCGCGCTCGTATTGCGCGCCTTTCAGGCTGTCGGCCCACAGGCCTGTGATCTTGGCGTAGTTCTCGACCAGCTGAACCTGCTCGTCTTCACGGCCGGTGAGCTTGAGGTAGTCGATGGTCTGCTGGTCGATGTAGAACATCGCCGCGGTGGCGCCGTATTCCGGAGCCATGTTGGAGATGGTCGCGCGGTCGCCCAGGGTCAGCTTTGACGCGCCTTCGCCGAAGAATTCCAGCCATGCGCCAACCACTTTTTGCTTGCGCAGGAACTCGGTCAGCGCCAGCACCATGTCGGTGGCGGTGATGCCCGGTTGCAGCTTGCCGGTCAGTTCGACACCGACGCTTTCCGGCAGACGCATCCACGATGCGCGGCCGAGCATCACGCTTTCGGCTTCAAGACCGCCGACACCGATGGCGATCACGCCCAACGCATCGACGTGCGGGGTGTGGCTGTCGGTGCCGACGCAGGTGTCGGGGAACGCCACGCCGTCACGCACCTGGATCACCGGAGACATTTTCTCCAGGTTGATCTGGTGCATGATGCCGTTGCCCGGCGGGATCACGTCGACGTTCTTGAACGCCTTCTTGGTCCAGTTGATGAAGTGGAAGCGGTCTTCGTTGCGACGGTCTTCGATGGCGCGGTTCTTCTCGAACGCCTGCGGATCGAAGCCACCACGCTCGACGGCCAGGGAGTGGTCGACGATCAGTTGCGTCGGCACCACCGGGTTGACTTGCGCAGGGTCACCGCCTTGCAGGGCGATGGCGTCACGCAGGCCGGCGAGGTCGACCAGCGCGGTCTGGCCGAGAATGTCGTGGCACACCACGCGGGCCGGGAACCACGGGAAGTCGAGGTCGCGCTTGCGTTCGATGAATTGCTTGAGGGATTCGGTGAGCGTGGCCGGGTCGCAGCGACGCACCAGGTTTTCCGCCAGCACGCGGGAGGTGTACGGCAGAGTGTCGTAGGCGCCAGGCTGGATCGCCTCGACCGCTGCGCGGACATCGAAGTAATCCAGGTGGCTGCCGGGCAGCGGTTTACGGAATTGAGTGTTCATCGTCAGGACTCGGTCACGGTAGTTACAAAAGGCGGGGCCTGGCACCAGACTTGAAGTTCACACCATCCACTGTGGGAGCGGGCTTGCCCGCGATGACTGAGTCACATCCAACAGGTATGTCGACTGACCCGCCGCTATCGCGGGCAAGCCCGCTCCCACAGGTTTTTCGGTGAACCTCAATATCAGTGCTTGGCCTCCACCATTCAGCGTTGTTCGATTGGTACGAACTTGCGCTGTTCAACGCCGGTGTATTCGGCGCTCGGGCGGATGATGCGGTTGTTGGCGCGTTGTTCGTACACGTGGGCAGCCCAGCCGGTCAGGCGCGAGCAGACGAAGATCGGTGTGAACAACTTGGTCGGAATGCCCATGAAGTGGTACGCCGAGGCATGGTAGAAGTCGGCGTTCGGGAACAGTTTCTTCTGTTCCCACATGGTCTTGTCGATGGCTTCGGACACCGGGAACAACACCTTGTCGCCCACTTCGTCGGCGAGTTTTTTCGACCAGCCCTTGATCACTTCATTGCGCGGATCGTTGTCCTTATAGATCGCGTGGCCGAAGCCCATGATCTTGTCCTTGCGCTCGAGCATGCCGAGGGTGCCCTTGATCGCGTCTTCCGGCGACGAGAAGCGCTCGATCATTTCCATCGCCGCTTCGTTGGCGCCGCCGTGCAGCGGGCCGCGCAACGAGCCGATGGCCGCGGTGATGCACGAATACAGGTCGGACAGGGTCGACGCGCAGACACGTGCGGTGAAGGTCGACGCGTTGAACTCGTGCTCCGCGTAGAGGATCAGCGAAACGTTCATCACCTTGACGTGCAGCTCGCTCGGCTTCTTGCCGTGCAGCAGGTGCAGGAAGTGGCCGCCGATGGACTGCTCGTCGCTCACGCAATCGATGCGCTTGCCTTCGTGGCTGAAGCGATACCAGTAGGTCATGATCGCCGGGAACGCAGCCAGCAGGCGGTCGGTCTTGTCGTGCTGCTCGGAGAAGTTGTTCTCCGGCTCCAGGTTGCCCAGGAACGAGCAGCCAGTGCGCATCACGTCCATCGGGTGGGCGTCGGCGGGGATGCGTTCCAGCACTTCCTTGAGCGCTTGCGGCAGGTCACGCAGCTTGCTCAGCTTGGTGATGTAGGCGTTCAGTTGCGCCTTGCTCGGCAGCTCGCCGTACAGCAGCAGGTAAGCGACTTCTTCGAACTGCGCGTCAGCCGCCAGTTCACGAACGTCGTAACCACGATAGGTCAGACCGGCACCCGACTGGCCCACGGTGGACAGTGCGGTTTGCCCGGCAACCTGGCCACGGAGCCCGGCGCCACTGAGTACTTTTGCTTCGGCCATTTTTTGTCTCCAGCATTCTTGAATTTATTAGGGAAACTTCCCTCGCTTCCTGTAGGAGCGAGCTTGCTCGCGATGGTGGACGCTGCACCGCTGGGCATCAGGCTACCCGCGTTATCGTTGACGTCCATCGCAAGCGAGCTCGCTCCTACAGTTACAGGGTGTTCATTACTTCTTCGCTGCGAACAACGCATCGAGCTTCTGCTCGAAGGTGTGGTAGTCGATGCGATCGTAAAGCTCCATGCGGGTCTGCATGGTGTCGATGACGTTCGCCTGCGTGCCATCGCGGCGCAGCGCGGTGTAAACGTTTTCCGCGGCCTTGTTCATGGCGCGGAAGGCCGACAGCGGGTACAGCACCAGCGATACATCGGCACCGGCCAACTGCTCGGTGGTGTACAGCGGCGTCGCGCCGAACTCGGTGATGTTGGCCAGGATCGGTGCTTTCACACGACTGGCAAACAGCTTGTACATGTCCAGTTCGGTGATGGCTTCCGGGAAGATCATGTCGGCGCCCGCCTCTATGCACGCGGCGGCGCGATCCAGGGCAGACTCCAGACCTTCCACCGCCAGGGCGTCGGTACGGGCCATGATCACGAAGCTGTCGTCGGTACGGGCATCGACGGCGGCCTTGATACGGTCGACCATTTCCTGCTGGGTCACGATTTCCTTGTTGGGACGGTGACCGCAGCGCTTGGCGCCAACCTGGTCTTCGATGTGAATCGCCGCCGCGCCGAACTTGATCATCGACTTCACGGTACGAGCCACGTTGAACGCCGACGAACCGAAACCGGTGTCCACGTCCACCAGCAGCGGCAGGTCACACACGTCAGTGATGCGGCGCACGTCGGTCAGCACGTCATCCAGGCCGGTGATGCCCAGGTCAGGCAGGCCGAGGGAGCCGGCAGCGACCCCGCCACCCGACAGGTAGATCGCCTTGAAACCGGCGCGCTTGGCCAGCAGCGCGTGGTTGGCGTTGATCGCGCCGACCACTTGCAGGGGATGTTCGCTGGCGACCGCATCGCGGAAACGCTGGCCTGGTGTGCTCTTGTTCAAACTCATGACTCACCTCGTTTGGCTGTCGGGTTGACGCCGTCCTGGTAGTGACGGGCGATATTGCGTTTGGAGGCGCCGATGTGACGGCGCATCAACAACTCGGCCAGCTCACCGTCACGGTCGGCGATGGCATCGAGAATGCGGTGGTGCTCGGCGAACGCCTGGTGCGGGCGATTGGGCGTGGTGGAAAACTGGATGCGGTACATGCGCACCAGTTGATAGAGCTCGCCGCAGAGCATTTGGGTCAGCGTGCGGTTGCCGCTGCCCTGGATGATTCGGTAATGGAAGTCGAAATCGCCTTCCTGCTGGTAGTAGCCGACACCTGCCTGGAACGCCGCATCGCGCTCGTGGGTTTCCAGGACTCGACGCAGCTCATCGATTTCTTCGAGGCTCATGCGCTCGGCGGCCAGGCGACAGGCCATGCCTTCCAGGGATTCGCGAATTTCGTAGAGTTCAACCAGTTCGGCGTGATTGAGCGACACCACCCGCGCGCCGACATGCGGTACGCGCACCAGCAGGCGCTGGCCTTCCAGCCGGTGGATGGCTTCGCGCAACGGGCCACGGCTGATGCCGTAGGTGCGCGCCAGTTCCGGTTCGGAGATTTTGCTGCCCGGCGCGATCTCGCCTTTGACGATAGCCGCCTGAATGCGGCGGAAGACGTTCTCGGAAAGCGTCTCCGTATCGTCTTGCGTAGAAACCGGGGGATCGAGTTGATCCAGCATATTGTCGACACCTTGTGAGCCAATGCCGCAAAAACTAACGAATACCGGCGGCGCAGTCAAAGGATAAATAGATATTGTCGACAATCTTCTGATAACCGGTTGCACCATAAGGAAGCGACCCCATGGTTTATAGCCACCGGCCAGCGCTGGCGCCGTCAAACCACCGTGCTAGAATGCCGCCCGCATTTGTTTGTCACATCTGCACTGCCTGTCATGAAAACCTGACAGGCGTACGAGGGAGCTTGCGCAGCGATGCCAGGGCCTTGAATCAAGTCGGACCGCTGCGCATCAGGATTTATGAGACTCAAGCCCTTCCCTGCCTTCCTTTATTTACTTTGCCTGCCCGGGTTCGCAATGGCCGGGGAAAAGACCGTGTATGGCCTCAACGAGTACGCTTCGCTCAATGGCATCGACCTGGAAGTGGCCGCCAAGCTCGACACCGGGGCGAAAACCGCTTCCTTGAGTGCGCGGGATATCAAACGCTTCAAACGCAACGGCGAATCGTGGGTGCGCTTTTACCTGGCCATCGACGCCGCCCATTCGCACCCGATCGAACGCCCGCTGGCCCGTGTCAGCAAGATCAAGCGCCGGGCCGGCGACTACGACCCGGAGGAAGGCAAGAAGTACACCGCCCGCCCCGTGATCGAACTGGACATCTGCATGGGCTCGGCCCTGCGCAGCATCGAAGTGAACCTGACCGACCGCAGCGCGTTCCAATATCCGCTCCTGATTGGCTCCGAAGCACTCAAGCGCTTCGATGCACTGGTTGACCCCAGCCTTAAATATGCTGCCGGCAAACCCGCCTGCACCACCGACGCTCATACCGCCGAGTAATTCAAATGCGCTCTCTTACCCTTCATCTGAAACTGCTGATCGCCATCCTGGTGGTGCTGGGCATTTCAGTCACGGCCTATCAGATCTTCGTGCTGGGCATCCCGGTGACCGAAGACGCCACTGACGACCTGTGGAACATCGACGCCAAGGTCGAGTTCGTCGCCAGTGCCAAGGATCCGGTCAAGATCCAGATGTTCGTGCCGCCGCTGAGCCGCGACTTCGTCAGCCTCAACGAGAGCTTCATCTCCAATAACTACGGCGTGGCCGTGAACCGGGTCGACGGCAACCGCAAGGTCACCTGGTCGGCACGCCGGGCCAAAGGCAATCAGACGCTGTATTACCGCCTGGTGCTGACCAAGCGTTATTCCGGCGAGAAAGCCAAGATCAAGGGCCCGACTTTCCGTGACAGCGTCGCCATCGAAGGCCCGGAAAAAATCGCCGCCGAAGCCCTGCTCGCACCGATTCGCCAGCACTCGGCCGACGTCGAAACCTTCGTCGGTGAAGCGATCAAGCGGGTCAACAACCTCAACGACGACAACGTGAAACTGTTGCTGGCCGGTGATCCATCCACCGCGCACAAGGCGAAAATCGTCGAGTTGCTGCTGTCCATCGCCCACGTGCCGATCGAGAAGGTCCACACCATCCGCCTGGTGGCCGACCAGCCGCAAGTACCGGAACTGTGGCTGCGCAGTTTCAACGGCACCGACTGGCTGTACTTCAACCCGGAAACCGGTGAGCAGGGCCTGCCGACCGACCGCCTGCTGTGGTGGACCGGCGACGAAAACCTGATCACCGTCGACGGCGGCAAGAAAGCCAACGTGACCTTCAGCCTGAACAACAGCGAAATGAACGCCATTCGCCTGGCCAAGCTGACCGACGAAAACACCGACGCCAACTTCCTCGAGTACTCGCTGTACGGCCTGCCGCTGCAGACCCAGCAGACCTTCATGATCATGGTGATGATCCCGATCGGCGTTCTGGTGATCCTGATCCTGCGCAACCTGATCGGCATCCAGACCCTGGGCACCTTCACGCCGGTGCTGATCGCCCTGGCCTTCCGCGAAACCCAGCTCGGTTTCGGCATCGTGCTGTTTACCATCATCACCGCGCTGGGCCTGTCGCTACGTTCGTATCTCGAACACCTGAAGCTGCAAATGCTGCCGCGGCTGTCGGTGGTGCTGACCTTCGTGGTGGTGCTGATCGCGGCGATCAGCCTGTTCAGCCACAAACTCGGCCTGGAGCGCGGCTTGTCGGTGGCGCTGTTCCCGATGGTGATCCTGACCATGACCATCGAACGCCTGTCGATCACCTGGGAAGAACGTGGCGGCGGCCACGCCATGAAAGTGGCCATCGGCACGCTGTTCGCCGCATCCCTGGCGCACCTGATCATGACCGTGCCGGAACTGGTGTACTTCGTGTTCACCTTCCCGGCGATCCTGCTGATCCTGGTGGGCTTCATGCTGGCCATGGGTCGTTATCGCGGTTATCGCCTGACCGAACTGGTGCGCTTCAAGGCTTTCCTGAAGAAGGCTGACGCCTGATGTTCGGCCTCTGGAAGACCTGGAAGGCCCTGGAAGCCCGGGGCATCATGGGGATCAATCGGCGCAACGCAGACTATGTGCTCAAGTACAACAAGCGCAGCCTGTACCCGATCGTCGATGACAAGATCCTCACCAAAGAGCGCGCCATCGCCGCCGGCATCCATGTGCCCGAGTTGTATGGCGTGATCTCCACCGAGAAGGAAATCGACAAGCTCGAAGAGATCATCGGCGGACGCAACGACTTCGTGATCAAACCGGCCCAGGGCGCCGGTGGCGACGGCATCCTGGTGATCGCCGACCGCTTCGAGGGACGATACCGCACGGTGTCCGGCAAGATCATCAGCCATGAGGAAATCGAACATCAGGTGTCCAGCATCCTGACCGGCCTGTACTCCCTGGGCGGTCACCGCGACCGGGCGCTGATCGAGTACCGCGTGATTCCGGACCAGATCTTCAAGAGCATCAGCTACGAAGGCGTGCCGGACATCCGCATCATTGTCTTGATGGGCTACCCGGTGATGGCCATGTTGCGCCTGCCGACGCGCCAGTCCAACGGCAAGGCCAACCTGCACCAGGGCGCCATCGGTGTGGGCGTGGACCTGGCCACCGGCCTGACCCTGCGCGGCACCTGGCTGAACAACATCATCAACAAACACCCGGACACCACCAACGCGGTGGATGGCGTGCAACTGCCCTACTGGGACGGTTTCATGAAACTCGCCGCCGGTTGTCATGAGTTGTGCGGGCTGGGCTACATCGGTGTCGACATGGTCCTGGACCAGGAAAAAGGCCCGCTGATTCTTGAACTCAACGCCCGGCCGGGGCTGAACATTCAGATTGCCAATGACTGCGGGCTGACGTTGCGCACCCATGCGGTCGAGGCTCGCCTGGAAGACCTGAAGGCCCGCGGCGTGACCGAAACCGTCGAGGAACGCATAGCGTTTGTGCAGGAGATGTTCGGGCATATTCCTGCGGTCGAGGGTTGATCCGGTGTGGTGAGGGGGCTTGCCCCCTCGCCACATGCTTCTTTCCGACATCCCTCTAGGACCAAATCCTACAGGGGACTACAATCGCCACCCCGCCTCAATGGCTGATCTCCCCCGCCCATGCTGACCTGCTCCGTACACCCGCTGCCCTATCGCGCCAACCCCGCCGAGTACTTCGCGGCGATTCGCCATGCCCCCGGCGCCGTACTGCTCGATAGCGGTCGCCCCAGCGCCGACCGCGGTCGCTATGACCTGCTCAGCGCCTGGCCGCTGGAACAACTGACGGTATCGCCCGACGAAAGTGGCGAGGCGTTCCTGCAACGCCTGCGCGACAACCTGACACGGCTCGGCGAAGCCGCTCTGCCGGCATCTTATGAGCTGCCGTTTGCCGGTGGATTGATCGGCTACCTGAGTTACGACTTCGGCCGACACCTGGAGCGCCTGCCAAGCCAGGCGCGGGACGACCTGCAACTGCCTGACGCGCGTTTCGGCCTGTACGGCTGGGCATTGGTCAGCGATCACCTTGCTCTGACCAGCCAGCTGGTGTTCCACCCGACACTGCCCGGCAGCGAGCGTCAGCGCCTGATCGACCTGTTCAGCCAACTGTCACCCGAAACGGTCGCGCCATTCAATCTGCTCACGCCGATGACGGCCGACTTGAGCGCGGACGAGTATCAACAGGCCATCGAGCGCATCCAGCAATACATTCAGGCCGGCGACTGTTACCAGGTCAACTTCGCCCAGCGTTTTCGCGCACCCTGCCAGGGTGATCCGTGGGCCGCCTACTGCGCGCTGCGAGCGGCATGCCCGACGCCTTTTTCCGGTTTCCAGAGTCTGCCTGACGGCGACGCCGTACTCAGCCTGTCGCCGGAACGCTTCGTCAAAGTCAGCCAGCGCCATGTGGAAACCCGCCCGATCAAGGGCACCCGCCCGCGCGGCCTAACGCCCGGGCAAGACGCCGCGAACGCCGCCGAACTGCTGGCCAGCCCCAAGGACCGCGCGGAAAACCTGATGATCGTCGACCTGCTGCGCAATGACCTCGGCCGCACCTGCCGCATCGGGTCGGTACGGGTACCGGAATTGTTCAGCCTGGAGAGTTACCCGAACGTGCATCACCTGGTGAGCAGCGTCACCGGTGAACTGGCGGACGACCGCGACGCCCTGGACCTGATTGCCGGCAGCTTCCCCGGCGGTTCGATTACCGGCGCGCCAAAGATTCGCGCCATGCAGATCATCGACGAACTGGAACCGACCCGGCGCGGGCTGTATTGCGGTTCGTTGTTGTATCTCGATGTGCGCGGCGAGATGGACAGCTCCATCGCCATCCGCAGTTTGCTGGTCAAGGACGGGCAGGTGTGTTGCTGGGGCGGCGGCGGGATTGTCGCGGATTCCGAGTGGCAGGCCGAGTATCAGGAATCGATCACCAAGGTGAAGGTGCTGCTCGACACCCTGCAAAACCTCTAAAAGCATCGCGGGCAAGCCACGCTCCCACAGGTTTGTGTTGATCGCACAATTGTGGTTCGAC
>NZ_RWIR01000031.1 GCF_009764265.1 Pseudomonas sp. PB101
TCTGCGCAGTGGGCAACCCGGCATGGATGCCGGGTTAGCCGCCCCCGGCCATGGATGGCCGATGGCGGCGGGCCCACGGAGCAGGACCGGAGCGAGGGAATGCCGAGCCTAGGCGAGGCACCGAACGAAAGGGGCAAGAGCCTTTGGTTACTTTGGGCTTTTCAAAGTGACCCGCTGTAAGAGCGGAACCATAAGCGGCCGTTACCGCAGAAACGGATATGTACACGTCACGGAAAATAGTCGGCCATAAGGCCGCCATCGCTGGCAAGCCAGCTCCTACAGGCTTTTCCAAGTGACCCAATAGTCGCCGTGACCGTAGCAATGGATATGTACGCCACACTCACGAAAAATAGTCGGCCATCAGGCCGTCATCGCTGGCAAGCCAGCTCCCACAGGGTTTCATAGCCCACAGGGGATCAGCGGCAGGCAGGCGGTTTCAGCTAAGATGCCCCCCACCCGAACAAGAACAAGGCTTACCGCGATCCATGTCGGAAAAAGACACCATCTCCGCCCAACTGCTGCGTGAAGCACTGCTGCAAAGTTGCGCCCCGGGAGCCGCCACCGCAGAAGTCCTGCACAAACTCGGCATCGACCCCAGGTTGCTCGACAGCACCGAAGCCCGCTTGCCCGCCACCACCTATGCAAAGTGCTGGCGCCTGCTGGCACGGCGCGGGGACGACGAGTTCTTTGGCATGGACCCGCGCAAACTCAAGTCCGGCAGCTTTGCCTTCCTGTGTCGCACGGCCATGCTCCAGCCCAACGTGGCGGCGGGACTGACCTGCGGCCTGGACTTTCTGTCGCTGATGCTTGAAAGGCTGCCAGCGCAGTTGGTGCGCCAGCAAAGCCTGGCGGAAATCGTCCTGCTGGAGGACGACAAGGACCCGCGCCGGGCCTTCACCTATTTCACCTACTGGATGATCGTGCACGGCGTTGCGTGCTGGCTGGCAGGGCGGCGGATTCCGATTCTGGCCATTGAACTGCGGTGTTCGAAACCGGATTTCTGCGACGACTACCAGGTGATGTTTTCCGAGAACCTGCGTTTCGACCGGCCGCGCACGCGGATGATTTTCTCCGCCGATTGCCTGGACTTGCCGATCAAGCGCAGCCCCGAAGAGCTCAAGCGCTTCCTGGCCCTGGCGCCGGCGAACATTCTGGTGAAATACCGCGACCCGCAGAGCCTGGCCAGTCGCATCAAACACGACCTGCGCCACCTGTCGGCCGAACACTGGCCGGAAACCGAAACCCTGGCGCAACGCCTGTGCATGTCGGCATCCACCTTGCGCCGCCGGCTGGCCGAAGAAGGGCAAACCTATCAAGGCCTCAAGGACAGCGTGCGCAAGGAGCTGGCGATTGTCTGGCTGGCCGAGCCGGCGATCAGCTTCAGCGAAATCGCCACACGGCTCGGGTTCGCCGACGTCAGTTCGTTCTACAAGGCGTTTCGCAAGTGGTCGGGGTCAAACCCGGGGCATTACCGCAGCCTGATTCTCAATGACGTTGAGTGAGTTCAGCGGCGCGCCAACCATTCTTCGCGGGTGATTTCCCAGGTTTCCTTCGGGAAGACCCCGCCGACAAAGCGACCTTCATCCGTACCGACCAGGCGCATGCCCGTGCGTTCGGAGAGTCTGCGCGAGGCAATGTTGGGTGTCGCTTTTGGCACACGCAACACCGTGCGACCCAGCACGGTGAACCAGTACTCGGTCACAGCCGCGCTGGCTTCGCTCATCAGACCCGAACCTTGCCACTTTGGACCGAGCCAGAAACCGCGATTGTTGTCCTGTTCGTTCATCAGGCTGATGTTGCCGATCAACTGCCCGGGTGCCGATTTCAAGCGGATCGACCAGTGCCACTCCTCGCCACGGGCGACAGCGGGCAGGGCGTTGTGACGCAAGTACATCAACGCACCGTCGGCCGGATAGGGCCATGGCACCAGGGCGTTGAGGTAGCGCACCACTTCCCAGTGCGGGAACTGTTGCTGTATGGCGTCGGCATCCGCCAGTTCCAGCGGACGCAGGATCAGGCGCTCGGTGTAGAGCGTGGGGGTGGCTTCCATTGGCGGTGTAGCTCCTTGGGTCGGGCTTTAACGACTGCCAGTGGTCGGCGCCGGCAGATTGATGGTGCCACTGTCCACGAAACGATTCGTGTTGAACACCCCGCCCGAGAGTTTGCCGCGCAGGACATAAGGCATGTTGTTGAGCGTTTTCATCTGGCTGATGCCATAGGTCTGGCGGATCACCGAAAATGCCGAAACGCTGACCGGCACACTCACGACGGTGTCGGAAAAGCGCCCGATCGAGCCCCGCTCATCGGTGACGCCGGAGGCGAATGGCTGGCCGTTGATGTCCAGGTCCAGGGCGACGCCGCTGTAGGTGAGGCTGTAGTCGTTGGGGTTCTGCACGCGGATTCTCACGGTAAAGCGCACTTCCATGCCTTCACCCCGCAGGGGTTCGATACCCACGACGTTGATTTTCAACGGATCCCGATTGGGCAGCGATGAACAGGCGCTCAGGCAGAGCAGGAGGGAAATCAGGACCGCGTGGACGCTGCGCATGGACGTGCTCTCATCTGAAAAGGGCTGAACCGCCAGCGGCTCAGCCCCTGAGCTCGTCCAGCGGTTTACGGTGCGACCACCGCAGCCTTCGCGGGTTCATCCCTGGCGGTCACATCGGGGTTCTGCATCACCTGAAGCACGGAGGCTTCCGGATCGAATTCGTCTTCTTCCAGCTCGATGAACTCCTCGGGCAGGAAGATATTAAGAACGATAGCGCACAGCGCGCCGACGGTGATGGGCGATTCGAAAATGTTGTGCAGCGCCTTGGGCAGTTCACGCAAGACTTCCGGCACGGCGGCGACACCCAGGCCCATGCCGAGGGAGATCGCCACGATCAGCATGTTGCGCCGATGCAGGCCGGCCTCGGCGAGAATCTTGATCCCGGCCACGGCGACGGTGCCGAACATCACCAGCTCCGCGCCGCCCAACACCGGTTTGGGCATCAGTTGCAGGACCGCGCCGATCATCGGGAACAGGCCGAGCACCACCAGCAAGCCGGCAATGAAAAACGCCACGTAGCGGCTGGCCACGCCCGTAAGCTGGATCACCCCGTTGTTCTGGGCGAAGGTCACCATCGGCATGCTGTTGAACACCGCGGCCATGGCCGAGTTGAGGCCGTCGGCGAGCAGGCCGGACTTGATCCGGCGAATGTACAACGGGCCTTTGACCGGTTGCCGGGAGATCATCGAGTTGGCCGTCAGGTCACCGGCGGCCTCCAGCGGCGAAACGAGGAAAATCACCGCCACCGGAATGAACGCCACCCAATCGAAGTTGAACCCGTACTTGAACGGCACCGGCACGCTCACCAGCGGGACGTCGGGCAGGCTGTTGAAATCCACCTGGCCCATGAGCCAGGCCACCCCGTAACCCAGGGTCAGGCCGATGACAATCGCGCCCAGGCGCAGAAACGGCACGTCCACCCGGTTCAACACCACGATGGTGCCCAGCACCAGCGCGGCCAGGGCCAGGTGACTGGCGGCCCCCAGGTCCGGCGCGCCGAAGCCGCCGGCGATGTCGGTCATGGCCACCTTGATCAGCGACAATCCCATCAGCGTGATGATCGTCCCGGTCACCACCGGGGTGATCAACATGCGCAGCTTGCCGATGAACTGGCTCAACACCACTTCAATGAACGCGGCAAAAAAACACACGCCGAAGATGGTCGAGAGGATCTCGTCGGTGCCGCCGCCCCGGGCCTTGACCATGAAGCCGGCACTGAGAATCACACTGATGAACGAGAAGCTGGTGCCCTGCAGGCACAACAGGCCCGAACCCACCGGGCCAAAGCGCCGCGCCTGCACGAAGGTGCCCAGGCCGGAGACGAACAGCGCCATGCTGATCAGATAAGGGATTTCGCTTTGCAGGCCCAGGGCGCTGCCCATGATCAGCGTCGGGGTGATGATGCCGACGAAACTCGCCAGCACATGCTGCAGGGCGGCGAAGACGGTGGCGGTCAGGTGCGGGCGGTCATCGAGGCCGTAGATCAAGTCGTTGTGGCGTGGAGCGGGGGCTTTTTCGGAGGCGGTCATGGTGGTTTGCGTGCCAGAAGGCGGGCCGGGTCAGAAAATGGAGGCGCAGGATGCCAGAATCGCCCGGCCACGGCAAAAGAACCTCCAGAACAGCGACTTACAATCGTTGAGCGAGCACCTCGCCGACACTGCGGCGTTTGGCGTGCAATTGGCTGGCCTGGATCAACTGTTCGAGGTCCTCGGGTGTGACGTCATAGAACGCCTCCATATCGGCCAGCGCCAGTTTCAGGTCTTCGGCGGTGATGGCCTGACGGTCGACCGGTGGGTGATCGGCAGGAATCCTGGCCACCGGTTCGCTGGCACTCTTGGGGTAACGAACGCGGGTCAGGTTGTTGTAGGCCAGGGCGCAGAGCAGCATCGTCGCGGCGCCGAGCATCACCGGCTCGATAGCTTTCCAGTCCATGGCGATGGTCGCCGGATCGGCCAGCACCAGCGTCAGGGCCAATGCCCCGGCCGGTGGATGCAGGCAGCGCAGCCAGCACATCAGCAACAACGCCATGCCTGCCGCCAGGCAAGCGCTGCCCAGGGTTCGCCCCAACACATGGGCCACCAGCAGTGCAATCACCCCGGCGCACAAGTAGCCACCCAGGATCGACCAGGGCTGGGCGAGCGCTCCCGAAGACACGGCAAACAACAGCACCGCCGACGCCCCCAGCGGGCCGATCAGGTGCTGGGCCACCTCGATGCCGAACACCTGGCCACACAGCCACACGCTGACCAGCGTTCCCAGGGCCATGCCGATGGCGGCGCGGCTCCATTCGGTGGGGCGGGTGTTGATGGCGGCGGGCAACCAGCGGGCGAGCATACTGAGGCAAACTCCGGCAGAAAAAATCGAGGTAAAAAAAGGGCTTAGCTGGGAAACCCAGAAAGCCCTTGAAGGTGTTCCAACTGTTGGGGGAGGAACAGGCACAGTGTGCCGTTCAATCCAGCTACTGACAAATTCATATTAATGAGCTTTCAGTGCATTAATTTTGCTTTATATGGCCCCGTCGACCGCTCATGTAGCACAACAAACCCCCGACGGCGGCGAGTGCACTCAAGGCATAAAACATCGTCGGGGCCGGGGTGTGCATCAACATGAAGCCGCAGATCACCGGGCTCAACGCCCCGCCAAGGGCCGCCAGGTTTTGCGCGCCGTAGTAGCTGCCGCGCAGCTCTTCGGGCGCCAGGGTATCGACGAAGAGAAACTCGGCCGGGTAAATGATGATTTCACCGAGGGTGAAGATGAACATCGCCACGCACCAGCTCACCAGGTTGTCCGCGAGGCTGAAGCCGATCAGCCCGAGGATGAACAGGCCGGTGCCGGCGACGATCCACTGGCGCAGTTGCTCGCGCTTGAGAAAACGCCCGACCTGGTATTGCAACAGGATCACGCTGATGGCGTTGCAGGCCAGCAGGGCGGCCATGACGTCCATGGTGTGTTTGGCGTCGCTGGTCGCCAGCAGGTACTGCGACAGGTAGAACGTGAAGCGCCCGTGCACCACCGTGCTGAGCAGGCAACCGGCGGTGAACATGATCAGGGTCCGGTCGTTTTTCAGGGTGATCAGGGTCTTGAGAAAACTCTGCGCTTGAGCGGTTGCAGGTGCACTGGCCGGGCCTGCGGGAATGCCGGTCATCAGGAACATGCTGAAAAAAGCGATAGCCGCCGCGATCAGGAACGGCGCACTGGCAAAGACCCCGGCGATCAGCACGCCAATCATCGGCCCGACGGCGTAGCCAATGTTGGTCAGCGTATAGCTCAGGGAAAACGCCTTGGCCCGCTGACCCACGGGCAGGTTGTCGCTGAGGATCGCCTTGGAACCGATCAGGAACAGCGCCGAGGCTGTTTCGGTGACGATCAGGGTGAGCGTTGTCAGGTAGAGGTTGTCGGCAAAGGTCAGCAACACCAGGCCGACCGCGCTGGACGCCATCGACAGCACCAGCAACCGGCGTTTTTCGAAGCGGTCGATGATGTAGCCGCCATAGAGGGAGAGCAGGGTGGCGACGAACACCGCAATGCCGAGCAGCAAGCCGACATCCTGTTGGTTGAGGCCAAGCTTGTCGCTGACGAACAGCGTCAGCAAAGGGCTGGTGATGGCGCGGCTGACGACGATGGTCAGCGAGCAGATCAGCAGGCGGCGGATGAGCGGGGAGTAGGCGGTCACGGCGTGAATGTCCTTATTCGATCGGGCCGGTATCAGGCCAATCGTGAGCGCTACTCTAGCAGTCGGACACTCGCTTGTTGCGACGAAATTGACTGGCGATGCCCGCCGACAGGCCCGGCACGCGGGACTGTCGGCGCAGGTCGGGGGACATGCGGCTCAGGCCACCACGGATTCGGCGAACCATTGCTGGTAAGGCATCGGCAACTTGCGCGATTCGCCCCGGCCGATCGGGAAGTAGGTGAAGCCGATGCGTGCCAGGCGGTCTGCGTCGTACAGGTTGCGACCATCGAAGATCACCGGTGCGCTGAGTCGCTGGCGGATGAGCTCGAAGTCCGGCGCCTTGAACTGTTGCCATTCGGTGCAGATGATCAACGCATCGGCGCCGGACAGGACTGACTCGGGCGTACCCATGAGCATCAGCTTCGATTCATCGGGATAGAGCTTCTGGGTTTCCTGCATGGCTTCGGGATCGAATGCGCGGACATTCGCCCCGGCGGCCCACAACGACTCCAGCAATACCCGGCTCGGGGCATCGCGCACGTCGTCGGTATTGGGTTTGAATGCCAGGCCCCAGACGGCAAAGGTCCTGCCACGCAAATCGCCCCGGTAGAACGCGTTGATGCGTTCGAACAGCTTGTGTTTCTGCCGCTCGTTGATGGCTTCCACCGCTTGCAGCAGGTCACTGGAGCAATGGGCCTGTTCGGCGCTGTGGATCAGGGCGCGCATGTCCTTGGGGAAGCATGAGCCCCCGTAGCCGCAACCGGGGTAGATGAAGTGGTAGCCGATGCGCGAGTCGGCACCGATGCCCAGGCGCACCGATTCGATGTCGGCGCCCAGGTGTTCGGCGAGCTCGGCGATCTGGTTGATGAAGCTGATCTTGGTCGCCAGCATGCAGTTGGCGGCGTATTTGGTCAGTTCGGCGCTGCGCAGGTCCATGAACATGATGCGTTCGTGGTTGCGGTTGAAGGGCGAGTACAGGTCGCGCATCACTTCGCGCACTTCTTCGCGTTCGCAGCCGACGACGATACGGTCCGGGCGGCGGCAGTCGGTCACGGCCGAACCTTCTTTCAAGAACTCCGGGTTGGAGACGATATCGAACTGCAAAAGACGCCCGGCGCTGAGCAGGCATTTGTCGATGTGCGCGCGCAAGGCGTCGCCGGTGCCGACCGGGACAGTGGATTTCTCCACCAGGATCGCCGGCTGTTCGCGATGCCGGGCAACCGCTTCGCCCACCGACATCACGTAGCGCAAGTCTGCCGAGCCATCGTCCCGGGACGGGGTGCCGACCGCGATGAACAGCACCTGGCCGTGCTGGACGGCAAATTTTTCCTCGCTGGTGAACTGCAACCGCCTGGCGTCCAGGCCTTCGCGCACCAGGCTGGCGAGCCCTGGTTCGAAAATGCTCACGTGGCCCTGTTGCAGCAGCTCGACCTTTTTCTCGTCAACGTCCATGCAGACCACGTCATGGCCGACTTCCGCCAGTACCGCTGCTTGCACCAGGCCAACATAGCCGCTACCAAATACGCTGATCTTCATTGGACACTCCTTTGTTAGGGCGCACGGACTGGTTCGGTGACGCAGGATAGGCAGGGCCATGTTTCAATTCGGCTATCGCTTGAAAGAACCACTGGGGGGCGTATCGGTTGACTTTTTTCGCTATGGCCGGCAGGTTGCACGTCCATTCGGGCTGCGCCGACTTGCGAAAAGTCCAGCAGGGGCAATGTCTTTTACATTTGCGTAATTTCACTTCCTGCCTGTTTCACTGAACTGTTTACCTTCAAGGCTGTTTCGTTTGATTGACTTACCTGCAACTGATTCACGCACGTCCCTGACCAATCCGCTGACCCTGTATCTGGCGCGACTGGCGCCGTCCAGCCAACTGACCATGCGTTATGTGCTGCAGGATGCCGCCGACCGCCTGGGTTTCGAAGATCACGATATCGAGGAGATCCCCTGGCACAACCTGCAGCCCGAGGACGTGATTGCGCTGGTGGCCACTTTGCGCACAGACGGCTACGCGCCGAACACCTCTTCGCTGTACGTCAACGCGGTGCGCGGGGTGATGAACGAAGCGTGGCGCATGAGCCTGATTTCTCAGGAGCACCTGTTGAAGATGCGCTCGGTGAAGGGCATTGCCGGGACACGGCTGTCCCAGGGGCGCAATCTCAGGCGCACGCTGATCCAGGAATTGATGGCGGTCTGTGCCGCCGATCCGCGGCCGCAAGGCCTGCGCGATGCGGCGATCATCGGGATTCTGTACGGTTCGGGCATGCGCAAATCCGAATCGGTGAACCTGGAACTCAGCCAGGTCGATTTCAGCGAGCGCAGCCTGCGGGTGACTGCCAAGGGCAACAAGCAGTTGATCAAATACGCACCGTCCTGGGCCTTCGCCAAACTGCAAGCCTGGCTGGAACTGCGCCGTTCGCTGCTCAAGGAAGGCGAGTCGGACGACCCGTTCCTGTTCAACCGCATCCGCCGGGGCAGCCACATCACCCGTGAGCGCATCACCAAACATGCGATCTACTACATTGCCCGGCAACGCGGGGCGCAGGTCGGGGTGAAAATCATGCCCCACGACTTCCGGCGTTCATTCATTACCCGGGTGATCGAAGAGCATGACTTGTCGATTGCGCAGAAACTGGCCCATCACAGCAACATCCAGACCACGGCCAACTACGATGTGCGCGATGACAACGAGCGACGTCGGGCGGTGGATCGATTCGATCTGTGAACGACTACAGCTCGCTCAGCACATGGGCGTGGCCAATGGTCGAGACCTGGACCGCGCTGCCGGCCGGTGGTGCATACATGCCTGAGCTGCGCACCAGCAATGATCGGCCCGGTTGATCGCGAGGGGTCAATGACTGGAGTTCGACCGTCAGCGTGCAAGTGTTGCCGCTGAAGTCCCGATCAGTGACCACGGCCCGGCAGCCAGTGCCGTCCGGGTCGCTGGGCAGGACACTGGCCAGTTGCAGCTGCTCGGGGCGCAGCATGATCTGCGCCGCGCTGTTGTTGCGGTGGTTGTTGACCGGAATCCGCCCCAGGTCGCAATGCGCCCAACCGGCCTCGATGCGTGCCGGCATGACCACGGCATCCCCCAGGAACAGCGCGGTCTGCTCGTCTTCGGGATAGCGGTAAAGGTCCAGCGGATGCCCTGACTGCACCAGTCGGCCGTGACGCATCACCGCCAGCTGGTCGGCGAACGACAGGGCTTCACTCTGGTCGTGGGTGACCAGGATGGTGGTGACGCCTGCGTCTTCCAGCAGCCGCGCAACCATCTTGCGCATGGCGGCGCGCAATCCGGTATCGAGCGCCGAGAACGGCTCGTCCAGCAGCATCAGCCGTGGCTGTTGCGCCAGTGCCCGGGCCAGGGCCACTCGCTGTTGCTGGCCACCGGACAATTCGTGCGGCCAGCGCCCGGCCATCTTCGCGTCCAGCGCCACGCTGTCCATCAGTTCGGCGACGCGCTGTTGTTTTTCCGTGCCCTTGATCGACAAACCGAAGCCGATGTTCGCCGCCACGGTCATGTGCGGGAACAGGGCGCCGTCCTGCGGCACATAGCCGATCAGGCGTTGATGCGCCGGTACTTCGTGGGTGCCGTCGACCAGGGTCTGGCCGTTGAGCGAAAGACGCCCGGAATCGGGGAATTCGAAGCCGGCAATCATCCGCAGCAAGGTGGTTTTGCCCGAGCCGGACGGGCCGACGATGACCGTGCGACTGCCGCTCGGCACCGACAGGCTGATGTTGTCCAGGGCGCAGTAGGCGCCATAGGACTTGTAGAGGGCATTCAGTTCTAGAGTGTTCATCGGCCAGCCGTTTTTTTCGATTGGTGATAAAGAAGTCCGGTCAGCGGCAGCGACAGCACAACCATCAACAAGGCGTAGGGCGCAGCGGCGGCGTAATCGATTTCGCTGGTCAAGGCCCAGAATCCGGTGGCCAGGGTGCGCGTGCCGTTCGGGGCCAGCAGCAGGGTGGCGGTCAATTCGTTGGTGATCGCCAGGAACACCAGCGCCGCGCCGGCGGCAGCCCCGGGCGCGGCCAGGCGCAAGGTGATCAGCCACAAGGCCCGGGCCGGCGAACGGCCCAGGCTGCGGGCCATGTTTTCCAGTTCCACCGGGGCCTGGGCAATGCCGGCGCGCAGGCTCACCAGGGCGCGGGGCAGGAACATCAGCAGGTAGGCCAGGAGCACGGTGATGGTGGTCTGGTAGATCGGCCGGGCAAAATGGATGGTGACGGTCACCAGCGCCAGCGCCACGATGATCCCGGGCAAGGAACTGGTGATGTAGTTGCAGCTTTCCAGCACCCGTTGCAGGCGGCCGGGGTAGCGGATCGACAGCCAGGCAATCGGGATCGCCGCACAGGTGGTCAGCGCCGCGCCGGCGATTCCGAGCAGCAGGGTTTGCTCCAGGGCCGGCAACAGCTCGGCCATGTCCCAGACTTCCACGCCGCCGGCGATCAGCCATTTACCCAGGGTGATCAGGGGCACGCCCAGGGCCAGGGCGCAGGTCACGATCTGCAGGGTCAGAGAGAGCAGGGTGGATGCCGGTTTCAGGCATACCACCCGTTGCTCCCGGGCGCTGCCCGAACCGACGCGCGCATAACGCGCCGAGCCCCGGGCGGCGGATTCGGCCGTCAACATCGCCAGGCAACACAGCGCCAGCACACTGGCGAGCATGTGCGCCGCTGCGCCGTTGAAGGTCGATTTGAACTGATCGAAGATCGCGGTGGTAAAGGTGTCGAAACGGATCATCGCGTACAGGCCATATTCGGCCAGCAGGTGCAGGCCGACCAACAACGCGCCGCCACAGATCGCCAGGCGCAATTGCGGCAGCACCACGCGAAAAAACACTTTCCAGGGTTTGAGCCCCATGGATTCGGCGACGTCTTCGATGGCCGGGTCGAGTCGGCGCAACGTGGCCGCCACCGGCAAATACAGGAACGGGAAGTAGGCGATGACCGAGACCAGCACGCCGGCAAACAAGCCATGGATCGGTGGCACCAGGCTGACCCAGGCGTAGCTGTGAACGAACGCAGGCACGGCCAGCGGGGCGGTGGCCAGCAACGACCACCAGCGCCGTCCCGGCAGATTCGTGCGCTCCGTGAGCCACGCCAGCGTCACCCCCAGTGCCACGCACAAGGGAATCGTCAGCAGCACCAGCAACACGGTGTTGACCAGCAGTTCACCGACCCGGGGGCGGAACACCAGGGCCACGACGGTTGACCAGCCTGTCTGCAGGGACACGCCGATAACGTAAGCGATCGGTAGCAGTGCCAGTAACGAAACCAGCACCGACAAACCGATCACCCATACGCCGCCACGCCCGGCGAATAGTCCGCGCGATCGTCGACGCATATTGGCGGGTGTCGCCTCGGCGACGTCCGCAGGCAGGGTTTCAGGCATCAATTTAGAGCAGTCCGGCCTGTGTCATCAGCTCCACGGCTTTTTTACTGTCGAGTTTCGAAGCATCGACAGTCGGCGCATCGAGTTGATTCAGAGGCACCAGTTTAGGGTTGGATTCAGCACCTTTGCCCACGGCGTATTCAAACGACTTGCCGTTCTTGAGGATGGCCTGGCCGTCCTTGCCGGTGATGTACTTGAGGAACGCCTGGGCCTGTTCGTTGTGCTTGCTGGAAGCAAGGACGCCGCCACCGGAGATGCTGACAAAAGCGCCCGGATCCTTGTGCTTGAAATAGTGCAGGGCGGTGTTCTTGCTGTTTTCGCCAGTCTTGGACTGATCGACCAGGCTGTAATAGTGGTAGATCACTCCGCTTTCGATCTGCCCGGCATTCACCGCTTTGAGTACCGAGCTGTTGCCACGGTAGCTGGTGTAGTTGGCTTTCATCCCCTTGAGCCAATCGAGCGTGGCGGTCTCACCTTTCTGTTGCAGGATGGCAGCGACGATGGCCTGGAAGTCGGCACCGCCTGGCGACGCGCCCCAGCGACCTTTCCAGCTTGGGTCGGCCAGGTCCATGATCGATTTCGGCAGATTGGTTTCCGACAGCTTGCTCGGGTTGTAGACAAACACCGTGGAGCGCGCGGCGATCCCGACCCATTTGCCATGGGCCGGACGATAGGCCGGGTCGACCTGCTCCTGCGTGGTTTTGTCGACAGGGGCGAACAGCCCCGCGTTGTCGACGAGCACCATGGCCGGGGAGTTTTCGGTCAGGAATACATCCGCCGGAGAAGCCGCGCCTTCCTGCACGATCTGATTGCCCATCTCGGTGTCATCGCCGTTGCGCAAGGTCACGGGAATACCGGTCTCCTGGGTGAAACCCTCGACCCAGGCCTTGGTCAGGCCTTCGTGTTGGGCGTTGTACACCACGATGCCGACGGTGTCAGCGGCATAGACCTGGCCAGCGCTCAGCAAAGCGGTGGCCAGCAGGGCTTTTTTCAAGAACGAAGGGATTTTGGGAATCATTCTGCGGGCTGCTCCTGATGCATTTCTTGAAAGTCATGCGCATTGAAACGCCAGTTAACCAATGCGAATCGTTTGCATGTTTTGGATTGCAGGGAATGTAGAGATCCAAATGAGAAAATAACGTCAAAAAAACCGCTAATACATGTAATTTTCATTCAGATTAGCAGCACTGCGGCCACTGTGTTTCGACTAGTCGCTCAGAATGTGCCGTTGGCCTCGGCTGTTCGCCAGATCAACGGCGAACGTGTCGCCGTCGATCCGCGAGGGGAAGGGTCATTCAGGACGAAGGGCAGCTCGCCTGGGGTCGGGTGGCCGCCTGGCTGATCATCGCGGCCAGGCGTTTGATGTTGTTTTGCTGGGCAAGCACCAGCTCATCGATGCTCGCGCCTGCCGGCGTTTGCAGGGTGCTGCGGCAAATCACCCGGGCCTTGTCGCCGGTGTCGGCGCTGCGCAGGCGCCATTTCACGTCCATCAACGCGTATTGACCGGGGACCGAGTCAAAACGCTGCACATCGACCCGTACCGAATGCTTGCCCTGTACGGGGCTGTTGCTCAGTTGATCGGCCAGGGCACTGCGCAATTCATCCACCAGCGTGGCGCCCCACCAATGGGTCTCGAGAATCGCCAGGCCGCTATTGCCCTCGCGCACGACGATCTGCGCGCGATCGACCTGGGGCGGCACGCTGAGCGTCTCGATCTGAATCACCCCGACGGTGGTCCTTGAATGATCGCCCACCTGTGTCGGGGTCAGGGTGTGGAACTGAATCGGGTCACTGCGGCAGGCGGCGAGCAGCAACAACGCGGTGAGCAGTGTGAACTTCAACGGAAAAGCCATGGGTGTTGCTCCTGTGTTCAATTGCGCGGTGGCCCTTGCAGATCCAGGGGCGCGGCATTGTTCGGACGGCCGCGGATCAGCGATTCCGGATGCCTTCCCAGGTAATCCGAAAGGTCACGCAAGGATCTCGACGTGCGTCCCAGTTCGTCCAGGGTCTGCCCCAGTTTTTCCCGCTGTGGCGAGTCATCGGCCAGGGTCGAACTGGCTGATTGCAGGGTCGTATTGGCCGTTTCCAGGGTTTTGCTGAAGTCCGACAGGGTGGTCTGTACGCCCGGCAGGATCTTGCCGTTGAATTGCATCATGCCTTTGCGCAGTTCGACGAGATTGCCGTCCAGATTGCCGGCAATGCGCTCGATCGGCAGTTTGTTGATCTTGTCGACCATGGCTTCGAGTTTTTCCTGCAATTGCTCCAGGCTGCCCGGAATGGTTGGAATGACGACCGGGCGGGCGCTTGCATCGAATGCGACCTTTTCCGCCTTGGGGTAGAAGTCCAGAGAGATGTACAACTGGCCGGTCAGGATGTTGCCGGTGCGCGCCTGGGCGCGCAGGCCGTTGTCGATGAAGGTGCCGATCAGACGCACGCTCCCGGCTTCGTCATTGGGGTCATGATTGAGCGCCTTGAGCATCTTGAGATGGGCCTGGCCCAGGCGTTGCGGGTAAATCACGATGCCGACGTTGACCGGAAAGGAGCGTTTTTTCTCGTCGAAATCCAGGTTGACCGACACCACCTTGCCGATTTCCACGCCGAGGAATTCCACCGGGGCATCCACCTTGAGCCCGCGCATTGCCTGGTCGAAACGCATGGCCAGGTACTGCGGCTTGCCGTTTGGCGGGGCGAGGGCGGTCTGCTGGTCGTCGAACAGTTCGTAGGCGTATTCGGCTGCCGCAGGTTTGTCGCCAGGGCTGTAGTCTGGCGCGCGGAAGGCGATGCCACCCACCAGCAAGGCCGACAGCGATTCGGTCTTGACCGCGAAACCGTTGGCGCCGACGTTCACGTCAATGCCGCTGGCGTTCCAGAAACGGGTGTTTTCGGTGACGTACTTGTCATTGGGTGCATGGATGAACAACTCGATGTTCACGCCTTTGCCATCCGGGTCCAGTGCGTAGGCGACCACCTGACCCACCGGGATCTTGCGGAAGTAAACCGGAGAGCCGATATCCAGCGAGCCCAGATCCTGGGTGAACAGGGTGAAGCGCTTGCCCGGCTCGCCATAGGTGATGGGGGGCGGATTCTCCAGCCCGGTGAAGTTTTTTGCCCGGGCGTTGGCCTGGCCGATATCGGCACCGATGTAATCGCCCGACAGCAGCGTGTCGATACCGGACACACCGCCAGCGCCAATGCGCGGCCGCACGACCCAGAACTGCGAATCTTCACGGGTAAAGCTTTCGGCCTGCTTTTCCAGCTTGATGGTGGCGTTGACGCTCTTCTGGTCGCCGCTCAACTGCACGTCGGAGACATGACCGATCACGACATTGCGGTATTTGACCTCGGTTTTATTCGCGGTCAGGCCGCTCCCGGTCTTGAACGTGACAACGATGACCGGGCCTTGCTGCAGAATGCTGTGAACCACCAGCGAAATACCCACCAGTACCGCAACGATCGGCACGATCCAGACCAGCGAAACGCTGAAACGGCCGGTCTTGATCGGCGCCTGCCCGGGGGCTTGCGGCCCGTCAGTGGCTTGTGACTTCATCCGTGACCTCCTCATTGTGTGGGTTTTCCCGTTCTTTATCCCAGATCATGCGGGGATCGAAACTCATTGCCGAGAGCATGGTGAACACCACCACCAGACCAAAAAACAGAATGCCCGCGCGCGGCTCGATGTCGGCCAGGGCCTGGAATTTCACCAGGGAAGCAACCAGGGCCACCACTATCACATCGAGCATCGACCAGTAGCCGATGACTTCGACGAACCGGTACAGCTTCGAGCGCTCTACGCGTGCCCACTCGCTGTCGCGTTGCACGGTGACCAGCAGGAGGGTGAGGGCGACGAACTTGATGCCCGGCACCGCGATACTGGCGATGAAAATGATCAGGGCGATGTCCCAGGCGCCGGCTTCCCAGAACTCCAGCACGCCACCGATGATCGTGCTGTCGGCGCCGTTGCCGACCATCTTGGTGTTCATCACCGGCAGCAGGTTGGCCGGGATGTAAAACACCAGGGCCGCGAGCATGTAGGCCCAGGTGCGGGTCAGCGCATTGGTTTTGCGCCGGTGCAGCGGCGCACCGCAACGCTCGCATTCGTGAGGGTCGTCGGTGATGTCGCAGGCCAGCCCGCAACTGTGGCACAGGCACAGGTTGAGCTCGTCGGCGTACGGAGGCGTGCTCATACGATGTCCCATAGTTCGCGGATGTCGCGCCCGGCGATGCGGATCATCATCAGGCTCAGCGCAGCCAGGGCAAACAACCCTATGCCGGGCAGCACATCGAGCAGGCCGGCGAGTTTGATCACCGCGACCATCGCGCCCAGCAGGCAGACTTCGAGCATGCTCCAGGGCCGCAAGGCTTCCAGCCAGCGCATGCACAGTTTGAACCCCGGCGAGCGTTGCCCGGCGAGGGCGAAGCCCAGCACCCAGATCAGCAGCAACAACTGGAAGATCGGCGCGATGATCATGGCGATCGCCGCGACCATGGCGATGAAGGTGATAGGTCCCAGGCTCAGGGCCAGTACCGAATCCCACAGGGTCGCACTGTTTTTCAGGCCTTTGAGGCTGATGCTCATCACGGGATAGAAATTGGCGAACAGCCAAAGCATCAACGCTGTGAAGGTCAACGCCAGACGTTGTTCCACCGTGAGGCCGTTATAACGCTGAAGCACGCCACCGCAGCGCGTGCACAGGGTTTTCTGATGTTTGGCGAGCGATACTTTCTGGTAAACGCTGTCGCAGTGCTCGCAGATGATCAGTTGATCAGTAGTTGCCATAGGTCAAGCTCAACAGAAGGCAGGAAGTTCAGAGCACCCCCTCAATATAGAAGTGCCTCGCAATTGAGCAAATCGAAAGTCCAATCACGGGTGTTATCGGCGGTTTTAATGGCGCTGTGAAAGCGACGAATGACTTTTAATGGCATCGCCTGCGCGGTGCGCCATGAAAATAACGTACTAGGCTATTGCGAGCGCCTTGAGTAGTAGGGGAGTTCCATTATTTGGTCGGCAGTCTTCCTTGAACTTTCCAGGCACATTGTTTGGGGGATCACTCACCAGGGTCCGGTAGTTGCGTACTTGCAGGATGAGTAGCCAGCCACCGGAACCCATCCGGATAAAGGAAGGTCACCATGAAAAGGCTCCCGCATCGCTTCAGGTTTTACGTTGGCTGCTCATTGTTGATTGCGCTTAACGGCATTGCCCAGGCTGCACAAACGGAAAAGCCCAACATCCTGTTCATCGTTTCCGACGATACCGGTTACGGCGACCTGGGGCCGTATGGTGGCGGTGTCGGCCGCGGCATGCCGACCCCCAGCATCGACCAACTGGCCGCTGAAGGTACAACCTTCTACTCCTTCTATGCCCAACCGAGCTGCACACCCGGCCGGGCCGCCATGCAGACCGGGCGCATCCCCAATCGCAGCGGCATGACCACCGTGGCCTTCCAGGGCCAGGGCGGTGGCTTGCCAGCCGCCGAGTGGACGCTGGCTTCAGTGCTCAAGACCGGCGGTTACGAGACCTACTTCACCGGCAAGTGGCACTTGGGCGAAGCCGATTACGCCATGCCCAATGCCCAGGGCTATGACGTGATGAAGTACGTCGGCCTCTATCACCTCAATGCCTACACCTACGCGGACCCGACCTGGTTCCCCGACATGGACCCGGAAACCCGCGCGATGTTTGCCCAGGTGACCAAGGGCGCACTCTCGGGCAAGGCCGGGGAGAAACCCGTCGAAGAGTTCAAGATCAACGGCCAGTATGTCGATACGCCTGTCATCGACGGCAAACCCGGCGTGGTCGGCATTCCTTTCTTCGACAGCTATGTCGAGAAGGCCGCACTGGAGTTCCTCGACACCGCCGCCAAGTCCGACAAGCCGTTTTTCATCAACGTCAACTTCATGAAAGTGCACCAGCCGAACCTGCCGGCACCGGAGTTCGTCCACAAGTCGATATCCAAGACCAAGTACGCCGATTCGGTGGTCGAACTGGATACGCGCATCGGCCATATCATGGACAAGCTCAAGGCGCTGGGCCTGGATAAGAACACGCTGGTGGTCTACACCACCGACAACGGCGCGTGGCAGGACGTTTACCCGGATGCCGGCTACACGCCTTTCCGTGGCACCAAGGGTACCGTGCGCGAGGGCGGCAACCGGGTTCCGGCGATCATGACCTGGCCTGGCAAAATCAAGCCCAATTTCAAGAACCACGACATTCTCGGCGGGCTCGACCTGATGGCGACCTTCGCCTCGGTGGCCGGCATCAAGTTGCCGGAGAAGGATCGTGAAGGCCAGCCAATCTACTTCGACAGCTACGACATGACCCCGGTGATCACCGGCACGGGTCCCGACCCGCGTAAAGAATGGTTCTACTTCACTGAAAACGAGTTGTCGCCGGGGGCTGCTCGTGTGGGCAACTACAAAGCCGTGTTCAACCTGCGCGGCGACGATGGTGTACCGACTGGCGGCCTGGCCGTGGACACCAACCTGGGCTGGAAAGGCGCGACCAAGTACGTGGCGACGGTGCCGCAGATCTTCGATCTGTATCAAGACCCACAGGAGCGCTATGACATTTTCATGAGTAACGTCACCGAGCGTACCTGGACCATGGTGCCGATCAGTCAGGCGATCAACAAGCTCATGCAGACCTACATCAAGTATCCGCCACGCAAGATGCAAAGCATGACCTATGACGGGCCGATCGAACTGTCCAAGTATCAGAAGTTCCAGTCGGTTCGCGAGGATCTGCAGAAGGAAGGCGTCAACATTCCGATTCCTCAATAAGCCTGTCCGGATGCCTGAGGCGAGGGGCCGACCCTCGTCTCAGGCGCCCGCTGGTCAACCCAGCATTTCCCGCATCCGATACCAGAACATGCCCAGGGCCAGCAACGGCGAGCGCAGGGCGCGTCCGCCGGGGAAGGTCATGTGCGGCACGGCGCTGAACACGTCGAAACCTTTGCTGTGGCCGGCATGGATCGCTTCGCCCAACAACTTCGCGCACCAGTGGGTCACGTTCAGGCCGTGGCCGGAATAGCCCTGGGCGTAGAAGACGTTCGGGTGCTGGCTCAGGCGCCCGACCTGCGGGAAGCGGTTGGCCGAGATGCCGATCATGCCGCCCCACTGATAATCGATGCGCGCATCGGCCAGTTGCGGGAACACCTTGAGCATCTGCGGGCGCATGTAGGCCGCGATGTCCGAAGGATCGCGCCCGGAGTAATGACAGGCACCGCCGAACAGCAGGCGCCGGTCGGCCGAGAGCCGGTAGTAATCCAGGCCGACCTTCTGGTCGCACAGTGCGACGTTGTGCGGGATCAGTTGCCTGGCGGCATCCTCCGACAAGGGTTCGGTGGCGATGATGTAGCTGCCCGCCGGGAGCACCTTGCCGCTGAGCTTCGGTTCCAGCTCTTCCAGGTGCGCGTTGCAGGCCAGCACCAGGGTGCCCGCACGCACGGTGCCCCCGGCGCAGCGCACTTGCACGGTGCTGCCGTGGATCAGCTCCAGCACCGGGCTCTGCTCGAAGATCTGCACGCCGAGGGATTCGGCGACTTGCGCTTCGCCCAGTGCCAGGTTCAGCGGATGCAGGTGACCCGAGCCCATGTCCACCAGGCCGCCGGCGTAGACGCCGGAATTCACCACCTGCTCACGGATCTGGCCGGCTTCGATCAAGCGGGTTTCATGGGCATAACCGGACTCGAGCAGTTCGGCGTGCTCGGCCTTCAGCCCGGCAAAGTGCGCCTTGGTGTTGGCCAGTTCGCAGAAACCCCAGCGCAGGTCGCAATCAATGGCGTGTTCGCCGATGCGATTGGCCACCACTTGCACCGATTCGGTCCCGGCGTGTTCCAGGTATTGCACGCCCTCGGCGCCGATGTGTTTGGCGAAACCACTGACGTCATGCCCGATGCCGCGAATCAACTGGCCGCCGTTGCGCCCGCTGGCGCCCCAGCCAATCCGCCGGGCCTCCAACAGGACCACCGAGAGCCCGCGCTGGGCCAGCTCGATGGCGGTGTTGATGCCGGTGAAACCCGCGCCGACCACGCACACATCGGCCTCAAGGTCCGAGGCCAGCGCGGCACGCTGCCTCATGCCCTTGGCGGACGCCGCGTAATAGGAGTGGGTGTGTTCCTTGGTGTACTGATTCATTTGTTGGACTTCACTTTGCTCCACGAGCGGGTCATCAGGCGCATGATCGACTGCGGCGGCGTGGTGGAGATGTAGAGTTTGTCGAGGACTTCCTGGGACGGATACACCTCGGGGTTGTTGACCAGCTCAGGGTCCATGTACTGCTTGGCGGCCGGGTTCGGGTTGGCATAGCCGACCGACGCGCTGACCTTGGCAATCACTTGCGGGTCCAGCAGGTAGTTGATGAAGGCGTGGGCTTCTTTCGGATTGCTGGCGTCGGCGGGGATGGCCAGCAGGTCGAACCACAGGTTGGCGCCTTCCTTGGGAATGGCGTAGGCGATGTTCACGCCGTTGCCGGCTTCCTTGGCGCGGTTGGCGGCCTGGAACACGTCGCCCGAGTAACCGAACGCCACGCAGATGTCGCCGTTGGCCAGGTCCGAGACGTACTTGGAGGAGTGGAAGTAGGTGATGTAAGGGCGGATCTCCAGCAGCTTGGCTTCGGCCTTCTTGAAGTCCTCGGGGTTTTCGCTGCGCGGGTCCATGCCCATGTAGTTGAGTACCGCCGGGAACACTTCGTCCGCCGAGTCCATCATCGACACACCGCAGGCGCTCAGCTTCTTGATGTTCTCCGGTTCGAACAGCACGGCCCAGGAATCGATCTTGTCGATGCCCAGCACAGCCTTGACCTTGTCGACGTTGTAGCCGATGCCGTTGGTGCCCCACAGGTAAGGCACCGAGTGCGCGTTGCCCGGATCGTTTTTCTCCAGCAGCGTCAGCAGTTTCGGGTCAAGGTTCTTGAAGTTCGGCAGTTGCTCGCGATCGAGCTTGAGGAACGCGCCGGCCTTTACCTGGCGGGCGAGGAAGTGGTTGGACGGCACCACCACGTCATACCCGGTGCGGCCGGCAAGCAACTTGCCTTCCAGGGTTTCGTTGGAATCGAATACGTCGTAGATCACCTTGATCCCGGTTTTCGCCTGGAAGTCGGCGAGGGTGGTTTCGCCGATGTAGTCGGTCCAGTTGTAGACACTGACCTGGGGCTGAGCCTGGGCTACGGCGCTGAACAAGACCGCCAGCGCGGCCGGGACCATGGATTTCAATAGACGCATGTCGATACCTTCTTGGAATTATTGGGATCTATAGGAATTCACCAAACCCCTGTAGGAGCTGGCTTGCCAGCGATGGCGGCCTGTCAGGCAACGATGATGTTGAATGTACCGGCCTCATCGCGGGCAAGCCCGCTCCCACAGGGATTGTGTGATGCCTGGGGGAGCGGGGTGTTAAACGCTGAGCATCAGGAACTCACGCTCCCACGAACTGATCACGCGCTTGAAGTTCTCGTGCTCGGCGCGTTTGACCGCGACATAGCCGCGTACGAACTTGCTGCCCAGGTAGCGGCTGATGGTGTCGCACTCTTCCATCTGGGTCAGGGCGTCCTCGATGGTGATCGGCAGGCGCAGGTTGCGGCGCTCGTAGGCACGGCCCTGTACCGCGGCGCTCGGCTCGATGCGCTCGACCATGCCCAGGTAACCGCACAGCAGGCTGGCGGCGATGGCCAGGTACGGGTTGGCGTCGGCGCCCGGCAGACGGTTTTCCACGCGCATGGCGTCCGGGCTGGAAGTCGGTACGCGCAAACCGACGGTGCGGTTTTCTTCGCCCCATTCGACGTTCACCGGCGCCGAGGTGTCCGGCAGGAAGCGGCGGAACGAGTTGACGTTCGGCGCGAACATCGGCAGCACTTTCGGGATGTACTTCTGCAAGCCCCCGATGTGGTGCAGGAACAGCTCGCTCATGTTGCCATCGGCATCGGCAAAGATCGGCTGGCCGGTGGCAATGTCCACCACGCTCTGGTGAATGTGCATGGCGCTGCCCGGCTCGTCGCCGACCGGCTTGGCCATGAAGGTGGCCGCCACGTTGTGCTTGAGTGCCGCTTCACGCATGGTGCGCTTGAACACGGTGATCTGGTCGGCCAGGTCCAGTGCGTTGCCATGACGGAAGTTGATTTCCATCTGCGCCGGGCCGTCTTCGTGGATCAGCGTGTCGAGGTCCAGGCCTTGCAGTTCGCACCAGTCGTAGACGTCTTCGAACAGCGGATCGAATTCGTTGGCCGCGTCGATGGAGAATGACTGGCGACCGCTTTCGGCACGGCCTGAACGGCCCATCGGCGCCTTGAGCGGCAGGTCCGGGTCTTCGCAGCGCTGGGTCAGGTAGAACTCCATTTCCGGCGCGACGATCGGCCGCCAGCCTTTGTCGGTGTACAGCTGCAGGACTTTCTTCAGCACGTTGCGCGGCGACAGCTCGATCGGGTTGCCGAACTTGTCGAAGGTGTCGTGGATCACGATGGCGGTCGGCTCGATGGCCCACGGCACCACGTAGACAGCGTCGGCGTCCGGCTTGCAGACCATGTCGATGTCGGCCGGGTCGAGCAGGTCGTAGTAGATGTCGTCGTCGACAAAGTCCCCGGTTACCGTTTGCAGAAGGACACTTTCCGGCAGGCGCATGCCTCGCTCATGCAGGAACTTGTTGGTCGGTGCAATTTTGCCGCGTGCAATGCCGGTCAGATCGCTGACGACGCACTCGACTTCGGTAATCTTGTGATCTTTCAGCCAAGTGAGCAGCTGATCGAAAGGGACATTCATAAAGACCTCGTTATTGGTTTTATTAACGCCAGGAGAGACCGGTTTCATCCGCCGGACACTTCCCCTGTAGCGCGTTGAGGTCTATCTTGGGCGAGCCTTGCGGTTCCATCTATCCACTTTAAGCAGCACAAAGCGCACCAAAAGAGTGCGTAAGGTCGCCCCATGACAGGTTGCAATTCCCTCCAGGTCCAAGCGTTCAACACCGCCGATGTCGCCGAGCAAATCCGCGCCACGCCGGGCTGGACCCAGCATTACCAGCAGATGTCGCCGGGGCATTTCGCGGGCAGGGTGCGCTATCTGGATCTGCAGGGCGTGGAGATTTACGAAGAATCGATGAACACCCGGGTCGAGCAGAATTTCAGCGCGCCCCAGGGTTCGTTGTCGTTCTGTTTCGACCGGGGCGACAACGCGCTGTACGTGTTGAATGGCGAGAGCCGCAACATCTGGATCACCCCGGAGAACTACCAGGAAATCGCCGTGGTGTTCGGTCCGGAGTTTGTGAAGCGTCACAGCCTGGACATCGCCCGGCTCGAAGGGCTGTTCATGGCGCCGCTCGATTCCCAGCAGAACGCGCTGTTCTGCCGTTGGCTCAGCGGGACCCTGACGCGCCTGTCGCAGACCTTCGATCCACCGAGCCGCGAAGCGCTGACCCAGCAACTGCTGGAAGACTGCCTGTTCATTCTCGACAACGCCTGCGTCGGCCTCGACCAGGGCGCGTTGCAGCGCCGTGCCGGAGAGCGGGCGATCATGAAGCGGGTAGGGGAATGGGCGGCGGACACCCCGGAAGAACACCTCAACCTGCTGGAACTGTCCCAGGTCGCGGGCGTTTCACTGCGCCAGTTGCAGCACGCGTTCAAGACCTACACCGGCATGGCGCCGACCCAATGGCTGCGCTTGCGCCGACTCAACAGCGCCCGCCGCGAATTGCTCAGCCGCACGCCCACGCAAACCACCGTGGCTGAAGTGGCGATGCACTGGTCGTTCTGGCACCTGGGACGGTTTTCCAGCAGCTATCGCGCGTTGTTCAACGAGCTGCCGAGCGACACCCTCAAGCGTGCGAGTACCACTCAGGCAAGCGGTCGCAGCCGGCGTTAGAACGTCGGCGGCGTAATCACCCAGATCACCACCGCATCGACATCGCCGGGATTGCCGTAGCGGTGCGGCTCCTGGCTGGAAAAGCTGAAGCTGTCGCCTTCATTGAGCTGGAAATGCCGCTCGCCGACCCACAGCTCGAAGCTGCCGGACAACAGGTAACCGGCTTCTTCGCCATCGTGGCTGTAGCTTTGCTGGCTGTAGGTGCCGGGCGGGAAGCGCGAGTGGAGCATTTCCAGTTGGCGGTTGGCTTGCGGGGTCAGCAACTGGTCGACGATGCCGTCTTCGTAATGCACGTTCAGGCGGCTGTGCTTGCGCACCACGATGCCGTCGTCTTCAGGCGCGGTGACCGCTTCACTGGCGAAGAACCACTGGATGGTGACGCCGAGGCTGCGGGCAATGTTGAACAGCGCCGGAATCGACGGGTAGGCGAGGTTGCGCTCCAGCTGGCTGATGTAGCCGGCGGTGAGTTCGCTCTGTTGCGCCAGTTCCGCCAGGGTCATGCCCCGGCGTTTGCGCAGGCCGCGAATGCGTGTGCCGAGAAAGTGCGGTTCGGCGGCGGGCTGGGTCTTGCTATTGTTGCTCATGGAAAATTCCGAACCGGGAGGGGGACCACATCCCCCTGTAGGAGCGAGCCTGCTCGCGATGAACCCGAGAACACCGCTGGGTGTCAGGCTTCCAGCGTTATCGTTAGCGACCATCGCGAGCAGGCTCGCTCCTACAGGGGGGGGTATTAGCCGTTAAAGCCCCGGAGTATAAACAGCCTCAGAGCTCCCACGCGACTTTCAGCCCTTCATAAATCGCTTCTTCGGCGGTGCGCGGGGCCAGGCAGTCGCCGATGCGGCGAAAATCCACCAGGCCTTGCAGCTCGGCACCCAGGGTGTCCACCGGTTGGTGACCCTGACACAGCACCAGGGTGTCGATGTTCTCCATCAGCATCGGCTCGCCGCTGGCGGTGTGTTGCAGGTAGACCGTGTTGTCGTCGCAGCCATACAGCCGGGCGTACGGCGTGATCGGCACGCCGAGTTTATGCAGCTCGCCGGCCAGTTGATCGCGCACGTACAGCGGCAGGTTTTCCCCGCAATGGGTGCCGTTGACCGCCAGTTGCACCTGGTGCCCGGCGCGGACCAGACGCTCGGCGATGCCGGGGCCGATCCAGTCGCAGCGCCAGTCGACCACCACCACCGAACGGCCGATCTGTACTTCGTCGCGCAACACCTGCCAGGCGTCCACCACCTGCAACTCACCGCCGCGCTCGAAGGCTGGCCAGTAAGGTTCGGCACCGGTGGCGACGATCACCACGTCCGGTTTTTCCTGCTCCACCAGTGCCCGGTCGACCCGGGTATTGCGCACCACGCGCACGCCGGCCAGCTCCATTTCCCGCTGCAGGTTGGTGCTGGCGCCGCCGAATTCGCTGCGCCGAGGCAACAACTGCGCGAGCAATACCTGGCCGCCCAATTGCGCACCGGCTTCATACAGGGTCACGTCATGACCGCGCTGGGCGGCGACGGCGGCGGCTTTCATCCCGGCCGGGCCACCGCCGGCGATCATGATGCGCTTGCGCTTGTTCGCCGGTTTACGCTCCGCAAAAATCAGTTCGCGCCCGGTTTCCGGGTGCTGGATGCAGGAAATCGGCAAGCCCTTGTGGAAGTGCCCGATGCAGGCCTGGTTGCAGGCAATGCACGCCCGCACGTCTTCGACGCGGCCGGTGTCGGTCTTGTTGGGCATCTGCGGATCGCAGATCAAGGCGCGGGTCATGCCACACACATCGGCCTGGCCGCGAGCCAGGATCAGCTCGGCTTCCTGGGGCTGGTTGATGCGCCCGGTGACGAACAGCGGAATGTCCAGGCCGGCCTTGAACGTCCCGGCTTCCTTGGCCAGGTATGCCGCTTCGATCGCCATCGGCGGCACGATATGCACTGCGCCACCGAGGGACGCCGAGGTGCCGGCGACGATGTGCACGTAGTCGAGTTGGGTCTGCAGCAGTTGCACGGCGGCCAGGGATTCGTCTTCGGTCAAGCCTTCGGGGTCGCGCTCGTCGGCGGAGATGCGCAGGCCGACGATGAACTGCTCATCGGTCGCCGCACGCACGGCAGCGATGACTTCGCGCAGGAAACGCAAGCGCTGTTCCAGCTCACCGTTGTAGCCATCGGTCCGCCGGTTGACCCGCGGATTGATGAATTGCGCCGGCAGGTACCCATGGCTGGCGACCACTTCGACGCCATCGATCCCGGCCTGATGCAGGCGCCGGGCGGCAGCGGCGTAACCGTCGACGATCTCGTCGATCATCGCCTGGTCCAGCGCGCGGGGCATCACCCGGAAACGTTCGTTGGGCACCGACGAGGCGGAGTAGGCCACCGCCAGCAGGCCATCGCTGGACTCCATGATTTCCCGCCCGGGATGGAACACCTGGGACAACACCACGGTGCCGTGGGCGTGACAGGTTTGCGCCAGTTTGCGGTAGCCCTCGATGCACGCATCGTCGGTGGCCATCAGCACGTGGGAGGTGTAGCGCGCACTGTCGTGCACGCCGGCCACCTGCAGCACGATCAGCCCCGCACCGCCTTCGGCACGTGCCCGGTGATAGGCGATCAATTGCTCGTTGACCAGGTTGTCGGTGGGCATCGACGTGTCGTGACCGCTGGACATGATGCGGTTTTTCAGGCGCTTGCCACGGATTTCCAGGGGTTCGAACAGGTGCGCGAAGGCGGGTGTCGGCATGGTGCGATTACTCCAGGCAGTCTGCTCTTTGTAGGAGCGAGCCTGCTCGCGATGGACGTCAACGATAACGCTGGGTATCTGACACCCCGCGGTGTTCTCAGGTCCTTCGCGAGCAGGCTCGCTCCTACAGCGGCATCAGGTTTTCGGTTGTTATTATTGGTCTATAGAAATTTACCCGCAGTAAAAAATCAACTTGTTTTTTTACTGCGGCGTGGAGTAGTTTCGTTTCGAGCCCGCTCCCGGGCCAAACCTCACAACAATAAAAAAGGGCTGCGCGGGCCTCGTTCCGGTCAGCACCTGCAAGAGGAACCATCGATGAAATCGCACACGCTCAAGCACGGTTTTTGTCCCTTGGTGTTGTCTGTGGCCATGGGCCTGGGCAGCGCCCAGGCAGCATCGGACATGGTGGTGGTCGGTTACGGCGGAGCCGGACAAAAAGCCCAGGACGTGGCGTTCTTTCAACCTTTTGCCGCCGTGGATCAAAGCAAGGTGATCCAGAGCGAATACAACGGCGAAATGGCGAAAATCAAAGTGATGGTCGACACCGGCAACGTCGACTGGGACGTGGTGCAGATCGAAGGCCCGGACCTGATGCGCGGCTGCGAAGAGGGCATGTACGAGCGCCTGGACTGGACACGCCTGGGCCAGGCCGACCAGTTGATTCCCGACGCGGCACAGGAATGCGGGTCCGCCGCGCTGGTGTGGAGCGTGGCGATTGCCTACGACACCGACAAACTGGCCCAGGCCCCGACCTCGTGGGCCGACTTCTGGGACGTGAAGAAAACCCCCGGCAAGCGTGGGCTGCGCAAGCGCGCGGTGTACAACCTGGAATTCGCCCTGATGGCGGACGGGGTGAAAACCGAAGACGTCTACAAGGTGCTCGGCACCCCGCAAGGCGTGGACCGGGCATTCGCCAAGCTGACTGAACTCAAGCCCTACATCCAATGGTGGGAAGCCGGCGCGCAACCGCCGCAATGGCTGACCGCCGGCGACGTGGTGATGACCTCGACCTACAGCGGTCGCATCGCCGACGCCGCGCAGAAAGGCAGCCACCTCGGCCTGGTCTGGCCCGGCAGCCTGTACGGCATGGACTACTGGGCGATCATCAAAGGCTCCAGGCATGTCGATCAGGCCAAGCGTTTCATCGCCTTCGCCAATCAGCCGGACGCCCAGGTCAACTACGTGCAACAGATCCCCTACGGCCCGACCAACACCCAGGCCGCCGCACGCCTGGACGATAAACTGGCGCAATGGGTGCCCACGGCGCCGCAGAATCTCAAGGGCGCGCTGTCGATGAACGTCGGTTTCTGGGTCGATCATGGCGAAGAGCTCGAAGAGCGCTTCAATGCCTGGGCCAGCAAATAACCAGACTTTGCAGGAGCTGGCTTTTGTAGGAGCCGGCTTGCTGGCGATGGCTGCCTTGAACCTTGCATTGACCTGCAGGCCGTCATCGCCAGCAAGCCGGCTCCTACAGAGATAGTTGGCTGGACGTACACAAGCGTCCAGCCTTAAGGTCTGCCGTAGCCGATTAGCCTGGAGAACCCCGACAATGAATAAAATCGCCACCCGCCTGGCCCCCGAGCGCAGCGCTACCGAACAGCGCCTGCGCGAGGAATTGGCGGCCTGTTACCGCCTGATTGCGCACTTTCGCATGACCGACCTGATCTTCACCCACATCTCGGTGCGCATTCCCGGGCCGGAGCATCACTTCCTGATCAACCCCTATGGGCTGATGTTCGACGAAATCACCGCGTCCAACCTGGTGAAGATCGACCTCGATGGGCAGGCGGTCGAACCGTCGCCGTACCCGGTCAACCCGGCCGGTTTCGTGATCCACAGCGCCATCCACGGCGCCCGCGAAGATGCGCAATGCGTGCTGCACACCCACACAAAGTCCGGGTGCGCGGTGGCGGCGTTGAAGTGCGGATTGTTGCCGGTGAACCAGATTTCCATGGAGTTCTACGGTCGGGTTGCCTACCACGACTACGAAGGCGTCGCGCTGGACCTGAGCGAGCAAGAGCGCCTCGTAAAGGACATCGGCGACAAGCCCGTGCTGATGCTGCGCAACCACGGTTTGCTCACCGTCGGCGAAACGGTGAGCCAGGCGTTCCTGCGTATGTACTACCTGGAAAAGGCCTGTGAAATCCAGTTGACGGCCATGGCGGCGGGAGAGGTCGTGCTGCCACCGGCCGAGGTGTGCGAACACACCGAGCGCCAGTTCAACGACCCGGGGCGGCCGCTGGAAGAGGGGGAGCTGGCTGATCCGGATGCCATGCATCTGGGATGGGCGGCGTTGCTGCGACTGCTGGATCGGGTGGCGCCGGGGTATCGGGACTGATCTGAAGACTCGGTTGTTCGGGCTGGCCTCATCGCTGGCAAGCCAGCTCCCACAGGGTGTGTGGGTGTACGCAAAATCCGCGAGCAACCGAGACCCTGTGGGAGCGTGGCTTGCCCGCGATGGGCACACCACGGTCTGCCTGACTTACACCCGACTGGAGAAATGGCCCGCTCTTGCTGTACAGTCGTTCAGCTCGCCGCTAACCCGCGCGGGCCTAATCGATCGAACCAAGGAGCGTGTCGCCCATGAATCAGGAAGCCCGTTTTTCCCGCATGGAACCGGAGTTGCGCAAAGCCAACCTGATCGAGGCGACGTTGGTGTGCCTCAAGCGTCACGGCTTCCAGGGCGCGTCGATCCGCAAGATTTCCGCCGAGGCCGGGGTCTCGGTGGGGCTGATCAGCCATCACTATTCCGGCAAGGACGAACTGGTGGCCGAGGCCTACATGGCGATCACCGGGCGGGTCATGACCTTGCTGCGCGATGCCATGGAGCAAGCCGCGCCGAATGCCCGGGAGCGTTTGTCGGCGTTTTTCCGTGGTTCGTTTTCCGCCGAGCTGCTCGATCCGCAACTCATCGATGCCTGGCTGGCGTTCTGGGGCGCGGTGAAAACCGCCGAGGCCATCAACCAGGCCCACGATCATTCCTATGGCGAGTATCGCGGCATCCTGCGCAAGGTGCTGGCGGAACTGGCCCGGGAGGAAGGCTGGGAAAATTTCGACGCCGACCTCGCCGCCATCAGCCTCAGCGCCTTGCTCGATGGCTTGTGGCTGGAGTCCGGGCTCAACCCCGGCACCTTCACCCCGGAGCAGGGCATCCAGATTTGCGAGGCCTGGGTCGATGGTTTGCAGGCCGGCGGACGCCAGCGTTTTTGCGTGCAGACGAGCGACTGTTGATCAGTCGTTCAGCAATCGATACTCTCTGGCGCCGATGCAGGAAAACACTCTAATAAGAAACTGGCCTTCGGGCCTGAGCCGGACACCAAGCGATGACTCCTCGGGTATTGATCGTCGATGACGATCCGCTGATTCGCGATCTGCTGCACGCCTACCTGTCCCAGGAAGGCTATGAAGTGCATTGCGCCGCCACGGCGGAGCTGGCGGAAACCTTCCTGGCCAGCCAGACCGTCGACCTGGTGATGCTCGACATCCGCCTGCCGGGCAAGGACGGCCTGACCCTGACCCGCGAACTGCGGGTGCGCTCGGAAGTCGGGATCATCCTGATCACCGGGCGCAACGACGAAATCGACCGCATCGTCGGCCTCGAATGCGGCGCCGATGACTATGTGATCAAACCCCTCAATCCACGGGAACTGGTGTCCCGGGCGAAAAACCTGATTCGCCGGGTCCGCTATGCGCAAACGCCAGCGCCTGCCGTCGCGGTGGCCAAACCGGTCAAGCAGTTCGCCGACTGGGCGCTGGACACCGACCGTCGGCGCCTGATCGATGCGTCCGGCAGCGAAACCCTGCTGACCCACGGCGAATACCAGTTGCTCAGCGTGTTCCTGCGCAACAGCGGCCACACCCTCAGCCGCGACCAGTTGATGGATCAGATCCGCAACCGCGAATGGGTGCCCAACGACCGCTCCATCGACGTGCTGGTCGGGCGCCTGCGCCGCAAGTTGCACGACGATCCGGCCGAACCGCAGTTGATCATCACCATCCACGGCGCCGGTTACCTGTTTACCGCCGGTGTGGCGGCCTGAGCCCGATGAGGCGATGGTTTTGCCTGCTGGCGTTGCTGGTGGCCGGCCATGCCGGGGCGGCGGACAAGGTTCGCTATTGCGATTATCCGGTGTATCCGCCGATCTCCTGGAGCGACGGCAAACAGGTGCGCGGCCTGGCGCCGAGCGTGGTTAAAAACCTGTTCGGCCAGTTGGGTTATGAGGTCGAGATTGTCGTGCTGGGCAACTGGAAACGCTGCCTGCTGGACGCCGCCGAAGGCCGGGTCGACGTGGTGCTGGCCTACAGCACCGCGCAACGCGAGCAGAGCATGCTGTTCTCGACGGTGCCGGTATTGCGCGAAGAAGTGGCGCTGTTCATCAACCGCCAGCACCCGGTGAAGTTCGAACAACTGGACGACCTGGCCCGTTACCGTGGCGGCCTGTTGTTCGGCGAGAGCTATGGCGTGGAGTTCGATCAGATGGTCGCGCGCAACAACAATATCGAGTGGGTTTCCGACAGCCACCAGAACTTCGGCAAGCTGATTCGCGGGCGCATCGATTTCATCACCCAGGAGCGGCGCACCGGCCAGCTGTACGTGGAAAAATTGCCCGGTGGCCAGGACATCGTCGCCTTGCCCAAGGCGTTGAGCGTGGACTACCTGCGGGTCGCCGTGTCGCGGCGCTCGCCCTTGGCCGCTCGCATGCCCGAGATCGATGCGCAGTTGCAGCGCCTGGTCGATGCCGGCGACATCGAACGCTGGCTCAACGAAAGCGAGGTGACCTACCGCGACATGATCAACCTGCCGGCGGATGCGCAATGATTCGCGCTCGTCCCGGTGGGCTGCTACGACGGCTGCTGCTGTTCATCCTGCTGTTCAGCCTGTGCTTCACCGTGCTCGCCAGCAGCGTGCAACTGTACATCGAGTATCGCCGGGAAATGCGCGACATCGATGCGCGCATGGAGCTGATCCGCGCCGGTTATCTGGCCAGCCTGGAGCGCAGCCTCTGGGACTTGAACCAGGAACAGCTGAACGTGCAGTTGCGCGGCCTGGTGGACTTCTCCGACGTCGCCCGGGTGCATCTGAGCAGTGCCGATTTCGACCTGGTGCAGGGCAATCCAGACCCGGCGGGACCGTTGCGTATCGAGCGCTTTGCCCTGGACTATCAGCCGCCGTCCGGCCCGTTGCGCCACCTTGGCGAGCTGGAGGTCAGTACCGATCTGGGGGCGGTGTACCAGCGTCTCTACGCCACCGGTTTGACCAGCCTGTTGTGGATGGCGGTGTTCCTCTGCGGCCTGGCCGTGGCGTTGTCGGGGTTGTTTTATCGACTGGTGACCCGCCACCTGAAAGTCATGGCCGAGTTTGCCCGGCGCATCGCCGCCGGTGAATGGCACGAACCCCTGCACCTGGACAAGCGTCGCGGCAGTGATGAAATCGACACCGTGGCCCACGCGCTGGACGACATGCGCCGGGCGATCCTGCGCGACATCGAGCGCCGGGAAACCGATCGCCTGGCCCTGCAGGACAACCGCGACGAACTGCTGAAAATGGTCGAGCGCCGTACTGCCAGCCTGATGCGCGCCAAGGATGAGGCGGAAGCGGCCAACCTCGCCAAATCGCGGTTCCTGGCGACCATGAGCCATGAACTGCGCACGCCGCTCAACGGCATCCTCGGCATGGCCGAGCTGCTGCGCGGCGCGGGTCTGGACGCCCAGGACGGCAAACGCCTGGATGCCTTGCACAAGGCCGGCGAAGGCTTGCTGACGATCCTCAATGAAGTGCTGTATTTCGCCAAGCTGGAGGAGGGCGTCAGCCACCCCGAGCCGGTGGATTTCTCGCTGCGCCAGTTGCTCGACGAGGTGCTGACACTGCTGGAGCCGCGCGCGCTCGGCAACGACACGGTCCTCAGTTGCCGCGTCGACCAGCGGATTGCCGAACATCACCACGGCGCCGAGCAGTTTTTGCGTCAGGTGCTGAGCAACCTGTTGGCCAACGCGATCAAGTTCACCGAAGGCGGCGAAGTCAGCGTCGAGGTAGCGCTGCTCAACGAAACCGGCGAACAGGGCGGGCAACGCCTGCGGGTCAGCGTCACTGACGACGGCATCGGCATTGCCCCGGCAATGCAGGCGAAGATTTTCGAGCGCTTCACCCAGGCCAGCGAAGAAGTCGCGCAACGTTTTGGCGGCACCGGGTTGGGGTTGGCGATCTGCAAGCATCTGGTGGAGCAGATGGGTGGCAACATCGGCGTCGACAGCGAAGAGGGGCGCGGCAGTTGCTTCTGGTTCGAGCTGTCCTTGCAGCCGGCCAGCGCCGTAGTTGCAATTGCGCCGGTTCGCGCGGCGGGGCCGGCGTTGAACATCCTGGTGGTCGAAGACGTGGCGCTCAATCGCGAAGTGGCCAAGGGTTTGCTGCAACGGGACGGCCACCGGGTGTGGCTGGCCGAAGAAGCGGAGCAGGCGCTGCAACACTGTGCCGCGCAGGTTTTCGATTTACTGCTGCTGGACGTGCACCTGCCGGGCATCAGCGGTGTCGAGTTATGCAGGCAGATCCGCAACAGCGACGGGCCGAATCGCCGCACGCGGATTTTCGCCCTGACCGCCAGCGTGCAGCCGGCGCTGGTGCGCGGTTATCTGGAGGCCGGCATGGACGGCGTCCTGGCCAAACCCCTGAAGTTGGAAAACCTGCGCCAGGTGCTGGAAGGGCATGTGCCCGTCGCCGAGGCGGTTGCGGGTGATGAGACGATGGACTGGCCGCTGTTGCAGACCCATCGCACCCTGCTTGGCGAGCAGAAAGTCCAGGGCTTGCTGGCGGTGCTGCGCGACTCGATCGTTCAGCACCGCGATGCACTCACGGAGGCCATTGCCGCCGATGACTGCACAGAGGTCGCGCAACTGGCGCACCGTCTGGCCGGCAGCGGCGATTCGCTGGGCTTTCGTGCCTTGGCCAATACCCTGAGGGCGCTGGAGGCGTTGGCGCTGGTCAACGATGAATCGGCGATCCGCCGCATGACCCCGGCGCTGGATGAGCAATTGCAACTCGCGCTGAACACCCTCAAAGGCCTGTTGCAGAGCTGACGTACAAGTTTGTTACGACTTTGTACAACTTCGATCCTGATGGTCAACGCGAACTTACATGGCTTTCCAATAATCGACGCAACCGCCGCAGCGCGGTCTTCGAAGCTTATTGGAGATAATAATAATGAATTGCCGTAAAGCTGATCCCTCCCTGCGCCGTGACGTCCTGTCGCGCGTTGCACACCTCACCGACTGCTGAGGTGCCGACATGAACGAGAACACTGATCGTAAAGGCATACAGCTGACCCGCGCCCTGAAAAGCCGGCACATTTTCATGCTGTCCCTGGGTGGCGTCATCGGCACCGGGCTGTTCATGGGCTCCGGCGTGACCATCAACCAGGGGGGCCCGGTCGGGGCGATCCTGGCTTACCTGGTCGCCGGTTTCCTGATGTACCTGGTGATGGTCTGCCTGGGCGAACTGTCGGTGCAGATGCCGGTGTCCGGTTCGTTCCAGACCCACGCCACCAAGTACATCGGCCCGGCCACCGGGTTCATGATCGGTTGGGTGTACTGGATGAGCTGGGCCACCACCGTCGGCCTGGAGTTCACCGCCGCCGGCATGCTGATGACGCGCTGGTTCCCGACTGTGCCGATCTGGTACTGGTCGGCACTGTTCGTGGTGGTGCTGTTCGGTATCAATGCCATGGCGACCCGCGCGTTCGGTGAAGCGGAATACTGGTTCTCGGGGATCAAGGTCGCGGCGATTCTCGGTTTCATCGTGGTCGGCGTGCTGGTGATCTTCGGCGTGATGCCCCTGAGCAGCGGCGCCCCGGCACCGATGGCGAGCAACCTGCTTGGCGATTCGCTGTTCCCCAATGGCCTGTCGGCGGTGTTCGCGGTGATGATGACCGTGGTCTACGCGTTCCAGGGTTGCGAAATCATGGGCGTGGCCGCCGGTGAAACCGATCAGCCGGAAAAGAGCATTCCGCGGGCCGTGCGCAACGTGGTGTTCCGCGTGCTGATCTTCTACGTGCTGGCGATCATCGTGCTGTCGGCCATCGTGCCGTGGCAGCAGGCGGGGCTGATGGAAAGCCCGTTCGTGCAGGTGTTCGACATGGTCGGCATTCCCTATGCGGCCGACCTGATGAATTTCGTGATCCTCACCGCGATCCTGTCGGTGGGCAACTCCGGCCTGTACGCCTCGACGCGCATCCTGTGGGCGATGTCGAAAACCGGCATGGCGCCGAAAAGCCTGTCGCCATTGAGCAAGCGCGGCGTGCCGTTGCGCGCCTTGAGCATCACCCTGTGCTTCGCGCTGGTGTCGCTGATGACCAGCTTCGTCGCCGCTGACACCTTGTTCATGGTGCTGATGGCGGTGAGCGGCATGTCCGGCACCGTGACCTGGATTGTCATCGCGCTGGCGCAGTACAAGTTCCGCAAGGCCTGGCTGCGTGACGGCAACAAACTCAGCGACCTGAAGTACCGCGCACCGTGGTTCCCGGTGCTGCCGCTGATGTGCATCACGCTGTGCTGCTCGCTGTTCGTGTTCCTGGCCCTGGATGAAACCCAGCGTCCGTCGCTGTATTGGGGCTTTGGCTTCATTGCGCTGTGCTATGGCGCGTACTTCCTGATTCATCGCAAGCGCCAGGGCGTGCTGGCACCGAGCTTGCCGACTGCCTGATCCCTTGAGCTGAACACAACCCCCTGTGGGAGCTGGCTTGCCAGCGATAGCGGTATGTCAGTCAACAGAGATGTTGAATGTGATGCCGTCATCGCGGGCCAGCCCGCTCCCACAGTGTTTTGTGGCATCCCCAGCTTCTATGCACACCGCAGATTCCCTGTAGGAGCGAGCCTGCTCGCGATGGTCGTCAACGATAACGCGGGCTGTCTGGTTTCCCGCGGTGGCCTTGCGTCTCTCGCGAGCAGGCTCGCTCCTACAGGGGGGTGTGGTGGCGGGAAGACCGCGTGTCACCAGTTGTTCGAAGTTGTAACAGCGCCTGCGGTCCATACTCGCCAATATTGAAATAATTCAATAAAACCAATGTGTTACAGATTTTTTGAGCTTGTTACAGCTCGTTTCTCCACCGATTGCCGCCTTACTGAACACTCGTTTAGTATGGCCTCAAGTCGCATCACCTCAGACCAATCACAATAATTCGAGGATTCCCATGACCACTCAATCGTCGCTGCTCAGCCAGGTCGAAGCAGGCGTTGCCTGGATCACCCTCAATCGCACGGCCCAGCGCAATGCGTTGGACATTCCGACGCTGAAGAACCTGCATGCCTTGCTCGACGGTTTCAACGCCGACCCGGCGGTGCGCGTGGTGGTGTTGACGGGGAGTGGCCGCAGCTTCTGCGCCGGTGCCGACCTCGATGAATGGGCCGATGCCGAAGCCCGGGGCGCCCTGGAAACCTACGGCTGGACCGAAACCGCCCACGCCCTGATGACCCGTCTGCACAGCCTGGAAAAACCCACCATCGCCGCCATCAACGGCACCGCCGTCGGCGCCGGCATGGACCTGACCCTGTGCTGCGACCTGCGCATCGCCGGGCAATCGGCGCGCTTCAAGGCCGGCTACACCAGCATGGCGTACTCGCCGGATGCCGGCGCCAGTTGGCACCTGCCACGCCTGATCGGCAGCGAACAGGCCAAGCGCCTGTTGTTCCTCGACGAATTGTGGGGGGCCGACCGCGCACTGGCCGCCGGACTGGTCGGCGAAGTCTGCGCCGACGAGCAACTGCTGACGGTCACCCATGAGCTGGCCGCACGCCTGGCCGCCGGTCCGACTTTCGCCTTCGCCCAGACCAAAAAACTCATGCGTGAAGGCGCCGAACGCAGCCTGGCCGAACAACTGCAAGCCGAGCTCGCCGCCGGCCTGCTGTGCGGTCGCAGCGAAGACGGCACAGAAGCCCTGCGCGCCGCCATGGAAAAACGCCCGGCGAACTTCGTCGGCCGCTAATCGCAGCGGTCCTGTAGGCGCTGGCTTGCCAGCGATCACCTTCAGCCTCGCACACCATTCTTTGTGAACGAACAACAGGTAGCACCATGAATTTCCAACTGACCCAAGAACAAGAAATGTTGGTGGACTCGGTACGCAGCTTCGTCGAGAAGGAACTGCTGCCCTATGAAGAGCAAGTCGACCGCGCCGACGAGGTGTCCCCGGAACTGGCCGCGCAGATTCGCGGCAAGGCGATTGCCGCCGGTTTCTACGCCTTCAACATGCCCGAGGAAGTGGGCGGTGGCGGCCTGGACTACCTGTCCCAGGCGCTGATCGAGCGTGAACTGTCGAAGGTCTCCTGGGCGCTGCACGTGTTCGTCGCACGGCCGTCGAAAATCCTCATGGCCTGCACCGGCGACCAGATCAACGACTACCTGTTGCCGAGCATCCAGGGCGAGAAGATCGACTGCTTCGCCCTGACCGAACCGGGCGCCGGTTCCGATGCCAATGCGATCAAGACCCGCGCCGTGCGTGAAGGCGACGACTTCATTCTCAACGGCAGCAAGCACTTCATCAGCCACGCCGGCCATGCCGATTTCGCCATCGTCTTCGCCGTCACCGACACCTACGAGCACAACGGCAAAAAGCGCAACGCCGTGACCTCGTTCCTGGTCGACCGCAATACCCCGGGCATGACCATCCGCCGTGGCCCCAAGTGCGTGAGCAACCGTGGTTACCACACCTTCGAAATGTTCTTCGACGACTGCCGCGTGCCGGCCAGCAAAGTGCTGGGCGAAGTCGGCAAGGGTTGGGACGTGGCCAACGCCTGGCTGACCGCCGGGCGGGTGATGGTCGCGGCCAACTGCGTCGGTCAGGCCCAGCGTGCACTGGATGTGTCCTTGCAATGGGCGGCGGACCGCAAGCAATTCGGCCAGCCGATCGGTACCTACCAGGGAGTGTCGTTCAAATTGGCCGACATGGCCACGCAGATTCGCGCTGCTGAACTGCTGACCCTGCACACCGCCTGGAAAATGGACCAGGGCACCATGACCGATGGCGAGGCCGGCATGGCCAAGCTGTTCGCCAGTGAAGTGCTCGGGCGTACCGCCGATGAAGCGGTGCAGATCTTCGGCGGCATGGGCCTGATGGACGAAGGCCCGGTGGAGCGCATCTGGCGCAACGCGCGGATCGAGCGGATCTGGGAAGGCACTTCGGAAATCCAGCGCCACATCATTTCCCGCGAGCTGCTGCGGCCGCTGCTGCGCTGATCGGCCCGGAGAACTTCCATGTCCCAAACCATCCGTGACAACCTCAAACGCATGCTCGCGCCGCAACACGTGGCGTTCGTCGGCGGCCGCAGCATGGCCCGCGCCCTCAAGCGCTGTGCCGAAGGCGGCTACCAAGGGCAAATGTGGCTGATCAACCCGCAGCACGACAGCCTCGAAGGCGTGCCGTGCGTGCGCAGCGTGGCCGAGCTGCCTTGCGGCCCGGACGCCGTGTTCATCGCCACCAACCGCGAACTGACCCTGACCTGCGTCGCCGAACTGGCCGCCATCGGCGCGGGCGGGGCGATCTGCTACGCCTCGGGTTTTGCCGAGACCGGCGCCGAAGGCCAGGCCCTGCAACAGCAACTGCTCAAGGCCGCTGGCGACATGGCCTTGCTCGGCCCCAACTGCTACGGCCTGCTCGACTACCTGCACAGCTGCGCGCTGTGGCCGGTGGCGCACGGCGGCAAGGCGGTGGAGAAGGGCGTGGCGGTGCTGACCCAGAGCGGCAACTTCGCCTACAACCTGTCCATGAGCGACCGCTCGCTGCCGGTGGCCTACATGGCCTCGGTGGGCAACCAGGCGCAACTGGGCGTGGCTGAATTGATGGACGTGTTGCTCGACGAGCCGCGTGTCACCGCCATCGGCCTGCACCTGGAGGGCCTGAAGAACGTGCCGGGTTTCGCCCGTGCCGCGCACAAGGCGCTGGAGAAAGGCATCCCGATCATCGCGCTGAAAACCGGCGTGTCGCAGATCGGCGCCGAACTGGCCTTGAGTCACACCAGTTCCTTGTCCGGCTCCGATGCACTGTACGACGCGCTGTTCGATCGCCTCGGGGTGATCCGCGTCAGCGGTCCGGTGAGCTTTGTCGAAACCCTGAAAGCCGCGGCCTGCGGCAACCTGCCGGCGGGCAACAGCCTGATCGCGCTGGCCTGTTCCGGTGGCGACGCCGGGCTGATTGCCGACTACGCCGAACGCAACGAGCTGGGCCTGCCGAAGCTCGATCAAGGACAGGTCGGAGAACTCGCGCAAGTGCTGCCCGGTTACGCCAACCTGGTCAACCCGCTGGATTTCACCACGGCGATCTGGGGCGACGGCGAAGCCTTGAACCGCATGCTCGACAGCGCGCTGCGCACCGAAGCCGACGCCGCGATGCTGGTGCTCGACTACCCGGCGCAGTTCACCGGCGAGCGCAAGGAGTGCGACCTGCTGCTGGAGTTGTTCTGCGCGGCACTGGTGCGCCACGGCAAGACCGGTTTTGTCACCTCGGCCTTCCCTGAATTGCTGCCGGCCCACGCCCGTGAGCGTCTGCACAGTCAGGGCGTCGCGGCGTTGCAAGGCGTCGAAGACGGCCTGGCTGCGTGGGGCCGCATCGCCGGTTATCAACGCAATCGTCAGGTTTTGCTGGCCCTGGGTGAATCGGTGTTGGTGCCGCTGTGCCCGAGCGCGCTGGAAGGCGAAGGGCAGTTGCTCAATGAGTGGGATTCCAAACAGGCGCTGAGAGCCTTCGGTCTGCCCACGCCAAACGGTGTTTTGAGCACCCCGGATCAAGCCCTGGAAGACGCCGAGGCACTGGGCTATCCGCTGGTACTCAAAGCCGTCAGCGCACAGCTGCCGCACAAGACCGAGGCCGGCGCCGTGGCGCTGAATCTCAAGGATGGCGCGGCATTGAGCGCTGCACTGGAAAAGATGCGCGTCAGCATCGCCGCCTACGCACCGGGCGTGCCGTTCGATCAACTGTTGCTGGAGCCCATGGCCAAACCGCCACTGGCCGAGCTGATCGTCGGCATCAAGCGTGAAAACGATTTTGGCCTCGCGCTGGTGATCGGTACCGGCGGCATTCTGGTGGAGTTGCTCAAGGACAGTCGCAGCCTGTTGCTGCCGACCACCGACGGCGCGATCCGCAATGCCTTGCTCGGCCTGCGCAGCGCGCCGCTGCTGCAAGGTTTCCGTGGCCGCGAGCCTGCCGACCCGGACGCTCTGGTGACGGCGATCCGCGCCGTGGCCGACTACGCCTGCGAAAACGCCGCGCACGTGCTGGAACTCGATGTGAACCCATTGTTGGTCGGTGCCCAGGGCACCACTGCGGTCGATGCGTTGATTCGCCTCGGCCATGCGTGAGGACATGAACATGCAAAACATAACCTTGACCGGTGGCCAGGCGCTGGTGCGCCTGCTGGCCAATTACGGCGTCGATACCGTGTTCGGCATCCCCGGCGTACACACCCTTGAGCTGTATCGCGGCTTGCCCGGCAGTGGCATTCGCCACGTGCTGACCCGCCATGAGCAGGGCGCCAGTTTCATGGCCGACGGTTATGCCCGGGTCAGCGGCAAACCCGGCGTGTGCTTCGTCATCACCGGTCCCGGCGTGACCAACGCCGCCACCGGCATCGGCCAGGCCTACGCCGACTCGATTCCGATGCTGGTGATTTCCAGCGTCAACCACAGCGCCAGCCTCGGCAAGGGCTGGGGCAGCCTGCACGAATGCCAGGACCAGCGCGCGATGACCGCGCCGATCACTGCATTCTCCGCCGTGGCGCTGACCGCCGAAGACCTGCCGGAACTGATCGCCCGTGCCTACGCGGTGTTCGACAGCGAGCGGCCGCGCCCGGTGCACATCTCGGTGCCGCTGGATGTATTGGCGGCGCCAATTGCCCGTGACTGGAGCAACGAAGTGGTGCGCCGTCCGGGGCGTGGCCCGGCATCCGCCACCGCGCTGGATGAAGCCGTGGCCAGACTCAGCGCTGCGAAGCGCCCGATGATCATCGCCGGTGGCGGTGCGCTGAATGCAACGGCGCAACTGCACGAACTCAGCACGCGTCTCGCTGCGCCATTGTTCACCAGCGTCGCCGGCAAGGGCCTCTTGCCCCCGGACGCGCCTTTGAATGCCGGTTCCTCCTTGTGCGTGGAGCCCGGCTGGAACCTGCTCGCCGAGGCCGACGTGGTGCTGGCGGTCGGCACCGAAATGGCCGATACCGACTTCTGGCGCGAACGCCTGCCGCTCAATGGCGAGCTGCTGCGCATCGACATCGACCCGCGCAAGTTCAACGACTTCTACCCCTGTGCAGTGGCGTTGCATGGCGATGCACAGCAAACCCTCAGCGGTTTGCTTGAGCGCCTGCCGAGCGAGGTGCGCGATGCCAGCGCCGCGGTTGCCTCGGTCGCCGCCCTGCGTGAAGCGGTCAAGGCCGGCCATGGCCCGTTGCAGTCGATCCATCAATCGATTCTCGACCGTATAGCCGCCGAGCTGCCGGACAACGCCTTCATCAGCACCGACATGACCCAGTTGGCCTACACCGGCAACTACGCCTATGACAGCGCCGCCACCCGTAGCTGGTTGCATCCGACCGGCTACGGCACCCTGGGTTACGGCCTGCCGGCCGGCATCGGCGCCAAGTTCGGCGCGCCGCAACGGCCGGGCCTGGTGCTGGTCGGCGACGGCGGGTTCCTCTACACCGCGCAGGAGCTGGCGACCGCCGTCGAGGAACTGGACAGCCCGCTGGTGGTGCTGCTGTGGAACAACGACGCCCTGGGGCAAATCCGCGACGACATGCTCGGCCTGGACATCGAGCCCATCGGCGTGTTGCCGCGCAACCCGGATTTCGCCGCCCTCGCGCGTGCGTTCGGCTGCACCGTGAACCAGCCGCAAAGCCTGGCCGAGTTGCAGACCGACCTGCGCCATGGCTTCAAGCGCAACGGCGTGACACTGATCGAACTCAAGCATGCTTACGCCTGTATTTGAAGGGGATGAAACCATGCGCTTTTCCGATCTGACTCAACGTATCGCCGGTGACGGCGCCGCCGCGTGGGACATTCACTACCGCGCCCTGGCCAAGCGCGAACAGGGCGAAGACATTCTGCTGTTGTCCGTGGGCGACCCGGATTTCGACACGCCACAGCCCATCGTGCAGGGCGCGATCGACAGTTTGCGGAGCGGCAACACCCATTACGCCGAGGTGCGCGGCAAGCGTGCCCTGCGTGAATCCATCGCCAAGCGGCATCAACAACGCAGCAGCCAGTCCGTTTCGGCGGATCAGGTCATTGTGCTGGCCGGGGCGCAATGTGCGCTGTTCAGCGTGGCCCAATGCGTGCTCAATCCGGGTGACGAGGTGATCGTCGCCGAACCGATGTACGTCACCTACGAAGCGGTGTTCGGTGCCTGCGGCGCCGTGGTGGTGCCGGTGCCGGTGCGCTCGGAAAACGGTTTCCGCGTGCTGCCCGAAGACGTCGCCGCACGCATCACTCCGCGTACCCGGGCGCTGGCACTCAACAGCCCGCACAACCCGTCCGGCGCCAGTCTGCCGCGCAGCACCTGGGCTGCTTTGGCTGAGTTGTGCATCGGCCACGACCTGTGGCTGATTTCCGATGAGGTCTACAGCGAATTGCTGTTCGAAGGCGAGCACGTCAGTCCGGCCAGCCTGCCGGGCATGGCCGAGCGCACCGCGACCCTCAACAGCCTGTCGAAATCCCACGCCATGACCGGCTGGCGCGTCGGCTGGGTGGTGGCGCCGCCGTCCCTGGCCGCGAACCTGGAAAACCTCGCACTGTGCATGCTCTACGGCTCACCGGATTTCATTCAGGACGCGGCAGTTATCGCACTGGAGAGCAACCTGCCGGAACTCGAAGCCATGCGCGAAGCCTATCGCCAGCGTCGCGACCTGGTGTGCGAGAGCCTGGCCGATTGCCCCGGCGTACGGGCGTTGAAACCCGATGGCGGCATGTTCGTGATGCTCGATATTCGCCAGACCGGGCTCAGCGCCCAGGCCTTTGCCGACCGTCTGCTGGATCGCCACGGCGTGTCGGTCCTGGCGGGTGAGGCCTTCGGTCCGAGCGCGGCGGGGCACATCCGCCTCGGTCTGGTGGTCGGCACCGAACCCCTGCGCGATGCCTGCCAGCGCATTGCCCGTTGTGCTCAAGAATTGATGGAGGCCCAGGTTCATGCTTAATCACAAGACACTGTTCATTGATGGTCGCTGGCAAACCCCGTCGGGGCAGGGCATCGCCGAGGTGCTCAACCCGGCCACGGAAGAAGCCTGCGGCAGCGTGCCGCTGGGTGATGAACGCGATGTCGAAAACGCCGTGGCGGCTGCACGCCGGGCGTTCGACTCATGGTCGCGCACAGCGTCCAGCGTGCGTGCCGGTTACATCCGCGCACTGGCCGATCAATTGCGCAAGCGTGCCGATGAAATGGCTGCGGTCATCACCACGGAACTGGGCATGCCGGTGCAATGGTGCCGCTCGGTGCAGGTCGACGGACCGATCGCTGGCCTCGAGCAGTACGTCGAACTGGCTCATCTCATGGACGAAGTGCGCGAGGTCGGCAACTCGCTGGTGATCCGCGAGGCCGTGGGCGTGTGCGCGTTCATCAATCCGTGGAATTACCCGCTGCACCAGTTGATCGGCAAACTCGCCCCGGCCCTGGCCGCCGGTTGCACGGTGGTGGTCAAGCCGAGCCAGGAAACCCCGCTGCATGCCTTCCTGCTGGCGCAAATGATCGAGGACATCGGCCTGCCGGCCGGGGTGTTCAACCTGGTCAGCGGGCCGGGTTCGAAAGTCGGCGAAGCGCTGGCCAAGCACCCGGACGTGGACATGGTGTCGTTCACCGGTTCCACCGGCGCCGGCGTTCGCGTGGCGCAAGCAGCAGCACCTTCGGTCAAGCGCGTGTGCCTGGAGCTGGGTGGCAAGTCGCCGCTGCTGATCGCCGAGGATGCGGACCTTGCCGCAGCGGTGCGCTACGGCGTGCAGGACGTGATGATCAACTCCGGCCAGACCTGCACCGCGCTGACCCGCATGTTGCTGCCCGCCAGTCGTTATGCCGAAGCGGTGGAACTGGCGTTGGCTGAAACCCTGAGCCTGCGCATGGGCGATCCGCTCGATGCGCAAAGTTTCCTCGGCCCGATGTGTTCGGCAGGGCAAAAACGCACTGTGCTCGATTACATCAAGGTCGGCCAGGAGGAGGGCGCACGGCTGCTGTGCGGCGGTGATACGCCGTCGGCTTTCGAACGCGGGTTCTATGTCGGCCCGACGTTGTTCGCCGATGTCGACAACCGCATGCGCATCGCCCAGGAAGAAATCTTCGGCCCGGTGCTGTGCCTGATCCCTTACGCCGATGAGGCGCAAGCGATCCAGATCGCCAACGACTCGCCGTTCGGCCTGTCCAGCGGCGTCTGGGCCGGCAGCGCCGAACGCGCCTTGCACCTGGGGCGGCAGCTGCGCGCCGGCCAGTGCTTCCTCAACGGTGCAGCATTCAATTATCAGGCGCCGTTCGGTGGCTACAAACAATCGGGCAATGGTCGCGAGTGGGGGGAAGAAGGGCTGAACGAGTTCGTCGAAGTGAAGGCGATCCAGGTGTGACGGCAGGCGATTCATACGTTGTATGCACCGGGCCCTGGCCCGGTGTCTTGCGTGGTTTTGAATTGAAATTCCATTAGCTTTTGATCAGGGGCAATGCAATGAGCGATAACAAAAACAAGATTACTCAAGCGAACCATGAATTCAGCTTCCCGCGTAGGGACTTCTTGAAGTACAGCGCTGCCGCGGCTGCCGTGGCCGGTGCGTTTTCCATGGGCCTGCCGTTCGGCGCCTTCGCCGAAGAGGCCACACCAAAACCGGGCGGCGTCCTGCGCCTTGGGTTGGCCGGTGGCAGCACTACCGACTCCAAGGATCCGGGCTCCTGGGCCGACACCTTCACCTTCGTCGGCTTCTCGGCGGTCTATAACACCTTGACCGAAATCGCCGTCGACGGCACCGCCATCCCCGAGCTGGCCGAAAGCTGGACCTCGACCCCGGACGCGCGCATCTGGACCTTCAAGATCCGTCAGGGCGTGACCTTCCACAACGGCAAGACCCTGACCGCCGACGATGTGGTCGCTTCGATCCAGCATCACCTCGGCGAGAAATCCACCTCGGCGGCCAAGACCGTGCTGGGCGACGTGGCCAAGGTCAGCGCCAACGGCAGCGACAGCGTGGTGTTCGAACTGCACTCGGGCAACGCCGATTTCTCCTATGTGGTCGCCGATTATCACCTGGCGATCATGCCGAGCAAGGACGGCGCGGCGGACTGGCAGGCCGGCGCCGGCACCGGTGGCTATCGCCTCAAGGACTTCGAGCCGGGCGTGCGCATGACCCTGGAGCGCAGCCCGGACTACTGGAAACCGGGCCGGGCGCATTTCGCCAGCGCCGAGCTGATTGCCATCGCCGACGGCGCGGCGCGGGTCAATGCGCTGGTCACCGGGCAAGTGGACGTGATCAACAAGGTCGACCTGAAGACCGTCGCGCTGCTCAAGCGCAACCCGAACCTGGTCATCGAAGAAACCAAGGGCGCCCAGCACTACACCTTCCCGATGCTCACCGACAGCCAGGTGTTCCTGAACAACGACGTGCGTCTGGCGATGAAGCACGCGATCAACCGCGAAACCCTGCTGGCCTCGGTGCTGCACGGTTACGGCCTGGTGGGCAACGACCACCCGATCCAGCCCGGCAGCCGCTTCATCAACACCGCGCTGGAACAACGCACCTACGACCCGGACAAGTCGCGCTTCTACCTGAAAAAGGCCGGCCTGGATTCGCTCAAGGTCCGCCTGCAAGCCTCCGACGCGGCCTACACCGGCGCCGTGGACGCCTCGGTGCTGTTCAAGGAACAGGCGCGTGCCGCCGGGATCGACATCGACGTGGTGCGCGAGCCGGCCGACGGCTTCTTCTCCAATGTGTGGATGAAGCAGCCCTTCACCACCTCGTTCTGGTACAGCAGCCTGACCGCCGACCGCATGTTCAGCATCGGCTACGCCAAGGGCGCGGCATGGAACGAAACCCACTGGGACAACCCGCGTTTCAACCAACTGCTCAACGCCGCCCGGGGCGAGATGAACGACCCGCTGCGCCGCGAGATGTACAACGAAATGCAGGCGCTGTGCCGGGACGAGGGCGGGGCGATCTTGCCGCTGTTCGCCAGTTCCGTGGCGGCGCGCTCGAACAAGGTCGTGCATGGTGGGCAGACGGCGCCGTACGGCGAACTGGACGGCCTGCGGGTGATAGAGCGGTGGTGGCAGGCGTAATGCCCGGATCCATCAAACAATGAAGATCCCTGTGGGAGCGGGCTTGCCCGCGATGGCGCCGTAACAGTCGACATAGATGTTGGCTGACATACCGCTATCGCTGGCAAGCCAGCTCCCACAGTGGAATTTGCAATCTTCACCAGCGTGCCCACTTCAAGGAACTGCACGATGAGAAGTATTTTCAAGCTGTTGGGGCAGCGCCTTGCTTTAGGCCTGCTCTCGCTGTTCGCCGTTTCAGTGATCATTTTCCTCGCCGTCGGCATGCTCCCGGGCGATATCGCCCAGGCCATGCTCGGCCAGTCGGCCACCCCGGAAACCGTGGCCGCCTATCGCGCGCAACTGGGCCTGGACCTGCCGCCATTAACCCGCTTCGGCCACTGGATCTGGCAGTTGCTGCACGGTGATCTCGGGGTGTCACTGGCCAACCAGCGGCCCATCGCCGATCTGGTCAGCTCGCGCCTGGGCAACACCTTCAGCCTCGCATTGCTGGCGGCGCTGGTGTCGGTGCCCCTGGCCTTGCTGCTGGGCATGCTCGCGGCGCTGTATCGCAACAGCTGGTTCGACCGCTTGCTCAACACCTCGGCCCTGAGCGCCGTGTCGTTCCCCGAGTTCTTCGTCGCCTACATCCTGATCCTGGTGTTCGCGGTGAAACTCAACTGGTTCCCGAGCATTTCGAACCTGGCGCCGGACGCTTCGTTGGGCACGATACTGGAACGCTCGGTGTTGCCGGTGGCGACCCTCAGCCTGGTGGTGATCGCGCAGATGATGCGCATGACCCGCGCCTCCCTGATCAACCTGTTGGCCAGCCCCTACATCGAAATGGCCCGGCTCAAGGGCATCAGCCAGTCGCGGATCATCTTTCGCCACGCCTTGCCCAATGCCCTGGCACCGATCGTCAACGTGGTGGCGCTGAACCTGGCGTACCTGGTGGTCGGCGTGGTGGTGGTCGAAGTGGTGTTCGTTTATCCGGGGCTCGGCCAGTTGCTGGTGGACTCGGTGGCCAAGCGCGATATCCCGGTGGTGCAGGCCTGCAGCCTGATCTTCGCCGCGACCTACATCCTGCTCAATACCAGTGCCGACGTGCTGTCGATTGCCAGCAACCCACGCCTGATGCATCCGAAGGGGTAGACCATGAGCCTGTTGAAACAAGTGTGGCGGGCGCCCCTGAGCGCCAAGTTCGGTTTGTCGATGATCGTGCTGTACGTGCTGGTGGCGGTGTTCGCGCCGGTATTGGCGCCATTCGGCGAAACCCAGGTGGTGGGCGGGGGCTTTGAACCCTGGGGCGGACAGTTCCTGTTGGGCACCGATAACCTCGGGCGCGACATGTTCAGCCGCCTGGTCTATGGCGCACGCAACACCCTGGGCATTGCCTTCCTGACCACGGTGCTGGCGTTCCTGCTCGGTGGCTTGAGTGGCCTGGTCGCGGCGATCAAGGGCGGCTGGGTCGATCAGGGATTGTCGCGGGTGGTGGACATCCTGATGGCCATTCCGCAACTGATCTTTGCCTTGCTGATCCTCAGCGTGGTCGGCACCACGGCGACCTCGCTGGTGCTGGTGATTGCGCTGCTGGATGCGACCCGGGTGTTTCGCCTGTCCCGCGCGGTGGCGATGAACGTGGTGGTGCAGGACTTCGTCGAAGCCGCACGCCTGCGCGGTGAGGGCCTGTGGTGGCTGGTGACCCGCGAGGTGCTGCCGAACGCGGCGGCACCGCTGATTGCCGAGTTCGGCCTGCGCTTCTGCTTCGTGTTCCTGTTCATCAGTGCGCTGTCGTTCCTTGGCCTGGGCATCCAGCCGCCCACCGCCGACTGGGGCAGCATGGTGCGCGACAACGCCGTGCTGATCACTTTCGGCGACATCAGCCCGTTGCTGCCCGCCCTGGCCGTGGCCTTGATCACGGTCAGCGTCAATTTCGTCGTCGACTGGATGCTGCACAAATCCAGCGGCCTCAAGGAGTGCTGAACATGACGACTGCAAAACCTTTGCTGGAAATCCGCGACCTGCACATCGAAGGCCATTACGAAGATGCCTGGCATCCGCTGATCAAGGGCATCGACCTGACCCTGCAGCGGGGCGAAGTGTTGGGGCTGATCGGCGAGTCCGGCGCGGGCAAGTCGACCCTCGGCCTCTCGGCCATGGGCTACACCCGCGATGGCTGCCGGATCACCGGTGGCTCGGTGCATTTCGACGGCATCGACTTGCTCAAGGCCAGGCCTGAAGCCTTGCGCAAACTGCGTGGCCTGCGCATCGCCTACGTGGCACAGAGCGCGGCGGCCTCGTTCAACCCGGCCCACCGACTGATCGACCAGCACGTCGAAACCGCCGTGAAGAACGGCGGCATGAGCCGCGATCAAGCGATGAAAGAAGCCGTCGAGTTGTATCGCGTGCTGCGCTTGCCCAATCCCGAAACCATCGGCCAGCGCTATCCGCATCAGGTCTCCGGTGGCCAGTTGCAGCGGGTGATGACCGCGATGGCGATGGCCTGCCACCCGGACCTGATCATCTTCGACGAGCCGACCACCGCGCTGGACGTCACCACCCAGATCGAAGTGCTGGCGGCCATTCGCGATGCGGTAGCCACCTACGGCAGCGCGGCGATCTACATCAGCCACGACCTGGCGGTGGTGGCGCAGATGGCCGACCGCATCATGGTGCTGCGCCACGGTAAACTGGTGGAAGAGGCCGAGACCCGCAAAATGCTCGGCGACCCGCAGGAGGACTACACCAAGTCGCTGTGGGCGGTGCGCAGTTTCCGCACCGAACCCAAGGCCTGCCCGCAACAGGAACAACCGCTACTGGAGTTGCGCAACAGCTGCGCCAGTTATGGCCAGCAACCGGTGCTGCACGACGTTTCGCTGAAGCTGTATCGCGGCCAGACCCTCGCGGTGATCGGCGAATCCGGCAGCGGCAAAAGCTCCACTGCGCGCTTGATCACCGGTTTGCTGCCGCCGACTTACGGCCAGGTACTGTACGACGGTGAACCCTTGCCGGCGGACTTTCGCCAACGCAGCAAGGAACAACTGCGGCGCGTCCAGATGATCTACCAGATCCCCGATACGGCGCTCAATCCGCGTCAGCGCATCGTCGACATCATCGGCCGGCCGTTGACGTTCTACCTCGGCCTCAAGGGCAAGGCCATGCGCGCCCGGGTTGCCGAGCTGCTGGAGATGATCGAACTCGACCCGGCGACCTTCATGGAGCGTCAGCCCCGGGAGCTGTCCGGCGGGCAGAAACAACGCATCTGCATCGCCCGGGCCCTGGCGGCCGAACCGCAACTGATCATCTGCGACGAAGTGACCTCGGCCCTCGATCAACTGGTGGCCGAAGGCGTACTCAAACTGCTCAATCGCATCCAGCAGCAACTGGGTGTCGCCTACCTGTTCATCACCCACGATGTTGCTACAGTGCGGGCGATTGCCGATGAGGTATTGGTGATGCAACGGGGCAAGGTGGTCGATCACGGCTCGCGCAGCCAGATCTTCACTCCGCCGCATCAGGACTACACCGGGCTGCTGTTTTCTTCCGAACCGCAAATGGACCCCGACTGGCTCGACCGCTTGCTGGCCACGCGCGCTACTTCACCTTCAACCGATTCGCTGGAACAAGTCTAAGGAACCACCATGAAAGTACTGATCGTCCACGCTCACCCGGAGCCGCAATCCTTCACCGCCGCCCTGCGCGACCAGGCTGTCGCCAGCCTCCAGGCCCAGGGCCACGAAGTGCAGGTCAGCGACCTGTACAAAATGAACTGGAACCCGGTGGCCAGCGACGCCGACTTCTCGAACCGGGAAAACCCCGAGTACCTGGTCTATGCCCTGGAACAACGCCTGGGCGCGAAGAGCCAGTCACTGGCGGCGGACATCCAGGCCGAGCTGGACAAACTGCTGTGGGCCGACCTGCTGATCCTCAACTTCCCGATCTTCTGGTTCTCCGCCCCGGCCATGCTCAAGGGCTGGATCGACCGGGTGCTGGTGTCCGGCATCTGCTACGGCGGCAAACGCTTCTACGACCAGGGCGGCCTGGCCGGCAAGAAAGCGCTGGTGACCGTGACCCTGGGCGGTCGTGAACACATGTTTGGCGAAGGCGCGATTCATGGGCCGCTGGAGGACATGCTGCGGCCTATCCTGCGTGGCACGTTGGCCTATGTTGGGTTCGATGTGCTGGAACCCTTCGTGGCCTGGCACGTGCCGTACATCAGTGAAGAGGCGCGCCAGCAATTTCTGGTCGACTACGACCAGCGGTTGCAGCACCTGAGCGACGACCAACCGCTGGGATTCCCGAAGCTGGCGCAGTTCGATGACAAGCTCTATCCGCTGACCACCAACGCCTGATCAGCGCCTACAGGGGGAAATCGGGCCCACCGTCGGTCAGTAACCGGGTGGCTGAGCGGGGCTGATCTAAACTCCTTTTGGGGGTCATCCGGAGGTCATCATGAAAAGGTTTTCACCGCTCAGTTTATGTATCGCCCTGTCGGTTTTCAGTGCCCCGGGATGGGCGCAAACGGTGGTGCCTATGAAAGGTCAGAGTTCGCAACAAACCCAGACCGACATCAACGAATGCAACAGCATCGCCGCCAGCCAGAGTGCCTCGACGGCTTCCACGCCTTCGGGCGGCAGGGTCAAGGGCGCTGCCGTCGGGGCCGCCGCCGGCGCGGCAGGGGCACAGGTGCGCGGCAATCAGCATGACGAAGCTTATGATCGTGTCGACGATGACAGGAAGCAGGACTATCGCCAGGACCGTGCCAAACAGACCGCCGCGGCCGGGATGGTGGTCGGTGGTTCGCGTCAGCGCCAGGAACGCCGGGCGGACGAGAAAACCACCCAGGCGAATACCTCGTCGGCTTACAGCAGCTGTCTGCAGGGCAAGGGTTATCAGGTCAATCCTTGAATCGGGTACAGATCACACTGTAGGAGCGAGCCTGCTCGCGATGGTCGTTAACGATTACGCGTGTTTACTGGTTTAACGCGGCGCTCTTGAGTCCATCGCGAGCAGGCTCGCTCCTACAGGGATCCAGATCCAGTCAGGGGCGTGCTTTCTGTTGTTTGAGCCACTGTCGCGGGCTGACGCCAAACCAGCGCTGGAAGGCTCGGCTGAAGGCGCTCTGGTTGGCATAACCGAGCACTTCGGTCAGTTGCATCAGGGTCATGTCGGACTCTTCGAGGTAGCGCAGGGTCATGGTCTGCCGGGTGTCGTCCAGCAACGTCTGGAACGAGGTGCCTTGCTCGGCGAGATGGCGTTGCAGGGAGCGCGGGCTCAGGCGCATGAAGTCGGCGATGTAGTCGATGGTCACCCGGCCGCTCGGCAGGAAACTGCGCAACAGGCGCTGGATATGGTTGGGCAACTGGTGGCTGTGCAGGCGGCTGGCATTGTCCAGGTGCTGCTGCATGAGCCGGTGCAACGCCGGGTCGGCATCGGTCAGCGAGACGTTCAACAGATTGACGTCGAACATCCAGGCATCGAAAGCGCTGTTGAACCGCGGGGCCACGCCGAGCAAACGACGGTAGCGCGCCGGATTGACGGCCGGCGCATGCTGGAACATCGCCACGGCCGGCTGCCAGCGGCTGCCAAGCAAGGTGCGCATCAACTGATGCCCGACCCCCACCACCAATTCACTGACCTGGCGGCCGCCGGGCAGGTTTTGCGCTTCGGTGGCGTAGTAGAGCAGGGCGTGATCGTCCGCCCGGTGCACCGCGACATCACCATAGTTGTCGTGCACGTGAAAATAGTGCCCGAGGTCGCGCAGGGCATCGCCGACACTCTTGGCATTGCGCATCAGGTAGAGCAAGGACCCGAAGATCCCCACGCCCTGGTACAGGCCGAACTCAAGGCCGAACAGCAGGTTATCGCTGGCTTTGCTGGCCAGCTCCAGCACCAGTGCGAAGCGGTGGAAGGAAATCAGCGCGTCCGGGTTGTCCAGCACATCCCTGGCCAGGCCGGCTTCGCGCAGCAGCTCGGCGGGGTTGAGGTGCTGGCTGCGGGCGAATTCATGGAAGCCGTGAAGTGATGACGCACGGGTGAGGTAAGTCATGTCGAAGGGTCTGCCTGTTTTGCGGGTTGGCCCGGCTGCGGGCCATTTCCAGGTTGAATCAGAAACGCCAGGTCACGCCGCCGCCGATGATATGCAGGGCGCTGTCGGGGTAGGTGCCCGACAGGGTTTCGCCTGAACGCTTGCGCTGCTGCACGTCCATGTCGCCGAGCCAGACCAGCGTGTAGCTGAGGTTGACGTCCATGTCCTCGGCGAGCTTGTAGTTGAGCCCGGTCGCCAGGCGCCAGGTCTCGTTCATCGGGTTGTCCACGGTGCGGTCCTTGTCCTTGACCGCAGAGCTGTCGTAGGCCACGCCCATGTTCCAGCGCAGTTTCGGGCTGAGCTGGTTCTGCGCGCCGAAGGACAGGTGCCAGGTGTCCTGGTACTGGCGGCTGACAGTGCCCGAAGGCGATCCGCCCGCCGTGTCCACCGAGACGCCGATGTCGCCGAAATCACTCCAGTCCTGCCAGTTCGCCGAACCCAGCAGCGTCCACTGATCATTGAGCTGGTGGGCCACGCTCAGGGTCAGCGTCTGCGGAATGTTCATGTCGAGTTCCAGGTCGTTGGCCTGCAGGCCGGACAGCGCCTGCTGGAGCAGCGGGTTGCGGATGCCGCTGGCTTGCGGCGAGTCCTCGAAGTCGAGCTTGACCTTGCTGGTGTAGGCCAGGCCGAGCGTGGTGCGCGCATCCAGTTGATAGCGCAGGCCGAGGTTCAGGCCGACACCGGTGGTGGTGTCCTTGTACTGAAGCTGGCCATCCTGCTTGAACGGGCTGACCGGCAGCAGGGCGTTGTTGTCGACCGCCATTTCGGTGTTGTAGTAGCCGTAGACCAGGCGCGGGCCGATGCCGAACGACAGGTCGTCGTTGATCTTGTAGGCGAAGGTCGGCTGCATCGAGACGCCGAGCAGGGTCGACTTCTGCGTGAAGTAGCGCCCGGCCCAGTCATCGCCGTAATCCACGCTCAGGCCGAAGTTGCCGTACAGGCCGAAACCGATGCTGGCGCGGTCGTTGACGGCATGGCTGATGAAGAAGCTGCTGCCCGGCAGGATCGGCAGCGGGTTGCCGCCTTCATTGCCGGAAAAGTCATTGCCGCTGTCGCGCTGAAAGCCCAGGTCGCCGAGGACTGCCTGGCCGTTGAGGCTGACCTGGGTGCCCTCAAGGGCGGCGATGCCGGCGGGGTTGCTCATCAGCACGCTCGGGTCGCTGGCCAGCGCTGCAGAACCGGCGTTGGCCAGCCCGGCGCCTTCCTGGCCGACCTCGTAGAGCTGGATGCCGCCGGCCAAAGCCTGGGTTGCGTTGCCGGCAAGGGCGAGGAGGATCAAGGGGTGAATCGATTTCATCAGGTCTTTCCTGGTCATTGCGCTGCTTGTGGACCCCTTGTAGGAGCGAGCCTGCTCGCGATGGACATAAGGGCGACGCGTGCATACAGAATGCCCGCGTCATCGTTAACGACCATCGCGAGCAGGCTCGCTCCCACAGGGGCAGCATCAGGCCAAAGGGATTAGTGGTGTTGCGGACCCGGCACCAACGGTGGCGGTGCCCAGTCGCCCTTGATCAGCGCATCCGAAGGCCCGTAGGCGCGGAGGGTCAGGGCGAATTCACCCTGCGGCGCGGGCAGCCAGTTGCCCACTTTGTCTTCGGTCGGGCGCTGGTGCTGGATGTACAGGGTCAGCGAACCGTCGGCGTTGTATTTCAGGTCCTTGTTCTTGGTGCCGGTCGAGTAGCGCTTGATCTCGTTGGCGGCAAAGAAGTGCAGCGGGTCATACAGGGTCAGCGACCAGAAACCCGATACCGGTGGCGTCTGCCCGGCCGGGAAGGTCAGGGTGTAGCTGCGCTCGCCGCTCAGGCGCTGGCCGTCGCCGTCCTCTTCGCGGAACAGGTAGGTGGTTTCCCTGGCGTGGTTCTCGAAGATGTTGGATTTGGCAATCGCCAGCCGTGTCAGGTAATCGGTGCCGAAGGCGGCGTTGTTGAATGGACGGTTCCAGCCATTGGCGATGCGCACGCCATTGCGGCTCAGATAGAACAACGGATCGACGATGTCTTTCTCGCTTTGCTGCGCGCTGTCCTGCAGCACTTTGGCGATCGCCGGGTCGGTTTCGCCAGCGGCAATCAGCGCACGGAACTGTGCATACAACGACTCTTCGCCGGGCAGCGGCGGCACCTGGGCCAGAACACCCTTCAATTGCGCAAAAAAACGCTCGGGCGTGACCCATCGGGTTTCACCCGCCGGTTTGTCGGCGGCGGCCTTGGGCAGCGGCAACCGGGGCAGGTGTTTCCAGTCGATGGTTTTGATCTTGCCGTCGAACGTCGACAGAGGGTACATGGCGATCTGGTTGAGCAGCGGCTGGATCGCCTCGCGGTCCTGGGCGGTATCGGCCATGAACACGCGCGGGATCACCACGCCGGTGTTGGTCGGCGAACGCAGCACGGCCTCGACACCGGCCGGTTTTTCGCCTGTCCAGTCCGGGCCGACGATCAGGTAGAAACCCGGTTGGGTGCCGTAGATCTTCGCCACCCGGGCAAAGCTGTCGGTACGCTGGTCGGCCAGTTCGAACATCCAGAAACGCTCGCCGAAGTCCGGCACTTGCAGGATCACCGGCGCTTTATCCAGCGCCAGGGCGCCGAAACCGTAGACCACGTCCTGATTGGGATGGGCGACGATGCGGATGTCCGGGTCGATGTAGTCCGACAGCATCGCCAACTGGTTGACCGGCGCAACCGGTGTCGGGCCGAGCAGGCCGATGGTCGGCACCTGCTCGTACATCATGCGCCGGGTTTGCAGGTTCACCAGCGGCCAGCCCCAGGCATAGGCCATTTGCGCCACGGCGCGGGCGTAGCCGGGTGTCATCACGGTGTTGGCCACCGGGCCTGCGGGAGCCACGGTTTCGTTGGCGCTGGCCGGCAGGGCCAGCAGCAGGCCGCTCACGGCCAATGCAGTGAGGGTCATGCGCACGAATGGCGGGGGGCTGAGCTTATTCAATGGCTTGCACCTGTGGCAGTTCATATTTGCCCTCTAGGACTTGGCCTTTCGGCTGGTAGAGCCGCAGGATCATGTAGAACGGCCCTTTGGGTGCCGGCAGCCAGTTGGCCGCGAATTCGCCTTCGGGCTTGTCGGCCTGCAACGGCACTTCGAACGATCCGTCGGCGCGCACTTTCAAGCCCCGGGTATCGGAACCGAGCTTGTAGCGGGCGATGGGGTTGTCCACCAGCATCTTGTCCACGGCGTTGTAGACCGTCAGCGACCAGAAGGCATCGACCGGCGGTGCGCTCTTGAAGCGCAGCACGTAGCGCTTGGCACCGCTGAGCTGCTCGCCCTTGGCGTCCGTGGAACGCAGCGGATACATCGCTTCTTTCTCGCCCTGGCCGCCCAGGTACGGGCCGGAGACCAGCGCGCGCAACGGGTAGTTGGTGCCGAAGTGGTCAAGCCCGGTGGCCCAGGCCCAGCCATTGCGCTGGGTCGCTGCCGTGGCCAGTGCCGACACCGCGACCTTCGGGCCGTCCGCCAGGGCGCGCAGCAGCCCGGCTTTCTGTGGTGGCGAAAGCCGCGCTGGATCGAAACCCTTGGCGGTCAGGCCGAAGCGGGCGAACTGGGCGAACAACGCCTCGTCGCGCGGGGCCGGCGGATTGTCCTTGAGCGCCGCCGCCAGCTCGCGGAAGAAGTCCAGGCCGTCGTCGCTCGCTGCCGGCAGGGGCGCCAGGGCTTGCGCCTTGGGCTGGTAGTCGCGGTTGTCGCGTTGCGACAGCGGACGCAAGGTGAATTGCTGCTGCAAGGCATGCAGTGGCGCCAGGTCTTCGCCGTCCTTGACGTGCAGGCGGCCCCAGAGCCAGACCTTTTTGGTGCTGACATCCAGGCGCTTGAGGCCTTCCGGCAATGTGCCCTGCCAGCCCGGCGGGACCAGTACGTAGTCCCCGGCCGCCGTGCCGGTGGTGCGGCGGCCGACGTAATGCTCCAGCTCCTGCCACATGTTGAACACGTCGACCACGTAGTAGCGGTCGGCGGTGTCGGGCACGTGCAGCACGTAAGGTTCATCGAGTTGCACCACCGCGCTCAGGTACAGCGTGTCGTTGTTGGCGGTCGGCATGTCCTTGGCCGCCGGCGTGGCCAGCGCTTGCGCCCAGCCCAGCTGATTGAGCGGGGCACGGTAGCTGGTGGCGGGGCGCGGGCTCGGCACCGAGCTGTAGTCGCGCATCACGCGCTCCATGCGCACCAGCGGATAACCCCAGACATAGGCGTTGATGCCGTTGGCGTAGGCGTCGGCTTCAAGGCCGGCGACGATGTTTTCCTGGCTGGTGGGCATGCTCAACAGCGCATCGGCTTGACCCTGGGCGAAAACGCTGGCGCCGGGAAGTCCGGCGCCAAGCAGGGCGGTGGCGAGGGCGCAGCGCAGCCATACGGTTTTTTTCGACATGAACGTTCTCCCGTGCGCCCGGCGGACGCCCCGATGGGGGCGCCCGCTGTCGCACGTGCTGACAGTGATGAGAAGGAGGGTGTTGCGTCAGTTCGCCATCGAGGCCATGCCGATCCCGCCCGCACCTTTCTGCGACGGCGGGAAGTCCTTCATGCTCTTGGCGAAGGCCTGCATGTACGGTGCGATGATCGGGATGATCCAGCTGCGCTGTTGCTGCCAGCGGAAATGGTCGCCGGCTTCAGGCGAGCGCTCGTACGGATCGACCTTGATGTCGATGACCAGGCCGCCCGGGATCTTCTTCGCATCCTCCATCCACTTGTCCTTCACCGCGGTGTGGATTTTCCACTGGTCGACACGCACGGCGTTCATGTTGGTTTCGGCAAAGAAGAAGAACTCATGGCGGTTCGACTTGCCGTCGGGTTTGGTCAGCATGTCCAGCTGGTTGTAGCCGTCCAGGTGGTTCTTGAAGGTTTTGCCGTCGACCTCAAGGCCGGTCAGCAGTTTTTCCTTTACATCCGCTTGACCCACCGCCGCCATCAGGGTCGGCACCCAGTCTTCGGAGGTCATGAACTCACCCGTCCAGGTATTGGGCTTGATGTTGCCCGGCCAGCGCACCAGCATCGGCACACGGAAACCGCCGTCCCAGGTCAGGCCCTTTTCACCACGGAACGAAGCCGCGCCGGAGTCCGGCCAGTGGGACAGGTTGACCCCGTTGTCGGAGGTGAACAGCACGATGGTGTTTTGCGCCAGCCCCTGGTCATCCAGGCTTTTCAGCAGTTTGCCCACCAGCGAGTCGAGCTGCAGGATGGCGTCGGTGTATTCGGTATGGCCGCTCTTGCCCAGCCACTCGTCACTGACGTGGATCTTCTGGTGCATGCGCGACGGGTTGTACCAAAGGAAGAACGGCTTGTCGGCGGCTTTTTGCTTTTTGATCCAGTCAATCGACAGGTCGGTGAACTGGTCGTCGACGCTCTTCATGCGCTCGATGGTCAGCGGGCCTTCGTCGGTGATCTTCTGCTTGCCGACACGCCCCCAGCGCGGATCGACGGTGGCGTCGTCGGTCGTGGTCGCGACGGAATGGATCATGTTGCGCGGAATGCCGGGGAAGTTCGGGTCCTTGGGGAAGTTGGTCATCTCGGCGATCTCCATCACGTTCAGGTGATAGAGAAAGCCGAAGAACTCGTCGAAACCATGGGCGGTCGGCAGGTATTCGTTGCGGTCGCCGATGTGCGACTTGCCGAACATGCCGGTGGCATAGCCCTGGGCCTTGAGCAACTGGGCCAGGGTCACGTCGCTGTCCTGGATGCCGACTTTCGCTCCCGGCTGGCCCACGGCGGTCAGGCCGGTGCGGATCGGATACTGGCCGGTGATGAACGCCGCTCGGCCGGCGGTGCAGCTCGGTTGCGCGTAGTAGTCCGAGACCATCATGCCTTCCTGGGCGAGGCGGTCGATGTTCGGCGTCTTCACGGCGCCAAGCCCACGGTTGTAGGCCGAGACGTCCATGGGGGCCATGTCGTCGATCATGATCACGACGATGTTGGGCTTTTCCGCAGCCTGGGAAACGCCCATCGCCGCGAGGCTCAGGCCGATGCCCAGCAGGGCAGTTCGAATCAAGTGCATGTTGAATTCCTGTTCAAGCGCGCGATGGCAAACCGCTGGAAGTGTGGTTCACGATCTGTGGTTGCGCAAAAATGCGCGCGAGGGTTTTTCGGTTGGCTAGACGCCTCGGCGCGGCTGCAGCGAGCCGTGCCTGGCATGGCCGACGTAGAACGCCGGACGGGTGCCCGGGAACAGCCAGAACGGCGTCATCTCGGACGAGGGAAAGACGTTCGGGAAGCGTGGGTCGCGTTTGGACGGCCCGGCGACGGTGGCTTCCTGAACCATGGAAATGTACTGGTCGACCGCGTTTTCCAGGGTGTTGCCGTTGATGATCACTTCGGTGCCGATCATCTTCGCGTAGTCGGCCACGCCGCTGGCCGTGGACAGCAATGGCGCATAGGCGTCGACGCTGACGCCGTTTTCGCTGGTCACCCACAGGCCTTCATCGGTGTGCACGACGATCGAGTGGTTGCCTTCGGTGTGCCCCGGGGTGTGCATCAGGGCCACGCCGTCACCGAGCATGATCGAACCGTCGAAGCACATCACCTTGTCCTCGGGTACGCCGGCGATGCCGCTCGGGCAATACCAGTCGGCCTGGTAGGGGTTGAGGTCCTTGGTCGACTCCCATTCGCGCCAGTGCACCAGCAATTTGGCGTTGGGGAACAGCCCGGGCTGCTTGTCCGTGCCCAGCCAGCGGCGGATGTCCTGGGTGTGCAGGTGGTCGTAGGTGATGTAGTCGATGTCTTCCGGGCGCAGGCCGATGCGCGCGAGGATTTCGGGCACGGTGTTCTGGCGGTCGATGAGGATCTTCGTCAGCCAGTTGGCCGTGCGGTCCTGCAGGCGACGGAAAAACGGGGTCTCACCGTTGCGCTCGTGGTCCGATGGCGAGACCAGCAGGGTCTTGACGCCCTGCGGGGTATCGAACTGCACGATGAACAAACGGTTCTGAATGTGCATGTACTCGACCAGGCGTTCGCGCGAGAAGGCGTTGCGCAGGCCATAACGAACCGGGTAGGGCACCTTGACCAGGTTGAACGATTCAAAATAACGGGCCTTGGGGCCCTTGAGCATGTCGGCGCGAAATTGCAGGGCGGCAAAACGGGTGTCTTCGACGCGCGCCTGTTGACCGGCAGCGGCACGGGAATCTTCGAAATGACGGATTTGTTCAAAAGCACTCATGCTGGTGGATCCTGTGTTTGTTGTTGTCAGGCATTGCCGCGAAGACTTCTGGCCAGGTTGCGATCGACGATCCAGCGCTGCAGCGACGTGCACTTGCGCGCCAGGGCGCGGATCAGGCGGGCCTTGAACCCCGGCGTGATCATGAATTGGCGACGCTGGATACCCCGCAGGATGCCCGCCACGGCCTGGTCGACGGTCAGTACCCCGGCGACCGAGTTGAGCGAGCGCGTGACGGGGCTGCCGTGCTGGCGTTCGTAGTCGAGCAGCGGGGTCTGGATTTCTCCCGGGCAGACCACCGACACATCGACGCCGCAGAGTTTCTGCTCGGCCCGCAGCACTTCGGCGAGGCCCACCACACCGAACTTGGAGGCGGCATAGGCCGACTGGGTGTAGCTGCCGACGATGCCGGCCAGGGACGCCATGAACACCAGATGACCCTGGGGCGCCAGGTGCCTGAGGGCGCTGGCGGCGAAATTGCGGCTGCCGATCAGGTTGACGTTGATCACTTGGTGGAACGTCTCATAAGCGAGTTCGGTGAACAGCGCATTGCGCATCAGCCCGGCGCAGTTGAACGCCAGGTCCGCCGGGCCTTGCTGGGCATGGGCCTTGGCCATTGCGCTGTCCACCACGTCGGGAGCGGTGATGTCGGCCGGGTAGAACACCACCGATTGCCCCGGCTCGCGGCAAGCCTGCTTCAGGCGAACCAGCACCTGTTCGCTGATCTGCAAATCGAAGATCGCGACGCTGGAGCCCTGTGCGATCAAGGCCTGGGCAAACCCCAGCCCGATGCCGCTGCCACCGCCGGAAAGGTAGGTGACCTGAGGCGCGCGATACTTCCAGTTCGTCATGACGTGACCTGCCGAGTGAGGTTGAAGTGGAGCTTTACAGTGGCCACCAAGTTATCTTTTCGCGCCGCCTACAACTTGATAAATCACGAATGAAACTTGATGTATCACGAATATTTTGGGTGTTTACCCTGTAGGAGCCGGCTTGCTGGCGATAGCGTTCTCAAGGACGCCATCGCCAGCAA
>NZ_RWIR01000001.1 GCF_009764265.1 Pseudomonas sp. PB101
AGTAATCCATTTCCACAACCAAACGGATCGCCTCCGCTTTTTCCTCAGATGTAACAACCCGATATCCCATGATGATTCCTAAAGTCGACGCTCCTACATCATGGTCCAAAAACATTCGACCACTACAAGCCGGCTCCTACACGAGACCGAGTGACCTATAAATCCTTGTAGGAGCCGGCTTGCTGGCGATGGACCCAAGTGCGCCGCGTTCAGTCAGGACGCACGCGTTATCGTTGACGACCATCGCGAGCAGGCTCGTTCCTACAACAACACCGGGTTCATCAGTTGTTTTTCGCCAGCCGGGTTTCGCCGCTGTCCCAACCACCACCGAGGGACTTGTAGATCGCCACAATGGCGCGGTACTGGTCGGTTTCACCCAGCGCCTGGGCATCCTCGGCGTTCAGGCGCTCACGTTGTGCGTCAAGCAGCACCAGGTAATCCACCACCCCTTCCTTGTATTGCGTCGCCGCCAGGTCGGCCGCAGCACGGCTCGACTCGCTTTGCTTGATCAGCGACAGCAAGCGTTGCTGGCGCTTGCCGTAGTCGCTGAAGGCGTTTTCCGATTCTTCCAGTGCGAGCAACACCTGTTGCTCATAGGTCGCCAATGCCCCTTCGGCGTCGGCGTTGGCGCCACGAATGCGCGCCCGCACACTGCCCAGGTCAAACGCTGCCCAGGTGATGCTCGGGCCCAGGCTCCAGGCGCGGGCGGCACTGGAACCGATTTGCGAACCTCGCCCTGCGGTGAACCCGAGGAAGCCACTCAGGCTCACCCGTGGAAACAGGTCGGCGGTGGCCACGCCGACATCGGCCGTTGAAGCCGCCAACCGCCGCTCCGCCGCGAGCACGTCCGGACGCCGATGCAACAGCTCGCCCGGGTCGCCAATCGGCAAGGCCTTGGCGATGGCCGGCAAGTCTTTTGGCCCCAGGTCGATGCCTATCGTGTCCGGGCGCTCGCCCAGCAACGTGGCGATGCGGTTCTTGTGGTGCACCTGTTCCGCCTGCAGTTGCGGCACGGTCGCCTCGACGGCCGCCAACCGCGCATCGGCACGCACCACGTCGAGTTCATTGCCCACGCCAGCGTCACGCAAACTCACCGTCACGCTGCGCGATTCGCTTTGATTCTTGAGGTTGGCCAGCGCGATTTTTTCCCGCAGTTGCGCACCGCGCAGTTGACCATAGGCGTCCACCAACTCGGCGATCATGCTCACCCGCAGTTGGTACAGGTCCGCCGCCGTGGCGTCTTCGCGGGCATCGCTGGACTCCAGCTCGCGCTGGATGCGCCCGAACAGGTCGATCTCCCAGGCCATGTCCAGGCCCAGGTCGTAGCGGTCGGTATTGACCCGATGCTCTGTCTGCCCCGGCACCTGCGACTTGCCCTGCTGGCTGCTGACCCGGCTGGTGACCACCGGCAGATTGTCGTTGCTGACGTCATCGCGGATGGCGCGGGCGGCTTTCCAGCGGGCGAAGGCCACGCGCAGATCGCGGTTGCCATTGAGCGCTTTGCCGACCAGTTGGTTCAGCGTCGGGTCATCGAATTGCTGCCACCACACCGTCTCGAAACGCGTCTGATCGTAGCTGGCCCCTTGCGCCGAGACCACATGGGCAGGCGCCGTGTCCGGGGTCTTGTAGTCCGGCCCGACCGTGCATGCCGCCAACGCGGTGACCAGAAGACTCGGTAAAAACAGCTTGAAAGCGTTCATCAGTGTGCCTCCGGATCAATGACGTTGAGCGAGTGGGCGCGGGCTGCCTTGCGTGCGGCCTTACCTTCGATGTAGCGACGAATCAGGACGAAGAACACCGGCGTCAGCAGCAAGCCGAAGAAGGTCACCCCGAGCATTCCGGAGAACACGGCGACGCCCATGGCACGACGCATTTCCGAACCGGCCCCAGTGGACGTCACCAGCGGGATCACCCCCATGATGAAGGCGAACGAGGTCATCAGGATCGGCCGCAGGCGCATGCGGCAGGCGTCCAGCACGGCATCCAGCGGCGACAGGCCCTGGTCCTGTTTGTCCTTGGCGAACTCGACGATCAGGATCGCGTTCTTGCAGGCCAGGCCCACCAGTACGATCAGGCCGATCTGGGTGAAGATGTTGTTGTCGCCCTTCGAGATGATCACTCCGGCAATCGCCGACAGCAGCGTCATCGGTACGATCAGGATCACCGCCAGCGGCAGGCTCCAGCTTTCGTACAGGGCCGCCAGCACCAGGAACGCCAGGAGCACGCAGAGCGGGAACACCAGCAACGCCGTGTTGCCGGAGAGGATCTGCTGGTAGGTCAGGTCGGTCCACTCGTAGGTCATGCCGTTGGGCAGTTCTTCCTTGAGCAGCTTTTCAATCGCCGCCTGGGCCTGGCCGGAGCTATAGCCCGGGGCCGCGCTGCCGTTGATTTCCGCGGTGACAAAACCGTTGTAGTGCGAGACCCGGTCCGGTCCGGACGTCGGGCTGACCTTGACGAAGGTCGCCAGCGGAACCATCTCGCCCCGGTCATTGCGCACCTTCAACTGACCGATCTGCTCCGGCTCCTGGCGGAACTGTTGCTCGGCCTGGACGTTGACCTGATAGGTACGGCCAAAACGGTTGAAATCGTTGGCATACAGCGAGCCGAGGTACACCTGCAAGGTGTCGAAAATATCGTTGATCGCCACGCCGTGGGTCTTGGCTTTTTCCCGGTCGATGGCGGCCTCGACCTGGGGCACGTTGACCGTGTAGCTGGTGAACAGATTGGCGAGTTCCGGAACACTGTGGCTCTTGCCGATGATGTTCATGGTCTCCTTGTACAGCTCGTCGTAACCCAGGTTGCCGCGGTCTTCGATCTGCAGGCGGAAACCGCCGATGGTGCCCAGGCCTTGAACGGGTGGCGGCGGGAACACTGCGGTGTAAGCGTCCTGAATGCCGCCGAACTTGGCGTTCAACGAAGCGGAAATCGCCCCGGCCGACAGGCTGGGGTCCTTGCGCTCATCGAATGGCCGCAAGCCGATGAACGCGATGCCGGCGTTCGGGCTGTTGGTGAAACCGTTGATCGACAGCCCCGGGAAAGCCACGGCGCTGTCGAAACCCGGCTCGTTCATGGCGATGGTGCTCATACGCCGGATCACCGATTCAGTGCGATCCAGGCTGGCGGCGTCCGGCAGTTGCGCGAACGTCACCAGGTACTTCTTGTCCTGGGTCGGCACGAACCCCGTCGGCGTGGTGCTGAAGCCCATGTACGTCATGGCGATCAGGCCGGCGTAGACCAGCAACGCCACACTGCTGCCACGAATGACCTTGGCCACTGCCACGACGTAGCCATGGCCGGCCTTTTCGAACAGTCGGTTGAAGGGTTTGAACAGCCAGCCAGCGAACAGGCGGTCCAGCACTTTCGAGAAGCGGTCCTTGGGTGCGCCGTGAGCCTTGAGCAGCACCGCCGCCAACGCCGGCGACAAGGTCAGCGAGTTGAACGCCGAGATCACCGTCGAGATCGCGATGGTCAGGGCGAACTGCTTGTAGAACTGCCCCGTCAGGCCGGAGATGAACGCCGCCGGCACAAACACCGCACAGAGCACCAGCGCCGTGGCAATGATCGGCCCGGTCACCTCGCCCATGGCCTTCCTGGTGGCCTCGGCCGGTTCAAGCCCCGACTCGATGTTTCGCTCGACGTTCTCCACCACCACGATCGCATCGTCGACCACGATGCCGATGGCCAATACCAGGCCGAACAACGACAACGCATTGAGCGAGAACCCGAGCAAGTGCATCACGGCGAAGGTACCGATCAGCGACACCGGCACCGCCACCAGCGGAATGATCGACGCGCGCCAGGTCTGCAGGAACAGGATCACCACCAGCACCACCAGGATCAGCGCTTCGAACAGCGTATGCACCACCGCTTCAATCGAGCTGCGCACGAAGATGGTCGGGTCATAGACGATCTCGTAGTCCAAGCCCTCCGGGAAGCTCTTCTTCAGCTCGGCCATCTTCGCCCGCACCTGGTCGGACACGTCGATCGCGTTCGAACCCGGGCGCTGGAAGATCGGCATTGCTACCGCTTCCTGATTATTGAGCAGTGCGCGCAGTGCGTACTGGTTGGAGCCGAGTTCAATCCGGGCAATGTCCTTGAGGCGGGTGATCTCGCCGTCGGCGCCACTGCGCACGATGACGTTTTCGAATTCTTCCTCGCTGACCAGCCGCCCCTGGGAGTTGATCGACATCTGGAAGCTGGTGGCGTTGGGTGCCGGCGGCGAGCCCAGTTGGCCGGCCGCGACCTGACGGTTCTGTTCACGCACCGCATTGACCACGTCGGTGGCGGTCAGGTTGCGTGACGCGGTCTTGTTCGGGTCGAGCCAGATGCGCAGCGAGTAATCGCCGATGCCGAACATCTTCACGTCACCGATACCGTCCAGGCGCGACAGCTCATCCTTGACGTTGAGGATCGCGTAGTTGGACAGGTAGAGCATGTCGTAGCGCTTGTCCGGCGACACCAGGTGCACCAGCAGCGTCAGCTCGGGCGACGCCTTGTCGACGGTGATGCCGATGCGCGTCACCTCCTCCGGCAACTTCGGTTCGGTGCGGGTCACGCGGTTCTGCACCTGCACCTGGGCGTTGTCCAGGTCGGTGCCCAGGGCGAAGGTCACGGTGAGCGTGAGCCGGCCGTCCGCCGTGGACTGCGAAGACATGTACAACATGTTCTCGACGCCGGTGATGGCTTGTTCAAGGGGCGCAGCCACGGTTTCGCCGATGACCTTGGGGTTGGCTCCGGGGTAGTTGGCGTGGACGACCACGGTCGGTGGCACCACTTCCGGGTATTCGCTGATCGGCAACTGGAACAGCGAAATGCCGCCGGCAATCAGGATCAGCAGCGACAGCACCGCGGCGAAGATCGGCCGCGTGATAAAGAACTGGGAGAACTTCATGACGGTGTTCCTTTATCCGCGAGGCGATACGGCAGCATCGGTTTTCACCAGCGCCGGTGACGGAGCGACGGGCTGATTGCCCGCCTCGATGGCCTGGCGTTGACGGGCCAGGGTGGCGACGGTTTGCGCATCGGCCATCGGCGCGTCCTGAGGCGCGACCACCGCACCGGGACGAACCCGCTGCAGACCGTTGATGACGATGCGGTCCTCCTTCTGCAAACCGCTGCGCACGATGCGCAAGCCTTCGAGCTTCGGCCCCAGGTCGACGCTGCGGTACACGGCCTTGTTGTCCTGGTCGATCACCAGCACGAACTTCTTGCCCAGGTCGGTGCCCACCGCCTCGTCCTTGATCAGCAGGCCGGCATAGGCCGCGCTGCCCACCAGTTTCAATCGGGCGTACAGCCCCGGGGTGTATTGGCCGTCGGCGTTGTCGAACACCGCGCGGCCACGGATGGTGCCGGTCTTGGGATTGACCTGGTTGTCGACGAAGTTCATCTGCCCCAGGTGGCGATTGCCCTCCTCGTTCGACAAGCCCATGTACACCGGCGTGGACTGACTGCGCCGGCCTTGGCGGGAGAGCTGGCCGTACTTGAGGAACAGGCGCTCGTCGGCATCGAAATAGGCGTAGACCTTGTCGGTGGAGACCACGCTGGTCAGCGCCGAGGTGTCGGCGCTGACGATGTTGCCGGCGGTGATTTCGGCACGGCTGACGCGCCCGCTGATCGGCGCGGTAACGCGGGTGAAACTCAGGTTCAACCGTGCGAGATCGAGTTGCGCCTGCACCGCGTCGACGGCGGCGCGGGCTTCCTGGGCGCTGGTGGTGCGCGTGTCGGCCAGTTCCGCAGAAATCGCATTGCTGCTCAGCAGGCGCTGGCCGCGTTGCGCTTCGTTGGCACTTCGAACCTGCGCGGCGCGAGCTTGCTGCAACTGCGCCTCGAGGCGGTGCACTTCGTGTTCGAACGGCCGTGGATCGATCTGGAACAGCAAGTCCCCTTTCTTCACCGACTCGCCATCCGTGAAGGCGACACGATCGATCTGCCCCGACACCCGCGGACGAACCACGACGGTTTCCGGCGCTTCCAGGCGGGCGGTGACTTCGTCCCATTCGGTAATGGGCTGCTCAAGCACTTTTGCGACCGTGACAGATGGCGCACCGGGCGCCTTGGCGGCGTCAGGTGCCTGACCGCAGGCCGTGATGGCCGCCAGCGTCAGGGCAACGAGTGGATAACGCAAAGGTTTGAGTGACTGTTCCATTGGAGGTCCACCTGACGATTTAAGGGTTGGAGAATTCTCGGCCGCACAAGGGGCAGCGACGAATCGATCGGAGTGAACTTGGCTATCATCATTAATGATGACCATCATGTTTAAGCGCAAAAAAACAAATGTAGAGATCAAGCCTATGAATCAATTGGGTTTTTTACTGCACGCCGGCAGACTGACGACGGCACAAATGGAGTCCAGTGCCGGCCCGAGGGTTTGTGCGAGCTGCAAGGCGCGGGTGGTCGGTTCCATTTTGTGGCCAATGCGTTTAAACAGAGGGTCGTTGAACAGTGTTCGCAGACGACCCAATGCGCCGCTGACCGCCGGCTGGCCCAGGGACAGCTTTTCTGCGGCCCGGGTGACATTGCGCTCCTGAATGAGCGCCTCGAAAACCACCAGCAGATTGAGGTCGATACTGCGCAGATCATTTCGTTTCATGGGTCAGCACCCTTTGCGGTGGTTTGACTCGAGCCACGGGCTCGGGACTGGCAAAACCATGACCGCGAATTTATATTACGATCATCATAATTACCAGCCCCCCGGCGAAAATTCGCCAGGGCGCTCATCGGATGGCAGGACCCGCTCATGAAAGTGACGAAAGACCAGGCAGCCGCCAACAAGGAAGCGATCCTCGGCGCGGCCTCGAAGATGTACCGGGAAAAAGGCATCGACGGCATCGGGATCGCCGAGCTGTCGCGCTCGGTGGGCCTGACCCACGGCGGCTTTTACGGACAGTTCCCCGGGGGCAAGGAGCAGTTGGCGTCAGAGGCGGTCAGCCGCACGTTCGAAACCAACATCGCAGACTGGCGAGCGGCCCGGTCCATTCCCGAACTGCTCAAGGGCTACCTGACCCAGGGCCACTTGAAAAACTGGACCGAGGGCTGTCCGATCCCTGCCCTGGGCGCCGATGTCGCGCGCAACGGCGGCGCCGTCAGCCACTCGTTCACCCAAGGCGTGCAGACCCTGATCGATACGTTGCTGCCACTGGTCGACGGCGAAACCGAGGAGGAAAAACACCAGCAAGCCTTGCGCATCCTGTCATCGATCACCGGGGCGATACTGATCGCCAGAGCCCTGGACAACCCGCGCTTGTCGGAGCAGTTCCTGCAATCGGTGATCGATGCGTGGTCTGTCCGTGCTGAACAACAGTAGATGGCTTAAGGGTTGGCTCCGGGAGCGGGAAGTTGCAGGATGAGTACCTTCCTCAGCTCCTGGAAATGCCTTTATTGAACTCAAGGACAGGTCGAATCAGGTAATCACCCAAGCGTGCAGGTATGTAATAAAGTTCTCCATGATTTTCGCGTATGTAAGCGTCGACTTCTGAAAGCACATTTGTATCAAGCGCCTGCTGATTGTAATAAAGCATCCCCGAAGCCGGAACAAACGCAACATTGAAAAACTGCCCCATCATCAAGGGTTTAGCATTAGTTGCCTGCCACCCTCTTGCTCGTGCGTTCACTGGAAATATTTTTGAGAAATCAGGCTCTGCAATCAACGCTGCGATGCCCAGTCGCCGACCTTCAGAGTTTTCGTACGCAACATTGTAATCCGCGTCCTGAATTTCCCAAGCGCCTGTGGCAGGATTCATTACTTCTACGAAGACATGCCCCATCAATGAACCGGCATAATTCGAATGAAGATAAATTGTGCGAGCGCGGATCCCTAGCTTTTCCAGGATCGCCTGCATCGCGGTGGAGCGATTACCGCAAAGTAATTCGGGCCGTTCGGCCTTGGGATCATCCATTGCAGTTCGGAACAAATGATCTAATACGTAAACATTGTTATTTCCATGTTTTTTGTTCCATATGCCATCTCCATGATCAGAATTTTCATGAATGAACTCTCGTACCGCATCCACAACTGGAAGATCACGACTAGCTGCATACGCTTTGATTAGAGCAGTAGTCGGGTCTGCTCTACAGAGCAAAGGAAACATCAAGCACTGAAGCAAAACAACAATAGAAAACACTCTCACAACTAGCCCTTACTTAAAAACCTGCTAAATCTCTCGCGCCACCAACGGAGTTAGCTGTTACCCCACCTACAGAGTCAGCCCCATTTCAACTGCCTTTAATCAAACACGAATACCTATATTAAGCACCGGCCACACCCCGGTCTGTAGGAGAAATCCGCGCTGATGCCATAACAATCTGCTGGCGAAAACCCAGTGTGGGTGGTCAAGCAACTCGGCCACAAAGACCTTCAGCGCTCCGGGCAGCGTCGCCAAGACTGAACTAGCGTTACAGGCAAGGTCTTCATGCCAGCGATCCACTGCCAACCGGCAAGGAGTTGTGATGCGTGCCACGGCATTTTCAGTCGGTCAGCCAGCCCCCTGGTTCCATTGCCGCACTCAACTCAGAGAACGCTTTTGTTTCGATACCATTGCCGGTCGGTATGTCGTGCTGTGTTTTTTCGGGTCTGCGGCTGACCCTGCAGCCACTGAAATACTGGACAGTATCCAGGCCCATCGCCAGCGGTTCGATGATGCTCAAGTCTGCTTCTTTGGTGTTTCCGTCGATCCGGATGATGAAAAGCTCAAGCGCGTGGAAAGTTTGATCCCCGGCATACGCTTCATCTGGGATTTCGATCGGGCGGTCAGTCAGCTCTACGGTGTCTTGCAGCCAGACGGCAGCATCCGGCAAATGACCTATGTGCTGGATCCTGCGCTACGTGTCCTGGCCATCGTCCCGATAGAGGCAGCGATTGATAACCATGTCCCCTCGTTGGTGCGCTATCTGGATAAATTGCCTGCACTGGCCGCGCCACATGCCGCCACGCCACACGCCCCCGTCCTGGTGGTTCCGCGGATATTCGAGCCGTCGTTGTGTAAGGCACTGATAAGTTATTACGACGAACGCGGCGGAGAGGAATCCGGGTTCATGACAGAGCAGGCGGGGAAAACCGTCCACATAAAAGACCACAGCCACAAGAAACGTCGTGACTGCGTCATTGAAGATGATGTTCTATCCAAGGCCTGTTCATTGCGTATCACCAACCGCCTGCTGCCAGAGTTACAGAAAGCCTTCCAGTTCAATGCCACTCGAATGGAGCGCTATCTGGTGTCCTGCTACAACAGCGAGGAAGGCGGGTATTTCCGGCCCCACAGGGATAACACCACGAAGGGTACGGCACATCGCCGTTTTGCCGTTTCCCTGTTTCTCAATTCGGGAGAATTCGAAGGTGGCTTTCTCCGTTTCCCGGAGTATGGAAAAGGGCTTTACAGCGCTCCCACAGGAGGGGCTGTGGTGTTTTCCTGTTCACTTTTGCACGAGGCCACTTCGGTAACCCAGGGAAGCCGTTATATGTTTCTGCCGTTTCTATACGATGAAGCTGCCAGCGCCATTCGAGAGGAAAACCTCTCATTCATTCAAAGCTGACTGGCGAGCAACACACTTCTGCTTTCGGTTCATGGTTGCGACATAAACCGACGAAATCGAATGAATGCCGCGACCGGGTAATATCTAAAAAACAGAATATTTACAAGCGTCAGATTGTATATCAAATACATTATGCCAGATGACAAAATCGCGTATAAAAACTCGCTCCTCCCGAAAAAACTCATTTTCTTTTTAGCAATTAGATTAGTGTAATCAAGATAATTAATATAAATCACAAAAAAAGAAAGCAAAACCAAAAAAAACGGCAACATCAAAAAAACGCGTAGCGGTGCGTCTTCAAAATTAGACGCTGTAAATTTCGATTTACTTATAATTAAATACGAGTAGCCCAGCGCAAAAAACGGTGCAAGCAAACAAATATAGTTAGCGACAACCTTGGAAACCAGAGGAAAATTAGACGAGCCAAAACCCACACTCCCGAAAAAATATCTATCAATATCACTATCAAGAGCAGAGTAAAATGACGTATCCGCGTACGCTGGAACAAGCATCGAAAAAAAGAAAATTGGCAACAACGTAAATGCAAGAAAAAAATAGGGCACTTTCGCTTTTACAAACTTTATCCCTGATTGCACCTTTAACACTCCATATATTTGAAAAGTTTCACACCACCCTGCATGGCAGGGCAATTTTCTGAAAAACATATTGATTCAAGATAACCAGTCGCGCAATGCACTTAAGGACGCAGTCGAGGATGAAATCCTGGAGAGCAATTCGCTCTCTGGATGGGCCTACAAGAATCGTGAACAGTTCAAGGAGGAAGATGCCCCATTCACTGGGTAATCTGGTCACTGGATGCCCTCCGCTGATGCAGAAGCCGGAGGGCACGTCATTCCAGCGTTACGCCAACCTCCCCTATTTCAGATCGAATCGATCCAGGTTCATCACTTTGGTCCACGCAGCGACGAAGTCCTTGACGAACTGCTGCTGCGAATCGGTGCTGGCATAGAATTCGGCCACCGCACGCAACTGCGCATTGGAGCCGAAGACCAGGTCAACCCGGGTGCCCGTCCACTTCACCGCACCGCTCTTGCGATCACGTCCTTCAAACTCCTGTTGGGCGTCCGACACCGGCTTCCACTCCACGCCCATATCGAGCAGGTTGGTGAAGAAGTCGTTGGTCAGCGCCTCCGGCCGTTGGGTGAACACACCGTGTTTGCTCTGGCCGACATTGGCGTTCAACACCCGCAGGCCACCCAGCAATACGGCCATTTCCGGCGCGCTGAGCGTCAGCAGTTGTGCCTTGTCGATCAGCAGTTTTTCGGCGGGCACACGGTACTGTTGCTTCAGGTAGTTGCGGAAGCCGTCGGCAATCGGCTCAAGGAAACCGAAGGAATCGACGTCGGTCTGTTCCTGGCTGGCGTCCGTACGTCCCGGGCTGAACGGCACCGTCACGCTGTGGCCGGCATTTTTCGCCGCCTGTTCGACACCTGCGCCACCGGCAAGCACGATCAGGTCGGCCAGGGAGATTTTCTTGCCGTCGGTTTGCGCGCTGTTGAAATCCTTCTGGATGCCTTCGAGTTTGCCCAGCACATTGGCCAGTTGCTCCGGCTGGTTGGACTGCCAGGATTTTTGCGGAGCCAGGCGCAGACGCCCGCCGTTGGCGCCGCCGCGTTTGTCGGAGCCACGGAAGGTGGAAGCCGCCGCCCAGGCGGTCGATACCAGCTGCGAGACCGACAGGCCGGACGCCAGCACCTTGCTTTTCAGGCCTGCCACATCGCTGTCATTGACCAACGGATGATCGACCTCGGGGATCGGGTCTTGCCACAGCAGCTCTTCGGTCGGCATTTCCGGACCGAGGTAACGCGAGAGCGGGCCCATGTCACGGTGAAGGAGTTTGTACCAGGCGCGCGCGAAGGCATCGGCCAGTTGATCGGGATTGGCCAGGAAGCGCCGGGAGATCGGCTCGTAGATCGGGTCGAAACGCAGGGCCAGGTCCGAGGTCAGCATGGTCGGATCACGGCGCTTGGATGGATCGAAGGCATCGGGAATGGTCCCGGCACCGGCACCGTTCTTCGGCTTCCACTGATGGGCGCCGGCGGGGCTCTTGGTCAGCTCCCAGTCGAACCCGAAGAGGTTTTCCAGGTAGTTGTTGCTCCATTTGGTCGGCGTGGTGGTCCAGGTCACTTCCAGGCCGCTGGTGATGGTGTCGGCGCCCTTGCCGGTGCCGAATGTGCTCTTCCAGCCCAGGCCTTGCAGTTCCAGGCCGGCGGCCTCGGGTTCCGCCCCGACGTTGTCGGCAGGCCCGGCGCCGTGGGTCTTGCCGAAGGCGTGGCCACCGGCGATCAGCGCCACGGTTTCCTCATCGTTCATCGCCATGCGGCCGAAGGTTTCGCGGATGTCCTTGGCCGAAGCGACCGGATCAGGCTCGCCTTCCGGGCCCTCCGGGTTCACGTAGATCAGGCCCATCTGCACCGCGGCGAGGGGGTTTTCCAGATCGCGGCCATTTTCGGTACGGCTGTCTTCGTTCCGCCCTGGCTCAGCCACCAGCGGCACGTCGCCTGGCGGTTGCGCGGGCTTGCTGTCGTCTTTGCCATAGCGGCTATCGCCACCCAGCCATTTTTTTTCAGAACCCCAGTAAACGTCTTCGTCCGGCTCCCAGACATCCGCGCGCCCACCGGAAAACCCGAAGGTCTTGAAGCCCATGGATTCCAGGGCGACGTTGCCAGTGAGGACGATCAGGTCGGCCCAGGAGATTTTGTTGCCGTACTTTTGCTTGATCGGCCAGAGCAGCCGGCGGGCCTTGTCGAGGCTGACGTTGTCGGGCCAGCTGTTGAGCGGTGCAAAACGTTGCTGGCCGGAACCGGCGCCACCCCGGCCGTCGCCGGTGCGATAGGTGCCGGCGGCGTGCCAGGACATGCGAATAAAGAGGGGCCCATAGTGACCGAAGTCCGCCGGCCACCAGTCCTGGGAATCGGTCATCAGCGCTGTCAGGTCGTTTTTCAGCGCCTGGAAGTCCAGGCTCTTGAAGGCTTCGGCGTAGTTGAAGTCGCCCCCCAACGGGTCAGACTTGGGCGAGTGCTGGCTCAAGATCTTCAGGTTCAGTTGGTTCGGCCACCAGTCGCGGTTCGTCGTGCCACCGCCAGCGGCGTGATTGAACGGGCATTTCGATTCAGTTGACATGGCATCTCCTCTTTATTTTGTTTTAGCTAACCACCCTTGAGCGTGGATCCGGATCACCGATTGATGAAATAGCTTTTCGGTATGGGATCCATAGCCATAAGGCTATGACAGCCCCGCGATCAGTCGCTCCAGAACATCCATTAAAGTACCGGTCGGGGAAACTGTCGCTTCATCCGGGGAGATAGCTGATAAACAGCGCAAATCAGAAACGAGAGGCAAGATCATCAACACCTGCCACAATGGATTAATACTATTGCTACAGGGACGTCGGCGATCGGCAGGATCGTTTTGCGCGAGAGGTTTCGCCATGTACGTCAAAGCCATTGTCATCTGGGTAGTGCTGGCGATCATCGTCGTCGCCGTGCTCTGTCGCCTGGTGCATAACGCCAAGGTCGCCGACCGCGCGCTCAAGATCACCAAGCCGGACAGTCAGCCCCCCGGACGCAAGGGTGACAAGGCTCCATGACCTGCGGACAGACCAATAAAAAACCGGCCTTTTGGGCTAATGCCGATCAGTTAAGCCTTCTCGCTTGACCTTTGGCCGCAAGAAATCAAAATCCGATGCCTGTACTGGCATCGGATTTTTTTATGCGTCTCGCTCGAGCCCTGGAACTGACCCACAACAT
>NZ_RWIR01000032.1 GCF_009764265.1 Pseudomonas sp. PB101
CCGCGTTTTGTCCTGGTTACACGCGTTATCGTTGACGACCATCGCCAGCAAGCCGGCTCCTACAAGGGACCGCGTACCGGTCGAAACACGCAATCCCTGTGGGAGCCGGCTTGCCGGCGATGGGCTCAGGTGCGCCGCGTTTTATCCTGGTTATCCGCGTTATCGTTGACGACCATCGCTGCGGTAGTCCTCTCGAGGAAGATCGCCAGCCCGACCTCTTCGGCCGACAGTCTCTTGCGCGCTCTGGTCCTTGGCAGTTGAGCCAGGTCGCCAAGCAGGAAACCATCGAGCACCGCCGGGTGGATGTAGCACTTGCGGCACACCGCCGGGGTGTTGCCCAACTGCCTGGCAACGTTCTTGACCATGTCCACCAGGTGCCGTCTGGCGTCCGTTTCAGGCTCCCACTGCAGCTTGCGCAATGTCGCCAGGGCCAGAACGCTGCCGGCCCAGGTGCGGTAATCCTTGGCCGTGAACTCTGCGCCGGTGAGCGTCTGCAAATAACCATTGATGTCGGATGAACTGACAGTGTGGCGGTCACCGTTTTCATCCAGATACTGAAACAGGTTCTGCCCGGGTATGTCCTGGCAGCGTTTGATGATTCGCGCGAGTCGCCGGTCTTTCACGGTGATCTGGTGTTCGACGCCACTTTTGCCGCGGAACTGGAACTGGATGGCACTGCCGTTGATCTCCACATGGCGGCTGCGCAAGGTCGTCAGGCCGTAGGAGCGGTTGTCCCGGGCATATTGGCTGTTGCCGATACGGATCAACGTCGAGTCGAGCAGGGTGATGACCGTGGCCATGACTTTGTCGCGACTGAATCCCGGAGCCGCCAGTACCGCTTCCAGCCGTTGGCGCAGTTTCGGAAGAACCAGGCCGAACTCCCGCAGGCGCAGGTATTTGTCGGCGTCGCGCACCTCTCGCCAGCGCGGGTGATAGCGATATTGTTTGCGCCCCCTGGCATCCCGGCCAGTGGCCTGCAGGTGCCCACGTGGATCGGCGCAGATCCACACCTGGGTATAGGCGGGCGGCACCGCGAGTGCGTTGAGGCGCTTGATCTCGTCGGGGTCGGTGATGCGCTGACCCGCCGGGTCGAAGTAGGCGAATTTCCCGCGCAGTGTCCTGCGGCTGATGCCCGGCTGAGTATCATCGACATAATGCAGGTCAGGAGGCAGAACATCGGGCATGGCGATTGTCCCGGGCGATGGTCGTTACAGCCATTGACCGCGGCCCTTGGCAGTCGTGCCCGCGGATTTACGCGAGCACCGCGACCGCCTTGATTTGCGCCCAGAGTTGCTGGCCCGGGTGGACGTTGAGCTGATCGCGCGAATAACGCGTGATCCGCGCCAGCAGCGGCGTGCCGGCGGCGTCCAGGCGAATCAGCACATGGGCGGCGTTGTCGGCGTTCATTTCACTGACCACGGTGACTGGCAGGCGATTGAGAATGCTGCTCTGTTCAGTGCTGTGCAGGCTCAGGCTCACATCCCGCGCCTGAACCTTGCAGCGCAGTGCCTGGCCAGCCTCCATTGGCGTATGCGGCACACGAATGTTCAGGGCCGTGTCGGGCAGTTGCAGGCTCAGCAATTGATAGTCGGCGTCATAGGCGCTGACGCGGCCTTCGATCACCACGCCGGCGTCATCGCCCATCGCCAGCGGCAAGTCGAGGCGCGCCAGGGTCTGGCCGATCGGGCCGCTGGCCAGTGCCTTGCCGCTGCTGAGCAAGACGATATGGTCGGCCAGCCGCGCGACTTCATCCTGGGAATGGCTGACGTACAGCACCGGGATGTCGAGCTCGTCGTGCAGGCGTTGCAGGTAGGGCAGGATTTCACTTTTGCGCTGGGCATCCAGCGCGGCCAGTGGCTCGTCCATCAATAGCAGTTTCGGGCTGGTGAGCAGTGCGCGGGCCATGCCGACGCGCTGTCGCTCGCCGCCCGAGAGGTGTTGCGGGTGCCGGTCGAGCAAATGGCTGATGCCCAGCAGTTCGGTGGCATGGGCCATGTCGACCCGGCGCTGCGGCTTGGGGATGCGCTTGAAGCCGAACTCCAGGTTGGCCAGCACCGACAGATGAGGAAACAGGCTGGCTTCCTGGAACACGTAGCCCAGTGCGCGTTTGTGTGGCGCGACGAACACCTTGTTGTCGCTGTCTTGCCAGACTTCATCGTTGACCTGGATAAAGCCATGATCGGCTCGTTCCAGGCCGGCGATGCAGCGCAGGCAAGTGGTCTTGCCCGAGCCGGAATGACCGTAAAGCGCGGTGACGCCACGGCCCGGCAGTTGCAGGTCGACGTCCAGGGCGAAGCCCGGGTAGTCCAGTTTCAGGCGCATTTGAATCATCGATCAGCTCCAGCCCGCTTTGGTTTTACGGCTGGAATACAGCGCCAGCAGGACGACAAACGAGAACACCAGCATCGCCCCGGCCAGCCAATGGGCCTGGGCGTACTCCATGGCTTCGACGTGATCGTAGATCTGCACAGAGACCACGCGGGTCTTCTCGGGAATGTTGCCGCCGATCATCAGCACCACCCCGAACTCGCCGACGGTGTGGGCGAATCCGAGTATGGCGGCGGTAATGAAACCTGGGCGGGCGAGGGGCAGCGTGACGCTGAAGAACGTGTCCCAGGGATTGGCCCGCAAGGTTGCGGCCACTTCGAGCGGGCGCGTGCCGATCGCGGAAAAAGCGTTTTGCAGCGGCTGCACCACAAACGGCATCGAATACAACACCGAACCGATCACCAGCCCCGCGAAACTGAAAGTGAGGGTGCCAAGGCCGAGTGACTGGGTGAACTGGCCAACGAACCCGTGAGGGCCGAGCGCCAGTAACAGATAAAAACCAATCACCGTCGGTGGCAGCACCAGGGGCAGGGCGACTATCGCCCCGACCGGGCCGCGCAACCAGGAGCGGGTGCGCGACAGCCATAACGCAATCGGAGTGCCGACAATCAGCAGGATGACGGTCGTCAGGGACGCCAGTTTCAGGGTCAGCCAGATGGCGGAAAAATCGGCACTCGATAGCGACATTTAGATTTCGTAACCGTAGGACTTGATGACAGCGGCCGCTTTCGGGCCCTTGAGGTAGTCAACCAATGCCTTGGCGGCCGGGTTGTCCTTGCCCTTGTTGAGAATCACCGCGTCCTGTTTGATCGGGTCGTGCAGGCTGGCGGGAACGATCCAGGCCGAGCCACTGGTGATCTTGCCGTCCTTGTAGATCTGCGACAGCGCGACAAAACCCAGTTCGGCGTTGCCGGTGGAGACGAACTGATAGGCCTGGGTGATGTTCTGGCCTTCAACGATCTTGTCCTTGACCTTGTCGGTCAGACCTTCCTTGGCCAACACCTGGGTTGCCGCCAGGCCATAAGGCGCAGCTTTCGGGTTAGCGATGGAGAGGTGCTGGTATTCGTTCTTTTTCAGCACGTCTCCCTTGGCATCGACGTAGCCTTCCTTGGCCGACCACAGCGCCAGGGTGCCGACGGCGTAGGTGAAGCGCGAACCCTTGACGGTGTCGCCTTCGGCCTCAAGTTTTTTCGGGGTGCTGTCGTCTGCCGAGAGGAACACTTCGAAAGGCGCGCCGTTCTTGATCTGGGTGTAGAACTGGCCGGTGGCGCCAAAGGCGGTCACCAGTTTATGCCCGGTGTCCTTTTCGAAGTCCGCTGCAATCGCCTGGATCGGCGCGGTGAAATTGGCGGCGACAGCCACCTGGACTTCGTCCGCCTGGGCTGAGCCGAAGGCGAACACGGCGAGAAGGCTCGCCAGGCAGGTAGGGGCAAAACGTGAGGCACGAATGGTCATGAAACGGCTCCGTTAAAGGCAATTGCGACAGGGGTGAATCGTTATGTAGTTAAATATATAGCGAATTGCCTTTGAACGGAATGTGTTGTGGTGAAATTGTATACAATTTTAATGCAAGTTTGCTCCTCAGGGGCGCCGTAGCAGTCTCGCCAGTCCTTCTTCCGCCAGTTGGCGAGTCAGTGCCTCGGTGCTCAATTCGACGCCCAGGGTGAAGGCCTGGCCGGCCCAGAGGTTGCTGAAGTCCGCTTCTCCCTTGGCCCGCAGGGGCATCAATGCGCCACCGGCAAGGGGGAAGGCCGGAGCCTTGGCGCTCATTGGTCCCAGTTCACGCATCAACCGATTGAGGATGCCCCGGGCCGGGCGACCGGTGAACAGATTGGTGACAGCCGTCTCGCTTTCCCTGGCGGTGCGCAAGGCTTTGTGGTGAGACGGGCTGACCTTGGCCTCCGGCGTGAACAGGTAGGCGGTACCGACCTGCACCGCCGAAGCGCCGAGCATGAAGGCGGCGGCGACACCTCGTGCATCAGCGATGCCGCCAGCGGCAATCACCGGCACTTTCACCGCATCGACGACTTGTGGCACCAGGGCAAACGTTCCGACCTGGCTGCTCAGGTCATCGCTGAGAAACATGCCGCGATGGCCGCCGGCCTCGTAGCCCATGGCAATGATCGCATCGCAGCCATGCTGCTCCAGCCACACCGCTTCTGCGACGGTGGTGGCCGAGGACAACACTTTCGCACCAGTGGCCTTGACCCGGTCGAGCAGGGATTTTTCCGGCAGGCCAAAGTGAAAGCTCACCACTTCAGGGCGAAACTCTTCGACCACCGCACAGGCCGCGTCATCGAACGGCGCCCGGTTGGACACCGGTGTTGGCGCATCGAAGTCGACGCCGAGTTCCTGGTAGTAGGGTTGCAGCAGGTTTTTCCAGTCCTGCGCGCGTTGTTCATCGGCGGCAGGCGTTTGATGGCAGAAGAAATTGACGTTGATCGGGCCACGGGTGTGTTGGCGGATGGTTTTCAGCTCTTCGCGCAGTTGATCGGTGCTGAGCATCGCCGCAGGCATCGAGCCCAGGCCGCCGGCATTGCAGGCTGCAATCACCATGGACGAGTTTGTGGCACCGGCCATCGGCCCCTGAATGATCGGCAGTTCGATCCCGAGCAGGTCAAGAATGCGGGTATCTGGCCATTGGTTCATGTGCTGTGTTCTCCGACGTGGAAGCAGGGCAGGGACGGTAGAACAGGATTTGTAACGCAACGACTGGCGCAAGGCCAGTCGTCATTTCAGCGGGCAAGGCTTTTTTCAGCGTCGGTGGAAGCCACCACCGCCACCCCCGAAGGAGTGGTTCATGAAGCGGGACGAGTCGTGAAAACTGTTGAAGCGATCATTGCCGAAGGAACGGGCATCGTTCTCTCGGTTGAGGTTCTGGATCTGGGCCGTGTTGGCCGAATCGAGACGGGTTGCACCGCCCTGGACCATCGATTGCCAGCCGTTATCGGTTTTCTTGTAGACGTTGCCGTCATGGCCGGCGTAGACATTGTCGCCGACATGCGCGACGCCGCCGTTGCGATCATGGATACCGCCATACTGAGTGGTGTTGCCGGAATTGGGGTTGTAGACGGCACCGCGATTGGCCGTGACCTGGGTGCCGGTGCGCACGTTGCCGGCAGTCACATGCTGGCCGGCAATGGCGCCGCCCTCGGGACCGACGGCCACACCGCTGCGGCCAGCGGCATAATTGCCGTTATAGACGTTGTGAACCGCGCCGCGCTGGCCTGCCGCGGCGATGCCGGTGCGCGAGTTATAGGAGGCGCCGACCTGGCCGGCCCAGCGATTGCCGGTCCAGGCGTTGTAACCACCGCCGTAGCGGCTGACCGAAGCCCGGTCGCCCCACTGGCGGTAGATGTTGCCGGTCGTGCCGGCCCAGCCACCGGGGCCCCAGGCAACGGCGCCGCCGTGATAACCGTAGGCAACGCCACCCCAAGGCATTGGCGCCGGGTACAGGTGCGGCCCCCAGGCATAACCCCAGCCGTAATTGCCCCACCACGGATAAGCGCCCCAACCCCAACCCATCGCGACCGTACTGCCGCCCCAGCTCCAGCCGAAACCGAAGCCGAACGTCCAGCCCGTCCAGGGGGTGTAGCGCATCGCCACGCCGAAACCATAGGTCACCGGCGGTCCGTACCAGACGCTGCCCACCCACGGGGTATACGGATAACCGGTGCCATACACGACCACACCGCTGACCGGGTCCAGCGTCGAGCCCTGATACCCCGGCGTATAACCGACGACGACGGTATCGCCGCTGGATTCGTAGACTTTCACGTAAGTGACGTAGTGCAGCGGTGAACTGGGCGGAATCGAATAGATGACGGCCGGCACCGAAGAGGCGACGGTCCACGGGCCTTGCACTGAAGTCGCGACGAACCAGATGCCGTTCTCCACCGCGTACCAGCTTTGTGCATCGACCATGATGATCGGCATCGGGCTGTTGATCACGTATTGCAGGGGCGTGCCGTTGATGGCCTTGAGTTGTGGCTGGCCGTCAATCGGCGGCTTGCTCATTTTTACCTGGCTTTTGTTGATCGCCGAAGTCTGCGGAATGGTCGCTACGATGGCGGCCTCCTTGGCTTGCGGCGTGCCGGCCACCGAGGCCTTGACGTTTTCCTTGGGGCTGTCGTCGGGGATGTTGGCGAAGTCCGCGGGCAGTTTGTCCGCGCCGACAAAGCTCCAGGGGCCTTTCATGTCACTGGCGCGGAACCAGCGCCCGGAGATCAGCACGTAGCTGTCCTGGTCACCGATCTCCTTGAAGATATGCCCGGTGGTGTTGGTCACATACAGCAGTTTGGTGTTCTGGATCGGCTGCCACTGGGGGGCGCCGTCCGTGACGATCAGTTCGGTCGGCACCGTGGCGATGTAGATCTGCGGAACCGGCGGCTTGGCCAGGGTCGGTATTTTGTCCTTCGGGTCGCTCTGGCCCGTCAGCAGGTCGACCTGGCGACTCTGGATCGCGGCTTTCTTGGCCTTTTCCAGTTCGGCGGACGGCGAGGGCAGCGGCGCATACTGGCCGCCGAGGTTGTCCGCCACCATCCAGCCATCGAACACGTGCAGGTAATGCTTGCCCTGTGCGTCCTTGAGCAGCAGCGGCCGGGTGTTGATCACCCGTTGCAGGGCGGTGCCATCAACGGGGCGATAGGCCGGCTCGCCATCGATGTACACCAGCAGCGCCGGCACCTCGGACGAAATGATGGTCGGCGCGGTATTGTCCAGCGGCTCACTGTTGGACTTCTGCTCGGCGGCGAGGACGCCGAGTGCAGCTTCTAGCTGGTCGAGGGAAATGGTTTTGGTGCGGTTCTCGGCGTCTTTCTTCACTGCCGCGACCCAGCTGTCGGCCTTGGTCGCGCTCTCGGGGAAGTCGGCCTTGGTGATGGTGTACTGGTCGAGCGCCACCCAGCGCGTGGCCTTGTCGACCAGGGTGTGGGCACTGAACTGCACGATGCCGTAGGTGGATTTGCCATCGGTGCCCGTGGCCTCCACGGCCGCCCGCGCGTTCAGGGTGTAACCGTCCCAGCTGTCCAGTTGTGGTTGGTAGATGGTCAATTTGGTATCGCCGGCCGCCAGCACCTGTGGCCAGCTGGGGGCCGCCGGTGCTTCATTCGCGGGGGGTTGGGCGGGGGCCGCCTGCGTACCGCTGAGCGGAACCAGGCAGAGCATCAGTAAAACGGTGAATAAACGCAGTTGAGGCATTGTCAGCTCCATCGACAAGTCAGGTTCTTGCGGCATTTCAGGGTTGCGAAAAAGCATAGCCGCCGTCAATCAAAACGCCCGGCGGTTTTCCGGATTGGCTTAAAGTCGGGTACGGCAATCGGTTGCCATGTGTTATTTCATTTGCACCACAACCAGACTGATTCCATTGAGAGGCCGTAATGTTCAAAGGTATTTTGATCGATAAAGACGACAGCGGTTACCGGGCCACGCTGCAGGAGATCCAGGACGATCAGTTACCCGAGGGCGATGTCACGGTGCGTGTGGCCTACAGCACGCTGAACTTCAAAGATGGCCTGGCGATCACCGGCAGCAGCCCGGTGGTGCGCAAATTCCCGATGGTGCCGGGCATCGACCTGGCCGGGGTCGTCGAGGCCAGCGGGCATCCGGACTATAAAACCGGTGATCAGGTCCTGCTCAATGGCTGGGGTGTGGGTGAAGGTCATTGGGGCGGCCTGGCGCAGAAGGCCCGCTTGAACGGTGACTGGTTGATCCCGCTGCCCAAGGCATTTACCGCTGCCCAGGCGATGGCCATCGGCACGGCAGGCTACACGGCCATGCTGTGCATCCTGGCCCTTGAGCACAATGGTGTGACGCCCGAGCAAGGCGAAGTCCTGGTAACCGGCGCCAACGGCGGCGTCGGCAGTTTCGCCATCGCGTTGCTCAGCAAGCTCGGCTACCGGGTGGTTGCCTCCACCGGCCGGACCTCGGAGCACGATTACCTCAAGCAACTGGGCGCCGGCGAAATCATCGACCGCGCCACCTTGTCCGAGCCAGGCAAGCCATTGGCCAAGGAGCGCTGGGCGGCCGTCATCGACTCGGTCGGCAGTCACACCCTGGCCAATGCCTGCGCCAGCACCAAGGCCAATGGCACCGTCGCGGCCTGCGGCCTGGCCCAGGGCATGGACTTTCCGGCCTCCGTTGCGCCGTTCATCTTGCGCGGCGTGACCCTGGCCGGCATCAACAGCGTGACCCAGCCCAAAGCCAAGCGCGTGCAAGCCTGGGATCGCCTGGCCAGGGATCTGGACTTCAATCTGTTGCCACTGATCAGTCACGAGATCGGCTTGAGCGAAGCCATCGAAGCCGCGCCGCGCTTGCTCGCCGGGCAGTTGCGCGGGCGCGTGGTGGTGGATGTGAATCGCTGATCAGCGCGACTCGCGCTCCAGCAACTGGCGTTTGCGCTCGACTCCCCAGCGATAGCCCGACAGATTGCCATCGCTGCGCACCACGCGATGGCACGGGATCGCCACGGCCAGGCTGTTCGCGCCGCAGGCTTGGGCCACGGCGCGAACGGCTTTTGGTTGACCGATGCGCTGGGCGACATCGGCGTAGCTGGCAGTGCTGCCCGCCGGAATCTCGCGCAGGGCTTGCCAGACACGCTCCTGAAACGCCGTGCCGCGTACGTCCAGCGGCAAGTCAAGGCCAATGGACGGCGCCTCGATGAAGCCGACGACCCTGGCAATCAACTGCTCGAACTCATGATCGGCACCTATCAGGTTGGCGCGCCGGAACTTGTCTTGCAGATCGCAGACCAGTTGATGCGGGTCATCGCCCAGCAGGATCGCACAGACCCCGCGCTCACTTTGCGCCACCAGTATCGCGCCCAGCGAACACTGGCCGACGGCAAAACGAATGTCGTTGTTTTGACCGGCGGCACGGTAGTCCCCGGGTTTCATGCCAAGCAGTTGGTCTGCCGCTTCATAAAATCGGCTGTTGGAGTTGAAGCCGGCGTCATACAGGGCATCGGTGACCGAGCCGCCGTCCGTCAGGCGCTCGCGCACCTTGCGTGAGCGATGTGCGTCGGCGTAGCCCTTGGGCGTCAGGCCGGTGACGGCTTTGAACACGCGATGAAAGTGAAAGCTGCTGAGTCCCGCCGCCTCGGCCAGTTCGCCCAGGGTGGGCAGGGTTTCGGCGCCTTCGATCTGGCGGCAGGCAGCGGCCACGGTGGCGGCATGCTGCTCGGCGACTTCGCTCTGATCTTTCGCCGCGCGCTTGCTCGCACGATAGCCCGCGGCCCGGGCCTGTTCGGCGCTGTCGAAAAATTCGACATTCTGTGGTTTGGGCAAGCGTGCCAGGCTGCTGGGGTTGCAGTAAATGCCGGTGGTTTTCACGGCATACACAAATTGCCCGTCAGCCTTGGAGTCGCGGGCGACCACGGCGGCCCAGCGCGGATCGTTTTCGATGGTGATCTTGGTCGATTGGCGAGTCATGGCGTCATGTCCTTCGAGGAGTTGCCTGCACAATAACCATGGGGCAATTGCCACACACTCCGGCGCTTGCGGTCAAATTCGCAGTCTTCAACCGGCGGTGCGAAACGTGAAGTTGATGCGTTGCTCGCCCAGTCTCGGATGATGGCCGTCCTTGATCGGCAACACGCCGTGATAGCGCAGGCGATCCACGCCGCCCCAGACCACGATGTCGCTATGCAGCAGGGGAACGCGTTGGCTTTTGTCGCTGCGCGCAAAGCCGCCGAACAGGAACATCGCCGGCAAGCCCAGCGAAACCGAAACGATGGGGGCTGCGTAGCAATGCTCGTCCTTGTCCTGATGCAGGGACATTTTTGCCCCGGGGATGTAGCGATTGATCAGGCAGGAGTCTGGCACAAAGTCGCTGAAATCCGCGGCCTGCGCCGCCGCTTGTGCCAATTGGAAAAACACCTCGGGCATCAAGGGCCAGGGCTGGCCGGTCTGCGGGTCGTGGCGAGTGTAGCGATAGCCGCTGCGGTCAGTGGTCCAGCCGAAGGTGCCACAACTGCTCAGCGCGACCGACATGGTAAAGCCGCCGGGCGTGACCATCTGTCGAAACGGCGCGGCCGCCAGCACCGCCTCCAGCGCGGGCAACACACGCTCAAGCCAGGGCAGGGCGAAGCCTCTGAGCACGTAGGATTGTTCGCCGATCTGCTCGCGTCTCGGCTGCTGCTCGGGCTCGGCATCGGCAAACAGATCGAAAGTCAGTGGGTTCATGGGTCATGACGCATCGTGAAAGATGATTCCAAGAGTATGCCGTTTGCCGCTGTGCAGGCGACTGACGCCGTGACGCAGGGTCACGCGGTAGAAACCGCGAGTCCCTTTGACCGGCCGCTGGTTGACGGCAAATATCAGCCCGTCACCTTTGTTCAGAACGATGACCATCGGGCGCGACTGCATTCGCGGGCGCTGTTCGGTCATGACAAATTCACCGCCGGTGAAATCTTGCTCGGGGTCTGAAAGCAAAATCGCCACCTGCAGTGGGAAAACGTGCTCACCGTACAGATCCTGATGCAGGCAGTTGTAGTCCTGCGCTCCATATTGCAGCAACAAGGGGGTCGGACGGTTCTGACCAGCGGCATGACAGCGTGCGAGGAAGGCGTGGTGAGTTTCAGGAAAACGCTCCGGCACACCCATCTGTTCATGCCAGCGATTGGCGATGGGCAGCAGGCGCGGGTAGAGCGCGCTGCGCAAGCGGGTCACCAGGTCAGGCAACGGGTAGCTGAAATACTTGTACTCGCCGCGACCGAACCCGTGGCGAGCCATCACCACATGCGAGCGAAAGGGTTCGGTCCGGGGGTACAGGGCGCTGACCTGCTCACAAGCCTTGTGGCTCAACAGTGACGGGATGACGGCGTAACCGTCCTGATCAAGTTGCTGTTCCAGTCGGGGCCAGTCCAGCCTGTCCAGATATTGCTCGCTCATTGCCGGGCCTCTTGTGGGGGAGGTGGCCAGTCTGGATCAGATGAATGCAGCAGGCACTCCGGCGCTTGCGGTCGAACTGCGAGGGGGAGTCGACGTCCATGTCGCTCCGGATCGCGTTACAGCGCTTTGCTGACGCTGATTTCGCTGATGACGTCGTCCTGGCCGTGAATGGCATCCAGCGCCGCCCTGGCTTCTTCCGGGGTGCCGTTTTCAAGCTGGGCGAACTCGAAGCGGCGCTCACCGTTGAGTTTGTATTTGATGACGTACTTGGTCGTTTGGGCCACGGTTGTATCTGCCTGTCGTGTGTTTCGGGTTCGCGGATCAGCTTAGTTTCGTGCTGGAACGGCGAATGATTTTGATCGAGTGAGTCAGGGTGGGCTTGCGCGTCACGCTGATGGCGCGGCGGTTGACGGTGTCGATCGTGATGTTCCAGAAACCGGTGCTCGGGGCCGTGATGCGGGCCGGAAACGTGTCGAATGCTCCGCCGTGATAGGTGTGACGGCCGCCATTCTTGAAGCTGCGGAAGTTGGCGTCGTTCATCAAGCGGATGTTGCACATTTGAGAGCATTGAATGACGACGATGTCGTCTTCGTTGAGGTGCTCGCGCTGATGGATATATTTCATGAGGCGCCTCCAGAAGGGCTTTTTCTACTAAATCAAAACGATAGCTTGGGCGATTGGCGCAGTTTATCAGCCCGGGGGCCTTATTATCCGGCCACTTTGACAATTAAAGAACGCTAATTTCACGTTTGATGAGCGATAAAGCAGATTGCCTCGGAGAAAAAACGCATCTGCGTTGTCCGAGCGTCTTTATCGGAGGTTTTGTATGAAGTGGGGTTTGTGGGTTGTTTCGCTGGCGGTGTCGCTCGGCGGTTGTGCGAACGTCTCTGATATCAATGAGTCGTTGCCAACCATGAGCGTGATTTCTGGCAAGAAGCCCCATGAGTATGCGCAGTGCCTCAGCGAAAAACTGGCCGACAGTCGTGGCGCCTTGCAAATCGAGCCGCACAAGGACGGCTTGCGCGTGATCGTTCCGCTCAAGTTGTCCATGGGGCCGTCTGCCGTATTCGACATCGAGGATCGCTCGGGTGGCAGCAGCATCAAGCTGCACGAGAGCATGTCCAATGTCCCTGTGCGTCCCAAGGATGTACAGAAAGCCGCTACCGAGTGCATTTCCGGCTGATAAACTGGCGACCCACAGCACCGATGCCGTCAAAGCCTGGCTTTGGCGGCATTGTCATTTCTGGAGTCGACTATGAAGCGAGAGCAGGTCCGGGAGCGCCATGCAGAGGGACATATCTCTGCCACCCATGTGATTCAGAATCCGGCGGACCGCGGCGAGTGGATCGTTTTTTTCAAGAAAAGCGCCGGGCGCAGCTATTTCCTGGTGGATGACAACGATGAAGTCGAGTCCTTCGACAAGCTCGACGAGCTGATCGAAACGCTGCGCGGACTCGGGATCAAGTTCGCCGAAATACATCTGTAGCGTCGGGCACCTTACTTGCAGACCACCACGACGTTGCGGTTCTTGTAATTGCCAATGTCGGCGCCGAGGGTCTTTTCACTCTCCTTGAGCGAGGGGGTGCCGTCGGTGCCGACAATCCGGTAGCCGGTCCCAGCACAGGAGGCATCGGCCTTTTCGTAGCAGGCCGCCCAGGAATTCGCCTCTCCCGAGCAATCGATCGTCAAGCCCTGTTCGCCATTACCCAGGTAGGTTTGTTCCGACGTTGCGCAGCCGCTCAGGGCCAATACCGCCAGCAAAGGCAAAATCTTTTTCATGGTTTGATCATCGTCAGTGGGAAGGGCTAAGGCTGAGACAGCGGCGGATTGAAAAGGTTATAGCCAAAGGCCACTTCTTTTCGTCATTCACCGGGAAACACCGATAACGCAATACTGTAGGAGCCGGCTTTTCGGCGATGGACTCAAGTGCGCCGCGTTTGTCCGGTTTATACGCGTCATCGTTGACGACCATCGCCAGCAAGCTGGCTCCTACAAGGACCGTGTCCGAATCGAATCCGCACTCATGAAAAAAGCCCTGTGCAATGACAGGGCTTTGGGGGGGCGTCGGTCAGTTCTTGTCCTTGCCGCGTCGCTTGGGTTCCGGGTGCTCCAGCTCAAGCACCGAAGCCACTTCGATTGCCAGGGCTTCGGTCGGGAAAGGTCCGGCGATATTTTCACCGGCGACACTGGCCACCCACCATTGGCCATCTTTCGCCTTGTTGATCAGGAATCCATTGACGCTTTTTGCTTCCGACATCTATTTGCCTCGTTGTCTGGTTCAATCGCGCCATGATACCGGCAAACGCACGCAACGGGTGCGGATGGGCGTAGGGTAGGTCGATCCGCGCCTGTGAAATCGTGCAATTACGCAGGTTTCTGCTATGCCTAACAGGTTGCGAAGTGACCTGCGCACGTACGCAGGGAACTATCGGCAAGAATATTTCTCTATGTTGACATCGGTTAGCCAGCGCGGGGCATTGTAAGGTGCACGCCGCCTGATTAGACTGCGCCGAAACTCGTACACACAGCCCTTTCAAGGACTTATATGATCAAGAAATGCTTGTTCCCAGCAGCCGGTTACGGTACTCGCTTCCTGCCAGCGACTAAAGCCATGCCCAAAGAAATGCTGCCGGTGGTGAACAAGCCACTGATCCAGTACGGCGTCGAAGAAGCACTGGATGCCGGCTTGAACGAAATCTCCATCGTCACCGGTCGCGGCAAGCGCGCCCTGGAAGACCATTTCGACATCAGCTACGAGCTGGAAAACCAGATCAAGGGCACCGACAAGGAAAAATACCTGGTCGGCATCCGTCGCCTGCTGGACGAGTGCTCGTTCTCCTACACTCGCCAGACTGAAATGAAAGGTCTGGGTCACGCGATCCTGACTGGTCGTCCGCTGATCGGCGACGAACCGTTCGCCGTGGTGTTGGCGGATGACCTGTGCGTCAACCTGGAAGGTGACGGCGTACTCAAGCAGATGGTCAAGCTGTACAAGCAGTATCGCTGCACCATCGTCGCGATCATGGAAGTCGACCCGCAAGAAACCAGCAAGTACGGCGTAATTGCCGGCGACCTGATCGGAGACGACCTGTACCGCGTGCGCAACATGGTCGAGAAGCCAAAACCGGAAGATGCCCCGTCGAACCTGGCGATCATCGGTCGTTACATCATGACCCCGGACATCTTCAGCCTGATCGAACAAACCGAGCCAGGTAAAGGCGGCGAGATCCAGATCACTGACGCCCTGATGAAACAGGCGCAGGACGGTTGCGTGATTGCCTACAAGTTCAAGGGCAAGCGTTTCGACTGCGGTGGTGCCGAAGGCTACATCGACGCGACCAACTTCTGCTTCGAGAACTTCTACAAGACGGGCAAGGCTTACTGATAGCCGGCGATCTGTTGTAGAAATCCACCTTCGCAGACTGTGTGAAAACACGCTGATGAAGGTCCAGGCAAACGCCCCGACTTGTTCGGGGCGTTTGCTTTTGTGCGGGCTGAACCCGCTCAAACTAACGAAGCGTAAGTATTGCCTGACATCCATCGCCAGAGTTTTCGAGAGAAAATCCTGATTGTCTGGTTACAGTTGAAAAATGAGTTTGCGGCGTCCTGGTAAGGTTTGTATTAAATATGATGGTCAGTAGGCGCGTTGCTTTACTGGCCAAATATCTGGTTCTTCACGCAACCCCGGGAAACACGGGTAACGCAATACCTGTAGGAGCCGGCTTGCTGGCGATGGACTCAAGTGCGCCGCGTTTATCCAGTTCATGCGCATTATCGTTGACGACCATCGCTGCGATGCGGCGACCCGACAAGCCAGCTCCTACAAAAGACCGCGTCCGAGTCGAAAATGAAGTGACCTCCAAGCCAGTGAAATCCCCAAAAATATAAGCCCGAAATGTGCGTAGAAATCGACTCTCGGGGCAAGGAAACTGCCTTGGTTTTATATGAGTAAAAGGAATTTCGTAGATGGCGTTAACAGGATGTGAGACGCAACGCAGATCAAAACGTTGGTTAGGCCTAAGTGTGCTGATGCTGCCTGTACTGCTGGTAACAATTGACAATACAGTGCTTGGATTCGCGTTGCCCAAGATCGCCGAAGCGCTGCGTCCGAGCGCTAGCCAGCAGTTGTGGATGATCGATGCTTATTCGCTGGTCTTGGCGGGATTGCTGGTGTCGATGGGTAGTCTGGGAGATCGAATCGGTCATCGTAAGTTGTTGCTGGCCGGGTCTTTGGGATTTGCCATTATTTCGGTGCTGACGGCGTATTCCGATACCGGTGCGCAACTGATTGCTGGGCGAGCTTGTATGGGGGTTTTCGGTGCAATGCTGATGCCCTCAACGCTGGCGTTGATACGTTCGGTGTTCGATGACCGAGAAGAACGCAGACTGGCAGTCGCGATCTGGGCAACGACTTTGACGGTCGGCTCGGCACTCGGTCCTTTGGTGGGCGGGGTGTTGCTGGAATTCTTCAGTTGGGGGTCGATTTTCCTGTTGGCGGTGCCTGTGTTGGTACCACTGCTGGTATTGGGGCCACTGTTGTTGCCCGAATCCGAGCCAGATGCTTCAGGGCCGTTGGATCCGCTTAGCATCCTGCAATCGATGGTTGCCCTTGGTGCCATCGTTTATGGCATTAAACACAGCGCCAGTAATGGTATCGACTGGATGACACTGACAGCGTTCGCAGTAGGCGCAGTTGCGGGCTGGATGTTTGTGCGTCGACAGTTACGTCTGCCAGTGCCGCTGATGGACCTGACTTTGTTCCGCAGTGGCACCTTTAGCGGCTCTGTCGCGATCAACTTGATGAGCCTCGCGTTCCTCGTCGGCTTCGTATTTTTTACCACTCAGTTCCTGCAGATCGTTCTTCAGATGTCGCCCTTGAGCGCTAGTCTCGCGTTGATTCCTGGTCAGGTCATGGCGATTGTAGTGGGGATGGCGGTCGTGCCTGTCGCACAGCGATTACAGGTGCATGTGCTGATACCGATTTTGATGGCGTTTGCTGGAGCGGCGTTTTTGCTGGTCGCCAGCATGGGCAGTAGCCTGACCGTTCTAGTGGTGGCTTTTGCCTTGCTGAACATTGGCGTGGGCGCGATCGCGACGGTGTCCAATGATGTGATTTTGTCAGCCGCACCACCGGCAAAGGCGGGCGTCGCGTCTGCCATTAGCGAAACGGCCTATGAAGTGGGTGTGGTTTTGGGGACGACAGTGCTCGGCGGTGTCGTCACCGCCTACTATCGCGGTGCATTGCAGCTTCCGGGGTTCCTGAGCGAAGTGCAGATGATGCTGGCGAGTGAGACGCTGTCTGGCGCCTATCATGTGGCGGCAGACTTGTCGGGTGACCAGGCAAGGGAATTGATGGCGCAGGCGGGAAAGGCATTCGAAGGTGGAATCGGTTTGGTTTCGTGGGTGACGTTCGGCTTGGCACTCATGGCGATTTTGATTGCCTGGCGCACTCTGCGGACACCGAAAACGCAATCCGCGGAGGGGCACTGATCGAAAACGGACATTGGGCGGCACATCGCTAGCCCCGAGCATTTCAGCACAATGCTTGCTCAGCGGCCGTCCGCGGGTATGCTGTTGGCCTGCCGAGGAGATTGAAAATGGCCTACGATTTTGACCTTTATGTGATTGGTGCCGGTTCCGGCGGTGTGCGGGCTGCGCGGTTTGCCGCCGGTTTCGGTGCGAAAGTGGCGGTGGCCGAGAGCCGCTACCTGGGCGGCACCTGTGTGAACGTCGGCTGCGTGCCGAAAAAATTGCTGGTCTACGGTGCGCATTTTGCCGAGGACTTCGAGCAGGCCTCCGGTTTTGGCTGGAGCCTGGATGAGGCGCAGTTCGACTGGGCGACGCTGATCGCCAACAAGGACCGCGAGATCAATCGCCTCAATGGCATTTATCGCAACCTTCTGGTCAACAGTGGCGTGACTTTGCATGAAGGCCACGCCAGCATCGTCGATCCACATACGATCGAGATCAATGGTGAGCGCCATACCGCCAAAAATATTCTCATCGCCACCGGCGGCTGGCCGCAGATTCCGGAAATCCCGGGGCACGAGCATGCCATCAGTTCCAACCAGGCGTTCTTCCTTAAAGAGCTGCCCAAGCGGGTATTGGTGGTGGGCGGTGGCTACATTGCCGTCGAATTTGCCGGGATCTTCCATGGCCTGGGCGCACAGACCACGCTGCTGTATCGCGGCGAGCTATTCCTGCGTGGCTTTGACGGTTCGGTGCGCAAACACTTGCAGGAAGAGTTGACCAAGCGTGGCATGGACCTGCAGTTCAACGCGGACATCGAGCGCATCGACAAGCAGGCCGATGGCAGCCTCAAAGTCACGCTCAAGGATGGTCGCCAACTGGAAGCCGATTGCGTGTTTTATGCCACGGGGCGTCGTCCGATGCTGGACAACCTCGGGCTGGAAAACACCGGGGTCAAACTCGACAAGAAAGGTTTTGTCGAGGTCGATGAGCTGTATCAGACCGCCGAGCCGTCGATCCTCGCGCTGGGCGATGTGATCGGCCGCGTTCAACTGACCCCGGTTGCCCTGGCTGAAGGCATGGCGGTGGCACGACGCCTGTTCAAGCCGGAGCAGTATCGTCCGGTGGACTACAAGATGATCCCGACGGCGGTGTTCAGCCTGCCAAACATCGGCACCGTCGGTTTGACCGAGGAAGAGGCCCGCGAAGCCGGCCACGAGGTGGAGATCTTCGAAAGCCGGTTCCGGCCGATGAAGCTGACCCTGACTGAATGCCAGGAGCGCACGCTGATGAAGCTGGTGGTGGACGCCAAAACCGAGAAGGTCTTGGGTTGCCACATGGTCGGCCCGGACGCCGGTGAAATCGTCCAGGGCCTCGCGATTGCCTTGAAGGCCGGCGCCACCAAGCGGCACTTCGACGAAACCATCGGCGTGCACCCGACGGCCGCCGAAGAGTTTGTCACCATGCGTACGCCGGTCGCCGGTTAATCGTCCTTCGCTGCGTCTGCCGCTGCCGTCATGGTCGCGGCCAGACGCACGCGGTCTTCCAGATCCGTGCGGGTCTTGGCCAATTCAATTTCCAGTGACTTGTTGAGCTGCGACTGCTCATCGACGTTCTGTTTGAGTGCCTGGCTTTCCAGCAGGGCGACGCGCAGGCGTTCCTGGAGGAGGGTGCGTTCGCTGTCGACGCGGGTGGCCTGTTCCAGCAACTGATCCTGGCGGCTATTGCTTTGCTTGAGCTGCTCTTGCAGCAGGCTCAGCTCACGCAGCGTGCCGCGGTTTTCGGTCAGCAAGCGTTCGTTGTCGCGGTGCAGCTGGGTGACTTCATCCTGGCGGACCAGCGCGCTTTGTTGTGCCTGGCGCAGTTCCATCTGCAGTTGTTGCACCTGGCCTTCATGGCGACTGATTTCCTGTTCGCGCTGTTCCTTGACCGCATTGCGGTAGTGCTCCAGCGCATCGCGAGTGTGCAGGTGTTTTTCTTCAAGGGAGCGGATCTGCTCGTCCTTGTCTTTCAAGCGCAATTCGAAATCCGCCAGCGCCTGGTTCAACCCGGCGTTGCGGGTTTGCTCCGTTTGCAGCATGGCGTGGGTTTCTTGCAGGGCCTCGGACTCCTGAGTCAGCGCCAGGCTCTGGAATTCGTATTGCTCGTGCAGTTCGCTGTTGGCCTCTTGGGCTTCATCGAGCTGGTTTTCCAGGGTTTTGCGCTGTTCCTCGTACTGCGTGCGCGCCTGTTCGATAGGTTCCTGCGCTTGCTCCTTGAGTCTTTGCGCGAGCCGCGCCACCAGCGCCATCAGTTCGTCGTCGATCGGCTCCGTCGGTGCCTCGACCGGTTCGACCTTGTCATCCAGCTCTTTGAGATAGCGATGAATCGTGGTTTTCGAACCGGTATTGCCCATCTCGATCCGTACGGCATCGATGCTGGGGTTTTCGCCGCGAGCGAGGATCGCCAATCGGGCGGCTTGCACCACCGCTTTATTTACACCGCCGCGTGCCATGAGATCTCCCGGGTTCTGTTGATGTGGTACGTACCACGTAAATACACATTGTACCATTCAATCGAAAAAGTTAAATGTTGAGTGTGTCTGACACGGGATATACTGGTATTACCCCGTGTGATACACCGAATACCGCTTTTTGACCCGTCAAAGCGGTATGAATTCAAGAGCTGACCCCATGACCGAGCTGGATCGTTACCTGCAAGCTGCGACGCGCGACAACACCCGTCGCAGCTATCGCGCGGCCATCGAACACTTTGAGGTGACATGGGGCGGTTTTCTGCCGGCCACCAGCGACAGCGTGGCGCGCTATCTGGTGGCCCATGCCGGGGTGTTGTCGATCAACACGCTGAAACTGCGTTTGTCGGCATTGGCGCAGTGGCACAACAGCCAGGGTTTTGCCGATCCGACCAAGGCGCCGGTGGTGCGCAAGGTGTTCAAGGGCATTCGCGCGCTGCATCCGGCCCGGGAGAAACAGGCGGAACCCTTGCAGCTGCAACATCTGGAGCAGGTAGTCAGTTGTCTGGAGCTGGAGGTGCAAACCGCCAGGGCCGAAGGCGACCGGCCGGGTTTGCTGCGGGCCAGGCGCGACATGGCGTTGATCCTGCTGGGCTTCTGGCGTGGCTTTCGCAGTGATGAGCTGTGCCGGCTGCAGGTTGAGCATGTGCAGGCCAGCGCCGGTTCCGGCATCAGTCTCTATTTGCCACGCAGCAAAAGTGATCGCGACAACCTCGGCAAGACGTATCAAACCCCGGCGTTGCAACGCTTGTGTCCGGTGCAGGCTTACATCGACTGGATTTCCGAGGCGGCACTGGTGCGCGGACCGGTGTTCCGTGCCGTCGACCGCTGGGGGCATCTGGGCGAGGAGGGGTTGCACGCCAATAGCGTGATTCCTTTATTGCGTCAGGCCTTGGAGCGCGCCGGTATAGCCGCCGAGCTCTATACCAGTCATTCCTTGCGTCGTGGGTTTGCGAGCTGGGCGCATCAGAGTGGCTGGGATTTGAAGTCGCTGATGAGCTATGTGGGCTGGAAGGACATGAAGTCGGCCATGCGTTACATCGAGGCCAGTCCGTTCCTCGGCATGGCGCGCATCACGCAAAGGCCGGTGGAATCCTAGATACCGTTTTCTTCTATTAATACAGCTGGCTAATAGCGAAAGCCAATCAGCAGCATCAGGTTTGCCAATGAGCCTTCCGTTCGTCGAGTCGGTAAAGTTCTCTCCATCAACTTCTTAACCCCTGACGGAGAGTCAACGATGCCTATCATCAACAGCCAAGTTAAACCGTTCAAAGCTGACGCATTCAAAAATGGCGACTTCGTAAAAGTCTCGGACGCTGACCTGAAGGGCAAGTGGTCTGTCGTGTTCTTCTACCCGGCCGACTTCACCTTCGTCTGCCCGACCGAGCTGGAAGACCTGGCCGACAACTACGACGCATTCCAGAAGCTGGGCGTCGAGATATACAGCGTTTCCACCGATACCCACTTTGCCCACGCTGCCTGGCACAACACCTCGCCAGCCATCGGCAAGATCCAGTACACCATGATCGGCGACCCGACCCACGCCATCTCCCGCAACTTCGACGTGCTGATCGAAGAAGCTGGCCTGGCTGACCGTGGCACCTTCGTGATCAACCCTGAAGGCCAGATCAAGATCGTTGAACTCAACGACGGCGGTGTAGGCCGTGACGCTTCCGAGCTGCTGCGCAAGATCAAGGCCGCTCAGTACGTCGCTGCTCACCCGGGTCAGGTCTGCCCAGCCAAGTGGAAGGAAGGCGAGGCCACTCTGGCTCCGTCCCTGGACCTGGTCGGCAAGATCTAAGTCTGTGACGCGCTTCATCGGGGCGCACTTGCGCACCTTCTAAGCAAGCTGCATCGCCCAATAAAAACGCCCGGGCGAGATTCGCTCGGGCGTTTTTTTGTCTCAAGAATTCAAGGAAATCGCCCGTATGTTGGACACCAATCTTAAAGCCCAGTTGAAATCGTACCTGGAACGGGTCACCCAGCCGATCGAGATCGTTGCCTCCCTCGACGACGGTGCGAAATCCCAGGAAATGCTCGAACTGCTGAAAGACGTTGCCAGTCTTTCCGCCCAGATTACTTTGCTCGACAACGGCGATGATGCACGCAAGCCGTCGTTCTCGATCAATCGCCCGGGAGCCGATATCAGCCTGCGCTTCGCCGGCATCCCGATGGGGCACGAATTCACTTCATTGGTGCTGGCCCTGCTGCAAGTCGGCGGCCACCCTTCGAAAGCCAGTGCGGAAGTGATCGAGCAGATCCGCTCGCTCAAAGGCGAGTTCAGCTTCGAGACTTACTTCTCGTTGTCGTGCCAGAACTGCCCGGACGTGGTCCAGGCGCTGAACCTGATGGCGGTGCTGAACCCGAATGTCCGTCATGTCGCCATCGACGGCGCGCTGTTCCAGGCCGAAGTCGACGAGCGTCAGGTCATGGCCGTGCCAAGCATCTACCTCAACGGCGTGAACTTCGGCCAGGGCCGCATGGGCCTGGAAGAAATCCTCGCCAGGATCGACACCAGCGGCATCGAGCGCCAGGCCGAGAAGATCAGCGCCAAGGAAGCCTTTGACGTGCTGGTGGTCGGCGGTGGCCCGGCGGGTGCAGCGGCGGCTATCTACGCGGCCCGCAAAGGCATTCGCACCGGCGTGGCGGCCGAGCGTTTTGGTGGGCAGGTACTGGACACCATGGCGATCGAGAACTTCATTTCGGTGCAGGAAACCGAAGGGCCGAAACTGGCCGTGGCCCTGGAAGAGCACGTCAAGCAGTACGACGTGGACATCATGAACCTGCAACGCGCAGACAAGTTGATCACTGGCAAAGCAGGTGAGTTGCACGAAGTCCACTTCGCCAGCGGCGCGAAGCTCAAGGCTAAAACCGTGATCCTCGCAACCGGCGCACGCTGGCGTGAAATGAACGTGCCGGGTGAGCAGCAATACCGCAACAAAGGCGTTGCGTACTGCCCGCACTGCGATGGACCGCTGTTCAAGGGCAAACGTGTGGCGGTGATTGGTGGCGGCAACTCCGGTGTCGAAGCGGCCATCGACCTGGCCGGTATCGTGTCCCATGTCACGCTGCTGGAGTTCGATGTGCAGTTGCGTGCCGATGCGGTATTGCAGCGCAAGTTGCACAGTCTGCCGAACGTCACCGTGATCACCAGTGCGCAAACCACTGAAGTCACCGGCGATGGGCAGAAGGTCAACGGCCTGCGCTACAAGGATCGTCAGACTGACGAGTTGCGCAGCGTGGAACTGGAAGGGATCTTTGTGCAGATCGGTCTGTTGCCCAACACCGATTGGCTCAAAGGCACCATCGAGCTGTCACCCCGTGGCGAGATCATCGTCGACGCTCGCGGCGAAACGTCGGTACCGGGCGTATTCGCCGCCGGCGACGTGACCACCGTGCCGTACAAGCAGATCGTGATCGCGGTGGGCGAGGGCGCCAAGGCTTCTCTCAGCGCGTTCGATCACTTGATCCGCACGTCCGCCCCGGCATAAACCCCGGCGCTGAAAACACAAAACCCCATGATTGATCATGGGGTTTTTTTGTGTCTGCCGTACAGATGCGCCTTTGTAGGAGCGAGCTTGCTCGCGATAAACCCGAGAACACCGCGGGGCACCTGCCAACCCGCGTTAACGTTGACGACCATCGCGAGCACGCTCGCTCCTACAGTGGGCCTGCAGCGGATTTTAGAGTGGAGCGGGCTGAATGATCTCGACCCAGTAGGCATCCGGATCCTTGATGAACGCCAGGCTCTTCATGCGGCCATCGCTCAGGCGTTTCTGGAAATCGCAGCCCAGTGCTTCAAAGCGCTCGCAGGCGGCGACGATGTCCGGCACCGAAATGCAGATGTGGCCGAAACCGCGCGGGTCGGTGTTGCCATTGTGGTAGGCGAAATCCGCGTCGTTCTCGGTGCCATGGTTATGGGTCAGTTCAAGAATGCCGGGGATCGACTTCATCCACTCGGTGCGCGCAGCGGCATCGGCCGGGATCTGGTGCTTGTCGACCAGCGCCAGGAAATACAGGCTGAACTCGGCTTCCGGGAAGTCGCGTTTTTCCACCAGGGTGAAACCCAGGATGCGCGTGTAGAAGTCCAGGGACTTGGTGATGTCCTTGACCCGCAGCATGGTGTGGTTGAAGACAAACTTCTGCGTAGCGGCGTCCGGTTGGGCGGTGACGCCGGGGAAGGTGTTCAATTCGTGCAGGCTCATGGGCCCTCCGGGAAATATGTGGGCTAACGAATGGCGACAATGATACGCAAGGGTTCGGACATCACCAAACCCAAACAGTCGGCTATTGCCTGACAGCCGGCCTGGGCCCAGACTTTACGGCCTGATCCGTGAGTGCCCATTGCAATGATTCGACTCGATAGATTGCTGTTTATTCTGGCCAGTGTGTTTTCGCTGGCCGGCGCTGCTTGTGCCGATGCACCGGTGGTGACCTGGCCGCAAGGCTGGCAGGTCGAAGCCGTACCCGAGTCAGCGCCGGGGGTCAGTCGCCAGCGGGCGGTGAAAATTGATCAGGGCGGAACGCCGCTCATGGTGATGGAACTGACCATGAGCCCGGTTCAAGGCGATCATCAGGTAAACCTCGAAGGCGTATTGCTGGAAATGCGCAAGTCGGTGCAAAAGGACTTCTTTCAGGGAGGCTATCAAAGTGTCTGCACGCGAATTCATGCGACTACCCTGAGTCGATTGGCTGCGCTGGAAACTACCTGCACCATCACGCAAAATGGCAGGCATGTGCTTTCTCAAACATTGGTCGCCGCGGTGGATGCCGATAAGGCCTATGTACTTTCCTACGCGGGGCAGGCCGAGGCTTATAAGGCGAGCCAGGATGAAATAGACGCGGCCCGTAACAGCTTGAAACTTTAGTTGGCGACAGTGCTTTTTGATGCATGAAGAAAATTTTAGATATCCAAATGGATTAAGCACAAAGTAATTGGATAACCCATGAAAAAGCCCTGCATAAGCAGGGCTTTTTTGTTGCCGCGAGAGTTAGCCGCGCAGCCAGGAATCAACGGTGGCTGCACCGTACTGTTCTTTCCAGGCTTTCAGGCCGCGGTGATTGCCGCCCTTGGTTTCAATCAGCTCGCCGGTGTGCGGGTTCTGATAAACCTTGACCACACGGGCGCGGCGGGTTTTAGGTGCGGCTGCCTGCAGCAGGCCGGATTTTGCCGGGTTTGGATCGAGAATGGCGATGATGTCGCGCAGACTCTTGCCGTAGGTTTTCATCAAACCCTGGAGCTTCTCTTCGAATTCGATTTCTTTCTTGAGCCCGGCATCATTCTTCAGCGATTCCAACTGCTTGAGCTGTTCTTGAAGGGCCTTTTCGGCTGCACGAAATTCAGCGAGTCTGGACAATATCTTTACTCCAATAGTGTGTTTGGCTGATACCAACCGCAAACAAAGCTATAAGCCAAGAGCCTTGAAGCGACTCGGTGATAATGGCTCACCTGCCAATTTAGCGCAGGCATGAAAAATTGTAGTAGTTAATTGGCCAAGAGTAAATCCTGTCTTTTTCTTCATGTAACGTCAGTAGTGTTTTGATTCAAATTGGTGCCTGTACTCGTTGTTTTATCGATTAAATTCGCCAGTTAATGGTCGCTTAATGCACTAATGAATTCTGCGGCCGGCATGGGTTTGCCGTACAGGTAACCTTGCAGGAAGTTGACCTGGTGAGCGCTCAGGTAATCACTCTGCTCACGGGTTTCGACACCTTCGGCCACGAGGGCAAGATCGAGTTTGACCGCCAGTTCGATGATGCTGTCGAGGAGGTGGCTAGTGAGAGTATCGACGCCGATCATGGCGACAAAGCTCTGGTCGATTTTCAGGAAATCGACATTGAACTGCCGCAGGTAGCCAAGGCTTGAGTGGCCCGTGCCGAAGTCGTCGATGGCGATTTTCACGCCCAGTTCGCGAAGTTGCTCGAACAGTTGCAGGGTGATGGCCGTGGGCTCGATCAGTTCACGTTCGGTCAGTTCCAGTACCAGATGGATCGAGCCCGGCTCGAACGCATCTAGAAACTCGCGACAATCCTTGACCAGTTCCAGGTCCTGGCAATGGCTGGCGGTGATGTTGATGCCAATATGAAACGGTTTGTTGAAGCTGGCCGATTTCGGTGCGAGCAGGGCAGCGGTTTGTCTCATCAGCGAGCGGGTCATCGGTACGATCAGGCCGGAGTGCTCGGCAAACGGAATGAACAGATCCGGACGTACCAGGCCTTCCCTTGGATGTTTCCAGCGCATCAGCACTTCAGCGCCGCACCAGCTTTTGCTGTCGCCATGCACCACGGGCTGGAAATACGGAATGAACTCTTTAGCTTCCAGGGCGCGCTGCATTTCATGGGAGGGTGACGATGCGCGCTTTTGCAGGAAGTGACCGATTGCCCCGGCAAGCACGCCGAAGAAAATCAGCAGGCTGAACAGCGGCGGATATTCGCTGCTCATGTATCGCCAGGTTTCGCCTTTGGGGAAACCCGCTTCCACGGCGAAAGCATAATGCCCGGAGGTCAAGCGACTTTGCGCAACGGGCAACTCAGGCGCAGCGCCGGTATGAAACTTGCCGTCGGCGGACAACCAGTCTGGGCCAACTTGCAGCAACAGCAAGGTCTTGCGGCCGATCAGGCGCAGGATATTGCTCAAGTGATAACCATCGAGGGTCGTCAGCGCGCCTTTTTTTCCTTCGCTCAGGCGGTACACCAGCAAGGCGGTGTTGGGCGTTACCGGATTGCCGCTCATGAGCCATAACACGCCGTGGGTGTAGTCGCCGGGGTTGACCGTCTCCTGGTAGTCGCCGAACAGAGAGCTGCAATAGAGGTTGTTGTCCCACACCAGATTGGTGGAGCGCACGAAGGGGCGGCGGGTGACCTGTTCGCGCAGCGCCAGTTTGACGTCACTGCAACTTTGGCCCGCCAGCGGCAGCAATTCACGGGCGGCCTGGGCGGTGTTGTCGAGCATCAGGTCGAACTGGCGAACCGCTTCTTCGGCGATCTGTTCGGTGTCTTGCTTGAGCGCGCGCCCTGCTTGCACGTAGAGAATGGCGGCCCCCAGCAGCACCGGGAGCAAGCCACTGATCAGGGTGACCGCAATTCTTTTTCTGCGACTGCGGGTTTTGGCTTTCAGTGGCATTCGCGAATCCTGTCACGAAGTAGTAAGGCTCTCAAATGATGGCAGGGCAAAAACGCCTCCCATGAAGAGTTCGGGTATGGGCCATGATAGTTGGCCGTTGGCGGTTATGCCGCTCAATGCAAGTCAAGGCTTTGTGCCAGCTTGATAAAGGCCAGCGTCGCGGGTGATGCCTGGCGTCGGTCGAGCACCGCCAGGCCGACCTGGCGCAACACCGCCGGCGACAGCGGTTTTTTCACACAGCGGCGGTCAATCTGATCGGGCAATGAACCTTCGGCAACCACCGTCACCCCGTCGCCCCGAGCGACGACATCCAGGGTGCTGATCAACTGCGAGCAGCGATAACGGATGTTGGGGGTCAGTCGGGCCGCAGTGAACAGGCGTGAAACCAGTTCCGAAGAACCGGCCTCGGTAAGGACAAACGGGAAGTCACAGAGGTCCTTCAGGCTCACGTTGTCAAAAACCGCCAGCGGGTGGCCGGCGGGCAGCAACGCGACCATCTGGTCCTCGATCAGCGCGACCGTGTCGAAGCGTTCCTCGGGCAACACCACAAAACCGATGTCGATCCGTCGTTCCTCCAGCCACTGGAGCACCTGGCGGTCGGGGCCTTCGTCGACATGCACCTCGATGCCGGGATGGGCGGCGCGGTAGTGCTGCAAAATCAACGGCAACAATTTGATCGATGACGTCGGGCCGAAGGAGCCGATACGCAGTGTGCCGCGTTTCATGCCCCGCGCATCCGCCGCTTCCTGGCGCAGGGTGTTGGCCAGGCCGAGCATTGCCCGGGCGCGCAGCAGCAACTGCTGGCCAATGTCGCTCAACTCGACCTGGGATTGATGCCGGCGCAACAACTCGACCCCCAATTCCAACTCCAGCGACTTCAAGGCATGGGACACCGCCGATTGGGAAATACCCAGGCGATTGGCCGCAGCGGTGAAGCCGTGGAGTTCGGCCACCAGGGAGAAGATCTCCAGTTGAGTGAGAGTCATGAGTGTTTACTCATTTTACGATGACTGGGTATTACTCGAATGATACGTCATCTTCCCGACATCCGGTCCTGGAATCTTATGACGATCTGCGAGCAATCCCTGTCAAAACCATCGGATCTTCCGGTGTACATGAAGCTGGCGGCGGTCACGATGGTATGGGGCGGCACCTTTGTTGCCGGACGTTATCTGGCCGACAGCCTCAGCCCGCTACTGGCTGCCAGCCTGCGGTTCCTATTGGCCAGCGTGGCGTTGCTGCTGCTCGTACGCGCGCTGCGCACACCACTGGTTCGGCCGAATGCCCGGCAATGGCTGCAACTGTCGTTGCTTGGCTTTTTCGGGATCTTTTTCTACAACCTGTGCTTCTTTTATGGGCTGCACTACATCAATGCTTCACGGGCATCCTTGATCGTGGCACTGAATCCGGCCGTGATCGGGCTGGCCTCCTGGCTGCTGTTCAAGGAGCGCTTGAACCGGGCGAAAGTCGTCGGCATCGCGATCTGCATGGCGGGCGCCAGCATGGTGATCGTCAGTCGTGACCCGCAAGTGCTGGCCGGTGGTGCCGATACCTGGCTCGGCGACCTGCTGATTTTTGGCTGTGTTCTCGGCTGGGGTGTCTACTCGATGTGCTCCCGGGAGCTGAACCAGGCCCTGGGGCCGGTGCAAACGGTGACGTATTCGATTCTGCTGGGCACCGCCATGCTCTGGATGACCTGCATCGTGCGGGGTGAGGTGAGTGTCGCGGCGATCGCCCACCTGGGTGCGCCGCAATGGTTGAGCCTTTTATACCTGGGCGTGCTGGGGTCGGCGCTGGCGTACATTGGCTACTACGACGGCATCCGCAAGATCGGCCCTACGCGTTCCGGGGTGTTCATTGCCCTGAACCCGCTGACGGCGGTCATCCTGGGTGCGCTGCTGCTGGACGAGCCGCTGACATTGGCCATGTGCCTGGGCGGCGGGTTGATACTGACGGGGATTTTCCTCTGCAACAAACCCCTTGCGCGGGCAGGGAAAAAGGGGATTTGATACAGAAGGCGGACAAACTGATTTACGCTGTGTAGAATCAAGTTACGCATACAATAATAATCGTCTTCTGGCAGCAGAAGACTCGCCCGCAAGAGCCTTGGGTCAAAATGAAGATATTCGGGTTTCAACTGATCTACGGTGACTTTCTCGCCCGCAGCGTGCGGGGCATCTCCTGTGCGCCGCCCACCGGTCTCAGCATTGCTAGCAACTGACATTCGTTAATTTCTAACAGCATGATGAGGCGCCAACCATGGCAGATCTATACGAAAACCCGATGGGCCTGATGGGCTTTGAATTCATCGAGCTCGCATCGCCGACCCCGAACACCCTGGAGCCGATCTTCGAGATCATGGGCTTCACCAAGGTGGCGAGCCACCGTTCCAAGAACGTGCACCTGTATCGCCAGGGCGCGATCAACCTGATCCTCAACAACGAGCCCAACAGCGTGGCCTCGTACTTCGCGGCCGAGCACGGCCCGTCGGTGTGCGGCATGGCGTTTCGCGTCAAGGATTCGCAGAAGGCCTACAAGCGTGCCCTGGAACTCGGCGCCCAGCCGATCCACATTGAAACCGGCCCGATGGAACTGAATCTGCCGGCGATCAAAGGCATCGGCGGTGCGCCGCTGTACCTGATCGACCGTTTCGGTGAAGGCAGCTCGATCTATGACATCGACTTCGTGTTCATTGAAGGCGTTGACCGTCATCCGGTCGGTGCCGGCCTGAAGATCATCGATCACCTGACTCACAACGTGTATCGCGGTCGCATGGCCTACTGGGCCAACTTCTACGAGAAGCTGTTCAACTTCCGCGAAATCCGCTACTTCGACATCAAGGGTGAGTACACCGGCCTGACCTCCAAGGCCATGACCGCACCCGATGGCATGATCCGCATTCCGTTGAACGAAGAGTCGTCCAAGGGTGCCGGGCAGATCGAAGAGTTCCTGATGCAGTTCAACGGCGAGGGCATCCAGCACGTTGCTTTCCTGTCCGATGACCTGCTCAAGACCTGGGATCACCTGAAAGGCATCGGCATGCGCTTCATGACCGCGCCGCCGGAGACCTACTACGAAATGCTCGAAGGCCGTTTGCCGAACCACGGCGAGCCAGTGGGCGAACTGCAGGCACGGGGCATTCTGCTGGACGGTTCGTCCGAGTCGGGCGACAAGCGTCTGCTGCTGCAGATCTTCTCGGAAACCCTGATGGGGCCGGTGTTCTTCGAATTCATCCAGCGCAAGGGTGACGATGGTTTCGGCGAAGGCAACTTCAAGGCACTGTTCGAATCCATCGAGCGTGACCAGGTGCGTCGTGGTGTTCTCTCTACCGACTAAGCCGTTACACCGATAACGCTGTGGGAGCGAGCCTGCTCGCGAAAGCGGTGTATCAGTCACTATAAAAGTTGGCTGATACGACGCCTTCGCGAGCAGGCTCACTCCCACATTTGTTTTTGCGTGTGCTTAAGGCCTGCGCTGCCGCATCAGATGCTTGAACCCTTCGAACACCAGCACCAGCACCGCCATCCAGATCGGAATGTACGTCAGCCACTCACCGGCCTTGATGCTCTCCCCAAGCAACAACGCCACGCCCAGCAGCAGCACCGGTTCGACGTAGCTCAACAAGCCGAACAGGCTGAACGGCAGCAGGCGGCTGGCAATGATGTAGACCACCAGCGCCGACGCGCTGATCACGCCGAGCAGCGGGATCAACAGCGACAACCATGGATGCTGGTCAAACACGCCGAAACCTTGCGCGCCGCTCTGGACGAACCAGACCGCGACCGGCAGCGTCAATGCCATGTCCAGCCACAAGCCACCGAGATTGTCCGTTGCCAGCCGTTTGCGAACGACGAAGTAGGTCGGGTAACCCATGCAGACCAGCAAGGTCGCCCAGGAAAAACCACCGACCTGATACACCTCGTTGATCACGCCCAGGCAGGCGAACACCACGGCGATTTTTTGCAGATAGGACAAGCGTTCGCCATAAGCGATCCGCCCGGTCAACACCATGGTTAGCGGCAACAGGAAGTAACCGAGGGACACGTCCAGGCTGTAACCGTTCAGCGGTGCCCACATGAACAGCCACAATTGCACGGCGAGCAGGGCGGAGGAGGCGATCAGCGCGCCGATCAGTTTCGGATTGGCAATGGCGCGCCGAACGATCTCCAGCACGCGCTTCCATTCGCCGGACACCACCATGAACACGGTCATGCACGGGACGGTCAGCAGCATGCGCCAACCGAAGATTTCCACGCCGCTCAAGGGCGTGAGCAGCGATGTGTAGTAATACATGACGGCAAACAGCACCGAGGCTGAAACCGATAGAGCGATACCTTTAGACAAGCTGTCCTCGCGAGGTTGAAGGTGAAACGGGGCGCGCAGGATACGTGGTTTTGGCGCCGAATATTGACCAATCAATCAACACCGGCCAACTGTGGGAGCGAGCAGGCTCGCTCCCACAATGGATCATGTGTTCATTCAGATACCGCGCGGTGTACGCCCCGACACGAAATGGCTCACATCATTGAACCCCGGTGTCGACGCATGCCCCGGTGTCACCAGCGAATCGATGAACGCCTCGTCCTCGGCCGTGATCTTCACCGCTTGCGCCTTAGTGTAGGCGTCCCATTGCGCTTCGGTACGCGGCCCGACAATGGCCGAGGTGACGGCGCTGTTGTTCAGCACCCAGGCAATCGCGAACTCGACGATGCCGACGCCGCGCTCCCGGGTGTATTGCTGGATTTGCCCGGCGATACGCAGGGACTCGACGCGCCATTCGGTTTCCAGGATGCGTTTGTCCTGGCGTCCGGCACGGCTGTCGGCGTCCGGTTTCACATCCGGCGCATATTTGCCGCTGAGCACCCCGCGCGCCAGCGGGCTGTAGGGCACCACGCCGAGGCCGTAGCTGTGCGCGGCCGTGATCTGCTCGGTTTCAGCCTGGCGGTTGACGATGTTGTACAGCGGCTGGCTGATCACCGGGCGGTCAACGCCCAGTCTGTCGGCCACACGGATGACTTCGGCAATGCGCCAGCCACGGTAGTTCGACAGGCCCCAATAGCGGACTTTGCCCTGGCGGATCAGGTCGCCGATGGCCGACACCGTCACCTCCAGCGGCGTGTTGTGGTCTTCGCGGTGCAGGTAATAGATGTCGAGGTAGTCGGTGCCCAGGCGCGTCAGGCTGGCCTCGATGCCATTGAACAGGTGCTTGCGGTTCAAGCCGCTGCGGTTGGGCACGCCGTCCACGGGGCCGAAGCCGACCTTGGTGGCGAGCACCCACTCATGACGGCGGCTGGCGATGGCCTCGCCGACGATCTCTTCGGACCGGCCATGGGTGTAGACGTCGGCGGTGTCGATGAAATTGACGCCCTGGTCCCATGCCTTGTCGATGATGCGCAGGGAGTCTTCGGTGCTGGTCTGTTCGCCGAACATCATGGTGCCCAGGGTCAGGGTGGACACCTGCAGACCCGAATGACCCAGCGTGCGGTAGCTCATGAGGAAATCCTTTTGCCAGAGGGAAAGGCTCAATCAGATACCAGAATCGTGACCGGGAGCAAACGCAAATCTCAAACACACTCGAACCAAACTGTAGGAGCGAGCCTGCTCGCGAAGAACTTCAGGACACCACGTTTATCCAGGATAAACGCGTTATCGTTGACGTCCATCGCGAGCAGGCTCGCTCCTACAGTGATCAGGTGCTGGTCAGGCGCGCAGCGTACGGGTCATGCGCAACGCCAGCAGGCTGCCGCAGACAATCACGCCCGCCAGCATATACAGCGCGGCATCGGTCGAACCCGTGCTGTCCTTGACCCAACCCACCAGGTACGGGCTGAGGAAACCGGCCATCTGTCCCATCGAGTTGATCAACGCCAGGCCACCGGCGGCGGCCCCGGCACTGAGCAATGCGGTCGGCACCGGCCAGAACATCGGCAGGCCGGTGAGGGCGCCCATGGTGGCGATGGTCAAACCAAGAATCGCGATGGCCGGGTTGGCGGCGAAGTTCACCGCGATCAGCAGCCCCAGCGCGCCCATCAGCATCGGCACCACCAAATGCCAGCGGCGCTCTTTGCGCAGGTCCGCCGAGCGGCCGACGATCAGCATGAACACCGCGGCCAGCAGGTACGGAATCGCACTGAGCCAGCCGATCACCAGATTATCGCTGAAACCCAGGTTCTTGATGATCGATGGCAGCCAGAAGTTGATCGCGTAGACGCCACTCTGGATGCAGAAGTAGATCAGTCCGAAGGCCCAGATCGCCGGGTTCTTGAACACCGCCAGCAGTGAGTCGGTAGAGGTCTTCGGTTTATTGGCCAGGTCCTCGGCGTGGTCGGCTTCCAGCACCGAGCGCTCGAACGGGGTCAGCCACTTGGCGTTGGCGTAGCTGTCGCTGAGCAGGAAGTAAGCCAGCGCGCCGAGGATCACGGTCGGAATGCCTTGCAGGAGGAACATCCACTGCCAGCCCGCGAGACCGCCCTGGCCTGCGGCGAAGTGATTGAGAATCCAGCCGGAGAACGGGCTGCCGAGCAGGCCGGACACCGGGATCGCCGACATGAACAACGCCATGATGCGGCCGCGGCGGAAGGTCGGAAACCACTGCGAGAGATACAGCACCACACCCGGGAAGAACCCGGCTTCGGCCGCGCCGGTGAACAGGCGCAGGGTATAGAACTCGGTCGGTGTGGTGACGAACAGCAGGCAGGTCGACAGCGTGCCCCAGGTGATCATCATCAGCGCGATCCAGCGCCTTGGGCCGAATCGAGTCAGGGCCAGGTTGCTTGGCACGCCGCACAGCACGTAGCCGATGAAGAAGATGCCGGCACCGAGGCCGTACACCGTTTCGCTGAACTTCAGCGCGTCGAGCATCTGCAGTTTGGCGAAGCCGACGTTTACCCGGTCGAGGTAGTTGAACAGGTAGCAGATGAAGATGAAGGGGATCAAGCGCAGGGTAATGCGCTTGTAGACGGCGTTTTTGTCGTCAGCGATGGCCTCGGACGCTACGGCGCTCTGTGTCATGGCGGCTCTCTCTTTATTATGATTTTTTGCGATGCAAAGGGTAACGTTGATCGCCCGAAGAGTCTCGACCACCCTCAGGGTGGCTGTCTTTGTGCCTGAGCACAGGGTTTGCAAGCAAAGGCCTGTGCGGGTGAACAACCCGTTCCATCACCGTCTTCAAGGATCACTGCATGTTCGAACTCGATCACGACCTGGCCCAGGACATCGTCGACCGGGCAATGGCCATTTTGCCGTACAACGTCAACGTCATGGACAGCCAGGGCCTGATCCTCGGTAGCGGCGAGCCGGAGCGGGTCAACACCCGCCATGAAGGGGCGCAACTGGTGCTGGCCAACGGTCGCGTTGTCGAGATCGACGCGCAGACGGCGATGCATCTAAAGGGCGTGCAGCCGGGCATCAACCTGCCGCTGATGCTCGACCAGCGTCTGATCGGCGTACTCGGCATCACCGGTGAACCCGAACAACTGCGCACCTATGCCGAACTGGTGCGCATGACCGCCGAGATGCTGGTGGGCCAGCGCAACCAGCAGGCCGAACAGCAATGGCGGCGCCAGCGCTGCGACGACTTGCTGGCGCTGCTGCTCAGCGAAGCCGGGGACTCTCCGCGACTGGTCGATGAAGCGCAGCAGTTGGGCCTCAAGCCACAAATGACGCGGGTGCCGTATTTGTTCGAACTGGGCCTGGAGCACGCACCGGGGCAAACCGTCGAGGCTCTGAGTGCCTGGTTGACCACCCGGCACCCCGACAGTTGGTGTGTGAGTTCGGCCAAGACCTCATTGCTCTGGTGCCGGCCAGCCAGCCAGTCGGTCGAGAACGAGCGCTTGCTGGACAAGCTCGATGGCCTTGGCTGGAACATCTTGCGGATTGCCGTGGGTGGGCAGGCTGATGGGCTTTCGGGCTTGCGTCGTTGCTATCGCCGGGTCGGTGACTTGCTGGCCTACGGGCGCGAGGTGTTGCCGCGCTCGCGATTGCTGACGCTGAACCGCTATCGGCTGCCGGTGATGCTGTGGCGCCACCGCAACGACGACGCCCTCGACGAATTGCTCAGCCCGCTGCGCAAGGTCATTGCCAAGGACGGCAACGGCCAGTTGCTGGCGACCCTGCGCAGCTGGTGCGAACACGGCGGCCAGAGCCAGGCCTGCGCCGATGCACTGGGCATTCATCGCAACAGCCTGCGTTATCGCATGGAGCGGATTGCCGAACTGAGCGGGGTTGATCCGCTGCGGCTGGACGGCATGCTGGCGCTGTACCTGGGCGTGCAACTGCTGCCCGAACCGAATGATGCACTGTAGGAGCCGGCTTGCTGGCGATGGCGATCTTAATGGCGCCATCGCCA
>NZ_RWIR01000033.1 GCF_009764265.1 Pseudomonas sp. PB101
CGTCAACGATAACGCGCATGAACCGGATAAACGCGGCGCACTTGAGTCCATCGCCAGCAAGCCGGCTCCTACAGTTTGGCGTTCACATCATTTCGACTGGAACACGATCCCTGTAGGAGCTGGCTTGTAGCGATGGTCGTCAACGATAACGCGCATGAACCGGATAAACGCGGCGCACTTGAGTCCATCGCCGGCAAGCCGGCTCCTACAGTTTGGCGTTCACATCATTTCGGCTCGGACGCAGCCCCTGTAGGAGCTGGCTCGCCAGCGATGGTCGTCAACGATGACGCGCATGAACCGGATACACGCGGCGCACTTGCGTCCATCGCCAGCAAGCCGGCTCCTACAGTTTGGCGTTCACATCATTTCGACTGGAACACGATCCCTTGTAGGAGCTGGCTCGCCAGCGATGGTCGTCAACGATAACGCGCATGATCCGGACAAACGCGGCGCACTGGAGTCCATCGCCAGCAAGCCGGCTCCTACAGTTTCCCGGGATTGCGTGGACAACCTTTTTTTCGCCGTGATTACTTCCCTGCCCGCGCCATGCAGCGCTGGTAACGCTCATCGACCCGTTTGGCGAACCACGCGGTGGTGAGTTTGCGGGTGATCTTCGGGCTTTTCAGCACGATGCCGGGCAACACTTCACGGGGCAATGGCCGGCCTTCGGCCCGTTCGGCCAGCTCGAAAACCCGTCGATAGAGTTTGCTGTCTTCGAACGCCAGGGTATTGCCCTCCTCCAGTTGCTCGCGGATCGTCGGGTTGCGCATGTCCAGTTGCCTGCCAAGGGTACGCACGGCCAGTTCCGTGGTGCCGGGCATGATCGAGCCGTGGCGCACCAGGTCGCCATCCAGCGCCAACGGGATACCGGAAGCCCGGCTCACCGCGTTCTGAAACGCGGCGTTGCGGCTGGCGTACCAACCCGCGTTGAAGTCGGCAAAACGGTACAGCGGCTGTGGGTAGCTCACCGGATACCCGAGCAGGTGCGCGATGCCGAAATACATGCCGCCGCGGCGGGTGAACACCTCATGTCGAATCGAGCCCTGCACCGGGTACGGATAGCCCTTGGCCTGCTGCTCGGCAAAATCGATGCTGACCTGCATCGGCCCGCCGGTATGCACCGGGTTGAAACCGCCGAACAGGGTCTTGCCCATCGGAGCCATGCCAATGAAATCGTCGAAAATGGCGCTCAGCTCCTTTTCGCTGCGCGCGGCATTCAGGCGGTCGCTGTAGCTTTTGCCGTTGGGCGAATCGAGCTTCAGCGCACCGCTCACCAGCAGGCCGGGGATGTGTGCGCTGGCGGCGCGACGGTCAATTTCGTCGCGGGCGATCTTGCCCAGGCCGGGGACGCTCGGATCGACCTGAAAGGTCGACTCCTGCTCGGTCACGGCCAGCACCGAACACAGGTTTTGCGTGGTCGGCGAGAGGTCCTGCGCGGTAAACGCCACCTGGATATCCCTGGCCCAACCCTGGGGATCGGCGGCTTTCGCCGGCAGCAAACGCACAATCTCGGCCTGCACCTGGGCCGGACTGCGCGTTGCCTGTTCCTGCGTCCGCTGGCTGCCGCAACCGGCCAGTAGCAACAAAGCGGCGATGCTTGAGATCAATCGATTGGCTTGCATGTCGTTCCATCTGGTCCATTGGTCCGGCGTAACCATACGAGCAATGGCATGGCACAGGCTACGGCCGTGACCACCACTTGCCTTTATAGGCCGCTAAAACGGCCCTGAATCACCGACATCCGACCTCTGCGCTTGCAGAAAATGCCTGCGTACCTTGCACAAAAACGCATTGCACAACGTTAAAGAGAACAACTACCATTTGCACCTGGAGTCGTATTTGCGCAAGGAGTTCCCGCGCAGCCCCTTTTTCCAATCGGCCGCGCGCCGCCCAGGAACGAACCATGACCACTCCAGCCCGACTCCGCGTGCCTTTTCGTCCTACGCTAGCCGCCCTGTTTTGCTCCTTGTCCCTGACGGCCCATGCCGCCACGGACGAAACAACACAGAACCAGGGAAAACCGCTGGTGCTCGGCGACGTCAATGTCAACGCCCAGGCCCCGACTCCCTCCGACCTGCCCCCGGTGTACGCCGGCGGTCAGGTCGCACGCGGCGCTCAACTGGGAATCCTGGGCAACCAGGACATCATGGACGTTCCGTTCACCATGACCTCCTATACCGAAGAGTTGATCCGCGACCAGCAAGCCGAAACCGTCGGCGACGTGCTGCTCAACGATTCGTCGGTGCGTCAGGCTTCCGGTTTTTCCAACCAGGCGCAGACCTTCATGATTCGCGGCCTGCCGCTCAACGGCGATGATATTTCCTTCAACGGCCTGTACGGCATCCTGCCGCGGCAGATCATTTCCACCGATGCCCTGGAGCGCGTGGAAGTCTTCAAGGGGCCGAACGCCTTCATCAACGGAGTCACCCCGACCGGCTCCGGCATCGGTGGCGGCGTCAACGTGCAACCCAAGCGCGCCGGTGACGTGCCACTGCGACGCTTCACCACCGACATCAGCGACGACGGGCGCATCGGCGAACACCTGGACATCGGTCAGCGCTTTGGCGAGGACAACCGCTTCGGCGCCCGCCTCAACCTGTCCCAACGCGAAGGCGACACCGCCATCGACGACGAGAACCAGCGCTCGAAACTGTTCGCCCTCGGCCTCGACTACCGCGGCGATGCGCTACGCCTGTCCGGTGATTTCATCTATTCGAAGGAACGCGTCAACGGCGGGCGCAGTTCGGTCAACCTTGGCGACGCCACGCACATCCCCGATGCCCCCTCTGCCGACACCAACTACGCGCAGAAGTGGGGTTTCAGCGAGATCGAAGACACCTTCGGCATGCTGCGCGCCGAGTACGACCTGAACGACAGCTGGACCGCCTACGCCGCTGCCGGCGCCAAGCACAGCCGCGAAGTCGGCAACTACGACTCCACCACCCTTGTGGGCAACGACGGCAGCTCGGTGACCAGCGGTTCGTTCATTCCCCACGATGAAGACAACACCAGCGCCATGGCCGGCCTCAACGGCCGCTTCGCCACGGGCCCTGTGACCCATAAACTCAACTTCGGCCTGGCCGGGATCTGGACCCAACAGCGCAACGCCTTCGATTTCGACCTGACCCAATACCCGAACAACATCTACCACCCGATCGACGTTCCGGCACCAACGGGCGGCTTCTCCGGTGGCGACCTGGGCGATCCGGGCATCACCGGCAAAACCTTCATGCGCAGCGTCGCCGTGTCCGACACCCTGGGCTTCATCGATGATCGCCTGCTGGTCACCCTGGGCGTGCGCCGTCAGCAATTGGTCGTGCAAGGCTACGACTACAACACACAGAACCGCACCTCCAACTACGACAAGTCGATCACTACGCCGGTGTACGGCATCGTGTACAAGCCGTGGGACCACGTGTCGTTCTACGCCAACCGGATCGAGGGACTGGCGCAAGGGCCGACGGCTCCGACGACCTCCGGTTCGCGAGTCGTGGTCAACGGCAATGAAGTCTTCGCACCGTCGCGCTCCAAACAGGTTGAAGCGGGTGTCAAAGTCGACATGGGCACCTACGGTGCGACCCTGGGCGTGTATCGCATCGAACAACCGGCTGACGGCTACACCCAGGTCATCGACGACACCACCGCCGTGTTCATTCATGACGGTGAGCAGGTCAACAAGGGGGTGGAACTCAATGTGTTCGGCGAACCCATCGACGGCCTGCGCTTGCTCAGCGGCCTGACCGTGATGGACACCGAGCTGAAGAAAACCCAGGGCGGCCTCAACGACGGCAATCAGGCCATCGGTGTGCCGAGCTTCCAGTTCAATGCCAGCGTGGACTGGGACGTACCGGGCCTGCCCGGCGTAGCCCTGAACGGACGCATGTTGCGCACCGGCGGCCAATACGCCGACGCGGCGAACAACCTCAGCCTGCCGACCTGGAATCGCTTCGATGCCGGCGCGCGTTACGCCTTCAAGGTCCAGGAAAAAGACGTGACCCTGCGTTTTAACGTGGAAAACGTCGCCAACAAGAGCTACTGGGAATCGGCCCAGGGTGGTTACCTGACCCAGGGCGAACCGCGCACGGCGAAGTTGTCGGGGACCATCGATTTCTGATTGAGGTCACCCTGCCCGGCGTCGTCCATACTTGTCCTACCCCGCGAGGAGGACAGGCTCATGCACAGAAGCGACGTGTTGATCATCGGCGCCGGCCCGACCGGGCTGGTCCTGGCGTTGTGGCTCTGCAAACTGGGGGTTCGCGTGCGGATTGTCGACAAGGCCTCCGCGCCCGGCACCACGTCCCGGGCGCTGGCCGTCCAGGCGCGGACACTGGAACTGTATCGCCAGCTCGACCTTGCCGACGCGGTTGTGCAAAACGGCCACCGGGTGGCGGCCGCCAACTTCTGGGTCAAGGGTGAACCTGTGGCGCACTTGCCGCTGACCCAGGTTGGCGAGGGGCTGACGCCATACTCGTTCCTCGAGATTTTCCCCCAGGACGAACACGAACGGCTGCTGATCGAGCGCCTGCAAGCCTTCGGCATCTCGGTGGAACGCAACACCGATCTGGCAAGCTTCGAGCAAACCGCAGACGGCATCACGGCCACGCTGCATCTGCCCGACGGCCAGCAGGAAATCTGCCAGGCCTGTTACCTGGCCGGGTGCGACGGCGCCCGCTCGATCGTGCGCAAGGCCCTGGACACTGGATTTCCCGGTGGCACCTACCAGCAGATTTTCTACGTCGCCGACGTGCAGGGCAGCGGCCCGGCGTTCAACGGCGAACTGCATGTCGATCTCGACGAGGCGGACTTCCTCGCCGTGTTCCCGCTGGCAGGCAGTGGTCGCGCGCGCTTGATCGGCACCGTGCGCGACGAGCGTGCCGAACACGCCGAGACCCTTTGCTTCGAGGACGTCAGCAGCCGGGCCATCGAGCATATGAAGGTGCAGATCGAGCAACTGAACTGGTTCTCGACTTACCGCGTGCATCACCGGGTGGCGGATCACTTTCGCCACGGCCGGGCGTTTTTGCTCGGTGATGCCGCACACGTGCACAGCCCGGCGGGCGGCCAGGGCATGAACACCGGGATTGGCGACGCCATCAACCTGGCCTGGAAACTCGCGGCCGTGTTGAGCGGCGGCGCCGAGGCCGGATTGCTCGACAGCTATGAAACCGAGCGCATCGCCTTCGCCCGCAAACTGGTGGCCACCACCGACCGGGTCTTCACCTTCGTCACCGCCGACGGGCCGATTGCCGATTTGTTGCGTACACGCCTGGCCCCGTTCCTGATACCGAAAATGACCTCGTTCGAAACCTCCCGCCAGTTCCTGTTCCGCACGGTGTCGCAGATCACCCTGAATTATCGGGGCATGCCATTGAGTACAGGCGTGGCCGGGCACGTGCATGGCGGTGATCGCCTGCCCTGGGCCCATGACGGCGAGGGGGATAATTTTGAATCGCTCAAATGCCTGACCTGGCAGGTGCATGTCTACGGCGACACCAGCGACGAGATGATCGCCTGGTGCCACGAGCACCATCTGCCGCTGCATGTGTTCGCCTGGCGACCGGCGTTCGAAGCGGCGGGCCTGGGGCGCAACGGCTTTTATCTGTTGCGCCCCGATACCTATGTAGCGATTGCCGAGACCTGCTCGGACCCGAAAGTGATCGAACGGTATTTCCGCGATCACGGGATCCGGCCGTTTTTTGGCGCGCCCTGAAAACACCACGCCCTTGTAGGAGCTGGCTTGCCAGCGATGACGGCGGCACATTTGGCATCCATGTGTCTGACGTACCGCTATCGCCAGCAAGCCGGCTCCTACAGGGGAATGTGTTCAACCAGCGACCGGGTTGGGGATCTGCAACCCGCGCACCACCGCCGGCCGCGCCAGGAAGCGTTCCAGCACCCGCGTGACGTTAGGGAAATTCTCGATGCCCACCAGATCGCCGGCTTCATAGAAACCGATCAGGTTGCGCACCCACGGGAAGGTGGCGATATCGGCGATGGTATAGCGCTCGCCCATGATCCAGTCGCGCCCTTCGAGCCGGCCGTCGAGCACCTTGAGCAGGCGCTTGCTCTCCTCGACGTAACGGTCACGGGGACGCTTGTCCTCGTAGTCCTTGCCGGCGAATTTGTTGAAAAAACCGAGCTGGCCGAACATCGGACCGATGCCGCCCATCTGAAACATCAGCCACTGAATCGTCTCGTAGCGCGCCGCCGATTCCTGGGCCAGCAGTTGCCCGCTCTTGTCGGCCAGGTAGATCAGGATCGCTCCCGACTCGAACAAGGCCAGCGGCCGGTCGTCGGGACCGTGGGGGTCGAGGATCGCCGGGATCTTGTTGTTGGGATTCAGAGAAAGAAATTCCGGGGACATCTGGTCGTTGGTGTCGAAGCCCACCCGGTGAGGCTCGTACGGCAGGCCGATCTCTTCGAGCATGATCGAAACCTTGACGCCGTTGGGGGTCGGCAAGGAGTACAGCTGAAGCCACTCAGGGTATTGGGCAGGCCATTTGCGGGTGATGGGGAATGCGGACAGATCGGTCATGGGCTGGATCCACGAAGACATTGAGAGTGACGATGATAATGGAGATATCGGCTCTGCGATCCCTTGAAGCCATCAATATCGCTGATAGAGGAGATCAAAAGAGATCAGGACCCGCCTCAACGCAGTTCGGTTAGGGTGTCCACAAATCCGCAACATCCTGTCGATAACCTTCACTGCAATCCGTTAAAGGTTACCGGTACATTGCTGCGCTCCTGGCCGGAATCGAACCAAACGGGCTCATGGGACTCTGAGCACCACTCCCTTGAAAAACGGACCGGCTTCAACGACATGGAAAACACCCGACGCTGGAAAGTCGCGGTGTAAAGGTTTGTCAGCCTTAACCGAATTGCGCTGAAGAACCTTTATATTCATGAATCTGTTCAATATCACCCAACGTTTTAAACACCGCGCCTACCTGCTGTTGCCTGTCTTGCTGGCGGTCAGTGCGGTGTTTCTGTTGCTGGAATCCAGCCTGAGTCGCGCCCAACCGATGGATGGCACGCAGACGCTGGTGTTCCTGCGCCACGGGGAAAAACCCGACGGTGGCCTGGGCCAGCTCAATTGCCAGGGGCTGAACCGCGCCATCGACCTGGCCACGCTGCTGCCGGAAAAGTTCGGCAAGGCCAACTACGTGTTTGCGGCGAACCCGACCCGCAACGTCGAGGAAGGCGAGTTCGACAACTCCTACAGCTACATCCGCCCCCTGATGACCATCAGCCCCAGCGCGATCAAGCTCGGCCTGCCGGTGAACATCAACTTTTCCGCCAATGACACCAGCGACCTGGCCGATGAACTGCTGCACGACAAGTATCACAACTCGGTCATCTACACGGCCTGGTCCCACGGCTACCTACCGGAACTGATCAACAAGGTCGCCGGCGACGCCACCGGCAAAAAAATGAAGATCACCGAAGACTGGGAGTCCGGCGACTACGACTCGCTGTACGTGCTGACCCTGACCTGGCACAACGGCAAGGCCAGCTTGCAGAGCAATGTGTACAAGCAGGGGCTGGATAACGGCGCTGAAACCTGCCCGACCTGAGATTTTGCATTGTTTGATCGGGCCCCTTCGCGAGCAGGCTCGCTCCCACATTGGATCTGCGCTATACACAAAACCTGTGATCACTGAAGATCTACTGTGGGAGCGAGCCTGCTCGCGATGGGGCCAGCGAAGACTGCATCAATGGCGCAGACTGCCACGCTCACACAGATACTCGAGAACCGCCCCCCGCTCCCCCGCAAACTCGATCCGTGTGCCCTTCTTCTCCCGCTGAAACGCATACATCGGATCGTAATACTCGCGCAGCAAACCTTCGATCCAGCCGCGGTGCAGATCCACCGCGCCACTGCGGCCCTGTTCCGTCAACGCCTCCTCCATCAAAATCAACATGCGCCGGTGACGCTCGCCACCCAGGCGTTTCTGCACATTGTTCAGGCTCGCCAGCAAGCGCTCGGAAAACAGCGCAAAGCCCTCCTCGCCATGCACGCCGATGAATTCGGCGCACAGATCCACTACGTAATCGCGCAGGATCCGCTCGACCCGACCTTCCGGGCTGTCTTCGAGCCAGACCATCGGAAACTGCTGCATGCCCTGGTACAGCGGTAACGGCAACGCGCAACTGCCCACCGCACGGCTTTCGTCTTCCAGTACGAACTGCTCGATGCCCCGGGCGCGTTTTTTCAGCACGTCCACGGCCAGGCGGTTTTCGAAGTCGATATTCGAAGGCTGGCCCGTGGCGCGCTTGCCGAAACTGGAGCCGCGGTGGTTGGCATGGCCTTCAAGGTCCACGCTGTTGGCCAATTGCGCGAGCACCTCGGTCTTGCCGGTGCCGGTCATCCCGCCCAACAGGACAAAATCGCACTGGGCAATCGCCTGATCGAGGGTATCGAGCAGGAAGGTACGCATGGCCTTGTAGCCGCCGCCCACCCGTGGATAGTCGATGCCGGCCTCGTCCTTGAGCCATTGCTGGACGATCTGCGAACGCAGGCCGCCGCGAAAGCAATACAACAGGCCATCCGGATGCGCCCGGGCAAAATCGGCCCAGGCCTGGATGCGTTCGGCCTTGACCGCGCCCGACACCAGTTGATGCCCGAGCACGATGGCTGCTTGCTGACCGTGCTGCTTGTAGCACGTGCCGACCCGCTGGCGTTCAAGGTCATTCATCAACGGCAGGTTGATCACGCCGGGAAACGAGCCTTTGCTGAATTCGACGGGCGCGCGGGCGTCCATCATTGCCCGGTCGTTGAGGAAGATGTCGCGGTAATCAGTGCAGTCGACGAACATCAAAACACCTCGACTGCGTTGCTCTGTCGCTCGACCAGTTCACCGATCGGTTCCAGGTTCAGGCCCAGTTCGGCGGCCACAGAAAGGAATTGCTCGTTGCCTTCGGGCGTCACCGCAATAAGCAGGCCACCACTGGTCTGCGGATCGCAGAGCACGCGTTTGTGCAGTTCCTGAAGGCGCCCGAGCTTGCTGGCGTAGCTGTCGAAATTGCGCAGCGTCCCGCCCGGTACGCAGCCCTGTTCAAGGTAATACTCGACGCCCGGCAGGCGCGGTACGCGCTCGTATTCGATGCGTGCGGTGAGCTGGCTGCCATCGGCCATTTCCACCAGGTGCCCGAGCAGGCCGAAACCGGTGACGTCGGTCATCGCGGTCACGCCTTCGAGCTTGCCGAAACGACTGCCGGGTTTGTTCAGGGTGCACATCCAGTCCCGGGCCAGGCCGATGTCGGCATGACGCAACTTGCCCTTTTTCTCGGCCGTCGTGAGGATACCGATGCCCAGGGGCTTGGTGAGATAAAGCAGGCAACCGGCGGTGGCGGTGTCGTTGCGCTTCATGTGGCGCTTTTCCACCAGACCGGTGACGGCCAGGCCAAAGATCGGCTCAGGTGCGTCGATGGAGTGCCCGCCTGCCAGCGGGATGCCCGCCTCGTCACACACCGAACGGCCGCCGCGTATCACTTCCCGGGCAATCTCCGGGGCCAGCACGTTCACCGGCCAGCCCAGAATCGCAATCGCCATCAACGGATCGCCACCCATGGCGTAGATGTCGCTGATGGCATTGGTGGCGGCAATTCGGCCGAAATCGAAAGGGTCGTCGACGATCGGCATGAAAAAGTCCGTGGTCGAGACCACACCGCGCTCTTCGTCGATGGCATAGACCGCCGCGTCGTCACGCGAGGCGTTGCCGACCCAGAGTTTCGGGTCAAGGTTCTGCGCCCCGCTGCCGGCCAGGATCACTTCCAGCACCTGGGGGGAGATTTTGCAGCCGCAACCGGCGCCGTGGCTGTATTGGGTCAGGCGAATCGGCTCGCTCATGGGGTTACCTCCTGGAGTCAAGGTAACTAATCCTACAGCAACGCGCCTTTTCCTTTGTAGGAGATGCGCTGCTAAGCAATGCTCCCCCTGTGGGAGCGAGCCTGCTCGCGAAGAGGCCCTGTCAGTCGACATAGTTGTTGAATGTCACTACGCCTTCGCGAGCAGGCTCGCTCCCACATTGATCGCAGTTATGGCAACAGAATCACCTTGTCACCGCTGCCCTGATTCACTTCGGCGTAACGCTCCAGGCCTTCGGCCAATGGTGACTCGAACAAACCCTGGGGCAACGGCAACAGGTCCTGATCGAAGAACCGGCCAAACTGCTCGAGCATTGCCGCACAGGCCTTCACCCCGTACAGCAACGAGTTGATTCCCACCACCGAACCACCCTTGCGATACAACGCCAGGGCCGGCAACTGCACGTGACCGTCCACGGGCGCGGCGATGATCGCGATGCGGCCGAACGTCGCCAGGGCTGGCACCGAGGCCGGCAGCCAGAAGCCGGTGGTGTCGAAAATCACGTCGGCACCGCCAGCGTAGACCGCGTTGACCTGCGCCCCGAGGTCTTCGGGTTTATCCAGTTGCAGGGTCGGGTAGCCCTGGTCCTGCAAATCCTTGACCTGCTCAGGACGCCGCGCGGCCGCCAACACCCGGGCACCGCGCACCTTGGCCAGGGCCAGCGCGGCACTGCCGACGGCGCCGCCACCGATGACCAGCAATCGGGTTTCGGCGGTTACCAGGCTGCGTTCCAGCGCATCCCATGCCGTGGTGTACGGCACACCGAGGCTGGCGGCCTGGGCGAAGCTCAGGTGGGTGGGCTTGAGTGCCACGCCATTGGCCGGCAGCTTGACGAACTGGGCGTGGGAGCCGTCGGCGAAAAAGCCCAGTTCCCGCCCCGTGCCCCAGACTTCCTGGCCGATCAGCGCCTGCGGGCCGGCCACGACCACCCCGGCAAAATCACGACCGGGAATGCGCGGCAAGGTGGTGTAGGGAAAACGTCCCAGCACGTTCTTCACGTCGCTGGGGTTGAGACCGGCGGCCTTGATCTCGACCAGCACTTCATCGGCGCCGGGCACGGGGGTCGGCACCTCGACGTAGCGCAAGGCCGAGAGATCACCGGTCTTATCGAATTGCAGAGCTTTCATGGCAGATTCCGGGGCAGTTGAGGTATGCGCCGAGTCTAGAGGGCGACGCCTGTAAGCATCGGTCAAGTGCTTCTGGATATCGGCCAAAGCATGGCGGCGGCCAATTCAGCCCTGGGGTTGCGCCGCAGGAAACTGCGAAGGGGCAACACCCAGTTCACGACGAAACATGTCGCTGAAACTGCTCGGCGAATAGCCCAGCTCCCGGGCAATCGCGCTGACGGGCACGCCCTGGATCAACCCGGCCACCGCCGTCGCCAGTTGCACCTGGCGCCGCCACTCGGCGAAGCCCATGCCCAGGCCATCCTTGAACAGCCGCGCCAGGGTGCGCACGCTGGCACCTGCAGTTTCTGCGTGCTGTTCGAACGGAATGTCCAGTGAAGGCGCAGACATGACCGCCTGACACAGATTCATCAGCCGCCGGTCGGAATCGTCCGGCAGCGGGATTTTCAACAGCGAACGCCGGGCACGCTTGAGCTCCAGCAGTGCCAACCGCACCAGCGCGTCGTAATACTCGGGCGGCCCGTCGTTGCCCTGCTCCACCAGACCGACAATCAGCTCGCGCAGCAAGCCGCCGACCTCGATGACCTGCACGCTGTCATCCAGGGTCGCCGCCAGGGTCGGGCGCAGGTAGATGTTGCGCATTTGCAGGTCGGACACCACACGAATCCCGTGGGGCACGCCCGGCGGCAACCACACCGCCCGCTGCGGCGGCACCACCAGCGCCTCGTGCGGCGTCTCGACCCACATCACCCCGCTCATCGCATACAGCAACTGGCCCCAGACGTGCTCATGCGGCTCGATGAACAACCCGCGCGGATAGGTGCGGGCCAGCGGCTGTACTGGCACATCGGTATCACTCAGGTCGGGCGGTACGGCGAGGGCCATGGTCTATGTTCATTGGGGGATCGGGGAAGCCACATGGTAACGAGGCAGGGAACTTGTCGCCAGCAACCGCCGCCTTGCGAAAATCCGAATGAATTTTCCCGATGGCGCGCGATCCTTTTATGTACAACAGGGAGGAACCGGGGCTTTATGAACAGTGCAAAATTATTCGTCATCGAGTACACACTCCATGGCACTCCAAAGTCTTTCATTATCCGACTGGAAAGAATGGATAACGCAGAAGCCTGGCATTGGGCGAGCTGTGATGCGGGGGTGGGGCGAATCCCGCGCTTTGGACGCGAGAAGGTGCAAAAGACCAGCAAGCCGATGGCGGAAAAATTCGGCGTGGAAAACGTCAAGTGGCGGCCGGCGAACTAATCTCTGGCGACTATCAGGTTCGGGGGAAGGGAAATGAGCACAACATCCGTCACCAGCCCTGCACAGCTGGACTACGGCCTGGACACGTTGTTCGGCCGCGTGACCAAAAGCGCGGAGTGCCGGATCGGACTGGAACCGGTCGAAAACGACCCGTTTTGCTTCGCCATACGCGTCCCGGCACCGCTGCCGGAAGATCTGGAGCAGGCCAAGACCCTGGTGCTACGGGTCGAAGGGCGGCGCTTGCAGGGCACCGTTCGCCACAGCGAGCGCCTGGAGGATGACAGCCTCAGGCTGGAAGTGGAGCCGGACTAGGCTCCACCCTGGCGTGTGCGGGCTGGCGTGTGCGGGGGAGCTCAGTGAGCACACTTGCAGCCTTGGGAAGCGCACTCCTCGCCATGCTCGTGATGCTTGGCACAGGCTTCACAGCAATAGTGCTTGCCGTGACGCACGATCGGATGTTCACCGAGTTTGCAGGAACACTTCGGACAATCGCATTGACGCTCGGTCATGGGTTTGACTCCTGTGGGTGGTGGTCGTCGGGGGGAGATGAAAACAACCCGTGCTTTTCAGTGTAGGGGTCGACTGCCACACCGCAACAGCGCACTACTTGAGTCCTTGATGTATGACCCGTTTCGCGAGGACCGGGAATGACGCGTAAGAGGCGATGCCACACTGGTTATCCTTGTTTCTGGACATCCTTATATACCCGGCCTCCCCCCACTCCGGGCCCCTGCTGTTTTTCACCAGCCAATAATCTTCGCCATCTTCGGTACCATAACCAACGATAAGCACGGCGTAATTCAAATCATCTTCATCGCAACTTTCATCATTCAATACCCCGCCGGAGTATTTTTGAAAGTTGTCGGATGCGTCGATCGCCGCCGCTACCGGCCCTCTGGCTACGGCCTGGCGCAGTGCCTCCTCGTCGCCATGAGGGATATTCGTATAGGTCACCGTATTGGCGGCGACAGCCTTGATCATGCCGGCACCACAGCGTCCTCCGTCCCCTGTGTAAGGGTAATATTCTGCTGACTGAATACCGTTTTGCTTGACGTAGTCATAGGTGTAATCCATCAGCCCGCCATCACAACCTTGATTACCTTGCTCACTGCTGCAATCAAGAATCTGCTGCTCGGAAAGCTCGACCAGTCTTTCGGTTTGCAAAAACAGTGCGCCCACCAGGGCACCGACGGCTGAAAAAGCATAACCGGAGCCACAAGACCCCAATTGCTTGACTCTCGTGACAGCGCCCTGGGTGCGCCAGTCCATTGAGCTGGGTATCTCCAGGGCCTGTGCCGTCACGGTAACGACACAGCCGCCAACCAGGATGAAACATGAGAGTTGCCAGAACCTCATACTTAGCCCCTGTTCTTGTATGGTTTATCAGTTACCTCGCTATGTCATTGAAATGAAAGACCAATAAGCCACCGGCAACAACTGTCAAATATGACAGTTGTTCAATACTGTTTAGTTATAAAAACCAAGCCGTTTCGCGTTGTTAAACATAACTGTCAGATACGGAACTGCCCGACCAGGCTGCCCAGGCGCTGGCCGAGGTCGGCCAGGCTGCGCGAGGTCTGCGCGCCGAGTTGGGTTTCGTCGGCGACGTTGTCCACGGCCACGGCAATCTGATGCACGCTGCGGTTGATCTCTTCGGCCACGGCGGTCTGTTCCTCCGCCGCACTGGCGATCTGCGCGTTCATCGAATTGATGGTCGCGATCAACTGAGCCATGGTGTCCAGCGAAGCGCCCGCCTCGTTGGCCTGGGCCGAGGTGCCGTCGCCCGCCTCGCTGGAGCGGCGCATCGCCTCCACCGCCGACTGGGTGCCGGCCTGCAGGCGGTCGATCATGCCCTGGATTTCCTGGGTGCTGATTTGCGTACGGCTGGCCAGCGCCCGCACCTCATCGGCCACCACCGCAAAACCACGCCCGGCCTCGCCCGCGCGGGCCGCCTCAATGGCGGCGTTGAGTGCCAGCAGGTTGGTCTGTTCGGCGATAGAGCGGATCACCCCGAGCACGCTGACAATCGACGACACGTCTTTTTGCAGGCTGTCGAGGGACACACCGCTGCTGCGAATGTCGTCCACCAAGGCATGGATCTTCTCGATGCTGCCGGCCACCACGCGCTTGGCCGCCTGCCCTTCTTCGTCAGTCTGCTGGGCTGCCACCGCGGCGTTTTGCGCGCTCTTGGCCACTTCCTGGGCCGCTGCGGACATTTCGTTGATCGCCGTGGCCACCTGATCGGTCTCATGGCGCTGGCGCTCCATGGCCTGGTCCGAGCGATTGGCCTGGTCGGACACCTGAGTCACCAGCCCGGTCAGTTGCGAGGTCATTTCGGTGATCTGCCGCACCAGTCCGTGGATCTTGTCGACAAAACGGTTGAACGAGCCGGCCAGTTCACCGAGTTCGTCCTGGCTGGTGATGGTCAGGCGACGGGTCAGGTCACCCTCGCCCGCGGCGATGTCGTCGAGGTTGGCTTTCATCAAATGCAGCGGACGCAGAATGGTGTTGGCCAGCAACATCCCGGCAGCGGCGATCACCAGCAGCAGCACGAGCGCCACGCCGACGATGCTCAGCACCATGCCTTGCATGCGCTCCTGGACCTTGGCCTCGACCACCGCCACCTGTGCTTCGATGCCGTCGAGGTTGACCGAGGTACCGAACGCCATGTCCCACTTCGGCAGGTATTCGGTGTAGCCGAGCTTGGGCACCAGCACCTGGGTGTTGCCGGGCAATGGCGAGCTGTATTGCAGATAGTGCGTACCGTCCTTCGCCACCTTCACCAGGTCGCGGTTGACGTAGACACCGTTCGGGTCGCGGTTGTCCTTGAAGCTCTGGCCCACGCCTTCGGGGCTGTTGGCCTTGAACAGGCGCACGGTATTGGAGTCGTAGCCGAAGAAGTAGCCGTCCTTGCCATAGGTGATGCTCGACAGCAGTTTGATCACCTGGGCCCGCGCCGCCTCATCGCCGGGAGCGGCCGCGTCGTAGAGCGGTTTGATCGTGGTCATGGCCACGGCCACGTAGCTCTGCAAGGTCGCCTTGGCATCGCTGAGCAGGCGTTCGCGGGTCTGCTCGACTTCCTTGCGCGCCTGATCCTGAAGAATGAACAGCGTGGTCAGGCTGATGACCAGCGCAAACAGCAACACCGGGAGGACGGCAAGGGACAGGACTTTGGCCTTGAGGCTCATGCGCATGACGTTCACTCTTTTGATTTTGTTGGCGTGGTTAAAGGCTTTAACGGCACCAAAAATCAAAACTGTAGGAGCCGGCTTGCCGGCGATGGCGCCCCAGGAATCGCCATCGCCGGCAAGCCGGCTCCTACAAGTGAAGTTACAGCACCATCGCGGCCACCCAGCCAAACGCCAGCAGCGGCAGGTTGTAGTGCAGGAAGGTCGGGAGCACGGTGTCCCAGATGTGATGGTGCTGGCCGTCGATGTTCAGGCCGGAGGTCGGGCCGAGGGTCGAGTCCGAAGCTGGTGAACCGGCGTCGCCCAGGGCACCTGCAGTGCCGACGATGCACACGATCGCAATCGGGCTGAAGCCCAGTTGCACGCACAGCGGCACGAAGATCGCCGCGAGGATCGGCACGGTGGAGAACGACGAACCGATGCCCATGGTCACCAGCAACCCCACCAGCAACATCAGCAAGGCACCAACGCCTTTGCTGTGATCGATGTACGCCGCCGACGACTCGACCAGCGTCTGCACCTCACCGGTGGCCTTCATCACTTCGGCAAACCCGGAGGCGGCGATCATGATGAAGCCGATCATCGCCATCATTTTCATGCCTTCGGTGAACAGGTCATCGGTGTCGCGCCATTTGACGATGCCCGACACCGAGAAAATCAGGAAACCGGCCAGCGCACCGATAATCATCGAGTCCAACAACAGCTGAACGATGAACGCCGCCGCGATGGCCACACCGGCCACCATCAGGCTCAGCGGGTTGTATTGCACCGCCACCTGCTCGACCTGTTCGATCTTCGCCAGGTCGTAGATACGCTTCTTGCGATAGCTGACAAACGCGATCAGCAGGCCCGCCACCATGCCCAGCGCCGGAATGCCCATGGCGTGGGTCACGTTGATGCCGCTGATGTCCACACCGCTGCGGGCGACGTTGGCCAGCAGGATCTCGTTGAGGAAGATGTTGCCGAAGCCCACCGGCAGGAACATGTAGGGCGTGATCAGGCCGAAGGTCATGACACAGGCGATCAGGCGACGGTCCAGTTGCAGCTTGGTCAGCACATAAAGCAGCGGCGGCACCAGCAACGGAATGAACGCGATATGGATCGGCAGGATGTTCTGCGAGGCGATGGCCACGACCCAGAGCAGGCCGATCAGCAGCCATTTGACCTGACCACCGCCGCTGGCGTGCTGGCGATCGACCATCGCCAGGGCCTTGTCGGCCAGCGCATGGGCCATGCCGGACTTGGCAATGGCCACGGCGAAAGCACCGAGCAAGGCGTAGGACAACGCCACCGTCGCCCCGCCACCGAGGCCGCTGTTGAAAGCCTTGAGCGTCGCCTCGATACCCAGGCCACCAGTCAGACCACCGACCAGCGCACCGACGATCAGGGCGATCACCACATGCACGCGGGACAGGCTGAGCACCAGCATGATGCCGACCGCGGCAATTACTGCATTCATTGTCATACCTCTGGGCAAGCGAAAAGAGTCCGGCCGGCAGTCTGCGAGAGCCGCCAGCGGATAAAAGGAATGGGTCTTATTAGAGGGCGCGCACTTTGCCGGACCGCTGCCGCCTTGTCAAAGCCCACACCCCCTGTAGGAGCCGGCTTGCCGGCGATGGGGCCGTGGAACATGGCGGTGATCTTGAGGCCGCTATCGCTGGCAAGCCAGCTCCTACAAGGGGTGATTCGATATTCAATGGGCAGCATAAAGAAAACCTGATCGCGGCCGTTACAGGGCAAAGTCTCAGATATTTATCGAATAAGGACGTCTCCATGTCGCTCAGACAACTCTCCATTCAATGGAAAATCACCCTGCTGGCCGGGCTGTGCCTGGCGGGCATCGTGACCCTGTTGGTGGGTCTTTCGCTGTATCGCATGGAGCACAGCTCCGCGCTGGTGAAAGCCTCGAGCATGGAGATGCTGACTGACGCGGCCCAGGCGCGGATCGAGTCCCAGGGCGAAAACCAGGCGCTGGGGATTCGCCAGCAGTTCATGGACGCCTATCAGTACGGCCACGGTTTCTCGCGGCAGGTGCTGTTTTTGCGCGACCAGGCCGAAAAGCGCTTTCTCGATGCTTTCGATCTGCGCGAAGACCTGACCCGCCAGGTCAAGTCGGCCCTGCAGGCCAATCCCGAGCTGCTCGGCCTGTCCCTGGTGTTCGAGCCCAACGGCCTGGACGGCAAGGACGAACTGTTCGCCGGACAAGCGGAACTGGGCAGCAACGACAAGGGCCGTTTCGCCCTCTACTGGTCGCAGCCGACGCCGGGCAAGGTCATCTCGATGGCCCTGCCGGAAAAGGACATGGCCGACACCAGCACCGGCCCCAGCGGCGAAGCGGCCAACGCCTGGTTCACTTGCCCGCGCACCACGCTCAAGCCATGCGTGATCGAACCCTACTTCTATGAGATCGACGGCCAGAACGTGCTGATGACCAGCATCGTTTTCCCGCTGATGGTCAACGGCAAGGTCATCGCCTCGCTGTCGGTGGACATCAACCTCAACAGCCTGCAGGCCATCAGCCTGGGCGCCAGCAAGAAGCTCTACGACGGCCAGACCAGTGTCAGCATCATCAGCCCGGCCGGCCTGCTCGCCGGCTACAGCCCAGACGCGAGCAAGCTCAGCCAGCGCCTGGACGCCGTGGACAAGGCCAGCGGTGCCGAACTGCTGCGGATGCTCGGCGCCAGCAGCAAAACCGCCAGCCTGCACAGCAACCAGCAACTGAAAGTGCTGGCTCCATTCCAGCCGATTCCCGGCGGCAAGTCCTGGGGCGTGCTGCTCGACGTGCCGGAGAAAGTCCTGGTCGGCCCCGCCGAAGCCCTGAAAAAGCAGCTGGACGAGAGCAACACCGCCGGTACGCTGATCGAGCTCGGCCTTGGAGTTCTGGCCGCCCTGCTCGGCCTGATGCTGGTGTGGCTGATGGCCCGCAGCGTCACCAGGCCGATCCTCGGCGTGGCACACATGCTCGAAGACATCGCCAGCGGCGAAGGTGACCTGACCCGCCGCCTGGCCTACGACAAGAAAGATGAGTTGGGCCAGTTGGCCGGCTGGTTCAACCGTTTCCTCGACAAGCTGCAACCGATCATTGCCGAAGTGAAACGCTCGGTGCAGGACGCCCGCAGCACCGCGGACCAATCGTCCGCCATCGCCACCCAGACCAGCGCCGGCATGGAGCAGCAATACCGCCAGGTGGATCAGGTCGCCACCGCCTCCCACGAGATGAGCGCCACTGCCCAGGATGTTGCCCGCAGCGCCGCGCAGGCGGCCCATGCCGCCCGCGATGCCGATCAGGCGACCCGTCAGGGTTTGACCGTGATCGACCGCACCACCGCCAGCATCGACAACCTTGCCGCCGACATGAGCGCGGCGATGATCCAGGTCGAAGGCCTGGCCGCCAACAGCGAGAAGATCGGCACGGTACTGGAAGTGATCCGCGCGATTGCCGAGCAGACCAACCTGCTGGCCCTCAACGCCGCGATCGAAGCGGCCCGTGCCGGAGAGGCCGGACGCGGTTTTGCCGTGGTCGCCGATGAAGTGCGCAACCTGGCGCGGCGTACCCAGGAGTCCGTGGAAGAAACCCGCCTGGTGATCGAGCAACTGCAAAGCGGCACCCAGGATGTGGTGGGTTCGATGAACAACAGCCATCGTCAGGCCCAGGGCAGCGTCGAGCAGGTTGGCCAGGCCGTGACGGCGCTGCGCCAGATCGGCGACGCGGTGACCGTGATCAACGACATGAACATGCAGATCGCCAGCGCCGCCGAAGAGCAAAGCGCGGTGGCCGAGGAGATCAACAACAACGTGGCGACCATTCGCGACGTGACCGAATCACTGTCGGGCCAGGCCAATGAATCGGCACGGGTCAGCCAGTCGCTCAACAGCCTGGCGAACCAGCAACAGAGCCTGATGGACCAGTTCCGCGTTTAAACCTTGCAAGTCGCACAAAATACCTGTGGGAGCGAGCTTGCTCGCGATGGCCGAGTGTCAATCAACAAAGATGTTGTCTGACCCACCGCCATCGCGAGCAAGCTCGCTCCCACATTTGTTTCTGCGCGCACCTCAATCAAATGATGGCGAGTGGATATCTAGCAGAACCTGATTATGCTTCAGGGAACCTCGCAGCAATCAACGACGTCAACTTCAAAGCAAGCTTTGCGCAATCCGACGACATCAGCCCCAGGGCCAGGGTGCGGCAACATATGAGAGGTGCTCCGGCCTACACAATAACAACGGAGAACACTCATGGCGGCCATCGACAACACCACCACGGGCAGCACGCCCAACCGCGGCATCACCCGGGAGGAGCGCAAGGTCATTTTCGCGTCGTCCCTGGGCACCGTGTTCGAATGGTATGACTTCTACCTGTACGGTTCCCTCGCGGCGATCATCGCCAAGCACTTCTTCGCCGGCGTCAACGAAACGACCTCCTTCATCTTCGCCCTGCTCGCCTTCGCCGCCGGCTTCGCCGTGCGGCCGTTCGGCGCCATCGTGTTCGGCCGGCTGGGCGACATGATCGGGCGCAAGCATACGTTCCTCATCACCATCGTGATCATGGGTGTCTCCACGGCGGTGGTAGGCCTGCTGCCCGGCTATGCGAGCATCGGCGTCGCGGCTCCGGTCATCCTGATCACCCTGCGCTTGCTCCAGGGCCTGGCCTTGGGTGGCGAGTACGGCGGAGCGGCGACCTATGTCGCCGAACATGCCCCCAAGGGCAAACGCGGCTTCTTCACCTCATGGATTCAGACCACCGCCACCCTCGGCCTGTTTCTGTCGCTGCTGGTGATCCTCGCCTGCCGCACCGTCCTCGGCACCGAAGCCTTCGAGGCCTGGGGCTGGCGGATTCCGTTCCTGCTGTCGATCCTGCTGCTGATCGTCTCGGTGTACATCCGCCTGCAACTGAGCGAATCACCGGTATTCCTGAAAATGAAGGCCGAAGGCAAGGCGTCCAAGGCACCGTTGACCGAATCCTTCGCCCGCTGGGACAACCTGAAGATCGTCATCATGGCCCTGCTCGGCGGTACCGCCGGCCAGGCGGTGGTCTGGTACACCGGGCAGTTCTATGCGCTGTTCTTCCTGTTGCAGACGCTGAAGATCGACCCGCAGACCGCCAACCTGCTGATCGCCGGTTCGCTGCTGATCGGCACGCCGTTCTTCGTCATTTTCGGCAGCCTGTCCGACCGCATAGGGCGCAAGGGCATCATCATGGCCGGCTGCATTCTGGCGGCCGCGACCTATTTCCCGATCTTCCATGCGTTGACCCAGTACGGTAACCCCGACGTGTTCATTGCGCAGGAGAAGAACCCGGTCACGGTGGTCGCCAACGCCGACCAGTGCTCGTTCCAGTTCGACCCGGTGGGCAAGGCCAAATTCACCAGTTCCTGCGACCTGGCCAAGACCGTGTTGGCGAAACGGGCCATCCCCTACAAGAACGTCAACGCCGAGCCTGGCGCTGTTGCGCAGGTGCGCATTGGCGACAAAGTGATCGAGAGCTTCGAGGGCACCGGCATGCCGGCCGCCGACTTCAAGGCCAAAAACGACGCCTTTACCGCCACCCTCGCCACCGCCCTCAAGGACGCCGGCTACCCCGAGAAGGCTGACCCGGCGAAGACCAACTACCCGATGGTGTTGCTGCTCCTGACGATCCTGGTGATCTACGTGACCATGGTCTACGGCCCGATCGCCGCCTGGCTGGTGGAACTGTTCCCGGCGCGCATCCGCTACACCTCGATGTCGCTGCCCTATCACATCGGCAACGGCTGGTTCGGCGGCTTCCTGCCGACGGTGGCGTTCGCCATGGTGGCGGCCACGGGGGATATCTACTACGGGCTGTGGTATCCAATCGTCATCGCGGTGATGACGGCTGTGCTGGGCATTTTCTTCATGCCGGAAACCAAGGATCGGGAGATTCATCACACCTGAGGTAGACACAAATCACTGTAGGAGCGAGCTTGCTCGCGATGAACGCAAGGGCGCCGTTGTGAATCAGAAAGGGCGCGTCATCGTTAACGATCATCGCGAGCAAGCTCGCTCCTACAGGGGGGCGAGTTTCAGTGTCTGGGTAGCTCGATGACCACCTTCAACCCGCCCCACTCGCTTTCCAGCAACGACAATCTACCGTCCCAGCTTTCGACGATGTCGCGCACGATGCCCAGGCCCAGGCCATGCCCTTCGGTCTGTTCATCCAGCCGCGTGCCCCGGCTGAACACCTGATCACGCCGCTCTTCGGGAATGCCCGGGCCGTCATCTTCCACACAGAGTTCAAACCCCTCTGCGTTCTCGGCCACACTCACGCGAACCTCGGCATCCGCCCATTTGCAGGCGTTGTCCAACAAGTTGCCCAACAGCTCCAGCAGGTCCTCGCGATCCCAGGGCAATTGCAGACCGGCGGGTGCGCGGTAGCTCAGCGCCAGGTGTTCGCCGTGGATCATGTTCAGGGTCGCCAGCAATCCCGGGAGCTCCGCATCGCAATCGAACAATGCGCCCGGCAATGCATCGCCGGACAACCGCGCACGATTGAGCTCTCGATTGAGCCGCTGCTCGACCTGTTGCAGTTGCTCCTTGAGGACTTTGCGCAATTGCGGGTGCGCATCGAGCTGCTCGCTTGAAGCCAGGCTCAACAGCACCGCCAGCGGGGTTTTCAAGGCGTGGCCGAGATTACCCAGGGCATTGCGTGAACGCTTGAGGCTGTCCTCGGTGTGGGCCAGCAAATGGTTGATCTGCGCCACCAGCGGCTCCAGCTCCACCGGCACCTGGTCATCGAGTTGCGAGCGCTGGCCCTGTTGCAACTGCGCGATCTGCTCGCGGGTCTTTTCCAGCGGGCGCAAGGCGCGGCGCACCGTGATCCGTTGCAGCAGCAGAATCAGCAGCAGCCCGGCCACACCGAGGGCCAACCCGAGCTGCTGCATGCGCCGGAAGCTTTCGCGTATCGGCGTGTAATCCTCGGCGACGCTGATGGAGATCGGCACCCCCATGCGTCGATAGTCCGTACGCAGTACCAGCAACTGTTGCCCTTCCGGCCCCAGTTGCAGGTTGTCGTGCAGGCCGGGGTGATCGAGCGGCGGCAGTTCCTGATCCCATAAGGAACGGGAACGCCAATGGCCGTCGGTGAAATCAATACGGAAATAATGCCCGGAAAACGGCCGCTGATAGGCCGGCGACAGGCGTCGCTCATCCAGTTGCAAGCCCTGGGGCCCGCGCACCAGTGCCGCCAGCAGGTTCTCGCTGTCATTGCGCAAGCCGGCTTCGAGGTAGCGCTGCAAACCCAGTTCGAACAGCCACAGGCTGGTTTGCGCCAGCACCAGGCCTACGACCACCATCACGCTGATCAGGCCCAGGCTCAAGCGACGCTGGATCGATCTCACCGGGCTTGCCCGCCGAACAGATAACCCTGGCCGCGACGGGTTTCAATCACGTCTTTACCGAGCTTGCGGCGCAAATGGTTGACGTGGACCTCCAGCACATTGGAGTCGCGCTCGGTTTCACCGTCGTAGAGGTGTTCGGCGAGGTGGCTTTTGGAGAGGATCTGCTCGGGGTGCAGCATGAAGTAGCGCAGCAGGCGAAACTCCGCGGCGGTCAGTTGAATGTCGGCACCGTCGCGGACCACGCACTGGCGACCTTCGTCCAGATGCAGCCCGGCGGCCTGGAGGGTCGGCTGGTTGACCTGGCCATGGGAGCGGCGCAACAACGCCTGGATGCGCAAAAACAACTCTTCGGGATGAAACGGCTTGGTCAGGTAGTCATCGGCACCAGCCTTGAGGCCCTCGATGCGCTCGGACCAGGAACCCCGGGCCGTGAGGATCAGCACCGGCGTGGCCAGCCCCGCTGCACGCCATTGCGCCAGCACCTCGAGCCCCGGCACGCCCGGCAAGCCGAGGTCGAGGATGATCAGGTCGTAAGGTTCAGTGCTGCCCTGATGCACCGCGTCGCGACCATCGGCCAGCCAGTCCACCGCATAACCCTGGCGGTTGAGACCGGCCAGCAGTTCGTCGGCCAGGGGTACGTGGTCTTCCACCAGAAGCAAACGCATGGATCAGTCTTCCTTGTCTTTCAATAGGCGGCCGTTGGTGGCATCGATGTCCAGCTCACGGACCACGCCTTCAGGGGTCAGCAACTCGACTTCATAAATGTAGACGTCGTGTTTTTCTTCGAGCTCGGCTTCCAGCAGTTTCGCGCCCGGATAACGATCCATGGCCTGTTGCAGCAGTTGCTCGAGCGGCAGGATCACACCCTGTTGGCGCAGGCGCAGGGCTTCATCCTGGTCCAGGTCGCGGGCCATCACCACCGAGCAAAATGCCAGAAGCACCAGTGCCATCCGGCTGCCGGTGCATCGTTTGAATAAAAACACCTTCATTACCAATCCTGATGATCCTTGAGAACCTGCCCGCTGACAGCGTCTAATTCCAGATCCCACTCGATGCCCTGGGGATCGCGCAGCTCGACCTTGTACAAGTACTTGCCGTAATGCTGTTCCAGCTCGGATTCACTGACGGTGGAACCTGGATGCCTGGCCAGCGCGCGGGCATTGAGTGTCTCGAACGCGACAATGGTACCAGCGTCGCGCAGCCTCAGCGCTTCATCCGGGCCAAGTTCCCGGGCATGGGCGATGCCCGCGGTCAGGCCGAGGATGGACGCGGTGAACAGGGCTGTCAGGGTTTTCATGGGTGTCTCCGGATTTCAGGTGTTGCCTGGGCGCCACCTTAACCGGATGAACTTAATTGAAACTGAATGGCCATCATTGCCACCCCCAACCCTGTAGGAGCTGGCTTGCCGGCGATGGCGGAGTGTCAGGCAACATCGATGCTGACTGATACACCGCCATCGCCGGCAAGCCAGCTCCTACAGGGGTTGCGTATAATTCCACCGCAGGCCACACATCGAGACCGTAATGACCGCCATCCACATCAAATTCCCTTCCCTGACCCTCAAGGCCGGCCCGCGCGCCCTGGCGCACATCCGCGCCAACGGCCTGAACGCGGCCGAGGTCGGCACCCTGCCCGGCGCGGCGGGCGGGCCGAAGGCGCTGGGAATCCAGGGTCTGGACCTGGCGCTGTTCGGCGAGTGGCTGCCGGCGGCGCCGCGCGAACGCTCGCTGATCGGAGCCTCGGTGGGTTCCTGGCGCTTCGCCAGCGCCTGCCTGCCGGATGCCGCCGAAGGCATCCGGCGCCTGGGGGAACTGTACACCGAGCAGCATTTCGCCAAGGGCGTGACCATGACGCAGATCAGCCAGAGCTCGCGGCGCATGCTCAATGACCTGCTCGACGGTCGCGATGCCTCGATCCTGGCCAACAGCGATTACCGCCTGAACATCATGGTGGTCAAAAGCCACGGCCTGCTCGCCGACGATCATCGCGGTCGTCTCGGGCTGGGCCTGTCATCGGTCATCGCCGACAACCTGCGCGGCCGGGCGCGGCTGGCCCGGCACTTCGAACGCCTGATCATCCACGATCCGCGCCTGGCCCCGCCGGTCGATGCCTTGAACGACTTCCCTTCACGCTTCGTCGCCCTCGATGCCGGCAATCTGCGTCAGGCCCTGCTGGCTTCGGGTTCGATCCCGATGGTGATGGAAGGCGTGCGCAACCTGCCGGGCGCTGGCGCCGGCACCTTCCGCGACGGCGGCCTGCTGGACTATCACCTGGACCTGCCCTACAGCGGCAACGACATCGTGCTCTACCCGCACTTCACCGACAGGGTGATTCCCGGCTGGTTCGACAAGACCCTACCATGGCGCCGCGCCTGCCCGACACGCCTGCAAAACGTGCTGCTGCTGGCGCCGTCGAAGGAGTACCTGGCGCGCCTGCCCTACGGCAAACTGCCGGACCGCAACGACTTCAAGCGCTTCATGGGCGACGCCGCGAGCCGGCAGAAATACTGGCGCACGACCATGGATGAAAGCCGCCGCATGGGCGACGAATTCCTCGAACTGGCCGCCAACGGTCGCCTCGGCGAACGCTTGCTGACCCTTTAGTCAGGACAAACTGGTAAACTCGCCGCCTGCCCGAATCGCTGCGGCGAACGCCACCTGAACAGAGCTGAAAACACTGTGGAAATCTTCAAGGAATTTACTTTCGAATCCGCCCACCGCCTGCCCCACGTACCGGACGGCCACAAGTGCGGGCGCCTGCACGGTCACTCGTTCAAAGTGGCGATCCACCTGAGCGGCGACCTCGACCCGCATACCGGCTGGATCCGCGACTTCTCGGAAATCAAGGCAATCTTCAAGCCGCTGTACGAGCGCCTGGACCACAACTACCTGAACGACATCCCCGGCCTGGAAAACCCGACCAGCGAAGTGCTGGCCAAGTTTATCTGGAATGAGATGAAGCCCTTGCTGCCGGAGCTCAGTGCGATCCGCATCCACGAGACTTGCACCAGCGGTTGCATCTATCGCGGCGAGTAAGTCAAACATTACAAATAACCTGTGGGAGCGAGCCTGCTCGCGAAAGCGGTGTGTCAGACAACATGTACCGTGACTGACACGCCCTCTTCGCGAGCAGGCTCGCTCCCACAGGGGAACAGCGTTTTGTCAGAGAAAAAGAAAACAGCCTTCATCGGCTGTTTTTTTATGCCTATGCTTTTCCCCTCGCCCCGCCAAGAGGACAAGCCCATGACTGACTGGCCGCTGGATCAGGTCTTTGACTTCAACGGACACCCGGTCCGTTACGCCGTAGGCGGCGACGGCCCGCCGCTGGTGTTCGTGCATGGCACACCCTTTTCTTCTTATGTATGGCACCGGATCGCGCCGCATTTCATGGCCACTCACCGTGTCTACTACTTCGACCTGCTGGGTTATGGACAGTCGGCACAACCGGATGCCGATGTCTCGCTTGGTGTGCAAAACCGGCTATTGGCGCAACTGCTGGAGCACTGGGGCCTGGATCGTCCCGATGTGGTGGCCCACGACTTCGGCGGCGCCACCACCCTGCGCACGCACCTGCTCGACGGCAAGGATTACCGCAGCCTGACGCTGATCGATCCGGTGGCATTGACGCCCTGGGGCTCGCCGTTCGTGCAGCATGTGCGCCAGCATGAAGCGGCGTTCAGCGGACTGCCTGACTACATCCAGCGCGCCATCGTGCCGACCTATATTCGCGGGGCCATCCAGCGCGACATCCCCGATGCCGAACTCGCCCCCTACGTGCAGCCATGGCTGGGGGAGCCGGGGCAAGCGGCGTTCTACCGGCAGATCGCGCAAATGGACGAGCGTTATACCCGCGAGGCCGAGGGTTTGTATCCGGCGATCCGCTGCCCGGTGCAGATTCTCTGGGGGCAAGACGACCAGTGGATTCCCGTCGAACGCGGACGCGCCTTGCAGCAGATGATTCCCGGCGCGCAGTTTCATCCGATCCCCAACGCCGGGCACCTGGTTCAGGAAGATGCACCTGAAGCCATAGTCGCTGCGCTGCTGCGGTTTTTACCTGCGCAACATTCATCCAATTGAACTGGCAGGAGTTGCCGCCAGCGAGCTAACGTAGAGGTATTGCCAATACGATTCGCCAAAAGGATCTGCCCGATGCACATCATCAACGCCCGTCTGCGCAACCAGGAAGGCCTGCATGAGTTGAACCTGGAAAACGGTCTGATCAGCAGCATCGCCCGCCAGACCGAAGCCCCGACCCTGGGCCCTGACGATCTGGACGCCGGCGGCAATCTGGTGGTGCCGCCCTTTGTCGAGCCGCATATCCACCTCGACGCGACCCTGACCGCCGGCGAGCCGCGCTGGAACATGAGCGGTACGCTGTTCGAAGGCATCGAGTGCTGGGGCGAGCGTAAGGCGACCATCACCCTGGAAGACACCAAGACCCGGGCCAAAAAAACCATCCAGGCCCTCGCCGCCCACGGCATCCAGCATGTGCGCACCCACGTCGACGTCACCGACCCGCAACTGACCGCGCTCAAGGCGATGCTCGAAGTGCGCGAGGAAAGCCGGCACCTGGTCGATCTGCAAATCGTCGCGTTCCCTCAGGAAGGCATCGAGTCTTACCGCAATGGTCGCGAGTTGATGGAGGAAGCGATCCGCATGGGTGCCGATGTGGTCGGTGGCATTCCGCATTTCGAGTACACCCGCGATCAGGGCGTCAGCTCGGTGAAGTTCCTGATGGACCTGGCCGAACGCAGCGGTTGCCTGGTCGACGTGCATTGCGACGAAACCGACGACCCGCATTCGCGCTTCCTCGAAGTGCTCGCCGAAGAGGCCCGCAGCCGCGGCATGGGCTCGCGGGTGACGGCCAGCCACACCACGGCCATGGGCTCCTACGACAACGCCTACTGCGCCAAACTGTTTCGCCTGCTCGGGCATTCGGGGATCAGCTTTGTCTCCTGCCCCACCGAAAGCATCCACCTGCAGGGTCGCTTCGACAGCTTCCCGAAACGCCGGGGCGTGACCCGGGTCAACGAGTTGCTGGAAGCGGGCATGAACGTGTGCTTCGGCCAGGATTCGATCGTCGACCCGTGGTACCCGCTGGGTAACGGCAACATCTTGCGGGTACTGGAAGCCGGGCTGCACATCTGCCACATGCTCGGCTATCGCAACCTGCAAAGTGCGCTGGATCTGGTGACGGACAATAGCGCCAAGGCCATGAACCTCGGCGATCGTTATGGCCTGGAGCGCGGCCGGCCGGCGAACCTGCTGATTCTGTCGGCGGACAGCGACTACGAAGTGATCCGCAGTCAGGGATTGCCGCTGTATTCGGTGCGCGAGGGCAAGGTGCTGATGAAGCGGACGATGCCGGTGGTGGAGTTTGGTGGGCTGGGCTGAGTCTGGTGGTGACCGGGCTGACGCCATCGCTGGCAAGCCAGCTCCCACAGTGTTTTTTAGTGGCCACGATATTGGTGTACGGCTGCGATCCTGTGGGAGCGGGCTTGCCCGCGATGGCAATCTAAAAATCAATCCACCATTCGAGCCGTACCAAACAGACTGACCCGCCTCAACTCCCCCTGCTCTTCTTCCAGCAGGATCGGCGCCGTGCCACCCGGCATCGTCACCCTCACCTCTCCAGCACTGACCCAACCCACCCGCCAAGCTGCACAGGCCACCGCACTGGCGCTGGTCCCCGACGACGCCGTCGGCCCCTCGCCGCGCTCGAACACCCGGGCAGCGATGTGCCCTTCGGCCAGGCGCATCGCCCATTGCAGGTTGATCCCCGCCGGACACGGCCGTCCCGCCCCGGTCGGCATCGCGTAGGCGATTTTCGTCAGACCTTCGGCCAACCCCGGTTCGCGCATCTGCTCATTGCTCGGCAAATCTTCGGCGTTTTCGACCAGCGTCACGCAATGCGGATTACCGACCCGGGCGAACTGACTGCGTGACCAGGCCCCGTTGAGTACCGACAATTGTTCAATGTGGCTGAGTTCACGACCGTTCAACATCGCGTTTTCAACGCCATGCGCGCTGACCGCTGCCGGTCCGAATCCCGGCTGCCCCAGATCGAGCCAGAAACCCTTCACGCCATCGACCTCTGCGGCTTTCACCGAGGTCTGCCCCGGCGAAGGCGTATCAGCCTTGTCGTGATGAACCCTGAGCAGACAGGCTTCGTCCTTCGGCAACAGCCCTTGATCGCTCAGTGCCTGGGAAAAGATCGTCAAGCCGTTGCCACTGCGCTCGGCCAGGGTGCCGTCGGTGTTGACGATCAACAGGTCAAAGGGAGGCGACGCCTGAAACGGACCGACCAGCAAACCGTCGCTGCGATGATCCTTGCTGCCGGGCGGTCGAGTGCCAGGCGCCCAGCTACAGCAGGCTTCGATGGCCGCGAGCGCCCAGGCTTCGAGGGTTTGCGCGGCCTGGCTGGCCTGATCGGGCAAGTTGATGCCCTGACGGCGCAATTCTTCGGGTGCCACCACGATGTAGATGTTGCCCCGTGCATCGTACCGCTGCGCCATGGCGCCCTCCCGTGTGTCATTGAAATGGCCCAACATATCGCGAAACACGCTGGCGCTGTGCAACGATATCGCCCTGTTTGACTGCAAGCTTTTGCGGACATTGATCGAACCCACGCCGGTCGATCACTGTCCGTTGAGGACGCGACGTTTTTTGCCAGGAATTGATATGAGTAGCCTCAACAGCCAGACCACCTTCGTTCCCGGCCGCCTGGAACAGATGTCCACGCGCATCGCCTTTTTCATCGCCGGGGTCGGCATCGCCGCGTGGGCGCCGCTGGTGCCCTATGCCAAGGCACGGGCCGGGCTGGATGAAGGCACCCTGGGTTTGCTGCTGTTGTGCCTTGGGGTGGGTTCGATTCTGGCGATGCCGTTGGCCGGAATCCTGTCCTCACGTTTCGGCTGCCGGCGGGTGACGACTGGCGGAGCCTTGCTGATCTGTACCGCCCTGCCGCTGCTGGCGACGGTGTCGTCGATTCCGGCCTTGGTCGCTGCCTTGTTCATGTTCGGCGCGGGCCTGGGCACCGTGGATTCGACGGTCAACCTGCAAGCGGTGATCGTCGAGCGCGCCAGCGGCAAAAACATGATGTCGGGGTTCCATGGCCTGTTCAGCCTGGGCGGGATTGTCGGTGCAGCGGGCGTCAGCGGCTTGCTTGGCCTGGGAATTTCCCCGCTGGGCGCCACGCTGGTGGTGATCGTGATGCTGCTGATCGCGTTGGCCAAGGCCGTGCCGCATCTGTTGCCCTACGGCAGCAAGGGTTCGGGGCCGGCGTTCGCGGTGCCCCATGGCATCGTCCTGTTTATCGGCGGCATGTGCTTTATCGTGTTCCTCGCCGAAGGCGCGGCGCTGGACTGGAGCGCGGTGTTCCTGGTGCAGGAACGTGGCATCGACACGGCATATGCTGGCCTCGGTTATGCGGCGTTTGCCTTGACCATGACGGCCGGGCGTTTGACCGGTGACAAAATCGTGCGACGACTGGGCGCGACACGAGTGATTGTGTTCGGCGGGCTGACGGCCGCCGCCGGCTTGTTCCTGGCGACGTTTGCGCCGGACTGGAAGGCGGCGCTGGTGGGATACGCGCTGCTGGGCGCCGGTTGCTCGAACATCGTGCCGGTGCTGTACACCGCAGTCGGCAAGCAGACGGTCATGCCCGAAAGCATCGCCGTGCCGGCAATTACCACACTGGGTTATGCGGGCATTCTCGCGGGCCCCGCCGTCATCGGCTTCGTCGCCCATGGCAGCAGTCTGAGCTTTGCCTTTGCCTTGATGGCGCTGTTGCTGGTGGCGGTGGCGATTGGCGGGAGAGTTTTGAAGGTCTGAAGAGCATCGCCAGCAAGCCGGCTCCTACAAGGGATCCTGCGAACACATTATTGGTGTACGCCGCTGATCAACTGTAGGAGCTGGCTTGCCAGCGATGAATTCACCCCGATCTATCAGAACCCGACACTGGCCTGCACAAAGAACGTGCGTGGCGCGCCGACGTACATGCCCGAGTTGTTGTCGCTGGAGCGGGTGAAGTACTGCTTGTCGAAGATGTTTTTCACCCCGGCGCCAACCTTGAGGTTCGACACCTGCGGACCAAAGTCATAGCCACTGCGCACGTTCCAGGTGACGTAACCCGGAATATCGCCGTACTGGCCGTCGGCGGTGCCTTCGGTGATGTAGTTGTTGCTGAAACTACCGTCGGCGTTCACCGCGACGCCTGGCGAGCGCTGTTTGGACTGGGCGAAGGCGTCGAGGTTGTAAGTCCAGCGGTTGATGTCGTAACGCAGCCCCGCAGTCGCTACCTGACGCGAGTAGAACGGCAGGTCACGGCCCTTGAAGTCTGGAATATCCCCTTCATAGACAGCGCGGGTGTAGGTGAAACCGGCATTGGCGGTCAGGCCGTCGAGGCGTGGGTCCAGTGCCGCCATGTCGTAGTGCACCGAAGCCTCGATGCCGCGGTGGGTGGTCGCGCCGAGGTTGGTCCAGCCCGCATCATTGCTGATGTATTGCAGCTCCTTATCGAAGTCGATGTAGAACAGCGTCACTTCACCGCCCCACACATCATCGTTGTAGCGCGTGCCGATTTCGTAGGTCTTCGCCTTCTCCGGCTCCAGGCCATTGGCGGGGTTGTCACCCGAACCACCCTGGCCGAGCTGGAAATACTGCAGGGCACCGAACGAGGTTTCGTAGTTGGCGAACAGCTTCCAGGCGTCGGACATGTGATACATCACGCTCAGGGCCGGCAGCGGCTCGTTGCTTTCGATGCTGCGTTTCTTTTCCTGTACAGGCTTGCCGGCGGTATCGAGTACCGGGCGATCATGCCAGTCGGTGCTGATGTGCTCGAAACGGATACCCGGGGTGACGGTCCAGTTGCCGACGTCGATCTTGTTGTCGACATACACCGAGTTGGCCTCGGTGCCACCGGTACGGTCCTGATACACGTGGCCGTCCGAGGTCTTGGTCACGACCGGTTCGTTGTTGCTGTTCAGCCCCAGGCGACTGGCCTCCTCGTGCATGGCCTCCTTCAGGTAGCGATAGCCGACACTGACTTCCTGGGTGGTGGGGCCGACGTCGAACACATGGGACACCCGCGGCTCGATGCCGAAGGTGTAGTAGGTCCGCGGAAACGAGCCGAGGGTCTTCTGATCACGTGCGGCGATGTTGCTGCCACGAAAGCTGTCGGTGTAGTAGGTCAGCACTTCGGCCTGGGTACGGTCGTCGATCTGCCGAATCCACTTGAACGACACGTCCTTGCGGCGGCCGCTGAAGTTGTCGTTGTTGCGGTCGGACTGGAACGGGTCGGCGTCGTACTGCGCCTGGGTCAAGCCACCGGGCATGTCGGCCTTGGCGTCGTAGTAGTGGAAGTTCAGGCTGAAATCGTCGTAATCAGTCGGTGCCCAGTGGGTCTTGAGGATCACGTCGTCGATGTCGTTGCCGTTGTTGCTTTCACGGTAACCGTTGCCGTTCACGCCGGAATACAACAGCGCCACGCCCATGCCGTTGTCGGCGGTGCCGCCCATGAATGCCGTGTCGATGTGCTTCCAGCCACCGTGCTGGGAGGTTTCCAGGGTGGTGCCGATTTCAGCGGAGGCTTGTTCCGGGATCGCGCGGGTCACGAAGTTGATCACGCCACCGACGTTTTGCGGTCCGTAGCGGACGGAACCGGCACCGCGCACCACGTCGATGCTGTCGAGGTTGCCCGAGGAAATCGGCGCCATGGACAACTGCGGCTGGCCGTAAGGGGCGAACGCCGCCGGCACGCCGTCGATCAGCACGGTGGAGCGCGGCGACAGGCGCGAGGTCAGGCCACGCACACCGACGTTCAGGGAAATGTCACTGCCTCCAGTGCCGTTGGCTTCCTGCACTTGCACGCCCGGCACACGCTTCAACACGTCGCCGACGTTCATCGCGCCCTGCTCGATCATGGCTTCACGGCGAATCACCGTTCGCGCGCCCGGATGGTTCTGCACCACGGCGGCATCGGCATCGCCGAGCCAGTCGCCGACCACCTTGATGTCGGTCACGCCAAGTTCCAGTGGACCGTTGGCCGCGGCAGTCGGCGCCGGCATCAGGGTCACCGAACCTTCATCGATCTGGTATTGCAGGCCGCTGCCTTGCAGCAACTGGCGCAGCGCGTCTTCCGGGGAAAGGTTGCCATCCACCGCCGGGGCCTGTTTGCCAGCGACCAGTTCAGGGCTGAAGAACACCTGAAGCGAGGTTTGCTGGCCCAACTGACTCAGGGCCTGCCCCAAAGGTTGCGCCGGGATGTGAATGCCATCGGCGGCAAAGGCCTGGGGCAGCGCAACGTTGACCGCCAGCGCAAGCGCCAACGGCAACCAGGGGAGTTTGTTGTTTTTAGCGGTGGAGTTTTTCACGTCGAACGTAGTCCTGTGGATCGCAAGAGTGTGCGCTTGTTAATGCAAACCAGTTGCAGTTGAACAGGAAGACGATGAACTCGAAAAAAACCTGAATTCTATTTTGAAATTATTTCCTGGCTGCCATCGCCAAGGGTGCGCACGGCCACCGGCAGGATGTTCGGCAAGGCCTTGAGCAGCGCGTCGGTGTTGTCGGATTTGAACACGCTGGTCAGGCGCAGATTGCCCACCGCCGCATTGCTGACCTTCAGCGGCTTCTCCCGATAACGCGAGACCTGCTCGGCGACGTCGGCCAGGCTGGCGTTGTTGAACACCAGCTTGCCGCTGCGCCAGGCGGTCATTTCCGCCGGGTTGACCGCGTAGGCAGCGGCAACCTTGCCCCGGGCATCGACGTGGGTGCCAAGGCCTGCGGTCAGATTGATGAAATCGTTGTCGGCGGCCTCGCGCCCCTGGACCCTGACGGTGCCCTGCTCCACCACCACCCGGGTTTCGCTGGCGCCGCGACGCACGTCGAAGCGGGTGCCGGTGACCGTGACCTTGCCACTGCCCGCCGCGACCACGAATGGCCGGCGGGTGTCGTGCTCGACGCTGAACATCGCTTCGCCTGCGGTCAGTTCAACGTTGCGTTGACCCTTTTCAAACCGCACCTGAATCCGGCTGCGGCTGTCCAGATCGACTTCCGAGCCATCCGGCAACGCCACATGGCGCCGCTCATTCAAGGCCGTTGAAAACTCGGCGGTGTAAGGCGCCGGATGGTTCAGAGCGCTGAACAGGCCCAAGCCGAGTGCCACCGCGAACACGCTGGCGGCCACCGCATAACGCAGCACGGGACGAGGTTTCTTCAGGGCTGGCGGGGTATCGCACAAGGCCTGCAAACGCGCCGCCGGCACCAGGTCGGCGGCGCTCCACAAACCCTGGAGCACATCGAATTCGTCCCGGTGTTGGGGATGTTCGTCCAGCCAGGCCTGGAATCGGCGCCGCACTTCGACATCGACGACAGGTTCCTGCAAACGCACAAACCACTGCGCCGCCTCATCGCGCACCGTCGTTTGCCCGCACGCACAATCACGAGTATCCATCATGGAAGTTCCTGTCTGGCTGGGGTGGAGAATGCATGGGCCATCATGACTGCAACCCGTCCAGGCGATCACGCAGGTGCCGAAGCGTGCGGATCATATACTTTTCCACCATGTTCTTGGACAGTCCCAGTCGTTCGGCGATTTCGGCCTGGGTCAGGCCCTCGATTTTCTGCCAGACAAATACCTTGCGGCAGTTGACCGGCAACTCGGTGAGCGCCCGTTCAATGGAATCCGCCAACTGGATCGCGTGCATGAAATGCTCCGGGTCGCCGGTCGGCGACTCACTGAGATCAATCGCCTCTGACTCCATGGCGCCCCGCCGGTCCTCACGCCGATAACCATCCACGGCGATGTTGCGCGCGGTCTGGTGCAAATACGCCCGAGGCTGTTGCACCGCCGCCGAATCGGACTCAAGCACCCGCACGAAGGTATCGTGGGCCAGGTCCTCGGCCTGCTGACGATTCCTCAGGCGACGGGTCCAGGTGCCAACCAACTCTTCGTAGTGCTCGAAAAAGCCGTGTCTGCGGGGCAGCTTGAGGGTCATTGCGGTGTGCTGTGGAGGCGGGGCGTGAATAGTAATGCTTCCTATTAACCTGAAGCAATGGTTAGCAATCCCCCTTGGTCGGGCACTTTGTCTGCTTGCCATTGTGCATTTCGTCAGCAAAGCTCAATCGCGGCACGCAACCAAAGAAATCTGGCAGGCATTCAAAAGCGTCCATTGACGAGTTGTAACAAAGTGCAGGAATGCCCGTACCCGGCTTTTCCCCAGGAATTCACCCATGTTCAGCTCCAAAGCTTCGCCCAAAAGAACCCCGCTTGCCCGCCTGGCCCTGGCCATCACCCTGAGCACCCTTGGCCTGCCTTTCTGGGCGAACACGGCCCAGGCCCACGGCGGTCACGCCGACATGGTGCCGCTGCAGGCGGGTCTGGAGGCCTTTGGCGCCACGGTGAAATGGGACGATTACGCCAACCTGTTCACCATTGCCAAGGACGGGGTCTATCTCAAGGTCAAGCCCGACAGCAAAGTGGCGATGCTCAACGGCAAGCGTATCGAGCTGACTGTCCCGGTGGTGTTCAAGAACCATACGGCGTTCATGTCCACCGACTTCATCAACCAGGTGTTCCAGTCCGGGCTGGACAAGACCTTCGTCGTCGAGACCCGCCCCAACCCGCTCAATCCCCTGAGCGCAGGCGAAATCACCACGGCCGTGGACATCGTCAAGCAATCGGAAAACTACAAACCCGGTTTCCGCTTCACCGAAGTCTCGGTCAAGGAGCCGCCGAAGGATCAGGTGTGGAACTTCGTGTTCACCGGGCAGAACGTCGCGCAACCGCGCCAGGCGAGCATCGTCGTGCTCGACGGCAAGCACGTGATCGAAGCGCTGGTCGACCTCGACAAGAAAGAACTCAAGTCCTGGAAGCCGATCGAAGGCGCCCACGGCATGGTCCTGCTGGATGATTTCGCCACGGTGCAATCAGCCGTCGAGTCCAGCCCGGAATACGCCCAGGCCCTCGCCAAGCGCGGCATCAATGACGTGAAGAAGGTCGTGGCCACGCCGCTGACCGTCGGTTACTTCGACGGCAAGGATGGCCTGGCGCAGGACAAGCGCCTGTTGAAAATCGTCAGCTACCTCGACACCGGTGACGGCAACTACTGGGCGCACCCGATCGAGGGCCTGGTGGCGATTGTCGACCTGGAACAGAAGAAGCTGATCAAGATCGAAGACGAAGCGCTCATTCCGGTGCCGATGAAACCGACGCCTTATGACGGTCGCGGACGCCAGGGCGTCGCCGTCAAGCCGCTGGAAATCATCGAGCCCGAGGGCAAGAACTACACCATCAGCGGCAACAGCATTCACTGGCAGAACTGGGACTTCCACGTTCGCCTCGATTCGCGGGTCGGCCCGATCCTGTCCACCGTCACCTACGACGACAAGGGCAAGAAACGCAAGATCATGTACGAAGGCTCCCTGGGCGGCATGATCGTGCCTTACGGCGACCCGGACATCGGCTGGTACTTCAAGGCCTACCTCGACTCCGGCGACTACGGCATGGGCACCCTGACTTCACCGATCGCCCGTGGCAAAGACGCCCCGGAAAACGCCGTGCTGCTGGACGCCACCATCGCCGACTACACCGGCGCACCGACCGCGATCCCGCGCGCCATGGCGGTGTTCGAACGCTACGCCGGCCCCGAATACAAACACCAGGAAATGGGCCAACCCAACCTCAGCACCGAGCGCCGTGAACTGGTGGTGCGCTGGATCAGCACCGTGGGCAACTACGACTACATCTTCGACTGGGTCTTCCAGCAGAACGGCACCATCGGCATCGACGCCGGCGCCACCGGCATCGAAGCGGTCAAGGGCGTGAAATCGAAAACCATGCACGAAGACACCGCCAAGGAAGACACGCGCTACGGCACCCTGCTCGATCACAACATCGTCGGCACCACGCACCAGCACATCTACAACTTCCGCCTCGACATGGACGTGGACGGCGAGCAGAACTCACTGGTGGAAGTGAACCCGGTGGTATTGCCCAACGACCGTGGCGGCCCGCGCACCAGCACCATGCAGACCGAGACCAAAGTAGTCGGCACCGAGCAACAGGCGGCGCAGAAATTCGACCCGTCGACCGTGCGTCTGCTGACCAACTTCAGCAAGGAGAACAAGGTCGGCAACCCGGTTTCCTACCAGTTGATTCCTTATGCCGGCGGCACGCACCCGGTGGCCAAGGGCGCCAACTTCGGCAAGGACGAATGGCTCTACCACCGCCTGAGCTTCATGGACAAGCAACTGTGGGTGACGCAATACAACCCCGAGGAAAAATACCCGGAAGGCAAGTACCCGAACCGCTCGGACAGGGACTCGGGCCTGGGCCAGTTCACCCAGGACAACCACTCCATCGAGAACACCGACGACGTGGTCTGGCTGACCACCGGCACCACCCACATCGCCCGCGCCGAAGAATGGCCGATCATGCCGACCGAATGGGTGCATGTGCTGCTCAAACCGTGGAATTTCTTCGATGAAACGCCGACCTTGAACCTCAACGCACCGAAGTAACCGGGCAATTCATATAACCTGTGCGGGCTTGCCCGCGATGACGGAGTGTCAGTCGACATCATTGTCACTGATCCACCGCTATCGCGGGCAAGCCCGCTCCCACAGGGTTATTCGGTGCTCAGGCAACCGATCAGGCATACCGCTTGCGATACTCCCCCGGCGCAATGCCGAAGCGTGACTTGAACGCGGTGGAGAAGTAGCTCGAATCGGAAAACCCCCACGAATACCCCAACACCGACAACTTCTGTTCCTTGCCCGATTGGCGCAGGAATTCGGCGCACAGGTCCAGGCGGCGGTTCTTGATGTAGCGCGCCACCACCAACCCTTTCTTGGCAAACATCCGGTACAGGCCACGGGTGGACATGCCGACTTCCCGCGCCAGCCATTCCGGGCACAGGTCTTCGGAGCGGATGTGTTCGTCGATGAACTTGAGCGTCTTGCGGAAGATCCGCTCGTGGGAATCCTCGCAATCGTCGGTCTGGCTGATGGCCGGGCGCAACAGGCTGACGATCGCCTCAAGGGTCGCTTCGCTTTCCTGTCGGGTCAGGTGCTGCTGGCGGGTGGCATCGAGGATCAGCCGGTGCGAGAGCATGGCGATGGGCGAAGTCGCGGCAATCCGGTGGCCGCACTTGACCTGATTGAAGCGCAGGGTTTGCTCGACCAGTTGGTGCGGCAGGATCAACGACAACTGCCGGGAGTTTTCGCTGTAGGTGAAGTCGCTGGGTCGCGCGGCATCGATCAGCGTGATGTCGCCGGGGGACAGCAAGACCTTGTCGTCGCCCTGGGCCATGCCCGCCGTGCCGTCGAGCTGGAACACCGCAAAATACTTGCCGCCCTCGCCCGCCGCGACTTCCTGGGGCGTGCGGTACAAACGCGCCTGGCACGCGTCGACGAAACTGAGCTTGAGCGCATCGCTCTGGTATTCGCGGATGCGCCCGGCAAATTCGTTGCCCAGGGGTTGTGCATTGAAGGCGCCGCAGATCTGGTTGATCTGATGGATCCACTGATCGAACCCATCATGGCGCTGTGCGTTTGTAGAAATCATGGCAGGCCTCACGCAGGCTTATTTTTATTGTCTACGTCAAAACACAGGTTCTCCTGAACAGCGACTCTCCCTGAACGGCGACGGGTTTACTTCAACCCGCCAAACCGCCGATAAAAACTCTCGCCCACGTCCGGCAACGGTCCGTCGGCGGTTTCCAGTGCACTGTTCAGCCATTCCTCGGCCTTGGCATAGATCAAACGGTAAATGTTGCGGCACAACTGCCGGGCCGCACGGCCTTCCCAATCGCCGGGCAACAATTCGTCCGGCAGCTGTGGGTCGCGCAGCAGCAGCTTGCGGTATTCATGAATAAGCAGGATTCGCGCCAGGAAGCAGTCGGACGGTTGCAGGTTTTCCTGCTCGCGAAGCGCCTGCCAGAGCGGCCGGAACAGCTGAATGAATTCGCTGTAGTGGGTTGCCAGTTCCTCGATGTTCCAACTCTCGCGCACTTGCAGGCGCAGCGCCTTGGAGGCCAGCACGTCTTGCGCGGTGGTTTCAAAGACGATGGTGTCTTCCTGGGCGCCGAGGTCGAGCAGCGTCGCGTTGACATCGGAACGGTCACTGCGCGGACAGGCCAGCACCATCGGCGAAATCGCACCAAAACCTTGCCACTCCAGCTCCTCGCGCACCTGTTTGCGTTTGTCCTGGGTCAGCTGCGAGAGCATCACCAGGCACCAGGAACCATCCCAGGCCGGCATCGTGGTGCTGTAGACCCGCTTGAAGGCCTTGTCGAAACGCCGGCGACCGGTGCCGGTCAGGCTGTAGTAGCTGCGCCGACCGACTTTCTCGGCGGTCAGCCAGCCTTCCTTGGTCAGGCGAAAAATCGAAGTGCGGATCAGCCGTTCGTTGATGCCGATCGGCTCGAGCAATTGAATCAGGCTGCCCAGCCACACGGTGCCGCCATGGGGTTCGATGGCATCCCCGTACAACGTGATGATCAAGGAACTGGCGCGGATCGGCGTCTGTTCCTGGAAGCGGGTAATCAGATGGTTCAAGGGAGTCAGGGACGACATGGGCGTTCCGTGCGAAAAAAGAAAAGGAATATACCGAAAGCCGGCCGGTTAAGCCCAACCCCTTGTAGGAGCCGGCTTGCTGGCGATGGTGTATCAGTCAACGCCAAGGTAGCTGACCCACCTTCGCCAGCAAGCCGGCTCCTACAAGGGTCCGTGTTCACAGGCTGCTGCCTTTCGGCCGCAACCCGCTGTCGCTGATCCGCGGGCGATCCGGCTCCGGTTCGCTCAGCGGTTCGCACACCTGCATCTGCGTAAGGCAACGCTGGGCCAGTTGCTGATATTCCCGAGTACCGGCCTGTTTCCACGCCACTTCCTGATCGCTGAGGGTGCGCTTGACGCTGGCCGGTGCGCCCATGACCAGCGACTGCTCAGGGCATTCGAAGCCGGCCTTGACGAACGCCGCCGCCGAAACGAATGAACGCGGGCCGATCCGGGCGTTGTCCATCACCACCGCATTCATGCCCACCAACGCGTCGGCGCCGATCCGGCATCCGTGCAGCACCGCGCCATGGCCGATGTGGCCGTTGCGCTCGACCACGGTGTCGCTGTCGGGAAAACCGTGCATCACGCAGGTGTCCTGCAGGTTGGCGCCCTCCTCCAGCACGATCCGCCCGAAGTCGCCGCGCAGGCTGGCCAGCGGACCGACATAGCAATGCGGACCGATGATCACGTCACCGATCAATACGGCAGACGGATGCACATAGGCGCTCGGGTCAACCACCGGAGTCAGGCCACCAAGGCTGTAGCAGGTCATGAAAGCGTCCCTCACAAAGCGATGCAAATAATGACTCATTTTGTATCACATCACTTTTACAATCACAAAGACTAAAAAGCGTATCACTTGAAACAGCACTTTCCGACGAATGCAAACGGGACACAAAAATCAGGATAAAACCCAATAAACGCTGGAGAAAAACCACTACAAGCGCTCATACACCAGGAGACGCTCAAATCAAAATCATCACCAATAAGACACATTAAATCTATTTTCATATTGCATTTACGTATCACGTTACAGCTATACTTGGGCAAAACCGGCCCCTGCGGCCGATCCAATAACGAGCCGGCACCACGCCGAGCCTGCACCGTGAGGGCACCCGCCATGCCTCTAACCCTTGCCGTCGAATTGATCGAGCCTGGCGTCCGCCTGATTACCCTGCAGCGCCCGCAGGCCCTGAACGCCCTGACCACCGAGTTGCTGGGCGAACTGGCCGACGAACTGAATGCCGCGCAAGCCGACCCGGACACCCGCGCCGTGGTCCTGACCGGAAGCCGCAAGGCCTTCGCCGCCGGTGCCGACATCAAGGAGATGGCCGAGCGCAACCTGGTCGGCATCCTCGACGACCCGCGCCAGGCCTCGTGGCAAACCATCACGCGCTTCAGCAAACCGCTGATCGCCGCCGTCAACGGCTTCGCCCTCGGCGGTGGCTGCGAACTGGCGATGCACGCCGACATCATCATTGCCGGTGAAGACGCGCGCTTCGGCCAGCCGGAAATCAACCTCGGGATCATGCCCGGCGCCGGTGGCACCCAACGCCTGCTGCGCGCCGTCGGCAAGTCCATGGCCATGCAGATGGTGCTCACCGGTGAGCCGATCGATGCCCGCCAGGCCCAGCGCGCCGGTCTGGTCAGCGAAGTGACCCAGCCGGAGTTCACCGTCGACCGCGCCCTGCACATCGCCCGCAGCATCGCCGCCAAGGCACCGCTGGCCGTGCGTCTGGCCAAGGAGTCGCTGCTCAAGGCCATGGACACCGACCTCGCCAGCGGCCTGCGGTTCGAGCGCCACGCCTTCACCGTGTTGGCCGGCACCCGCGACCGCGACGAGGGCATCGCTGCCTTCCAGGAAAAGCGCACGCCGACCTTTACCGGTCAGTAATCCCAGAATTCGAACGACCGCCAAGAGAGCGCCAAGACCATGAACTTCGAACACATCCTGTTTTCCATCGAGGCCGGCGTCGCCCTGCTCAGCCTCAACCGGCCGGACCAGCTCAACAGCTTCAACACCCAGATGCATGGCGAAGTGAAGGAAGCGCTCAAGCAAGTGCGGCAGAACCCGGACGTGCGCGTCCTGCTGCTGACCGGTGAAGGTCGCGGCTTCTGCGCCGGGCAGGACCTGAGCGACCGCAATGTCGCGCCGGGCAGCGCCGTGCCGGACCTGGGCGAGTCCATCGAGAAGTTCTACAACCCGCTGATCCGCCAGTTGCGCGACCTGCCGCTGCCGGTGATCTGTGCGGTCAACGGCGTGGCGGCCGGTGCCGGCGCCAACATTCCGCTGGCCTGCGACCTGGTCCTGGCCGCGCGCTCGGCCAGCTTCATCCAGGCCTTCTGCAAGATCGGCCTGATCCCCGATTCCGGCGGCACCTGGACCCTGCCGCGCCTGGTTGGCATGGCTCGGGCCAAGGCCCTTGCACTGCTGGGCAACCGCCTGAGCGCCGAACAAGCCGAGCAATGGGGCTTGATCTACCAGTGTGTGGACGACGCCGATTTGCGCGACGAAGCACTGAAACTGGCCCGCCACCTGGCGACTCAGCCGACTTACGGCCTGGCGCTGATCAAGCGCAGCCTCAACGCGAGCATGAGCAACAGCTTCGACGAACAACTCGAGCTGGAACGCGACCTGCAACGCCTGGCCGGGCGCAGCGAGGATTACCGCGAAGGCGTCGGCGCCTTCATGGAAAAACGCACCGCCGTTTTCAAGGGACGCTGAGTCATGAGCGCACTGAACACATCTGCACGCATCGCCGTGATCGGCGCCGGCGCCATGGGCGCAGGTATCGCCCAGGTCGCGGCCCAGGCCGGTCATCCGGTGCTGCTGCTGGACAACCGCCCTGGCGCTGCCGCTCAGGCCATTGAAGGCATCGACCGGCAACTGGGCAAACGGGTCGAGAACGGCAAACTGGCCGCCGAGTCGCGCAATGCAACGATTGCCCGCCTGCAAGCCGTGGAAGCTATCGAGGCGCTGGCCGATTGCGATTTGATCATCGAAGCGATCGTCGAGAATCTCGAGGTCAAGCGTGCGCTGTTCCGCCAGCTCGAAGGCATCTGCGGCACGCATTGCATCCTCGCCAGCAACACCTCGTCGCTGTCGATCACCAGCATCGCCGCACAGCTTGAGCATCCAGAGCGCCTGCTCGGCCTGCACTTCTTCAACCCGGCGCCGGTGATGGCGCTAGTGGAAATCGTTTCCGGCCTGGCCAGCGATCCAGCCCTTGCCGAATGCCTGTACGACACGGCCAAGGCCTGGGGCAAAAAACCGGTGCACACCCGTTCGACGCCGGGCTTCATCGTCAACCGCGTGGCCCGGCCGTTCTATGCCGAGAGCCTGCGTCTGTTGCAGGAAGGTGCTGCGGATTGCTCGACCCTGGATGCGCTGATGCGTGAGGCCGGTGGGTTTGCCATGGGTGCTTTCGAGCTGACCGACCTGATCGGCCACGACGTCAACTATGCGGTGACCTGTTCGGTATTCGACGCCTATTACCAGGACACCCGCTTCCTGCCGTCGCTGATCCAGAAAGAGCTGGTGGACGGCGGGCGCCTGGGACGCAAGAGCGGTCAGGGTTTCTACAGCTATGCCCAAGGTGCGGAGCGCCCGCACGCCGCTGAAATCAACAGCGCTGCGAAGGTCGAGGTTTGTGCTGTGGAAGGCGACCTCGGTATCGCTAAAGGCTTGCTCGCACGTTTGCATGAACAAGGCGTCGAGATCATCCAGCGCGATGGTCGAGGCTTGCTGCGGGTCGGTGACGCCGTGCTGGCCTTGAGCGACGGACGCATGGCCTGCCAGCGCGCTCGCGAAGACGGGCTGCGCAACCTGATCCTGCTGGATCTGGCGCTCGATTACGGTAACGCCAAACGCATCGCCATCAGCCATGCGGCAGGTATCGATCCGCTGGCACTCGAACAAGGCGTTGCCCTGCTGCAACAGGCTGGACTCAAGGTCAGCCTGCTCAGCGACAGCCCGGCGCTGGCAGTGCTGCGCACCGTCGCCATGCTCGCCAACGAAGCCGCCGACGCCCTGCTGCAAGGCGTGGCCTCGGCCGCCGACATCGACCTGGCCATGCGCGCCGGGGTCAATTATCCACAGGGGCCGCTGGCCTGGGCGGATGCGATCGGTCTGGCGCACATCCTCAACGTGCTGGAAAACCTGCAAGCCAGTTATGGCGAAGAACGCTACCGGCCGTCGCTGTTGCTGCGCCGTCGGGTTGCCGAAGGGAGAAACTTCCATGACTAACCATGAAGCCATGTCGCTGGCCAGCGACTGCGCACAAACACTGTTCCAGCGCGACGCCGCCAGCCAGGCCATGGGCATGCGCCTGCTGTCGGCCGGCCCCGGCTGCTCGCGGGTCGGCATGACCGTGCGCGCCGACATGGTCCAGGGCCACGGCACCTGCCACGGCGGCTATCTGTTCGCCCTCGCCGACTCGGCGTTCGCCTTTGCCTGCAACAGCTACAACGAAGCCACCGTGGCCATCGGTTGCAGCATCGACTACATCGCCCCGGCCCGCCTGGGCGACACGCTGAACGCCGACTGCATCGAGCAGAGCCGTTCCGGGCGCACCGGCAACTACGACGTACGCATCGAAAACCAGCAGGGCCAGTTGATCGCCCTGTTCCATGGCAAATCCTACAAAGTGCGCGGCCCGGTGCTGACGCAGGAGAACCCGAATGAATGACGCCCTGATCATCGACGCCGTCCGCACCCCCATCGGCCGCTACGCCGGCGTCCTGAGCAGCGTGCGCGCCGACGACCTCGGCGCGGTGCCGCTGCGCGAACTGCTGCGCCGTCACCCGCAAGTCGACTGGAACACGGTCGACGACGTGATCTACGGCTGCGCCAACCAGGCCGGCGAAGACAACCGCAACGTCGCGCGCATGTCGGCGCTGCTGGCCGGGCTGCCGGTGAGCGTGCCAGGCACCACCCTCAACCGCCTGTGCGGCTCCGGGCTGGATGCCATCGGCACCGCCGCTCGCGCCATTCGCAGCGGCGAAACCGGGCTGATGCTGGTCGGTGGCGTCGAATCCATGTCCCGCGCACCGCTGGTGGTGGGCAAGGCCGAGCAGGCGTTTTCCCGCGCAGCCGAGATGTTCGACACCACCATCGGCTGGCGCTTCGTCAATCCGTTGATGAAAAAGGCCTACGGCATCGACTCCATGCCGGAAACGGCGGAGAACGTCGCCGAACAGTTCAACATTTCCCGGGCCGACCAGGATGCCTTCGCCCTGCGCAGCCAGCAGCGTGCAGCGGCCGCCCAGGCCAATGGGCGCCTGGCGAAAGAAATCGTCGCCGTGGAAATCCCGCAGCGCAAAGGCCCGGCCAAAGTGGTCGAGCACGACGAACACCCGCGTGGCGACACCACGCTTGAGCAGCTTGCCAAACTGGGCACGCCGTTCCGCGAAGGCGGCAGCATTACCGCTGGCAATGCCTCCGGGGTTAACGACGGCGCTTGCGCATTGCTGCTGGCCAGTCCGGAAGTCGCCAAGCGTCACGGTCTGACCGCACGGGGCCGCGTTGTCGCGATGGCCACCGCTGGCGTTGAACCGCGCATCATGGGCATCGGCCCTGTCCCGGCCACGCGCAAAGTGCTGGAAGTGGCCAACCTGAGCCTGGCCGACATGGACGTGATCGAGCTCAACGAAGCCTTCGCCGCACAGGGCCTGGCCGTACTGCGCGAACTGGGCCTGAGCGACACCGACCCACGGGTCAACCCCAACGGCGGTGCCATCGCCCTGGGCCACCCGCTGGGCATGAGCGGCGCACGACTGGTCACCACCGCCCTGCACGAGCTTGAGGAGCGCAATGGCCGCTACGCCCTGTGCACCATGTGCATCGGCGTCGGCCAGGGGATCGCGCTGATCATCGAACGTCTATCCCACTAAAGAATCGCGATTCCCAAGGAGCCGAGAGGTATCCTTGGGGCATGCACTCAAAGCCCTTGTGCAAAAGGGCTGGAACACAAAAACAATTCGAGTGAACACATGAACATGCCAATAGCCAAAGCCGCCCTGGGCCCAATGCTGGACCCGCTGGAAACCGCCAGCATCGACGAGTTGCGCCAGCATCAGCTGGAGCGCCTGCGCTGGAGCCTGAACCACGCCTACAACAACGTGCCGCTGTACCGTCAGCGTTTCGATGCGCTGGGCGTGCATCCGGATGACATCAAGTCCCTCGACGACCTCGCGAAGTTCCCTTTCACCACCAAGTCCGACCTGCGCGACAACTACCCCTACGGCATGTTTGCCGTGCCGATGAACGACATCGTGCGCTTGCACGCGTCCAGCGGCACCACCGGCAAACCGACCGTGGTCGGCTACACCCAGAACGACATCGACACCTGGGCCAACGTGGTGGCGCGCTCGATCCGCGCCGCCGGTGGCCGACGCGGCGACAAGGTGCACATTTCCTACGGCTACGGCCTGTTCACCGGCGGCCTCGGCGCGCACTACGGCGCCGAACGCCTGGGTTGCACGGTGATCCCGATGTCCGGCGGCCAGACCGAGAAGCAAGTGCAACTGATCAAGGATTTCCAGCCGGACATCATCATGGTCACGCCGTCCTACATGCTCAACATCGCCGACGAAATCGAACGCCAGGGCATCGACCCGCACAAACTGGCCCTGCGCCTGGGCATCTTCGGCGCCGAGCCGTGGACCGCCGAACTGCGCAGCGCCATCGAGCAACGCCTGGGCATCACCGCCCTGGACATCTACGGCCTGTCGGAAATCATGGGCCCGGGCGTGGCGATGGAATGCGCCGAAACCAAGGACGGCCCGACCATCTGGGAAGACCACTTCTACCCGGAAATCATCGACCCGGTCACCGGCAAAGTACTGCCGGACGGGCAGATGGGCGAACTGGTGTTCACCTCATTGAGCAAAGAAGCCCTGCCGATGATCCGCTACCGCACCCGCGACCTGACGCGCCTGCTGCCGGGTACGGCGCGGCCGATGCGCCGTATCGACAAGATCACCGGACGCAGCGACGACATGCTGATCATTCGCGGGGTCAACGTGTTCCCGACGCAGATCGAGGAACAGGTGCTGAAAATCAAACAACTTGCCGAGTGCTATGAGATCCATCTGTATCGCAATGGCAACCTGGACAGCGTTGATGTGCATGTCGAGCTCAAGGCCGAGCACCAGCACCTGACCGACGAACAGCAGAAGGCTGTTTGCGGGGAGTTGAGCAAGCACATCAAGACGTACATCGGGATCAGTTCGAGGATCGTCTTGCAGCCTTTCCATTCGATCAAGCGATCCGAGGGCAAGGCTTGCCACGTGGTGGATAAACGCCCGAAAGCATGACCTCCCAAAGCATGACTGCTGCACCCCTTATGGCCCCGCTTTTGCGGGGCTTTTTTTTGGTTTTTGAGTGCACACCCATCAGCGTTTCTGTGGGAGCGAGCCTGCTCGCGATGGACGTCAACGATGACGCGTGTGAACCGGATAAACGCGGCGCACTGGCGTCCATCGCCGGCAAGCCGGCTCCTACAGGTCTTGTGAGCGACACATATCCCTTGTGGGAGCGAGCCTGCTCGCGATGGTCGTCAACGATGACGCGCGCGAACCGGAAAAACGCGGCGCACTGGCGTCCATCGCCAGCAAGCCGGCTCCTACAGGTCTTGTGAGCGACACATATCCCGTGTGGGAGCGAGCCTGCTCGCGATGGTCGTCAACGATGACGCGCGAGAACCGGAAAAACGCGGCGCACTGGAGCCCATCGCCAGCAAGCCGGCTCCTACAGGTCTTGTGAGCGAAACATATCCCTTGTGGGAGCGAGCCTGCTCGCGATGGTCGTCAACGATGACGCGCGCGAACCGGAAAAACGCGGCGCACTGGCGTCCATCGCCGGCAAGCCGGCTCCTACAGGTCTTGTGACCGGCACATATCCCTTGTGGGAGCGAGCCTGCTCGCGTTGGTCGTCAACGATGACGCGCGCGAACCGGATAAACGCGGCGCACTGGAGTCCATCGCCGGCAAGCCGGCTCCTACAGGTCTTGTGAGCGACACATATCCCTTGTGGGAGCGAGCCTGCTCGCGATGGTCGTCAACGATGACGCGCGAGAACCGGAAAAACGCGGCGCACTGGCGTCCATCGCTGGCAAGCCAGCTCCTACAGTTGAGCAGCCCACACCCGCCGCTTTTCACCACTCATCAGGCCGAGCGTTAGCTCGCCTGCAGCTCTTGATCTTGATCCACCCGCCCCCTCGGGAGGCTGAGCGGAGGTGTTCATCCGGGGATGGGCGCGCAGCGCCGTTCGACGCAGTCGAACTCATCGCATGTAGGTGCCAGCGAAGCCAACCGGAGGGCGATGCCCCCGGATGAATACCGGAGCGAAGGAACGCCGAGCCACAGCGAGGGGCCGGACGCAAGGGGCGAGACCTTTTGGTTCCTTTTGGGGCGTTTGCCAAAAGGGACTCGCCGTAAGGGCGAAACCATAAGCGGCCGTTACCGAAGCAACGGATATGTACACCGACCATCCTGCCCCCAAAAAACGACCACCCACCCAAAGCGATACAAAAAACAAATACGACACGTCATTTTCTGTTTGATATTAATTTCTGTATCGCTTATAAAGTTCCCAATGCCCCAGAACAGATTCAAGGCGGGAACTCAAAATGTACGCACAGCTAGTAGAAACAGGCGTAAAGCGCATCAAGGACCTCTCGGAAATGTCCGAACAGGAACGCGCCTTCCAGGAAAAAATCGATTCAGAAATCAAGATCGAAGCCAAGAACTGGATGCCAGATGCCTACCGCCAGACCCTGATCCGGCAGATTTCCCAGCACGCCCACTCCGAAATCGTCGGCATGCTGCCCGAAGGCAACTGGGTCACCCGCGCACCGAGCCTCAAGCGCAAACTGCAGTTGATGGCCAAGATCCAGGACGAAGCCGGCCACGGCCTGTACCTGTACAGCGCCATGGAAACCCTGGGCGCCGACCGCGATGAAGAAATCGCCAAGCTGCACAGCGGCAAGGCCAAGTACTCGAGCATCTTCAATTACCCGACGCTGAACTGGGCCGACATGGGCGCGGTGGGCTGGCTGGTCGATGGCGCGGCGATCGTCAACCAGGTGGTGCTGCAGCGCACCTCCTACGGCCCCTACTCCCGGGCCATGGTGCGCATCTGCAAGGAAGAGAGCTTCCACCAGCGCCAGGGCTACGAAATCCTCCTGACCATGATGCGTCACGGTACCCAGGCGCAAAAAGACATGGTCCAGGACGCGATCAACCGCCTCTGGTGGCCGTCGCTGATGATGTTCGGCCCAAGCGACGAACACTCGCCGAACAGCGCCCAGTCCATGGCCTGGAAAATCAAGCGCCAGAGCAACGACGAACTGCGCCAGCGCTTCGTCGACCAGACCATCCCGCAGCTGGAACTGCTGGGCTGCACTTGCCCCGATCCGGACTTGAAGTGGAACGCCGAGCGCGGCCACTACGACTTCGGCGAAATCCAGTGGAACGAATTCTACGAAGTGCTCAAGGGCAACGGCCCGTGCAACCAGGAACGCGTCGCCACCCGCCGCAAGGCGATTGAAGACGGTGCCTGGGTTCGTGAAGCCGCCGTCGCCCACGCCCGCAAAAAACAAAACAAGAACGCCGCCTGATCCGGCCACCTGATGTGGAGTAACTGAAATGTCCGAGTGGACCCTCTTCGAAGTTTTCGTGCGCAGCAAGCACGGCCTCAACCACAAGCACGTCGGCAGCGTGCATGCCGCCGACACCACCATGGCGATCGAGAACGCCCGCGAGCTCTACACCCGTCGCAGCGAAGGCGTGAGCCTGTGGGTCGTGCCTTCGGCATTGATCACCGCTTCGTCGCCGGATGAAAAAGACCCGCTGTTCGATCCGTCGGACGACAAGGTCTACCGCCACGCCAGCTTCTACGAGCTGCCGGCCGAAGTCGGGCACATGTGAGGTCGACCATGAATAACAAGACCGATCTGATCGAATACCTGCTGCGCCTCGGCGACAGCGCCCTGATCCAGGGCCAGCGCCTGTGCCAGTGGTGTGGCAAGGCCCCGGCACTGGAAGAAGAGCTCGCGCTGATGAATGTCGGCCTCGACCTGGTGGGCCAGGCGCGCAACTGGCTGGAATACGCCGCCGAACTGCTGGACGACGGCCGCAACGCCGACGACCTGGCGTTCCGTCGCGACGAGCGCGCCTACCGCAACCTGCTGCTGGTGGAACAACCCAACGGCGACTTCGCGGTGACCATGCTCAAGCAGTTCCTCTATGACGCCTGGCACTTGCCGGTGCTGCAGGGCCTGAGCCAGTCCAGCGACGAACGCATCGCCGGGATCGCCGCCAAGGCCGTGAAGGAAGTGACCTATCACCTGCGCCGCTCCGGCGAGTGGATCGAGCGTATGGGTGACGGCACCGAGGAAAGCCACAAGCGCATGCTCGCGGCCATCCCTGAAGTCTGGCGCTTCACCATTGAACTGATCGCCGCCGACGACAGCGAACAGCGCCTGTGCGAAGCCGGCATCACCCCGGCCATCGCCAGCGTCGCCGTTCAGTGGCAGGCCAAAGTCGAGCAGATCTTCACCAGCGCCACCCTGCCCGTTCCCGCGGCGCCGAACTACTTCTACCTGAATGCACGCAAGGGCCTGCACAGCGAACACCTGGGCATCCTGCTCGCCGAAATGCAGTTCCTGCCACGAGCGTACCCCGATGCAACCTGGTGAGCTGATCGCCAGCGACCTCGGCGCCCGGCCGGCTCAACCGACCGACCTGGCCGCCGCCTGGGCGATCCTGTGCGAAGTCATGGACCCGGAAGTGCCGGTGGTCAGCGTGGTCGACCTGGGCATCGTCCGCGACCTCGACTGGCAGGCCGGCCACCTTCACGTGGTGGTCACGCCGACCTACTCCGGTTGCCCGGCCACCGAAGTGATCGAGGGCGATATCCGCGAAGCGCTGGAACTGGCCGGATTCAAGGCGCCGCAACTTGAGCGCAAATTGACCCCGGCCTGGACCACCGACTGGATCAGCGACAGCGGCCGCGAGCGCCTGCGCGCCTACGGCATCGCGCCGCCCGAGGGCAGCACCAGCAAGCGCAGCCTGCTCGGCGACAGCCCGCAGGTGATCTGCCCGCAATGCGGCAGCGCCCACACCGAGGTGCTCAGCGAGTTCGGCTCCACCGCGTGCAAGGCCCTGTACCGCTGCGTCGATTGCCGGGAACCGTTCGACTATTTCAAGTGCATCTGAGCGGCGAATCGGCCGTCCCAGCTGGAGAACAACAATGAGCAAATTTCACAGCCTTACCATCAAGGACGTGCGCGCCGAGACCCGTGACGCGGTGTCCATCGCCTTCGAGATTCCGCAGGACCTGCAAGACAGCTTTCACTTCACCCAGGGCCAGCACCTGGTGATGCGCACCCAACTGGACGGCGAGGAAGTGCGCCGCTCGTACTCGATCTGCACCGGGGTCAACGACGGTGAGCTGCGCGTCGCCGTCAAGCGTGTGGCCGGCGGGCGCTTCTCGGCGTTTGCCAACGAACAGCTGAAAGCCGGGCACACCCTGGAAGTGATGCCGCCGGCCGGGCATTTCTGCGTCGAACTCGACCCGGTTCGCCACGGCAACTACCTGGCCGTGGCGGCGGGCAGCGGCATCACGCCGATCCTGTCGATCATCAAGACCACCCTGCAAACCGAGCCCCACAGCCGCGTCACCCTGCTGTACGGCAACCGCTCCAGCTCCGGCGCACTGTTCCGCGAGCAGCTTGAAGATTTGAAGAACCGCTACCTGCAACGCCTGAACCTGATTTTCGTATTCAGTCGCGAGCAGCAGGACGTCGACCTGTACAACGGCCGGATCAACGCCGAGAAGTGCGAGCAACTGTTCAGCCGCTGGCTCGACGTCAAGGCCCTCGACGCCGCCTTCATTTGCGGCCCGCAGGAAATGACCGAGACCGTGCGCGACAGCCTCAAGGCCAAGGGCATGCAACCCGAGCGCATCCATTTCGAACTGTTCGCCGCCGCCGGCAGCGAGCACAAGCGCGCCGCCCGTGAAGCCGCCCGCCAGGTGGATGCGGCGGTCAGCCAGATCACCGTGATCAGCGACGGCCGCGCACTGGCTTTCGACCTGCCGCGCAACAGCCAGAGCATCCTCGATGCGGGCAATGAGCAAGGCGCGGAACTGCCCTACTCGTGCAAGGCCGGCGTGTGCTCGACCTGCAAGTGCAAGGTCATCGAAGGCGAAGTGGAAATGGACAGCAACCACGCCCTGGAAGACTACGAAGTGGCCGCCGGTTATGTGCTGTCGTGCCAGGCCTTCCCGATCAGCGACAAGGTGGTGCTGGATTTCGACCAGCTCTGAAACAACACAAAACCCTGTAGGAGCGAGCCTGCTCGCGATGGACCCGAGATCGCCACTGGGTATCAGGTATCCAGCGTTATCGTTGACGACCATCGCGAGCAGGCTCGCTCCTACAGGGGTCCGGTGATCGACCCGGATACACCGTTTCACCCAAAACAAAAACAACAAAGGAGCGCGCGTCATGACACCCCAGGAAATAGAACTCATCGGCCAGCACCCGGATTTCATCCAGCTGGTTCGCCGCAAACAGAAGCTGTACTGGTCACTGAGCCTGGCCATGCTGGTGATCTACTTCGGCTTCGTGCTGCTGGTGGCATTCTCCCCTTCTACCCTCGGCCAATCCCTGAGCGGCGGCGTGACCACCGTGGGCATGCTGGTGGGTGTCGTCATCGTCGGGCTGGCCTTTGCGCTGACCGGTTTCTATGTCTATCGCGCCAACAACGTGATCGATCCGCTGAATGAAAAACTCAAGCAGGAGTGCGCCCGATGAACCGCCTCCTTGCACTGTTACTGCTGCCGCTGGCAGCGGTCACTGATGTCGCGATGGCCGCCGACGGCGCGTCCCGCCCACTGAACTGGAACGCCATCGGCATGTTCCTGGTGTTCGTTTTGTTCACCCTCGGCGTGACGCGCTGGGCGGCACTGCGCACACGCTCCGCCAGCGACTTCTACACCGCCGGTGGCGGCATGACCGGGTTCCAGAACGGCCTGGCGATTGCCGGCGACATGATCTCGGCCGCCTCGTTCCTCGGCATTTCCGCGATGATGTTCCTCAATGGCTACGACGGCTTGCTCTACGCCCTGGGCGTGCTGGCCGGCTGGCCGATCATCCTGTTCCTGATTGCCGAGCGCCTGCGCAACCTGGGCAAGTACACCTTTGCCGACGTGGTTTCCTATCGCCTGGAACAGACCCCGGTGCGCCTGACCTCGGCTTTCGGCACCCTGACCGTGGCCCTGATGTACCTGGTGGCGCAGATGGTCGGCGCCGGCAAGCTGATCGAACTGCTGTTCGGCATCGACTACCTCTACGCGGTGATGCTGGTCGGTGTGTTGATGGTGTTCTACGTGACCTTCGGCGGCATGCTCGCCACCACCTGGGTGCAGATCATCAAGGCAGTGATGCTGCTGTTCGGCACCACCTTCATGGCGTTCATGGTGCTCAAGCACTTCGGTTTCAGCACTGAAGCGATGTTTGCCGGCGCCACCGCCGTGCATGCCAAGGGCAACGCGATCATGGCCCCCGGCGGCTTGCTGTCCAACCCGATCGATGCGATTTCCCTGGGGCTGGGCATGATGTTCGGCACCGCTGGCCTGCCGCACATCCTGATGCGTTTCTTCACCGTCAGCGATGCCAAGGAAGCGCGTAAAAGCGTGTTCTACGCCACCGGTTTCATCGGCTACTTCTACCTGCTGCTGATCATCGTCGGCTTCGGCGCCATCGTCATGGTCGGCACCGACCCGACGTTCCGCGACGCCAGCGGCGCGATCATCGGCGGCGGCAACATGGTCGCCGTGCACCTGGCCCACGCGGTAGGCGGCAACCTGTTCCTCGGCTTCATCTCGGCGGTCGCCTTCGCCACCATCCTGGCGGTGGTTGCCGGGCTGGCACTGTCCGGCGCCTCGGCGGTGTCCCACGACCTGTATGCCTGCGTGATGCGCAAGGGCCAGGCCAGCGAGCAACAGGAGATGCGCGTGTCGCGAATCGCCACCCTGTGCATCGGAGTGCTGGCGATCATCCTCGGCCTGCTGTTCGAGTCGCAGAACATTGCCTTCCTCTCGGGCCTGGTGCTGGCCATCGCGGCGTCGGTGAATTTCCCGGTGCTGTTCCTTTCCATGTACTGGAAAGGCCTGACCACCCGCGGCGCCGTCCTCGGCAGCCTGTCCGGACTGGTCTCGGCGATCGTGTTGCTGGTGCTGAGCCCGGCGGTGTGGGTCAACGTGATGCACCACGACAAGGCGCTGTTCCCGTACTCCAACCCGGCCCTGTTTTCCATGAGCCTGGCGTTCTTCAGTGCGTGGCTGTTTTCCGTCACCGACACCTCGCCCCGTGCAGCCCTTGAGCGTGGCCGTTACCTGGCGCAGTTCATCCGCTCGATGACCGGCATCGGTGCCTCCGGCGCCAGCAATCACTAACAACGACCGACCAGTTGGCAGGGAATAAAAATAATGAGACCCGCTCGTACTGCACCTTTTGAATCACTGTTTTCGCTGGCCGCCGCATTGAGTCTGCCCATGGTCGCGCCCAGCGCCATGGCCGACTTCATCGGCGACAGCAAGGCCCGTATCGAAATGCGTAACCACTACATCAACCGCGATTTCCGTCAGGACAACGCCCCGCAGTCCAAGGCCGAAGAATGGGCCCAGGGCTTCACTGCGCGCGTGGAATCCGGGTTCACCGACGGCACCTTCGGTTTCGGCCTCGACGCACTCGGCGAGCTGGGGCTGAAACTCGACTCCAGCCCGGACCGCCGTGGCACCGGCCTGCTGCCGTTCGGCCCGCAGAGCCATGAGCCCGACGACGAGTACAGCGAGCTGGGCCTGACCGGCAAAGTGCGAGTATCCAAGAGCGTGTTGAAACTCGGCACCCTGCAACCCTTGTTGCCGGTGGCGACCTACAACGACACACGCCTGCTGGGCTCGACCTTTGAAGGTGGCTTGCTGACCAGCCAGGAAATCGACGGCCTGACGGTGAACGCCGGTCGCCTGACCAAGGCCAACCTGCGCGATTCCTCCAGCAACGATGACATCGGTTACGCCGCCGCCAGCAGCGATCACTTTGACTTCGGTGGCGGCAGCTACGCGTTCAGTCCACAACTGAACCTGAGCTACTACTACGGCAAGCTCGAGCAGATCTATCGCCAGCAATTCGCCGGACTGGTGCATACGCAACCACTGGGCAACGGTTTCAACCTGCGCAGCGACCTGCGTTATTTCGACAGTCGCGGTGACGGCGCGGAAAAGGCCGGGCGCATCGACAACCGCAACTTCAACAGCATGTTCACCCTGTCCCACGGTGCCCACAAGGTCAGTGCCGCCTACCAGCAACTGTCCGGCGACAGTGCCTTTCCGTTCCTCAACGGCGGCGATCCGTACGTGGTCAACCTGGTGACGTTCAACACCTTTACCCGCGCCGAAGAGGATTCCTGGCAACTGCGTTACGACTATGACTTCGCGGCGTTAGGCATTCCCGGCCTGACCTTCATGACCCGCTACACCGACGGCCGCCACGTCAAGGCCGGCAGCGTCGACGACGGTCGCGAATGGGAACGCGACACCGATATCAGCTACGTCATCCAGAGCGGTGTGTTCAAGAACGTCAGCCTGCGCTGGCGCAACGTGACCTTCCGCTCCGGCGATGGCTTGACGACCGCCCTCGATGAAAACCGGCTGATCGTCGGTTACACCCTGGCGCTTTGGTAATTCCGCAAGGGCGCGGTCGCGACCGCGCCATAACCGTTCACAATCAGGAGCATTCGTGATGTCCCACGCCCCTACCCTGCAAAGTTTCATCGCCGGTCGCTGGATCGGCCAACACGGCGCACAAGTGCTGCGCAGCGCCCTCGACGGCCATGAAATCTTCCGTACCCACGAAGAGCGTCCGGACTTCGCCGAAGCCATCGAACACGGTCGCCGCCAAGGCATCAGCGGCCTGATGGCACTGGACTTCCAGCAGCGCGCCCAGCGTCTCAAGGCCCTGGCCCTGTACCTGAGCGAGCGCAAGGAACAGCTCTACGCGATTTCCCACCACAGCGGCGCGACCCGTGCCGACAGCTGGATCGACATCGAAGGCGGCAACAGCACGCTGTTCACCTACGCCAGCCTTGGTTCCCGTGAACTGCCCTCGGGCAACGTCGTCCACGAAGGCCCCGCGCTGCAGCTGAGCAAGATGGGCACCTTCGCCGGCACCCACATCCTCGTGCCGCGCGGTGGCGTGGCCGTGCACATCAACGCCTTCAACTTCCCGATCTGGGGCATGCTGGAAAAATTCGCGCCGAGCTTCCTCGCCGGCATGCCGTGCATCGTCAAGCCGGCCAGCGCCACCAGCTACCTGACCGAAGCCGTGGTGCGCCTGATCGATGAATCCGGCCTGTTGCCGGCGGGCAGCCTGCAACTGATCATCGGCAGCACCGGCGACCTGCTCGACCGCCTGCAGGGCCAGGACGTGGTGACCTTCACCGGTTCCGCCGACACCGCGGCCAAGCTGCGGGTCAACCCGAACCTGATTCGCAACTCGGTGCCGTTCACCGCCGAAGCCGACTCGCTGAACTGCGCGATCCTCGCCCCGGACGTGACCCCGGACGACGAAGAGTTCGAGCTGTTCATCAAGGAAGTCGCCCGGGAAATGACCACCAAGGCCGGGCAGAAATGCACCGCCATCCGCCGCGCCATCGTCCCGGCCAAGCACATCGACGCAGTCGCTACTCGCCTGCGTGATCGCCTGGCCAAGGTAGTGGTCGGCGATCCGTCGGTGGAAGGCGTGCGCATGGGTGCACTGGCTTCCCACGACCAGCAGAAGGACGTGGCCGAGCGTCTGGAAGCCCTGTTGCAGAGCAGCGACATGCTGTTCGGCGCCCGCGACGGTTTCGAACCCCGTGGTGTAAATGTCGACAAAGGTGCGTTCTTCGCCCCGACCCTGTTGCAGGCCCGCGACCCGCATGCCGAAGGCGGCGCCCACGACATCGAAGCGTTTGGTCCGGTCAGCACCCTGATGGCCTACGACGATCTGGACGAAGCGCTGGCCCTGGCCGCTCGCGGCAAAGGCAGCCTGGTGGCCAGCCTGGTGACCAAGGATCCGCAGATCGCCGCCAAGGCGATTCCGGTGGCGGCAGCCCTGCACGGGCGCCTGCTGGTGCTGGATCGCAACTGCGCCGGCGAATCCACCGGCCACGGCTCGCCGCTGCCGCAACTCAAGCACGGTGGCCCGGGTCGCGCCGGCGGCGGTGAGGAGCTCGGCGGCCTGCGCGCGGTGAAGCACTACCTGCAACGCGCCGCGGTGCAAGGTTCGCCGACCATGCTGGCGGCGGTCACCGGCGAGTTCGTGCGCGGCGCCAAGGTCATCGAAACCGACGTGCATCCGTTCCGTCGCCACTTCCAGGACCTGCAGATCGGCGAATCGCTGCTGACTCACCGCCGCACCGTCACCGAGGCGGACCTGGTGAACTTCGGCTGCCTGTCGGGCGACCACTTCTACATGCACTTCGACGACATCGCCGCCAAGGAATCGCAGTTCGGCAAGCGCATCGCCCACGGCTACTTCGTACTGTCGGCCGCGGCTGGCCTGTTCGTCTCCCCAGGCGTCGGCCCGGTGCTGGCCAACTACGGCCTCGACACCCTGCGCTTCATCAACCCGGTGGGCATCGGCGACACCATCCAGGCGCGCCTGACCTGCAAGCGCAAAATCGACCAGGGCAAGAAGAGCCCGCAGGGCGTTCCGCAAGGGGTGGTGGCTTGGGATGTGGAAGTGACCAACCAGTTGGGAGAGTTGGTGGCGAGCTATGACATTCTCACCTTGGTCGTAAAACGCGAAGACTGATTTTCATCCGGAATCTCTGTGGGCTGTGCTGGCCTCATCGCGGGCAAGCCCGCTCCCACAGGGTTCTCGGCTGGATAAAAAATCTGCGGCACCCACAAATCACTGTAGGAGCAAGCTTGCTCGCGATGGACGTGAACAATGGCACGCGCTTTCAGGATGAACGCGGTGCTCTTGGTTTTTTCGCGAGCAGGCTCGCTCCTACAGTTGATCTGCGTTGCCTGCTAATGCTTGCGCAGCCACTCGATAAACAGCGCAAACAACTCCGACTGCGAACCCACCTCCAGTTTCAGGTACAGGTTCTTGCGGTGCATGCGCACGGTTTCCGGTGAGATGCTCATCTGGCTCGCCGTGGATTTCACCGAATGCCCACGCAGGATCATGTGCGCCACTTGCCGCTCGCGCTCGGTGAGCAAGTCACTGCCGAAATGCTCGAACGCCGACTGCACCCGGTGCTTGAGATCATCGCGCAGGCCCTGGTCTTTATCGCACTGGATCTCGTGACTGCGCAGCATCCCGCGCTGACTGAATTCGCTGATGAATTCACGCACCAGCGGTTCCACGGCGCGCAGCAGGTTCAACTGTTCGGCGCTCAGGCATTCGCCGCCGAAGCCCTGATAGAGGCTGACGGAAATCTTCGTGTCATTGCCGATATCAACGATGTAGTAGCTGTCTTCCGAGCAGCCCGCCTTCAGGTAATAGGACTTGTAGTAGTCACTGTCGAAGAAGTTGTCCGGGGCAATTTCCTCCAGGTGATAGAACCCTTGCGCCAGCCCCTGCTCCACCGCCAGGCAGAACGGATCAAGCAAATAGCCCCCGGCAAAATAGCGCTCAAGAATCGAGACCTGATACTCCTGGGCAATCCCGCGTTGATGCAGTAGCTGCGGTGCGCGGTCCTTGCGCTCCAGGCTGATCATCATCGACTCGACGGATACCAGCTGCGCCAAGGCCGACGCCAGGTGTTGCAGGGCGTCGGGCTCATCGATATGGGCGAATGCCTCGCGCATTCCCCCATGCCATTTGTGCAATGCCCCGAAGGGCATCGCGATCAGCGTATCGTCGTCTGGTTTGTTCATGCCCCGCAGTCTAGCGGGAGTACAGCCCCTTGGTAACAGCCTGTGTGGCGAATTCATTGGCCGCCATACTGACCGCTGGCCTGAAGCTCCGCTGCCACTTCGACAATGCATTCGCGCAGGGTCTCGACGATTTCATCGACCTGGGCAAACGTCAGGATCAGCGGCGGCGACATCACGTTGAGGTGCATGATCGGCCGCACCAGCAAGCCCCGGGTTTGCGCTCGGGAGTGAATCATCTCGCCAATGTTGATCTCGTCGGCAAACAATTCCTTGGTGCGCTTGTCCGCGACGAACTCAACGCAGGCCATCAGTTTCAGGCAGCGCACATCCCCCACCAGCGGCAAGTCGCGCAGGGTTGCCAGGCGCTCCTCCAGATAAGCGCCCACCGTGTCGACATGGGCCAGCAGGTTTTCCCGCTCGATGATTTCGATGTTCTTCAGCGCCGCCGTGCAGCACACCGGGTGACCGCTGTAGGTAAAGCCGTGGGTGAAGCAGCGGCCCTTGCCCGGTTCGGCGATGACTTTCCAGATGCGGTCGGAAAAGATGCACGCGCCCAGCGGCAGGTAGGCCGAGGTCAGGCCCTTGGCGGTGGTGATGATGTCCGGCTGCACGTCGAACACATCATAGGAGGCGAAGAACTTGCCCAGGCGCCCGAACGAGGTCACCACTTCGTCGGCGACGAACAGGATGTCGTAGCGCTGGCAGACGTCCCACATGCGCTTGAGATAGCCCCGTGGCGGAATGATCACCCCGCCCGAGCCCATGATCGGCTCGGCGAAAAAACCGGCGACCTTGTCCGCGCCGATCGAGAGGATCTTGTCTTCGAATTCCTTGACCAGGAACTCGAGGAACTGTGCCTCGTCCATGCCGTCCGGCGCGCGGTACGGGTTCGGGTTGGAGACGTGGTGGATCAGCGGGTTGGCGTAATCGAACTCCGGCACGCGGTCGGCGGCCTTGTTGCCGATCGACATGGTCAGGGTGGTGGAGCCGTGATAGGCATTGAACCGGGCGATGACGTGCTTCTTCTCGGGTTTGCCACGGCAGTTCTGGTAGTACTGGATCAGCCGGTAGGCGGTGTCCACGGCGGTGGAGCCGCCGGTGGTGAGGAACACATGGTCGAGGTCGCCGGGGGCCAGGCTGGCGAGTTTTTCGCACAGCTGGATCGCCACGTTGTTGGACATATCGGAGAACGGATTGGAGTAGGCCAGCTGGCGCACCTGATCGGCGATGGCCTCGGCCATTTCCTCGCGGCCCAGGCCGATGTTGGTGCACCACATGCCGCCCACCGCATCAAGGAAGCGGTTGCCCTGGGTGTCGTAGATGTAGGCGCCATCACCGGCGACGATGTTCAACGAGCCCTGCTCCGCGTGTTCGTCGAACACGTGATAGCCATGCATATGGTGAGCCTTGTCGGCCTTGACCAGCCGGGACTCGTCCGCTGGGGAGAAAACGGTGCGTGTTGGCGTCGCCATAAATAAACCTCTAACCGAAATTGACTAACGATCGAAACAAATCAGATGCCGCTTTTCACGGTGCTCCAGACCCGGGTGATCGCCCGCATGTCCTTGGCGTCCTGGGTCTTCTGCGGGAACAGGCGCTCGCGGGTCTGTGCATCGGGGTAGATCGCCGGGTTGTCGCGCACAGCGGCGTTCAACAACGGCGTGGCCGCCGCGTTGCTGTTGGCGTAGTTGATGTAATCGCTCACATCGGCCATCACCTGCGGCTGCATCAGGTATTCGAGGAACTTGTGGGCATTGGCGACGTGTGTCGCATCGGCCGGGATGTACATGTTGTCGAACCAGATCAGCGAGCCTTCCTTGGGAATGAAGTAGGCCAGGTCGATCTTCTTCTTGGCTTCGGCGGCGCGGGCCATGGCGGTGGCGTAGTCGCCGGACCAGGTCATGGCCATGCACACGTCGCCGTTGGGCAGGCTGGTCAGGTAGTTGACCGAGTCGAACTTGCGGATGTAGGGCCGCACCGACAGCAACAGTTCCTGGGCGGCTTTCAGATCCTCCGGTGCGGCGCTTCTCGGGTCGCGCCCCAGGTAAGTCAAGGCCATGGGGATGACTTCGGTCGGGGCGTCGAGCAGGGTCACGCCGCAGTCGGCGAAGCGCGAGACGATTTTCGGGTCGAAGATCATCGCCAGCGAGCCGATCGGCGCGTCCGGCATGCGCTCCTTGATCTTGTCGACGTTGTAGGTCACGCCGTTGCTGCCCCAGGTGTACGGCGCAGAGTACTGGGTGCCCGGGTCATAGCCCTGCAGGTCCTCGAGGATCTGCGGATCCAGGTTGGTCCAGCCCGGCAACTGCTTTTTATCCAGCGGCTGGAACACCTTGGCCTTGATCAGCGGCGGCGCCAGGGAGGCATTCAACACGATCAGGTCATAACCGGAATGGCCGGTGAGCAATTTGGCCTGCACCGTTTCATACGAATCGAAAGTGTCGTAGACCACCTTGATACCGGTGGCCTTTTCGAAATCGGCGATGGTTTTTTCACCGATGTAGTCCGCCCAGTTGTACAGCCGCAGCGTATTGCCGCCGTCCACTTGAGCGGCGTAGGCGTTCAATGTCAGCGGTACAACAAACAGACTGGAAATCACCTTAAGCAGTGTCTTGCCCATAGCAAATGCACCTTATAGCGAGTTCGGCTCTGGATGAGCGGATGCCCTCACTATTGGTCGATTCAGCCGGCGCAACCATACCCCGAATGGGTGTGTGTCGTTTTTGGCACACCGGCATGGCAAAAAGCGGCAGCGCAGTTGAACCGTTTTGCCATAGATCGGGGTGGGTCCGGCGCTTAAAGTGGCAGCCTGAACCGACCCTGCGGAGCCTGCGATGACAGATTTGATCAAACACGAGCAACGCGACGGCGTGTTGACGCTGACCATCGACCGCCCGGACAAGCTCAACGCGCTGAACAACGCCATGTACACGCGACTGGCCGACCTGCTGCAGGCCGCCGACGAAGACGAGCAGACCGGCGTGATCATCATCACGGGCGGCCCGACCTGCTTCACCAGCGGCAATGACCTGGTGGACTTCCTGCAGAATCCGCCGACTCATCTGGACGCCCCGGCGTTCCACTTGATGAAAGTCGTCACGCGCCTGCAAAAGCCGCTGGTCGCGGCAGTCTGCGGAGCGGCCATCGGCATCGGCACTACATTGCTGCTGCATTGCGACCAGGTGCTGGTCACCCGCAACGCCAAGCTGCGCATGCCGTTCGTCAACATCGGCCTGTGCCCGGAGTTCGGCGCCAGCCTGCTGCTGCCACGCCGGCTCGGCCATGCCCGCGCTGCGAGCCTGCTGCTGTTGGGCAACGGCCTGGACGGCAACGAAGCGGTCAATTGGGGCATTGCCAACGAAGCGTTTGACGACGGCGAGCAATGCCTGGCGGCGGCCCTCAAGATCGCCCAGCGCTTCCTGGCCATGCCCCAGCAAGCCTTGCGCCAGTCCCGTCAGTTGATGAAACAGGGGTCCCTGGCCGAACTGGAAGCCACCCTGCGCGAAGAAAACACGCTGTTCATCCAGCGCCTGAACACCGACGAGGCGAAAACCGCCTTGAACGCCCTGCTCAATCGCAGTACAGACAAGAATCCACCGAAAGGAAACCAGTCATGAACACTCCAGAAATCTACGTCGTCAGCGCCGCCCGTACCGCCATCGGTACCTTCGGCGGTTCGCTCAAGGACGTGCCACTGGCCGACCTCGCGACCACGGCCGTAAAGGCCGCCCTGGAGCGCGCAGCCGTGGACCCGGCGCTCGTCGGCCATCTGGTGATGGGCAACGTGATCCCGACCGAAACCCGCGATGCCTACATCTCCCGCGTCGCGGCGATGAACGCCGGCATCCCGAAGGAAACCCCGGCCTACAACGTCAACCGCCTGTGCGGTTCGGGCCTGCAGGCGATCATCAACGCCGCCCAGACCCTGATGCTTGGCGATGCCGACATCGTCGTCGGTGCCGGCGCCGAATCCATGAGCCGCGGCCCGTACCTGATGCCGTCCGCCCGTTGGGGTTCGCGCATGGGCAACGCCCAGGTCATCGACTACATGCTCGGCATCCTGCATGACCCGTTCCATGGCATCCACATGGGCATCACCGCCGAGAACGTCGCCGCGCGCAACGGCATCACCCGCGAAATGCAGGACGCCCTGGCGCTGGAAGACCAGAAACGCGCGGCCCACGCGATTGCCAACGGCCACTTCAGCGAGCAGATCGCGACCGTGGAAATCCAGGATCGTAAAGGCGTCAAACTGTTCAGCGTCGACGAGCACCCACGCGCCACGTCCCTGGAACAGCTGGCGGCGATGAAGCCGGCGTTCAAGAAGGATGGTTCGGTCACCGCCGGTAACGCCTCGGGCCTCAACGACGGTGCCGCCGCACTGGTCATGGCCAGCGGCAACGCGGTCCAGGCCAACAACCTTAAACCCCTCGCCCGTCTGGTCAGCTACGCCCACGCCGGCGTCGAGCCGGAATTCATGGGCCTTGGCCCGATCCCGGCCACCCGCCTGGCACTCAAGCGCGCCGGCCTGACCGTCGCCGACCTCGACGTGATCGAAGCCAACATCGCCTTCGCCGCCCAGGCCTGCGCCGTCAGCCAGGAACTCGATCTTGACCCGGCCAAGGTCAACCCGAACGGTTCGGGCATCGCCCTGGGTCATCCGGTGGGCGCCACCGGCGCAATCATCGCCACCAAGGCCATCCACGAACTGCACCGCACCGGCGGCCGTTACGCGCTGGTGACCATGTGCATCGGTGGTGGGCAGGGGATTGCGGCGATTTTCGAGCGGGTCTAAGCAATAGCCAAAAAAAGGCCGGTGATCGCGCAGATCACCGGCCTTTTTTTCATTTCCGCGCGCCGATTGTTTGATGGCTTTTATCCGCGAACGGTTCGTAATCCGTCATTACCGCAGCCGCGGCAAGAAACCTCGGGATGACTAGGTCTTTTGTGGCTTGATCCACGCCAACATCCAGGCCACCACCGCACATACCATCAAGGTCGCGCCCAGTGCCTGCCCCCAGGCCGCCAAGATCAGCCCGCCACCGATCAACAGGTAATACAGCAACCCAAACAGCGCGCCGGCCGTACCCAGTCGATCACCGTAGTTGACCAAGGCCGAACCGAGGATGTTCGGGATCGCCATGCCGAAAGCCAGCACCACCAACACCATTGCCAGCACGAAAAGCACACGGTCCTCCATCAGCCAGACGAAACCGGCACCCACCAACATCAGTAGACCAGAGGCCTGGATCAGCTGTGCACCACTCCAGCCTCGTTGCAGCAGGCGTTTATTGAGCGCGGCCCCAAGGCCGGAGCCCAGGGCCAGGATGACGCCACTGTAGCCGAACATTTGCGCACTCAGCCCCAGCCGCTCAAACATGAAGGGCGCCAGGCTGTAGTAGCTGAACAGGCCGATGTTGAAGACTGCCACCAGTAACGTCGAACGCCAGATATCGCGATCCCGGAGCATTTGCCACAGCGTCTCGAACAGCGCCGGCGAAGCCACAGGCTGAGGTCGGGTTTCCGGCAAAACCCGCAGGCACCAGCACCACAGTCCAACCGATAGCAGCAGGAGCCCTCCCGGCACGCCTGGAAAACCGAAGCCTTGTACCAGGCTTGCTCCGGCGAACAGCCCGATGGCCGGGCTGGCGGCCAGTGCGATGCCCATGAGCGAAAACACCTGGGCCAGTGCCACCCCCTTGAAGCGGTCGCGCAACACGGTTTGCGTAACGACCGAGCCCACCGCTGCGCCAAACGCGGCGAGGCCTTGGGCCGCCAACAGTGCATCGAAGGTGCTGACACCGAGCGCCATCAACGAAGCCGCGGCGTACAGGGCGAACCCGGCAAGCATCGTCGGGCGACGCCCGATCAGGTCGCACATCCGCCCCCACACCACCACGCCGAACGCGAACGCCAGGAAATAGATGGAAAGCATTTGCGCCGCCGCCTGCGGCCCGACGGCAAAGGCCCGTCCGATGTCCGCCAGCGCCGGGCTGTAAATGGATTGTGCCAACTGCGGGAACATCAGCAGCGCGACGGCCAGTACCACGATTTTCTTGTCATTCATCACGGCTTCACTTTGAAAGGAGATTGCCGTGCAGATTAAGAAATCGTGACTGTCGTACTATCAGAACCCTGCCAATTTATCGCTGAAATCGGACAACCCATGGCCTGGCTCGACGCCCACGCACATTTCGATCCCGACAGCTTCACCGCACCGGTCATCGGCATCGCCGCAACCCTCGGTGACCACGATTCGGGCCTGCATCAACATCAACGCGGGCAACTGCTGTTTACCCGCCAGGGCTGCACGCGCATTACCCTGGCGCAGCAGCTGTGCCTGTTGCCACCCTCGCGCGCGGCGTGGATTCCTTGCGGTGTGGCCCACCGCGCCGTGATGCAACAGAGCGTCGACTACCGTTCCATCTACCTCAGCCCCGAGTTATGCGCAGACCTGCCGCAACAGGTCTGCGTGATTGAAGTCAGCCCGTTGCTGCGGGCCGTGCTCGAGTCGATAGCCCACGCCCGCTTCGACACCGCCTGGCAGCAGGGAAAATACGTCCATCTGCTGGGGCTGTGCCTGAGCGAAATTCGCGACGCGGCCCGCCAGCCCATGCTGCTGCCGCTGCCGTCGGACAAACGCCTGGCACCGCTGCTCGCGACCGTCGACAAGCTGCCGCCGAAACTTCAGGCACTGCAGGCACGCATAGGCGCCAGCGGCCGCACCATTGGCCGAATATTCCAGCGCGAGACCGGCATGAGTTATCAGCAATGGCGGCAACAGTGGCGGCTGATGCGCGCCATCGAACTGCTCGCGACCGGACGAAACATCGGCTACAGCGCTTTTGAACTGGGATTTGCCAGTGACAGTGCCTTCATCGCCTTCTTCAAGGACATGACCGGTATCACCCCCGGCGACTGGCTGAAACAGGACCTGACGACCGGCAGCATAAAGCATTTGCCACAAAATATTACATGCGTCATATTATAGTCATCATAATTAACCGCCGCCCTGACAGGTATCCCTCCATGACCAGCATGCCCACCGTTGAACCCGACCTGGCTGCCCCGGTGACTGCCGCCAAACCGCCCCTGCTCAGACGCCTGCTGCTGCCAACCGTGGGCATCGCAGCACTGGTTCTGGCCGGTATGTATGGCGCGCATTGGTGGACTGCCGGACGTTTCATCGAGGAAACCGACGACGCCTACATCGGTGGCGATGTCACAGTGATCGGGTCGAAAGTGGCGGGTTACATCGACGAAGTGCTGGTGACCGACAACCAGAAGGTCAAGGCCGGCGACGTGCTGATTCGCCTCGATTCGCGCGACTACCGCGCCAACCTGGCCAAGGCCGAAGGCGCAGTGGCCGCCCAGGAAGCCCTGCTGGCCAACCTCGACGCCACCGAACAACTGCAACAGGCCGTCATCGGCCAGGCCCGCGCCGGCATCGACGCCGCCGGTGCCGAAACCGCCCGCTCCCGGAACGACGACAGCCGCTACAAAAAACTGGTGAGCACCAACGCCGTCTCGGTGGAGAGCGCGCAGCGGGCCAACGCCACGTTCAAGACGGCCCAGGCCCAAAGCAACCGCGCCCAGGCTGAACTGCTGGCCGCGCAACGCCAGTTGAATGTGATCGACACCCAGAAACAGCAAGCCCGGGCCGCCCTGATCCAGGCCAGGGCCGAGCGCGACCTGGCGCAATTGAATGTCGGCTATACCGAACTGAAGGCACCGGTCGACGGTGTGATCGGCAATCGCCGGGCACGGATCGGCGCTTATGCCCAGGCCGGCTCGCAATTGCTCTCGGTGGTGCCGGCCAGCGGTCTGTGGGTCGATGCCAATTTCAAGGAAGACCAACTGGCCCGCATGGTGCCGGGGCAACGGGTGGTGATCCGTGCCGACGTGCTGTCGGGTCAGGAGTTCCACGGCCACCTCGACAGCCTGGCCCCTGCCAGCGGCTCGCAATTCAGTGTGCTGCCGCCGGAAAACGCCACCGGCAACTTCACCAAGATCGTGCAGCGGGTGCCGGTGCGGATTCACCTCGACCCGGCCGACAGCGTGCTCGGCCACTTGCGTCCGGGGCTGTCTGTGACCGCCGAAGTCGACACGCGCAAGGAGCCTGAAGCGCCAGCCGTTGCGAGCGCGCCATGAGCCGCGCCCTCGCCGCCCCGGCGCAGCCATTCGATGCCGCGAACATGGCGACGGCGACCAAGGTCTTCGCCTTTGCCAGCATGTGCATCGGCATGTTCATTGCGTTGCTGGACATCCAGATCGTCTCGGCTTCGTTGCGTGACATCGGCGGCGGACTGTCCGCCGGCACCGACGAAACCGCGTGGGTGCAAACCAGCTACCTGATCGCCGAAATCATCGTGATCCCGCTGTCCGGTTGGCTGTCGCGGGTGTTCTCGACGCGATGGTTGTTTTGCGCATCGGCGGTGGGTTTCACCCTGACCAGCCTGCTGTGCGGCGTGGCCTGGAACATCCAGAGCATGATTGCCTTCCGCGCCCTGCAAGGGTTTCTGGGCGGTTCGATGATTCCGCTGGTGTTCACCACCGCGTTCATTTTCTTCACCGGCAAGCAACGGGTAATCGCCGCCGCGACGATCGGCGCGGTGGCCTCGTTGGCACCGACCCTGGGGCCGGTGATCGGTGGCTGGATCACCGACATTTCATCCTGGCACTGGCTGTTCTACATCAACCTGGTCCCCGGCATCTTTGTCGCCGTGGCCGTGCCGATGCTGGTGAAAATCGACCAACCGGAACTGTCGCTGCTCAAAGGCGCGGATTACTTGAGCATGGTGTTCCTGGCGCTGTTCCTCGGCTGCCTGGAATACACCCTCGAAGAAGGCCCGCGCTGGAACTGGTTCAGCGACCGCACCATCCTGACCACCGCGTGGATCAGCGGCCTGGCCGGCCTGGCGTTCATCGGCAGGACCCTGCATGTCGCCAATCCGATTGTCGATCTGCGTGCCTTGAAGGATCGAAATTTTGCCCTTGGCTGTTTCTTCTCGTTCGTCACCGGCATCGGCCTGTTCGCCACCATTTACCTGACGCCGCTGTTCCTCGGCCGGGTGCGTGGCTACGGAGCGCTGGACATTGGCCTGGCGGTTTTCTCCACCGGGGTGTTCCAGATCATGGCGATTCCGCTGTATGCCTTTCTGGCCAACCGCATCGACCTGCGCTGGATCATGATGACCGGCCTTGGGCTGTTCGCGTTATCGATGTGGGATTTCAGCCCGATCACCCATGACTGGGGGGCCAGGGAGTTGATGCTGCCGCAAGCCTTGCGCGGGATTGCCCAGCAACTGGCGGTGCCTCCGACGGTGACCTTGACCCTCGGCGGCCTGGCGCCGGCGCGGCTCAAGCATGCGTCGGGGTTGTTCAATCTGATGCGCAACCTGGGCGGCGCCATCGGCATTGCCGCCTGTGCGACCATTCTCAACGACCGCACCAACCTGCATTTCACCCGGCTGGCGGAGAACCTCAACAGCACCAACGAGGCGCTCAACCAGTGGCTATCCCAGGTCGGCAACAACTTCGCCGCCCTCGGCCAGAGCGGTGACGCCGGGGTCACCGCCAGCCTCCATCAGCTGTGGCTGCTGACCTACCGCGAAGCCCAGACACAAACCTATGGCGACGCGTTTCTGATGATCGGAGTGTGCTTCGTCATCGCCACGGCGATGGTGCCCCTGATGCGCAAGGTGCAACCACCGGCCGCGCCGAGTGCCGATGCGCATTGATGCGTGTGCTGGTCAGGCCTGAGGCATTTTGCGGAAGCCGATGGCCAGGCGGTTCCAGGCGTTGATGGTGGTAATGGCGACGGTCAGGTCGACCAATTCCTTGGCATCGAACTGGGCGGTAGCCAGTTCGTAGTCTTCGTCCGGGGCGTGGGTCTGGCTGATCAGGGTCAGGGATTCGGTCCAGGCCAGTGCGGCGCGTTCACGTTCGGTAAAGAACGGCGTTTCGCGCCAGGCCGACAACGTGGCCAGACGCCGCTCGGATTCACCGCCCTTGCGCGCGTCGGCACTGTGCATGTCCAGGCAGAAGGCGCAGCCGTTGATTTGCGAAGTACGCAGCTTGACCAGTTCGATCAGGTTTTTTTCCAGCGGCAGTTTCGACACTGCGGTTTCCAGAGCGATCATCGCTTTGAGGGCATCAGGGGACGCGGTGTAGAAATCGATACGGGTTTTCATGGTGTGTTTCCAGGGCAAATGGGTGTGTCACTAAGTTAGTCCCGCGACCGGTCTGCACAAATAGCCAATCTTGCAGAAGTCGAGGAGGCCATTCACACCCGATTGCGCAACCACTGCAAAAAGCCCTTTTTCGCCGCCACCACCGGCAGGTCCTCACTCAGGATTTTCGCTTTTTGCAGCCGGTAATCGAGCAAGGCTGTCATCGCATCATTGATATCGTGACGGGCATCCAGGCACGGCTTGAGGTATGACTTTTCGATGCGGTACAGGCCACAGAAGGTCTTGGCGGTAAACTGCGCAGGCAGCGCGCTCTCGGTGAGAATGCCCGCTTCGCCGATCACCTCTCCCGGGCCCATGCGCCCGGATTCGTAGGGCGCTCCGTGGCGCATCAAGGTCACCGAGATCACGCCGGACTCGATAATGAACAAGTGATCGCTGACCTCCCCCGCTTCCAGGACCACCTCGCCGGCGCGGAAGGTTTGCAGGGTCATGTTCTGGCTGAACGTGTCTTTCTCTTCCTGGCGCAAGGTGGAGAAAATCGGCGAGCTGTCCAGCAACGACCGCTGTCGTGTCAGGTTGATCGGCGGGCTGGGCTCCACGCTCGACAACAGATTCACCCCGGATGCCTGCAAGTGCCGATAGGCCAGGTCGTACAGCTGGTTACGCACCGAGCGTTTCTCGTCCATCGACGCGACAAAGCCGTTGATTTCGTAGGTCGCGCCGGTGTTGCTCGCGGTTTTCAGGCCGACGCTTGGCGACGGTGTATCCAGCAGCGCGCGGCAACCTTGCATGGCCCGCTCCAACGCCTCGATGACGGTGTTCGGCCGCGCGTGGGGGCTCACTTCCAGGGATACGGAAATGCCGAACATGTCGTTCGGCCGGCTGAAATTGATGATCTTGGCCTTGGCCGCCAACGAGTTGGGAATCACCGCCATGCAACCCTGGGAGGTTTGCAGGCGCGTGGCACGCCAGTCGATGTCGGTGACCTTGCCCTCCATGCCGTCGATGGAGATGTAGTCATCCAGTTGATAGGGTTTGGTGGTGTTGAGGACGATCCCGGAAAACACGTCACTGAGGGTACTTTGCAAGGCCAGGCCGACAATGATCGCCAACGCACCGGAGGTCGCCAGCACGCCCTTGACCGGCAGGTCCAGCACATAGGCCAGGGCGGCAATGACCGCGATCAGGAAAATCACCGCGCCGAGCAAATCCTGGAGCAAGCGCCCGGTATGCCCGACCCGCTGCATCATCACCGCACCGATCAGCACTGTCAGGGTCCGCGCGCCGAACAACCACCAGCCGATCTGCAACCCGGTGGCCGCCAGGTGCAGCGGCACATTGTCGGCCCAGGGCGGGGGCTCCATCGGGTTCAGGCCCTCGTTGAACAGCAGGAGGCTGAACAACGAAAAAATCACCACCCGCACCAGCAGCCGCCAGGCACTGCCAAAGGCGCTGAGCAAGTACCACAACCCGAGGTCGATCAGGATCAGCGCCATTGCACAGATCAGTGGGTGTTCAGTGAGCAATGACAGCATCAAGCAACTCCAGCCAGGGCCAAGAACGCGAAGATCGCATGGATTGGCCATAGTGTAGGAGCAATTGATTTGGCTGGATGAACACGCCTGCCTGGACACCCAAAAAACCTGCAGGAGCTGGCTTGCCAGCGATGGCGGTTTGCCTGGCACACCGGGTTGCAGCTATCGCCAGCAAGCCGGCTCCTACAGGGGGACGGGATTATTTGCTGTTGGTCAGCGTGCTGTAGCTGGTCATCAGGTTGCGGTAATCCGGAATATGGTTGGAGAACAGCGTGCCCAACCCTTCGATATCGTTGCGCCAGTCGCGATGCAGTTCGCAGGCCAGGCCGAACCAGGTCATCAACTGTGCGCCCTGGGCGGTCATGCGGCTCCACGCCGACTCGCGGGTCAATTCGTTGAAAGTGCCGGACGCATCGGTGACCACGAACACCTCAAAACCTTCGGCCAGCGCCGAGAGGGCCGGGAATGCCACGCAGACTTCCGTCACCACACCGGCGATGATCAGCTGTTTCTTGCCGGTGGCCTTGATCGCCTTGACGAAATCCTCGTTGTCCCAGGCGTTGATCTGACCGGGGCGAGCGATGTACGGCGCATCCGGGAACTGGGCCTTGAGCTCGGGCACCAGCGGTCCGTTGGGACCGCTTTCGAAACTGGTGGTGAGGATGGTCGGCAGCTTGAAGTACTTGGCCAGGTCGGCCAGGGCCAGCACGTTGTTCTTGAAACGATCAGGGTCGATGTCGCGAACCAGAGACAGCAGGCCGGTCTGATGATCCACCAGCAAAACGGCGGCGTTGTCCTTGTCCAGACGCTTGTAGGAAGTAGTCATTGCGGTAGTCCTCGCAGGTTATCGATGCCGAATGGAAATCGGCGTGGGTTGACCGGTCAGCGCTGGGAGTCCAGCACTTCGTGCTCGTTCGCCACTTGCTGGGCCTTGAGGTAGCTCTCGATCAGCAATTGATAATGCGGCATGGCCTGGGCGTAGACGGCGGCCCACTGCTCGGCATCCGGACGGTTCCACGAGCCTTGCAGCTCAGAGAGCGTAGCCATGATGTCGATCGGCACCACCCCGGCCTGGGCCAGGCGGGCAACGGTCAGATCAGTGGCCAGTTTCGAGTGGTTGCCGGAGGCGTCGACCACGGCAAACACCTTGTAGCCTTCATGCACGGCGGCAATGGACGGGAATGCCAGGCACACGCTGGTCAGGGTGCCGGCGATCACCAGGGTTTTCTTGCCGGTGGCCTTGACCGCCGCGTGGAACTCCGGGTTGTCCCAGGCGTTGATTTCACCTTTGCGCGCCACGTACTGCGCATGGGGCGCGGCTTCGTGGATTTCCGGAATCAACGGCCCGTTCGGCCCCTGAGGAACGGAAGCCGTGGTGATCACCGGCATCTTCAGCAGGGTCGCGGCCTTGGCCAGGGCGATGGCGTTGGCGCGCAGTTGGGGCACGTCCATGTCCTTGACGATCTGGAACAGTCCGCTCTGGTGATCGATCAACAGCATCGCGCTGTCGTTGGCGTCGATGGTCGGTTTCTGGCCGTTGAAGTTGGCCGCGTAGACGGTACTCATGTGCGTTTCCTCTTTCTTTCAGGCAACAGCCATCCCTGGCCTCGGACCGGCCTACGCATCCTGTGTAGAGCGGGTTGTTGAAACGAAGCGGGTCAGAAGCGCCCGGACTGGAAGTCGGCGAAGGCCTGGTGGATTTCCTGCTCGGTGTTCATCACGAACGGCCCGTGGCCGACGATCGGCTCGTCGATCGGTTCGCCGCTGAGCAACAGCACCACCGCGTCTTCGCTGGCTTCGAGAGTCATGCGGTCGCCCTTGCGCTCGAACAGGGCCAGTTGTCCCTGGCGTACCGGTTCCAGGCCATTGACCTGAACCGTGCCGCGCAAGACCACCAGTGCGGTGTTGCGCCCGTCATGCAGATCCAGGGTGAGCAACTTGCCGGCATTCAAACGAATGTCCCACACGTCGACCGGGGTGAAGGTGCGCGCCGGCCCCTTGTGACCGTCGAACTCACCGGCGATCAGGCGCAGGCTGCCGGCGTTGTCCTTCAGGGCGATGCTCGGGATGTCGCCGTCGAGAATCGTCTGGTAGCCGGGGTCGGCCATTTTGTCCCTGGCGGGCAGGTTGACCCACAGTTGCACCATCTCCAGGGTGCCGCCGCTCTTGGCGAAACCTTCGGAGTGGAACTCTTCATGCAGGATTCCCGAGGCTGCGGTCATCCATTGCACATCGCCGGGGCCGATCTTGCCGCCACTGCCGGTGGAGTCCCGGTGCTCCAGTTCGCCCTTGTAAACGATAGTCACGGTTTCGAAGCCGCGATGCGGATGCTGACCAACGCCACGTCGTTCGGTGGTCGGGGTGAACTCCGCAGGGCCGGCGTGATCGAGCAACAGGAACGGGCTGATGTGTTTGCCCAGGTTGTCGTAGGAAAACAGCGTGCGAACCGGGAATCCGTCGCCGACCCAGTGGGTCCGTGGACTGGTGTAGATACCGATGATGTTTTTCATGGTGTCTCCTGATGAGGTGAGTGAAGCCATGGACAAAGCTTAAAACCGTGACCATTGCTGCGCTAGACTGCAAAAATCAGCTATAGCGTTCTATTTGGAGAACGATGGTGGAAGACCTCAACACCCTCTACTACTTCACCCAGGTGGTGGAGCATCACGGTTTCGCCGCTGCGGGCCGGGCACTGGACATGCCCAAGTCGAAGCTCAGCCGACGCATTGCCGAACTCGAAGAACGCCTCGGCGTGCGCCTGTTGCACCGCACCAGCCGGCATTGCTCGTTGACGGAAATCGGCCAGGCCTATTACCAGCGTTGCCTGGCCATGCGCGTGGAAGCGGAAAGTGCCGCCGAACTGATCGAGCGCAATCGCTCCGAACCCCAGGGCATGGTGCGCGTCAGTTGCCCGACGGCGCTGCTCAACTCCTGGGTCGGGCCGATGCTGACCCGCTACATGCTCAAGTACCCGCTGGTGGAATTGTTCATCGAGAGCACCAATCGCCGGGTCGACCTGATTCACGAAGGTTTCGACGTTGCCCTGCGGGTACGTTTTCCGCCGCTGGAAAACACCGACATGGTGATGAAGGTGCTGGGCAACAGCACCCAGAGCGTGGTCGGCAGCCCGGCCTTTCTATCGCGCCTGTCGACTCCGCCCTCCCCGGCCGACCTCAGCGGCTTGCCGAGCCTGCACTGGGGTGCGGCGCAACGTGAGTATCAGTGGGAACTGTTCGGTGCCGATGGCAGCACCGCGATGATCCGGCATGCGCCGCGCATGGTCACCGATGACCTGTTGGCCCTGCGCCATGCGGCGCTTGCGGGGATCGGTATCGTGCACCTGCCCAGTGTGGTGGTGCGCGATGAGATTGCTGCCGGGCAACTGGTGGAGCTGGTGCCGGGCTGGGCACCGAAGAGCGGCGTGATTCATGCGATCTTTCCCTCGCGCCGGGGCTTGCTGCCGTCGGTGCGCACGTTGATCGATTTTCTTGGGGAGGAGTTCAGTCGCAGTGATATTGCCTGAAGGCAGTAAGGATTCAGACCGAGTCGCGGCCATCGCTGGCAAGCCAGCTCCCACAGGATCCAGTTGTGAAAACAAATCCTGTGAACACCACTGATCATTGTGGGAGCTGGCTTGCCAGCGATGGCGTCAGACCAGACACCCTCAAAACATCGGTCTGACCCGATTGTTGATTTGCGGTAAACATTGCTTTGCCGCTCCAGCGGTTTTTCTCACGGATGCAGGCGCGGATACTGCCGCCCATTCCCACTGCAACCCCTGGAGTCATCAATGTCTATCCCCGCTTTCGGTCTGGGTACGTTTCGCCTGCAAGGCCAGGTGGTCATCGATTCGGTGAGCACCGGCCTGCAGCTCGGCTACCGGGCCATCGATACCGCGCAAATCTACGAGAACGAAGCCGAGGTCGGCGAGGCCATCGCTGCCAGCGGCATCGCCCGGGAAGAACTGTTCATCACCAGCAAGATCTGGGTCGCCAACCTGGCCGGTGATCGCTTGATCGACAGCCTGAAGGAAAGCCTGCGCAAACTGCAGACCGACTACCTGGACCTGACCCTGATCCACTGGCCGTCGCCAGACGATCAAGTACCCGTCGCAGCATTCATGGGCGCCCTGCTCGAAGCCAGACGCCTGGGCCTGACCCGGCAGATCGGCGTGTCCAACTTCACCATCGACCTGATGCAGCAAGCGATTGCAGCCATCGGTGCCGAGCACATCGCCACGAACCAGATCGAACTGCACCCCTACCTGCAAAACCGCAAAGTCGTCGAGTTCGCGCAGAGCCAGGGCATTGGCATCACCTCATACATGACCCTGGCCTACGGTGAAGTCCTCAAGGACCCGCTCATCCAGCAGATCGCCGAGCGCCTGCAAGCGACACCGGCCCAGGTCACCCTGGCGTGGGCCATGCAATCGGGTTACGCGGTGATCCCGTCTTCCACTCGGCGAGCCAACCTCGAGAGCAACCTGAACGCTCGCGAACTGACCTTGAGCGAGGCCGACATGGCGCTGATCGCGACCCTGGATCGCGGCCACCGGTTGACCAGTCCAAAAGGTATCGCGCCGAACTGGGATTGAGCCTCAGCCCTGCCCGATACTGTGGTCCAGGCGGGTCATGGCTTGCTGCAACTGATCGACGGCGTCGTCGATCAGTGCCGCGCTGCCTTCATTGCACGCTCGCTCCAGCTGTTCGCAACATTCGACCAGGCCCAGCGCTCGCACCATCAGTGCTCCGCCCTTGATCCGGTGTGCCAGCGTCTGCAAACCCGAGCGATTGCCGCTGGTGTGCAAGGCCAGCAGATGCACGCGGTCCTCGCGGTTGGTCAGCGCCAGATCGTGCATCAGTTGCTCGATCAAACCAGGCTCCGTATCCGCAAAACGTTCCAGCCCGCTCAAATCGAACTCGGCGAAGCCATGGTCATCGATTGCCGCCGAGGGTGTGCCGGCAAAGCGTTGGGCCAGCCACACCTGCAAGTCCACCAGGCGAATCGGTTTGAACAGGCAATCGTCCATGCCCGCCGCTTGGCATCGGGCCTTCTCCTCGGCCTGCGCATTGGCGGTAAAGCCCAGAATCAAGGTCGGCGACAGCCCCTGCACGCGCTCTTGCTCACGTATTGCGCCCGCCAGTTCATAGCCACTGAGCACCGGCATATTGCAGTCGGTGATGACCAGGTCGAAGCCCTCTGCGCGCCACTGTTCAAGCCCCTGTGCACCGTCCTCCGCCAGTACCACCCGGTGGCCCAGGTAGCTCAGTTGGCGCGAGAGCAACAGGCGATTGGCCGGGTAATCGTCGACCACCAGGATCGACAACGCACGGGTCGCCAGCGGCGCCGAATCCCCGGCCATCTCCCCCGCAGGCAACGCTTGCAGGGCGGGCAGCAGCAGGCTGATCTCCACCCGCGTGCCGCGCCCAAGCTCACTGTCGAGTTGCAACTGGCCGCCCATCGTTTCGCACAGGGTGCGACTGATCACCAGGCCCAGGCCGGAACCCTGCCGGGCGGTCTGCGCACTGTTGTCCGCCTGGACGAAAGGGCTGAACAGGCGCTGCTGGTCGAATGCGCTGATACCGATGCCGCTGTCCTCGATCCGCACGCTGACGGCGAGATGCGCCGGGGCTTGGGGCTGCACTCGCAGCGTCAGGCTGACCTGGCCCTGACGGGTGAACTTGATCGCGTTGCTCAGCAGATTGGACAGCACTTGCTTGAAGCGCAGGGGATCGAGCATCACGTCGCGGTCGCTGTGCTCGTCGAGCTCGACTCGCCACTGCAGGTTCTTCTGCATCGCCAGCCCTTCGAAAACCCGGCAGACCGATGCCACCAGCGCGTGCAGATTGACCCGCTCCGGTGCCAGCGACAAATGCCCGGACTCGATCCGCGCCACGTCGAGAATGTCGCCGATCAAATCCAGCAACTGCTGCCCGGCGTTGGACGCCACCTCGATGGCGGCGCGGTCGGTCTCCCCTTCATCGGCCCGTTTCAGCGCCAGTTCGAGCATGCCGATCAAGGCGTTCATCGGCGTGCGGATTTCATGGCTCATGGTGGCCAGGAACGTGGTCTTGGCGCGGTTGGCGTCGTCCGCCGCGTCCTTGGCTTCCTGCAGTTGCCCGAGTAATTGCTGACGCTGGCGAATCTGCCGGCGCTGCCAGACGATCCCGGCCAACGCCAGCAACAGCAAGACACCCGCCAGCGCAAACGCCTGCACGATCGCCTGCCGGTGTCGCAGCCAGTAACTCTGCTCGACCATCGAGTCATACCGCCAGGGTTGCGTCAGCTCGTCTATTTCTTCGGGCGGGATACTCAGCAGCGCCTTGTCCAGAATCGAATGCAGTTCGGCAGCCTCGCGACTGGTCGCCAGAGTGCTTCTTGCAGGGTCGGTGCCTACGGTGCTGGTCACTTGCAGGCGATCGCGATACTGCCGGGAAATCAGGTATCGGGCGCTGATCAACGAGTTGATGCCGCCCTGGGCCTTGCCCTGGGCGACCATTTCCATGGCGTCCGTGGACAGCGGCGCATCCACCGGCTGGATCAGCGGGTAATGCTGGCGAAGGTACTCGCCGGCAATGTTGCCCTGGGTCAGGGCAAGGGTTTTTCCCGCCATGTCATCCAGCGTCCGGGGGCTGTCCGCGGCTGCACGGGTCACCAGCACCGAAGGGCTGCTGAGGAACGCGCGGGTGAACAGCAGCTCATCTTCACGCTGGGAGCTGAGGCCGATGCCGGCCAGCACATCGATCTGCCCGCTCTTGATGCCGGCCATCATCTCGGCCACCGACTTCATGCCCTGGATGTCGAATTGCAGCCCGGTGCGCGAACTGATCTTCGCCAGCACGTCGACGCCGATACCGCGAAAATGGCCTTCGCTGTCGATGAATGTAATCGGCGGGATGTTTTCATTGATCGCCACCCTGACCAGCGGGTGACGTTCGAGCCAGTGCTGTTCGGCCACGCTCAATTGCAATGACTGGGTGCCCGGGATGGACGCCCCGTTTGCCCCCCAGCGGCGCAGGATGTTCATCTGTTCATTGGTGCTGACGGCCGCCAGCGCCTTGTTGACGACGCGCAACAGCGAAGCGTTGTCGCGGGCCATCGCAAAGGCAAAACGCCCGGACTCCATGGGCGAGAAGTCCGTCAGCTGCACGTTGTTCAGGTAGTTCTTGCTGATCAGGTAGTGAGCGTTGATCGCATCGCCCAGATAGACATCGGCCTGGCCGAAAGCCACGGCCCCGATCGCCGCCAGTGTCGAGGGAAACAGCTGGACCTGCGCCCTGGAATAGAACTGTTGCACGCTGTATTCGGGCAGGTAGTGATACAGCATCACCAATCGCTTGCCGGCCAGTGTCGGGTCGCGCACCGGTGGAAAATCGGTACGCGTGACCAGCACCGGTTGATCAACCGCGTAGGCGCTGGACATCTGCAGCAGCGGATCTTCGGCTTCGTAGCGATTGGCCGTTCCCAGCAGGTCTGCCTGCCCTTGCTTGATGGCCTGCACTGCGGCGGCCCGCGACGGATAACGCTGGACCTCAATGGCGACGTTCAACAATTGTTCGAGCAACCCGGCGTAATCGGCGGTTATGCCTTCGAACACCTTGCCCGCCGTATTGAACTCGAAGGGCGGATAGTCCGGAGCCGAGACGGCCAGTACCAGTCGGCCCTTTTGCCGTAGCCAGCGCGACTCGGTGTCCGACAGGCTGACGCTCAGGCCTTCGACACTCGAACGTCCCAGCAGGGTCAGCGACTGTTGCGCACAGGCCGTCGATGCCCATAGAAGAAGGCCCGTCAGCGCCCAAACTGTCAGTCGTCTCAGGGCGTTCATTCAGATCAGATGATTGCGCAGGGCGAAATCCCTCAAGTGCACCGACGAGCTCATATTGAGCTTGAGGGTGAGCCGGGTCTTGTAGGTACTGACGGTCTTGTAGCTCAGGTGCATGATCTCGGCGATTTCCAGGTTTTTCGAGCCCCGGGCCAGGTACTGCAGAATGGTCAGTTCACGATTGGAGAGCTTGTCGATCAACTGCTTTTCACTGCGTTGCAACTCCCCCATCGACACGGAACTCGAGGGGATCTGGGCGTAATAGGTGTAGCCGGCCATCACCGAATTCACCGCCGCCTTCAGGTCATCCAGGTCCCGGCTCTTGGAAACATAGGCCACAGCCCCGGCACGCATGCAGCGGTCCTGATAAAACTGCGCCTCCAGCGAGGTGAACACCACCACGCGGCAGCGCGTGTGTTCCGCCTTGATGCGGTCCATCACCTCAAGCCCGGCCACACCGGGAAGGCCCAGGTCCAGCAGCACGACATCCGGTTGATGCTCGCGGATCAACGACAGGACCTCATCGCCACGGGAGGCCTCGTAAATCTGCTTGAACCCCTCACCATTGAGTACGAGTTTGATCATGGAGCGAACCACCGGATGATCTTCCACAATCAGTGCTGACTTCATGACAACTCCCGTGCAAAACCACACGATCGGGCAAAAAAATGCCCTCCAGGCCCCGCAGCCGTTGGGCACAACGCTGCGCATAAACTCTTGCATGGAAGGCGGCAAAGAACTACCTGACAGAAATGACAGTTTCGACGAACGGTAAGCGACGTTCAACGACGCTCATCAACTGCGTAATCGACGCCAGATCAGGCAGGGCGGCCTGGCTGACCCGGACTTTGCCCCCGACGGGCGGCATCGGCGCTTGCGGTTCGTTGAAGATAAACCCGTGATGAACCTGCGGGTTGTCGGCAAGGAAACCCGGCAGGTCCAGCGATCCGTTGGCCATCGCCCCATTGACCAGCACCAGATCCAGAGGCTCGCAAGCGTACTCCACCAGTGGCAGGAGCTCGCCGAGGCTCTGCACCGGCGCCACCCGGAAGTAACCGAGCTGGTTGAACAGCCGCTCGATCCGCAGGCGGTTGAAGTGCTGCTCATCGGCGATCAGGATGCGCAAGGATTTGTTCGGCAAGGTGACCTCCAAAAGGATGTCGGTTTCAAGAGGTCGCAAAGCCTACGGAAGACCACCTTAGGTTTATGTAGGAATATTCCTAAATGAATGCCGGTTAATCTGACGCTTGCCAAGGAAACCCTGGCCCCCACAGGGATTGTGTTGATTGGCCAGCCTCGCGGCCTTATTGCCAGCCAAACCGGCGAATGTAGAAGCCCTTCACCGCCTGGGTCAGCGCCATGTACGCCAGCAGGATCACCGGCAGGAACACGAAGTACAGCGACGGCAAGGCCTGCAGCTTGAAGTAGTGCGCCAGCGGTCCCATCGGCAGGAAAATCCCCACGGCCATGATCAGCCCGGTCATCACCAGCAACGGCATGGCCGCGCGGCTCTGCAGGAACGGGATCTTCGGCGTGCGGATCATGTGCACGATCAGCGTCTGGGTCAGCAGCCCGACCACGAACCAGCCGGACTGGAACAGGGTCTGGTGATCCGGCGTATTGGCATCGAACACGTACCACATCAAGGCGAACGTGGTGATGTCGAAGATCGAACTGATCGGCCCGAAAAACAGCATGAAGCGCCCGACATCGCCCGGCTGCCAGCGCTGCGGTTGCTTGAGCATTTCCTCGTCGACGTTATCGAACGGAATGGCGATCTGCGAAATGTCGTAGAGCAGGTTCTGCACCAGCAAGTGCATCGGCAGCATCGGCAGGAACGGGATGAACGCACTGGCCACCAGCACCGAGAACACGTTGCCGAAGTTCGAACTGGCGGTCATCTTGATGTACTTGAGCATGTTGGCGAAGGTACGACGGCCTTCCAGCACGCCCTCCTCCAGCACCATCAGGCTCTTTTCCAGGAGGATGATGTCGGCCGCTTCCTTGGCGATGTCCACGGCGCTGTCCACGGAAATACCGATGTCGGCGGTGCGCAGGGCCGGGGCGTCGTTGATGCCGTCGCCCATGAAGCCGACCACATGGCCGTTGCCCTTGAGCAGGCGGACGATGCGCTCCTTGTGCGACGGCGTGAGTTTGGCGAAGACGTTGGTGGTCTCCACCGCCTTCGCAAGCTCGGCATCGCTCATGCGTTCGATGTCGTTGCCCATCAGCAGGCCTTGCTGTTCCAGGCCGACTTCGCGGCAGATCTTCGCCGTCACCAGCTCGTTGTCGCCGGTCAGCACTTTCACCGCCACGCCATGGGCCGCCAACGCCTTGAGGGCTGGCGCGGTGCTTTCTTTCGGCGGATCGAGAAACGCCACGTAACCGATCAGCGTCAGCGCCTGCTCATCGGCCAGGCTGTAGCTGTCGCGCCCTTCGATCATCGGCCGTGCCGCTACCGCCACCACCCGCAAGCCTTCGGCGTTGAATGCGGCCGTGACCTGACGGATGCGTGCCAGCAGTTCTTCGCTCAAGGCTTCATCGACCGCGCCATGACGCACCCGCGAGCAGACCGCCAGCATCTCTTCCACCGCGCCCTTGCAGATCAGCAGATGCGGTTGATCGTGCCCGGCGACCACCACCGACATGCGTCGGCGGGTGAAGTCGAACGGGATCTCGTCGACCTTGCGAAACGCCGTGCCGACCTTCAACTCACGATGGATTTCGACGTGCTCGAGCACCGCCACATCCAGCAGGTTTTTCAGGCCGGTCTGGTAGTAGCTGTTGAGATAGGCCATTTCCAGTACGTCATCCGAGTCGTTGCCCCAGACGTCGACGTTGCGCGCCAGGAAGATCCTGTCCTGGGTCAGGGTGCCGGTCTTGTCGGTGCACAGCACGTCCATGGCGCCGAAGTTCTGGATGGCGTCGAGACGCTTGACGATGACTTTCTTGCGCGACAGGAACACCGCGCCCTTGGCCAGGGTCGAGGTGACGATCATCGGCAGCATTTCCGGGGTCAGGCCCACGGCGATCGACAGCGCGAACAGCAGCGCTTCGGTCCAGTCGCCCTTGGTGAAACCGTTGATGAACAACACCAGCGGCGCCATCACGAACATGAAGCGGATCAATAGCCAGCTGACTTTGTTGACCCCGGTCTGGAACGACGTCGGCGCCCGGTCGGTGGCGCCGACCCGCTGGGCCAGGGCGCCGAAATAGGTGCTGTTGCCGGTGGTGACAATCACCGCCATGGCCGTGCCGGACACCACGTTGGTGCCCATGAACAGGATGTTGTCCAGGTCCAGGGGGTTGAGTGTGTCGCGGTCCTGCTGGCGGGGAAATTTTTCCACCGGCATCGATTCACCGGTCATTGCTGCCTGGCTGACGAACAGGTCCTTGGCGCTGAGTACCCTGCAATCGGCGGGAATCATGTCACCGGCAGACAGCACGATCAGGTCGCCCGGCACCAGTTGCCTGATCGGCAATTCGATGCGCTGTGCGCTGTGTTCCTCAAGGTCGCGGCGCATCACCGTGGCAGTGTTGCTGACCATGGCCTTGAGGGCGTCGGCGGCCTGGTTGGACTTGGTTTCCTGCCAGAAGCGCAGCAAGGTCGAGAGCACCACCATGGAGAAAATCACGATGGCGGCTTTCATGTCTTCGGTCAGCCAGGAGATGACCGCCAGCAAGGTCAGCAGCAGGTTGAACGGATTCTTGTAGCAGTGCCACAGGTGCGTCCACCACGGCAGCGGCTGTTCGTGCTCGACTTCATTGAGGCCGAATTGTTCGCGCAGGGCATCGGCTTCGAGTTCGCTCAAGCCGTCGGTGTGACTGCCCAGGGTGTTGAGCAATTGACCGGTGTCGCTGCCGGCAGCGGCCACCAGTGTTTGCGCCAGGGTGGGCGGGACTTCACGGCTGACCGTGGTGTCGGTGAAGGTTTCCAGCAACGCCAGGCGGCGGAAGTGCCGGGCGATGTGGCGGTTACGCAGGAAACCTGCGAAGAATTCCTTGAGGGTAAGTTTCATGGCTGGTGCCCCTTTGGTCAGCCGGGAAACCGTCGAGCAGGCAGGTCCACGCCGCTGCCGCCGGAACAACCGGCAAAGCAAGGCCTGGCGCGCCGGTCACGAATGACAGGCGTGTCGATAGAGCGGCGGCCACGACAAAAAGTCGAAACCACGCACTGTTCAGCGTCGATGAGAGGGACGTCGGGACACGGCCGGGACTGGCCATGATCGGGATGCCGCTGCTCGCTTGTCGGCGAGACAACGGCACAGGAGACTGCGCGTTATCTTGCCGAGAAAATGCCGGTTACCGAGACCGGCCGACAACTGTCACTCGAACAAGTACCCACTGTGGGTCTCCGTAATGGATGAAAACGCGCGAAGCTTACGCCCCGATGTTTGCAGAGTAAACCCGATACAAAATATTGCAGGGGCAATCTCGGGGATCTTCAGGAAGGGTTCAGGAATCAATGTATGTGGTGCTTTTCAGACCGCCATCGCGGGCAAGCCCGCTCCCACAAGGATCACTCCAAACCTGTGGGAGCGGGCTTGCCCGCGATGGCAATTTTGTAGGCGCCGCAGGACTCAACTGGCCGTGGCCAACAACAAATCCACCACCGACCGCCCCTGCCCGCGATGCTTGCCGTGCTCATACAAGGAGCCGGCAATCTCGTCCGCACGAATCGGCAGGATCGACAGCAAGGTGTCGCTCAGCCCGTGGCTGGCCTGGCAGAAGCCCTGCATGTAGAGGCCGGCCTTGCAGCGTTCGTCGGTGATCAGTTTGTAGTTGCGATCGACCTCGAAATCGCCCAGGTACTCTTCCAGCGGCGCCAGCAACTTGCGGTGCATCTGCCGCTCGTAACCGGTGGCCAGGACCACGGCATCGTAGTGACGAACCGAGACTTCACCGGTGGCGTTGTTGCGCAACAGCAGTTCGACGCCGCGCTCGTTGGCGGTGGCTTTTTCGATAGTGGTCAGGGTGTGGAACGCATGCCGGGCGATGCCCGAGACCTTCTGCCGGTAGAAGATGCCGTAGATGCGCTCGATCAGGTCGATGTCCACCACCGAGTAGTTGGTGTTGTGGTACTCGTTGACCAGTCGTTCGCGCTCGCTGTCAGGCTGCTGGAACACCAGGTCGGTGAACTCCGGCGAGAACACTTCGTTGACGAAGGGGCTGTCGTCGGCCGGCTTGAGTGCCGAGCCGCGCAGGATCATGTCCACCTGCACCGACGGGAAGCTGTCGTTCAGATCGATGAAAGCCTCTGCCGCGCTCTGCCCGCCACCGATGATCGCAATGCTCATCGGCTGGTTGTTCACGCACGGCTGCTTGGCCATCTGCGCCAGGTACTGGGAGTGGTGGAACACCCGGCCGTCATCCTTGAGCGCCTTGAACACCTCGGGAATACGCGGCGTGCCACCGGCGCTGACCACCACCGCACGGGTGGTGCGCACATGCTGATGGCCGCTTGTATCGCGGGAAATCACCCGCAACGCCTCGACCTGATGGTTGTGCAGCACCGGCTCGATGGTCAGCACTTCTTCACCGTAACGGCTTTGCGCGGTGAACTGCCCGGCGACCCAGCGCAGGTAGTCGTTGTACTCCATGCGGCACGGATAGAAGGTGCCCAGATTGATGAAGTCCACCAGGCGCCCGTGGGCCTTGAGGTAATTGACGAACGAGTAAGGGCTGGTCGGATTGCGCAGGGTCACCAGGTCCTTGAGGAAGGAAATCTGCAACTCGCTCTGGGTCACCAGGGTGTTGCCGTGCCAGCGGTAGTCGGCCTGCTTGTCGAGAAACAGCACATCCAGATTGCCCTGGCTCGCCCCGCGCTCTTGCAGCGCGATGGCCAGTGCCAGGTTCGACGGGCCGAATCCGACGCCGATCAGGTCGTGAACGAGGGGCGATGCAATTGCCTGTGTCATTTCCAGTGTCCTCTGGATGTTCCCCGCTAAAGCGGGGCATTGAACCTAAGTGACCTGACAGGCTTTGGGTCGCACAACAGGTCGTCTGTTGAGTAGGAACGAGGACAATGAAACAAAATTTAACAAGGCTTGATGAATCCGCCGGAATCAGTGCTCTTCCCACTGACGCATCCGCACACGGCAATGCTTCATGGCATTGACAATGTGTTTTTCCACCAGGGCCTTGGAAATACCCAGTTGCCCGGCGATCTCCGAATGGGACTGGCCGTCGATCTTGCGCAGCAGAAAGCTTTCGCGGCACAGCCGTGGCAGTTCCGCCAGGGCACGCTGGAGCATGTCCAGGCGCTGGCCGTGATCGAGGACCTTGTGCGGCGAAGGCGTGAAGCAGCTTTCTTCGCTGTCGAGTACGTCCAGCGGCTCGGTGCGCCGCAAGGCGTTGCGCCGATGGTCATCGACGACCAGGTTCAGGGCGGTGCGATAAAGGAATGCCCGGGGCTGCTCGATCGGCGTCTCGCTGGAACGCTCCAGGACCCGCAGGTAAGCGTCATGCACCACATCTTCGGCCACCTGACGGTTGCCCAGCCTGGCGTTCAGGAAACACACCAGCTCGCGATAGTAGTTTTCCAACATGACTCCCGTCCGCACGGGGGTGCGGTTACTGTCCTTGAGCCCTTTGTGCCAGCGTTGAAATAAACGGTGGCACGATAGTGGCAATTAGTATCGCGTAATTTATAGTAATTCTCATATAGATTTAAAGTACCGCGTCGCCTTGCCCGATAAATAGTCGTGGACTATGTGGGAGCGAGCCTGCTCGCGATGGCCGTGAACGATGATGCGTACTTTCTGATTTAACGCGTCGTCCTTGCGGCCATCGCGAGCAGGCTCGCTCCTACAGTGGTTTGTGTTGTCGGCTAAATTCTCTGCTCTGTTCAACGTCTACAGGACAGCTTCCCGTCTCTGCGCCGCTCAACGACGGGCCGATATCCTTTGGCCGGAACCCTGCATGAAACGTCCCCGACAGACCCGCCGCGCGCTGCTTGCAACACTTTGCCTGATCCCTGTAGTAGTCGCCGTCGCCGCCTGGCAGTTCATCCCGCCGGGCCGCGACCAGTTCGCCACCGTCCAGGTCAGCCGCGCCGACATCGAAAGCAGCGTCACGGCCTTGGGCACCCTGCAACCGCGGCGCTATGTCGATGTCGGCGCCCAGGCTTCCGGGCAGATCCACAAGATCCACGTGGAAGTCGGCGACCGGGTCAAGGAAGGCCAGTTGCTGGTGGAAATCGACCCGTCCACGCAACAGGCAAAACTCGATGCCGGGCGGTTCTCCATCGAAAACCTCAAGGCGCAGCTGCAGGAACAACGGGCGCAACACGAACTGGCCCGGCAGAAATACCAGCGCCAACAGAACCTCGCCGCTGGCGGTGCCACCCGTGATGAAGACGTGCAGACCGCCCAGGCTGAATTGCGCGTGACCCAGGCGCGCATCGACATGTTCCAGGCGCAGATCCGCCAGGCCGAAGCCAGCCTGCGCAGCGATCAGGCAGAGCTCGGCTACACGCGGATCTATGCACCGATGGCCGGCACCGTGGTGGCCCTGGATGCTCGCGAAGGCCAGACCCTCAACGCCCAGCAGCAGACACCGCTGATCCTGCGCATCGCCAAGCTGTCGCCCATGACCGTATGGGCCGAGGTCTCGGAGGCCGACATCGGCCACGTCAAACCCGGCATGCACGCCTGGTTCACCACCCTGAGCGGCGGCACCCGGCGCTGGACCAGCACCGTGCGGCAAATCCTCCCTGTCCCGCCCAAGCCGCTGGACCAGACCAGCCAGGGCGGCGGCAGTCCCGCCAGCACCAGCAAAAGCGGGAGTGCCCGCGTGGTGCTGTACACGGTGTTGCTGGACGTCGACAACGTCGACAACGCGCTGATGGCGGAAATGACCACCCAGGTGTTCTTCGTCGCCAACCAGGCGCAGAACGTGCTCACCGCGCCGATCGCCGCCCTGCAGGCCGGCACACAACCAGACCTGCAGACCGCGCAAGTGGTCGCCAGCAATGGCAGCATCCAACAGCGCAACGTGCGCACCGGCATCAGTGACCGCCTGCGGGTGCAGATCCTCGATGGCCTGCAAGAAGGCGATCACCTGTTGATCGGTCCGGTCGACGGGAGTGGCGGCTGAATGCACACGCCCCTGATCGACCTTGCGGACATCCGCAAAGCCTACGGCGGTGGCGACGCGCCTGAAGTTCATGTGTTGCGCGGCATCGACCTGTCGATCCATGCCGGTGAGTTCGTGGCGATTGTCGGCGCTTCCGGTTCCGGCAAATCGACGCTGATGAACATCCTCGGTTGTCTCGACCGCCCGACCTCGGGCGAATACCGCTTCGCCGGGGAAAACGTCGCCGCCCTCGACAGTGACGAACTGGCCTGGCTGCGTCGCGAAGCCTTTGGTTTCGTGTTCCAGGGCTATCACCTGATTCCGTCCGGTTCGGCCCAGGAAAACGTCGAGATGCCGGCGATCTACGCAGGCACCCCGGCCGCCGAACGCCACGCCCGCGCCGCCGCCCTGCTCGACCGCCTCGGCCTGGCTTCGCGCACCGGCAACCGTCCGCACCAGCTCTCCGGCGGTCAGCAGCAACGGGTGTCGATTGCCCGCGCGCTGATGAACGGCGGTCACATCATTCTGGCCGACGAACCCACCGGCGCCCTCGACAGCCACAGCGGCGCCGAGGTCATGACCCTGCTCGACGAACTGGCCAGCCAGGGCCACGTAGTGATCCTCATCACCCATGACCGCGAAGTGGCGGCCCGGGCCAAACGCATCATCGAGATCCGCGACGGCGAGATCATCAGCGACAGTGCCCGGGACAATCCCGCCGCGCAAAACTCGGCCAATCCCGGCGCCCTGCAAGCCGTCGATTTGCGCAAGCGCCTGAGCGAGGGCGCCGAAGCCACCGGCGCCTGGAAAGGCGAATTGGTCGATGCCGTGCACGCGGCGTGGCGGGTGATGTGGATCAACAAGTTCCGCACCGCGCTGACCCTGCTCGGGATCATCATCGGCGTGGCCTCGGTGGTGGTGATGCTCGCCGTGGGCGAAGGCAGCAAGCGCCAGGTGATGGCGCAGATGGGCGCGTTCGGCTCCAACATCATTTACCTCAGCGGCTCGGCGCCCAACCCGCGCACGCCAATGGGCATCGTCACCCTCGATGAGGTCGCGGCGATTGCCAGCTTGCCGCAAGTGACGCGGATCATGCCGGTGATTGGCCAGGAAGCCGGGGTGCGCTTTGGCAACCTCGACCATTTGAGTTATGTCGGCGGCAATGACACCAATTTTCCGACGATCTTCAACTGGCCGGTGGTCGAAGGCAGCTACTTCACCCACGCCGATGAACAGAACGCCGCAGCGGTCGCGGTGATCGGGCACAAGGTGCGGACCAAACTGCTCAAGGACGTGGCCAACCCGATCGGCCAGTACATCCTGATCGAAAACGTACCCTTCCAGGTGGTCGGCGTGCTCGCCGAAAAAGGCGCCAGCTCCGGCGACTCCGACAGCGACGACCGCATCGCCATCCCCTACTCCGCCGCGAGCGTGCGCCTGTTCGGCACGCACAATCCCGAGTACATCGCCATCGCCGCCGCCGACGCGCGCAAGGTCAAGGAAACCGAAAAAGCCATCGAGCAATTGATGCTGCGCCTGCACGACGGCAAGCACGATTTCGAACTGACCAACAACGCGGCGATGATCCAGGCCGAGGCCCGCACGCAAAACACCCTGTCGCTGATGCTCGGTTCGATTGCCGCCATTTCGCTGCTGGTGGGCGGGATCGGCGTGATGAACATCATGCTCATGACCGTGCGCGAACGCACCCGCGAGATCGGCATCCGCATGGCCACCGGCGCCCGCCAGCGCGACATCCTGCGCCAGTTCCTCACCGAAGCGGTGATGCTCTCGGTAGTGGGCGGCCTCACCGGGATCGCCCTGGCGCTGATCGTCGGCGGCGTGCTGATGTTCAGCGAAGTGGCTGTCGCGTTCTCCCTGATAGCGGTGCTGGGCGCCTTCGGCTGCGCCCTGGTCACCGGTGTTGTTTTCGGCTACATGCCGGCCCGTAAAGCTGCCCGGCTCGACCCGGTCACGGCCCTTACCAGTGAATGATCGATTTATGAAGCCGTCACTCAGTTTGCTCACCCTGTGCCTGTTGCTCGGCGCCTGCAGCACCCCGGTGCAGCGCCCCGACAGCGGTATCCGGCCGCCGGCCGCCTGGCACTCGCCGCACACCGTCGGCGCGATCCATGACAACCAGCAATGGTGGAACCGCTTCGGCAGCCCGCAGCTGGGGCGCCTGATCGAACAGGCGCGGCTCGGCAGTTACGATTTGGCCGCGGCCATCGCCAGGGTGCGCCAGGCCCAGGCCGACACGGTGATTGCCGGCGGCTCGCAACTGCCGGAGGTCAAGGCCGGGCTCAACGCCAACCGCCAGAAGCTGATTCGGGGCAGCGGCTACAGTCAGCTCGATGCCGACAGCAACAATGACGCCGTCGACTACTTCACGGCGAACCTGGTCGCCAGCTACGAAATCGATTTCTGGGGTGGCCAGCGGGCCGGCCGCGACAGTGCGCAATTGAGTCTGCGAGCCAGTGAGTTCGACCAGGCCACCGTGGAGCTGACGTTGCTCAGCGGCGTGGCCAGCGGCTATGCGCAGGCCTTGTCGTTGCAGGAGCAGAGCCGCATCGCCGAATTGAACCTGGCCAATGCGCAAAGCGTGTTGAAACTGGTGCAGACCCGCTTTGATTCCGGTTCGGCCACGGCCCTGGAGCTGGCGCAGCAAAAAAGCCTGGTGGCGGCGCAGCAACGCCAGCTGCCGCTGGTGCGGCAACAGGCCGAGGATGCGCGAATCAGCCTTGCCACCCTGCTCGGCCGGCCGGTTCAGGCGCTGTCGTTGGGGCAGGAACACTTCGACCAACTGACCTGGCCCGCCATCGATGCCGGGGTGCCCAGCCAGTTGCTCAGCCGCCGCCCGGACATTGCCCGCGCCGAAGCGCAACTGGCCGCCGCCCAGGCCGACGTCACCGTCGCCCGCGCCGCAATGCTGCCGACCGTGACCCTCACCGCCGAAATCGGCTCCGGCGCCGACCGGGCCAACGACATTCTGCGCAGCCCCTTCTACAACCTCACCGCCGGGCTGCTTGCGCCAGTGTTCAACAACGGCCGCCTCGGCGCCCAGCGCGACAAGGCCACGGCGCGTCAGGAAGAGCTGTTGGAGACCTATCGCGGCACGATCATCAACGGTTTCGCCGACGTCGAAAAAGCCCTCAACAGCATTCGCGGGCTGGATGAACAGCGCGGGTGGCAAAGTGAAGAGCTGAGCCAGGCGCAGACTGCCTTCAACATTGCACAAAGCCGCTATCAGGCCGGGGCCGAGGATTTGCTGACGGTACTGGAAACCCAGCGCACGCTGTATGCCGCGCAGGATCTGAACGTGCAACTGCGCCTGTCGCGGATGCAGGCGAGTATTGCGTTGTACAAGGCGCTAGGGGGTGGGTGGCAGGTTCTTTAATTGTGGTGTGCGAAAGGACGCCATCGCGGGCAAGCCCGCTCCCACAGGTTATGCGTCGTGCCCGGATCATGCGGCAAACGCAAAACCCTGTGGGAGCTGGCTTGCCAGCGAAGAGGCCGGCACATCCAACATCAACATTGCCTGACAGGACGCCATCGCGGGCAAGCCCGCTCCCACAGGTTATGCGTCGTGCCCGGATCATGCGGCAAACACAAAACCCTGTGGGAGCTGGCTTGCCAGCGAAGAGGCCGGCACATCCAACATCAACATTGCTTGGCAGCGATTGAACGATAACGCGGTATCAAGCCTGGTTCTGTTTAGCCTTCAGATGTCGCGCATACCACGGCCGTTGCGGCACCTTGCGGAACAAGCCGGCCAGTTTCGTCTCGTCCTCGCCAAAGGTGATACGCAGCGCCAGCTTCATGGTTTCCGAGTCCATTTCCACTGACTTGCCCGCCTGCAACCCGGGCGTGGTGCTGCACCCGTGAGTGCTCGGGCCGAGCCACGGGTCATCGATTTCCACCCAGCGCCCCGGCGCAAACCATGGCACGCCGTTGACCTGCAGCCGACTGACCTGCCCCGGATGGAAGCGCTCGTGGGCGCGGAACCAGTCCTCCAGGCGATCGTCGATCCAGCCGTGGAAATGCCAGAACACCGGGTTCACATGGGAGGAGAACGGGTCGCCGAGGAAGTCGTTTTCCGCCGCGAACCAGCGTGCGGAAAAGTCCGCCGGATCACGGGCGAACGGCACCGGCTGACCGTTGGACGGGTCACGCGGCACCGAAGCCCAGCGCATGTGCAGCCAGTCGTGCAGGCCCAGTTCGACCTCCGAGCCGAACTGGCCGAGGGTCAGCGTCGACAGGTAACGCGGATCACGGTAGCGCGACTCCCAGACCTGGAAATTGCTGGAGTACGTCTCGCCGGTCTTGATGTCGCTGACCCATTGCGTGTACTCGTCATCGTCCTCGGCCAGCCAGGTCGGCGGCAACGCCGTGCCGTCGTGGTTGTCGTAGTAACGCGCGAAGCCGGGCCGATCGCGCATCAGCTCCGGCTGCGGCAACGGAAAGTGCGTCCAGGAAGGCAGGTCCTGCATCGACCGCGCAGTGCCGAGCATGTGCCGGTGCATGAAGAAAAAGTCCACGCCAGAACCGTTGCGATCCTTGCGCGCGCCACGGGCATCGCGTTCCTGATCCCGAGGGCCGGGCTGCCAGCCGAGCCCGCGCAAGGCACCGCGCTGGTCTTCGGACAGTTTGTGCCACTTGTCCCGGGAGGCATGCCAGAGCTGGTGGAACAATCGGTGCTCCGGCGATACCAGCCACGCCAGCAGTGTCGGATTGAGGCCCGTGCGCTCGCGCGCTTCCGGGAATACCCGTTTGACGGCAATGAAGCGATTGTCCTGGGCCGTCAGCATCAACGGGCGCTTGAGGTCCAGCACGCGCCCGCTGAGACTGCCGCTGCCGGCGTTGCCGAAACCGGCCCAGACCTCGTCCAGGCTCATGTCGAATTCGTATTCGCAGCAGCCGCTGGCACCCAGCAATCGCCAGGCGAGCTGCTTCGGGTCGGCCCCGGACAGATCGCCCAACACTCGGTAGCGAGGCTCTTCGCTGGAACGCAAACGCTCGGTGGTATCGAGATAACCGCTGACACCTCGCCCCTTGTGGCCGATATCAATGAACACTTCCAGGCCCTCCAGCGGCAAGCCTTCGATCCCGGCGTCACGACCTTCGAAACGAATCTGCCAGACCCCGCGCAAGGAATCGGCCAGGCGCTGACCGGCGACATCCGCCACGTCGAACGAGGCTTCGCCCGGGGTGATCGTCGGGTCCGGCCTGGTCAGTTCGCGATGCCTGTAATACACCGCAGGCACGGCGGCACCGGTCAGCGCCAGACCCGCGAGGAACCATCGTCGAGAAATCGTCATTGCCCTACCTGTGTCAGCCATGGAGCAGGCTTTATCCAAGCTAGAACGTTTGTTACCCGGACAAATTTAAAAGCATCGCTGGCAAGCCAGCTCCCACAGGGATCTTCAGTGCGACACAGATCCAGTGTGGGAGCGGGCTTGCCCGCGATGGGGCCATCAGCTTCGCTAAATTTTCCGGCCAGCCACTCGTTCCCCCCAGATAGCAAAGGCCCCCGCGCCTGACCCTCGACGGCGAACCTGACTGAGACGGCAATGACAAAACCACGTTCGAAAAAGGCTCTTTCCATCGGCCTGCCGCTGGCCCTGGCGATCAGCGCGGGTGCAGGCTACGCGGCCTGGGACTACTGGTTTCGGGACAACCCCGGCTACCCGGTCAAGGTGATGAAACAGGCCGACCAGTTGCAGGAACGCATCCTCTCGTTCGACAGCCACATCACCGTGCCGATGGACTTCGGCACCGCCGGCAACGAAGTCGACAAGGATGGCGAAGGCCAGTTCGACCTGGTCAAGACCGGACGCGGGCGCCTGTCCGGTGCGGCCCTGACAATTTTCGGCTGGCCGGAAATCTGGAACGGCCCCAACGCCCCCCATCGTCCCACCGCAGGCTTCATCGACGAGGCCCGCCATGAGCAGGAAACCCGCTACAAGATCATCAGCGCGATGGTGCGTGACTTCCCCAACCAGACAGCCATCGCCTACACCCCCGACGACTTCCGTCGACTGCACGGCGAAGGCAAGTTCGCGATCTTCATCAGCATGCTCAACGCCTACCCGCTGGGCAACGACCTCAACGCCCTGGACAAGTGGGCCGCGCGCGGCATGCGCATGTTCGGCTTCAGCTATGTAGGCAACAACGCCTGGGCCGATTCGTCGCGGCCGCTGCCGTTCTTCAACGACTCGCGCGATGCCCTCGGCGGGCTGTCGGACATCGGCAAGCAAGCGGTGCAGCGCCTCAACGACCTGGGCGTGATCGTCGATGTGTCGCAGATGTCCACCAAGGCCCTGGAGCAGGTCGCGCACCTGAGCCGCACGCCGATGGTCGCCTCGCACTCGGCACCGCGAGCGCTGGTGGACATCCCGCGCAACCTCAGCGACGCGGAAATGCAGTTGATCAAGAACAGCGGCGGTGTGGTGCAGATTGTCGGTTTCCCGACCTACATCCGCCCGCTGAGCCAGGCCACCCGGGACAAGCTCAACGCCCTGCGCGCGCGCTTCGACCTGCAACCGCTGCAAGGCTTGGAGATGGCCCTGATGCCGGGCGATCCGGTGATCACCGTCTGGCCGGAGCAGCGTTTCGGCGAATACGCCAGCCAGCTCTACTCGATCCTCGACGAAGAACCCAAGGCCTCCCTCAAGGACTACGGCGACGCCATCGATTACGCCGTGAAGAAAATCGGCATCGACCACGTCGGCATCAGCTCCGACTTCAACGACGGCGGCGGCCTCGACGGCTGGAAAGACGTCAGCGAAGCCCGCAACGTGACCGCCGAACTGATCAGCCGCGGCTACAGCGAGGCCGACATCGCCAAGCTCTGGGGCGGCAATTTCCTGCGGGTCTGGGACCAGGTGCAGAAGTCCTCCCGGCCTGTGGTCCAGAACTGATTTTGTCCTTTTGCCAAAGCGAACCGAACCCATGACCAACCGTCGTTCATTCCTCAAGCAGGCCGGCATTCTGGCGGCCGGCATTCCCCTGGCCTCCACCGTGAACCTGCCGGCACTGGCCGCAAGCCCGGCGCCACTGCCCAAGGACAAATGGGACCAGTTGCGCCAACTGTTCACCCAGGACCCGAACTACCTGCACTTCGCCAACTTCCTGGTGACCTCGCACCCGCGCCCGGTGCGTGAGGCCATCGAGATGCACCGCGAGAATCTCGATCGCAACCCGGGCCTGGCCATGGACTGGCATCGCGGAGAAACCGAGCGGCGCGAAGAAGAGGTGCGCGTGTGGGCCGGCCGTTACTTGAAAGCCAAGCCGTCGCAGATCGCCCTGACCGGCAGCACCACCGAAGGCCTGGCGATGATCTACGCCGGCATCCACGTACGCCCGGACCAGGAAATCCTCACCAGCGAACACGAGCACTACGCCGCCAACAGCGTGTTCGAATACCGCACCCAGAAAGACGGCACCCAGGTGCGCAAGATCAAATTGTTCGAAGACCCGTACAAGGTCTCGACCGCCGAAGTGCTGGCCGCGATCGAGCGCAACATTCGCCCCGAGACCCGCGTGCTGGGCATGACCTGGGTGCATTCCGGCAGCGGCGTGAAGCTGCCCATCGGCGAGATCGGCAAACTGGTGGAAAAGGAAAACCGTGGCCGCGAGGACAAGGACCGCATCCTCTACGTGATCGATGGCGTGCACGGCTTCGGCGTGGAGAACGTCGACTTCCCGGACATGCACTGCGACTTCTTCATCGCCGGCACCCACAAATGGATGTTCGGTCCACGGGGCACCGGGATCATCTGCGCCCGCTCCGACGAGCTCAAGGACGTGACCCCGACCATCCCGACCTTCTCCGAAGCCACGCAATTCTCCACGGTGATGACCTACGGCGGCTACCACTCATTCGAACACCGCTGGGCATTGACCGAAGCCTTCAAGCTGCACCTGGACCTGGGCAAGGCCGAGGTCGCGGCACGCATCCATGAAATCAACAGCTACCTGAAAAAACGCTTGCAGCAGCATCCGTCGGTGGAGCTGGTCACGCCGCCGTCACCGGAATATTCCGCCGGGTTCACCTTCTTCCGCATCAAGGACCGGGACTGCGAAGAAGTCGCCAACTACCTGATGGATCAGCGCGTGGTCTGCGATGCCGTGGACCGGGATGTCGGGCCGATCATTCGTGTGTCGCCGGGGCTGCTCAATACCGAGGCGCACATCGACAAGTTGATGGAGCTGATGGCGAGCAAGCTCTGACCCACCGATTTAAATGGACGAGAATTTTTTATGAAAAACACCCTGAAAAACCTCGGTGCCCTGATGTTGCTGGGGGTGCTCGGCAGCGCCGTGCCCGGCCTCGCCCAGGCCTACACGGCACCACTGCCGGGCAAAGTCTTCAAGGATTGCCGCAACTGCCCGGAAATGGTGGTGCTGCCCGCCGGCACCTTCATCATGGGCACCCCGGACGACGAAATCGGCCGCGAGCCCGATGAAGGCCCGATGCATGAGGTGACGTTCGACAAACCATTCGCCATGAGCCGTTACCAGATCACCGCCGGCGAATGGAACCAATACATGAAGGAAACCGGCATCACCCTGCCCGATGGCGACACCCGCCCCGGCCGCGCCTGCACCAATGGCAAGCCGAGTTACCCCCAGGGCCCGCGCCAGCCGGCGGTGTGCATGAACTTCGCCGAGGTCAGCGCCTACGTCGCCTGGCTGTCGATGAAAACCGGCCAGCACTACCACATCGTCAGCGAAGCCCAGCGCGAATACGCCGCCCGTGGCGGATCGACGGGCGCCTTCCCCTTCCCGTTCGACCCCGGCACCGAGTACAGCATCGCCACCCACGCCAACACCTACGGCCCGACCGACGGCTACAGCTATTCCTCCCCCGTGGGCAGCTATCCGGCGAATGCCTTCGGTATGTACGACATGCACGGCAACGTCTATGAGTGGATCGCCGACTGCTACCACCCGGACTACGTCGGCGCGCCCACTGACGGCAGCGCCTGGACCGAACCGAACTGCGACACCTTGCGTATCCGTGGCAACGACTGGGGCGAAGCGCCGGTGTTTTCCCGCTCGGGCAACCGCAATGACATCGACCCGCAAACCCGTGGCGACTGGATCGGTTTCCGTGTCGTACGCGACCTGACCCCCAATCTCTGAGCCCCTGCGCAACCCTTGTGGGAGCGAGCAGGCTCGCTCCCACACTGTTTTGTACCCTGTCAGCGAACCGAGTCCCCGCCACCCGTCTCCCACCTTTTAAATTAAGCCCTCCACCAGACGTTCTACTGGGTATCTGCCTCAAGACCCAAGGAACCCTCTGCTCATGACCCAGCCAACGCGCGGTGCAATTCATGAATTGTTCAGCCTCCTGAAACCGTTCCGGCTCGTCGTCAGTCTGTCGATCCTCATGGGCATGGTCGGTGGCCTGAGCGTGACGGTGTTGCTGGCCACCATCAACAACGCGCTGCACTCGCCGGACGGCCTGACCCAGGGCGTGGTCGCGCTGTTCGCCGGCCTGTGCGTGCTGGCCCTGGGCAGTTCGATCTGCTCGGACATCGGCACCAACTACGTCGGCCAGCACATCATTGCCAAGCTGCGCAAAACGCTTGGGGAGAAAGTCCTTTCCGCGCCCATCGAGCAGATCGAGCGCTACCGCAGCCACCGGCTGATCCCGGTGCTGACCCACGACGTCGACACCATCAGCGACTTTGCCTTCGCCTTCGCGCCGCTCGCCATTTCCCTGACCGTGACCCTCGGCTGCATGGGTTACCTGGCGATGTTGTCGTGGCCGATGTTCCTGATGATGGTGCTGGCGATTGCCATCGGCACCGGCATCCAGTTCTACGCGCAGGGCAAGGGCATCCAGGGTTTCATGGCCGCCCGCGACGCCGAAGACGAGCTGCAAAAGCACTACAACGCCATTGCCGGCGGCGCCAAGGAGTTGCGCATCCACCGCCCGCGCCGCCAGCGCATGTTCGTCAAGGGCATCCAGGGCACCGCCGATTTCATCTGCGACACCCAGGTGCGTTCGATCAACACCTTCGTGATCGCCAAGACCCTGGGCTCGATGCTGTTCTTCGTGGTCATCGGCCTGGCGCTGGCCCTGCAATCGTTCTGGCCCAGCGCCGACAAGGCGGTGATGAGCGGCTTCGTGCTGGTGTTGCTGTACATGAAAGGCCCGATCGAGCACCTGGTCAGCACCTTGCCGATCGTCAGCCGCGCGCGCATCGCCTTCCGCCGCATCGCCGAACTGTCGAGCCGGTTTTCCTCGCCGGAACCGCACCTGCTGCTCAACGACAAAGGCACCCAACCGGTCGTGGTCGACAGCCTGCAGCTGAACAACGTCAGCTACGCCTTCCCCGCCGCACCCGGCAGCGACCCGTTTCGCCTGGGCCCGGTGAACCTGACCATCGAGCAAGGCGACATCATTTTCATCGTCGGCGAAAACGGCTGCGGCAAGACCACCCTGATCAAGTTGCTGCTGGGCCTCTACGCGCCGCAACAGGGGGAAATCCTGCTCAACGGCCAAGGCATCGATGCGCAGAATCGCGACGACTACCGCCAGTTGTTCACCACGATCTTTGCCGATTACTACCTGTTCGATGACGTGGTGCAGGGCGACCAGCACATCCCCGAAGACGCCAACAAATATCTGCAACGCCTGGAGATCGCGCACAAGGTCAGCGTCCGCGACGGCAGCTTCACCACCACCGACCTGTCCACCGGCCAGCGCAAGCGCCTGGCGCTGGTCAATGCCTGGCTGGAAGAACGCCCGGTACTGGTGTTCGACGAATGGGCCGCCGACCAGGACCCGACCTTCCGCCGCATCTTCTACACCGAGCTGCTGCCGGACCTCAAACGCCTGGGCAAAACCATCATCGTGATCTCCCACGACGACCGCTATTTCGACATGGCCGATCAACTGGTGCGCATGGAATCGGGCCGGGTCGTCACCGAGCGTGCGACCGCCTGACGCTCGTTGCCGCACGCAGATCATTGTTTTTTTGAAGTTTGTTTTCCGGTTTAGGCAAAGTGGTCCGTCTAATAATAATTATCATTAACTAAAAAACTGCACACACCCTTCTGGAGCGATTCGAGCAATGCAAAGCCTTACTCTGTCCCGCGCACCTTTGGCACTCGCCATCGAACGGCAAAAGAAATTCCGCACGGTCGTGCCGGGCGCGCTGCTGACCCTGTTGCTGCTGGGTACTTCCCAGGTCGAGGCAGCTCCGGTCAACGTCAATGTGCCGTCTCAGTCCTTGGCCAGTGCATTGCGCCAACTGGGCCAGCAGACCAACCTGCAGATTCTCTACAGCCAGGACATGGTCAACGGCATCAAGTCCACGGCGGTGTCCGGCAACATGGAACCGGAACAGGCACTGAAAACCTTGCTGCTGGGGAGCGGCATCAATTTTCAGTTGAATGGCAACACCGTGTCGCTGGTGCCGTCGGCCGGTGATTCCAGTGCATTGCAACTCGGCGCGACGTCCATCACCGGCGTCGCGCTGGGGCCGACCACCGAAGGCACGCACTCCTACACCAGCGATGAAGTGTCCATCGGCAAGGGCAACATCAAGCTCAAGGACATTCCGCAGTCGGTGTCCGTCGTCACGCGCCAGCGCATGGACGACCAGAACATGAACAGCCTGCAGGACGCCATGCGTCAAGTCACCGGCGTGACCATCAAGACCTACAACTCCGGCTCCAGCCTCAACGACGTCTACATGCGTGGCTTCCTCGTCGACCAGGTGCAGGTCGACGGCGTCTCGCAACCCACCGGCCAGGGCGACATGGCCACCAGTTTCGACCTGGCGATGTACGACCGCATCGAAGTGCTGCGCGGCCCGTCGGGCCTGTACCAGGGCGCGGGCGAACCCGGCGGTACGATCAATGTGGTGCGCAAGCGCGCCCTGAGCAAATTCGCCCTCGGTGGCGAACTGGCCGCCGGCTCCTACGATCACTACCGTTCATCGGTGGACGTTACCGGCCCGCTGAACGACCAGGGCACCGTACGCGGTCGCTTCATCACCGCCTACGAGAACAACAAGTCGTTTGTCGACTACGCGCAAAACGAACGCCCGATGGTCTACGGTCGCCTGGAATTCGACCTCGACCCGGCCACCACATTGTCGGTCGGCGGTGCCTACCAGAAGAACGACTCCACCCCGGCGTTCGGCTTGCCGGCCTATGCCGACGGCTCGTTGCTGGACGTTCCGCGCTCGACCTTCGTCGACGCCAAGTGGAACACCCTGAACGAAAAAGTCTGGGAGAGCTTTGCCGAACTCGATCACGAGCTGGACAACGGCGGTCAGTTCAAGACCACCGTGACCTACCGCGACGCCGAAACCCCGCAGCGTAACTTCACCTGGGCCGATGGCGCTGTCGACCCGGCCACCGGTGACAGCTGGGCCGTGGCCTACGACTACTACACCCACATCAAGACCGTCGGTGTCGACAGCTTCGTCACCACGCCGTTCGAGTTCGCCGATCGCCGCCACGAATTCACCGTGGGCGCCGAGTACCAGCACCTGGACAAGGAGTTCACCTACGGCGGTGGCGAGTACTTTCCGATCAACGTGTTCAATCCGGGCAGCATCGACATTCCCCGCAACGACTACGAGCACGTCAACGGCAACTGGTCCAAGTCCGACCAGTACGGTGTCTACACCCGTGCCAAGCTCAATGTCACCGACTGGCTCGACGTCATCGGCGGCAGCCGTGTGACCTGGTACGAAAGCGACGCGAAGAACGCCAACGCCTTCTTCAACAACTTCGGCGAAGCCCACACCAGCATCAACCGCAAAGTCGTGCCGTACGGCGCCATCATTGGCAAGATCACCCCGGAACTGTCGACCTACTTCAGCTACACCGGCGTGTTCAAACCGCAGAGCGAAATCGGCACGGACGGCGAGCCGGTCGGCCCACGCAAAGGCAAGCAGTACGAAGTCGGCCTCAAGCGCGAGTTCTTCGACGGTCGCCTGAACGCCAGCATCGCCGCCTTCCGCATCTACGATGAAAACCGCGCCGAATACGACAACAACTCCGGTGCCTACATGACCGAAGGCAAGGCGCGCAGCGAAGGTTGGGAAACCGAGCTGAGCGGCAACCTGACAGACAACTGGAGCATCGTCACCGGCTACGCCTACACCTCCACCAAGTTCCTGGACGCCGATGAGGCCAACCAGGGCAAGACCTTCAGCACCATCACGCCCAAGCACAACTTCAACCTGTGGACCAAGTACGAGTTCACCGACGGTCCACTCAAGGACTTCAGCGTCGGCGGCGGCGTGCGTGCGGTCAGCGACACCTACTACCAGCGTGACGTGAAGTTCCAGCAAGGCGGCTATGCAATCACCACGGCGCAGGTCGGCTACAAGTTCAACGAAAACCTGTCGTCGACACTGACCGCCAACAACCTGTTCGACCGCAAGTACTACGATCGTGTCGATGCCTCCTGGGGCACCAACTTCTACGGCGACCCGCGCACCGTGACCCTGAGCCTGCGCGCGCAGTACTGATAACCGTTGCTTGATCCGCAATAACAATCCGGGCCGCAAGGGCTAATGCCAGTCAGTCAAGCTGACTGGCATTTTTATTTATGATCGGATACTTCGGTGATTTCCGATGGATAAATAAACAGCCCTTTAACCATTAAGAAACAATCGGCACATCTAACCCGCCTTATGGCTGGAACAAGGCGTGATAAAAGCTCTGATTTTCTTGAAAATACAATATCAATGTAGCGTCAACTTTTAACATTTACAGGAAATCTGCCATGGTCTACCCAGTGACCGCAGTTGCTCTCATCAGGCTTTGCAGCAGATTACTCTCAACCTTCAGTCAGGCCGATGAACCATTTGAAAAAAACCCACCATCTCGCGTTTCGAGTCCGAAGCCTCATGATAGAAGAACACCGAAGCTGTCCAATGACTATACCGACCCGTAACTTGCCAAGTTGCACCTTCCACTGGATCGACCTCCTGAAGGACCTTGTCGCCTGGAATTGCCGTTACATCAGAGGTTTCGATCCACACTCTCTCAGGCCTCAGTATGTTATGTTTAACTATAACAGTGTGCGCAATGCCATGGGGTGCTACTACCCACCCACCATGACGAACAGGCTTACCATCGAACAACATGATCACCCGTTCCTCTTCAAAATCCGACATTATCCTGCAAACCGGCATATACAGCACTGAATTCATACCGTCAGCTTCAACTCCCAGTTTAAACATACCATTCCCGGTTGCTCCCATGACGTCCCACTGGAAATCGGTTTGCGCCACACCAAAATCAGGTTCACTGACAAGTTGGACGTCGTCGCCTTCAACAACCAGATAACTCAGCTTCAACGGAACAGTCGCCAATGGACTGTTGTTCTTGACTCTCAGCGAAAGCGATTTTTTTTCACCTGCTTTGAAAATAAAACCCTCGGGAAAGACTTCACCATCAATCAAGGCATCAGCCTCGTCGGCCAGGTCCGTCGACAACAGCTTGCAGAACGTAAGCTGAATTGAACTCGCCGCCCAGAAACCTAGATTCAAGCCAAAAGTACCGCTTTGGTTAAATCCGGTTACGGTCCAGCGGTGGGTTAATACTGTACCAGCAGGTTCCGTCACCACATTGTCTGGTTCAACGTCACCACCCGGTTGTCGAGTCAGCCCGACTGGATAGTCGCCAATCGGACTGCCACGTTTGGGTACCAGCGTGATGATTCGAGGTTGGTCGCGAAAAAACCAGATGAAATCAGAGGTAACCGGTACACCGTCAACTTCAACATCCGCCTCTTCGGCCAGTTTGTCCGACATCACCCAGCAACGAAGCTCTAGCAACAGGCCCACGCCTGGATACTCTGCACTCAAGGTGAGATGGCCGCGAACGGGATCAGCCTGCGTAAATTCCCATTCGGCCGCACCATCAGCATCAAGCGTCACCAGCGCATTGAAATCGGGGTTCGCCTGGATTTTTAACGCTGCTGCTTCCTCGCCGTTGAGGCGGATCTGCCCTCCCTTTAATTGTGGCGCTATCAATTTCACCTTGTTTGTCTGCCCCAGCGGCAATCGGGCAGGCACGAACTCATACGACTCGTTTCCGTTAATGAACCATCGAGCGCCTTCCCAGGGACTTTCGGAAATAACGCTTAATTTAAATTCCTGAGCAATCACTTTGTCATCAAACGGATTGTGGACTTTTGCTGCAATGGTCAGTTCACCCACCGTGTCGACAATATGGGTAAACTTGCTTTTGCCAGAATCCGATGTCGGTTCGGTAGCCACCCTCTCCCCCCCAACCCACCACTCCACTTCAATGCTTTCCAACAATTTTCCCGGAATGTAGAACGACTCAACGGCAATTTCGGCCGTTATTTCATCGCCCTTCGTCACAACACCGGGCGGGGCGAGTTCGACCAGAATTTTGCGTCGATAGTGTCCTACCGTCATGGATATTTCGTAAAGCGGGGCAGTAAATTCACTTTGCAAGCGTAATCTAAAGTTATGATCCGTGCCTTCCTTTGGGCAATGAATTCTGAACTTTGCCCCTTCAATAATTGGCATTTCCTGAAGTTCACCAAATCCAGGCGCAACTGTAATCGGAAACGGCTGTGTACCGCCGCCCTCAAAAAGGATGTCGCGAAAACTAAATTTCTGATTGGCCCACGGATTATCTGCAAAAGGCATTAGAGTGCAAGTATGAGAAAGTTCGCCTTCGGCCCCATGACAGATCAGCAAAGGGTTTGGTTGGGTTGTTCCGGATATAGTGTCAGTCATGATTTGGTCTCGATAATCAGAATTGCCATTTAACGACGTGGCGCTCTAATATCGATGAACGCCTGCCTCATTAAAACTGTTATAAATGACAGTTCTTTAGAACCAATTACTATAAAAAACAGAACTATCCAGAACATGGCCGGCGTGGTGCTGTACTTGGCAGCTATACCACTCGGGGTTTCGTTGAGTGCGGATGGTAGGTTCCTGTCCTGATTCCGAGTCCGGAGAAAAAAGGCAGTCCATTGACTGCCGCAAGGGCCAGATTCTGTTTTCTACGCCGGGTATGTGACAACTCCGCGCGCTCTGCCTATCCTGCAAGGCAGTCTTTACCCCCCTCACGCCACTCCCATTCACGGACCGAAAATGGCGACGCCAGCGGATGAACCCAACAGCGCCATCAACGAGCAAGGCAGCCGCGCGAAGCTGTCCAGGCCCTTGCCCATCGACCTGCGAGGGCTGATTCTTTTCTTCGTCCTGCTGTCGGTCCTGGCGACGCTGTGCAACAGCCTCTACGTCGCCTACCGGGTGCAGCGCCAGTCGCTGATCCATACGACGCTTGAGGCCAACGCCGCCTACGCAGCCAAGGTCGCCTCCAGCATCGGTGAGTTTCTCAACTCGGCGCACAGTCGTCTGAACTACAGCGCCAATACGCTCGGCCAGCACTGGAACGACCCCGAAGTGCTGCGCAAGGAAGCCATTCGCCTGCAAGCACAGGACTCCGATTTCAACTCCATTGCCATCATGGATGCAGCCGGCAAAGTGCTGCAGGCCTATCCCGACACCGCGCAGATTGTCGGCGCCACGTTGACTTCGCAAGGTGTCCAGCAGCTACTCAAGGAGCGCCGTCCATCGGTCAGCGCGGCCTATACCTCCATGGCGGGCAATCTGGTGGTGTTCATTTCACAGCCGGTTTTCAACGCTTCGGGGGAATTCCTCGGGGTCGTCGGCGGCTCTGTCTACCTGCTCAAGCAAAGTGCCTTTCATACGGTCATCAGCCGGCATTTTCATCACGAAGGGACCTTTGCTTTCGTCGCCGACGGCAATCGTCGGCTGCTGTATCACCCGGACCAGAAGCGCATCGGTGAAGTCCTGGGCTGGAGCCTGACGGTCGATGCGGCCTTGCGCGGCGAACATGGCTCCCTGGAAGGCCCGAACTACAAAGGTGTTCCCATGCTCGCCGGATTTGCCCAGGTACCGGATTCCAACTGGGCGGTCGTCGTGCAACAACCCAGGGACCGCAGCCTCGCCCCGCTGGGCCAACTCATGCGCGACATGGTGCTGGGCATGATTCCCGCCGGGCTGTTGGGGCTCGGGCTGATTCTGGCGGGTACGGCATTGATCGCCCGCCCGCTGCGCCAGTTATCGGCCGCCGCCGACCAGTTGGCCGCGCCGCAAACGACGCAGCAACTGCAGCAGATCCATGCCTGGTACCGCGATGCGTCGGCCATTCGCCAGGCCATGCTGACCGGCGTGCAGTTGCTCCAGCAAAAGCTCGGGCAGCTCAGCCATCAAGCGCAAAGCGATCCCCTGACCGGCCTGGCCAATCGAAGGGCCATGGGCAGCGTTCTCGAACTGCTGGAAAAAACCGGGCAAGCGTATTCGGTGCTGGCGCTGGATATCGATCACTTCAAAAAGGTCAACGACACCTTCGGCCATGACGCCGGTGACGTGGCACTGAAAACGGTCGCCGACATCCTCAAGCAGAACTCGCGGACCGGCGACCTCGCCTGCCGCTCCGGTGGTGAAGAGTTTGCGCTGATCCTGCCGGACACGCCGCTGGATACCGCCAGGACCATCGCCGAACGGATACGCGAACACATCGAGAAGACCGAGGTGCCGCAGGTTGGCTGGCTGACCATGTCCATCGGCGCGGCTTGCCGGGACGCGGACAGCCTGACGCCCGAAAGCGTGCTCAAACGAGCCGATGAGCGCCTCTACCTGGCCAAACAGAGCGGGCGTAACCGCGTGATGGCCTAGGCCCTGCGCGAATCCTGGCGACTCAAGCCACTAGGGTTTGGGCTGTTTTTCATCGTCCATCGAGCCGCTTGAGGTCGCGGCGTCCTTTTCCATCTCATGGGATTCGGCGCCAGAGTTTGAACCCGAGGCTTCCTCGCCCTTTTTGTCGGCCTTCTCGTTTTTGGGTTCATCGCCCCGAGGCTGGTTGATACCGGGAATGGCAGCCGGTGGTGCGGCTGAGCCCGCCATCGCGTTCTCGGTGACCAGTGCAAAAGACGAAGCCGTCGACAGCAGGCCCGCAGCCATGAGCGCGAGCATTTTTCTGTTGATCATTGGGGTCTTCCCGGTGAGGTATAAAACCTTGGAAGACCCGGCATCGGCAAAGGTGCGGGCGCGCTGACGAACGGCAAAGAACAGGGTCAGAGCTCTACTTTCTTGTCGTGCGCGGCGGTCCGGAGTTGCTCGGTGTCGACGCGAACGAAAACCGAGTCGCCGACAGCGGTCAGCACATCCCCGGCGAAGACCTCGCAGATGACCCGGCTCTTGCGCCCGACCTCACCTTCGACCTTCGCCCGCAATGTCAGCAGAACGCCCATCGGCGTAGGCTTGATGAACTTGATGCCGAGGTTGCCGGTGACGCAGGTAATGTGCGGCAAGCTGCCCACTTCACGCTGTTCCGCGCGGTAGTGATAAGCCATCGCCGCCCAGTTGGAATGACAATCGACCAGCATCGCGATCAAACCGCCGTAGACCAGGTCCGGCCAGCCGCAAAACTTGTCATCGGGCAAATGCTCGGCCATGACATGCACGCCGTCTTCATGCCAGAAGCTCTTGATGTGCAGCCCGTGCGGGTTCTGGCTGCCGCAGCCATAACAAACGCCTTCTGGCGCGGCGATGTCTTGAAGCGAAATGTCCTGCGTGCTCATAGCCTGTTCATCCTTAATGCCGGGTGATTGAAAGCGGACCGGGTCGCCCCGGTCCGCTGCGCCTGATCAATATTGGCAGAAGCGAATCCGGTTGCCGAACGGGTCGTAGACTTGCAATTCCTTGCCCCAGCCCTGCTGAACAATATCCGGGCGTCCGTAGCCGTAACGCTTGCCCTGCAATTCGTCCCTGAGCAGTTCGATGTTGTGCATCGGCACGAACACCGTCGCTCCCGGGCTGGCATCGCCATGATGTTCGGAAAGGTGCAGTTGCAGCCCGTCGCGGCTGATGCCCAGGTACAACGGCAGGTCAGCCTCGAAACGGTGCTCGAACTCGACGCTGAACCCGAGGAAATCCAGGTAGAACTCGCGCGCCTTGGCTTCGTCGAAACTGCGCAGGATGGGGATCGGTTTATCGAAGGTAATGCTCGGCACTGGCGGGGTGTTGGCCTCGGCCAGCAACGCCGATGCGGTGTTCCAGTCCTTGTAGCCCAGTTGCTGCGCGACCAGTTCCAGCGCGGTGGAATGGCTCACCGCCTGATTGCGCTCCTCCAGCGAGGCGCGCAACTGTTTGGCCATTTGCTTGGCTTGCTCGATTGAAAACATGGCTACTCCTGTGGCCGAGATGCTCTGGTGCTCGCATTGCCAAACCTCGACCGTCAAGAGAGGCGATTGGGTTCGCATGAAAAGGCGATGCTTTCACCTTTCCCAACGGGAGCGAGCGGCGGGCAGCATCGGGCCGGGGTCGATGATACATAGCCGACAGGGGATGCGGAAGATGGCTCGGCAGAACCCTGTCCGAGCCCTGAGGACTATTCCCTCAGACGTGAAAGTTGCTGAAGCACAAATGCCCCGACGGTCACTGCGCTGGCTGCCCATGCGCAAGCCACCTGCCAATGCCTGAGCGGACCGAACGTGTCGCCCATCAGGAAACCGCTCGAAAGCACAAACAGAAACAACGCAATGGCCACCAGGACAACGCGTGGAATCGCCATCAGCCATCGCCACCAGGCACCGGGTTCAAAGCGCCGCGTGCCCCAACGAGTCAACGCTGTCAGCCCCGCCAGCAATGGCGCGGCAATTACCAGCAGGATCGGAATGATAACGAGCGCCAGCGTGGGTTCCACTTCGCCGCCGTCCTCTCCAGGCGTGTAGAAGCTTTCCATCCAGATGTCCCTGCACAGGGCGCAAGTGAGAAAAATGACGGCGACAGGAGCGATGGGGAATATCAGGCAACTGATGAGGTTTTTTAGGGCTTTCACTGGTTTGGAGGTCACTTGATCTTGTAGGAGCTGGCTTGTCGGGTCGCCGCATCGCAGCGATGGTCGTTAACGATAACGCGTGTGAACTGGATAAACGCGGTGCACTTGAGTCCATCGCCGGCAAGCCGGCTCCTACAGGCATTGCGTTATCGGTGTTTCCCGGAATTGCGTGAAAACCTTTTTTGATGCCGCCAATTAACGGGCAGTTTTTTCGTACTTCGCAGTGCTTTGCCTCTGGCAAGGCACTTGATCGGTGACTTCGTATTGGCTATGTGATCTCAACCAATGACTTCATATGCGTCGCATGTTCAGCGTGTATCGGCTGGAACCCGCAGCGAAGATAAAAGGCAGCGCCCTCGGGCGTGTCCGTGGACAGTCGCACAACGCGAAAATGCCCAGACGCCAGTTCCAGTAGCTGCTGCACCAGCGCTTTGCCCACATTCCGACCCCTTGATGCAGGGGCGACGTACACCCGCCGTAATCTTCCTACGCCCGGTTCGGAAAATGGATCGGATGAAAGACCTCCAACGGCTATCAGCCGTCCGTTGCGAAACACCCCCAAAAGGCACTCACCTTGCTGATCGAATCGATTGGCGCCGCTTTCCCATTCCGCAATCAACCGGGTGAGGAACCTGAAGCCTTCTGCAACGGCCTGCTCTTCCAGCTCGCGGATTTGCGGTGCGAGCCCGGAGATTTTACATATCACCCATTCGTCCATTGATATTGCTCTTTGACTCGATGAGGGCTCGCATATCTTCCATCATCCGATTATGCGGGACATTCGGGCGCGGGTCGTCAATCGAAGCTTGCACCTTGGCGCGGAACCAACGGTCATGGCTGGCGACTTGCTCTTCGGTCTCCAGCCCGGAAACGATGGGGGAAAGTTCGGCGTTCATTTTGGCCTCCAGAGCCGCTGTCGTCATTGGCAATGATGAATGTCATTGGATTAACCGACCATTGCGTCGCGTCAGATCGTAAGGGCTGTACGTCCGAGGGCCAACCGCAAACTTTCGTAGGACTCTTCCTGCCGACTCCGAGGAGTTCAACGCTCTTTGACAAGGTAAAACAGCAGGTTAAAGACCACTCGATAGTGCTTGTTTAAGCGGCCTACAGGTTACTTCGTGAAAGCCATAACGCCTTGCGTCGTTGCCTACAGGTACGCCAGAATCCGCCGGCTTGTGCGCCTTTGGGGGTGTCGGTAACTTGAGTCCGTCACTGATTGTCAGTGATCGGGTTTAGTAGCCCGATGAGGTTGAACGGTTGCACAAGTTTCATCCAGTCGGACATTCGTCTGCACTTGATGGTGGCTGTGTGCATGGCGCCCTCGGGCGCGCCGGTTCGCTTCCTCACCGGTCTACTAACTTGCGCACAGCCGCCACCCTTTCGTTTAGTAGCGAGATGGTTGTGGGCTCCCTACTAGAGGAAGATTTTTATGTTCAAGGTAACTCCAAATCCGCCGGACTCCGACCCGGCCTCGCCGTACGAAAGCCCCGACTCAAAACAATTCCACGAAGCCGCCGAACGCGCCCTCGATCCCGGCCCCAACATCATGGCCACCCCGCGCACACCCTGCTCCATGTTCATCGTCAATCCCGAACTCAGTACCGAAACCCTGCTGGTGCACGCCTGCGAATCGCTGGCGTCGGCCAGTGTCATGGCCAACGATCTGGTGGATCATCTGCAGGGGACGAGTCGCAATGCACTGTTGGGGATTGCGCAGGTGATTATGCTGGGGGAACTGGCGGTGAATCGGGCGCTGGATCGGCTTGATCCGCCCTGACCACAATTTCCAGATCACTGGAAAACCTGTGGGAGCGAGCTTGCTCGCTCCCACAGGGGGGGGCAGTCAGGCCAGACTCTCGCCGATCTGCGCCGCCAGTTGCACCAGCATCCCCGGCACTTCCTGGACCATCTCGCCCATGCGCGCAAAGTCGTGGGTCATGCCGGCCTTGACCTCCAGCACCAAGGGTTGCCCCGCGGCACGCAGTTTCTCGGCCCAGGCCAGACCTTCATCGAGCAACGGATCGTACTCGGCCAGCCACAGCACCGTCGGCGTCAGCCGTTGCAGGCCCTCGGCGTACAGGGGTGAAAAACGCCAGTCGGCACGATCCGCTTCACTGCGTTGGTATTGCTGGTAAAACCACTCCAGCGTGGTGGCTTCGAGCAGATAACCTTCGGCGAAGCGCGCAAGTGACGGACGTTTTTTTACCGCGTCGATCACCGGGTACAGCAACACTTGCAGGCGCGGCACAAGCGGCCATCCCAACGGATCCTGGGCAATGGCGATGCACAACGATGCCACCAGGCTGCCGCCGACGCTGTCCCCGGCCAGCGCAATACGCTTCGCGTCCAGCCCCAATGCCTGGGCACCGGTAGTTGCCAGCCAGCGCGTCACGTCTTCGGCATCGTTGTAAGCGGTCGGAAAACGATGTTCCGGCGCCAGGCGATAGTCCGCCGACAACACGGCAAACTCCCCTGCCAGCGCCAGGCGCTGGCACAGGGTGTCGTGGGAGTCGAGGCTGCCGACCACGTAACCGCCGCCATGGAAATACAACAACACCGGGCGCGGCTCGCTGTCCGGTTGCGCTTTGGTGTACAGCCGCGCGTTGAGCGAATGCCCGTCCCGCGCAGGAATGCTGACCGCCGTCACCGTCAACGCGCCCGAAGGGGCGGCATCGAGCAACTGTGAAGTCTGTTCGAATTGTTGTCGCGCGTCCCGAGGGCTCAGCTCATGCATGGGTTGGCTTTTGCCGCTGAGGCGGCCGAACTCGGCCAGCTCCAGAAAACCTTCGATGTCCGGGTGCAGTGCCATGGGCGGTAGTCTCCAAAAAATAAAAAGCTCGCCCAATAAACGAACCGGGAGGGCTGTTCATTAGGACGTCATCCTGATCAATGAAGAATCTCCCTGACCGAACATGAAACCTGTGGCGAGGGGGCTTGCCCCCGTTGGGTCGCGAAGCGGCCCCAAAGCCAGCCATCGCGGTTATTCAGGCGTACCGCGATGTTCGGGTTTACGACTGCTTCGCAGCCGAACGGGGGCAAGCCCCCTCGCCACAGAGAAGCCAGTTCACCAATTTATCGGCTTAGAACTCTGCCACCACCTCCCGCGCAAGCGCCACCACCACGGCATCCAGACACTCATCCCGCTGCAAAATATCGAAGTGCCCCGCCGTCACCACCTGCACCTTGCGCAACCGTGGCTGCTGGCACTCCAGGGTCGCGCGTTCGGCCGTCGGGTTGCCATCGGCCCACCAGCAATGCAGCCCGGCTTGTGGGATCGGCAAGGTTTCGACCTGCCGCGACAGCGCCTTCAAGCGCGTGCTGACCATGAACGTGTGAGCCAGCTCATCGGCACCGAGCAGCGCATAGCCGCTGGCCTGATCGCTTTGGCTGTCGATCACCGCGCGAATGATCCGCGCGACGGCGTCCAAGTCCCCCGCCGACTCGCTGCTCAACGCCCGGGCAATCACCTCGCCATCCATGCCCAACGCGGCACCGAGGAACTCGGCCAGATCCACATGCCACTCATCCGCGCTGGCGACAGCATTGGCCTGGGTCGGCACGAAGCTGTCCACCAGACCGACGAACGCCACACGCTGGCCCTGCTGTTCGAACAAGTCACTGACCAGCAACGCCAACGCTCCGCCCAACGACCAGCCCAGCACGTGGTACGGTCCCTGGGGCTGCCGGGCGCGGATCGCCTCGACGTAGTCGGCGGCCATCTGCGCCAGCGAGGTGTCGTGCCACTGGCGGTCGAGCAGCATCCGGCATTGCACGCCGTACACCGTGCGCTCGCCATCCAGGCGCCGGGCCAGCGGTTCATAGTCGAACACCGTGCCGAAACCGGCGTGCAGGCAGAACAGCGGTGGCTGATCGCCTACCACCTGATTGAGCAACAACAGCGGTTGCGGACTCTGGCGCACGGGTTGCTCATCGACACCGGACAACCCGGCGATCGTTGGCTTGGCCATCATGTCGCGCAGCTTGAGCTGGAAGCCCGGCTCGTTCAGGGCACGGACTTTCGAGATCACCTTGAGGGTGCGCAACGAATCACCGCCCAACTCGAAGAAGTTGTCGGTGATGCCGACCTTCTCGATGCCCAACACCTGTTGCCAGATATCCGCCAGCGCCCATTCCAGCGGCGTGCGCGGTGCCACGTAGTCGCGGCCGGTGAAGGCCGGATCCGGCAAGGCCTTGCGGTCGAGCTTGCCGTTGGGGGTCAACGGGAAGCGCGGCAACACCACGACCTGCGTCGGCACCATGTAGTCGGGCAGGCTCTCGCGCAATGCCACCTGGCAACGCGGACCGAGGCCATCGTCTTGCGCCGCCACCACATAACCCACCAGTTGCGGCCCCTGGCCGTTGTCGCGCACCACCACCAGTGCATCGTTGACCCCGGCCTGCTCGCGCAGGCGGGCTTCGATTTCGCCCAGTTCGATGCGGAAGCCGCGCACCTTGACCTGATGGTCGATGCGCCCGACGTAGTCGAACACGCCATCCTCGCGACGGCGCACCAGGTCACCGGTGCGATACAGGCGCCCGCCTTCGCTGCTGAACGGATCGGCGACGAAACGCTCGGCGCTCTGCCACGGATGACGATGGTAGCCGCGTGCGACACCCCGTCCGCCGATGTACAGCTCTCCGACCATGCCCACCGGCAGCGGGTTGAGGTCCATGTCCAGCACGTGCAGGCTGCGAGTGCCGACGCGTTGGCCAATCGGCGCGTACATCGCCTGGCAATGGCCGTCGGCGGCGATTTTCCACAGCAGCGGCGTGACCACTGTTTCCGTAGGGCCGTAGCCGTTGACCAGGTATTGCGGCTTGAGGGTGTGCTTGACCCTTTCGAAGGTGGCGTCCGGCACCGCATCGCCACCGAAGCAGTAGATGCGCACCGGCGGCGGATCCCCCCCCTGCAACTCGGCGTGTTCGGCCAATTGCAGCAGGTACGCCGGCGGGAAGCACGCGACGCTGATGCGCTGGCGGTGCAGCACCGCCAGGGTCTGTTCGGCGGTCCACAAGCTGTTGTCGCGGATCACCAGGGTCGAGCCGCTGATCAGCGCGGTGATCCAGCGTTCATGGGCACCGTCAAAGGCGAACGACATGAAGTGCAGTTCGCGATTGTCCGGGTCCATCTCGTACAGCTCGGCGATGGCTTGCACGTGCATGCTCAACGGCCCGTGGGCCACGGCGACGCTTTTCGGTTTGCCGGTGGAGCCCGAGGTGTAGATCAGGTACGCCAGTTGCTCGGCATGCACGGAACACGAAGGCAGCGTCACCTCGACATCGAGGTTCAAGCGGTCCACCGCGACCATCGCCGTGCCCGGATTGAGCTGCGCCGAATCGCGCAGACGCTCCTGGGTCAGCAGCAGGCGCATGTCGCTGTCGGCCATCATGTAGCGCAGGCGTTCCTGCGGGTATTGCGGGTCCAGCGGCACGTAGGCGGCACCGCACTTCATCACCGCCAATAGCGACACCACCAGCTCCAGCGAACGCTCCATGAACACGCCGATCACGTCTTCGGCTTGCACGCCCTGCTCCAGCAGATGCACCGCCAGGGCATCGGAACGCCGGTCCAGTTCGGCGTAGCTCAATTGTTCGGCGTCACGCTCGGCATAGCTCAGGACCAGCGCCGTGTGATCAGGTTGCAGGCGCGCTCGCTGACGGATCAGCTCGTGCACCGGGGTCTCGTCGCCGTCCGCCACCACCGGCAGTTCGCCGTCCAGCGCCCGGCCTTCGTCCAGGGTCAGCAAGCCCAACTCACCGACGGCACGTCCGGCGTCGTCGCACAGGCGCTGCATCAGGCTTTCCATGTGGCTGCGCAGGACCTCGACGGTCGCCAGATCGAACTGGTCGCGCTGGTGCATGTATTCGATGCGCAGCCCTTCGTCGAGGCTGACCATCAGGTCCATGGCGAAGCTGGTCAGGCCGAAGTCGGAAACGTCCTCGAAGCGCAGCGAGTCGCCGTTCCACTCGCGCAGGGTGCGGTCCACCGGCTGGTTTTCGAAGACGATGATGCTGTCGAACAACGCCTGCCCGCCCTGCCCGGCCCAACGCTGGATGTCGCTCAGCGGGGTTTGCTGGAAGTCACGGATGTCGAGGTTGTAGGCCTGGATGTCCCGCAGCCAGTCACCGACGCTGACCTCGGTCGGCACGCTGTTGACCACCGGCAAGGTGTTGATGAACAGGCCGAGCATGTTCTCCGAGCCGTTGAGGGTTTCCGGACGCCCGGACACCGTGGCACCGAACGTCACCGTGCGCTGGCCGGTGTAGCGTTGCAGCAGCAACAGCCACGCGGCTTGCACCAGGGTGTTGAGGGTCACTTGCTGCTGTTGGGCAAAGGCCTGCAAACGTGCGGTGTGCCCGGTACTCAGGTGCGTGTAGATCGCGTGGTAACCCGCCTGCGGCGCCTTGACCGGCAAGGCGCGGGCCAGATGCGTGGCGCCTTCGAGGCTGGCGAGCTTGCCTTTCCAGAACACCTCGCTGGCCTCGGCGACTTGCTGGCCGAGCCAGTCGATGTAGTCGCGATAGGCGGCCACCGGCTCGTGCTCGTCGCCACTGTAATGGCGCAGCACTTCGCCGATCAGGCGCGACACGCTCCAGCCGTCCATGAGGATGTGGTGGTAGGTCCAGATCAGGCGATAGCGGTCGTCTTCCAGGCGTACCAGCAACAGGCGCAACAAAGGGGCGCGGTTCAGCGAGAAGCCGCGTTCGCGCTCCTCCAGAGCCAGTTGGCGGACGCGTGCAGGCTGATCATCCAGCCCGCGCCAGTCCAGTTCGGTCAGCAGCGAAGGCGCGTTACGCAGCACCACTTGCAGCGGTTCCTTGTCGCCTTCCCAGAGGAATGCCGTGCGCAGAATCCCGTGACGCCGGGCGGCATCGGCCCAGGCTTCACGGAAACGCGGACCATCAACGCCGCGCACGCCCACTTCGATCTGGTTGACGTACAGCCCCGAATCGCCGTCCTGCACCGAGTGGAACAGCATGCCCTGCTGCATCGGCGACAGCGGATAGACGTCCTCGACTTCGTCCGCCGTCAATTCCAGCGCCTGATACTGCGCTTCGCTCAGTTCGATTTTCGCCGCCATTGCAGCCACCGTCGGCACGGCTTCGTGCGCCGCAACCGGTTGGGCCACCGTGGCCAGTTCGGCCAGGGTCGGATGGCTGAACACATGCTTGGGCGAAATGCTCAAGCCGGCCTTGCGTGCACGGCTGACGGCCTGGATCGAGACGATGGAATCGCCGCCCAGTTCAAAGAAGTTGTCGTGCATGCCCACTTGCGGCACTTCGAACAACGCCTGCCACACCGCTTGCAATGTCGACTCCACGGCATTGCGCGGCGCCACGTACTCGCGCACCTGCTGGTCCGGTTGTGGCAGCGCACGGCGGTCGAGTTTGCCGTTGGGCGTGACCGGCAACTGATCGAGCAGCAGCACATGGCTTGGCTGCATGTGCTCGGGCAGTGCGTTGCGCAGGTGTTGTTTGAGTGGCTCAAGGTCGGCATCACCGATGACGTAGGCCACCAGTTGCTTGGACTTGCCGACATCGAGGGCGATCACCACCGCTTCGCGCACCGACGGATGTTCCAGCAGGCAGGCTTCGATTTCCCCCAGCTCGATGCGCAGGCCGCGGATCTTCACTTGATGGTCGATGCGCCCGACGTATTCGATCACGCCGTCCTCGCGGTAGCGCGCCAGGTCGCCGGTGCGGTACAGGCGCTCGCCCCGCTCACCGAACGGGCTGGCGACGAAGCGCTCAGCGGTCAGCTCCGGACGATTGTGATAACCGCGAGCCAGGCCGATGCCGCCCAGGTACAGCTCACCGACGCAACCCTGCACCTGCGGTTGCAGGCTGTCGTCGAGGATGTAGGTGACCAGGTTGGCAATCGGATAACCGATCGGCACGCTGACGGCGCCGTCGTCGATGCAGGTCCAGTGGGTCACGTCGATGGCCGCTTCGGTCGGGCCGTACAGGTTGTACAGGCCAACGTTCGGCAGCACGCGGAACAGACTGTGCTGCAAGTCCGCCGACAAGGCTTCGCCGCTGCACATGATCTGCCGCAGGCTGGCGCAACGCTCGAAGCCTTCGCCCTGGACAAACGCCTGCAACATCGACGGCACGAAATGCAGGGTGCTGACCCGGTACTGCTCGATCAGGCTGACCAGTTGCGCCGGATCGCGATGGGCGCCCGGTGCGGCCACGGCCAGGCGTGCGCCGGTCATCAATGGCCAGAAGAACTCCCAGACCGACACGTCGAAACTGAACGGGGTTTTCTGCAACACGGTGTCGCGCCCGTCCAGCGGATAGGCGTCCTGCATCCACGCCAGGCGGTTGTACAAGGCCTCATGGTGGTTGGCTGCGCCCTTGGGTTTGCCGGTGGAGCCGGAGGTGTAGATCATGTAGGCCAGCGATTGCGGCCCGACCACGCAGGGCAGGTTTTCGTCGCTCAGGCCGTCCAGCAGTGCGCCCATGTCGTCAAGGCAGATCGCCGTGGTGACGGGCGGAATCGGCAGTTGCCCAAGCAGATGACGCTGGGTCAGCAGCAGGTGCACACCGCTGTCGTCGAACATGTGTTCCAGGCGTTCACGCGGGTAGTCCGGGTCGAGCGGCACGTAGGCGCCACCGGCCTTCATGATCGCCAGCAGGCCGATCACCAGTTCCAGCGAGCGCTCGGCGGCGATGCCCACCAGCACTTCGGCGCCCACGCCCTGGCTGCGCAGGTAGTGCGCCAGGCGGTTGGCCTGTTGGTCGAGCTGGCGATAGCTGAGGGTCTGGCCGGCAAACACCAGGGCGGGCGCCTGCGGGGTTTGCAGTGCCTGGGCTTCGAAGCACTGGTAGACCGGGCGCACATCCGCCCAGGTCTGTACGGTGCGGTTGAAGCCTTCGACCTGCCGAGCGGTTTGCGCGGCATCGAGCAGGTTCAAGCGGCCCAATGGCTGTTGCGGCGCGCCGACCATGGCATCGAGCAGCGCCAGCAGACGTGCGCTCAATCCGGCGATGGCCTCGGCGCTGAACAGCGCCGTGTCGTAGTTGAAGCGCAGGTCCAGGCATTCGCCCAGTTCGGCGGCGATGGCCAGGGGGAAACTGGTCTGGTCGTGGTGACGGATGCCGGAGAACTTCAGCGCGCTGGTATTGCCCTCCTCCAGCGCTTGCGCCACCGGGTAGTTTTCGAACACCAGCAAGGTGTCGAACAGCGCTTCGCCGGAGTGACCGGCCCAACGCTGCACATCCGCCAGCGGTGTGTATTCGACTTCGCGCAGCTTGAGATTGAGCGCCTGGACTTCATCGATCCATTGGCTGACCGTGCGTTCGGGGTGCGGCGTGGCGATCACCGGCAAGGTGTTGATGAACAGGCCGATCTGCTGCTCGATGCCTTGCAGTTCGCTCGGACGCCCCGACACGGTGGCGCCGAACGCCACGGTCGACTGGCCGGTGTAGCGTTGCAACAGCAACAGCCACGCCGCTTGCAGCAGGGTGTTGGGCGTGACGCGGGCCTGACGGGCAAACCCGCTCAGGCGCTCGGTGGCTGCGCGGTCGAGGCTCAGGTGCAAGGTGCGATGACCGCCGCCCTGCCCGGCAACCGGCGCCGGCAAGGCACCGGCCAGACGGGTCGGCTCGGCGAACGAGTGCAATTGCTCCAGCCAGAACGCCTCGCAGGCGGCACGGTCGCGCGTGCCCAGCCAGCTCATGTAGTCGCGATAGCGGCCAACACCGGGCGCCGGCGTGACGCCCGCGTAGCGTTGCAGCACTTCGCCGAACAACTGCGAGGTGCTCCAGCCGTCCAGCAGGATGTGGTGGTTGGTGAAGATCAGGTGATGGCTGTCATCGGCGGTCTGCACCAGGGTCAGGCGCAGCAACGGCGCCGCCGTCAGGTCGAACCCGCGCAGGCGGTCGTCCTCGGCCAGACGCTCAAGCGCCTGCGGCAGATCAGGCCGGTCGCGCGAGTCGAGCAGGCTCATCGGCAGCCTGGCGTCGGCCAGGATCACTTGCAGCGGACGCGAACCGTTGCTTTCGCTGAAGAACGCCGCGCGCAGCACTTCATGGCGCGCCAGCGTCTGCTGCCAGGCATTGCCGAACGCCTCGACGTCCAGCCCCTGCACGTCCACGCGCATCTGCGGCACGTAGGCACCGGCATCCGGGGCGAACAGGCTGTGGAACAACATGCCCTGTTGCATCGGCGACAGCGGCAGGATGTCCTGGATCTGGCTGGCCGCGAGCGGCAAGGCATCCAGTTGCGCCTGATCGACGTGCACCAGCGGCACGTCGCTCGGGGTCAGGCCGCCGGCACCGCTGAGGCAGTGTTCGATCAGCCGTTGCAGTTCCAGGGCGTAGGCATCGGCCAGCTGCTGCACGGTTTGCGCTTTGAACACTTCACCGCTGAAGGTCCAGCTCAGGCGCAATTGCCCGGCGTAGACCTGGCCGTTGATGCTCAAACCTCGGTCCAGTTCGGCAGACGCGCCCTGCTCGGCACCACCACTTTCCTTCGCCGGACGCCACGGCGCCTGCTCGTCGAAGCTGGCGTCGAACTGGCCCATGTAGTTGAAGGTGATTTGTGGCGATGGCAGATCTTTAAGGCCGGCATTGGCCAGATAACGCAGGATGCCGAAACCGATGCCTTTGTCAGGCACTGCACGCAGCTGTTCCTTGACCGCCTTGATGCTGTCGGCCAGGTCGCCGACCGGATTGAGCTTGACCGGGAAAATCGAGGTGAACCAGCCCAGGGTGCGGGTCAGGTCGATGTCATCGAACAGGTCTTCGCGGCCGTGGCCTTCCAGTTTGACCAGCGTCGAAGCCTGACCGGTCCACTGGCCCAGCACACGCGCCAGCGCCGTCAGCAACAGGTCGTTGACCTGGGTGCGGTACGCCGCCGGGGCGTCTTGCAGCAGTTGGCGGGTGAAGGTGCTGTCGAGCACGGTTTCCACGCTCACGGCATGCTGGCTGGCCAGGCTGCCTTGCGGGTTATCGGCAGGCAGCTGCACCACCACGTCGTGGAATTGCGCTTGCCAGTAAGCGGCTTGCTGCGCCAGCTCACGGCTTTGCGCATGGCGTTGCAAACGAGCGGCCCAGGCTTGATAGGCGCTGGTCTTGGCCGGCAAACGCAGCGGTTCGGCCTGACGTGCCTGAGCGTAAGCGGTTTGCAGGTCTTCGAGCAGCAGACGCCAGGACACGCCGTCCACCGCCAGGTGATGCACCACCAGCAGCAGGCGCTGGCCTGCCGCGCCCATGTCCACCTGCAAGGCTCGCAGCAACGGGCCGTCCTGCAAATTCAGGCTGGCCTGTGCGGCGTTGCACAGCGTCAGCAGTTCATCGGCGTCTGCCGCCTGACGCTGCCACAGCACCTCGGCGCTGCTCCATTGCCCGGCTTGCGCTTGCTGCCACACGCCGTCGACCTGATGCCAGCGCAACCGCAGGGCATCGTGGTGTTCCAGCAAGGCCGCCAGCGCTTGCTGCAGACAGCCGCTGTCGAGCGGCTCGCGCAGTTCCAGCAGCACCGACTGGTTCCAGTGATGACGAGCGTCGATCTGTTGTTCGAAGAACCAATGCTGGATCGGTGTCAGCAACACTTCACCGCGCACCGGCCCCTGATCGATGACCAGACCGGCGCTGCGCACCGCAACCTTCGCCAGGCTGTGCACGGTCTGGTGCTGGAACAGGTCACGCGGGGTGATGCGGATCCCGGCCTGGCGCGCGCGGCTGACCACCTGGATCGAGATGATCGAGTCGCCGCCCAGTTCGAAGAAGTTGTCGTCGATGCCCACGCGCTCGAGCTTGAGCACGTCTTGCCAGATCGCCGCCAACTCGCTTTGCAGCTCATCGATGGGCGCCGTATAAGCCTGCTGCGCCAGAGCCGCGTCGGGCTTGGGCAGCGCGTTGCGGTCAAGCTTGCCGTTGCTGGTCAGCGGCCAGTGCTCGAGCTTGATCAAGTGCGCCGGCACCATGTAGTCCGGCAAACCGGCCTGCAAGTGTTCGCGCAGGGACTGGCGCAAATCCTTGTCGTCGCCGCTGGCCGTGAACCATGCGACCAGTTGCTGGCTGCCGTTGGCCTGCGGCGCCAGCACCAGTGCCTGTTCGATGGCCGGATGGCTTTGCAGGCGATCCTGGATTTCTCCCAGCTCGATGCGGAAACCGCGGATCTTCACCTGATGGTCGATGCGCCCGGCGTACTCGATGCTGCCATCGGCGCAGTAACGCGCCAGGTCGCCGGTGCGGTACAGGCGTGCGCCCGGCTCGGCGGCGAACAGGTCCGGGACAAACCGCGTGGCGGTCAGGTCGGCGCGCTGGTGATAACCACGGGCCAGGCCGGCACCGCCGACGTACAGCTCACCGACGCAGCCCTTGGCCACTGGGTTCAGCCGTGGGTCGAGCACGTACCAGCGCAGGTCGGCGATCGGTTCGCCCAGCGGCGAGCTGTTGGCGCCATCGAGGTCGGCGCGCGACAGCGGGCGGTAAGTCACGTGCACCGTGGTTTCGGTGATGCCGTACATGTTGATCAGCCGCGGTTGCTCGTCGTCGAAGGCGTCGTACCACGGCCGCAAGCTGGCCACGTCCAGCGCCTCGCCGCCGAACACCAAGCAGCGCAGGGCCATGCCTTGCGCGTTGGCGCAGGCGAACGGCATCAACTGGCGGAAAGCCGAGGGGGTCTGGTTGAGTACCGTGACACCTTCGTCACGCAGCAAACGGGCGAAGTCTTCCGGGGAGCGGCTGACCGCGTGCGGCACCACCACCAGTTTGCCGCCGTAGAACAACGCGCCAAAGATTTCCCACACGGAAAAGTCGAAGGCATAGGAGTGGAACAGGCTCCACACATCATCCGCATTGAAACCGAACCAGTGTTCGGTGGCGCTGAACAGTCGGGTCAGGTTGCTGTGGGGCAGCAGCGTACCCTTGGGTTTGCCGGTGGAACCAGAGGTGTAGATGACGTAGGCCAGGTTCGCTGGCGCGGTCAGGTTCGGCAGGTTATCGGCGCAGGCCTCATCGAGCCAGTCGCTGGCGTGATCGAGGCAGATCACTTCAATGCCTTCGTGCAACGGCAGGCGCGGCATCAGTGCCGAATCGGTCAGCAACAGGCGCGTGCCGCTGTCGGCGAGCATGTAGGCCAGGCGATCCTGCGGGTAGTCCGGGTCCAGCGGCACGTAGGCGCCACCGGCCTTGAGGATCGCCAGCAGGCTGACGATCATCTCCGGCGAACGCTCCAGGGCGATGCCCACCAGCACGTCCGGGCCCACGCCGCGCTCGCGCAGACGATGAGCAACGCGGTTGGCGCGGCTGTTCAGTTCGGCGTAAGTGAGCGTGATGCCGTCGCAGGTCACGGCGATGTTGTGCGGGTGCGCGGCGGCCTGGGCTTCGATCAGTTGGTGGGCGCACAACGCGTTCGCCTGATCGTTGTTCGATACCGCGCGGCGGTTCCAGTCGCGCAAAGTGCTCTGCTGCTCGGAGGCATCGAGCATGCTCAGATCCGCCAGGGCAACCCTGCTGTCGGCGCAGATCGCCTGCAACAGGTTCAGCCAGTGCCGGCCGAGGCGCTCGATGGTCGAGGCGTCGAACAATTCGGTGGCATACACGAACGACGCATGGATGCCCTCGTCGCTTTCGACGGTGTCGAGCATCAGGTCGAACTTGGTGGTTTTCTCGTCCCAGATCAGCGGTTCGACGCTCAGGCCCGGCAAGTCCCAGCGTTGCGCACCGTTGCTGTCGCGCTGGTGGTTGAACATCACCTGGAACAGTGGCGTGTGGCTCAGGCTGCGTTCGACGCCCAGGCCATCGACCAGTTGCTCGAACGGCAGGTCCTGATGGGCCTGTGCGCCGAGCGCCGCGGCCTTGATCTCGGCGAGCAATTGCACAAACGGCTGGTCGGCCCGGGGCTGGCTGCGCAGCACCTGGGTGTTGACGAAAAAGCCCAGCAGGTTTTCCACGTCCTGGCGGGTACGGTTGGCAATCGGCACGCCGACGCGAATGTCCTGCTCGCCGCTGTAGCGGTGCAACAGCGTCTGCAAGGCCGCCATCAGCAGCATGAACAGGGTGCAACCTTCGCGGCGGGCCAGCTCGCGCAGTTGAGTGGTCCACGCGGCAGGTATCTCCAGCTCGACGCTGGCGCCCTGCTGGCTCGGGATCGCCGGGCGACGACGGTCGGTCGGCAGGTTCAGTGGCGGGTGCTGGTTGCCCAACTGCCCGCGCCAGTAATCAAGCTGACGCTCGGCCTCGCCGGCCTCCAGCCACAGGCGCTGCCAGCGGGCGAAGTCGGCGTATTGAATGCCCAACGGCGGTAGCTGCGTGGCCTGCCCGGCACTGAGCTGTGCATAGAGCTGCGTAAACTCTTGCAGCAGGATCGGCAGCGAACCGCCATCGGTGACGATGTGATGGAAGGTCAGCACCAGCACATGTTGCCGGGCATCGAGGCGGATCAGGCGGCAACGCATCAACGGGCCGTGCTGCAGGTCGAACGGCTGCTCGGCGTTGAGGGCGATCTGGCGTTGCTGCTCGATGTCGTCGGCGGCAGTGGCCTCGACCAGCGGGGTGTCCATTTGCGGGTGGATGCGCTGCAGCACTTGCTGTTCGTCGAAGACGAACGTGGTACGCAACACCTCATGCCGCTGCACCAGTGCCGCCAGGGTTTGCGCCAGTGCGTCGCGGTTCAGCTCGCCGGTCAGGCGGAAGGCACCGGTCAGGTTGTAGGCGGTGGCCTGGGGCTGCATCTGCCAGAGGAACCACAAACGCTGCTGTGCGTAGGACGCCGGCAGCGTGTCGACGGCACGGTCCCGTGGCGGTATCGGCAGCAACTCAAGGGTCAGCCCCTGGGCGTGCATCTTTTCTTGCAGCGCGCGCCGGGCGTCCGCGCTCAAGCCGCAGAAACGCTGGGCCAGGGTCATCATTCTGTCCGGTGCAGCACTCATCGCGCGTGTTCCTCATCCACTTCGTCGAACAACGCTTCGAGGGCGTCTACATCGTTTTCCTGGTGCTCGCTTTGCTGGCGGAATTGCTCGATTTCCGCCGCCAGGCGTTCCAGGGTGTCGCCGTCGAAAAACAGCTTGAGCGGGATCGCCAGGTTCAACTCTTCCTGGATCCGTGCACGAATGCGCGTGGCCAGCAGCGAGTGCCCGCCGAGTTCGAAGAAGCTGTCGTGCACGCCGACACGCTCTACGTGCAGCGCTTCGGCCCAGATCGCCGCCAGGGTTTTTTCCAGGTCGTTGCGCGGCGCGACGAAGGCACTGCGGCGCACATCGAGATCGAGCAAGGCCTGGCGATTGAGCTTGCCGTTGGGCATCAGCGGGAAACGCTCCAGCACCTGCAAGCGCGCCGGCTGCATGTGCTCGGGCAGCGCCTCGGCCAGGTGGCTGCGCAATTCGTTGAGGCGGATGTCGGCGGTGTCGGCCGGGGACACCACGAAGCCCAGCAGTTGCGGGCCGGTCGGGGTTTCCCGGGCAATCACCGCGGCGTCCTCGATGCCCGGCGCGTTGCGCATGGCCGACTCGATTTCGCCCAGCTCGATGCGGAAACCACGGATTTTCACCTGGTGATCGACCCGCCCCAGATACTCGAGCACGCCATCGGCGCGATAGCGCCCCAGGTCGCCGGTGCGGTACAGGCGCTGACCCGGCGCCTTGGCGAACAGGTCGGGAACAAAGCGTTCGGCCGTCAGCGGGCCACGCTGCAGATAACCCCGGGCAATGCCGGCACCGCCGACATACAACTCGCCTTCGACGCCCACGGCCAGCGGTTGCAGGTCCGGGCCGAGTACGTGGATGCGCATGCCGGCAATCGGCTGGCCGATCGGGATGCTGTAATCGTCCTGGTCAAGCGGCAGTTCCCAGGCCGAGCACCACACGGTGCCTTCGGTCGGGCCGTATTCGTTGACCAGCGTCACCCCCGGCAGCGCTTCGCGATGTCGCTGCACCAGGGCATGGCTGCAGGCTTCGCCGGCCACGATGACGCAGGCCAGGGCCTGTTGGTCGAGATGCTCGAGAATCTGCGCGTGGTACGACGGCAGCGTCAGGTAGTGGGAAATCTCTTCGCGCTGAATCAACTCGGCCAGTCTGGCCGGATCCTTGTAGCTGTCTTCGTCCGGCAGGCACAGGGTCGCGCCCTGCCCCAGCGCCCAGAAAACCCCGGCCACCGAGCTGTCGAAGGAGAACGACGAGAGCATCAGGAACCCGCGCAGCGGCTGGCGATAAAACGCCGTACGCGCCAGGGTCGAGGCCACGGCGTTGGCATGACTGATCATCACGCCCTTGGGTTTGCCGGTGGACCCGGAGGTGTAGATGACGTAGGCCAGGTTGGCGCTGTCGCCCTGAGGCGCAGGTTCGGTTGGCGCGGCGGACCAGACTTCGGCCCCCGGCATCAGGGAAACCACACGCTCACGGTGCAACGCGTCCGGCAGCGGCTGGCAGGCGAGTATCTGGCGCGCGCCGGTGTCGGCGAGCATGAACGCCAGGCGCTCGATCGGGTAGTTCGGGTCCAGCGGCAAGTACGCAGCGCCGGCCTTGAGCGTGCCCAACAACGCAATGACCATTTCCAGAGAACGTTGACCGTAGACCGCAACGATTTCATCCGCCGCCACCGCTTGGGCGCGCAAGGTATTGGCCACCTGGTTGGAGCGCGCATCCAGCTCGGCATAGGTCAGGCGCTGGCCGTTGACACTCAGGGCGATGCGTTGCGGATGCAGGCGCGCCTGTTCGCTGAACAATTCGTGCAGGAACTGGCACGGCAAAACCTGCCCGGTGGCGTTCGGATTGAAGCCTTCGATCAGGCGGGTCAGTTGCGCGGCGCTGAGCAGATCAGCCTGAGCCAGGGTCAGTTCGGGCGACGCCAACAGTTGGCGACTGAACTCGGCGAACTGCTGCAGCCACTCGGCCAGCATCGATTCGGGCAGCGCACCGTCCAGACACGACAGCTGCAACTGATTGCCCAGCACCCGCAGGCGCAGGACTTCGGGGTTGCCATCGTCGACCTCGATAGCGGCCTCCTCGCCAGCCTGATGGACGAAGCCGTAACGCAGCGGCGCGGTACCTTCGGCGCTCAGTCCGAATTCGTTTAGGCAATCAAGCCACGACAGCGACTGTTCGACGCTGGCGGCAAAGCTTGCCAAGGCTTGCGCCAGAGTCTGCTGGCCGCGGTACTCGAAGGCCACCGGCAAACGCCGGGCGAAACGCCCGAGGGTGGCGGCGGTCTGCTCGTTGCGACCGTCCACCTGCCAGCCCATCAGGCCTTTTTCCTGTTGGCCGATGCGCGCCACGAAGGCGCTCCACAGCAGCATCGCGACTTGCTGCGCCTCGACGTTCGACTCATCAGCCAGCCGTTGCACCCCGGCGTACCAGGTGGCATCGGTGAGCGTGGCCTGACGGCGAGCCAGGGACACTTCCACGGCTTTTTCGAACGGCAAGCGATGGGCCACGGCGAACTGCTGTTGCAGGTTGCGCCAGAACGCGGCGCCCTGGTGGCCGATGTCTTCTTCGCGCAGTTCTTCCTGCCAGGCGCTGTAGTCCAGGTATTGCAGCGCATCCTCGTCTTCGACCAGGGCTTCACCGCGCAACAGACTGGCAAGCTCGGCCGCGAGCACCCGCAGCGAGGCCTCGTCGAAGCTGCATGCCGGGGCCAGCAGGGTGATGAAAGACGGCCCTGCCTGGTCTTCAACCTGCGCCACCACCAGCGCCTTGCTCGAATCTTCAACCATGACTTCACGGCTGCGGCTCAAGGCCTCGGCCAGCGAAGGCTGGATGCCCAGCAACGTGACCGGCAAGGCATCGCACAGGCTTTGCACCGGCCACTTCATGCCCGGCAAGCGGCGGTAGACCGTGCGCAGGGTTTCGTGGCGCTGGCCCAGTGTCTCCAGCGCCGTGCGCAACGCCTGGGCCTCCACCGGCCTGGCGACCGGCAATGTCAGCGCGGCGAACAGTGGCCGGGCGCCCAGTTCCTGGACCCGCAAATAAAAGGCCTGCTGGGCCGAAGTCTGGAATACGTCTACCGAAGGTTCGAGGGCGGTGGTGTTCATGTCGGGTGTCCTTATTCCTGATCCAGGTCGGCGCTTTTCTGCGCGATGGCCATGGCCGTGAGGATTTTTCTGTAGCCGGTGAATTCGTTGCGCGCGTGCACGCTGAGGATGTTGTCGAGCAGGACCACGTCGCCCTTCTCCCAGGCGAACTCGACCATCACCTCGCGGTAGATGCCTTGCAGGTGGCGAATCACATCGTCGGGAATCGGCGAGCCGTCGCCGAAGAAGGTGTTCTGCGGCAGGTCTTGCGGGCCGAACTCACGCAGCAGGTTGTCGCGGATGCTGTCCGGCAGGGTCAGCGCATTGAAGAAGGTGCCGTGGTTGAACCAGATGCGCTCGCCGCTCAGCGGATGACGCACGATGGCCGGGCCGTTCTGCCGGGTACGCAGGCGGTTGCCGGGTTTCCACTCGGCCTGGATGCCGATTTTCGCGCAGTAGGCTTCGACCTCGGCACGGTCCTCGCTCTGGAACACGGTCTGCCATGGCAGGCCCATGCCGTCGCCGTAGTTGCGCACGTACATGATGCGTTTGCGGGCAAACTCTTCGCGCACCTGCGGGTCGATCCGCGCGAGGATCTGGCGGGTGTCGCCGAACGGCGTTTCGCCGCCGGTGGTCGACGGGGTGTCGCAGTAGAAATACAGGTGACGCGGGAACACCGGCGAGTACGAGTGTTCGTTGTGCGGGAAGATTTTCTCCGGCGCCGGGTAATCGGTGGAGCTGTAGATCTTGAACTGACCGGTGATCTGGGTGCGTGGCGAGGCGCGGAACAGGTACTCCAGCGCGCCGCCGGAAATCGCATCGACACAGCGGTTGAACTCGCCGATGTCGGCCACCTGGAAGCCACGGAACAGAATCACCGCGTGCTCCAGCAGCTTGCTTTCGATCAGCGCGCGGTTCTGGCTGGCCCATTCCACCAGGCTCACGCCGGACACGGCCGGGCGGCACACCAGCGGCATGCTGTGGCCTTCGAACATCGGCGCAAAACTCACCAGCCGCGTCGGATCGGTGGACAGGCTTTTGCGGGCACCACGACCCATCTTGGGAATGGACTTGGTCGTTGAAACGGTCATAAACCCCTCCAGAAAATGATCACGGCGGCGCTAAAGGGCGCCGCCGCCTGAATCAGTCAGCTGCGGTGTGCGCTGTCGGCGCAGCCCGGTTCGCCGAGCGGCGCTTGATCGCCATGGCCCCGCCGAGCAAGGCCTTGCGTTGCTCGCTCAAGCGCGCATCGGCCCGGCGCTGGACATCGCTGGCCAGGTTGAGCAAATCGCCGACTTGCAATCCACCAGCGCCAATCAACGCTGCGAGCACCGCCTGAATCTGTTCGGACAAACACTCAAGCGTGCTCGGCAGGTACTGACCGGCCGGTGTCTCGAAGCTCAGGTGGATGTGCTGCGCGTCGTTGTAGAACGCAGCGACCATGCCGATCTCGGCGGCCTGGCGCCCGGACGGGAAGTCCTCGACTTGCAGGCCCTCCATCGACGGCAGGCGACCGACGCCTTCCTGGTAAATCAGCTTGATGTCGAACAGCGGCGAACGTCCGGCCCGACGCGGCAAGCGCAAGGCCTCCACCAGGCGCTCGAAGGGCAGGTCCTGATGGTCCGAAGCCTCCAGCACCGCCCGGCGACAAGCGTCCAGCAACTGCGCCACCGGCTGCCCGGCATCGACTTCCACTTGCAGTACTAGTTGGTTAACGAAGAAGCCGACCATTTCTTCAAGCTCGGCTTGATTTCGGTTGGCGATATCGGTGCCGATGCGCACGCGATTGACCTCGGTGCGCTGGCGCAGGACCAGGGTGAAGCCGGCCAGCAGCAGCATGAACAGCGACAAATCGCGTTGCTGGGCAAAGTCGCGCAGCTGCTGGCTGAGTTCGGCACCGAAGGTGAAATGCGCGCTGGCGCCTTCCTGTGCAATGCGTCGGTCGCCATCGGCAGGCAACTCCAGCACGGCCAGCGGTTCGGCGAGGCGCTGCTGCCAGTAGTCGAGCTGGCGTTGCAATTCGCCGCCCTGCTCCAGCCACTGGCGCTGCCATTTGGCGAAGTCGGCGTACTGCACGCTATGCGCCGGCAGCTTCGGGACCTGGCCACGGTTGAGGGTTGGATAGAGCGTGACGAACTCGTTGATCAGGACGCGGAACGACCAGTCATCGGCGACGATGTGATGCACCGTCAGCAACAACACATGCTGGTCATCCGCGACCCGCAGCACCCGCACCCGCAGCAAGGGGCCATGGCGCAGGTCGAATGGCCGCGCGACTTCCTCGCGGGCCAGTTGTTGCGCGGTGTCGTCCGGCGCCGGCAGATGCCGCAGGTCGTCGGCCTCGAAGCTCAACGGCAATTGCTCGTGCAGCCGTTGCCAGGCCTGGCCGTCTTCTTCGTAGAAGGTGGTGCGCAATACCGCGTGGCGCTGCACCAGGGTTTCGAAGGTCTGGCGCAGGGCCTCAAGATTCAACTCGCCACGCAGGCGCAAGGCACCGGGCATGTTGTACATCGAACTGTCCGGTTCCAGGTTCCACAGGAACCACAAGCGTTGCTGGGCAAAGGACAACGGCGAGCGCTCGCCAGAGGTGTCCGCCACCAGCGCCGGGCGTTCACAGCTGTGTTGCAGGGTTTGCACCTGTGCGGCGAAATCCTCGAGGCGCGGGTGTTCGAACAGGCTGCGCAGGCTCACCGACAGGCCCAGGCGCTGGCGAATCTGCGAGACGATCTGCGTCGCCAGCAGCGAGTGCCCGCCCAGTTCGAAGAAGCTGTTTTCGCGGTCGACGCGACTGACCTGCAACACCTGCTGCCAAATCTGCGCCAGCTCGGTTTCCAGTGCACCCTGTGGTGCGCTGCCGAGTTCAACTTCCCAGACTTGCGGGGCCGGCAGCGCTGCGCGGTCGAGTTTGCCGTTGCGGTTGAGCGGCAACGCGGCGAGCAACACCAGTTGCGCCGGGAGCATGTAGTCCGGCAGGCGTTCGCCCAGGGCACGGCGCACGGTGTCGGTGAGTTGCCGCGCATCAGCGTCCAGCAGTTCATCCGAGGCCGGCACCACATAGCCGATCAACTGCTTGCCGCCGACACCTTCGTGCACCAGCACCGCGGCTTCGCTGATCATCGGCAGGCCTTGCAGGTGTGCTTCCAGCTCACCCAGTTCGACGCGGAAACCGCGAATTTTCACCTGGTGATCGATGCGCCCCAGGTATTCCAGCGCACCGTCCTCGCGATAGCGCGCGAGGTCGCCGCTGCGGTACAGCCGCGCGCCCGGTGTGGCGGAAAACGGATCGGCGATGAAACGCTCGGCGCTCAGGCCCGGTCGCTGGTGGTAGCGCTGGGCAAGGCCGGCGTCACCGCCGATGCACAACTCGCCGACGCAACCGGTCGGCAGCAGGTGGCCTTCGCTGTCCAGCACGTACAACGCGCGACCCGGCAGCGCTGTGCCGATGGGCACGCCAATGTGATTGCGGGTATCGGCCAGCGTGCATTCGTGGGTACTGGAAACGACCGTGGCTTCGGTCGGGCCATAGGTATTGAGCAGGCGCACATCGCCCAGACCGGCGACGTGCCACAGCTTCAGGCCTTCCAGCGACATGGCTTCGCCGCCGACGTGAACCTGACGCAAGTGCCCTTTCTCACGCTGCGGTTGCGCGGCCCACTCCTGCGCCAGGAGGAACCAGTAGGCCGCCGGCAAATCCGCCAGGGTCACGCCCTGCTCGATGATCTGCCGATACAGCCTGTCGGTGTCCCACAACTCATCGCCGCGCATCACCAGCGCCGCGCCCACGCACAGCGGCGGGTAGCATTGCTCGACAAAGCCGTCGAAGCTGAAGGTGGCGAATTGCAGGACGCGGTCTTGCGCCGTGAGTTGCGAATAATCCGCCGCGATCACGCAAAACTCGCGCAGTGCGGCATGGGCCAGGCACACGCCTTTCGGCCGTCCGGTGGAGCCGGAGGTGTAGATCAGATAGGCGAGGTCTTCGGCGCTGGCGAGGTTGACCGGGTTATCCGTGGAGAAACCGTCGGCACTCGCCTCCAGCGCCAGGCGCGGCAAACCTTGCGGCAGCGCTACATCGCCGAGCAATCCCGGTTGCGCCAGCAGCAGGTGCATGCCGCTGTCTTCGATCATGTAGGCCAGGCGCTCGGCCGGGTAATCCGGATCGAGCGGTACATATCCAGCGCCGGACTTGAGAATGGCCATCAGGCTGACGATCATCTGTGCATTGCGTCGCACCGCCAGGCCGACCCGCTGCCCCGGTGCCACACCCTGGGCGCGCAGGCGATGGGCGAGTTGGTTGGCCTGCGCATTGAGTTGGGCGTAGGTCAGGCACTCGTCACCGACGATCACGGCCAGCGCATCGGGTGTGCGAGCTGCTTGTTGCTCGAAACGCTGATGGGCCAGCAACGGGCTGTCGATTGGCGGCGCAGGCGGACGCGAACCTGCCAACACCTTGGCTTGCGCGATAGGGTCCAGCAGGCTGATCGCACCCAGTGACTGTTGCGGTTGCGCGACGAATTGCTCCAGCACCTGCAACAGGCTGGCGCCCAATTGGTTGATCTGCTCGGCACTGAACCGGGTGCGGTCGAAACTGAAATCCAGCCGCAGGGTGGCACCGACTTCCATGCCGAGGGTCAGCGGGTAGCTGGTGATTTCGTGATTGTGCAACGCGCCGAAGGTCAGGCCCGCCGGCGCGCCTTGCTTGAGGGCTTCGGCCACCGGGAAGTTCTCGAACACCAGCAGGCTGTCGAACAGCGCCCCCTGTTGCCCGGCCCAGCCTTGAATGTCGTACAGCGGCACGTGCTCGTATTCGCGCAGACTCAGGTTCAGGGCTTGCAGGTCGTTGAGCCACTGGGTCACCGAATGCCCTGCCTGCGGCGCGGCAATGATCGGCAAGGTGTTGATGAACAGCCCCAACTGCTGCTCGATACCCGGCAATGGCGCCGAGCGTCCGGCAATCGTTGCGCCGAACGCCACACAGGACTGGCCGGTATAGCGCTGCAACAACAGGCCCCAGGCGCCTTGCAGCAGTGTGTTGAGGGTGATTTTCTGCTGGCGGGCGAAATCGCTCAGGCGCTGCAGCGCGGCGCTCTCGAGGGTCAATTGATGTTCGCCCATGCCGCGCCCGTCGGCGGGCGTCGGCAAGGCTTGCGCCAGCAGCGTTGGCGTTTCCAGCGGCGCCAGCGCTTGTTTCCAGAACTGCTCGGCGGCCAGCAGCGGTTGCTGTTGAATCCAGCCGAGGTAGTCGCAGTACTGCCCCAACGGTTTGCTCAGCGACTGGCCTGCATAGTGCTGGATCACTTCGCCGAGTAACTGCGCGTTGCTCCAGCCGTCCATGAGGATGTGATGGCTGGTATGGATCAGGTGCCAGTCTTGCGCGCCCCGGCGCACCAGCAACAGGCGGAACAACGGCGCGGTGCCGAGTTCGAAGCCGCGACTACGCTCTTCAGCCGCCAAAGCATCGAGGTCGATGTCAGCCGCCTCGACCACTTGCAGTTGCAGGTCGACCTGACGATGAATCACCTGGTGCGCGCACTCAAGCCCCAGCCAGTGGAAGCTGCTGCGCAGGATGTCGTGACGATTGATCGCCGCCTGCCAGGCCCGACCGAACGCCGCCAGCTCCAGCCCCTGGATGTCCAGGCGCAACTGATTGATGTAGGCCTCGGCCTGGGGCTCGTACAGGGTGTGGAACAGCATGCCCTGCTGCATCGGCGTCAGCGGGTAAACGTCCTCGATGGCCGGCGCCGGGACAGGCAAGGCATCAAGCTGCGCCTGGGTGATGCGCGCCAGCGGGAAGTCCGACGGCGTGACCTGGCCTGTCGCTGTCGTGCAACAATGCTCGATCAGTGCCCTGAGTTCTTCGCCGTAGGCATCGGCCAGGCGCTGAACCGTGGACTCGGCAAACATCTCGCGGCTGAAGCCCCATTGCAGCGAGAGCTGCCCGCCATACACCTGGCCTTCCACGGTCAGCCAGTTGGCCAGCGGCGCTTCGTCGCCCTGGGCCTGGCCGCCGCTTTCCGCAGCCGGTTTGAACAGTGCGGCGTCATCGAACTGACGGTCGAACTGCCCCAGGTAGTTGAAGGTGATGCGTGGCGTCGGCAAGCCTTGCATAGCCTCGCGCTGCGCCGGTTCGCCGAGATAGCGCAGCAGTCCATAACCCAGGCCTTTGCCGGGAATGGCGCGCAGTTGCTCCTTGATCGACTTGATCGATTTCTCCGCCCCGGCTTCGGGTTGCAGACGCACAGGGAACAGGCTGGTGAACCAGCCGACGGTGCGGCTCAGATCGAGGTCGTCGGACAGGTCTTCGCGGCCGTGACCTTCGAGCTGGATCAGCGTCGAGCCCTGCCCGCTCCAGCGGCAGATGACCCGCGCCAACGCGGTGAGCAACAGGTCGTTGACTTGGGTGCGATAGGCCGCCGGTGCCTGTTGCAGCAACTGGCGGGTCAGCCCGGCGTCGAGTTTCGATTCGATCTTGTGCCCGTGGCGCTGCTGCAAGCTGCCCTGCGGGTTGTCGCATGGCAGGTCCCGGGCATCCGCCAGTTGCGCCTGCCAGTACGGCATTTGCGCAAGGATGGTACCGGCATGCTGTTGCAAGTGCGCCGCCCAGGCTTGATAGGCGCTGGTTTTCTCGGGCAAGGCCACTTGCCGGTAAGCTTGTTGCAGGTCTTCGAGCAACACCCGCCACGACACCCCGTCCACCACCAAGTGATGGACCACCAGCAACAGGCGCTGGCTGCCATCTTCGAGGCTGACCAGCAAGGCACGCAGCAGCGGCCCGTTCGCCAGATCGAGGCTGCGTTGCGCTTCATTGCACAGGGCGGTCAAGGCTTCGCTCGAAGACGCCCGGCGCTGCCACAGTCCAGCACTCTCGACTGGCGCGGCATGGCGCTGCTGCCAGCCTTCGGCAGCGTCGATGAAGCGCAGGCGCAAGGCATCGTGATGGTTGATGACAGTGACCAACGCCCGTTCCAGCGCCTCGGGATCCAACGCTTGCCGGGGCGTCAGCAGCAGCGACTGATTCCAGTGCTGGCGCTGGGCGATGGCCTGTTCGAAGAAGTAATGCTGCGCCGGGGTCAGGACCACCTCGCCGCTGACCGGGCCTTGATCGATGCAGCTGCGGCTGTCGAACGCCGCGACCAGTGCCAGGCTGCGCACGGTCTGGTACTGGAACAGGTCGCGCGGACTGAGGCGGATGCCGGCCTGACGGGCGCGGCTGACCACCTGGATGGAAATGATCGAGTCGCCGCCGAGTCCGAAGAAGTTGTCTTCAAGCCCCACGGGGTCGGTGCCCAATACGTCCTGCCAGATCTGCGCCAGCGCAGTCTGCATCGCATCCTGCGGTGCGACGAATGCCTGCTGCGGCGCGGCGTCGGGTGGCGGCAAGGCCTTGCGGTCGAGCTTGCCGTTGGCGGTCACCGGCAAGGCGTCCAGCGGCATCAGGTAGGTCGGCACCATGTATTCCGGCAGGCTGCCGAGCAGCCAGGCCTTGAGGGTTTGCGGCCACTGCCCGTGGGCGTCGGCGTTTTCCAGCACAAGGTACGCCACCAGATGCTTGCCGCCCTGCACCAGCACCACGGCCTCGCGCACCAGGTCATGCTGCATCAGGCGGGTTTCGATCTCTCCCAGTTCGATGCGCAGACCGCGCAATTTGACTTGATGATCGAGGCGCCCGAGGTATTCGATCACGCCGTCCGCACGTTGGCGTACGCGGTCGCCGGTGCGGTACAGGCGCGCGCCGTCGTGGAACGGGCACGGCACGAAACGCTCGGCGGTGAGCGCCGGGCGCCGGTGATAACTGCGCGCCAGGCCGGCACCGCCAAGGTACAACTCCCCCGCCACGCCGGCCGGAACCGGTAGCAATTGCGCATCCAGCACATGGGTGCGCAGGTTGGCGATGGGCCGGCCGATGGGCACGCTGTCGGCGCCCTCGTCGACGCAGGTCCAGTGGGTCACGTCGATGGCCGCCTCGGTCGGGCCGTACAGGTTGTACAACCCGGCAGCCGGCAGCTTTTTGAACACCTGCAATTGCGCATCCAGCGGCAAGGCTTCACCGCTACAGGCAATGCGCTTGAGGCTGGTGCAGGCCTCGACACCCGGTTCGTGGATGAACGCCTGGAGCATCGACGGCACGAAGTGCAGCGTGCTGATGTGGTAGTCCGCGATGAGGCGGATCAACTGCGCCGGTTCACGGTGCGCGCCCGGCGGCGCCACCACCAGGCGCGCGCCGGTCATCAGCGGCCAGAAGAACTCCCAGACCGACACGTCGAAACTGAACGGGGTTTTCTGCAACACCGAGTCGCTGCCATCGATTGCGTAAGCCTGTTGCATCCAGCACAAACGGTTGACCAGCGCCGCGTGACTGTTGCCCGCGCCCTTGGGCTTGCCGGTGGAACCGGAGGTGTAGATCACATAGGCCAGGTTCAACGGATGCACGTCCACCTGCGGGCAGGTGTCGCTGTAGCCGTCGAGCCAGTCTTGCTGCTGATCCAGGACGATGACCTTGACGCCGTCGGTGGGCAAGACGTCGAGCAGAGTGCCTTGCGTGAGCAGCAGGCCAATCGCGCTGTCGTCGATCATGTAGGCCAGGCGTTCGGCCGGGTACTCCGGGTCGAGCGGTACGTAGGCGCCACCGGCCTTGTGAATCGCCAGCAGGCCGATGACCATTTCCAGGGAACGCTCGACGCAGATCCCCACCAACACATCCGGGCCAACGCCCTGCTCGCGCAGGTAATTAGCCAGTTGACTGGTGCGGGCATCGAGTTGCGCGTAGCTGAGCTCGCGCTCACCAAACACCAGCGCTGGTGCTTCGGGCGTACGTCGGGCCTGGGCCTGGATCAGTTGATGCATGCACTGCTCGAGCGGATACACCTCGGCAGTGCGATTCCAGTCGTGCACCAGCACCTGTTGCTCGTCCGTCGTCAGCATCGGCAACTCGCCGATTTTTTTCGTCGAGTCGTCGACTATCGCCTGCAACAGACGCGTCCAGTGCGCGGCCATGCGCGCGATGGTCGCGGGCTCGAACAGGTCGCTGGCATAGGTCAGCGCGGCGTGCAGCTTGCCGCCCTTCTCCCAGGTGTCGAGGGTCAGGTCGAACTGGGTGGTGCGGCTTTGCCAGTCGATGCTGCCCAGCACCAGGCCGGACGCGGTGCTGACCGAAGCCATGTCGGCCACCTGCGGCTGGTGGTTGTACATCACCTGGAACAGCGGCGTGTGGCTGAGGCTGCGTTCCAGTTTCAGCGCTTCGACCAGGCGTTCGAACGGCAGGTCCTGATGGGCCTGGGCGCCGAGGGCGGTTTCCTTGATGGCGCGCAGCAGCTCGTCGACTCGGGTCTGGCCGTCCAGCTGTGTACGCAGTACCTGGGTGTTGACGAAGAAGCCGATCAGGCCTTCGATTTCCGCACGGTTGCGGTTGGCGATGGGCACGCCGACGCGGATGTCGGCTTGCCCGGTGTAGCGATGCAGCAGCACGTTGAAGGCGCCGAGCAGCAGCATGAACAGGGTGATGTTGTGCTTCTGCGCGGTGCCGCGCAGTTGCTCGGCCAGTTGCGCCTCGACCGCGAATTCGTAGCGGGTGCCGCGATAACTCGGCATCGCCGGGCGCGAATGGTCCAGGGGCAATTCCAGTACCGGATGCTCGTCGCCCAACTGTGCCTGCCAGTACGCCAGTTGCCGGGCCTGCTCGCCCGCCTCCAGCCAGCGGCGCTGCCACAGGGCGTAGTCGCTGTACTGGATCGGCAACGCTGCCAGCTGCGGTTGTGTGCCCGCATCAAAGGCGTCGTAGCAGCGGATGAATTCGTCGATCAGCACGTTCATCGACCAGCCATCGGAGACGATGTGGTGCAGGGTCAGCAGCAGCACGTGCTCTTGGTCGGCGAGCTTGAGCAGGGTGACCCGCAGCAGCGGCCCGCTCGACAGATCGAAGGGCAGCAGCGATTGCTGCTCTGCGGTTTGCGCCACGGCCCGTTCGCGTTCTTCGGCGGGCAGTGCGCTGAAATCCACGTGTTCGATCAGCAGCGGTGCCGTGATGGGGACTTGCTGCAAGCTGTCGTCGGCCTGGCGCTGGAACACCGTGCGCAAGGTTTCATGCCGCGCCACCAGGCTGGCGAATGCCTGCTCCAGCGCGGCCAGATTCAAGCGTCCGCTCAGCCGTACCGCGCCCGGCAAGTTGTAGGCGCCGCTACGGGGGTCCAGTTGCCAGAGAAACCACATGCGTTGCTGGGCGTAGGACAACGCATGGCGATCCTCGGTCTCGATCTCGGCCGGGATCGGAAAACGGGCGAAATCCACGCCCTCCTTGTGCAAGGCCGCAAGGAACATCTGGCGCTTTTCCAGGGGCAACCCGATAAACCGGCGAGCAAGTTTCAAGGAGTCTTCAGCATTCATCTATCGGCATCCGCATCAGTAGGCAGCAGGCGCAAAGGCGCGTCGTCCCTATAAAACGAATGCAGGCGGGAAAAATTAGCGGATCAGGCGGGAGGTGAAACGCGGAATGCAGAACGATGAAAACCACTGTGGGAGCGAGCTTGCTCGCGATGGCGGAGTGTCAGTCACATCCATGCTGAATGTGCCGCCGTCATCGCGAGCAAGCTCGCTCCCACAGGGATCGGGTGAAATTTGGGAGTGGTGTTAACCCACGGCAGCCATGGAATGCCGCCGACGATGCACCTCCAACTGATCCTTGATCACCCGCAGCACCTTGGCCTCCTGCTCATGGATGAAGAAGTGCCCGCCGGCCAGCATGTCCACCGAGAAACTGCCGCGGGTTTCCTGGCTCCAGCCGATCAGTTGCTCGGGGGTGGCGCGATCGGACTTGCCGCCGAGCACGTGCACCGGGCATTTGAGCAACGGGCGCTGGATCGGCTCGAAACGCCCGCACAGCAGGAAGTCCGCGCGCAGCACCGGCAGGGTCAGGCTCATCAACTCTTCATTGGCGAGGATCTCTTCGCTGGTGCCGTTGAGGGTGCGCAATTGCTCGATCAGCTCGGCGTCGGTTTTCGGCTGGGCAAAGCCGCGGTCGTAGTCGGTGCGCAGGGTCGGCGCAGCGGTGCCCGAGGCGAACAGCGCGACCGGCTCCGGGCAGCCCAGCGCGCGAAACGCATGGGCCATCTCGCAGGCCAGCAACGCCCCCATGCTATGGCCGAACAACGCATACGGCGCCTTGAGCGTGGCTTTCTGTTCGTGGGCCAGTTGCAGCGCCAGACGGCGCATGTCGGTGTGCAGGGGCTCGCCATACCGCGCACCGCGCCCCGGCAATTCCACCGGTTGCAGCTTGAGCCACTCCGGCAGCTTGCGCCGCCAACGGCTATAGACCATGGCACTCGCGCCCGAATAGGGCAGGCACAGCAATGTCAGCGGGGTCACCAGGCTTTCCTCGAAAGTTGTCTGTTTAGAGAACGGATGAGGTGTAGCCGGAATTAGCTGGATAGAGATTCCTTGTGGGAGCGAGCCTGCTCGCGAAGCGAG
>NZ_RWIR01000034.1 GCF_009764265.1 Pseudomonas sp. PB101
TGTCTTCTGCAGCCGCAATTTTGAAATCATGCTCTGCACCGTGACAGATATACACGGGAACGATTTCAGTTGCTCCGGCTTTCAATTCAATACTCATGATGTTGTCTCGATAGTCGACTGGGAATAATAGGCTGGTCGCTCAACTATCGGGTAAAAAGGCAGCCAGAGTAACTGGCAGAATTGACAGTCCGATTAGAACAAATTGCGATAAGAAATTCGGATTTCTTTGCGGAAAACCCTCGACGTCAGCATCCGCGGCTACTTCTTCATGTCAGTCGAAGCCGGCAAGCTGATGCGCGAAAACGGCGGCGCAGCATCATCAACGTGGTCTCGATTAACGGAGTTTCGTCGGGGATAGTCCAGTGCATCTATTCGGTGCCCAACGCGGCCGGGATCCGTTGCAATGCCCTGCTACCCGGGTTGACCAATACTAGGTTTACCTCGGTGCTAATAGAGAGTGAGGTTATTTTGAGTATGGGCGTTGCAGTAGATTCCGCTCAACCGGACTACGCAGTTAGTTATAAGCCGCTAGATAAATAACATTCAGTAGCTCCCCGTTCGCCTCTACATCCGCATGATAAAAAGCCACCATAGTCCATGGCACATTGGGTTCGTCTCTATACGTAAGCTGCCATGTTGCACCTTCCACTGGATCGACCACCTGAGGAACACCTCTGTCGGGAGATGTCTCTACTATCCAACTACCAGCGCTGATCCAGACTTTATCAGGCTTCACTTTGTTACATTTAATTGTGACAGTATGCGAACTGATGCTGGGGACTAATATCATCTCTTCATGACGAACCATCTTACCGTTGAACAACATGATCAACGCTTGATCTTCATAACCCGAAATCATCCTGCAACCTGGCATATACAGCACTGAATCCACACCGTCAGCTTCAACGCCAAGTTTAAACGCGCCGCTCCCGATTAGACCCGTGACGTCCCACTTCCAGTCAGTTTGCGCCACACCAAAATCAGGTTCACTTACCAATTGGAGGTCGTCTCCTTCAACAACCAGATAGGTCAGTTTCAACGGAGCTCCTGCTAAGGGACTACCGTCCTTAACTCTCAGCGAAACCGATTTTTTTTCACCCCATTTGAAAATAAAACCCTCACGAAAGACTTCACCGTCAATCAGGGCATCCGCCTCATCAGCCAAGTTTAGCGACAACACGGTACAGGGAACTTCCCAGGCTTGAGCTGTTTCTTTGCTCGACAACTTCAACGTGATGCGACCACTTTTGTTGCCAGCCGGGGTGACGACCCAAGTGGTCGTGCCGTCAGGTACGGGTACCCACTCTTCAAACGCTGGAGCGGCTTCAATGCTCAGACCGTCCGGATTCATCAATCCAAGACTGATTTCTTTTTCCTGCAGGAAGGGCGCTTCTATCCTCACCTCGTTGGGCTGACCGCGAAACAAAACCACACTCGGGGAGTTCCACGCCACTCGCTCTCCGTTGATAAACAGCGAAGCCTGCTTCCAGGGACTCTCCAGATACACATTGATCGGAAAAATGAATCTGCTAGGACGGTCGTCATACGGGCTGTGGACACTGGCCATGATCTGGTGCTCACCCGCCGTGAGGACGTCGTACTCAAACCTGCTCCAACCTGAATCGGAGGTTGGAACACGATCCACGGGCTTCCAA
>NZ_RWIR01000035.1 GCF_009764265.1 Pseudomonas sp. PB101
TGTCTTCTGCAGCCGCAATTTTGAAATCATGCTCTGCACCGTGACAGATATACACGGGAACGATTTCAGTTGCTCCGGCTTTCAATTCAATACTCATGATGTTGTCTCGATAGTCGACTGGGAATAACAGGCTGGTCGCTCAACTATCGGGTAAAAACGCAGCCAGAGTAACTGGCAGAATTGACAGTTCAATTAGAACAAATGGTGATAAAAAAGAACTTCAAACACATAAATCTCGCAACTGCCAGCCAAAATGAACTGACAACAGCAGAAACAATAAATAGACCGCCCGCGCCAACAACGCAGGTGGTACCCATCAGACTTACCACAAACGTCGAGAAAGAAAGAAATCACCATCACCCCAAGCAGATCGAACTTGCTGCGCATCGCGCTGATCGCGCCTTCAATGAGGCTACCGCCCTGCGATCAGTACGATGCTCTCGACCCGGGGTTTCAACGTACACCGCCCCCGGATTTACTGCGTGACGCAGCGCGTCGTGGTGGTGACCCGCGTCACCTGCCCGTCTTCGGCCCGAACATCACCCAGCACATCGGTTTTATCCATGGCCTGGCAAGTGCGTTCAGGAGGGGGTGGAGTGACAACTGGAGGGGGTGGCGGGCTGGAGCAGCCGCCGAGAATCGCCACGCACAATGCCAGCGACAAGGGTGAGATAACGCGTTTCCCAAGAGTTTTCATAGGTTGACCCGCGATAAGTGATCGACACATTTTTGTGACAACAGAATTGGTGCGCAAAATCCTCACACCTGTCACAAAAATAAATATCTGCGAATCATTTATAGCCCAGCCGGTGGCCAATGCCAGTAAAAGCTGGCAGTTCTTACATCACCGGATCAGGTCTTTGCAGGGAATTGCTGTCGAGTTCGTACCGCAGTTCTTCGATCAATGCCGCGACCGATTCTGCGGTTTGCAGCGTGTGCAGGGTCAGACCGCTGACCACCAGGTCCACCTGCCCCGACACCGGATGATAGAGCTTCACAGTCAGCGAATGGTCGCCGGTGACACTGCATTCGCAGGCCAGGGGTGAAAAATTGCGTTCAATCAGCATCCGCAACTGTGCCAGGGTAGTCATTGCAACGGGCCCTGACGGTTTGATGCATCGTGTAGCCGGCTCATGGGGCGAGTCCTTTTGGCGGTTTACGAAGGGGGTGCGCAGCTGACTTGTAGTCAGCTGCAGCACGTCCTCAGCCTAAGAGTCACCACCCGGAGTCGACACATCAATTTGCACCCTGCGAGCTGGTGCATTTGCACCTTATCGCTGTGCCTTCGGCCGCCACTCGTTCGAGAACAGTCCGCGCTCCCGTGCCCAGACAATCGCCTCGCTGCGGCTATGCACATCGAGTTTCAAATACACCGCCGCCACATGGTTGCGCACCGTGTTCGGCGCCAGCTTCAGGCGCGCGGCGATTTCCTTGTCGGCCAGGCCTTCGCATATCAGGCTCAGCACATCGCGCTCACGGGCGGTCAGGTCGGTGAAGGATACGCCGGGCAACTTCTGTGAGTTGATGCTCTTCACGTTGGCCAGTTTTTCGATCAGCGTGCGGCTGAACCATGAGGCGTCCTTCATCACTTCCTCGATGGCCGACACCAGTTCCTGTTCTGTGCGCTTGCGCTCGGTGATGTCCATCAACACCAGCAGATAACAGGGCATGTCCTGAATGTTCACGGTGTCCGCCGACACCGCGCAATCGATCAACCCGGCGTTTTTTCTGCGCATACGCACATCGACGCGGTCCAGGCTGCCGGTTTTCTCCAGCGCGGCGAAGAGGCGGATGCGCGCGCTTTTGTCATCGATGAAATCGATCTGCGCAATGCTGATCCCGAGCACCTCTTCACTGGGATAACCCAGGGTGTCGAGGAACGCTTCGTTGACATCCAGCACCAGCTGATCCGCCGCAGCGCACACCAGTATCGGCACCGGAGACAGCCGGAAGGCCTTGGCGAAGCGCTCTTCACTCTGGCGCAGGGCGATTTCGGCCTTGTGCCGGGGCTCCATGTCGACAAAGGAAAACAGCATGCAGGGTTCGTCGTTGAGCTCCAGCGGCTGGCCGGCGACGATCACCTGTTTGCTGCCGCCATCGGGCAAACGCAACTCGGCCTGCATCTGTGGAATGGTCGCCCCTTCGCGCAGGCGCTGCTTGGCCAGTTCGCGGTTTTCGGCCCGGTCCAGAACGTCCAGCTCATAGGTCGACGTGCCGATCACCTGGTCACGGGCATAACCGGTCATTTCGAGGAAGCCAGGATTGACCTTGATGTAGCGCAGATCACTGAGTCGACAAATCACCGCCGGTGCCGGGTTGGCGGCGAAGGTTTTTTCGAAGCGCTGCTCGGCGCTGGCCCACTCGGTGACATCGTCCATGATCAACACCAGTGATTCCGGCTCGCCACGGCTATCGGCCAACACCAGGCTGCGCACGCGATGGACCCAGCTACGCTCTGCGTCCGTTGCCGGGGTCAATTCCACCAGCACATCGCTGAACGTCTCGCCACGCGCGACCCGGTTGATCGGGTAGCCTTCGGCCGGCACCCCATGGTTGTTGCGGTAGCGCAGGGCGAAGCGTTTGGTATAGGCCTTGGCGTTGGCACCGAGGTCGCTGACCTGCTCGACGCCGTGCATCACCAGCGCGGCTTCGTTGGCCCACAGAATGCTCTGGTCGGGGTCGAGCAGGATCACCCCGTCGGACAGGCCGGCGATGATCTGCTGCAACTGGCGGCGATTGGTGTCGGTGGTCAGGACGCCCTGGCTCATTGGATCTCCACAGTGACGGGAGCGCCAATGTAGGGCGCTCTGTGAAGATTACGACCGCAAGGGTGTGTGATCGTGCATTGCTTCTGCTCTTCGGCTGAATCTCTCAAACTATCAATTGGCCCTGAATGCTCCAACTTGCTATACGATTTTAGCCGTAGCGCCTTCAGAGGGAAAAAAGTTGAACGTGGTCGTTGACGGAACACCGTCACCTTCAACCCGCGCAGTTATTGGCACTATTTTAGCGAATTGATCGAAGCTAAAATACCATTTCAATCCTCCTGCACCCATAGGCCGAGACCCGGAAGGCGTAACTTCGGGCACCCCATCACCCCCCTCCAAGGTCAACTTGATTTCTTTACCAATCAACTCGCGCCCCTCGGGATACAACTGGATGTTATACTGGTAGTCAGATTGAGAAATGAACATATTCCCCTTGTGAGCAAAAAAACCATTATCGGTTGGCGTAAAAATATAAAATTTTGAATTTGGATACCAAGGGTGATCCGCCGTAAAGAACTCGCAGCGAAATTCCATGGTTTCAGTAAAACTCCGAGAGTACAGTACCAACGTGAGATTGCCATCTGTACTTTTAGGTGTTATCGACCACTTTACCTTGCCAGCATCTGCCTTTACCCATGTCTCAGCGTCCGGAGTTAAATCATAGTTGGACGGTGTATCAGAGACTATCCCAAGACGAAACTCAAGAGATTTACCCGCCCAGTCGACCGAACTAAAACTTAACTCACTTGCAATAGAACCCTGTAACAACATTGGCGCGCCCCGGGTATACCTATACGCATCAACGAACATGAGAACATTTTTAAACGGATCACTTCCAGATTTGCTATCTGCACCACTTGCCATGACACAATCCCCTCTACTTAATAACTCGCGAACACATGAGTTTCTACTATTGGAGAAAACGCGCCACAGCACAACTGTCAAATATGACAGTCACTTAGAACCAAACGCAGATAAAAACTATTTTAATATCCACAAACCTATGTAATAGAGAAGCTTTAGCGAAGAGTCGATCAAATGCAACATCTTCGCCGCCTGATCCGACGTCTTCGCGAGTAAGCCCGGCTCCTGCAGGAGTTGCGCGCAACTGAAAACACTAACGTCTACGCCAACGGCCCCTCTGCAATCGCCGCCGAAGCCGCCAGCATCGCGCGCAGCAGCACCGCACACCCGGCGGCGAGGTCATCGGGCGCGGCGTTTTCGATTTCGTTGTGGCTGATGCCGCCTTCGCACGGCACGAAAATCATCCCGGCCGGGCCGAGTTCGGCGAGGAAGATCGCGTCATGCCCGGCGCCACTGACGATGTCCATGTGCGACAAGCCCAGGCCCTGGGCGGCGCCGCGCACGGCTTCGACGCAGCCCTTGTCGAAGTACAGCGGCGGGAAGTCGGCCGTCGGGGTGAGCTCGAAGGTCAGGCCGTGTTCGTCGCAGGTGGTTTCGATGACTTCGCGCACTTCGGCGATCATCGAGTCCAGGCGTGCCGGTTCCAGATGGCGGAAGTCCAGGGTCATGCGCACCTCGCCGGGGATGACGTTGCGCGAGCCCGGATAGGCTTGCAGGCATCCGACGGTGCCGCAGGCATGGGGTTGATGACCGAGGGCGGCGCGGTTGAGCGCACCGACGATCACCGCGGCGCCGACCAGGGCGTCCTTGCGCAGGTGCATCGGCGTCGGGCCGGCGTGGGCTTCGACGCCGCGCAGTTTCAGGTCGAACCATTTCTGCCCGAGAGCCCCCATCACCACGCCGATGGTCTTGCGTTCGTCTTCCAGGATCGGGCCTTGCTCGATGTGCGCTTCGAAATAGGCGCCGACTTTGTGGCCGCTGACTTTTCGCGGGCCGGCGTAGCCTATGGCATTCAGCGCTTCACCGACCGTCACGCCATCGGCATCGACCTTGGCCAGGGTTTCCTCGAGGGTGAATTTTTCCGCGAACACGCCGGAGCCCATCATGCACGGGGCGAAACGCGAGCCTTCTTCGTTGGTCCAGACCACCACTTCCAGCGGCGCTTCGGTTTCGATATTCAGGTCATTGAGGGTGCGCAGCACTTCGACGCCGGCCAGCACACCGAAGCAGCCATCGAACTTGCCGCCGGTGGGCTGGGTGTCGATGTGGCTGCCGGTCATCACCGGTGGCAGGTCGGGGTTGCGCCCGGGGCGGCGGGCGAAGATATTGCCGACGGCGTCGATGCTGACGGTGCAGCCGGCATCCGTGCACCACTTGACGAAGATGTCCCGGGCCTGGCGGTCGAGATCGGTCAGGGCCAGGCGACATACCCCGCCCTTGACCGTGGCGCCGAGCCTGGCCAGCTCCATGAGCGATTGCCATAGGCGGTCGCGGTTGATGTGCTGATGGCTGGATTGCAGAACGTCGACGGCCGCGTTCATGATGATCTCCTCAGGCTGTTCTTATGGATTTCTTCAGGCAATTGGTTGGTGAGCTTGAGGCCGCCATCGCGGGCAAGCCCGCTCCCACAGGTTTTGTGAACACCCGAGAACCCTGTGGGAGCTGGCTTGCCAGCGATGAGGCCCTCCCTTACACCGCAGATTTAGCGATTGACGGGCTGGGCCGCATCACACTCAACCCGTAATAAATAACCCCACCCAGCACCGAGCCGGTGAACCAGCCATAGCTGTAGAACCAACTGAACGCATCGCTGCCCAGGGACAGCAGCGTCAGCACCACCGGCACGCCAAACGCGATGAACCCGCTCCAGTTCCACGCCGGGTACACGTCATCGCGGTACAGGCCGGCAAGGTCCAGTTGCTGTTTCTTGATCAGGAAATAGTCCACCACCATGATCCCGGCGATCGGCCCCAGCAGGCTGGAGTAGCCGAGCAGCCAGTTGGAATAAACGGTTTCCAGACTGACGTCCGAGACAATCAGGCCGAGTTTTTTCAGCAGCTCATGGGCCATCAATGCCAGGCCGACCAAGCCGGTGAGCAACACCGCCTTGGTGCGGTTGATCGCCTTGGGCGCGATGTTCTGGAAGTCATTGGTCGGCGACACGATGTTGGCCGCCGTGTTGGTCGACAGCGTGGCGATGATGATCAGCGCCATCGCCAGTGCGACCCAGACCGGGCTCTGGATATGGCCGATCAGGGTCACCGGATCGGACACCGTCACCCCCACCAGTTTCACCGACGCGGCCGTCATCACCACGCCAAGGGAGGCGAACAGGAACATGGTCAGCGGCAGGCCGATGATCTGCCCGACGATCTGGTCCTTCTGGCTTTTTGCGTAGCGGCTGAAGTCCGGAATGTTCAGCGACAGCGTGGCCCAGAAGCCGACCATCGCCGTCAGCCCGGCCGCGAAGTAGCTGGCCACGCCGGCGCCTTCGGGACGCTTGGCCGGAATCGCCAGCAGTTCGGTCATCGACACGTTGGGCATGGCCCAGACCAGCAGGCCTGCGCCCACCAGCACCAATAGCGGCGCCGACAGGGTTTCCAGCCATTTGATCGACTCGGCGCCGCGAATCACCACCCACAGGTTCAGCGCCCAGAACACCATGAAGCCGATGACCTCGCCGGTGCCTCCCAGGGATTTCCAGCCCTCGAACACAGAACCGAGGAACAGGTGAATCGCCAGCCCGCCGAACATGGTCTGGATACCGAACCAGCCGCACGCCACCAGGGCGCGGATCAGGCACGGAATGTTGGAACCGAGCACGCCAAAGGACGAGCGCAGCAGCACCGGAAAGGGAATGCCGTACTTGGTGCCGGGAAAGGCATTAAGCGTCAGTGGAATCAGCACGATGATGTTGGCGAACAGAATCGCCAGCAGCGCTTCACCGACGCTCAGGCCGAAGTAGGCGGTCAACACCCCGCCGAGGGTGTAGGTCGGCACGCAGATCGCCATGCCCACCCACAGCGCGGTGATGTGCCACTTGTTCCAGGTGCGTTCGTGCACCTTGGTCGGTGCAATGTCGTGGTTGTAACGGGGACTGTCGAGGACATCGCTGCCGGCTTCGAGCTCGAACAAGCCGTCGCGCTCGGTCACTTGCGATCTGATCTGTTGCATGGCCGCTCCACTGTTCTTTTGATTATTGTTGCTCATCAGGGATCGGCGACTTCAATAAACGTGCCGAGTACCCCGACTACGCATCGGGCAGTTCCATAAACACATTGCAACCAACTGATGTTCATCAGGTTTAATCGCTGATTCGACTATTTGTCAGGCCCCTCAGGCCGAATGCCAGGCAAGTTGTCGAAACAGTCAGGACTCAAACTGGTGCGTCGATCTTTTTTCCGATGGCTGCGCATCAACCATAGACCATACTCAAACAGCTGATTTCACATAAGAAATCTTGACCATTTTGAGATCCTGTCAAGTGCGTCAAAATGGTGAACGGCCTCACCATTTTGGTGATTTAAGATTTTATTACTTGAATATCAATTACTTAAATACCGCATAAGCTTATAAAAAATATTCTTGCCGATTCGGATAAGTGCAGCTAGCGTTTAATCCTGACAGCGTTGACAGGATTAGTTCTGCGCCGGTTGTCTTGAATAAAACATCTAGAACCGGCACAAGCCGGTCATTGCCTGCGAGGAACTCGGAATGTCTCTGTTGATCCGTGGCGCCACCGTTGTTACCCATGATGAAAGTTATCGCGCCGATGTGTATTGCGCAGACGGCGTGATCAAGGCCATCGGCGAAAACCTCGATGTTCCCGCAGAGGCCGAAGTGCTCGACGGCAGCGGCCAATACCTGATGCCCGGCGGCATCGACCCGCACACCCACATGCAACTGCCGTTCATGGGCACCGTGGCCAGCGAAGACTTCTACAGCGGCACGGCGGCGGGACTGGCCGGCGGCAACACCTCGATCATCGACTTCGTGATCCCCAATCCGCAGCAATCCTTGATGGAAGCCTTCCATCAGTGGCGCGGCTGGGCCGAGAAGTCGGCATCGGACTACGGTTTTCACGTCGCCATCACCTGGTGGAGCGAGCAGGTTCGCGAGGAAATGGCCGAACTCGTCAGCCAGCACGGCGTCAACAGCTTCAAGCATTTCATGGCCTACAAGAACGCGATCATGGCCGCCGATGACACCCTGGTGGCGAGTTTCGAACGCTGCCTGGAACTGGGCGCGGTGCCGACCGTGCACGCGGAAAACGGTGAGCTGGTGTATCACCTGCAACGCAAGCTGATGGCCCAGGGCATGACCGGTCCGGAGGCGCATCCGCTGTCGCGGCCGTCACAGGTTGAAGGCGAGGCCGCGAGCCGGGCGATCCGCATCGCCGAGACCCTGGGTACGCCGTTGTATCTGGTGCACGTCTCGACCAAGGAAGCGCTGGACGAAATCACCTACGCCCGGGCCAAGGGCCAGCCGGTGTACGGCGAAGTGCTGGCCGGCCATCTGCTGCTGGACGACAGCGTCTATCGTCACCCCGACTGGCAGACCGCCGCCGGTTATGTGATGAGCCCGCCGTTCCGTCCTCGCGGCCATCAGGAAGCGCTCTGGCATGGCCTGCAATCGGGCAACCTGCACACCACCGCCACCGACCACTGCTGCTTTTGCGCCGAGCAAAAAGCCGCTGGCCGCGACGACTTCAGCAAGATCCCCAATGGCACTGCCGGCATCGAAGACCGCATGGCGGTGTTGTGGGATGAAGGCGTCAACAGCGGACGCTTATCGATGCAGCAATTCGTCGCGCTGACGTCCACCAACACGGCGAAGATCTTCAACCTCTACCCGCGCAAAGGCGCGATCCGCGTCGGTGCCGATGCCGACCTGGTGCTGTGGGATCCGCAAGGCACACGGACCATTTCCGCCAAGACCCACCATCAGCAGGTGGATTTCAACATCTTCGAAGGCAAGACCGTGCGCGGCGTGCCCAGCCACACCATCAGCCAGGGCCGCGTGGTCTGGGCCGACGGCGACCTACGGGCCGAGCGCGGTGCCGGGCGCTATATCGAAAGGCCGGCGTATCCGGCGGTGTTTGATTTGCTGAGCAAGCGGGCTGAGTTGAATCAGCCGGTTGCCGTCAAGCGCTGAGAGCGGCCTTCGGCCTATCGCTGGCAAGCCAGCTCCCACAGGTTTTGTGAACGCCCGAGATCCTGTGGGAGCTGGCTTGCCAGCGATGAGGCCCGCCCAGACAACACAAAAAACAATGCCCATTCAGAGGCAGCACCTCAAATAACCGTGAGGCCAAAACCGTGATCAAGACCCTGGACCACCTCCCCCATCCCGTTGAGAATGCGGCCGCCCTCGCCGGCCACTTCACCGACCTGGCGCCACCGCTCAACGAGCGCCAGGCGCACCTGGAAGCCTCGCGCTGCCTGTATTGCTACGACGCGCCCTGCGTCAATGCCTGCCCGAGCGAGATCGACATTCCCTCGTTCATCCGCAACATTGCGCAGGACAACGTGCAAGGCGCCGCGCAGAAAATCCTCTCGGCCAACATCCTCGGTGGCAGTTGCGCCCGGGTGTGTCCGACGGAAATCCTTTGCCAGCAAGCCTGCGTGCGCAACAACGCCCACGAATGCGCGCCGGTCCTGATCGGCCTGTTGCAACGCTACGCCGTGGACAATGCGCATTTCAGCACGCACCCGTTCCAGCGTGCCGCCGCCACCGGCAAACGCATCGCCGTGGTCGGTGCCGGCCCGGCCGGTTTGTCCTGCGCCCACCGCAGTGCCATGCACGGGCATGAGGTGGTGATCTTCGAGGCGCGGGAAAAGGCTGGCGGCCTCAACGAATACGGGATCGCCAAATACAAACTGGTGGATGACTACGCACAAAAGGAACTCGACTTCCTTTTGGAAATCGGCGGCATCGAAATCCGCCACGGGCAGAAACTCGGGGACAACCTGACCCTCAGCGAACTGCATCAACAGTTCGACGCGGTGTTTCTCGGCCTCGGGCTCAACGCCAGCAAACAGCTGGGCCTGGCCCACGAAGACGCGCCCGGCCTGCTCGCCGCCACCGACTACATCCGCGAACTGCGCCAGGCCGATGACCTGAGCCAACTGCCCCTGGCCGATCACTGCATTGTCCTCGGCGCAGGCAACACCGCCATCGACATGGCCGTGCAAATGGCCCGCCTCGGCGCCCGTGACGTGAATCTGGTGTATCGGCGCGGGACCGAAGAAATGGGCGCCACCCATCACGAACAGGAGATTGCCAAGGCGAATCAGGTGCGGCTGATGACCTGGGCGCAACCCGAGGAAGTTTTGCTCGATGACCAAGGCCGCGTGCGCGGCATGCGTTTCGCCCGCACCCATCTGGTCGAAGGTCGCCTGCAAAGCACCGGCGAAACCTTCGAACTGGCCGCCGACGCGATCTTCAAGGCCATCGGCCAGGCCTTCGACGGCAGCGCCCTCGCCGATCCGCTGGCCCGTGAGCTCAAGCGCCAGGGCGAACGGATTGACGTCGATGAAAACCTGCGCACCAGCATCCCCGGCGTGTACGCCGGCGGCGACTGCACCAGCCTCGATCAGGACCTCACCGTGCAAGCCGTGCAGCATGGCAAGCGCGCCGCCGAAGCGATCAACGCTCAACTGATGCTCAACGTGGAGGCTGCGTAAATGGCCGATCTGTCGATTGTCTTCGCTGGCATCAAATCCCCCAACCCGTTCTGGCTGGCCTCTGCGCCGCCCACCGACAAGGCCTACAACGTAGTGCGCGCCTTCGAGGCCGGTTGGGGCGGCGTGGTCTGGAAAACCCTGGGTGAAGACCCGGCGGCGGTGAACGTGTCGTCGCGCTACTCGGCGCACTTCGGGGCTAACCGGGAGGTACTCGGTTTTAACAACATCGAGCTGATCACCGACCGCTCGCTGGAGATCAACCTGCGGGAAATCACCCAGGTCAAAAAGGATTGGCCAGACCGGGCGCTGATCGTGTCGTTGATGGTGCCCTGCGTCGAAGAATCCTGGAAACACATCCTGCCACTGGTGGAAGCCACCGGCGCCGATGGCATCGAGTTGAATTTCGGTTGCCCCCACGGCATGCCGGAACGCGGTATGGGCGCTGCGGTCGGCCAGGTGCCGGAATACGTGGAACAGGTCACGCGATGGTGCAAGACCTATTGCTCGCTGCCGGTGATCGTCAAGCTCACGCCGAACATCACCGACATCCGCGTCGCCGCCCGTGCGGCCCACCGTGGCGGCGCCGATGCGGTGTCGTTGATCAACACCATCAACTCGATCACCAGCGTCAACCTCGAACGCATGGTCGCCAACCCCATGGTCGGCAGCCAAAGCACCCATGGCGGTTATTGCGGCTCGGCGGTCAAGCCGATTGCCTTGAACATGGTCGCCGAAATCGCCCGTGATCCACAGACCCGGGGCTTGCCCATCAGCGGCATCGGTGGCATCGGCAATTGGCGTGACGCCGCGGAATTCATTGCCTTGGGCTGCGGTTCGGTGCAGGTGTGCACGGCGGCGATGCTGCATGGCTTCCGGATTGTCGAAGACATGAAGGACGGTTTGTCACGCTGGATGGACAGTCAGGGCTACGCCAGCGTGTCGGAATTTTCCGGTCGCGCGGTGGGCAACACCACGGACTGGAAGTACCTGGACATCAACTACCAGGTGATCGCCAAAATCGACCAGGAGGCGTGCATAGGTTGTGGTCGTTGCCATATCGCGTGTGAGGACACCTCGCACCAGGCCGTGGCCAGCCTCAAGCAGGCGGACGGCACGCACAAGTACCAGGTGATCGATGAGGAGTGCGTGGGCTGCAACCTGTGCCAGATCACCTGCCCGGTGCAGGACTGTATCGAGATGGTGCCGGTGGAGACCGGCAAGCCGTTCCTGGACTGGAATCATGATCCGAGGAATCCGTATCACGTTGCCGTCTGAGTTGTGGGGTGTCTGATCGGGCCTCATCGCGGGCAAGCCCGCTCCCACAGGTTTCTCTGTGTACACAGTATTTGTGTACGACATAAAACACTGTGGGAGCGGGCTTGCCCGCGAAGAGGCCAGCAGCAACACCACCCAACCTCAAGGCTCCAACCCAATCCCCCGCAAAATCACGCTGGTCACCGTCTGCACCGCCCTTTCAAACTGCATGTCCGACAGCGGCTGGTGGTCGTTGAGAATATTCACCTGGTGATCGAAGTCGGCGTAGTGCTGGGTCGAGGCCCAGATCATGTACAGCAGGCTCGACGGCTCGACCGGCAGGATGCGTTTGTCGTCCACCCACTGGCGGATTTTCGCTTCCTTCATCTTGGCCCAGTCGTACAGGCTTACATCCAGCGCTGTGCCGAGGGTCGGCGCGCCGTGGATGATTTCGTTGGCCCAGACTTTCGAACCGTAAGGCCGGCTGCGGGAGTGGTTCATCTTGGCGCGGATGTAGCTGCTGAGCACCACACGCGGGTCGTCGAACATCTCGAAACACAGCGCGTCCTGCTTCCAGACTTCCAGCAAATCGAACAGCACCGCGCTGTACAGTTCGGTCTTGGTGCTGAAGTAGTAGTGCAGGTTGGAACGCGGCAGTTGCACTTCGGCGGCGATGTCGGCCATGGCGGTGCTGCCGAAGCCCTTTTCAGCGAAGACTTTTTCCGCCCCCAGAAGAATTTTTTCGACGTTACTGCGACGAATCTCGATCTTGTGATTGCCCATGCGGATCCCCGACAACAACGTTGGACAAGACTAGCATCCGCTCTGGACTGCGGCGACAGGGTAAAACGAAACTTCGTACAGCCGCTGTCGTAACGCTAAACTCAGCGCACTTGGAAACTGCCAAAGGTACTCACGATGCTGCTCAAGAAAACCCTGACCATCACGGCCCTGCTCGGCTCGCTGCTCGCCGCTTCTTCAGTGTTTGCCCACGCCCACCTGAAAAGCCAGACACCGGCCGCCGACAGCACCGTGACCGCGCCAACACAATTGCGCCTGGAGTTCTCCGAGGGAGTCGAGGCCAGTTTCACCAAAGTCACCCTGACCCGCGATGGCGCGCCGGTAGCGGTCAAAGCCCTGACCACCGATGGCAGCGATAAAAAGACCCTGATCGTCACCCCGGCCGCACCGTTGAGCGCCGGCGCCTACAAAGTCGAATGGCACGCCGTGTCCGTCGACACCCACAAAAGCGAAGGTGCCTACGCCTTCAAGGTTGGCCAGTAATTCATGGCGAGCGCGCTGGTGCTGTGCCGCTTCCTGCATTTTGTCGTGGTGTTGACGCTGTTCGGCGCCTGGCTGTTCAGGCCTTTGCTTTCAAGTGGCGAAAGCGCACTGGATCAACGCCTGGCACGCACTTGCCGTTGGCTGGCGGTGGTGGCGCTGGTCAGCGGGGTCTGCTGGTTATTGCTGATTACCGCGAGCATGGCCGGGGCCTGGGACGCGGCCTTCGATCCGCCGACCCTGGGGCTGGTGCTGAGTAATACCTTTTTCGGTCAGGTCTGGCGCTGGCATTTGCTGATCAACCTGCTGTTGCTGGCGTTGCTGCTGACCCCACTACGCGCCAGCCTTGCGCTGCGCCTGATCCTCAGCGGCCTGCTGCTGACCACGCTGGCCCCGGTCGGCCACGGCGCCATGCTCGATGGCACCGCAGGCCACTTGCTGATCCTCAATCAACTCATCCACTTGATCTGCGTCGGTGCCTGGCTCGGCGGCCTGATGTTGCTGGTGATGATTCTGCGCCAGCCTGCGGGGCATTCGATCCGGTTGATGTTGCAGCGCTTCAGCGGCGTCGGCTACGGCCTGGTCGGCGGATTGCTGATCACCGGGCTGATCAATGTGCGGGTACTCACCGGCGCTTTCTGGCCGACACCGTTGTTCACCGGGTTTGCCTTGATCCTGTTGGTCAAGGCGTTGCTGGTGACGGCGATGCTGGGCCTGGCGTTGTTCAATCGGTTGCGCATCGATGACTGCGAGCAGCGTCTGCAAACACTGCGCGCCAGCGTGGTGCTCGAATGGTTGCTCGGGATCGGCGCGGTAGCAGCAGTTTCATTGCTCGGCACCCTGCCCCCCATGATTTCCAGCTAATAATCCCACACGGTTATCCATTTCAACTCACAACACCTCAAGTCATCGTATAACTTCCGATTGACAACCCCCGAAAATCCCGTAAATATCGCCCCTAATGTTGTACGACGACGTATGACAACAATAAAAACAAGAAACAAGGGAGCGTCACAGTGAGCAAGCTCGTCCGCAATTCCTCCGCCCGTTCTTCGCGCGCAAACTTTTCCCGTCGCCATACCCTCAGCCTGATCGGCTGCAGCGGCCTGGCCTTCGCCCTGCCCATGATCAGCCAGGCCGAAGGTTTCAGCGACGACGCCAAGGCCACGCTGAATTTGCGTAACGCCTACTTCAACCGCAACTACACCAACCCGGCCTACCCCCAGGGCAAGGCTGAAGAGTGGACGCAAAACTTCATTCTCGATGCCCGGTCCGGTTTCACCCAGGGCCCGGTGGGTTTCGGTGTGGATGTACTGGGCCTGTACTCGCAGAAGCTCGATGGCGGCAAAGGCACCGGTGGCACGCAGCTGTTGCCGATCCACGACGACGGCCGCCCCGCCGACAATTTCGGCCGGCTGGGCGTGGCGCTCAAAGGCAAGATCTCGAAAACCGAACTGAAAGTCGGCGAATGGATGCCGGTGCTGCCGGTCCTGCGCTCCGACGATGGCCGCTCGCTGCCGCAGACCTTCCAGGGCGCCCAGGTGACCTCCAGCGAAATCAGCGGCCTGACGCTGTACGGCGGTCAATTCCAGAAAAACAGCCCACGCAACGACGCGAGCATGGAAGACATGTTCATGAACGGCAAAACGGCGTTCACCTCGGACCGGTTCAACTTCGGCGGCGGTGAATACGCGTTCAATGACAAGCGCACGCAGGTCGGCGTCTGGTACTCCGAACTCAGTGACATCTACCAGCAGCAATACTTCAACCTGACCCACAGCCAGCCCGTCGGCGACTGGACCCTGGGCGCCAACCTGGGCTACTTCATCGGCAAGGAAGACGGCAGCGCCAAGGCCGGCGACCTCGACAACAAGACGGCGTTCGCCCTGCTCTCGGCCAAATACGGCGGCAACACCTTCTACGTCGGCCTGCAAAAACTCACCGGCGACGACGTGTGGATGCGGGTCAACGGCACCAGCGGCGGCACCCTGGCCAACGACAGTTACAACTCCAGCTATGACAACGCCCGGGAGAAATCCTGGCAGGTGCGCCACGACTACAACTTCGCTGCCCTCGGCATCCCCGGCCTGACCCTGATGAACCGCTACATCAGCGGCGACAACGTGCACACCGGCGCCATCACCGACGGCAAGGAATGGGGCCGCGAATCCGAACTGGCCTACACCGTGCAGAGCGGTGCGCTGAAGAACCTCAACGTGAAATGGCGCAACGCGAGCATTCGCAAGGACTTCAGCACCAACGAGTTCGATGAGAACCGGATTTTCATCAGCTATCCGATCAGCCTGCTGTAAACACAGAACCACTGTGGGAGCGAGCTTGCTCGCGATAGCGGTGGGTCAACCAACTCAAACTCAGGCTGGAAGACCGCCATCGCGAGCAAGCTCGCTCCCACAGGTTCCACGCCAGTCTGGTGATTAACGCCAGCAGGTATCAGGCGACCCTCCGTCAATTACCACCAATGTCGCGTTGACAAGACCCGGAAACCCTAACGATACTTCGCATAAGTCGTACGACAACCTACAACGAATCAATAACAATAACCGCGCGCCCAGGATTCCCATGACGACCACTGCAACCGCCCGCCTCCCTTTCAATCGCCTGCTGCTGACCGGCGCCGCCGGTGGCCTCGGTAAAGTCCTGCGCGAAAGCCTGCGCCCCTACGCCAATGTCATTCGCCTGTCGGACATCGCCGACATCGCGCCGGCCATCGATGACCGCGAAGAAGTCGTGCCTTGCGATCTGGCCGACAAGCAGGCGGTGCATCAACTGGTCGAAGGCGTGGACGCGATCCTGCATTTCGGCGGCGTGTCGACCGAGCGTTCGTTCGAAGAAATCCTCGGCGCCAACATCTGCGGCGTATTCCACATCTACGAAGCCGCGCGCCGCCACGGTGTGAAGCGGGTGATCTTCGCCAGTTCCAACCATGTGATCGGCTTCTACGGGCAAGACGAAGTCATCGACGCCCACTCCCCTCGCCGCCCGGACAGCTACTACGGCCTGTCCAAGTCCTACGGCGAAGACATGGCCACCTTCTACTTCGACCGCTATGGCATCGAGACCGTCAGCGTGCGCATCGGCTCCTCGTTCCCGGAGCCGCACAACCGCCGGATGATGAGCACCTGGCTGAGCTTCGGCGACCTGACCCAACTGCTCGAACGCGCCCTGTACACCCCGAACGTCGGCCACACCGTGGTCTACGGCATGTCCGACAACAAAGACATCTGGTGGGACAACCGCTTTGCCACGGCCCTGGGTTTTGTCCCGCAGGACAGCTCCGAACAGTTCCGCGAAAAAGTCGAAGCCCAACCGATGCCCGCCGCCGATGATCCGGCACGCCTGTATCAGGGCGGTGCTTTCTGCGCAGCCGGGCCGTTCGGCGACTGAACCTTCACCGCTCACTTGATCCCACAACAAAAACCAAGGGAATGAGTTGCCATGCAAGCCGAATTGATTGTCGACGCCCGCAACGCGGTCGGTGAAAGCCCGGTCTGGGTACCTGAGGAAAGCGCCCTGTACTGGGTGGATATCCCCGCCGGCGTTTTACAGCGCTGGAGTGCCGACTCTGGCCAGGTGGACGCCTGGAAAACCCCGCAGATGCTTGCATGCATCGCACGCCATGCTGACGGTGGCTGGGTCGCGGGGATGGAAAGCGGGTTTTTCCGCCTGCATCCGCGCAATGACGGCAGCCTCGATACAGAACCCTTGGCCCATGTCGATCATGCCCGCGACGACATGCGCCTGAACGACGGCCGTTGCGATCGCCAGGGGCGTTTCTGGGCCGGCAGCATGGTGTTGAACATGGGCGCCAACGCCGCCAACGGAACCTTGTATCGCTACAGCGCCGGGCAGCACGGACCGCTCGACGCTCAGTTGAGCGGGTTCATCGTGCCCAACGGCCTTGGCTTCAGCCCGGACGGGCGCACGATGTACCTGTCCGACTCTCACCCGCTGGTCCAACAGATCTGGGCCTTCGACTACGACATCGACACCGGCACCCCCTCCAATCGCCGGGTGTTCGTCGACATGAACCAATACTGCGGTCGCCCCGATGGCGCTGCGGTGGATGCCGACGGCTGCTACTGGATTTGCGCCAACGACGCCGGCCTGATCCACCGCTTCACTCCCGACGGCCGACTTGACCGCTCCCTCGCGGTACCGGTGAAAAAACCCACCATGTGCGCCTTCGGTGGCCCTCGACTGGACACGCTGTTCGTGACCTCGATCCGCCCCGGCGACGACCATGATCCGCAATCACTGGCCGGGGGCGTGTTCGCCCTCGATCCCGGCGTCCAAGGTTTACCCGAACCCCGTTTCAACGATTGAGCAACCTCGACACAAAAGCGCTCCCGCTGCATCGCTGTGCCTTGAATAAAAAAACAATAAAACTGGAGACACCCCCATGGACTTCAAACGCACCTTGCTCGCCGCTGCACTCCCGTTCGCCTTCTCCCTCAGCAGCGCCGCCCAGGCGCTGGAAATCAAATTCGCCGACATCCACCCCGCCGGTTACCCGACCGTGGTGGCTGAAGAGCAACTGGGTAAAACCCTGGTGGCCGACAGCAACGGCGCGCTGACCTTCAAGATGTTCGCCGGTGGCGTACTCGGCTCGGAAAAAGAAGTGGTCGAACAGGCTCAGGTCGGCGCCATCCAGATGGCCCGGGTCAGCCTTGGCATCGTCGGCCCGGTGGTGCCGGACGTGAACGTGTTCAACATGCCGTTCGTGTTCCGCGACCAGGCGCACATGCGCAAGGTCATCGACGGTGCAGTCGGCGACGAGATCCTCGACAAGATCACCAACTCCGAATTCAACCTGGTCGCGCTGGCCTGGATGGACGGCGGCACGCGCAACCTCTACACCAAAAAACCGGTACGCAGCCTTGAAGACCTCAAGGGCATGAAGATCCGCGTGCAAGGCAACCCGATGTTCATCGAAACCATCAACGCCATGGGCGGCAACGGCATCGCGATGGACACTGGCGAAATCTTCAGCGCCCTGCAGACCGGCGTGATCGACGGCGCGGAAAACAACCCGCCAACCATGCTCGAACACAACCACTACCAGAACGCCAAGTTCTACAGCCTGACCGGCCACCTGATCCTGCCCGAGCCGATCGTGATGTCGAAAATCACCTGGGAAAAACTCACGCCCGAGCAACAAGCCCTGGTGAAGAAAACCGCCAAGGCGGCCCAGGCCCAGGAACGCACCCTGTGGGATGCGAAATCGGCCAGCAGTGAAGAGAAACTCAAGGCCGCCGGCGTCGAGTTCATCACCGTCGACAAGAAACCTTTCTATGAGGCAACCGCCTCGATCCGCGAGAAATACGGCGCGCCTTACGCCGACCTGATCAAGCGCATCGAAGCCGTTCAGTAACCCTCCCTGCATTCAAGAAAGGCCCGGCGCCGCTGACGTTGGTGAACGTCAGTGCGCGCCCGGTTACGGTGGAACCCGATGAAGAATCTGCTGCTAGGCATCAATGACAAGCTCTACATGACCTGTATCTGGGTCGCCGGGCTCTCCGTTCTGGCCATTGCGTTAATCATTCCCTGGGGCGTGTTCGCCCGCTACGTCCTCGGCACCGGCTCCAGTTGGCCGGAGCCCACGGCGATTCTGCTGATGATGGTGTTCACCTTCATCGGCGCCGCCGCCAGCTACCGGTCCGGCTCGCACATGGCAGTGGCCATGCTCACCGACCGCATGCCGCCGCACCTGCGCAAGGCCATGGCCGTGTTCGCGCAACTGCTGATGGCTACGATCTGCCTGTTCATGGCCATCTGGGGCAGCAAGCTGTGCCTGTCGACCTGGAACCAGTACATGAGCGCCCTGCCGACCCTGCGTGTGGGCATCACCTACATGCCGATTCCGGTGGGCGGCGTGCTGACGCTGATCTTTGTCCTGGAAAAACTCTTGCTCGGCGACCAGAGCAACCGCCGGGTCGTGCGTTTCGACCTCGTTGAAGAAAACGAAGGTGCCGCTTAATGGACGCTCTGATACTGCTCGGCAGTTTTATCGCATTGATCCTGATCGGCATGCCGGTCGCCTACGCCCTGGGCTTTGCCGCACTGATCGGCGCGTGGTGGATCGACATCCCGTTCCAGGCCCTGATGATTCAGGTCGCCGGGGGCGTGAACAAGTTCTCCCTGCTGGCCATCCCGTTCTTCGTGCTGGCCGGTGCGATCATGGCCGAGGGCGGCATGTCCCGACGCCTGGTGGCGTTCGCCGGGGTGCTGGTCGGTTTCGTGCGTGGCGGCTTGTCGCTGGTCAACATCATGGCCTCGACCTTTTTCGGCGCGATCTCCGGCTCCTCGGTGGCGGACACCGCCTCGGTCGGTTCGGTGCTGATTCCGGAAATGGAGCGTCGCGGCTACCCCCGTGAATTCGCCACGGCGGTGACCGTCAGCGGTTCGGTGCAAGCACTGCTGACACCGCCCAGCCACAACTCTGTGCTCTACTCGCTGGCCGCCGGCGGCACGGTGTCGATTGCCTCGCTGTTCATGGCCGGCGTGGTGCCGGGCCTGTTGATGAGCGCGTGCCTGATGGTGCTGTGCCTGATCTTCGCCAAGAAGCGCGACTACCCCAAGGGTGAAGTCATCCCGATGCGCGAAGCGCTGAAGATCTGCGGCGAAGCGCTGTGGGGCCTGATGGCGATGGTGATCATCCTCGGCGGCATCCTGTCCGGCATTTTCACCGCCACCGAGTCGGCGGCGATTGCCGTGCTGTGGTCGTTCTTCGTGACCATGTTCATCTACCGCGACTACAAATGGAGCGAACTGCCAAAACTGATGCACCGCACCGTGCGCACGATCTCGATCGTGATGATCCTGATCGGTTTCGCCGCCAGCTTCGGCTACATCATGACCCTGATGCAGATCCCGGCGAAGATCACCACGCTGTTCCTGACCCTGTCGGACAACCGCTACGTGATCCTGATGTGCATCAACGTCATGCTGCTGTTGCTCGGTACGGTCATGGACATGGCGCCGCTGATCCTGATCCTCACGCCGATCCTGATGCCGGTGATCCTCGGCATTGGCGTGGACCCGGTACAGTTCGGCATGATCATGCTGGTCAACCTGGGCATCGGTTTGATCACACCGCCGGTGGGCGCGGTACTGTTCGTGGGGTCGGCCGTGGGTAAAGTCAGTATCGAATCAACCGTCAAGGCGCTGCTGCCGTTCTACGCGGTGCTGTTCCTGGTGTTGATGGCCGTGACCTACATTCCTGCCATTTCGCTGTGGTTGCCGCATCTGGTGTTGTAAAACACCTTGTCAGAAAGCTCCCTGTAACCAGGGAGCTTGCTGGTCAGGGGGCTTTTGTGGCGAGGGGGCTTGCCCCCGTTCGGCTGCGCAGCAGTCGCAAATACAAGCGACTCGGTGCTCCTCAAAAATTGCAGGGGGCCGCTTCGCAGCCCAACGGGGGCAAGCCCCCTCGCCACAGGGAACAGTGCAGCTACATAAAAATCACATAGCAGGTCTACATGTCACTCACACTGCTCGAACTCGAAGACGAACTCACCCACCTCACCCTCGCCCCGGAGCTGGGCGCCAGCATCGTCAACTGGACCGTGCGCAGCACCGGGCAACCCTTGCTGCGACACGCCGATGAGCATGCCCTGAACACCGGTCTGCCCGGCAAGCTCGGCTGCTTTCCCTTGATCCCCTGGTCCAACCGCATCGCCGATGGCGGTTTCGATTGTCCCGATGGCTGGCTGGCACTGACACCCAACAGCCTCACCGATCCCCTGCCGATCCACGGCAGCGCCTGGCAGCAGGCATGGCAGGTGATTTCCCGAACTGAAGATGAAGTGGTCCTGCAACTCGATAGCACAACGCCCTTCGCCTATCGCGCCCGGCAACGCTTCCATTTGAGCGCAGGCAAGCTGAGCATCGAAATGCATGTCACGCACCTGGCTGAGCACGCTGCATGGCATGGTCTGGGATTGCATCCGTACCTGCCACGGACACCAAACACCCGACTGCAGGCACCGGCACGGCAGGTGTGGTTGTGCGACGGGGCGAAACTGCCGACAGCACTTGGCGCGTTGCCGGTCGAGTGGGATTTTCAGCAACTCAAGCCATTACCCGAAACGCTGGTCGACAACGGCTTCTGCGAATGGGACGGCCATTGCCTGATCCAACAGCCCGACCTCGGATACGAGTTGGACTGCCAGGCCACTGGCAGCGATTACTACCTTCTCTACTGCCCCGTGGGCCTGGGGTTTTTCTGTATCGAACCGGTGAGCCACCCGGTCAACGCGCACCACTTGCCCGGTCGACCGGGCCTGCGTTTGCTGGAACAGGGTCAATCCACCGAACTGGGCTTCACCCTGCAGTATCGGCCGTTTCAGGCTGGTGCCCCCAACAATTGACTCAACACCGCTCGCAACTTGCCGGGCTTCACCGGTTTGTTCAGCAAGGGTGCGTTGAGTCGCTGCAACGCACGCCGACAATGGTCGGTGCGGTCGGCGGTAATGATCACCGCTGGAATGTCCTGGTGGAAATGCTCGCGCAGATGTCGCACCACATCACAGCCGACCACCCCGTGATCGAGGTGATAGTCGGCAAGAATCAGTTCCGGTGCCTGCCCGCGTAGCGCCGCCAGAGCAGCCTCTTCATCGGTGGCGACCAGAACGTCGCAGCCCCACTGCCCGAGCAACGCGCTCATGCTATCGAGAATGCTCACTTCGTTGTCGATCACCAGTAAACGACGTCCCGGTAGCGGGTTGCCGGTGCCCGGTTGTGACACCGCCTGGCTCACGGGCAGCGGAACTTCGTCGGATATCGGCACCTCGATGCTGAACATCGAACCCCGCCCCGGCATCGAGTACACACCGATCCTGTAGCCAAGGATCTTGGCGATGCGCTCGACAATCGCCAGCCCCAGGCCCACGCCCTTGCGGTCGGCGGCGCGGCCGACGTCCAACTGGTTGAACTCGAGGAAGATCGAATCGAGCCGGTCGGCGGCGATGCCACGCCCGGTGTCCCAGACCTCCAGGCGCAACATCTCGCCCCGACGCCTTGCCGCCAGCAGGATGCTGCCTTCATCGGTGTAGCGGCAAGCATTGCTGAGGAAGTTGCGCAGGATCCGCGTCATCAGGCGCAAGTCGGTGTTGATGGCGTAATCGGCCATGCGCACCCGCAGGTTCAAGCCGGCCGCCTGGGTGACGGACTGGAACTCCGACACCAGCGGCCCGAGCAGTTCGTCGAGGCGGTACGTGGCAACGTCCGGCTTGACCGCGGCCTGGTCGAGCCGGGAAATGTCGAGCAGATCCGTCAGCAAATCCTCGGCCCCTTCCAGGGCCTGGTGAGTGCGCTCCACCAGCACCTGTTCGGCTTCCGGCAATTTGCGTTCGCGCAAGGTCGAAATCAGCAACCGCGCGGCGTTCAGCGGTTGCAGCAGGTCATGGCTGGCGGCGGCGAGGTATTTGTCCTTGCTGTGATTGGCGGCCTCGGCGGCATCGCGGGCGTCGCGCAAGGCCTTGGCGATCTGTTTACGCTGGGTGATCTGCTGCTGGAGGTTACGGTTAGCCTCGAGCAACTCATCGGTGCGCGCGACGACGCGCTGCTCCAGTTCGTCATTGAGTTGCTGCAGGCGTCGCTGGGCCAGCTTGCGCTCGGTGATATCGGAGACGAAGCCTTCCACCAAGCCTTCCTGGCCGGGCTTGAGCAGCAGGTTCATCAACACATCCAGGTGACTGCCGTCCTTGCGCCGCAAGCGGGTTTCATAGCCGTGCAGGCTGCTCTGGTGCCGGAGGATTTCGCCGATGGTTTCCAGCTCCTGCGCGCCGTCGACGAACAGGGTGCTGCCCAGGTCGGTCAGGGAGAACAGCACCTCCTGCGGGTCCTGGTAGCCAAGCATGCGTGCCAGCGCCGGGTTGGCGGCGCGCATGCCATCGTGCAGGCTGGCCTGGAAGATCCCGTGCACCGCGTTTTCGAACAGCCACTTGTAGCGGTTACGCTCGGCTTCCAGATCATCCAGGCGCGCGGCCAGCTCCGGATAGTGACTCTTGCGCGCCGAATGGCTGCCCAGCCCCAACAACCCGGCCAGGGCCCGTTGCTGCTCGTCAGAGGGCTTCGCCATAGACGACCTCGACATCACGCTGGCTGGATTCGCGCGGGTTGGTCAGGATGCACGGATCGTGCATCGCATGCTGCGACAGGAACGGAATGTCCGAGGTCCTGACGCCATGCAAACCGAGGGTTTCATGAAAGCCGATGGCGTGCTTGAGGGCGATCAGGTGTTCGACCAGGCGCCCGCAGATCTGCCGGTGATTCAGGCCTCGACAGTCGATGCCCAACGTCTCGGCGATCACCTTGAAGCGATCAGGCGCCGAGTTGTAATTGAAAGCCACCACGTGCTCGACCAGCACCGCGTTGCACAGCCCATGGGGCAGATCGAGAAAGCCGCCGAGGCTGTGGGACATGGCATGCACAGCACCCAGGATCGCATTGGAAAACGCCAGCCCGGCCTGCATGCTGCCGAGCATGATTTTTTCGCGCAACGCGATGTCCGTCGGGTTGGCGATCATTTGCACCAGGTTGCCATTGATCAGGCGCATCGCCTCCAGTGCATGGGGATCGGTCAGCGGCCCGTGGCCGGTGGATACGAAGGCTTCGATGGCATGCACCAAGGCATCGATGCCGGTACAGGCCGACAGGAACGGGTCCATGCTCAGGGTGGTTTCCGGGTCGATCAGCGAAACGTCCGGCACCACGGCCTTGCTGACGATGGAGAACTTCATGCGCTCCTGCTGATTGGAAATGATCACGAATTGCGAGACATCGGCCGAGGTGCCGGCGGTGGTCGGAATCAGGATCAGCGGCGGGCTGGGCACGCGGATGGTGTCCACACCCTCGAAATCGAGAATGCTGCGGCCATGGGCGACGACAATGCCGATGCCTTTGCCGCAGTCCATCGGACTGCCGCCACCGACGGCGACGATCACGTCGCAGTGGTTTTCCCGGTACATCTCGGCGCCGAGCATCACCTCTTCGACCCGTGGGTTCGGCGAGACATCGGAGTACAGGCAATACTGGATGCCCAGCGCTTGCAGGCTGGCCTCGACATCGGCGACCCAACCGGCAGCAATCACACCGGGGTCACTGACCACCAGGACCTTGCGTGCGCCAAAGGTCTTGGCGTAATTGCCGACACTGTGCCGGCTACCGGCACCGAAGATGATTTCAGGGGAAACGAACTTGCGCAGCTGGTTGAGACTCTGGCTCATTGGAAAGCCTGTTTTTATTGTTTTGGAAGGTAGAAACCACACTAAACCATCCAGCTGTGAATGCAATCAGACCAAAGAACAGCGCTGCCCGGGCTGTAACAGAACCCTGTGGGAGCGGGCTTGCTCGCGAAGAGGCCCTGTCAGTCAATATTGATGGTGACTGACACTCCGCCTTCGCGAGCAAGCCCGCTCCCACAGGAGATCTGTGCCGCCAGGCTTATCCGCGATAGATCAGCTGCGAAGCCTTCGCGTTACGCAACGTCAGATGCTCCATCCCCAACCCCGGAGCCTCAGCTTCTTCACGGGCCTTGAGGATCACCCCATGGTGGGGCGACTTGCTGCACACCGGGTCGGCATTGCTGGCATCGCCGGTCAGCATGAAAGCCTGGCAGCGACATCCCCCCAGGTCCTTGTGCTTTTCATCGCAGGAGCGGCACGGCTCCTTCATCCAGTCATCGCCGCGAAAGCGATTGAAGCCGAACGAGTCGTTCCAGATGTGCGAGAGGCTGTGCTCGCGCACGTTGGGAAACTGCACCGGCAACTGCCGGGCGCTGTGGCAAGGCAAGGCCGTGCCGTCGGGGGTGATGTCGAGAAACAGGTTGGCCCAGCCGTTCATGCAGGTCTTGGGACGCTCTTCGTAGTAGTCCGGGGTGACGAAGATCAGCTTGCACGGGTGGCCCTGGGCTTCAAGGCGATCGCGGTATTCATTGGTGATACGCTCGGCACGCTGCAATTGCTCACGAGTGGGCAACAGGCCGACGCGGTTGAGTTCGGCCCAGCCATAGAATTGGCAGGTGGCCAGTTCGACAAAGTCCGCCTCCAACTCCAGGCACAGCTCGATGATCTGCGCGATCCGGTCGATGTTGTGCCGGTGGGTGACGAAGTTCAGCACCATCGGATAACCCTGGGCTTTCACCGCTCGGGCCATGGCGAGTTTCTGGGCGAAGGCCTTGCGCGAGCCGGCGAGCATGTTGTTCACCGCTTCGTCGGCGGCCTGGAAGCTGATCTGGATATGGTCCAGCCCGGCCACCTTGAAGTCGCGCACCTTCTGCTCGGTCAGGCCGATGCCGGAGGTGATCAGGTTGGTGTAGTAGCCCATGTCCCGGGCGGCCTTGATCAGTTCGGCGAGGTCCTGGCGGACCAGCGGCTCGCCACCGGAAAAGCCCAATTGCGCGGCGCCCATGTCCCGCGCTTCACGGAATACACGAATCCATTCTTGCGTGCTGAGTTCCTCGCCGTGCCGGGCAAAATCCAATGGATTGGAGCAATACGGGCACTGCAGCGGACAGCGGTAGGTCAGCTCGGCGAGCAGCCACAACGGCGGTCCAGGCAACGTCTCACTCGATCCAGAATTGCGCATGGGCCACCTCCAGAAACGCCAGCACATCTTCGTCGATCCCGGGTAACCCGGGGAAACTGGCGCTCAATCGATCAATGATCGCCGCCACGCTACGCTGGCCATCCACCAGGCCGAGAATCTGTCCGGCACTGGCGTTGAGCTTGATCATGCCTTCGGGGTACAGCAGCACGTGGCAGTCCTGGCGGGGCTCCCATTGCAGACGAAAACCGCGGCGCAAGGCCGGTGACTGCTGGCGATCGATCAGGCTCACAGGGCGATCCCCCGGTGCCAGACGTTGTCGCCGGTGACCGTGTGATACGGCGGGCGTTCGAGCTCATAGGCCATGCTCATGGCATCGAGCATGCTCCACAGCACGTCGAGCTTGAATTGCAGAATCTCCAGCATGCGTTGTTGCCCCTCGGCCGTGACGTAGTGCGCCAGGGTGATGCGCAAGCCATGCTCGACATCGCGCCGCGCCTGGCTCAGGCGCGTGCGGAAATAGTCGTAGCCGGCGACGTCGATCCACGGGTAATGGGTCGGCCAGGCGTCGAGTCGCGACTGATGGATCTGTGGGGCAAAGAGTTCGGTCAACGAACTGCTGGCCGCTTCCTGCCAGCAGGCGCGACGGGCAAAATTGACGTAGGCGTCCACTGCGAAACGCACGCCGGGCAGCACCAGTTCCTGGGACAGAATCTGCTCGCGATCCAGCCCCACCGCTTCGCCCAGGCGCAGCCAGGCTTCGATGCCGCCCTCGCTGCCGGGGACGCCGTCGTGGTCGAGAATCCGTTGCAGCCATTCGCGGCGCACGTCGCGGTCCGGGCAGTTGGCGAGAATCGCGGCGTCTTTCAGGGGGATGTTGACCTGATAGTAGAAGCGATTGGCGACCCAGCCCTGGATCTGCTCGCGGCTGGCGCGGCCGGCGTACATGGCTTGGTGGAAGGGGTGGTGGATGTGGTAGTAGGCGCCCTTGGCGCGCAGGGCGGCTTCGAATTCTGTGGGGGACATGGGGGTGTCAGTCATTTTGTTCTCCGGGAACTTCTGCGGTGCCTGTACTGGCCTCTTCGCGAGCAAGCCCGCTCCCACATTTGGAATGCAGTTTCCTGTCGGAGCGGGCTTGCTCGCGAAGGGGTCAGCCGCTACAGCTCAATACTCATGCCGTCATAAGCCACTTCAATACCCCGCCGCTCCAGCAGCGCCCGCTCGGCCGAGTCTTCATCGAGGATCGGATTGGTGTTGTTGATGTGGATCAGCACCTTGCGCTGGCGGTTGAAACCCTCCAGCACTTCAAGCATCCCGTCGGGGCCGCTTTGTGGGAGGTGCCCCATTTCGCTGCCCAGGCTCTGGCCGACTTCGCAGATGCGCATCTCGTCGTCGCGCCACAGGGTGCCGTCCAGCAGCAGGCAATCGGCACGCTGCATCCAGCCCAGTACTTCGCCGTCGATTCGGCCAAGGCCCGGCGCATAGAACAGCGAGGCGCCGTTGCGCAGGTCTTCAATGAACAGGCCAATGGTGTCGCCCGGTTGCGGATTGCCGCGATTGGGCGAATACGGTGGCGCGTTGCTCACCAGGGGTATCGCTCGAAATTGCAAATGCCCGCAGGCCGGGATGCTGAACGGCTGGCGATCGAGACCGACCGGTTGCCATTGCAACCCGCCGTTCCAGTGCTCCAGCATGTTGAACAACGGGAAACCGCTGCTCAGGTCCTGATGCACGCGCTCGGTGCACCACACCGCATGCGGGCAACCTTCACGCAGGTTGAGCAAACCGGTGCAATGGTCAATCTGGCTGTCCAGCAGCACGATGCCGGCGATGGCGCTGTCACGCAGGCGCCGCGCCGGTTGCAGTGGCGCAAAACTCTCGAGTTGCGCGCGAATGTCCGGTGACGCATTGCACAGCACCCACTCCACACCGTCGTCACTCAGGGCAATCGACGACTGCGTACGGCGCTGTGCCCGCACGTTGCCATTGCGCGCACCGGCGCACTGGCGGCAGTTGCAATTCCACTGAGGGAATCCACCGCCAGCGGCGGAACCGAGAACGCGGATGTGCATGGCGGATGCTCCAGAAGGCAGGCCCGGCCAACGTATCCGCTGGCCGGGTGATCAATCAACGGTTGGCGAAATACATCGTCACTTCGAAGCCAATGCGCAGATCGATAAACGCGGGTTTAGTCCACATGGGTCATTCCTCTTCTTGTGCCCGGGTGATTCCGGTAGAGCCATTAATGCACGGGGCGATGAGCGCCCGAATGCTACTTTCGAAGGAGTTTGCGGGGTGATTTGGTAGGGGGTGTTGCATGGTCATTGGCATCACACAAACCCCATGTGGGAGCGGGCTTGCTCGCGAAGGCGGTGTGCCAGTCAACATCTCTGCTGAATGACACTCCGCATTCGCGAGCAAGCCCGCTCCCACAGGTTATGCGGCGTGTTTAAGGAATCAGAAGAACCCCAGCGGATTGATGTCGTAGCTCACCAGCAGGTTTTTGGTCTGCTGGTAGTGATCGAGCATCATCTTGTGGTTTTCCCGACCGACTCCGGACTTCTTGTAGCCACCAAACGCCGCATGCGCCGGGTACAGGTGGTAGCAGTTGGTCCACACGCGCCCGGCCTTGATCGCCCGGCCCATGCGGTAGGCGCGGTTGATGTCGCGGGTCCACAGGCCGGCGCCGAGGCCGAACTCGCTGTCGTTGGCAATCGCCAGGGCTTCCGCTTCGTCCTTGAAGGTGGTGATACCCACCACCGGGCCGAAGATTTCTTCCTGGAACACGCGCATCTTGTTGTGGCCCTTGAGCAGGGTCGGCTGGATGTAATAGCCGCTGGACAGGTCGCCTTCCAGACGTTCTGCCGCGCCGCCGGTGAGCAGCTCGGCGCCCTCCTCCTGGGCAATGGTCAGGTACGAGAGGATCTTGTCGTATTGCTGCTCGGACGCCTGGGCGCCGACCATGGTCTCGGTGTCCAGCGGATTGCCGCGCTTGATCTTGACGATCTTCTTCATCACCTCGGCCATGAACGGCTCATAGATCGACTCCTGCACCAGCGCCCGGGACGGACAGGTGCAGACTTCGCCCTGGTTGAAGAACGCCAGCACCAGGCCTTCGGCGGCTTTTTCGATGAACGCCGGTTCAGCGTTCATGATGTCTTCGAAGAAGATGTTCGGCGATTTGCCGCCCAGTTCGACGGTGCTCGGGATGATGTTCTCGGCGGCGCAATGCATGATGTGCGCGCCCACCGGGGTCGAGCCGGTGAAGGCGATCTTGGCGATGCGTTTGCTGGTGGCCAGGGCCTCGCCGGCTTCGCGACCGAAACCCTGGACGATGTTCAGCACGCCCGCCGGCAGCAGGTCGGCGATGAGCTCGGCGAAGACCATGATCGACAGCGGCGTTTGCTCGGCAGGCTTGAGTACGATGCAGTTGCCGGCGGCCAGGGCCGGGGCGAGTTTCCAGGCGGCCATCAGCAGCGGGAAGTTCCACGGAATGATCTGCCCGACCACACCCAGGGGCTCATGGAAGTGATAGGCCGTGGTCAGCTCGTTGATCTCGGCAGCCCCGCCTTCCTGGGCGCGGATGCAGCCAGCGAAGTAACGGAAGTGGTCGGCGGCCAGCGGCACGTCGGCGTTCAGGGTTTCGCGCACGGCCTTGCCGTTGTCCCAGGTTTCGGTGACGGCCAGCACTTCAAGGTTCTGCTCGATGCGATCGGCGATTTTCAGCAGCACCAGGGAGCGGTCCTGGGCCGAGGTCTTGCCCCAGGCATCCGCTGCGGCATGGGCGGCGTCCAGGGCCTTGTCGATGTCGGCGGCGCTGGAGCGCGGGAATTCGGCGATCACTTCACCGTTGACCGGCGAGGTGTTGGTGAAGTACTCGCCATTGATCGGAGCGACGAACTCGCCACCGATGAAGTTGCCGTAGCGCGGCTTGAAGGTAATGAGGGCGCCTGGGGTTCCGGGTTGTGCGTAGATCATGGTGGGCCTCTGTCTGGGTCGATGCCTGTCGTACTGACAGGCGATGAGCCGATACTAGAGAGCCCCGCGTGCCAGACGAATGCATCGTTGGCAGGAGGGGCTCTCGTTATTTGGTCGTAGATTTCACACTGATCACTGTAGGAGCGAGCTTGCTCGCGATGAGCCCGAGAACGCCACGGGGTATCAGGTTTCCAGCGTTATCGTTGACGACCATCGCGAGCAGGCTCGCTCCTACAGGGGTTATGCGGTGGAGTCGGGATCAGTGCTTAGCGACAAGGTCCTTAGGCAGCTTGAAGGTCCAGAGCATGCCGCCCTGGTTGAAGTCCTTGATGCGCTTGGCCACTTCACCGCCCCACAGCGGTACCGCACCGCCCCAGCCGGAGAGCACCGAGACGTACTGTTCGCCGTCCATTTCCCAGGTGATGGGCGAGCCGAGCACGCCGGAGCCGGTCTGGAATTCCCAGACCTTTTCGCCGGTCTTGGCGTTGAAGGCCTGCAGGAAGCCTTCTGGCGTGCCGGTGAACACCAGGTTGCCCTTGGTGGTCAGCACCCCGCCCCACAGCGGCGCGTAGTTCTTGTGGCGCCAGACTTCCTTGCCGGTTTTCGGATCGATGGCCCGCAGCACGCCGATGTAGTCTTCGTTCAACGGCTTGATGGTGAAGCCGGCGCCGAGGAATGCCGCGCCTTTCTTGTAGGCGATGCCTTCGTTCCAGATGTCCATGCCCCATTCGTTGGACGGCACATAGAACAGCCCGGTGTCCTGGTTGTAAGCCATCGGCATCCAGTTTTTCGCGCCGAGGAACGCCGGCGCGACAAACACCGAACTGCCCTTGACTTCGGAGCCCGGGGCACCGGGACGACTGGCCTCGTTGTAGATCGGCCGGCCGTTCTTATCCAGGCCGGTGGCCCAGGTGATCTTGTCCACGAACGGGAAGCCACGGATGAATTTGCCGTTGGTGCGATCCAGCACGTAGAAGAAACCGTTACGGTCGGCAGTGGCCGCCGCCTTGATCTCCTTGCCACCTTCGCTGTAGTTGAACGACACCAGCTCGTTCACGCCATCGTAGTCCCAACCGTCGTGGGGCGTGCTCTGGAAGTGCCACTTGATGGTGCCGTCGTCCGGGTTGAGCGCCAGGCGCGACGACGAGTACAGGTTGTCGCCAGGGCGCAGGTGCGAGTTCCACGGCGCCGGGTTGCCGGTACCGAACAGCAGCAGGTTGGTTTCCGGGTCGTAATAGCCGCCCAACCAAGGGGCCGCGCCGCCGGTTTTCCACAGATCACCCGGCCAGGTCTTGCCCGCTTCGCCGCCGGAGATGCCGTTCTCCACCGCTTTGCCGTCCTTGTAGACGTAGCCCATATGGCCTTCGACCGTCGGCCGGGTCCACAGCAGATCACCGTTTTTCGGGTCGTAGGCCTCGATCTTGCCCACCACGCCGAACTCGCCACCGGCCACGCCGGTAATCAGCTTGCCGTTGATCACCAGCGGCGCGGCGCTGATCGAGTAGCCTTCCTTGTGGTCGGCGACTTTCTTGCTCCACACCACCTTGCCGGTGTCTTTGTTCAGCGCCACGAGCTTGGCGTCGAGAGTGCCGAAAATCACCAGATCGCCATACAGAGCGACGCCACGGTTGATCACGTCGCAGCAAGGGCGGATGTCATCGGGCAGGCGTGCATCGTATTGCCAGAGTTTCTTGCCGGTGCGCGCATCCACGGCGAACACCCGGGAGTAGGAACCGGTCATGTACATCACGCCGTCCTTGACCATCGGCTGCGCTTGCTGGCCACGCTGTTTTTCACCGCCGAAGGAAAACGCCCACGCCGGGCGCAGTTCCTTGACGTTGTCGACGTTGAGAATATCCAGCGGGCTGTAGCGCTGCCCCTGAACGCCGAGGCCGTTGGTCACGACCTGTTCCGGGTTCTTCGGGTCCTGGAGAATGTCCTGGTCGGAAACCCCGGCCAATGCCTGGCCGGACAACAGCATGGCACTGAGCAGCAGGCTCAAGACGAAGGGCTGGCGACGTGCGGGTTGGGTCATGACGGCTTCCTCTGCGGATTTTTGTTATTTCCGGAAAATTTTCCCGGTCTGGTGCAGATTCTTGAGCGCCGCCGCCCTAGCAACAATTGCCCGCAATGAGGAGATTGCTAGTTCCTTCGTACAGGGTGGGAGGAGATGAGCAGCGAATTTTGTGTCCGGCATAGATCCCTTGTGGGAGCGGGCTTGCTCGCGAAGACGGAGTGTCAGGCGACATCGATGTTGAATGTGTCGGCCTCTTCGCGAGCAAGCCCGCTCCCACATTAGATCGGGGTGGGTCAGTTATTTGCGTTGGAATCCACCCGCGTCATCCGCTCACGCTCGTAACGCGGGTACAGATGGCTGACGCTGCGGATCAGTTCATAGCGGCTCAGGTTGATCCCGGCGAAGCGTTCGGGGATGGGGCTGCGGATCATCTCGGCCATGTCGCTGCCATTGGCCGCGCCGTCGCGCATCAGCTGATCGAGCCAGGTCAGGTAATCGCGCATCTGCTCGAACGGTTGTGGATCGCTCGACACCGGTCCATGGCCCGGCACGACCTGCGTCCAGGGCAAGCCTTGCAGGGTCGCGATGTCCGCCAGCCACACCGCCAGCCCTGGACTGTTGGGCGTGGTCAGCGCCCGTTGATAAAACACCAGGTCCCCGGCAAACAACACGCCGGTTTGCTGGTCGAGAATAGCCAGATCCGCGCCCGTATGCCCACCCAGGCTCAGCAGACGCAGATCGTGATTCCCAAAACTTTTCACCCCGGGTGCCAACGCCTGGGTCGGCAACACCACTTCGGTGCCACGCATCCAGTCGCCGACCATGCGGTACATATTCTCGGCCATGGCATCGCCTTGCTGATGCAGTAGCTCGGTGGTGCCGGCCAGGGCGCCGATCGGCACGTCGCTGAAGGCTTGGTTGCCCAGCACATGGTCCGGGTGGTGATGGGTCAGCAAGACCTCGATCACCGGCTTGTCGGTGGTGGCGGCAATGGCCTTGCGCATCGCTTCGCCGTAACGCCGGGACGGCCCGGTGTCGATCACTACCACACCGCGTTCGGTGACGATGAACGCGGTGTTGACGATGTTGCCGCCGTTGGCCTTGGCGAAATTATCGGTGCTGCCTTCCAGCAGCCAGGTGTCCTGGGCGATCTGCCGAGGCTTGAGTGAATATTCGAGATCGGCCAGGGCCGGCAGACTGACGCTCAGCACCATCAACAGGATCCAGCGCATGCCACGCTCCTTGGGGTCAGGGGATCGACGCATCGAACTCATTGCCGCTGTTGTCCCGCAGCAGCAGGCGCGTTTGCCCTGCCCCTTCGATGTCGAAGGCCAGGTTGGGGTTTTCGCTGACCGCGGGAAACAGCTCCAGCCGGGCCAGCACTTGCTCGTTGTGGTCGCGCAGCTCGGCATGGTTGATGAAGAATTCCGGGATGCCGCTGACCATGCCGTTGTCCATGGGATGGGCCACCTGCAATCGCAAACGGCTGAATTCGCCCCGGGGATAGCGCCCGCCGAGCACTTCGCCAATGCGCTCTTCCCAGCCCGGTTGATTCCGAACCACGCTCGGTGCGGTGCAGCCGCCACCCGCTGCGTCAATCAGGGTCGAGCCGACATGCCACAACCCGTCACGGGTCAACACCGCCGCGCGCAAGGGCGTGGCCTGTTCGATGCGAATGCGCAACGACAGCCAGGGCAAAACCGAATTCAGCGGCTGGAAGTCGACGATTTTCGGCAAAGGGTTAAGTTCTGCCCAGGCGAGGATTTTCACCACCTCGCCCTTGAACGCCCTGGCGTCGATTTCCAGCGGTACCTGCCGGGCATCTTCGGCAAACGGCGGCGCCAGCAGCTTGACCCGCTCATCGAAAACGAACGGCGCATTGCCCAGGAACTGCTGGTGATAGAAGGCCCACATCACCGATGGCACCGGGTCTTTACCGGGATCGATAGCGCCAGCCTGTGCCGCCAGGCTTAACCAGCAAGCCAACAGACAACTCCCTCGCCATTTCATCGCCTGCTCCTTATTGATACATCTCGGGTACGTCGTATTGCAGGCCGTAATGGCCGTAGATGGTCTTCACCGAACCCTCGCGGATAAGCGCTTCCAGCGCCTCCTCCACGGCATAGGCCAGTTGACGGTTGCTTTCGTGCACCGCCATGCCGATTTCCCAGAGTTGCTTGCCCATGTTCGGATAGGCATTTTCTGCCAGTGCCACTTGCGGGTCGGCCGCTTCATGGACCTGCCAGTCGATTTCACCGCGCATGGCCATCACCGCGTCGACCTCACCGGCCTTCATCGCGGCAAACGCCTGGGGTACGCCCGGATAGTGATGGGTCTTGCCGGCGAGCATGCCGTTGAACACCGAGGTCAGGTAGAACGACGGCACGCTGTCGACTTCGACACCAATCGGGTGCTGCTCGAACACCGCGACGCTGGCGACCTTGTCCAGCCGCCGGCGGTCATAGGCCACCTGCCACTGCTCGTTCTGGTACGGACCGAACATCACCACGTGGCCATTTTCCAGTTCGCCGAGTTCGTTACGCTTCTGCGCGTAGTCACGGTCGTAGGGCACGCGCATCATCAGGTCGGCCAGTTGCTGGTTGTGCAAGGCACTGGCACGCCAGATGTAATCGCGCAGGTCGTCATCGAGCTTTTCCCCGGCCGGCGCCCAGATCAGCGTCAGGCGCACGCCTAGCGCCTTGGCCAGGGCCTCGGCGAGTTCGACATCGACACCCTGGGGTTTGCCGGCGCGTTCAAAACTGTAGGGCGCGAAGTCCTTGTAGACCGCCACCTTCAGCTCCCCGGCGGCGATCATTTCGTCGTAGTTGCGAACCTGCGCCTGCGCCGCCTGGCAGCACAGCCACAGAGCGCTGATCAACACCGCGAGCAGGCGCATGGGTCACTCCTCGACGTGCACAGTATCCAGATAAGTGCGCACCGCCCACAGGGCTTCCTGGCTCAGGTAGTCGGCCATCTTCGGCATGTACACCCGACCGTCGCGCACCGCGCCATGGCGCACCCGCTCGGCGAACCACTCATCGCCCGACTCACCGACATCGAGCATGCGCAAGTCGGGGGCGATACCGCCGGACTTGGCTTCCAGGCCATGACAGGCCGCGCAGTTCTGGGTGTAGGCCGAGGCACCGATTTCCACTGCCTTGTCGTGTTCCGCAGCGGTGCGATACGGGTTCACCGCGGCCCAGCCATCGGCATCGAGTTGCACACCGGCGTCCTTGATCGGGGTCAGCCCCGGGGTGGCGACGGCCTGTGGCACCACGTTGCCGTGGGCCCAGACGGAACCTGCACTGATCAAACTGGCCAATAGCCCGGTCACGAGCAAGGCGTTGCGTTTTGTTGTCATTGTTATGCCCTCTGGATTGCACGCAAAACCTCTTGGCAGAGGCTATGGCAGCCATCTTAGAAAGCCCTGCGCCCAGACCCCATGCTGCTTTGGTGGTCGCCGCCTCCTCCCTTGGTCGTAAGGCTATCGGTGGACACGGGACGCGGGCCGTGGAGCCGGTCGACGCCGATCAGGGTCAGGATCAGCAGAAATGGCAGGAGCAGTGCTTTGACGATACGCATGGTCAATCCCCTCCAGATCAAAGGCCGTGGTTGCCCATGCTAGAACCGCGCCGCGCGTGGCGGTCTACTACCTTGGTACTGGCCCTTCGGTACTTTCTGCATATTTTCACTGCACCACAGCCTTCCTATGCTGGCGCTACCTGTAATGGAGAGCCTTATGCGCCAGCTTGCCCCTTACGCCCTGATCTACCTGCTGGCAATTGCCTGCGCCGCCGGCCTGGCCACCCAGAGCCAGGCCGCCGATGCGCCCTTGCAGGTGCGGATCGGCTACCTGGGTTATCGCCCCGACCCCGGGCCGCTGCTGTCGAACGTCATCCCCGAGCCCACCGATGCCGGATTGCGCGGCGCCGAACTGGCGATCACCGACAGCAACAGCACCGGGCGTTTTCTCAACCACGGCTACAGCCTGGTCAGCGCCAGTGTCGACAGCCCCGAGGCCTTGCTCGAAGCGGCAAAGGTGCAGCATGAACAAGGCCTGCGCCTGTTTGTGGTGAATGCCCCCGCGACCAGCCTGCGCCAATTGAGTGCAGCACTGCCCGACAGTTTGCTGTTCAACGCCGGTAGCCCCGATGACAGCCTGCGCACCACCGATTGCCTGCCCAACGTGCTGCACACCTTGCCGAGCCGGGCGATGCTCGCCGATGCCCTGGCGCAGTTTCTGGTGCTGCGCAAATGGCAGCGGGCACTGCTGATTGTCGGCCCGACGCCGGACGATCAAGCCTATGCCGCCGCCCTGCGCCGCGGGGCCAAGCGCTTTGGCTTGCAACTGGTGGCGGAAAAACCCTGGAGCTTCGATAACGACCAACGCCGCAGCGCCCAGGCGGATATGCCGCTGTTCACCCAGACCGCCGAGTACGACGTGGTGCTGGTGGCCGATGAACGCGGCGACTTCGGTGAATACGTGCCCTACCAGACCTGGTACCCGCGCCCGGTCGCCGGCACCCAGGGCCTGACCCCGGTAGGCTGGCACAAGACCGTGGAAACTTATGGCGCCGCGCAGCTGCAAAAACGTTTCGAAGCCCTGACCGGGCGCTGGATGAATGACCGCGATTTCGCCGCGTGGATGGCCGTGCGCAGTATCGCCAGCGCCGTGAGCAAACTGCGCCAGGCCGAGCCGATGGCGATCCGTACGCTGGAAATCAGCGACCAGTTGCCACTCGATGGCTTCAAGGGCCGCAAGCTCAGCTACCGGCCGTGGAACGGTCAGTTGCGCCAGCCGATTCCCATCGTCCAGCCGCGAGCGCTGGTCAGCACCTCACCCCAGGATGGCTTTCTGCACCCGTTCAACGAGATGGACAGCCTGGGCTACGACAAACCCGAGGTCAGCTGCCGCTTTCCCTGATCCGATAATCACAACAACAAGGAATCCGCCATGCGCCGCACCCTGCTCTGCCGCTCCCTACTTTCTTGGGCCATGCTGCTCGCCGCAGGCCATGCCGTTGCCAGCACAGCCTGGGTCTCCAACGAAAAGGACAACAGCCTGAGCCTGATCGACCTGCAGACCCTGCAAGTCACCGACACCCTGCCCGTCGGCCAGCGCCCCCGAGGCCTGCTGCTGTCCCATGACAACAAGCTGCTGTACATCTGCGCCAGTGACTCGGACCGGGTCCAGGTGATGGACGTGGCCACGCGCAAGATCATCAAGGAATTGCCGTCGGGCAAAGACCCTGAACAATTCGCCCTGCACCCGAACAATCGCTGGTTGTACGTCTCCAACGAAGACGATGCGCTGGTCACCGTGATCGACACCGAGACCTCCAAGGTGCTCGGCCAGATCAACGTCGGTGTCGAACCCGAAGGCATGGCCGTCAGTCCTGACGGCAAGTGGGCGGTCAACACCAGCGAAACCACCAACATGCTGCACTGGATCGACACCAGCACCCAGACCCTGGCCGACAGCACCCTGGTGGACCAGCGCCCGCGCTTCGTCGAGTTCTCCCCCGATGGCGCCCAGCTCTGGGCCTCGGCGGAAATCGGCGGCACCGTGACCATTCTCGATGTAGCCAGCCGCACCGTGCTCAAGACCCTGAACTTCCAGATCAAGGGCGTGCACCCGGACAAGGTCCAGCCGGTCGGCATCAAGCTCAGCGCCGATGGCAAATACGGTTTTGTCGCACTGGGCCCGGCCAATCATGTGGCGGTGATCGATGCCAAGACCTTCGAGGTTCTCGATTACCTGCTGGTGGGTCGACGGGTCTGGCAGATGGCATTCACCCCGGATCAGAAGCAATTGCTGGCCACCAACGGCGTCAGCGGCGATGTCTCGGTGATCGATGTCGACAGCCTCAAGGTGAGCAAATCGGTGAAGGTCGGGCGCTATCCCTGGGGCGTGGTGGTGACGCCATGAACGCCCTTGAAGTCAGCGACCTGAGTTTCGCCTACGGCTCCCGAGAGGCCTTGCGCAAGGTAAGTTTCAGCCTGGAACCCGGGCGCCTCGCCGCGCTGCTGGGACCCAACGGCGCGGGCAAGTCGACCCTGATTGCCCTGCTGACCCGGCTCTATGATCTGCAGCACGGCGAGATCCGCGTCGGTGGCTGTTCATTGCGCAGCGCGCCACGCCCGGCACTCAGGCAATTGGGCGTGGTGTTCCAGCAAAGCACCCTGGACCTGGACCTCAGCGTCGAACAGAACCTGCGTTATCACGCCGCATTGCATGGCTTGTCCCGGCGTCAGAGCGACCTTCGGGTCGACGCCGAACTGGCCCGCCAGACACTGACCGAACGCCGCCGCGAACGGGTGCGCGAACTCAATGGCGGCCATCGTCGCCGGGTGGAAATTGCCCGCGCCCTGCTGCATGAGCCGCGCCTGTTGCTGCTCGATGAAGCCAGTGTCGGCCTCGACCCGGCGAGTCGCCTGGCACTCAACCAGCACATCCGCAGTCTGTGTCGCGAGGAGCGCATCAGCGTGCTCTGGACCACCCACCTGCTCGATGAAGTACAGCCCAGCGATGACTTGCTGATCCTGCATCAAGGCCGGCTGGTGGCCAGCGGACAAGCCGATGCCCTGAGCCTGGAACACGGCGGTGACCTCGGTTCGGCCTTCACCCGCCTGACAACATCAGGAGCTGCCCAATGAACGCTTACTGGCAATGCTTCAGCGGTATCGTGCTGCGCGAATGGCTGCGCTTTGTGCTGCAACGCACGCGATTTCTCAGCGCCCTGGTGCGGCCGCTGCTGTGGCTGCTGGTGTTCGCCGCGGGTTTTCGCGCAGCGCTGGGAATCGCGATCATCGAGCCCTACGACACCTACATCCCCTATGAGGTCTACATCATTCCCGGGTTGGCCTGCATGATCCTGCTGTTCAATGGCATGCAGGGGTCACTGTCGATGGTCTACGACCGCGAGATGGGCAGCATGCGCGTGCTGCTGACCAGCCCCCTGCCCCGAACCTTTCTGCTGTGCAGCAAACTGTTGGCCACGTCGCTGATTTCGCTGTTGCAGGTCTATGCGTTTCTGGCGATTGCCTGGGTCTACGGCGTGCGGCCGCCGGCGATGGGCCTGTTGCTGGCATTGCCGGCCCTGCTGCTGGTGGCGTTGATGCTCAGCGCCCTGGGCCTGTTGCTGTCGAACGCGATCCGCCAGCTGGAGAACTTTGCCGGGGTGATGAATTTCGTGATCTTCCCGCTATTTTTCCTGTCTTCGGCGCTGTATCCGCTGTGGAAGATGCGTGAGGCCAGCGAGTGGTTGTATTGGCTGTGCGCGGTGAATCCATTTACCCATGCGGTAGAGTTGGTGCGCTTTGCCCTGTATGAACGCTTCAATCCGCTGGCATTGGCGGTGTGCGTGGGGCTGACGCTGCTATTCGCCCTGCTCGCCGTGCTCACTTTCAATCCGCAGCACGCCGCCCTGCGCAAATCCACCTGACAACACGCCCCTGTAGGAGCCGGCTTGCTGGCGATCCAGACGACGCGGTGTATCAATTTCACCGCGTCGCCTGGATCGCCAGCAAGCCGGCTCCTACTTTAGTACTGGTTCTACCTGTCTATCGTCGCATTCCCAACGCCCCCCGACTGGCATGTAATAGGTCCATAACTATAAGGACTGAACCCATGCCACGTGCCCGACGTTGCCTGTTGCGCCCTGCTCTCGCCGTCCTGTCGCTGAGCCTGCTGCTGAGCACCGCGCAGGCCGACACTGCGCTGTTCTCCACCGACGGCTATCGCATCGGCCTGTACCGCAGCCCGACGCCGGAACAACTGCAAGGCGCAACCCTCATCGACACCCCCGCCCTGCAAACCCTGCTCGGCCAAACCCCGCGCCCGGTGCTGATTGACGTCTACCGCCGGCAGTGGCTGCAAGGGCAATTCATCGAAGACCAGCCCCATGAAAACCTGCCCGGCAGCCATTGGCTGGCCAATACCGGGGACGGCGACCTGACGCCGCAATGGCAGGACTATTTCGCCGCCAACCTGAAAAAGCTGACCGCCGGCGACCCGACACAACCGCTGGTCTTCTACTGCCGCTCCGACTGCTGGTTGAGCTGGAATGCGGTCAAGCGCGCAGCCACCATGGGCTATAAGACTCTGTATTGGTATCGCGATGGCCTGGACGCCTGGCAAGCGGCCAACCTGCCGGTTTCGCCAGCCCGGCCCGAACCCTTTCCCTGAGCTTTACGCGTGCACGCAGTTGCCACACCATAATCAAAATAATGAGGTGAAAGGCCATGTACAAAATCCTGATTGCCGACGATCACCCACTGTTTCGCGAAGCCATCCACAACGTCATCAGCGACGGTTTTGCCGGCAGCGAAGTGATGGAAACCGCCGACCTGGACAGCGCCCTGGCCCTGACCCAGGAGCACGATGACCTGGACCTGATCCTGCTCGACCTGAACATGCCCGGCATGCACGGGCTCAATGGCCTGATCAACCTGCGTAACGAAGCGCCGACCATTCCGGTGGTGATTGTCTCCGCCGAGCAGGACAAACAGATCGTGCTGCAAGCCATCACCTACGGTGCAGTGGGCTTCATCACCAAGTCGTCACCCCGCACCCAGATGACCGATGCCATCCAGCAGATTCTCAATGGCAATGTCTACCTGCCCCCGGACATCATCCGCACCGGAAAAAGCAGCAGCCACCGGCGGATGAACGACACCCCGAGTTTCCCGCCCGAACTGCTCCAGGCCCTGACCCGCAAGCAACTGCAGGTGCTGGAGCGCATGACCAAGGGCGAATCGAACAAGCAGATCGCCTACACCCTGGAAATCGCCGAGACCACGGTCAAGGCCCACGTCTCGGCAATCCTGCGCAAGCTCAACGTGCACAACCGGGTGCAGGCGATCCTGAGTGCCGGGGATATTGATTTCGGGTCTTATCTGCGGCGTTGAGTCAGTAAGACCGCGGCGCCCCTTTCGCGAGCAAGCCCGCTCCCACAAGGACAGCGATGTACCTGTGGGAGCGGGCTTGCTCGCGAAGGGGCCGTCCCATGCACCGTAGATTTCAAGGCCGGCCAAGCAAATGACTCATCGCCGTCTTCAGCTTCATCGGCCGCACCGGCTTGTGCATCAGGGTGTGGCCCAGCTCGCGGATCTGTTGCTTGAGTTCATTGCTGTAGTTGGCCGTGATCATCATTGCCGGGACCGGTGAGGCACGACGGGCATTGATTCTTGCCACCGCATCGACACCGTTCTGATCGTTGTCCAGATGGTAGTCGGCGATCAGCAGGTCGGCCTCGGCGTGGTAGTTGTCCACTTGCCGCGCCAGGTCCTCCTCCGACAGCGCCGTCACCACCCGACACCCCCACCCCTCCAGCAAGGTGCGCATGCCGGCACAAATGGTCGCGTCGTTGTCCAGCACCCAAATCCGCGCACCCCGCAGGCGCTCGAGCATCGGCTCGCTCATCTGCAACGCCGGCGGCGGTGTCGGCGCGGTGGCGCTCAAGGGCACTTCGACCGAGAACATCGAACCCCGGCCCGGCCACGAGCGCACATGTATGGGATGGCCGAGGATGCCGGCAATTTTCTCGACAATCGCCAGGCCCAGGCCCAAGCCGCGATCCTGATCGGGTCGCTGCACATCACCGCGCTTGAACTCCTGGAAAATCTCCTCCAGGCGATGCTCGGCAATGCCCATGCCGCTGTCCCAGACTTCGATCGTCAGGCACTGATGATGCCGCCGGCAACCGAGCACCACGCGACCACTGTAGGTATAGCGAATCGCATTGCTCAGCAGATTGCGCAGAATCCGCGCGAGCAACTGGATGTCGCTGCGCACCAGCGCCGAACAGCCAATGAAGTGCAGTTGCAGGCCTTCACTGCGGGCCACCTGGGTGTATTCAGCAGCCAGGTTCTCCAGCAGCTCACTGAGGGCGAACGGCGCAATGTCAGCCTTGATCACCCCCGCATCGAGCTTGGAAATATCCACCAGGGTGCCGAGCAGGTTCTCCACGTCTTCCAGGGAATTGCTCACGTTGCGCACCAGAATCTCGCTGGACATCGGCTCGCGCCGCTCCAACAAGGCGCTGGTAAACAGGCGCGCGGCATTCAACGGTTGCAGCAGGTCGTGGCTGACGGCGGCGAGGAACTTGGTCTTCGACAGGTTGGCCTGCTCGGCTTCCTGCTTGGCTTCGCGCAAGCGTGACTCGACCAGGCGCCGCTCATCGATCTCGCGCAGCAGCTGGTCGTTGAGGGTGGTCAATTCCGCCGTGCGCTCGCGTACCCGCAGCTCAAGGTTCTGATACGCCTGATGCAGCGCTTCGGCGGTGCGGCGGCGTTCGGTGATGTCGCGGATCAGCACGAAAATCCCCACCACCTCGCCACTGGCCAGACGGTTGGGCACATAGGAGCGCAGCATGTAGCGCTCCTGGTTGTTGACGTTGGTTTCGGCGAACTCGAAGGTCACGCTCTCGCCGTCCAGTGCCCTGGCCACGTAGGACTCCAGCCGCTGATAATGCTGTTCGCTGTGCACTTCGCGCAGGCTCTGGCCGAGCATCACGCCGCGGGGCCAGCAGTACCACTCTTCATAGACCTTGTTGGTGAACTCGTAGACCAGGTCAGCATTGAGGTAGGCAATCAATGCCGGTACGTGATCGGTGATCAGGCGAATCCAGTGTTCGCTTTCACTCAGCGCCTCGGCGTGCTGGTAACGTTCGGTGATGTCGGTGAAGGTATTGACGAACCCCCCGGTGGGCAACGGATGGGTGCGGATTTCCAGGACCCGGCCATCGTACAGGCGCTGTTCGCATTCGCGTACCGGTCGTCCGTTGCCATCGCGACTGGCCGGGGTCAGCAGGTTCAACTCGCTGTCGGCGATCACTTCGGCAAACGGGCGATGCGCCGCCACCGGCGCCAGGCCGCTCAACTCCAGGAACCGCCGGTTCCACAACTCCAGGATGCCCTCGGCGCTGACCATTGCCACCCCTTGGGACAGGTTGTCGACCGCCCGTTGCAGCAGGTGCGACTTCTGCGCCACCGCCTGCTCCCGTCGCATGGTTTCGCTGAGTTTGACGTCGGTAATGTCGGTGAACAGGATCACCCGCCCGCCCTCCTGGGTGGGCCGCTCGCTGACTTGCAGCCAGCGCCCGTTCTGCAGGCGGTACAGCAGGTTTTCGTCGGCATGCCCCCAAGGCTCTTCGGTGAACAGGCCGTTGTTCATCATCAATCGCTTGACCTCGGTCAGGCGCATGCCGGCATTGATCCGCACCCGGCTGTTGCGCCAAAACGCCTTGAAGCGACTGTTGAACAGCACGATTCGCTGCTCGGCGTCGAACAGCACGAAGGCGTCGGAAATGCTTTCGATGGCATCGATCAGGTGTTGATGCGCCGTTTCCGCGCGCAGGCGGGCTTCGCTGAGCAGATTATTACCGGCCTTGAGTTCGGCCATGGCCTGGTTAAGGGCATCGGTGCGTTCGCGCACTTGCTCGGCCAGCACCACCGAATGCTGGAATGCCGCGTACGGATCGTTGCCGCGGGTTCCCCCGGACTCGACCCGTTCGATCAGCGCGCCATTGATGCGCTGCAGTTTATGGTTTTCCAGGCGCAGCCTGGCCAGTTCGGCCTGCAGCTCAGCGATGTCCTGGGGCACGGCCTCGGGCAATGGCAACGCCGGTGAAGGTCTGGTTGATGTGCATGCCATTGAACTGTTCTCCGTAGGTGTTGAAACCCATCACCCGTTGCTCACGCAAAAACCTGCCGATCTGATCAAGACTGCCGTCGTCTTCGAGTTCCAGACGCCGCAGGAAACAGTCGCAACCGATGGTCAGCAGCAAATCGCCCAGGCGTTCCTGCAACCCCTCGAACAGGCTCTGCAGGTTCGGCAGCATCGGCCCCGGGGTCATGGCCGTGAGGACGATGCCGTTTTCCACGGCGCAGTAGAAACTCAGGCTCAGGTCCGGATGCACCTGCTGGATGGCCCGCACGTAGTACTGCTGGTTGATCCGCACCGCCAACGGGTGCGCGGCGAAGACCCGGTGATCGAGCTGCGCCACCGGCACGCCGATGTGCCGGGCGTACTCCTCGGCAGCCGGCTCGGCATTGAGTTCGAAGACCCGGCGCAAGGTGCTGTCGGCCCCTGTGACCACCAGCTTCTCGGCGCGGGGCAGCACGTGGTGGGTGGTGAACACTTCGAAATCCAGCCAGGTATTGACCAGCACCACCACGGCCGCGCCGCTGTGGAACTCGCCATCGAAGTACACATGGGTATGGGTCAGGTAGTTGTCGTCGCCGGCCGAGCCGCCGAAATGCGGAATGTCGCCCAATGCCGCGCTCAAGGCCGCCAGGACCATTTCTTCGCGGCTGGACAGGCCATCGAGCAGGGTCAGGGCAAAGCTGTTGCCCTTGATCGGGGCCAGGGTATTGCTGCGACAGCCACTGACCAGGCGCTCGACCATTTGCTGGGCGTCGATCAGGCTGAAGTGCTCCATCTGGTCGATCAGCTCGATCGCAATGGAAAAGTGCCGGTGATCGAAACCCACCGCCGTCACGCAATTGCGCCCGTAGCCCAGCGGGGTAATTTCCCCGGCGCTGGTGCAGCCCACCAGGCGAATACCGCCGAAGCTTTGCTGCAAGGCCTGGCCCAGCGCCTGCAAGTCGTACTCGGCGGAACAGAAGAACAGCACGAACCCCAGGTGCGGATGCAACAACTGGCGCGCCAGTTCCTGCGCGACCTGCCGGGCATCGGTGGCCTGGGACATTGCACTGACGATACCTTCGCTCTGCAGCATCATCGTCTCCGGCTGGTGCGTGTGTATGAGGCACGAGTGTACGAAGTCTGTGGGGGGCGACGAATGCTACTTGGGTAGCGGGTAGCCGCTTCGATGGGATGAGACCGGTGCCGGCCCTCGCCGCGATGCGCACGGCCAGGGCCACCTCCCGGGGTTACCAGGTCAGCACCGCCCCCACGGCAAAGGTGTCGGTGTCTTCGTTCTGTGCGTCGGTGTCGTGGCCGTTGATTTCGAACTGGTTGTACTCGGCCACCAGCTTGAGGTTGTCGTTCACGTCATGGAACAACGCGATGCCGCGGGTCTCGTAGTCTGCGCCGCTGCCGACCACACCGTTGCCATCGTCATTGGTCTTGCCGTAGGACAAGGCCAGACGGTTCTTGCCCAGCTTGTAGGAGCCCTGCAACAGGTAGCCGTCGCTGTCGACGTTACGCAGGGTCGGCTCGCCGGCATTGTTGGTGAAAAACGGGTTGATGCCCTTGGCCTGGAAACCGGACCCGGTCAGGGACAAGCCGCCCATCTTCGCCTGCACGCCGTAACCGACCCCTTTGGAGGTGACGGTCTCGACCGTGGAATCGGTGTTGTCCGAGCTCTGGTAGCTGCCGTTGACCCAGCTGTAGATCTTGGCCCCGGCCAGGTCGAACTGATAGGTCACTTCGCTCTCGGTACGCGGGTTTTCCTGATAGGCCTTGCCCGTCGGGCTGCTGTCGTTGGTGTCCACCGGGTCCATGATGCCGACCGCCACGCGCAGACCGTCCATCACCGGGGTGCGATAGGTGATCTGCGAGGTCGGGAACGGATACGGGTAACCGGTGCCGATGTTGCCGAACGACACCCCGCCCCCATCCACCAACCCCAGCGTATCGCTGACCTGACCGTAACCGGCGAGCATTTCGTCGAGCAGGATGTTGGAACGGGCGAACAGGCCGAAGTCCTTGCCGATCAGCACTTCGCCCCATTCCGGGTTGGCCACGGTGCCATAGAACTGCCGCACATCAATGGCGGTGTCGGTGCCGTTGGTTTGGCTGTCGTTGATGGTGACCCAGAACGAGGCACGGGCGCCGAGCTTGAGATCGTCTACCTGCTTGCCCATGTTGAACCCCAGGTAGTTGGGCAAGAAGCCCATCTTGACCCGCGCCTGTCGACGGTCGAACTGATCGCCGGTGCGGTCGACATCGCTGTTCACGTAGAAGGCGTTGATGTAGCCGTCGGTGGAGAACGTGGTCTGGTCCTTGTCGTACAGCATGATATCCGCCCGGGCCACCTGGCTCAGGCCAAGGGCAGACAGGCTGGCGATCAAGGCAGGCAGAAAACGATGCGTGACGTTCTTATTGTTGTGCATGGCGCGCTCCGAAACGGGGGACTAAGTGTCGGAGGCGATTATCGAAACCAGACCGGCGGCGCCATACGCTGCCTTGGAGCTGGTTTTCAGGTGCTTTGGAATGGACGACTGTACGCGACAACTAAGGCGTACGACCGTTTGTTGGCAGGGCAAGCCACTAAAGTTGTAAAGAACCGCTTTTCGTAGGATCCGGCTTGCCGGCGAAGGCGCACTTGAAGCCCCCTTCGCCGGCAAGCCGGGCTCCTACAGGTCAATCGCTGGCTTTTATCAGCATGTAGGCGGCGACCACGAAGCAAATGCTGGCGAACCCGACCTGCAACGCCCGTGCCGGCACCCGGGCACAGAGCTTGCGGCCGATGATCATGCCGACGATGCTGGAGACGATGAAGGCAATGCCCAAACCATCGATGCGCACCCCGGCATGGAATGCGCCGATCACGCCGATGGCGGAAATCAGGCTGATCACCATCAGCGAGGTGGCGATGATCCCGCGCATCTGCACATCGGTCAGTTGCTTGAATGCCGGGACGATCAGAAAGCCGCCGCCCACCCCCAGCAATCCAGAGACCACGCCGGTCACCGCCCCGAGTGCGGCGAGGGTCGCGGTGCATTTGGCGGTCCAGGAAAAGCGTCCGGTCTGCTGATCGAGCATGCAGTTCTTCTGGCCCCAGTTGGCGTGGCCGTGGTCGCTCGGGCCTTCATCCTTGCGCTCACGACGCAACATCCGCCAGGCCACCATGACCATCAGCAGGCTGAACAGGATCATCAGGATCTTTTCCGGCAACTGATGGGCGAAATAAATACCCACCGGCGAAAACACCGCACCGAGCGCAGCGATCAACAACGCCGCGCGATAACGCACCAGGCCATGACGCAAGCCATCGATGGCGCCGACCGCTGCCGCACTGCCCACCGCAAACAACGCCACCGGAGCAGCCTGGGTCATGCTCCAGCCCAACCCCAATACCAGGGCCGGGACCGCAAGGATACCGCCGCCGGCACCGGTCAAGCCGAGCACCAACCCCATCACTACGCCAAACAGACTTGCCAGCAACATAGGGAGTTCTCAGTCGACCTTGGACAAACGCGTCAGCCACTCACGGCCCTTGAGCATACCGTTCCAGTAGAACCACGGTAGCAGTGTCGCCTTCAGCCACCACGCCGAGCGGCGCGGTGTCGTCGGGTCAAGGGGAAAGGTCGGCAGCAATTTGCCGGCATATCCAAACTCGGCGAGGATCACCTTGCCCTTCTCCACCGTCAGCGGGCAGGAGCCGTAGCCGTCGTACTTCAGCGGCAGTGGTTGCAGCGTGCGCAACGCCAGCAGGTTCTCGGCCACCACCACGATCTGCTTGCGCACCGCCGCGGCGGTTTTTGCATTGCTGGTACCGCAGATATCACCCAGCGCGAAGACCTCGGGATAACGCGGATGCTGCAAGCTGTGCGGGTCGACCTCGCACCAGCCAGCGGCATCGGCCAGCAGACTGCGGGCGACGAAATCCGGGGCCACCTGAGGCGGCACGACGTGCAGCAGGTCAAAGGTTTTTGCCTGGCGGGTGACATTGCCATCCGCGTCCCTGACGTCGAACCATGCGGTTTTTGCCGGGCCGTCGACCTTGACCAGGTTCGAGTTGAACGCCAACCGGGCGTTGTATTTCTCGATGTACTTCATCAGCGGCGGGACAAAGGTCGCCACACCGAACAGTGCCGCGCCCGCAAGATTGAATTCGACGTCAATGTTGTTCAGCACGCCGCTCTTGTTCCAGTGATCGCAGGACAGGTACAGCGCCTTTTGTGGAGCCCCCGCACATTTGATCGGCATGGCCGGCTGGGTGAACAGCACCTTGCCGCCGCGCAGTTTCTGCACCTGATCCCAGGTGTAGGTCGCGTGCCGGTAGCTGTAGTTGGAGGTCACGCCGTGCTGGCCGAGGGTTTCCTCCAGGCCTTCGATTTTCTCCCAGGCCAGGCGCAAGCCGGGGCAGACCACCAGGTTCTGATAGCTGACCGTGCGTTCGTCCGCGAGGGTGAGTTGGCGCTTGTCGGGGTCGATGCCCGTCACGGCAGCCTGCAGCCAGTGGGCCCCGCGCGGCATCACCGACGCCATCGGCCGCACGGTGTTTTCCACGTTGTAGGCCCCTCCGCCGACCAACGTCCAGGCCGGTTGGTAGAAATGCCGGGCGCTGGGCTCGATCACAGTGATGTTCAGGTGCGGGCTACGCTTGAGCAGGCTGGCGACAAAGCCGATGCCTGCCGTGCCGCCGCCGATGACCACGATATCTGCACTGATGGATGGGCCCCAGTGTTGATCGTTCATTGCTTGTTCCTTTTGCTGTACGCAAATTTTCTTCCAGCCGCGACACAAAACGACTGTAGGAGCGAGCTTGCTCCGGGCGGCGTTCCGACGATGGTCGCTAACGATTACGCGTGTTATCTGTATAAACGCGGTGCCATTACGTCCATCGCGAGCAAGCTCGCTCCTACAGGTTCGGTGTGTTAGCTGGCATCAAGGTTGTACCCAGCTTTTAAGCACCGCCCCGCAATACAGCCCGGAGAGGGTTTTCATCACCTGGATCACTTCATGACTGGCGAGACCGTAAAAAATGTACTTGCCTTCACGACGGGTCGCGACCAATCCCTCATCGCGCAGGATGCCCAACTGCTGGGACAGGGTCGGTTGGCGCACGCCGGTCATTTTCTCCAGCTCGCCTACGTTGCGCTCACCCTGGGTGAGCTGGCACAGGATCAACAGGCGGTCCTCATTGGCCAGGGCCTTGAGCAGCGCGCATGCCTTGGAAGCCGAGGCGCGCAGTTGGGCGACCTCACCCTCGGTCAGACTGGATTGCATTTGCAGGATGCCTTCAAAGTCACTTAAGCTACTAACATTATGTTTTTACATAAACTGTTGCAACCCATCGCTGACTTTTCTACTCCTGCCCAGGTTCGTGCCCATGCCCGCGCTGATTGAAGCTTTCCTCGACCCCGCCTCCTCGACCTACAGCTACGTGGTCTACGAGGCTGATGGCGGGCAGTGTGCGATTGTCGACCCCGTGCTCGATTACGACGGTGCCGCCGGGCGCACCGCGACCACCCAGGCTGACAAAATCATCGCCTTCGTCCGTGCCCACAGACTGCAAGTGCAATGGCTGCTGGAAACCCATGCCCACGCCGATCATCTGTCCGCTGCGCCTTATCTGCGGCGCGAGCTGGGCGGCAAGATCGCCATCGGTCAGTCGATCTGCAAGGTCCAGGACGTGTTCAAGGCATTGTTCAATCTGGAACCACAGTTTCGCAGCGACGGCTCGCAGTTCGACCACCTGTTCGCGCCGGACGAATCGTTCAATATCGGCAACCTCAAGGCCGTCGCACTGCATGTTCCCGGTCATACCCCGGCGGACATGGCCTACTTGATCGACGGCGATGTAATTCTGGTGGGCGATACCCTGTTCATGCCCGATGTGGGCACCGCGCGCTGTGATTTCCCCGGCGGCGACGCCCACCAGATGTTCGCCTCGATCCGCAAACTGTTGGCCTTCCCCGCCAGCGTGCGTCTCCATGTCTGCCACGACTATCCGCCCGAAGGTCGCGAACCGCGCTGCATGACCACGGTGGGCGAGCAACGCAAGGGCAACATCCACGTACGAGACGGCATCGACGAAAAAACCTTCGTTCAGATGCGCACCCAACGCGATGCCGGGTTGGGCATGCCGACGCTGCTGTTGCCGGCGATTCAGGTCAACGTGCGGGCGGGGAATTTGCCGCCGGCCGAGGACAATGGCGTCACTTACCTGAAGATCCCCCTGAACCAACTCTGACCCTGTGGGAGCGGGCTTGCCCGCGAAGGGGCCGGTACAGTCCCCGCAAAAAAAACAGGAATTGCTGAAAGCGGCCTTCGGCCTATCGCTGGCAAGCCAGCTCCTACAGGATTTGCGCTGCCTAGCCGCCGAGGGTCAAGCCATTCGCCGGCAACGGCAGCGCGGTCTTGTAGCGCACCTGCTTGAGCGCAAAGCTCGAACGGATGTTCGCCACCCCCGGCACCTTGGTCAGGAAGTCCATCATGAAACGCTCCAGCGACTGAATGGTCGGCACCAGCACCCGGATCAAGTAGTCCGGGTCGCCGGCCATCAGGTAGCACTCCATCACCTCGGGGCGGTCGGAAATCGCCTCTTCGAAATGCTGCAACGCCTCTTCCACCTGCTTCTCCAGGCTGACGTGAATGAACACGTTCACGTGCAGCCCCAGCAGGTCGGCATCGAGCAGCGTCACTTGCTCGCGAATCACCCCCAGTTCTTCCATGGCCTTGACCCGGTTGAAACACGGTGTCGGCGACAGGTTCACCGAGCGCGCGAGGTCGGCGTTGGTGATGCGTGCGTTCTCCTGAAGGCTGTTGAGAATGCCGATATCGGTACGGTCCAGTTTACGCATGAGACAAAACCACCTGTTTTTTATGTTTATGCAGGTTTTTTATCTGCAAATGATCTTTAGCGCAACGAAACAGAGAGAAATATTCTTCTTGGGCGGGCCTATGATTGTTGTAGGACAAGATTTCTTTTATCGAACGAAATCTGTCAGCTCACTACAAGAAATTCACAAGATCGAGCGTAGAAGCCATGACCCAAGCGTATGAACCGCTGCGTCTGCACGTCCCCGAACCCTCGGGCCGTCCAGGCTGCAAAACCGACTTCTCCTACCTGCATCTGACCGATGCCGGCACGGTGCGCAAACCTCCCATCGACGTTGAACCGGCTGACACGGCTGACCTGGCCCGTGGCCTGATCCGCGTGCTCGACGACCAGGGCAATGCCCTCGGTCCATGGGCCGAAAACGTGCCGGTGGAAATCCTGCGCAAGGGCATGCGCGCCATGCTCAAGACCCGCATCTACGACAACCGCATGGTGGTCGCCCAGCGTCAGAAAAAGATGTCGTTCTACATGCAGAGCCTCGGCGAAGAAGCCATCGGCAGCGCCCAGGCCCTGGCCCTGAACATCGACGACATGTGCTTCCCAACCTACCGTCAGCAAAGCATCCTGATGGCCCGCGACGTACCGCTGGTCGACCTGATCTGCCAACTGCTGTCCAACGAGCGCGATCCGCTCAAGGGGCGTCAGTTGCCGATCATGTACTCGGTCAAGGAATCCGGTTTCTTCACCATCTCCGGCAACCTCGCCACCCAGTTCATTCAAGGCGTGGGCTGGGGCATGGCCTCGGCGATCAAGGGCGACACCAAAATCGCCTCGGCGTGGATCGGCGACGGCGCCACCGCCGAGTCGGACTTCCACACCGCCCTGACCTTCGCCCACGTGTACCGCGCGCCGGTGATCCTCAACGTGGTCAACAACCAGTGGGCGATCTCCACGTTCCAGGCGATTGCCGGCGGTGAAGCCACCACCTTCGCCGGTCGTGGCGTAGGTTGCGGTATTGCCTCCCTGCGGGTCGACGGCAACGACTTCTACGCTGTTTATGCCGCTTCCGCCTGGGCCGCCGAACGTGCGCGCCGCGGTCTCGGCCCGACCATGATCGAATGGGTCACCTACCGCGCCGGCCCGCACTCGACCTCCGATGATCCATCGAAATACCGGCCCGCCGATGACTGGAGCCACTTCCCGCTGGGTGATCCGATCGTGCGTCTCAAGCAGCACCTGATCAAGGTCGGCCAGTGGTCCGAAGAGGAACACGCCGCCGTCAGCGCCGAGCTGGAAGCCGAAGTGATCGCCGCACAGAAAGAAGCCGAGCAGTACGGCACCCTCGCCGGCGGCCAGATTCCGAGCGCCGCGACCATGTTCGAAGACGTCTACAAAGAGATGCCGGAGCACTTGAAGCGCCAGCGCCAAGAGTTGGGGATCTGACATGAACGATCACAACAACAATATCGAGCTGGAAACCGCCATGACCACGACCACCATGACCATGATCCAGGCCCTGCGCTCGGCCATGGATGTGATGCTTGAACGGGACGACAACGTCGTGGTCTTCGGCCAGGACGTGGGCTACTTCGGCGGCGTGTTCCGCTGCACCGAAGGCCTGCAGAACAAGTACGGCACCTCGCGGGTGTTCGACGCGCCGATCTCCGAAAGCGGCATCGTCGGCGTCGCCGTGGGCATGGGCGCCTATGGTCTGCGCCCGGTGGCCGAGATCCAGTTCGCCGACTACGTGTACCCGGCGTCGGACCAGATCATTTCCGAAGCCGCCCGTCTGCGTTATCGCTCGGCCGGCGAGTTCACCGCCCCGATGACCCTGCGCATGCCTTGCGGTGGCGGCATCTACGGCGGCCAGACCCACAGCCAGAGCATCGAAGCGATGTTCACCCAGGTCTGCGGCTTGCGCACGGTGATGCCGTCCAACCCGTACGACGCCAAAGGCCTGTTGATCGCTTCCATCGAAAACGATGACCCGGTGATCTTCCTCGAGCCAAAACGCCTGTACAACGGCCCGTTCGACGGCCACCACGACCGCCCGGTAACCCCGTGGTCGAAGCACCCTGCCGCACAAGTGCCGGACGGTTACTACACCGTGCCGCTGGACGTCGCCGCCATCACCCGTCCGGGCAAGGACGTCACCGTGCTGACCTACGGCACCACCGTGTACGTGTCGCAAGTCGCTGCTGAAGAAAGCGGCGTCGATGCCGAAGTCATCGACCTGCGCAGCCTGTGGCCGCTGGACCTGGAAACCATTGTCAAATCCGTGAAGAAAACCGGCCGCTGCGTGGTGGTTCACGAAGCCACCCGCACCTGCGGTTTCGGCGCCGAACTGGTGTCGCTGGTGCAAGAGCATTGCTTCCACCACCTGGAAGCGCCGATCGAACGCGTCACCGGTTGGGATACCCCTTACCCGCACGCGCAAGAGTGGGCGTATTTCCCAGGCCCGTCCCGAGTGGGCGCGGCGTTGAAACGGGTCATGGAGGTCTGAATGGGCACGCACGTCATTAAAATGCCGGACATTGGTGAAGGCATTGCAGAAGTTGAATTGTCGGTTTGGCACGTCAAGGTCGGCGACATGGTCGTCGAGGATCAGGTGCTGGCCGATGTCATGACCGATAAAGCGATGGTGGATATTCCGTCGCCGGTGCATGGCAAGGTCATCGCCCTTGGCGGCCAGCCGGGCGAAGTCATGGCGGTCGGCAGTGTGCTGATCAGCATTGAAGTCGAAGGCGCGGGCAACGTTAAGGAGTCGGCGCAACCGGCCCCTGTGAAACAAGCGCCAGTTGAAGCGCCGAAAGTCGAAGCCGTGGTGGAAAGCAAACCGGTTGCCGCCCCGGCGCCGAAAGCTGCCGTCTGCCAGGGCCCGATGGTCGCTCGCGCAGCCGATGAGCGCCCACTGGCCTCCCCGGCCGTGCGCAAGCATGCCCTGGACCTGGGCATCCAGTTGCGTCTGGTGCGTGGCAGCGGCCCCGCCGGTCGCGTGCTCCACGAAGACCTCGACGCCTACCTGGCCCAGGGTCAGTCGAATGCCTCGACGGTCAGCAGCGCCTACATCCAGCGCACCGACGAACAGCAGATCCCGGTGATCGGCATGCGCCGCAAGATCGCCCAGCGCATGCAGGACGCCACCCAGCGTGCCGCCCACTTCAGCTACGTCGAAGAAATCGACGTCACCGCCGTGGAAGAACTGCGCGCGCACCTCAACGAAAAACACGGCGCGACCCGCGGCAAGCTGACGTTGCTGCCGTTCCTGGTCCGCGCCCTGGTCGTTGCCCTGCGCGACTTCCCGCAGATCAACGCCCGCTACGACGACGAAGCCCAGGTCATCACCCGCCTCGGCGCGGTGCATGTCGGTATCGCCACCCAGGCCGATATCGGTTTGATGGTGCCGGTGGTGCGTCACGCCGAAGCCCGCAGCCTGTGGGACAACGCGGCCGAAATCTCCCGTTTGGCCACTGCCGCGCGCAACGGCAAGGCCAGCCGCGATGAGCTGTCCGGCTCGAGCATCACCCTGACCAGCCTCGGCGCCCTGGGCGGCATCGTCAGCACGCCGGTGCTGAACCTGCCGGAAGTGGCGATTGTCGGCGTCAACAAGATCGTCGAGCGGCCCATGGTGATCAAAGGCCAGATCGTGATTCGCAAGATGATGAACCTCTCCAGCTCTTTCGATCACCGCGTGGTCGACGGCATGGACGCGGCGCTCTTCATCCAGGCCATCCGTGGCTTGCTCGAACAACCCGCAACCCTGTTTGTGGAGTAAGTGATGCAGACTTTGAACACCAAGCTGCTGATCATCGGCGGCGGCCCCGGCGGTTATGTGACAGCGATCCGCGCCGGCCAACTGGGCATCCCGACCATCCTGGTGGAAGGCCAATCCCTGGGCGGCACCTGCCTGAACATCGGCTGCATTCCGTCCAAGGCACTGATCCACGTCGCCGAGCAGTTTCACCAGACCCGGCACCACCATCAGCTTTCGCCCCTGGGCATCAGCGTTTCGGCGCCGACTCTGGACATCGGCAAGAGCGTCGAGTGGAAGGACGGCATCGTCGATCGCCTGACCACCGGCGTCGCGGCGCTGCTGAAAAAGCACAAGGTCCAGGTCGTTCAAGGCTGGGCCAAAGTGGTTGACGGTAAAACCGTCGACGTCGGCGACACGCGCATCCAGTGCGAGCACCTGGTGCTGGCCACCGGTTCGAAAAGCGTGAACCTGCCGATGCTGCCGATTGGCGGCCCGATCATCTCGTCCACCGAAGCCCTGGCGCCGACCTCCGTTCCTAAACGGCTGATCGTGGTCGGCGGTGGTTACATCGGTCTGGAGCTGGGCATCGCCTACCGCAAGCTCGGCGCCGAAGTCTGCGTGGTGGAAGCGCAGGAACGCATCCTGCCGGCCTACGACGCCGAACTGACCCAGCCAGTACACGACGAACTGCGAAAACTCGGCGTGAAGCTTTACTTGAAGCACAGCGTGCAAGGCTTTGATTCGCAAGAAAATACCCTGCAAGTACTGGCACCGAACGGCGCGACCCTGAATCTGGAAACCGACCAGGTGCTGGTGGCCGTCGGTCGCAAGCCGAATACCCAGGGCTGGAACCTCGAAGCGCTAAACCTGGACATGAACGGTTCGTCGATCAAGATCGACAACCGCTGCCAGACCAGCATGCGCAACGTCTATGCCATCGGCGACCTGAGCGGCGAACCGATGCTCGCGCACCGGGCCATGGCCCAGGGCGAGATGGTTGCCGAACTGATCAGCGGCAAGACCCGCGAGTTCAACCCCACCGCCATCGCCGCCGTGTGCTTCACCGACCCGGAACTGGTGGTGGTCGGCCAGACCCCGGACGACGCCAAGACAGCAGGTCTGGACTGCATCGTCTCGAGCTTCCCGTTCGCCGCCAATGGCCGGGCCATGACGCTGGAGTCGAAAAGCGGCTTCGTGCGCGTGGTCGCCCGCCGCGACAATCATGTGATCGTCGGCTGGCAGGCGGTGGGTGTCGGCGTGTCGGAGTTGTCCACGGCGTTTGCCCAGAGCCTGGAAATGGGCGCGCGGCTGGAAGACATCGGCGGCACCATCCATGCCCATCCGACGCTGGGTGAGGCGGTGCAGGAAGCGGCGTTGCGGGCTTTGGGTCACGCCTTACACATGTAAAATGCGACCTGTAGGAGCCGGCTTGCCGGCGATGGCGGTGAATCTGATACACCGCGCCGTATTGATCGCCAGCAAGCCGGCTCCTACAAGGATCGTAATCCGGGCTGCGAAACAGGCCCGGAATGAAGTATTGTTGTCCCCATCCAAAAAACGTCAGAAGCCTTGAACCGTTTCGGCGGTTGTTAAGTGATAGAGGGTGTCATGGGTAACGAAAGCATCAATTGGGACAAGCTGGGTTTTGACTACATCAAGACCGACAAGCGCTATCTGTCGTACTTTCGCAATGGCGAATGGGACAAAGGCACCCTGACCGAAGATAACGTGCTGCACATCAGCGAAGGCTCCACGGCCCTTCACTATGGCCAGCAATGCTTCGAGGGCATGAAGGCCTATCGTTGCAAGGACGGCTCGATCAACCTGTTCCGCCCGGACCAGAACGCCCTGCGCATGCAGCGCAGCTGCGCCCGCCTGCTGATGCCGCAAGTCGACACCGAGCAATTCATCGAAGCCTGCAAGGAAGTGGTTCGCGCCAACGAGCGTTTCATTCCGCCGTACGGTACCGGCGGCGCGCTGTACCTGCGCCCGTTCGTGATCGGCGTGGGTGACAACATCGGCGTGCGCACGGCGCCGGAGTTCATCTTCTCGATCTTCTGCATCCCGGTCGGCGCCTACTTCAAGGGCGGCCTGACCCCGCACAACTTCCTGATCTCCAGCTACGACCGCGCCGCGCCACAAGGCACCGGTGCGGCCAAGGTCGGTGGCAACTACGCCGCCAGCCTGATGCCCGGCTCCCAGGCCAAGAAGGCGCATTTTGCCGACTGCATCTACCTGGACCCATTGACCCATACCAAGATCGAGGAAGTCGGCTCGGCCAACTTCTTCGGGATCACCCACGACAACAAGTTCGTCACCCCGAACTCGCCGTCGGTGCTGCCGGGCATCACCCGTCTGTCGCTGATCGAGCTGGCCAGGACCCGCCTGGGCCTGGACGTGGTCGAAGGCGACGTGTTGATCGACAAACTGTCGGACTTCAAGGAAGCCGGTGCTTGCGGCACCGCTGCAGTGATCACGCCAATCGGCGGCATCAACTACAACGACCACCTGCACGTGTTCCACAGCGAAACCGAAGTCGGCCCGATCACCCAGAAGCTCTACAAAGAGCTGACCGGCGTGCAGACCGGTGACATCGAAGCGCCAGCAGGCTGGATCGTCAAGGTTTGACCTGACGCCAGACGCACAAAAGCCCCCCATCGAGCGATCGATGGGGGGCTTTTTTCATGGCCACGTTTCAAAAACCGCCACCCGTTCCCCTGTAGGAGCTGGTTTGCCGGCGATGGCCTCCTCAAATTCACCGCCATGCTTGAAGGCACAATCGCCGGCAAGCCGGCTCCTACAGGTTCGGGTTGAGCGATGCCCCTCGGGCTGCTGCAGACTGCGATCGGTTGCCTTCGATCCCCGCAGGCAACTCGACAGCAAAACGGGCGCCCATCTCCTTGCGCCCCAACGCCGTCAACGCCAACGCCCGACTGTCCAGATCCTGCGTCACCCACTTGCGCTTGAGTGCCGTTTGCAGCAACGCCGCGCCCAGCGATCCTCCCAGATGTGGTCGGCGCATGCTCCAGTCCAGGCACGGGCAGGCAAAGCGGCGGCGCAAGGTGCTCAAGTCCTGTACCTCGATCCCAAGCCCCTGAAACATTGCCGAACCACTGTCACTCAAGCGATAGGCCTGTTCGTCGGTTTCCTCCAGCCAGCCCGCTTCAAGCATCCGGTCATGCAACAGCACGGCCAGGGTGCCTGCCATGTGGTCGTAGCAGGTGCGGGCAAACTGCAGGCGATCCGGGGTACGCGATTGGAAGCCCGGCGCGGTGTTCTGGCCGATCACCATCAGCGCCTCCAGGGCCTGGGCCACGCGTTTGTCCGCCAAGCTGTAATAGCGGTGACGTCCCTGGACGTGCAGCCGCACCAGCGCCAGCTCCTTGAGTTTGGCCAGGTGGGCACTCGCGGTCGACGCGCTGACTTCGGCCACCGCCGCCAGTTCGGTGCTGGTGCGGGCGTGGCCGTCCATCAGCGAACAGAGGATTTTCGTCCGCGCCGGCTCAGCGATGGCGGCCGCCACCTGCGAGACGCCAGTGTCGTGTTGTGCTGCGCTCATATTTCGCTCCCGGACGAATCAACACACTTTCGGACTGGAGATAGTAGCAACACTTTCCAACAACAAAAGGCTGTGACCCATGGACCCGATCATCGCTGCGACCCATTCAGATCCCTATCCCTACTACGCACAACTGCGTGCCGAGGGTGAGTTGATTTTTCATCCGGGGCTGAACATGTGGCTGGCCAGCAGCGCCCAGGCGGTGGCCGCCGTGCTGGCTCATCCCGATTGCCACGTTCGCCCCGCACAGGAGCCAATCCCCAAGGCGATTGCCGATGGCATGGCCGGCCAGGTGTTCGGTCAATTGATGCGCATGAATGAGGGCGAACGCCAGCGTTGCCCACGGTCGGCGATTGCACCGGGGCTGGAATTGATCGATGCGCAGGAAGTCGAGCGCCTGGTCAGCGCCCGATTGATCACCGCCGACGCCGCTGGCCTGTACAACGCCATGTTCCGCGGACCGGTGTGCGTGGTGGCGGCGTTGCTGGGCTTCACCCCGGCCCAGGGTCGCGCCATCAGCGAACTGACGGCGGATTTCGTGGACTGCCTGTCGCCCCTGAGCAGCCCCGCACAACTGGCTGCTGCCCATGCCGCCGCCGAACAGTTGAGCGGTTACTTCATCGAATTGCTCGACGATCCGCACAACCACAGCCATCTGCTTGCAGGCATCCGCCAGCGCTTCGCCGCCGACGCAACGCCATCGTTGATCGCCAACCTGATCGGCCTGTTCTCCCAAACCTTCGAGGCCACGGCCGGGCTGATCGGCAACTCGGTGCTGGCACTGATTCAACACCCGTCGTTGCGCAGTGATTCAACCCACATCGAAGACCTGGTGGCGGAAGTGCAGCGCTTCGACCCGCCGGTACAGAATACCCGCCGCTTCGTCGCCGCCCCCTGCGAGATTGACGGCGTCGCTCTGCATGCCGGTGATGTGATCCTGGTGCTGCTGGCCTCGGCCAATCGCGACCCGCAGCTCAACGACAACCCCGACGCATTCCTGCTCGAACGCCCGAACCGGCGCAGCTTCACTTTTGGTGCGGGGCGCCATCAATGTCCGGGGCAAACACTGGCGCTGAGCATTGCTGGCGCTACCGTCCGGCAAATTCTGGCGATGCAGCCGGCACTGGATCGCCTGACCTGGCGTTACCGCCCGTCCGCCAATGGACGAATTGCGCTGTTCTCGGATTGGCCAGCCGCGTGATCGACGATCAGCCCAACTGCCCAACCCGTGCAGCATCCGGCCAGAACAACGCCGCCTGCCCCACCCGCTCACCGTGATGATCGATGAGCGTCCACACCTTGCCTTCATGAATCATGAAGGCATTCCCTAGCCGATCCACCCGATAGCCACTGTAGCCATGAGCAATGCCATGGGCCGTGACCTGCTCCAGCAGGGTCTGGCGCACCGCGCGATCCAGTGGCGAGGCGCTGAAGCGTGACGGCATGCCCAGAAACTCCGGGCGCGGGTACTTGAAGCAGGCCAGCGCCTGTTCATTGGCGTAGAAAAACACAGGATCGTCTTCAGTGCCGTGGGCCAGCAGACTGTAGGGCGCGTGGGCGTGCAACCAGTGCAGTCGCTCCAGTGCGGTCAGCGACTGCGGCGCTGGCAGGTGTTCGCCGGTCCAGTGCCGATAGGACTCGTCCAGCAGTTCGATGGCCGTGGCGTATTCATCGTTGCGCAACATGCATTCTCCCTGACAAACGCGGTCAATCATCGCGCGTCAGTACTTCCAGCAACTCGATTTCGAAGATCAGGTTCGAGTTCGGCGTGATCTTGCCCATGCTGCGTTCGCCATAGGCCAGGTGCGCCGGCACCAGCAACTTGCGCTTGCCACCGACCTGCATGCCCATGATGCCCTGGTCCCAGCCCTTGATGACCCGCCCGGTGCCGATCACGCACTGGAAGGGTTTGCCACGGCTCCAGGAAGAATCGAATTCGGTCCCGTCCTCCAGCCAGCCACGGTACTGGGTGGTGATCAGCGCGCCTTTTACCGCGGCTTTTCCGTCACCGGGTTGAAGATCGATTACCTGAAGCTCGTCATTCATTGAATTCACTCGTATGCTCACTCGCCGTCAAGGGCCTGATGGGCGCCGTTTTCCCAGATTTGCCGTCGGTTGGCAACCCTTGCCGCCTCCGCGCACGACGTTTAAAACTGTTTGCTGAACTAACATAATCAACCATTACCCGTACGGTTCAACGCTCTGATGACCACTCCCGAATGATCCTGCTCTGGACCAGCGTCATCCTTGGTGCAATGACGCTTACCCTGATCGTCGCGCTGGTCTGGCGCGAGCGCTCGCTGCAAAAGCAACTGGCGCAGTACCGGGTGATCATCGGCAGCCTGTCCGAAGGCCGGAACATCCACCAGGATGGCGACGCCGAGCGCTTCAAGCGCAGCCAGTATTTTGCGCGCATCGGCACCTGGGATTGGGATGTCGACACCGACCGCCTGTTTTGGTCAGACGCGATCTTCGGCATGTTCGGATTCAAGATCGGCGAAGTGACGCCCTCCTACGCGCTGTTCTGCTCCTGCGTGCATCCGGATGACCGGCTCCGGGTTCGGGCCGGTGAACTGCGTTGCCTGGAAACCGGCGAAAACCACGACGAGGAATACCGCGTGGTCTGGCCCGACGGCACGATCCGCTGGCTGCGCGAAACCGGTAACGTGGTCAAGAACGATCACGACGAAACGATCAAGATGATGGGCGTGGTACGCGACATCACCGAAGAAAAGGCCTCCGCCAACTACCTCAAGCACCTGGCCCATTTCGACCCGCTGACCGGCCTGCCCAATCGCCTGGTGCTCGAAGAGCGCCTGTCCGAAGCGCTGGAGCAGGCGCGCATCAGTACCACGCGGGTGGCGCTGGTGTTTGTCGACCTCAACGGCTTCAAGGCCATCAATGACCGCTATGGTCATGCGGCCGGCGATCGCGTACTGGTCACGACTGCCACGCGGCTCAAGCGCATTCTGCGCGGCACCGACACCGTCGCGAGGATCGGCGGCGACGAATTCGTGGTCATCCTCCAGGGCTTGCCCCAGGGCAAAAACCTGCAAGACGAAGCGCGCACCATTTGCCAGAAGATCTTCGTCGAACTCTCCCCGCCCGTCACCATCGGCAACGACCAGCGCCACATCGGCACCAGCCTGGGCGTCGCGGTGTTCCCCGATCACGCGCCGAGCATCGACCGCCTGCTGCACATCGCCGACCTGGCGATGTATGAGGCCAAGCGCAGCGGCAACAATCAGTATCGGCTGGGCACCGAAAGCGTGGTGCGGGCACATAATCCATAGCGTGCGCCCACAGATGCATTGATCCACTTCGCACATCAATGCATGCCAACAATGCAATTAACATATCGATGCTCCTGCCCCACTATCCGCCTCAATAAGAACCGTGCGCCGCGTCCAGCCGGAGCACGTCATAAAAGCGGTGGAGTACAGGTCAATGACAGCATCAACCCAACGGCCCGCGACTGCCGGTCGCTCCCGGGCCAGCGCAATCTTCCGGGTCACCTCGGGCAACTTCCTCGAACAGTTCGACTTCTTCCTTTTTGGCTTCTATGCCACGCAGATCGCTGCCGTGTTTTTTCCGGCCAGCAGCGAATTCGCCTCGCTGATGATGACCTTCGCCGTGTTCGGCGCAGGTTTTCTGATGCGTCCGTTGGGTGCCGTGGTGCTGGGCGCCTATATCGATGACGTGGGCCGGCGCAAAGGCTTGATCGTCACCCTGTCGATCATGGCCAGCGGCACCATCCTGATCGTGCTGGTGCCCGGTTACGAGACCATCGGCTTGTTCGCCCCGGCCCTGGTGCTGATCGGGCGGTTGCTGCAGGGCTTTTCCGCCGGTGCGGAACTGGGTGGTGTGTCGGTGTACCTCGCCGAAATCGCCACGCCCGGCCGCAAGGGATTCTTCACCAGTTGGCAGTCGGGCAGCCAGCAAGTGGCGATCATCGTCGCCGCTGCGCTGGGGTACGCCTTGAACCAGTGGATGGCACCGAGTGTGATTGCCGACTGGGGCTGGCGGATTCCGTTTTTCGTCGGCTGCATGATCGTGCCCTTCATCTTCCTGTTGCGCCGCAACCTGGAAGAAACCGAAGAATTCGCCACCCGTAAACACCGCCCGAGCATGGGCGAAGTGTTCCGCACCCTGGGGCAAAACTGGCTGACCGTGTTCGCCGGCATGATGATGGTCGCGCTGACCACCACCGCGTTCTACCTGATCACGGTGTACGCGCCGACCTTCGGTAAAACCGTGCTGCACCTGAGCACCTCCGATGCGCTGCTGGTGACCTTGCTGGTCGGCGTTTCGAACTTCATCTGGCTGCCGATTGGCGGCGCGCTCTCGGACCGTATCGGGCGACGCCCGGTGTTGATCGCCATGGCCTTGCTGGCCATTGCCACCACCTATCCGGTGCTGACCTATCTGGTCAATGCGCCGAGCTTCATGCACATGCTGCTGGTACTGCTGTGGCTGTCGTTCATCTACGGCCTGTACAACGGCGCGATGATCCCGGCGCTGACGGAAATCATGCCCGTGGAGGTGCGAGTCGCCGGGTTCTCGCTGGCGTACAGCCTGGCTACCGCGGTGTTCGGCGGGTTCACCCCGGCGATCTCGACCTTGCTGATCCAGTACACCGGTGACAAGGCGGCGCCAGGTTACTGGATGAGCTTTGCAGCACTGTGCGCGCTGTGCGCGACGTTGATGCTCTATCGCCGCGCCTCGAATCATCTGCAGCCGGTGGCGTCGTGAACCTGCCTTCTATCGAGAACATGACCATGAAAAAACCTTTCAATCTAGCCGCCCTCGCATTGCTGGCGAGCCTGGGCTTGAGCGGCATTGTCCAGGCCGAAGAGATCCGTGTGATGACTTCCGGCGGTTTCACGGCGGCCTACAAAGTCCTCGGCCCGAAGTTCGCCGCCGCCACCGGCAACACCCTCGACACCGCGCTCGGCCCGTCCATGGGCAAGGCCCCGGAGGCGATTCCCAATCGCCTGGCCCGCGGTGAGCAAGCGGACGTTGTGATCATGGTCGGCTACGCCCTGGACGATCTGATCAAACAAGGCAAGGTCGACCCGGCGTCCCGTGTCGAGCTGGCCGATTCACGCATTGGCCTGGTGGTGCGTGAAGGTGCCCCGAAGCCGGACATCAGCAATGTCGAGGGCCTGAAAAAGACCCTGCTCGAGGCGAAATCGGTCGCCTACTCCGACAGCGCCAGCGGCGTGTACATCGAGCAGCAGTTGTTCAAGCGCCTGGGTATCGAAGCGCAACTCAAGCCCAAGTCGACCATGGTGCCGAAGATCCCCGTGGGCTCGGTGGTCGCCACTGGCGACTATCAACTGGGCTTCCAGCAAGTCAGCGAATTGTTGCCGGTGCCGGGGGTGAGTTTCGTGGCGAAGATTCCGGAGCCAGTGCAGTCGGTCACCCGGTTTGCCGCCGGTATCCCGGTCGGTGCCCGGCACCCGGCCGAAGCCAGGGCCTTGCTTGAATACATGGCCTCGGCCCAGGCGCAACCGGATGTGAAGGCGACCGGGCTGGACTCGGTCAGCCGCTGACCGCCGGCTGCACGACTTTCATCTCTATCACCAGCCGTTCCAGTTCAAGTGCCGCCGGGGTCAGGGTTCGACCCCGGCGCTTGATCAGACCGACGCTGCGCATCACTTGCGGATCGGTCAACGGCACCCGCGTCAGGATCGGATGATCCGCCGCCGGCATCGCCATCAGCGGCACCGCCGCCACGCCCAATCCGGCCTCGACCAGACCGATCATGGTCGTCACATGCCGGGTTTCGCAGATGCTCGGCCGCTGCGGCACCACGCCGGTCAGTGCCTGATCCAGCAGAAACCGGTTGCCGGAGGTTTTATCCAGCGAGATGTAATCCTGCTGATAGAACTCGTCCCAGGTCACGCTGCTGCGCCCCGCCAGCGGATGATCACGCCGGCACGCCACGACATACCCTTCCTGCACCAGCGGCTCGAAATCCACTTCGGCTTCCAGCGTGCCCATGAAGCTCAGGCCGAAATCCGCCTCGCCATTGACCACCGCGCTCAAAACTTCGTGGGCACTGGAATCGAGCACCTTGACCTTGATTCGCGGAAACTGGCGGTGATAGTGCGCGATCACCCGCGGCATGAAGTAATACGCCGCCGACGGCACGCAGGCGACCGTAACGTGGCCGAGCCGGGTCGAAGCGACTTCGCTGATGCCCAGCAACGCCACGTCCAGATCGTCCAGCAGGCGCTCGACGCTGGGCATGAAACCGCGTCCGGCCTGAGTCAGGCTGACCTTGCGCGTGGTGCGTTCGAACAGCCGCACGCCAAGGGCGTCTTCGAGTTTTTCAATGCGCCGGCTCAAGGCCGGCTGGGAAATGCGCACCGCATCGGCGGCCTTGCGAAAGCTGCCCTGCTCGACCACGGCACGGAAGGCTTGCAGGTCATTGAGGTCGAAGTTGATCGCCATGGGTTACTCGGCAGCAAAGCGGATTGATCAGCTTATTGTATAAATGTAACCAATTGATGCAAAGACCTATTGAACAGGGCGACGCCTTCTGCCCGATATTGAAACGTTATATAATATCTAAACATGATCTGTCGGTCGTTTACCGGCACAGCTATCCACTTCCTGCCTGCGACTTTCGATGACAAACCCTATTCAAATCCCGCCCATCACAACCCTGAGCCAACGCCTGATGTCCATCGATGCCCTAAGGGGGTTGGTGATGATTTTCATGTTGCTGGATCACGTGCGCGAAACGTTCTTTCTGCACCGCCAGGTCGCCGACCCGATGGTCATCGACAGCACGGAGCCGACATTGTTTTTCAGCCGGACGCTCGCCCATTTATGTGCGCCGGTGTTCGTTCTTCTCACCGGACTCTCAGCTTTCCTGTACGGCGAAAAACACCAGGGCAAGAACGAAGTGTCGATGTTCCTGTTCAAGCGTGGCTTGTTCCTGGTTCTGCTGGAGTTCACCTTGGTGAATTTCGCCTGGACGTTCCAGTTCCCGCCCAATGTGATTTACCTGCAGGTGATCTGGGCGATTGGTATCAGCATGATTGCCCTCGCAGCACTGGTCTGGCTGCCTCGACCCATCCTGTGTGTCCTGGGTCTGGCCATCATTGCCGGACACAACCTGCTCGACTCTCTGCACTTCCCGAGCGGATCGGCGATGCACCTGCCCTGGGCCATTTTGCATGATCGCGGCTGGATCGAATTCTCCGACAGCTTGCGCCTGCGCACTTCCTACCCGGTGCTGCCGTGGATAGGTGTCATCGCCCTGGGTTACTGCATCGGCCCCTGGTTCGCACGCCCGGCCTCGACCGCCGGGCGTCAGCGCTACCTGTTGCTCGCCGGGGTCGGCGCATTGCTCGGTTTCATCGCCCTGCGCCTGATCAACGGTTATGGCGAGGCACATTGGAGGGTTTATGAAAGCACCACACAAACCTTCATGAGTTTCTTCAACATCACAAAATACCCCCCCTCCCTGCTGTTCCTGGCTCTGACGCTGGGTGCAGGGCTGTTGCTGCTTCTTGGCTTTGAGCGGGCTCGGCAACGCAAATGGATAAGCACCCTGGCGGTATTGGGTGCGGCACCGATGTTCTTCTACTTGCTCCATCTTTATGTGTTGAAAATGCTGTATCTGATCAGCGTGGGGTGGTTCGGTCTGAACCAGGGCGACTACTTCGGTTTCGACGGCATTTGGGCGGTGTGGCTGACGGCAGTGCTCTTGACTGCAGCGCTTTACTTACCGGTGCGCTGGTTCGCGGCATTGAAGGCGCGTCGTCGGGATATCGGCTGGCTCAAATACTTCTGATCGGAGCCCGATTCCCTTTATTCTTGTCACCCCGCTGTCCCGAGTCCTGGAGTTTCGCCCATGCCCCATGAAGGCAACCTGCTACAAGCCGCTGTCGTGTTTCTGCTGGCGGCCGTACTCATCGTCCCCTTGGCCAAGCGCCTGCAACTGGGGGCGGTGCTGGGTTACCTGTTCGCCGGCGTGATCATCGGCCCGTCGGTGCTGGGGCTGATCGACAACCCGCAAAGCGTCGCCAACATTTCCGAACTCGGTGTGGTGTTGCTGCTGTTCATCATCGGCCTGGAACTGTCGCCGCGACGCTTGTGGGTGATGCGTAAATCGGTGTTCGGCGTAGGCCTGGCGCAAGTGCTGCTGACCGGTTCGGTGATCGGCGTGGTGGCGCTGTGGGGCTTTGCCCAGCCACTGAACACCGCGATCGTCCTCGGCCTCGGCCTGGCGCTGTCGTCCACGGCGTTCGGCCTGCAAAGCCTGGCCGAACGCAAGGAACTGACCAGCCCGCACGGGCGGCTGGCGTTCGCCATCCTGCTGTTTCAGGACATCGCCGCGATCCCGTTGATCGCCATGGTGCCGTTGCTGGCTGGCGGCGATCACAGCACCAGCGCCAGCGAAGACCTCAATCATGGCCTGCAAGTGCTGGTCAGCATCGCCGTGGTGGTGATCGGCGGGCGTTATCTGCTGCGACCGGTGTTTCGCGTGGTGACCAAGACCGCGTTGCCGGAAGTCTCCACCGCCACCGCGTTGCTGGTGGTGATCGGCACGGCCTGGCTGATGGAACTGGCGGGGATTTCCATGGCCCTGGGCGCCTTCCTCGCCGGCCTGCTGCTGGCGGACTCCGAGTATCGCCATGAACTGGAAGCCCAGATCGAGCCCTTCAAGGGCCTGTTGCTGGGGCTGTTTTTCATCAGCGTCGGCATGGGCGCGAACCTGAGCCTGTTGCTGAGCATGCCGGTCGCGGTGCTGGCCCTGACCCTGCTGCTGATCGCGATCAAACTGCCGCTGCTGTTCATTGTCGGTCGACTGGCCGGTGGCTTGAAGAAGGTCAGTGCGGTCCGTCTGGGCATCGTGTTGGCGGCCGGTGGCGAGTTTGCCTTCGTGGTGTTCAAGATCGGTCGCGATCACGGGCTGTTCGCGGCACAACTGTATGACCTGCTGGTGCTGACCATCACGCTGTCCATGGCGGTGACGCCGCTGTTGCTGTTGGTGTGCGCACGCCTGGTCAGCCCGAAAGTGCAGCCGGTGGAAGTGCCGGAAAAATTCCGCGAAATCGACGCCGACGCGCCACGGGTGGTGATTGCGGGCATGGGCCGCATGGGCCAGATCGTCGCGCGGATCCTGCGCGCGCAGAACATCAGGTTCGTGGCCCTCGACACCTCGGTGGAAACCATCGAACTGTCGCGCAGTTTCGGTGGCGTACCGGTGTTCTACGGCGACCCGATGCGCCCGGAAATCCTCAACGCGGCCAAGGTCGGCGAAGCCGAGTATTTCGTGATCGCCACCGACGACCCGGACACCAACATCAAGACCGCCGAACTGGTGCGCAAGCTCTACCCGCATATGAAGATCATCGCCCGCGCCCGCAACCGCCAGCACGTGCACCGGCTGATGGACGTCGGCGCCCATGCCGTGCGCGAAACCTTTTATTCGAGCCTGGAAATGAGCCGGCAAACCCTGATCGGGTTGGGGCTGACCCAGGCCCAGGCGGATGCGCGGATCAAACGCTTCAAGCAACACGACGAAGAGGTGCTGGAGGCCCAGCATGCGGTGTATGACGATGCGGTGAAGGTGATGCAGACGGCGCAGGAAGCGCGGGTTGAATTGGCCAGGTTATTCGAGTCGGATCAACTGCAGGAGCAAGCGGGGACAAAATGAGGTGAATTCGAGGGCCCCATCGCCGGCAAGCCGGCTCCTACAAATTCATCGCAACCCTGTGGGAGCTGGCTTGCCAGCGATGAACGATAACGCGGTGTGATGGATCAACAACTACCAAGGAACCACCATGACTGACCAACCTGCCCCCGCCCTCAAGGAAATCTTCAACGCCGAGCGCCTCAAGCACATCGCCACAGAGATGACGGCGGTGTATCCCGATTTTGAGGGCAAAAAATTCCTCAAGCTGGCCCAATCCGGCCTGGCGGACCTCAGCGTGATGCAGCGCATGGCCCGGGTCAGCGAGTGCCTCCACGCGGTGTTGCCGCTGGACTACGAGGCGTCGCTGCAGGTGCTGCGCGCCCTCGCCCCGCGTCTGAACAGCGGTTTTGTCAGCATGTGCCTGCCGCACTATGTCGCCACCTATGGCGCCCATGCGTTCGACGTATCGATGGACGCGCTGAAGTACTTCACTACCTTCGGCTCCTCGGAATTCGCGATCCGCCATTTCCTGCGCAGCGACCTCGAGCGTTCGCTGCGGCTGATGCATGACTGGTCGCTGGATGACAACGAACACGTACGGCGCCTGGCCAGTGAAGGCTGTCGGCCACGCCTGCCCTGGTCATTCCGGCTGGAACCGGTTCAGGCCGATCCGACACTCGCGGCGAAAATCCTCGACAACCTCAAGGCCGACACCAGTCTCTACGTGCGCAAGTCCGTGGCCAATCACCTCAACGACATCACCAAGGATCACCCCGACTGGGTGCTGGACCTGATCGAAGGCTGGGCGCTGGACGACCGGCACAGCGCATGGATCGCCAGACACGCCTTGCGCAGCCTGATCAAACAGGGCAACCAGCGGGCGCTGGCGATCATCGGCGCGGGCGGCAAGCCTGAAGTGGAGATCGTCGATGTGAAAGTCGAACCGCCGGTGATTGGCCTGGGCGAAAAGATCACCCTGTCGTTTGCCGTCCGATCGACCGTTGAAACCAGTCAGCGCCTGGTCATCGATTACGCCATCGACTACGTCAAGGCCAACGGCAGCACCTCGGCGAAGGTGTTCAAGCTCAAGGCGCTGACATTGCCCGGCAATGCGCTCGAAGCCGTCAGCCGTGGCCAGCACATCAAGGAACTCACCACCCGCCGGCATTATGCGGGGCGCCATGCGGTGCATGTCATGGTCAATGGTGAACGGCTGGCCAGTACGGCGTTCGAGATTCTTGTTTAAAACTTGAGATGGATATTGGATGTGCCGCCGCCATCGCGGGCAAGCCCGCTCCCACAGGTTTTTGTGTTGTTCACACTAACTGTGTAACACAGCAGATCCCTGTGGGAGCTGGCTTGCCAGCGATGGCGCCAACTCAGGCACCGCCCAACAACAACCCCTGCTCCCGCTCACACAACTCCACCACATAATCCCACAACACCCGCAGCCGCACCGACTTGTGCAGCTCCCGACGAGTACTGATCCAGTAACTGCGCTGGATGCTTTCGTCCGGCAGCAACGGCACCAGACCGGGATCGGCGCTGGCCATGTAGCACGGCAGCACCGCGATCCCCAGGCCTGAGCGCGCGGCCTGTTGCTGGGCGATCACGCTGGTGCTGTGAAACACCACCCGCGGGTTGCGGCAGAAACTGTTGAGGAACATCAGTTCCTGGCTGAACAGCAGGTCATCGACGTAACCGATCCAGGCGTGGCGCCCCAGGTCTTCACGGCTGTGCAGCGGTGGCGAACGGTCGAGGTAGTCCTGGCTGGCGTACAGCGCCAGGCGATAGTCAGTGAGTTTGCGCGTGACCAGCATGTCGGCGGCCGGACGCTCCAGGTGGATGCTGATTTCCGCCTCGCGGTTGAGGATGCTGACAAAACGCGGCACCGCCACCAGTTCCACTTCCAGCCCCGGATAACGCTCGAACAAGCCGTTCATGCGACTGGCGAGGAACATGATGCCCAGCCCCTCCGTCACCCCGACGCGGATCTTGCCCAGCGGCGCGGTGGACTGAGTGATTTCCTCCTGGGCGAGCAGCGCCACGTTCTCCATGGCCTCGGCGTGTTTAAGCAACGCCTCGCCCGCCGGGGTCATCTCATAGCCCTGGGCATGCTGGACGAACAACGCCGTGCCGAGACTCTTTTCGATGGCCTCGATGTGCCGTGCCACGGTGGCATGGGTGGTGTTCAGGCGACGGGCTGCCGTGAGCAATCGCCCGCTGCGCTGCAATTCGAGAAAAAACCGCAGGTCATTCCAGTCGAACATGAAGCGTCCTTGTTCTTTGCTGTTCGGGATGCTGTTTAAAAACGCACAGCGGCTGCGCAAAAACTAACATTCTTTTGACGAAAGCTAACAACTAGGATGACAGACAACAAGAACAACAAACGAGGTCAGGGATGCAGGCTTCCCTTGATGAATACGATTACATCGTGGTCGGGGCCGGGCCGGCCGGGTGTCTGCTGGCCAATCGACTGTCGGCCAACCCGCAACAGCGCGTATTGCTGCTCGAAGCCGGCGGCCGCGACAACTATGCCTGGATCCACATCCCCGTTGGTTACCTGTACTGCATCGGCAACCCGCGCACCGACTGGTGTTTCAAGACCGAAGCGCAACCGGGGTTGCAAGGCCGCGCCCTGAGCTACCCGCGCGGCAAGGTGCTGGGCGGCTGCTCCTCGATCAACGGCATGATCTACATGCGCGGCCAGGCCGGCGACTACGATAGCTGGGCCGCCGACGGCAATCCTGGCTGGAGCTGGCAAGACGTGTTGCCACTGTTTAAACAGAGTGAAAATCACTTTGCCGGCGCCGCCGAATTTCACGGCGCCGCGGGCGAATGGCGAGTGGAACGCCAGCGCCTGTCATGGCCGATTCTCGACGCCTTCCGCAGCGCCGCCGAACAAAGCGGCATCGCCGGCATCGATGACTTCAACCAGGGCGACAACGAAGGTTGCGGCTATTTCCAGGTCAATCAGAAGTCCGGTATCCGCTGGAATGCGGCCAAGGCCTTTCTCAAACCGGTGCGCCAGCGTCCCAACCTCACTGTACTGACCGGGGTCGAAGTCGACCGCGTGCTGCTGGACAATGGCCGCGCAGCGGCGGTCAGCGCCCGCTGGCAAGGCCAGGCGAAAACCTTCAAGGCCCGCAAGGAAATCATCCTCTGCGCCGGCTCGGTGGGTTCGCCGGGCATCCTGCAACGTTCCGGCATCGGCCCGCGCCCGCTGCTGGAACGGCTGGGCATCGGCGTCGCCCATGAGCTGCCCGGTGTCGGCGGCAATTTGCAGGATCACCTGCAACTGCGACTGATCTACAAGCTGGAAAACGCCCGCACCCTGAACCAGATTGCCGGCAGCCTGTGGGGCAAGATGGGCATGGGCCTGCGCTACCTGTACGACCGCAGCGGGCCGCTGTCCATGGCGCCAAGCCAGTTGGGCGCCTTTGCCCGCTCGGGGCCGGAACAGACCTCGGCCAACCTTGAATATCACGTGCAGCCGCTGTCGCTGGAGCGCTTTGGCGAACCGCTGCATGCCTTCCCGGCATTCACCGCATCGGTCTGTGATTTGCGCCCGCAAAGCCGTGGCCGGGTGGATATCCGCTCGGCCGATCCGCAGGAAGCACCGCTGATCCAGCCCAACTACCTCAGCCACCCCGAAGACCTGCGGGTCGCCGCCGACGCCATCCGCCTGACCCGGCGCATCGTTGCCGCACCGGCCTTGCGTGCCTTCAACCCGGTGGAATACCTGCCCGGCGCCAGCCTGCAAAGTGAAGAACAACTGCACGAAGCCGCCGCGCGCATCGGCACGACGATTTTCCATCCGGTGGGCACCTGCCGCATGGGCAACGACGCCGACGCCGTGGTCGATGCGCAACTCAAGGTCCACGGCGTCCCCGGCCTGCGCATCGCCGACGCCTCGATCATGCCGCGCATCACCTCGGGCAACACCTGCTCGCCGACGCTGATGATTGCCGAGAAGGCGGCGCAGATGATTCTCAACCCAGACGCAAGGAAACTCACTCAACCCATGGAGCTGGCAGCAAACATCTGAACACGGACAAATGTAGGAGCCGGCTTGCTGGCGATTGCGGCGAATCAGTCAACATTGATTTCGCGCCAGACAACGTCATCGCCAGCAAGCCGGCTCCTACACAAACGAATACACCCGATGCATCGATGTAGCGGCACCCGCCCACAAGGCCGGCGCCGACAGTGGAACAACAAAAACAATCACTGTGAGGGATACCGGTATGTCAGAACACGTTCAGCCCCTGGAAGCCGTGCGCAGCGCGGGCACCAGTCAGGAAACCCAGAAAGTCATCTTCGCCTCGTCCCTGGGGACGGTCTTCGAGTGGTACGACTTTTTCCTCTATGGCGCCCTCGCGGCGGTGATCAGCAAACAGTTCTTCGCCGGGGTCAACGACACCACGGCGTTCATCTTCGCCCTGATGGCCTTCGCCGCCGGCTTCATCGTCCGCCCGTTCGGCGCGCTGCTATTCGGCCGGTTGGGGGACATGATCGGACGCAAGTACACCTTCCTCGCCACCATCATCCTCATGGGCGTGGCGACGTTCTGTGTCGGGCTGCTGCCGACCTACGCGAGCATCGGCATCGCCGCGCCGATCATCCTGGTGGTGCTGCGCATGCTCCAGGGCCTGGCCCTGGGCGGTGAATACGGCGGCGCCGCGACCTACGTGGCCGAGCACGCACCGATCGGCAAGCGCGGCTTCCACACCAGCTGGATTCAGTCCACCGCGACCCTGGGCCTGTTGCTGTCGCTGCTGGTCGTGCTGGGCTGCCGCTACTTCACCGGCGATCAGTTCGAAGTCTGGGGCTGGCGCATTCCGTTCCTGTTTTCCATCGTGCTGCTGGGCATCTCGACCTGGATTCGCATGAGCCTGCACGAGTCGCCGGCCTTCGTGAAAATGAAGGAAGAAGGCAAGCTGTGCAAGCAGCCGATTCGCGACTCCTTCGGCAAATGGGAAAACCTCAAGGTGGTGTTGATCGCCCTGTTCAGCATCAATGCCGGGCAAGCGGTGACCTTCTACGCGGCGCAATTCTATGTGCTGTTCTTCCTCACCCAGTTCCTGAAAATGGACCCGGCGGTGGCCAACGGCTTGCTGATCGTCAGCGTGACCATTGGCGCACCCTTCTTCATTTTCTTCGGCTGGCTGTCGGACAAGGTCGGGCGCAAACCGGTGCTGATGCTCGGCCTGTTGCTGGCCACCGCATTGTACTTCCCGATCTTCAAGACCCTGGCCCACTACGCCAACCCGGCGATCGACCAGGCCAGCCGCCAGGCACCGATCACCGTGATGGCCGACCCGGCCACCTGCACCTTCCAGTTCGACCCGGTGGGCAAGGCGAAATTCGACAGCCCGTGCGACAAGGTCAAGACCTTCCTGGTCAAGCAGGGCCTGCCGTACCAAAGCGCAGCAGCCCCGGTCGGCAGTGGCGTGCAGGTGAGCGTCGGTGACGTGAAGATCGACGGTTTCGACGAAGCCGCCCTGCGCGGCGCGGTGACCCTCGCCGGCTACCCGCAACAGGCGGACATGCAGCAGATCAACAAACCGATGATCGTCGCGCTGATCGTCGCGCTGATCATCATCTCGGCGATGTGCTACGGCCCGCTGGCGGCGTTGATGGTCGAACTGTTCCCGACCCGCATCCGCTACACCTCGATGTCCCTGCCCTACCACATCGGCAACGGCTGGTTCGGCGGCTTCCTGCCAACCGTGTCGTTCGCGTTGGTGGTGTACACCGGGGACATCTTCTACGGGCTGTGGTATCCGGTGGTGATCACCGGGGTGAGCCTGGTGGTGGGGATGATTTGCCTGCGTGAGACACGCAACGTCGATCTCGACAAGAACTGAGGTCGTGCCTGCCGACGAGGGAGCTCGCTCCCTCGTCGCGTTGATCAGACTTCGGCGTCAAGCAACTCGAACTTCACCTGATCCGGATAGAACGCCACGTATTCGCGTATCTGCTCTACCGATATCTTGGGGTTCTCATAACTCCACACCGCATTGGCAGCCTCATGCCCCGGCACCTGCAAACTGAAATAACTGGCATCGCCCTTGTACGGGCAATAACTGGTGTGGTCGGTGCGTGCGTAATACTTCTCGTCGATGTCCTCTCGCGGCACGTAGTACACCGGCGGGTAATTGGCCTCCAGCAACACCAGCGCGCGAGCCGAAGCGGCGACCTGAATGCCGTGGAACCTCACCAACAGACAACCAGGCTGCTCGGCGATGGTGATGACAGGGCTAGGACCGGAGCTTTTCATGGAAAACCTTCCTCATGACGGTGATGGACCTGCAAATCGATGATGATGGTGTTGGTGGTGGTGTGGGAGCGTGGCTTGCCCGCGATGGGCCGCACAGCAGCCCCAAAACCTGAAACCACGATTCATCAGGTATAACCCAAGTTTTACCCTCGCGACGGCTTCACAGCCGAACGGGAGCGACACACCAAGCTGTACATCCATACAGATAAAGATTGCTCCATCGCCCATCAACCGCCATTCTGTGCACCTCTGGCACATTAGATCGACGATGGTGGTTATGCGGCTGTACCTCTGTGAAAAACCTTCCCAGGCCAAAGACATTGCGGCAGTCCTCGGCGCCCGGCGCCGGGGCGATGGCTGCTGGCTGGGAACGGACGTCACGGTGACCTGGTGCATCGGCCACCTGCTGGAGACCGCACCGCCGGATGCCTACGACGCGCGCTACAAGCGCTGGGTGCTGGCCGACCTGCCGATCATCCCCGAAAAGTGGAAGATGACCGTCAAGCCGCGCACCGCCAGCCAGTACAAGGCGGTCAAGCGCCTGCTCGGTGAAGCGTCCGAATTGATCATTGCCACGGACGCCGACCGCGAGGGCGAGATGATCGCCCGGGAACTGGTGGAGCATTGCCGTTATCGCGGGCCGATCCGCCGCCTCTGGCTGTCGGCGCTGGACGATGCATCCATCCGCAAGGCCCTCGCGGCCCTCAAACCGGGCAACGAAACCTTCAGCCTCTATCACTCGGCCCTGGGGCGCTCCCGGGCCGACTGGCTGATCGGCATGAACATGAGCCGACTGTTTACCTTGCTCGGGCGCCAGTCTGGCTATCAGGGTGTGTTGCCGGTGGGCCGAGTGCAAACGCCGACCTTACGCCTGGTGGTGGATCGCGATCGCAGCATCGCCGACTTTGTGCCCGTCGCCTATTGGGCCATCGACGTGCAACTGCTGCACAACGACACCGCGTTCACCGCGCAATGGCGCGCCGCGTCCGACGTTTGTGATGATCAGGACCGCTGCCTGAATCAGGCGCTGGCACAACAAGCAGCTGAGGCCATGCGCGGTGCGGCCAGTGCGCGGGTGATCAAGCTGCGCACCGAACGGATGCGCGAAGTGGCCCCGCTGCCGTTCGACCTGGGCACCCTGCAGGAGGTCTGCTCGAAGAAGCTCGGCCTCGGCGCCCAGGAAACCCTCGACATTGCCCAGGCGCTGTACGAAACCTACAAAGTCATCACCTATCCGCGCAGTGATTGCGGCTACTTGCCCCTCAGCCAACACAGCGAGGCGCCGGCCATCCTGGCGGCGTTGCGCCAGGCCGATCCGGCGTTGAACGCCTTGCACGATCACCTGGATCCGCAACGCCGCTCACGAGCCTGGAACGATGCCAGGGTCAGCGCTCACCACGGCATCATCCCCACCGCTGCGGCGAAGAATCTCGACAAGCTGGCGGGCAAGCAGCGCGCGGTCTACACGCTGATCCGTGCGCGCTACCTGGCGCAGTTCCTGCCCAACCACGAATACGACCGCACCCAGGCCGACTTCGACTGCGCGGGCCAGGCGCTGCGCGCGGTCGGCAAGCAGATCATCGAACCGGGCTGGAAACGCGCCCTGCCCGAAGCCCTGGCGCCGGCCAAGGGACGCGAAGCCCCGGCGCCGCAGACCCTGCCCAACCTCGCCGAAGGCATCGATTGCGCAGTGGCCGGCGTGCAACTCAAGGACCTCTGGACACAACCGCCGAAGCCGTTCACCGAAGGCGATCTGATCAAGGCTATGAAGAACGTCGCCAAACTGGTGGAAGACCCGCTGCTCAAGCAAAAGCTCAAGGACACCACCGGCATCGGCACCGAAGCGACCCGCGCCTCGATCATCCAGGGCCTCCTCGACCGTGGTTATCTGGTCAAGCACGGCAAGGCCCTGGCCGCCACACCGGCCGCGTTCAGCCTGATCGATGCCGTACCGCGAGCCATCGCCGATCCGGGCACCACGGCGATCTGGGAACAGGCCCTGGACATGGTGCAAAGCGGGGAAATGAGCCTGGAAGAATTCGTCACCAAACAGGCGGCGTGGATGAGCAAGCAAGTCAGTCGCTGCGCCGGGCTGAGTTTGACCATCAGCGGCCCGCCACCCACCGGCTCCGCCGCAGCCCCATGGAAGAAAAAGCGCAAAGGCACTGCGCGCAAACCAGCAAGCGGCACCAGGCGCAAGGCAAAACCGGCAAGCAACCCTCAAACCTGACACCGAACCCTGTGGCGAGCTCCCTCGCCACAAATTACTTGTCGCCAACCATAATGAATTGGTGTCCCTGCCCCGGCGTAACTGGAGCCAACCCGTATGTCTTCGATTGAACTGCACGCCGCCCAACGCGATGAACTGGATACCATCGAGAACCTGATGCAGTTCTACACCTACGACTTCAGCGAATGGTTGCCATTGAAGCTGGGCGAATACGGACTCTTCAACATCCTGCCCATGCCCGACTACTGGCGACACCCGGCCACCCGCCCCTTCCTGATCAAGGTCGACGGGGAACTGGCCGGCTTCGTCACCGTGGATAACCAGGTCCATCTACCCGGCGCCGACTACAACATCGGCTATCTGTTTGTCAGCCGAGGTTTCCGTGGCCGGGGTGTCGCGCGATTTGTCGTATCCACCCTCTTGAGCCGGTTCCCCGGTCAATGGCAGATTTTCCATATCGACACGAACAGGCCGGCACGCCTGTTCTGGACCGCCGTAATGCCGGGGCTTGGCGTTGACGGGCTCACCTTGCATCAGCAGGTAGTTGACGGCCATCCCTGCACTTTTTACCGCTTTGAGTGTCCGTCTTTGTTGCCCTGACCGACGCGCCCCCGACTCCCCTCGCTAATTCCGAACAGCTTTGTCCGACAATATGTAGTGACTGAAAATATTCACTACAAAACCGTTGACGCCTCCGATTTGCCCTTGCATGATGCAGACGTCTCCCCGATCGGGAGTACAGGCAACACGTTTGAGCAAGCTCGTCTGACCGCCGAGCTGTTTTTCCCGGATACACGCTGCCCACAAGGCAGATTGAAGAAGCTGACCTGGCCTGAACGTCCAGTACAAGGGCGAGAAGACTTGGCGAGCAATCCTCATGATGCTTGTGGCCGACCCTGAAAACGTCGGCAGTGGCCTTAAGGTTTTCGCCGCTTCTCTTCGTTGTGACGCTATTGCGTAGCAGTTATTCAACACGACTACATGCAACAGACGCAGGACCCCGCCCGATAAGGCGGTCGAACGCTGACGTCCTGGTTTCGGTGCCAGGGATCAACTAACCGATGGGCTACCTGTATTAGCGAATCAACTTTGAAAGATCACCAATTGGTCAAGGGGCATTATGATGAATCTGAACAATCAACCAACTATCGATGAACTGGCTCGTATGTTCGCTGCAAAAAAAGACAGCCACGACAACCATATTCTCTGGATCAGCAAGTGTGGCCAGGTTCATATCGACTGCCTGTCGCCGCATGCCCATGAAGCAGAGTTCGACCAGAACAACCAGAACCTGCTGGCCCGACTGAAGATGTACCGTCGCGGCCAGGGCTATGTCGGCAAGAAAGCCGCAGCCGACAAGGACTTCATCGGTAATGTTCTGCAAACCCTGAAACAGGCCTGGGCCTCGATGCAGGGCCAGAACGAAGTTCGGGTGATTGACCGGCTCTACTGATTACTATTGATACACAAAGCCTGCTCCCAATAAGGAGCAGGCTTTTTTATGCCCATACAAAGATCAAATGTGGGAGCGGGCTTGCTCGCGAATACGGTGTGTCAGATAACACTCTGCCAATTGATACACGTAGTCTCCTGTAGGAGCTGGCTTGCCAGCGATGGTCGATAACGATAACGCTTGGGTACCGGGTAACCGCGGCGCACTGGAGTCCATCGCCAGCAAGCCGGCTCCTACAGCGGGTTTGTGGTGTTCAGGAAAAATCGGTGCCTGACACCAACTGCACAAACGCCAGCGCCGCCGCACTGTGGTAGTTGTTCTTGCGCCGCAGCAATGCCGCCCCGCGCTCAGGCGCTGTGCCCTGCATGCTAAGCCTGCGTAATGCCCGATCCTGGGTGGCGATGGGTTCCGGCAGGATGGTGGCGATGGCGCAGTGTCGGATGACTTCCAGCAGCGTGTTGACCGAGTTCACTTCAATCAGCACATTGGGCGTGATCTGCACCTGAGTGAAGTACTCATCAATGCACGTGCGAGTGAAGTAGTCCGGGGTCAGCAGGGCAAACTCAAGCCGGCCCACCTCTTCGGCGGACAGCGCGCCCTGATGTTCGTAGAGCGGATGATCCCGCCCGACCATCAACCCCAGGGTCTCGGTAAACGCCGGGATCGATTCGATGTCAGCACTCCGCACCTGATCAAACGCAATCGCGATATCCAGCGAGTCATCCGCCAGCCCAGCCTCGATCTCGTCCATCGACAACTCGAAAATCTCCAAGTGGATGTTCGGGTAGCGCGCCACGTAGTCGCGCACCAGCGGCCCTACCAGATAGGCCATGAAGGTCGGTGTCATGGCCAGGCGCAGGGTGCCGCGGGACAAATCCTTCACATCATGCAACGCACGCTTGCCCGCCTCCAGCTCCACCAATACCCGCCGCGCACAGGCAATGTAAGCCTCACCGGCATCGGTGGGTTTGACCGTGCGCGAAGTACGGTCGAACAGGCTCACACCGAGGGACTCTTCCAGCTGCCGGATCTGCTGCGACAAGGTCGGCTGGGACACGTGCAGCACTTCGGCGGCGCGGGTGAATCCACCCTGGTCGGCCACCGCTAGCAGGTAACGCAAATGTCGAAGCAACATGGGACTCTCCATCTATAGGCTGTACTTATGGATTGCATTGTATATCGGTCTTGGACGCTATGGATGGATCGGCAGAAGATGGCCCCACACCCAAGCAACACCCCTCCCGATAGGAGAATCACCATGCAACAATCCCATGCCTACAACGACCCAAGCCTGGCCCTGACCACTTCTGTCCTGGATGCCAAGGCGCGCAAAAACCTGTCGTGGCAGGACCTGGCCGACGGTACCGGCCTGAGCCTGGCCTACGTCACCGCCGCCCTGCTCGGTCAGCACCCACTGCCGGAAGCTGCCGCCCAGGTAGTCGGCGACAAACTGGAGCTGGACGCCGACGCCGTGGCCCGACTGCAGATCATTCCGCTGCGCGGCAGCCTCTCGGGTGTGCCGACCGACCCGACCATCTACCGCTTCCACGAAATGATCCAGATCTACGGCACCACCCTCAAGGCCCTGGTCCATGAGCAGTTCGGCGACGGCATCATCAGCGCGATCAACTTCAAGCTCGACATGAAGAAAGTCGAAGATCCGGAAGGCGGTTCCCGCGCGGTCATCACCCTCGACGGCAAGTTCCTGCCCCTGCGTCCTTTCTAAGTTGATAGCGGCCCGCACGACCGGTGCGGGCCGAACCCTGCTCATCCAAGAGGAAGCGATCATGAAAGCACTCATCGACGGTTTTCTGAAGTTCCAGAAAGAAGCCTTTCCGCAACGCACCGACCTGTTCAAGCACCTGGCCACCACCCAACACCCGGGCACGCTGTTCATCACCTGCTCCGACAGCCGTGTCGTGCCGGAACTGCTGACCCAACAAGAGCCCGGTGAACTGTTCGTGATCCGTAACGCCGGCAACATCGTGCCGTCCTACAGCCCGCACCCGGGTGGCGTGTCGGCCACGGTCGAATACGCCGTCGCGGTGCTCGGTGTCACCGACATCGTGATCTGCGGTCATTCGGACTGTGGTGCCATGACGGCGGTGGCCAAGTGCACCTGCATGGACCACCTGCCCGCCGTCAGCGGCTGGCTGCAACATGCCGAGTCGGCAAAAGTGATCAACGAGGCGCGGCCACACGCCAGTGAGGCGGCCAAGGTCAGTTCGATGGTTCGCGAGAATGTCATCGCCCAACTGGCCAACATCCAGACGCACCCGAGCGTGCGCCTGGCCCAGGAAAAAGGCCTGCTGAACCTGCATGGCTGGGTGTACGACATCGAGACCGGTTCGATCGACGCGCTGGATGCCGACAGCCGCAGCTTCGTGTCGCTGGTCGAGCACCCGCACACCTGTGCCGTATCGGCCAGGGCAATCAAAGCCGCCTGATCAGAACCACCGCTTGATCAAAAAAGTGACCGCCCTTGCAGCGGTCACAGCTTCGGCTCTCTCAGCGTTTGACGCCCAGATCGACCTGGGTCATGCGGCTACGAATGGTGAACACACCATCCCCCGAAAGAATCGCACTGCGCGCAAACAGGCGCCCGCTCTCCCAGTTCGAAAGCCCCAGTTCCGGCTTGTTCAGCGCGTACTGGCCGTCGACCCAACGGGTGATGCCATTGCCGACAAAAGGCGCGTTGACCGCGTTGTAGAAACGCTCCTGGGCCTCGGCACTTTCACTGATCAACGACACGGTGAATTGCGGGCTGTAGCGATTGAACAAGGCAATGGCGCTGTCCAGGTCGTCGACGATCTTCAGGCTGACTTCCGGGGTTTCTTCCCACTCCCACTCGCGGCCCAATTGATCTTCCGGCAACGGCTCGGCCTGCGCCTCGGTCTGATTACCTTCGGCGCGGTACACCTCGACCGTTGCCGTCAGCCAGTCTTGCGGCAGGTGCGACTCGCTGCCTTCGACGATGTGCAGCTTGCAGCCCTGCCCCCGTGCGGTGCCGGCCTGCTTGAGTGCATCGAGGAACAGCGGCACCAGCTCAGCGGCGCGATCGCGGTGGATCAGGCAGACGTTCAGGGTGTTGCAGACTTTGCGGTCCAGGGAGTTGCGCACCACGGCGGCAAAGCGCCCGGCGTCGGCATCGGCGTTGGCGATCAGCCAGGCGCCACCGGTGCCGTGCAGGCTGACCGCCGTGCCGGCCTGCTGGGCGATGCTGCCCAACTGGCTGACGGCGCGACCCGAACCACGGGCCACCGCCAGTGACAGGCGTCGATCCGCGAACATCGCCCAACCGGCGGCGTGGTTGACACTTTCCACCAGCGACACCGCACCGGCCGGCAAACCGGCGTCGCTCAGTGCAGGGTTCAACGCATGGGTGACGATCGCCTGGGCCGTGCCCAACGCATCGCTGCCAATGCGCAGCACGGCGGTGTTGCCGGTGCGCAACACCCCGGCCGCATCGGCAAACACATTTGGCCGGCCTTCGAAAACGAACGCGACGATGCCCAACGGCGAGACCACTTGCTCGACTTTCCAGCCATCGTGCTCGACGCAACTGATCACCTTGCCACGGCTGGCCGCTGCATCACGCCAGGCGCGCAGGCCGGCGATCATGTCGCGACGCATGCGCTCGTCGGCCAGCAAGCGGGTGGTCGATCGACCGCGCGCCTTGGCCCGCTCGATGTCGGCCAGGTTGGCGGCCTCGATCAGCGCCCAGCATTGCGGGGTTTCCAGGCGCTGGGCAAACAGGTCGAAGAAGGCGCTGATGGCTTGATCGGAAACCGCCGACATTGCGGTAAACGCCGCCTGGGCGCGCTCGATCGCAACGTTGGCCGCTTGCTGGTCCGCCACGGGGATCAACAGCAATTCGCCGCTGACCTGCTCCACCAGCAGATGGTCACCGGGCTGGAAGCGTTGCGCCAGTTCGGGGCTGACGACAGTGACACGATTACCGGCGAAAGGGATGGGCGTGCCAGCGACTAGACGTTCGAGCGCAAGAGACATGAAGCGGTTACACCATGCAATGGGCGGCCGGAAAATGTATAGCAATTTCCCTGTGGGAGCGAGCTGTGGCGAGGGTACCGGTTACGTATCTCAATGTGTACAACCCCGCCACCGACACACCCCACACGCAAAACCCCACCCCGACGACACACCGCAGATACACCCCGTTGATGAAATACGCCTGTCGATTGGCCCGGCCGATCAAAGCGTTCAACTCACGGGACATGCCGTTGCCCCGCCTCCCCGACCTGAAAGAGATCAACGTCCATGAACATCTCCATTTCTTCGGCCGTCAAAGGCCTGCACCTGAACCTCGACCGTGCCGGCGACTGGGTTGCCCCCCTGGCGCTGAGAGCGTTCCTCGCCTGGGAATTTTTCGAGTCCGGCCTGGAAAAATTAAACGGCCAGAACTGGTTTGCCGACATCCAGGAGCGCTTCCCGTTTCCGTTCGACCACATTCCGGCGGCGCTGAACTGGGAACTGTCGATGTGGGCCGAACTGATCTTCGCCATGACCTTGCTGGTGGGCCTGGGCACACGTTTTTCGGCGTTGAGCCTGATGGTGGTGACCCTGGTCGCAACCGCTGCCGTGCATTGGCCCGCCGACTGGCACAGCCTGAGTGAACTTGCCCAAGGCTATGCCATCAGCAACAAGGGTTACGGCAACTTCAAACTGCCTTTGATCTACCTTGTGGCGCTCACGCCGTTGTTGTTGTCGGGTGCCGGCAAGCTCAGCATCGATGCGCTGCTGACCCGTTTCTTCTGGCGTCGTTGAAACGAATCCTGCAACGCAATCCTTGTAGGAGCCGGCCTGCCGGCGATGGACTCAAGTGCGCCGCGTTTATCCTGGATACACGCGTTATCGTTGACGACCATCGCTGGCAAGCCAGCTCCTACAATAGACCCCGCAATATCTGTAGGAGCCGGCTTGCCGGCGATGGCCTCAAGTGCGCCGCGCTTATCCGGTTCACTCGCGTTATCGTGAACAAGGGCCAGTCCCCTGTTTTTTTTGCCTGAAACCAACGAAGCATCTCACCGAGGAATTGAAGGATGTCACTGACTCTTTATTTCCATCCGCTCTCGTCGTTCTGCCACAAAGCGTTGATCGCGTTTTATGAACTGGACATCAAGTTTGAAAAACGGATCATCGACCTGGGCAACGCTGCCGATCGGGCCGAGCTTCAAGCGTTGTGGCCGCTCGGCAAGTTCCCGGTCATTCGCGACCACGCGCGGAACAAGGCTGTGCCGGAATCGAGCGTGATCATCGAGTACCTGGATCGGCAGGCGAACTTGATACCCGAGGCTTGGGAAGCCGCCCTGGAAGTCAAGCTGTGGGATCGTTTTTTCGACCTTCACGTGCAGGTGCCGATGCAGAAGATCGTCGCCGACCGAATAAATGCCGCAAACGGCGATCTGACCCGCGAACGCGCCGCGCTGACAACCGCGTACGGCATGCTTGAACACCAACTGACGGGAAAAACCTGGGTGGCCGGCCCGGCGTTCAGCATGGCCGACTGCGCCGCCGCCCCGGCGCTGTTCTACGCCAGCACCCTCGTCCCCTTTGCCGATGAGCATCGCCACCTGTGCGCTTACTTCGACAGGTTGGTCCAACGACCCTCGGTCAATCGGGTGATCGACGAGGCGAGACCGTATTTTTCCATGTATCCGTTTGCCGAGGCTATTGCGCCACGGTTTCGGTGACGGTGATCGGCCGACAAAAAAAATCCCCGTGATCCATCAAGCAATGGATCACGGGGATCAGCAAATAATGCCTGCGTGCAATCAGGCCGGAACGCCCAGGATGATGTGGGAAGCCTTGATCACTGCCGTGGCGCTGACGCCGGCTGCCAGACCCAGTTCCGCCACCGCATCGCGGGTCACGATCGAATAGACCTTCGAGCCGCCGGCCAGCTCGATGACCACTTCAGCATTGACCGCACCATCGGTAACGCTCAGTACCTTGCCCTCCAGGCAGTTGCGCGCCGACAGGCGAATGTCACTCGACTCGGTCATCAACATCACCCAGGGCGCCTTGATCAGCGCAACGGCTTCTTTGCCGACAGCGATGCCCAGACTCTTGATGCTTTCCATGGTGACCACGGCAACCAGTTGTTCGCCACCCGCCAGGGTCAGCACCACTTCGGCGTTGACTGCGCCTGGCTGGACCTGGCTGACTTTGCCTTTGAATACGTTGCGTGCACTGACTTTCATTTGAGGCGTCCTTTTCTTGACTTTAAAGTTAGGAAACGGCGTGCATCATCAGTGTAGGCGCTATGTAGAAGCAACTACAGCGCAGCTCTGGCTCAGTGACGGATGGCCGCAGCCGGGAAGTTTTCATGAAACGCGCCGAACCGACGAATAATAACCATTCGTCGAGTGTTATCTGATTGCGCGGGAAGAAAATGGCAGGGGCGGCTGGATTCGAACCAACGCATGGCAGGATCAAAACCTGCTGCCTTACCGCTTGGCGACGCCCCTGTATCTGTTGCGATGAGTGCCTGGCACTCGCTTTCTTGAGCGGCAACAAGAGCTGTTGCCTGCTTGCGTGACGGGCTCTGTGAGGGCCTGTGCAAGAGTGGGCGGGAATTTACCAACTTTTGCCTCGTCTGGGAAGCCCCTGATAAAACAATTTGTTTTTTAAAACAGACGCTTAGTGTTGAGCCGAATCTCGGGGGAGTACTCGACGCACATTCTGCCCGACCGCGTCTGCTACGCTTTTCCTTGAACGGATCGAATCGGGAATCGTTTGCGTAGCACCCTTCCTTTGCCATTTGAGGGCAGCAAATGTGAAAGGCAAATTGATGAGCACCGTTGCAACCCTGGTGGTGGTCGGGGCCGCGATTTATGGGCTCAACACCTGGGAACACATCGAGAGCCAGCGACAGGAAGCGGTCTGCAGGGCCGCCCGGGAGCATCTCAACGGGCTGGAAACCCAGGCGCGCGCCCTGGCCTCCGGGTTGACGGTAGAAGCCTATGCCGAAGCCGAGAAAGCCGAGGCCGGCCAGTTGGTCCTGGCACTTGATACGGCCAAGGATGAAGCCGAGGTCAACGCCGTCATCGATAAACACTCCGCTGCCGTCGAAGCGCAGATAACCGCCGAAGACGCAGAGGTCCAGTCCCGGGGCGATCAACCCTTCCTCGGCCAGGAACTCAAGAAGCAACGCATTCCCACCGACATCAAACAGGAATTCAAACGCGCTGAAAAAGCCGTCGCCGACACCTGTGGCTAGTGTCGTTCACCCCTCCGGATTTTTCGCCAGCGTCTAGACTCCAGCAAGAACAGATTGCACCCCGACTCCGCGTTTATAACAAATAAAAATAACGACAAACGAGGACGCCCCCGCTTTGAAAATATCCATCTTCTGCGCCATGGCGAGCCTGCTGGTGTCGTTCGCGGTGTCTGCCAACGGCGTGATTCCTGTCCTCGAACTGGATTTCACACGGTCTGCGACGGAGACCCTGAAAAAAGCCGGCATCAACGACGCGTGCATCATCGGTGCCTCGAATCCTGTTGCGTTCACTTATTGCCGGGAAGGATCGAAGACTCTCTGGAAGTATCAGGCACTGGACCTGGACCAGATGGCGGAGCTGCACAGTGATGCAACGAAGCCCTCGACGGTCTACCAGCCGATTTCTGTCCTGGAGTTCAACAGCCCGGCCTGTGAGCACGAGGACAGCCAGGCCGCCAGCGGAAAACCGGCCACGGTACGCTGGGCGATCCTCGGCCTTCTGGCCATTTCCCTGCTGATCGGCTTGCGCTACAGCTATCGGGCCATGCTGCAGCGCCGCCAGGACGACTCCGCGTACCCGCCACTCCCTGAACAAGCGTCGAGTGAATTCCAGCCGAGCGCACAGACAAAAGCCCTGGCAGCGTTTGGCCTCGCCGTTGCCGTGGCAGTCGTTTATTTCAATTACACGGGATTTTGAACAACAGGTGAGCACGCCGTTGCGGCGCGCTCACCGGTCACTCAGTGCGGTGCGCGCGGGATGGTCTTGAGCAGGTCTTCGGGGCTGATGTGACCGACCACGCTGCCCGGTTGCGGCAGGTTGAGGATGTGGCCCTTCATCTTGCCGATGATGTGCATCTCGCAAGGCTTGCAGTCGAACTTCAACGTCAGCACTTCATCGCCGTGAATCAACTGCATCGGCGCGACCTTGGTGCGCACGCCGGTCACGCCCTTGGCCTGTTTCGGGCACAGGTTGAAGGAGAAACGCAGGCAGTGCTTGGTGATCATCACCGGCACTTCACCCGCCTCCTCGTGGGCCTCGTAGGCCGCATCGATCAGCTTGACGCCATGGCGGTGATAGAAGTCGCGGGCCTTCTGGTTGTAGACGTTGGCCAGGAACGACAGGTGCGAGTCCGGGTACACCGGCGGCGGTGTGGTTTCGGCCTTGCGGCTGCCACGCGGGTGCGCGGCGACCCGCGCTTCGGTCAAGGCTTCAATCACTTCACGACGCAAGGCCTTGAGCTGCGAGTTCGGGATGAAGTACGCCTGCGGCGCGTCCAGCCTGATATCGATGGCGTGGTACTGCGTAGTGCCGAGTTGTCCGAGCAGATCCTGCAATTGTTCCAGCGCCTGCTCCGGCTTGTTGGCCGCGCCGAACGGGCCGGCCAGCGTGACGCTGGCGCTGATGCCTTCCTCGCTGGTCGCGGTCAGTTCCAGCTGTTCTTCACGCAGGCGCGCGACCCAGCTCAGGGCGATGCGACGCTCGGCAGAGGTCTTTTGCAGCGCCTGTTGCCAGTTGTGATCCAGATTGCGATTCAGCGGATGGTTGGGGCGCAGCTTGTACATCCCCTCCGGCATCTCATTGGGCTCGACGCGATAGCGATAGCGCTTCTCGCCGTCTTCCTCGAACTCGCCTTTCGGTTCGGCGATGTTGGCGCGGAAACCCACCACTTCACGCTTGACCAGCACGTTGAGACCGTCGCCGTTGGACAGCGGCTCGTGCGTCACGACCTGCATGTCACGCTTGGCGACTTTCTCGACCACACCTACCGGTAGACCGGTGAAGGTCGGCGAGTCAAAGGCGCCGATATCGATCTTGCGGTCAGTGACGAAGTAATCGGTGCTGCCACGGTGGAAGGTCTTTTCCGGGTCGGGCAGGAAGAAGTGCGCGGTGCGGCCACTGGAAGCACGGGCCAGGTCCGGGCGGTCTTCGAGCACGGCGTCGAGGCGCTGGCGGTAGTAGGCGGTGATGTTTTTCACATAGCCCATGTCCTTGTAGCGGCCTTCGATCTTGAACGAGCGCACGCCGGCCTCGACCAGCGCGCGGATGTTGGCGCTCTGGTTGTTGTCCTTCATCGACAGCAGGTGCTTTTCGTAAGCGATCACGCCACCCTTTTCGTCCTTGAGGGTGTACGGCAGGCGACAGGCCTGGGAGCAATCGCCACGGTTGGCGCTGCGCCCGGTCTGCGCGTGGGAAATGTTGCACTGGCCGGAAAACGCCACGCACAACGCGCCATGGATAAAGAACTCGACGGCCGCGTCGGTTTCGTCGGCGATGGCGCGGATCTCCTGGAGATTCAGCTCGCGGGCCAGCACCAGTTGCGAGAAACCGGCCTGATCGAGGAACTTCGCCCGTTCCAGCGTACGGATGTCCGTCTGGGTGCTGGCGTGCAGTTCGATCGGCGGAATGTCCAGCTCCATCACACCCAGGTCCTGGACGATCAGCGCATCGACGCCGGCGTCGTACAACTGGTGGATCAGCTTGCGCGCCGGCTCCAGTTCGTTGTCGTGCAGGATCGTGTTGATGGTGGTGAAGATCCGCGCGTGATAACGACGGGCGAATTCCACCAGTTCGGCGATCTCGCTCACCTCGTTGCAGGCGTTGTGGCGGGCGCCGAAGCTCGGGCCACCGATGTACACGGCATCGGCGCCATGCAGGATGGCCTCGCGGGCGATGCTCACATCGCGGGCAGGGCTGAGCAATTCCAGGTGATGTTTGGGCAAAGACATAGTTTTTTTAGTCAGGCTTGTCACGGTCGAGGCGTGCATTGTAGCGGCGAATCGCCCGACCGGCACCCGTATGCTGCCGGGTGGCGCATCAAGCGGACCTGGCCGGCCTCCATCCCCGTAGGAGCGAGCCTGCTCGCGATGAACACAAGGGCGACGCGTGCATACAGAATGCCCGCGTCATCGTTGACGTGCATCGCGAGCAAGCTCGCTCCTACAAGCGGGGTTTATGGCGCACTCGGAAAGTGTGCACAACACCATTCAACTGTGGGAGCGGGCTTGCCCGCGATGGCGGTAGAACAGTCAAAATTGATGTCGACTGACACGCCGCCATCGCGAGCAAGCTCGCTCCCACATGGGAGGGGTATGTCGGAATTCAACTGTGGGAGCGAGCCTGCTCGCGATGAACACAAGGGCGACGCGTGCATACAGAATGCCCGCGTCATCGTTGACGTCCATCGCGAGCAAGCTCGCTCCTACAAGGGGGTTTTATGGCGTACTCGGAAAGTGTGCACAACACCATTCAACTGTGGGAGCGAGCCTGCTCGCGATGAACACAAGGGCGACGCGTGCATACAGGATGCCCGCGTCATCGTTGACGTCCATCGCGAGCAGGCTCGCTCCTACAAGGGGTTTTGTGGTGTTGATTCAGGCCTTGGCCGCCATGGCGGTGACTTCCACGCGCATGCCTTCTACCGCCAACGCGGCAACCCCGACGGCTGCGCGTACCGGCCATGGCTTGGCGAAGTAGCGTTTGTAGACTTCGTTGAACGCGGCGCGGTCGGCCATGTCGGTGAGGTAGATGGTCAGGTGCATCACGCGGTCCATGGAGCTGCCGGCACGTTCCAGCGCAACCTTCAGCGCTTGCAGGGTGCATTCGCTTTGCAAAGTGATGTCGCCCAGTTCCAGGCTGCCGTCGGCGCGGGTGGGGATCTGGGTGGAGACCAGCACACCGGCGAAACCGATGACGTCGGAAGAAATCGAATCGGCATCGAGGTCGGGCGTGAAGGTCAGGTCGTGGTTTGCCATGGGGGATCTCTTGCTTGAAGAAGTGGAAAGGCCAGCGCCTTTTGCGCGGCCAGTTTACAGGGCCATTGCCGGCGCGTCGCTAATCCAGGCCGGACGGTTGCGCGTGGCCGGTGGCCTGGCGGTACTGGCGCGGAGTGAAACCGGTCAAGGCCTTGAACTGCCGGGTGAACGCACTGTGGTCGGTATAGCCGCACTGCAGGGCGACCTCGGTGATCGGCATCTCGGTAAGCAGCAACCGGTGCGCGTGTTCCAGGCGAACCTTCTGGATCATCTGCCGGGGCGTCAGGTGGAACACACGCTTGCAGTAGCGTTCCAGTTGCGCCACGGAAATCCCGGCGATGCGCGTCAGCTCACCGAGGGTGACGCGCCGGTTGAAATGCGCGCGAATGTGTTCGTCCACCGCTGCCAGGCGCTGGTACGCCGGGTGCGTGTCGCTGGCTGATTGCAGGTCGACCGAGATGCCCGCCAGGCCGATGATTTCATTGCGGCGGTTGTACAGCGGGCGCTTGTGGGTCAGGCACCAGCCCGGCTCGCGGCTGCCGTACAGATGCAACTCCAGCTGGTCCTCCAGCACAAAGCCCTGCTCCAGCACGCGCCGGTCCTGTTCGGTGTAGCCAGGCCCCAATTGCTCGGGAAACACCTCGGCGCTGGTCTTGCCCAGCAGCGGTTTCAGGTGTTTCAAACCGCAGCGTTGCACCAGCGTGCGGTTGGCCATGACATACCGCGCCTGCACATCCTTGATGAAGATCGCGGCATTGGGAATCACATCGAGCATGGGCAGCAACAGCGCAATGCCGGCCAGCAGTTGTTCGATGGATTCGGGGCGGTTCGAGTCGTCGCCCTGGCACAACAGCGCAAATGCATCCTCAGTCATCAACCGACCCCTCGCAAAAATCAGACAGCTGCCATTGTGCTGATTTCGTCATCGACACCCAAGCAAAACATCAATCGCGAGCACGCCGCCAGGTTCAATCTATGCCCACCGCCCTCCTCGGCAAAACCGAAAAGAGGCGATTTGAAGTGCACACCTGCCTATCCAAAAACTCACAAGAAGGCGATGTAATGTCAGGCCAAGGCAAGTTCAAAAAACAACTTTCGTTGATAGACCTCACGTTTATCGGACTGGGGGCCATCTTCGGCTCCGGCTGGTTGTTCGCAGCCAGTCACGTCTCCGCCATCGCCGGGCCGGCGGGAATTTTTTCCTGGCTGCTGGGCGGTTTTGCGGTGTTGCTGCTGGGCATCGTGTACTGCGAACTCGGCGCCGCACTGCCGCGTGCCGGCGGGGTGATTCGCTACCCGGTCTACTCCCACGGCCCGCTGCTGGGTTACCTGATGGGCTTCATCACGCTGATCGCGTTTTCCAGCCTGGTGGCCATCGAGGTGGTCGCCGCGCGCCAGTACGCCGCTGCGTGGTTTCCCGCATTGACCCAGGCCGGTTCCAGCAACCCGACGGCGCTTGGCTGGCTGCTCCAGTTCGGCCTGCTGTGCCTGTTCTTCATGCTCAACTACTACAGCGTGAAGACGTTCGCCAAGGCCAACAACCTGATCAGCATGTTCAAGTTCATCGTGCCGTTGCTGGTGATCGGTGTGCTGTTCACCTTCTTCAAGCCGGAGAACTTCCAGGCCCAGGGCTTCATGCCGTTCGGACTGTCCGGTGTCGAGATGGCGGTGTCCGCCGGCGGCATTATCTTCGCCTACCTGGGGCTGACACCGATCATCTCGGTGGCCAGCGAAGTGAAGAATCCGCAACGCACCATCCCGATTGCACTGATCCTCTCCGTGCTGCTGTCCACCGCGATCTATGTGTTGCTGCAAGTGGCGTTCCTCGGCGGCGTGCCCACCGAAATGCTCGCCAACGGTTGGGCCGGCGTCGCCAAGGAACTGGCCCTGCCATACCGCGACATCGCCCTGGCCCTGGGTGTGGGTTGGCTGGCCTACCTGGTGGTGGCCGACGCGGTGATCTCCCCCAGCGGCTGCGGCAACATCTACATGAACGCCACCCCGCGGGTGATCTACGGCTGGGCGCAGACCGGTACCTTCTTCAAGGTCTTCACGCGCATCGACGAAAAGTCCGGCATCCCGCGCCCGGCGCTGTGGCTGACCTTTGCCCTGTCGGTGTTCTGGACCCTGCCCTTCCCTTCGTGGGAAGCGCTGATCAACGTGGTCTCCGCCGCGCTGGTATTGAGCTACGCCGTCGCCCCGGTGTCGGTGGCCGCCCTGCGCCGCAATGCGCCGGACATGCCGCGCCCGTTCCGAGTCAAGCACATGGGCGTGCTCGGGCCAGTGTCGTTCATCATCGCCGCGCTGATCGTCTACTGGTCCGGCTGGAACACCGTGTCCTGGCTGCTCGGCCTGCAGATCCTGATGTTCGTGGTGTACCTGCTGTGTGGTCGCTTCGTGCCGACCCAACACCTGAGCCTGGCCCAGCAAGTGCGCTCCTCGGCATGGCTGATCGGTTTCTACGCCGTGACCATCGTGCTGTCCTGGCTCGGCAGTTTCGGCGGCATGGGTGTGCTCACCCATCCATTCGACACCCTGGTCGTGGCGGCCTGCGCCATGGGCATCTACTACTGGGGCGCGGCCACCGGCGTGCCGGCGCATCTGGTTCGCCTGGACGCCGAGGACGGTGAAGAAGAAGCCGATCCCGCCTACCGCGCCCAGCGTCCGATCGGTGTGTCTGCCCAACCCGCTCGCTGAAATTCAGGCCGGCAAAACCTGCGTGTTCCTCTAATGGATGTGTTTATGAAAAAAGTACATGTCATTGATTCCCACACCGGCGGCGAGCCGACTCGCCTGGTGATGTCGGGCCTGCCCCAGCTGGCTGGCCGGACCATGGCCGAGAAGCGCGATACCTTCCGCGAGCAGCATGACCAATGGCGTCGCGCCTGCCTGCTGGAGCCCCGTGGCAACGATGTGCTGGTGGGTGCGCTGTATTGCGAACCGGTGTCGCCGGATGCCACTTGCGGCGTGATCTTCTTCAACAACGCCGGCTACCTCGGCATGTGCGGCCACGGCACCATCGGCCTGGTCAACTCGCTGCAGCACCTGGGGCATATCCAGCCCGGCGAGCACAAGATTGATACGCCGGTCGGCCCTGTCAGCGCTACGTTGCATGAAGACGGCAACGTCACCCTGCGCAACGTGCCCGCCTACCGCTACCGCCGACAGGTGCCGGTCGAAGTGCCGGGGCATGGCCGCGTGTACGGCGACATCGCCTGGGGTGGCAACTGGTTCTTCCTGGTATCCGAGCACGGCCAGGCCTTGCAGATGGACAACGTCGACTTTCTCACCGAATACACCTGGGCAATGCTCAAGGCCCTCGAGGACCAGGGCATCCACGGTGAAGACGGCGCGCTGATCGACCACATCGAACTGTTCGCCGACGACGACCACGCCGACAGCCGCAACTTCGTCATGTGCCCCGGCAAGGCCTACGACCGCTCGCCCTGCGGCACCGGCACCAGCGCCAAACTCGCGTGCCTGGCGGCCGACGGCAAACTGGCCGCCGGTGAACGCTGGGTCCAGGCCAGCATCACCGCCAGCCAGTTCATCGGCAGCTACGAATGGGAGGGCGAACGCATCATCCCTTTCATCACCGGCCGCGCCTACATGACCGCCGACAGCACCTTGCTGATCGACGAACAAGATCCCTTTGCGTGGGGCATTTGAGCCGCCACGTTTCTTCCTTCACCCGATCTGCATCAACGCTTCAAGGAGTATCAACAAAATGAGCGACAACATTTTCACTGGCTGCATCCCTGCCCTGATGACCCCGTGCACCGCCGAGCGCAAGCCCGACTTCGACGCACTGGTGGCCAAGGGTCGCGAGCTGATCGACATCGGCATGAGCGCAGTGGTGTATTGCGGTTCCATGGGTGACTGGCCGCTGCTGACCGAAGCCGAGCGCCAGGAAGGCGTGGCGCGCCTGGTGGCCGCCGGTGTGCCGACCATCGTCGGCACCGGTGCGGTCAACAGCCGCGAAGCTGTTTCCCATGCGGCACACGCAGCCAAAGTGGGCGCCCAGGGCTTGATGGTCATCCCTCGCGTGCTGTCCCGTGGCGCCTCGGCCACCGCGCAAAAAGCCCACTTCGCGGCGATTCTCGAAGCGGCTCCAGGCCTGCCGGCAGTGATCTACAACAGCCCTTACTACGGCTTCGCCACCCGCGCCGACCTGTTCTTCGAACTGCGTCGCGAGTACCCGAACCTGATCGGCTTCAAGGAGTTCGGCGGTGCCGCCGACATGCGCTACGCCGCCGAACACATCACCTCCAGGGACGATGACGTGACCCTGATGGTCGGTGTCGACACCCAGGTGGTGCATGGTTTCGTCAACTGCAACGCCACCGGCTCCATCACCGGCATCGGCAACGCCCTGCCGCGCGAAGTGTTGCGCCTGGTGGCCCTGAGCAAACAAGCGGCCAAGGGCGATGCCAAGGCACGTCGCCAGGCACGGGAGCTGGAATCGGCACTGGCAGTGCTGTCGTCCTTCGATGAGGGCTGCGACCTGGTGCTCTATTACAAGCACCTGATGGTGCTCAATGGCGACAAGGAATACAGCCTGCACTTCAACGAGACCGACGTGCTCAGCGATGCCCAGCGTCGTTACGCCGAGAACCAGTACGCGCTGTTCCGTCAGTGGTACGAGCAGTGGTCGGCCGAGCAGAACTTCGCCTGACGTACAGCGGCGTGCCAATGCGCGCCGCTTTTATTTTCGCCAACGCCCCGCTCTCTTTTTTTCAGGAACGACCATGACTCTGACAGGCAACATGCTGATCGGCCAGCAGGCCATCTCCGGCAACCGCGAAGCGATCCGCGGCATCGATCCCGCCACGGATCTACCCCTTGAACCGGCCTACCACGGTGGCAGCGGTGAACACGTCGAGCAGGCCTGCGCCCTGGCGTGGAATGCACTGGACAGCTACCGCGCGACGTCCCTGGACGCACGCGCCGAATTCCTCGAAACCATCGCCAGCGAAATCGAAGCCCTCGGCGATGAATTGATCGACCGCGCCGTGGCCGAGTCCGGTCTGCCACGCCCGCGCATCCAGGGTGAGCGCGGCCGCACTTGCCAGCAACTGCGCACCTTTGCCCGCACCGTGCGCGCAGGCGAATGGCTCGATGTGCGAGTCGACAACGCGTTGCCCGAGCGTCAACCCCTGCCCCGCCCGGACCTGCGCCAGCGTCAGGTGCCGCTCGGCCCGGTGGCGGTGTTCGGCGCGAGCAACTTCCCCCTGGCCTTCTCCGTCGCCGGCGGGGACACCGCCTCGGCACTGGCCGCCGGTTGCCCGGTGATCGTCAAGGCCCATGGCGCGCACCCGGGCACCAGTGAACTGGTGGGCCGAGCCGTGGCCCGCGCGGTCAAACTGTGCGGGCTGCACGAAGGCGTGTTCTCGCTGTTGTACGGCTCCGGCCGCGAAGTGGGCATCGCCCTGGTCACCGACCCGCGCATCAAGGCGGTGGGTTTCACCGGCTCGCGCAGCGGCGGCATGGCCCTGTGCAAGGCGGCCCAGGCGCGGCCCGAGCCGATCCCGGTGTACGCGGAAATGAGTTCGATCAACCCGGTGTTGCTGTTCCCGGCAGCCCTGCAATCACGCGCCGAATCGCTGGCGCAAGGCTTCGTCGCCTCCCTCACCCAGGGTGCCGGCCAGTTCTGCACCAACCCGGGTCTGGTGATTGCCCGCCAAGGCCCGGACCTTGATCGCTTCATCCAGGCGGCTGCGCAACTGCTACAGCGCAGCCCGGCGCAGACCATGCTCACCCCCGGCATTTTCAACGCCTACGAGTCCGGCGTCGGTTCGCTGGCCGAACACGCGCAAACCGTTGCAACGGGCGTACGTGGGGAAACCCCGAACCAGTGCCAGGCCCACCTGTTCGTCACCCAGGCCAGCGACTTTCTCGCCGACCCGGCGTTGCAGGCAGAAATGTTCGGCGCTGCTTCGCTGATCGTGCAATGTGCCGACGACGGGCAAATCCGTCAGGTCCTCGAACACCTGGAAGGTCAACTGACCGCCACCCTGCATCTGGACGACGGCGATGTGGAGAGCGCCCGCGCCTTGCTGCCGACTCTTGAACGCAAGGCCGGGCGCCTGTTGGTCAATGGCTGGCCGACCGGTGTCGAGGTGTGCGACGCCATGGTCCATGGCGGCCCGTTCCCGGCGACGTCCGATGCGCGCAGCACCTCGGTCGGCACCGCCGCCATCCTGCGTTTCCTGCGCCCGGTCTGCTACCAGGACTTCCCCGATGCCTTGTTGCCGGCCGCGCTCAAGCACGGTAATCCGTTGCAGTTGCGTCGCCTGCTCGACGGCCAGAGAGAAGCCTAGGCCATGACCAACCATTCTCCTTTAAACCCCTCGCACATCGAGGCAGACGTTGCCGTGATCGGCGCCGGCATCATCGGCGTCGCCTGCGCCCTGCGCCTGGCGCGTCAGGGCCGGCGGGTGGTGGTCATCGACCAGCAGGAGCCCGGTCGTGGCGCCTCGTTCGGCAACGCCGGGCACCTGGCCACCGAACAGGTGTTCCCGATCGCCGACCTGTCCATCCTCAAGCGCCTGCCCGCCATGCTCATGGACCCGATGGGCCCGCTGCGCCTGGACTGGAAATACATGCCCCGGGCCTTGCCCTGGTTCGCACGCCTGCTGCTCAACCTGCGCCCGGCGCCGTTCCAGCGCACCGTGGCCGGCATCCGCGCGCTCAATGAAAGCAGCCTGGGTGCCTGGCACCGCTTGCTGCAGACCATCGACCGTCCCGAACTGATGAAAGAAGACGGCTCGCTGCTGGTGTTCGAGCGTCCCGACTCGCAGCAGGCGATCGAAGCGCTACAGTCGCGCATGCGTCAGCAGCAAGTGCCGGTGGATTTCTGGCAGGCCAGGGCCGTGCGCGATGCGGCGCCGCAGCTCAGCGAGCAGATCCGCGGCGGCTTGTTTTTCCCGCGCACCGGGCATTTCCTTGACCCTTTCCAGGTGGTCGGCGAACTGGTTCACGCGGCCAAAAACAGCGGCGTGCAGTTCCTCAAGCAGCGGGTCGAGGGCGGACAGTTGAATGAAAGCGGCGTGTCGTTGATCACCGATCAAGGCCGTTTCAACAGCCGCCAGGTATTGATTGCCTGTGGCGCCCATTCAGCGAAGCTCACCGCCGCGCTGACCGGCAAGAAGGTGCCGCTGGACACCGAGCGCGGCTATCACCTGATGCTGCCTCACGAACATGGGCGCTTGCCGTTTGCCGTCACCTCGCTGGAGCGCAAGTTCATCATGACGCCGATGACCGACGGCCTGCGGCTGGCCGGCACCGTTGAATTCGCAGGTCTCGAATGCCCGCCGACCATGGAGCGCGCCTGGCAATTGCACCGCCTGAGCAAAGGCCTGTTCAAGCGCGACCTGAGTGCCGAAGCAGCCACGCCGTGGATGGGCTTTCGCCCCTCCCTGCCCGATTCCCTGCCGGTCATCGACCGGGTGTGCGACGGCAAGGTCCTGCTCGCTTTCGGTCATCAACATCTGGGGTTGACCCAGGCAGCGGTCACGGCGGAAATGATTGCGCAAATGGCCTCGCCCTTGATCGGCGCCCAATCCCACAGCCTGCCGGCGACTGCGCCGTACAGGCTGGATCGTTTCTGAACGAACCCACCGAAAACCTTCTGGTCGGGACGCTACCGCACCTCGATCAGAAGGTCTTGCTGGCGCTGACCACCACGGTCGCGGTGCACACGCAGCATCAGGCGTTCATCGAATGCCTGAACGAGTACCTGGACGAACAGGCGTTGCACTGAACAGGCACAGGCACGTGGCGAGGGAGCTTGTCGGATCGCCGCACCGTCCCGCTGGGCCGCGCAGCGGCCCCAAAAGGACCACCGCGTCAGCATGGACCTACTCAGGCGGGTCAATCCGATCCAACACCCGGTTCGCCGTGATCTCCGCCAGCATCACACTGTTGGAGATCCCCAGCAGGGCATTGCGCGCCCCACCGTCCAGATGATCCACCAGTTGATGCACCATCACATCGACGGACGCCAGCGTCTCCACCAGATACACCATCAGGGTTTCAGTCGTGGCTTCGGGGTCAACGGTAAACAGGTGGCTGGGCGTACGCGGCGTGGCTTTGATGTCGGCAGCCGAGGGGAAGTGAGATGTCGGATCGGCGTCCGGCGGATTGGGGGTTACCTTGAACATATGCTGAGTTTCCTATTGGGTGCCACCCCTCTTGCGACTAAACGAAAGGGGAGGCAGCTGTACGCAGGTTAGTCGACCGGGAAACTCAGCAATCCGGCGCGCCCGAGGGCGCCCTGCGTACAGCCACCATCAAGTACAGGCAATGAAAGACCTGCATGACAGATGCACGCACAACTGAGTTACCACGGGCGACTAAACCCGACCACTGATGGGCAGTGGCGCGAATCAAGTTACCGATGGGCTCCAAGGCGCACAAGCCGGCGGATTCTGGCGTAACCGTAGGCAACGACGCAAGATCTTGTAGCTTTCATGAAGTAACCCTGACGCCCGTTAAACACGCGCCCTACGGGCTAGCCATCAGGGCAAGAAACAACGCATGCACAACAGACGCAGACCAACTGTGGCGAGAGGGCTTGTCGGATCGCCGCACCGTCCCGTTGGGCCGCGTAGCGGCCCCAAAAAAGCCCGAAGCACAAAACAGCCGCCGAGCGACACCCCAATCACCGCAACGGCGAAAACTTCGCCGGCAAATAGATCGTCGAGCGCATGTCGCGCAGTTGCGGGCCGGAGTTTTCCGGCGGCCAGACGCCGTCGGCGACCGCCTGGGTGCGCACCTGCAAGCGCTGTTCAAGGCTGGCCCACGGCCAGATATGCAAATAGCGCGGCAACGCACCGTCGGTGGCGTAGAACGCTGCGTACACCGGCGAATACTGCTCGGCGGTTCGCGCCTCGATGGCTTTGCTCCAGCCGTCGAGGGTCGGCTGCAAGCCGCTGCTGATCAGGTCGTAGACGCGTAACTCATAGAACGGACCATGCTGGCCGGCGCTCAAGGGTTCGAGGAAGGGAAACAGTGTGTAGTTTTCGATGCGCAGGTCGGTGATGAATTCGTTGATGCCAAACGCACTGCCCCCCAGCAGAAAACGCTCGCGCTCGGCTTGGCGCAGGCTTTCGTCCGCATAGCCGCGCAGCACGGCGATCTGGTTCAACTGGCCGATCTCCGAGGCCCAGCAGCCCATCAATGTGCCGCCGACGTTCGGGTCGTCCAGCGCCGCCTCGATCTGAGTCAGCGCTTGCGCAACCGTGCGCACGCGCACAGTGAAAGTGATCAGTTCAAATAAACGCATAGCGACTTCGCCCACCGGTTTGCCAAAAGCCCACAGCCTAAGGCAGCCCCCGGACGCAGAATATTGAGGCAATCACCATCGCTGATGGTAATTGCCGCAGGAAGCCAGGTAGTTTCTTTAGCAAAGCGCCGTCGAGCGACATCCAACGGCGCTTTGCTCATGCGCCCAGTTGCAGCAGGAAATCCTGCACGTAAGGCACCACCGATACGCCGGCATGCGCGGTGTTGGGAACGATGTCCTGCTGGACTCGAATGTCATGGGCCGCCAGGTTGCGTGCCAGCGTTGCATTGCGCTCGACCCGGGTGCGCCCGGCATCGTTGATGCCTTCCTTGTATTGCACGGAACCCGGGGCGTAATGGATCTCCCAGGTCTCCAGGTCGGCAGCGCCCACGAGCAATTGCACATCCACTTCACGCAGTGCTGCAAGGTTCAGGCTTTTACCGAAAATAGCCTCGATCCCGCCGGTGCCCACCCACCAGTCGCGGCTCTCGTCGATCAGGGTCACAGAGCCCGGTGCGCCAATGGAAACCGAACGCAGGCGCTCGGGGTGCAGGTAGTAAAAGCGGTTGGCAAAATGGCCTCCGCCGGAATAGCCGAACAAGGAAAAACGTTCGAACGACGTGTTCAACGCGGCGCTCACTTCATCGACCATGGCCAGCAGGACTTCGTCGTAACGGATGTCGCCTTCCTTCAGGTACTTGAAACCGTGCGGGTTGCCGTCACCCAATGGACCGACCGGAAACAGTGGCGCGAGGATGATGTAGCGATTGAAGCGGCCGAACTCGGCAAACGCGTCCCGATACTCGACCATCGTCCGTCCGGTACCATGCACGGCGACCAGCAGGCGATGCCCTTCAGGCGCCTGGTCAAAGGTTTGCGGAACATACAGGCAATAGGAAAAACGCGGATCCTTGCGGCAGGAAAAGATGGTAGTGCTGCCGCGATAGTACATCTGGCGATGCCGCGCTTCTGGAGTGTCTTGTTGGTTGCTCAACATTGTGAAACCTCGTTGATAACTGTGCCATTATTGATAACTACAGCGGGTAAGGGTCGTGCACAGCCGACGACCCACACACCCACGACCAAGATTTGTGGAAGTCACCCTTGAACAAAAAAACCACTGATCGCAGCCAACTGGTGCTGCTGATTTCAAACGACATCAATGCCGGCGTGCTTCCGACCGGTAGCTGGCTCAAACAGATCGACCTTGAACAGCGTTATGGCGCAACACGGCTGGACATCCGCCGGGCGCTGGACCAACTGGTCCAGAAAAACATGGTCGAACACATCCCCAATCGGGGTTACTACGTCCACACCCCTGACCTGACCCAGGTCTCCGATACCCGCGAAGTGCGCATCGCCCTCGAGTGCGCCGCAGTCGACCAGATGGTCGTCACCGAAGAGCGCTTGCAGGCGCTGGACCTCATCGCCCAACGCTTCGCCCGCCTGGTGAACGAAGGCACGATGCAGGAGTGCTACATCGCCAACCTGGAGTTTCACCGCGGCATCTACGACATGTGCACCAACCGGGTCATGATCGAGTTCATCGAGGAGATTCGCAGCCGCCCGCCATCGTCTCCAGGCGGCACCTGGCGCACGCACCTGCGTGCCGAGCAGTCGGGCCGCGAACACTTCCAGATCCTTGATGCCCTGCGTAACGGTGACCGCGACCGCCTCAAGCAACTGATCGCGGCACACATTCGTCAAACCCCACTGCAACCGTGAAGATCAGGGCTTGACGCTGACGCCCCACAGGCGCGGCTTCTGCCCGATCCAGGCGTCATAACCCTCGACTTTCTCGTTCAGTGCGACGATGTCCAGGCCGTTGTACATGACGATCATCGGCACCTGGTCAATGAAGCGTTCATGCAACTGGTCGAAGATCGACTGACGCTTGGCGACGTCCCCTTCCTTCAAGGCCTGCCCCAACATCTCGATCGCCACCGGGTCTTCCCAGACCTTGCGCGATTCCTTGTCCTTGTTGCCGGTCGCCTGCTCGAAACTCAGGGCCGGATCGAAGCGCGCCGAATAGGTGAAGGACATCGACTGATAACGCCCGCTCTGGTAGCGCTCGAGCTGAGTGCCCCACTCCATCACTTCGACCTGGGCGTTTATCCCCACGGCCTGGAGCATGGCCTGGGCGATGATTGCCAGGTCATAGCTGGGCACCATCGAACGCCGGTTGGCGATGATCGTCAGCGGCTGGCCGCGATAACCCGCCTCTTGCAACAGCGTTGCGGCCTTCTGCGGGTCGTAGGTGAAACCCTTCTGTTCGCTGGGGCCGTAGTAGTTGGAGGCGACGCTGATGATGGAGTTGTTGGGCACCCCGAAACCATTGCTGGTGGTCGCCACCAGTTGCTTGACATCGATGGCCGCCGCGATGGCCTGGCGCATGCGCTTGTCCTTGAGCAACGGATCGCGGGTCTGGAACATCAGCACATTCATGGTCGCGCTGGGGGCGGTCGACACCTTGAGCTTGTCGTGTGCCTTGATTTCCGGCAGATCGGTTTCCGTCACCTCGGCCATGTCCAGGTCCCCGGAAAACAGCGCCGCCTTGACCGTCGCCTGATCGGGAATGATCACGAACCGCACTTCATCGGCCAGGGCGTTCTTGCCGCCGGTGTAGCCGTCGCGCGGCCCGGACAACGGTTGGTAGCCGGCGAATTTGCTCAGCGTGACGTACTGCCCGCGCTTCCACTCGCCCAACTGATAGGGGCCAGTGCCGACCGGCGAGACGAATTCACCCTGGGCATTGACCGAGGCCTTGTTCAGCACGCCCGTGCCGCCGCAGTCGGTACGCGCCAGTGTGGCCAGGAACATGCCGCTGGGCTTTTCCAGTTCCATTACCACCGTCTGCGCATCCGGTGCACTGACTTTGCTCACCTTGGTCAGGCCGCTGCCGTCGAATTCCGGCAGGCAACGCCACTGGGTCTTGGGGTCCATGTCGCGGTTCCAGCTCCACAGCACGTCGGCGGCCGTCAGTGGCTCGCCGTTATGGAACTTCACGCCCTGGCGCAAGGTGAAGGTGTAGGTCAGGCCATCGGCGGACACATCGACCTTGCTCGCCAACAGGGGTTTGACTTCGCCCTTCTCCCCATACGCGACCAACCCTTCGACCATGTGCAGCACCACCGCGTCGGAACGGTCGTCACGATTGACCCCGGGGTCGAGGCTGCGAATATCGGAGTTCATCGCCAGGCGCAGCGTCTGCGCCTGGGCGGCACCGCAGCCGAGCACGGTCATCATGCTCAGGGTCAGGGCGTTTAGCAGAAAACGATTCATATACGAGTCCTTGAGTGAACTGAAACGGGGGCTTGCCGTCACCGCTATGACGGCCTTGATGTGCTTCATACGGCCACGCTGCCGCGCAGCTGATAACTGCCATCGGCCTGGCGCACCAACGGGTTGGCCGCCGCCAGCAGGCGGTGGGTAAAGGCGTGTTGCGGGTGATCGAACACTTGCGCGGTGGTGCCGACCTCCACCAGCCGGCCTTGCTGCATGACCGCCACGCGGTGGGCAATGCGCTCCACCGCCGCCAGGTCGTGGGAAATGAACAGGCAGGCAAAGCCGTACTGCTTTTGCAGCCGCTCGAACAGTTCGAGAATTTGCTTCTGGATGGTCATGTCGAGGGCGGAAATCGGCTCGTCGGCGATGACCAGTTTGGGATGCCGAATCAGCGCCCGACCAATCGCCACCCGCTGACGCTGACCACCGGAGAGCTGGTGCGGGAAGCGCTCGGCAAAGATCGGCGCCAGCCCCACATCGTGCAGGATGGTGCGTACCCGTTCGGCGCGCTCCTCGCGACTGAGCCCCGGCACATGGCGCAACGGCTCGGCAAGAATTTCCGAGATCCTCGCGCGCGGATCAAGGGAGGAAACCGGGTCCTGGAAGATCATCTGGCATTGCAAGCGGTGCTCACGGTTGGCGCTTTTGAGGATGTCGACGCCATCGAAGAAAATCTCGCCGGCAACAGGCGTCACCAGACCGACCACCGAACGCCCCAGGGTGGTCTTACCCGAGCCGCTGCCGCCGACCAGCGCCAACGTTTCACCGGCAGAGATTTGCAGGCTGACCCCGTCCACCGCGCGCTTGGGCTTGCCGCGCAGCAGGAAACCCTGGCGGCCCGGATGCTCGATGGTGACATTGCGGATATCGACCAGCGGCGCGGCCACGGGTGCGCTGTCAAGGTTGCCCCGGGTCGGCAGCGCCTCAAGCAGTTGCCGCGTGTACTCGGCCTTCGGACCCAGCAGGATCTGCTCGGTCGGGCCGCTTTCGATGGCCTTGCCGCTGCGCATCACTACGACCTTGTGGGCATGGCGCACCACCAGTGACAAGTCATGGCTGATGAACAGGATCGCCGTGCCCTCCTCTCGCGTCAGGTCGAGCATCAGCTCGATCACATCCGCCTGGGCCAGGGTGTCGAGGGCCGTGGTCGGCTCGTCGGCAATCAACAGCGCCGGGCGCAACAACATGACCGACGCGAGCATGATGCGTTGCCGCATGCCGCCGGAGAACTCGTGGGGAAAGGCTTTCAGGCAACGCTCGGGGTCATCGATGCCGATGCGTCGCAACATCTCCAGCGACCGGGCGAGGATGGTTTTTTCATCCTGATCGGTATGCAGGCGCAACCCTTCAGCCATTTGCTCGCCGATGGTCAGGGTCGGGTTGAGCGAAACCATCGGCTCCTGGAACACCATGCCGATCTTCGAACCACGCACATTGCGCAATTGATCCGTCGACAAGGCGCAAAGATCGTTGCCGCCGAACTCGATACGACCGGAGGCGACGCGCATCGGCGGCGGCAACAAGCCGATGACCGCTCGCGCAGCCATGGTCTTGCCGCTGCCGGACTCGCCCACCAGCGCGACGATCTCGCCCGGGGCCATGTCGAAACTCAGGTGGTCGACCGCCAGCGGTCCATCGCTGGCCACCTGGATGCAAAGATTACTGACGCGAAGCATAGGCTTGACGGTATCCATTAGCGACTCATCCGGGGGTCAAGGCGATCACGCAAGGCGTCACCGAAAAGATTGATGCCGATCAGGGCGATTGAAATCATCAGGCCGGGGAAGAAACCCAGCCACGGCGCGGTGACCAGATGCGGACGGCTGGAAGCCAGCATGTTTCCCCAGGTGGCGGCCGGCGGTGGAACGCCCAGGCCGAGAAAGCTCAGGGCGCTTTCCGACAGGATCGCCCAGCCGAACATGCTCGTGGCCAGCACGATCAGGGGTGCGACGCAGTTCGGCGCAATGTGCCGCCACATGGTGTAGAGCTCACCGTTGCCGATCACCCGCGAAGCTTCGATGAACTCCCGCTCGCGCAGCGACAACACGGTACTGCGCACCACTCGCACGACCGTGGGGATGTACGCCAGGCCCAGCGCCAGGACGATGCCGTACTGACTGGCCCCGACAATCGCCAGCAGCCCCAGCGCCAGCAGCATGCCCGGGAACGCCAGCAGCGCGTCGTTGACCATCATCAACAGGCGATCGGTCCAGCCTCGCAGGTAACCGGCGAGCAGGCCGAACAAGGTGCCGATGCTGATGGCCAGCAACACGGTCAACAGACTGATCCACAGACTGGTGCGCGCACCGATGATGATCCGGCTGAACACATCGCGACCGAACTCGTCGGTGCCCAGGATGTGCGACCAGGATGGCGCCAGGAAGCGGTTGGCCAAATCCAGGCGCAACGGGTCGTAGGGCGTCCAGACGATGCCCGCCACCGCGAGTATCACCAGCAGCAACACCAGGCCGCCGCCGATCAGCGCGTTGAACGAGAGTGGACGCTTTGGAGCGCGGGCCAAAGGCTCAGTCACGGGAGGCGCAGCCATTTCGCTTAAGGTCTTCATGCTTTCACCCGGGGATCGAATAGCGGATACATCAAGTCGACAAGCAGGTTGACCAGCACGTAGACGAACGTGATGAGCAACAGGCAGCCCTGCAGGACGGGGTAGTCACGGGCGTAGATCGAATCGACCATCAGGCGGCCTATACCCGGGATGGTGAACACCGTTTCGATGACGGCGATCCCGCCCAGCAGGTTGCCGAGGATCAGGCCGATCAGTGTCCAGGTCGGTGCAAAGGCATTGCGCAAGGTATGGCGCCACAGCACGGCACGCTCGGACAAACCCTTGGCCCGTGCATGGGCGATGTAGTCCAGGCGCAGCACCTCGATCGAACTGGCGCGCTGCATGCGGATAATCACGCCGCTTTCATGCAACACCAGCGTGGTCACCGGCAGGATGATGTAGGCCAGTGCCTTGCCGAAATCCGCGGAGAACGGCACGTACCCCACCACCGGCAACCAGCCCAGCTCCAGGCCGAACACATACAGCAGCAACAGGCCCATCCAGAAGCCGGGGATCGACAGCAACAGCGTCGCGGTGGTGACCAGTCCCAGATCCACCAGCGTGTCCTGCTTCCACGCGGCGAGCATGCCCAGGGGCACGGCAATCAGGGCCGCCAGGGCCACCGCTGTGAGGACGATGGTCACACTGACACTGAATCGCTCGAGCACCAGCGGCAAAACCGCTTCATGGCTGGTGATCGAAACGCCCAGATCGCCCTGGAACAATGCCTTGAGCCAGATCAGGTACTGCGCGATCAACGGCTGGTCCAGCCCCAGTGACTGACGCAATTTGATCAGGCTGGCTGGATCGGCCATATCACCCAGCATCAACAGCGCCGGGTCGCCGGGTATCAGCCGGATCATTGCGAAGACCGCAATTGAGATCAGCAATAGCGTCGGGACCGCCATGGCCAGACGCTGAACGATCAAACGAAACATGTGGGTTCCTCGATGTTGATACGCAGCCCGGGATCGGGCAGATCACAAACGGGCAACAGTTCGCTGCTTACCAGGTTGCATAGCGTGCGTAGTCGGACTCCATCTCAAGGCGGTACTGCCCAAAGGTGCGATTGATCGCGGGCAACGAGGCAATTTCCATGAAGCCGCTGGCCGGTCGCATCAGGATCATTGCCACCGTGGCGGACAGGTTGTCCTCGCCCCCCGAACTTGGACGGGGTGGCCGGCACACGGCGAACGGCTTGCCGAAGTCGTCGAAGAACGCGTTTTTGAGATGTTCCAGCGTCAGGTTGCCATGAAACGGCTTGAGGCATTGTTCGACGCGGATATCGCGATAGAAACTTTCCGGTGCGCCACCGATGCCGGTGTTCTTCAGCTTGACCTGCGCCACCGGGCTGCGCCAATGGTTGGCATGCACAATGAGGTCGTTGACTTCGTACAACGGGAAGACTTCATCCGGCGCACATTCGTAATTGATGCCAAACCCGCTCGCGTGGCTGAGCATCATGTTGTTCGAGCCCGACTTCGGTGTAACAGCCACCGCTTTCATCGACAGCGCGAAGTGGTTGGCCTCCAGCGCCTTGCGACGAATCAACGGCAACGGCACGCCCAGGGCCTGGTAATCGCGATCCGATTCCAGGTTGTTGCCGGTAATCGCGGTGCCGATGGAGTTCATGCCCGCACGCGCCAGGCCGCCCGCCTCGGTAAACGTCAACAGGTCCGGACCGTCGTCACGACGGATGTGCAGGACCACGCCCGTCTCCGCGCATTCCATGCGCCAGTCCCAGTTCTGGCCGTGCAGCACTTCGTTGTTCGCCGTGGCCCCCGGCAGGATGATCGCGCCGGTGCAGCCGTCCAATTCCGGTTTGTCCTGCATCGAACGCCGCCCCAGATGAATGATCTCGGTGCGCGCGTTGATCAGCACGATGGCCTCGAAATCATGGCCCGAGCCTTCGGCGATACCGCGCATCTCTTCCAGGTACTGCGGCTCGAACGCTTCGATGTTGGGGATGAACTGATTGACCAGGCGCTTGATGCCGGACCAGTCGTAACCCATGTCCAACAACTGCTGACCGTAGATTTCAATGCTGCGGGCAATGATCTGTGGGCATGCTTTGCCGTATTGCACACCCCGGGCAAATGGCCCGCCACTCAGTTCGATACAAGGAAATTGACCGCTCATGCCACGCCCTCTGATTGTTTGAGCAAGACATGGAGCAAGGAACAGGCCAATTTCACAAAAACCCAATCAATATTGGCGCCAATTTGGTATCCAATAATACTTCATCTGCAAAATGCACTGTTTTTGCTCAGAAAATCGGGTAGTAAATTCACAAGTGTGTAAAAAAGTGGCACGACTCAGTGTGGGGTCGACGGCCTCGATCGTGTTCAGCATTGGCTGAGCAATTACACACAAAACGTGAGCAATGCCTTTACCCAATGGACCTTGATGCAGGATTCGCGACGAATATGCTGTGAGCATGTTTCCGTGATCTCGCATGACAACAAGAGCCCACTCCATGCACAGCCCTAGAACGCTCTACCAGAAACACATCGACAGTCACACGGTCTGCGCCCTCGACGATCAGGGCCATGTGCTGCTGTACATCGACCGCCAGGTCGCCAACGAATACACCAGCCCGCAAGCCTTCAGCGGCCTGCGCGAAGCGGGCCGCAAGGCGTGGCGTCCGGGGGCGACGCTGGCGGTCGTCGACCACGTCAACCCGACGGCACCGACGCGCATTGCCGCCATGCCGGATGCCGGGGGCGCCCTCCAGGTGTCCTACTTCGAAGAAAACTGCCGCGACTTCGGCATCGAGCTGTTCGACGTGCTGGACAAGCGCCAGGGCATCGAGCACGTCGTGGCCCCCGAGCAAGGCTTTATCCTGCCCGGCATGGTCGTGGCCGCCGGCGACAGCCACACCACCACCTACGGCGCCCTGGGTGCCTTCGGTTTCGGCATCGGCACCTCGGAAATCGAACACCTGCTGGCCTCGCAAACCCTGGTCTACAAGCGCCTGAAGAGCATGCGCGTAACGGTCAATGGCGTGCTCGGGGCCGGTGTGACGTCCAAGGACATCATCATGGCCCTGATCGAAAACATCGGCGCTTCCGGCGCCACCGGTTACGCCATCGAGTTCGCCGGCCAGGCTATCGACGCCCTCAGCGTCGAAGCGCGCATGACTATCTGCAACATGGCCGTCGAAGCCGGCGCCCGGGGCGCGTTCATGGCGCCCGATGACAAGGTCTTTGCCTATCTGCAACTCAAGCCCCGGGCCCCTCAGGGCCAACTGTGGGAACAGGCCGTCGCGAAATGGCGCGGCCTGCACAGCGATGAAGGTGCGGTGTTCGATCGCGAAGTCAGCCTGGATGTCGGGACCCTGGAACCCATGGTCACCTGGGGCACCAGCCCCGATCAGGCCGCACCGGTGGGCGGACAGGTACCGGACCCGGCCGCGCAGCCGGACCTGATCCTGCGCCAGGGCATGCAACGCGCCCTGAACTACATGGGTCTGGAACCGGGCATGCCTCTGCGCGATGTGGAGATCAGCCATGCCTTCATCGGTTCCTGCACCAATGCACGCATCGAAGACCTGCGCGATGTCGCCCGCGTCGTGCGCGGCAAACGGGTGGCGGCGCACGTGCGGGCGATGATCGTGCCCGGCTCGACGCTGGTGCGAAACCAGGCCGAAGACGAAGGGCTGGCGCAGATCTTCCTCGATGCCGGTTTTGAATGGCGCCAGTCCGGTTGCTCGATGTGCCTGGCCATGAATGACGATGTGCTCGCCCCCGGCGATCGCTGCGCTTCAAGCACCAATCGCAACTTCGAAGGACGCCAGGGCGCTGGCGCGCGCACCCACTTGATGAGTCCGGCCATGGTCGCCGCCGCGGCGATTACCGGGCACCTGACCGACGTGCGCACGTTCGCGCTGGAGGCTTGAACCATGCAACCTTTCACTCTCGTCAGCGGCAGTGCCGCCCCGCTTCTGGCCGCCAACATCGACACCGACGTGATCATGCCCAAGCAGTTCCTCAAAGGGATTGATCGCAAGGGCCTGGACAAGGGGCTGTTCTTTGACCTGAGGTTCCTGGCGTCCGGTGAGCCCAACCCCGGGTTCATCCTTAATCAACCGGCCTGGAGCGACGCCGCGTTTCTGCTGACGGGGCCGAATTTCGGTTGTGGTTCGAGCCGCGAACATGCGGTCTGGGGCCTGAAGCAAGTGGGCATCCGCGCACTGATCGGCACCAGTTTCGCCGGCATTTTCTACGATAACTGTCAGCGCAATGGCGTGTTGGCGATTCAGCTGACCGAGGACCAACTCAAGCAGATTGCCGCGTTGACCAGCAACCCGGCTACGGCTCGAATCAGCGTCAATCTGCCGGAGCAAACCATTGAACTGGCGGACGGCAACGTAATCCCGTTCGAGATCGATCAACTGCGCAAGCAATCGTTGCTGCTGGGGCTGGATGCGATTGGCACGACGTTGCAACGGGCCGAGCAGATTCGCCAGTTCGAAACCCGGCACCTGGCGGATAACCCCTGGTTGGGCTGACGGAAAAACCTCTGGCTGTGGCTGTTGCGTCAATGATTTTGTAGGAGCGAGCCTGCTCGCGATGGACTCAAGGGCGCCGCGTTTAACCAGTTAGCACGCGTTTTCGTTGACGACCATCGCGAGCAGGCTCGCTCCTACAGAGGATCAAGGCGTCGGTGGTTTATTCAACCGAGAGGTGACGAAAGTATTCTTCGAGAAACTCCACGCAAACCCGCAGCTTGGCCGATTGGCTCAGCCGCGTCGGGTACACGGCCCACACGTTGGCGCTCTGGGTGTACTCATGCAGCACTTGCACCAGCCGCCCCTGCTCGAGCATCGGCTTCACGTCCCACATCGAGCGCAACAGAATCCCGCCGCCACTCAAAGCCCACTGCAACACGATCTCACCGTTGTTGGACGATAACGGCCCGCTGACACGCACCGACTCTTCCTGCCCGCCCTTCGTCAGGCTCCACACGCCGAACGCGTTGTTGCGCTCCTTGAGCACCAGGCAATCGTGGTCTTTCAAGTCCGCCAGCGATTGCGGTACACCGCGCCGTTGCAGATACTCGGGCGTGGCACACAGCACCCGCCGGTTGCTCACCAGTTTGCGCCCCAGGTGCTGGCCCGGCAGGTCATCCCCCACGCGAATTTCCAGGTCGAAACCCTCGCCGACGATGTCGACCACTCGATCGAACACGTCCAGGCGCAGCTCGAGCTTGGGGTAGGTTTGCGACAGCTCGCAGATCGCCGGTGCCACATGGTTGCGGCCAAAGCCGAAGCTGCTGCAGATGTGCAACGAACCCATCGGCTGTTGCCGCGCCTCGGATATTTCGCTGACGAAGTCATCGAAGTCGCCGAGCAGTTTCTCCGCCCATACCCGTACCCGCTCACCGTCGTCGGTCAGCGCGATGCGCCTTGTCGTGCGGTGCAGCAGGCGCGTCGAGAGCGTGGTTTCCAGCACGGAAATGCGCTTGCTGATGTAGGCCGGCGAATACCCCAGCTCCTCGGCGGCACTGGCGAAGCCGTTTTTGCGCACCACGGTGAGGAAAACCTTGAGGTCTTCCGGCAAGGGAAACTGATCACGATTCGTGTTCATAAGCCTCATACTTTCGCTGTTTATTGCGTTATTTGCGAAGGATACCATCGATCTACCGAGTGGCAATCCATCCCCGGTGAGCCGTGGTTTCTGCATCCTCGATAAAAACAAGCATGAGGAAAGCGCAACATGAACAAGCCCTATGAGCAAACCCTTAACGCCCCCGACGGCGGTTTCGTGCAACGCCTGCGCAACCTGTGCGCCTACGAAATCGGCGTCATCCCGCTGCCGGTATTCCTTGGCATCGCCCTGATTGTCTTTCTCTCCGCGCACCTGGGCTTCCTGCCCAAGAACATGATCGGCGGACTCGCCGTGATCATGACCATGGGCGTGTTCTTCGGCCAGATGGGCTCGCGCCTGCCGATCCTCAAGGAAATCGGTGGCGGCGCCATCCTGTGCCTGATGCTGCCGTCGATCCTGGTGTTCTACGGCTTCTTCGGACCGGCGACGATCGACGCGACCAAAATGCTCATGAAGGACGCCAACTTCTTGTACTTCGTCATCGCCAGCCTGGTGGTCGGCAGCATTCTGGGCATGAGTCGCTTCATTCTGGTCCAGGGCATGATCAGGATGTTCATCCCCCTGCTGGTCGGCACCCTGGCGGCCGTCGCCAGCGGATTGATCGTCGGCAAACTGGTCGGCTACAGCTTCCACCACACGTTCTTCTTCATCATCGTGCCGATCATTGGCGGCGGGATCGGCGAAGGCATCCTGCCCCTGTCGCTGGCTTACTCGGCGATCCTCGGCGGCACGCCGGATATCTACGTGGCGCAACTGGCACCGGCGGCGGTGGTCGGCAATATCGTGGCGATCATCTGCGCCGGCTTTCTCGCTCGCCTGGCGCTGAAACGCCCGAGCATCAATGGCGAAGGTGCGCTGATCCGCGCCAGGGACGAGAACGATAAATTCAAGGTCAAGGAAGACACCGGCTCCCTTGTCGACTTCCGCGTCATGGGCGCCGGCGTGCTGCTGATCTGCGCGTTTTTCGTCCTCGGCGGCCTGCTGGAAAAAGTCGTGGGCATTCCCGGCCCGGTGATGATGATTCTCGCGGCGGTGCTGTTCAAGTACGCCCGGGTGCTGCCGGAAAAACTCGAGAAAGGCGCCAACACCTTCTACAAACTGGTGTCCGCCGCCTTCATCTGGCCGGTGATGATCGGCCTGGGCATGCTCTACGTGCCACTGGACAGCGTGGTCAAAGTGTTCTCGGTCGGCTATGTGCTGGTCTGCGTCTCGGTGGTGGTGTCGATGACCGTGGCCGGTTTCTTCATCGGCAACCTGATGAAGATGTACCCCATCGAATCGGCCATCGTCACCTGCTGCCACAGCGGCCTGGGCGGCACCGGCGACGTGGCGATCCTCTCGGCGTCGAACCGCATGTCGCTGATGCCGTTCGCGCAGATTTCCACGCGGATCGGCGGAGCTTCGACGGTGATTCTGGCGACGATCCTGTTGCGCCTGTTTGTCTGAAGCTCTCAACACACAAACCCTGTGGGAGCGAGCTTGCTCGCTCCCACGGGACGTGCGGTGCCCAAACTATTAGCTGAACAGAACACCGGCCCCGTGCCGGTGTTTTGCATTGTGAGGCCGTTATCGGCCCAGCCGATTCAAACCTGCGAATTATCGATTTGTGCAGGAGTCCGGGTACCGCGAGCATGGCGTCACTTCCAACAACAAAAACCAAGGACCCGCCATGACCGCCCGATTTCACAACCCGGTTGATACCCGTTTCGGCTGGGGCAGCCTGCAAGAACTTGCCGCCATCACCGAACACCAGAACGTTGCCCTAGTGACCTTTCCCGAAGCCCGTGGCCTGGGGCTGGTGGATCGCCTTCAAGCACTGCTGGGCGAACGGCTGGTCTACGTGATCGAGGATGTCCAGCCCAACCCCGATGTGGCGCAACTTCGCGCGACCTATGAACGCTTCTGGCAGGAGGCCGGCGATTGCCATACGGTGATTGCCGTCGGTGGCGGCAGTGCCATCGACACCGCCAAGGCGCTGATTGTCGGTACCGAGTCGGGGCACTTCGATGAGCTGCTGGCATTGCTGGCAAGCGGCAAACCCTTTGTTCCGGCACGCAGCAAACAGTTGATCGCGGCGCCGACCACGGCGGGCACCGGCAGTGAAGTCACGCCTTGGGCGACGATCTGGGACGCGAGCAACCACAAGAAGTATTCCCTGCACCTGGAATGCACCTGGCCAAAAGTGGCGATCATCGATCCGCAACTGATGCTCACGGTGCCGGCCGGCGTCACCGTGTCCACCGGGCTGGACGCCCTGTCCCACGCGCTGGAGTCGATCTGGAACATCAACGCCAATCCGCTTTCCGACACCTTCGCCATCTCTGCCATCGAAGACATCCTCGAATGCCTGCCGTTGCTGCGCCGAGACCTGTCCAGCCAGGAACTGCGTTCACGGATGGCCCTGGCCGCACTCAAGGCCGGCATGGCGTTCTCCAACACCAAGACCGCACTGGCCCATTCCATTTCCTACGAGATGACCTTGCACTACGGCTTGCCCCACGGCATTGCCTGCTCCTTCACCCTGCCACTGGTGTTGGGCCTTGCCTGGGGCCACGACGAGACACGCGACAAGACCCTGCAGCGGGTTTTCGGACCTGACCTGGACAAGGCCCAGGCCCGCTTGCGCGCCTTCCTGCACAGCCTGGATGTGAAAACCGAGTTCGCCGACTACGGCGTGTCGGCCGAAGAGGCCCAAACCATGATCGATTTCGCCCTGCAAGGCGCACGCGGCAAGAACTTCATCGGCGCACGAGCGGCCTAGGGCTCCCCAGCCCCCAAGACACTACACTGCCAGCGGCGTAACGAGCCGCGACGATTTCCTGCAGCACCTGAAAAAGAGTGCACCCTGCGATGCAACTCGCAGGGAACGAACAAGAATAAGGAAAAGATCATGAATCGTGCCCAAACCATGCCAGGTCTCGCCGTACACACCGCATCGTTTCGTGTCGCCCAGTGGCGCATGCTGCTGGCAGCCATGTTTTGCTATCTGTTTTTCTATACCGGGCGACAAACGTTCGGTTTCGCCATCCCGGGTATCCAGGCCGAGTTCGGCTTTACCAAGGAACACCTTGGGTGGGCATCAGCCGCCATGCTTTGGGCTTATGCCATCGGCCAAGCCATCAACGGTAACCTTGCCGACAAGTTTGGTGGCCGCCGCATCATGACCGCCGGTGCCGTGCTGTCCTGCGCCGCCAACTGGGTGACCAGCTTCGCCAGTAATTTTGCCGCGCTCATCCTGCCCTGGGGCATCAACGGCTACTTTCAGGCTTTGGGGTGGGCGCCGGGCAGTCGGCTGATCTCCAATTGGTGGAGTGCCGGCGAGCGTGGCAAGGTGTATGGCTTATACGTGTTCGCCGCCGGTTGCGCCTCGGTCCTTTCTTACGTGACCTCGATCGTGGTGCTTGAGGTGATGCATCTGGAATGGCGCTGGATCTTCCGCCTGCCCGTGCTGCTCATGCTGGCGGGCGGCATCATCTTTTACCTGGTGGCCCGCGAACGTCCGCAAGACCTGGGTTTCGAACCGCTTGCCGATACCGGCGTGGCCAACGCCGAGGACAAAAGCCATGAAGTGGCCCATGGCGAAGTCGAAACCTCCGCCCAGCGCTACAAAGCGGTCCTGAAAAACTTCCGCCTGATCATCGCCGCCGTGTCCCTGGGTTTCCAGAACGCCGCCCGCTACGGTTTGATCGTCTGGGTGCCGGTGCACTTCCTGGGAGCCAACTGGAAAAGCGGCGACAGCATGATCGATCCGAAATGGATCACCGTGGCCCTTCCCGTCGGCATGGCCATCGGCGCCCTGAGCAACGGCTGGATCTCCGACAAGCTGTTCGGCTCCAAACGCTACCTGGCGATCATGCTCTACATGTTCCTCGGCGCGGCGACCAGTTTGTGGATGTGGACCCTTGCCCCCCACAGCGCGACCGGCCTGATTGCCCTGTTTCTCTGCGGCTTCTTCGTCTACGGCCCGGCTTCCAGCTTCTGGGCGTTGTGCCCGGACCTGGTGGGTGCCAAGCGTGCGGGCACGGCGACTGGCGTGATGAACTTCTCGTCCTACCTGTTCGCCGGCCTGGCGGAACCGCTGATCGGCAGTATGCTCGACAGTACCGGCAACACCTCGCTGATCTTCATCGTGGTCACCAGCGCCTGCCTGTGCAGTGCGGTGGTCGCGTTGTTCATCAGGCGTTGAGCGCCCGGCCAGGCAGGTTGAATCGAGACAACGGCTGAGGAACAGGATCGCCTATGTACCAGTACCACAAGTGGCTACGTTCATTTCATGCGGTGGCCAAGACCGGCAGCTTCACCCTCGCCGCCGAGTACCTGAGCGTCGGCCAGCCCACTGTCAGTGAGCAGGTCAATGCGCTGGAGAAGAAGTTTTCCGTGGAGCTGTTCCACCGCCGTGGCCGCTTCATCGAAATGAGCGCGGCGGGCCACCAACTGTATTCGATCACCCAAGGCCTGTTCGGCCAGGAGGATGAAGCCGTGCAACTGCTGCAGAGTTTCAAGCAACGCAAGACCGGCATGCTGCGCCTGGGCGCAGTGTCGCCGCCGATTGCGATGAACCTGACCTACGAACTGATGCAGCGCCACCCGGACATCGAACTGGAAACTTCGTTTTCACCGGAAAAAGAGACCCTGGATCGCCTGTTCAATTTCGACATCGACGTGGCGATCCTCGCTCTCTCCGAGTTCGACCAACGCTTCGACACCCAGCTGTACCGGCGCTACCCGATCATCGCCGTGGTTCGGGATGACCATCCCTGGGCCAGCCAAAAAGAAGTGCACGTCGAACAGATCAGCGAAGAAAAATGGGTCATGCGCGAGAAAAGCTCGCGCACCCGCCAACTGGTGGAGGAACGCTGCAAACAGCTCGGCGTGGCCCTGAACTGCGTCATGCAGTTGAACAGCCGCGAAGCCATCGTCCATGCCATCGCCAAGGGCATCGGCATCGGTTTCGTCTCGGCGGTCGAATACGCCGAAACCCCAGGCACCAAACCGATCACCTTCGTCAATCACCCGTTTTCCATCGACTACCACCTGTGCTGCCTGGGTATTCGCCGCAACCGGCCGATGATCGCGGAGCTGTTTGACTCGAGCCCGATTCCGGCCACCTGATTTCGCCTGACCTTTAGCTTTAGCAATCCATGGGCCTACTTCCTGGCGACAGGAGGGACGGCCTGCCCACAACAAAAAATGGAGCACCACCATGAACTACCAACAACCGACCCAACTGCAAGCCGTGGTCCTGGACTGGGCCGGCACCGTCGTCGACTTCGGTTCCTTCGCCCCCACGCAGATTTTCGTCGAGGCGTTTGCCGAGTTCGGCGTCGCCGTTTCGCTGGAAGAAGCGCGGGGCCCGATGGGCATGGGCAAGTGGGATCACATCCGCACCCTGTGCAACCAACCGCAGATCGCCGAACGCTATCGGGCAGTGTTCGATCGACTGCCGACCGACGACGATGTCACCGCCCTCTACGAGCGCTTCATGCCCCTGCAGATCGAGAAAATCGCCCTGCACTCGGCGCTGATTCCGGGCGCGCTGAACACCATCGACGCCTTGCGCGACAAGGGCCTGAAGATCGGCTCCTGCTCCGGTTACCCGGCGGTGGTCATGGAAAAAGTGGTCGAGCTGGCGCGGCACAATGGCTATGTCGCCGACCATGTGGTCGCCACCGATGAAGTGCCCAACGGCCGCCCCTACCCGGCCCAGGCCTTGGCTAACGTGATTGCCCTGGGCATCAGCGACGTCGCCGCCTGCGTCAAGGTCGACGACACCTGGCCCGGCATTCTAGAAGGCCGCGCCGCCGGGATGTGGACAGTGGCGCTGACCTGCTCCGGCAATGCGTTGGGCTTGACCTACGAGCAATACAAGGCCCTGCCCTCTGACAGGCTGGACAGCGAGCGGGCGCGCATCGTCAAGATGTTCGAGGGCTCCCGCCCGCACTACCTGATCGACACCATCGTCGATCTGCCGGCGGTCATCGAAGACATCAATGCCCGCCTGGCGCGGGGTGAAACACCGCAAGGTTCCTGAGCCGTCAAGCGGCCGTCCCGCGGGCGGCCGCCATCACTTGAAAAAATCGCTCGGCGTCTTGCCGAACTGCTTCTTGAACATGGTGGTGAACGCGCTCGGGCTGTCGTAGCCCAGCTCCCCGGCGATGTCGATGATCTTCTCCCCCACGGCGATGCGTTCCAGCGCCAACAGCAGTCGCGCTTGCTGGCGCCATTGGCCGAAGGTCATGCCGGTTTCCTTGCGGAAACGACGCTGGATGGTTTTGGCGTCCAGGCTCAGCCGATCGCTCCAGTCCGCCAGGGTCGAGCCATCCCCGGGATCACGCTGCAACGCGCTACAGATCAGGTTGATCCGTGGATCGGCGGGCTGCGGCAGGTTCAACGGCAAGGTCGGCAGGATCGTCAGCTCATCCAGGATCAGCCGCAGCACCCGGGCCTCCCGTGAGTTCGGTTGTTCGCCGAAGTCGAAATCAACCGAGACTTTGATCAGCTCACTCAGGAGTGCAGAAACGCTCACGGCCCGAGGTTCGGCGGGCAGTCCGATGCTCGCGTCAGGGTGCACGAACACACTGCGCATCTTGATCGGCCCCACGCAGCGAATCGAGTGCACTTGCCCACTCGGCATCCAGATGCCACGGCTCGGCGGTACGGTCCATTGGCTGCTCGCGGCATGCACCACCATCACCCCTTCGATGGCATAGATCAGTTGATGCTTCTCGTGGGAGTGCGGCTGGATAAACCAGTTTTCCGGGTAATCGGTCGCGCTGCTGCGAACGTCCCAGTCGCCCTGGTCGATGTCCGCGAGAAATTTATCCAGTGGTTTGATCATGACGCCCTTTTTGCGATGGTCGATGCCCGATCTGCGCGAGACGGGCGATTTCAAGGCCCCTAGGATAACGCCGAACCCTGAAATTGACTGCTTCGCAGTTCGCGTTTATCCGGAAGAACGCCCATGTCGACCACCACCCTCAGCTCCCCCTCACCCACCGCCTCGGTTGCAAGCCAGGCCAGCCCGCTGGTCATGCGCGTCATCGGCGCCTGCGCCCTGGCGCACCTGATCAACGACCTGATCCAGGCCGTGCTGCCGTCGATCTACCCGATGCTCAAGACCACCTATGGCCTGAGCTTCACCCAGGTCGGCCTGATCACCCTGACCTTCCAGCTCACCGCTTCGCTGCTGCAACCCTGGATCGGTTTCTACACCGACCGTCATCCCAAACCGTGGCTGTTGCCGGCCGGCATGGTCTGCACCCTGATCGGCATTCTGATGCTGTCGATGGTCGGCAGCTTCCCGGCGATTCTCGTGGCCTCGGCGCTGGTGGGCGTCGGTTCGTCGACCTTCCACCCGGAGACCTCGCGGGTGGCGCGCCTGGCCTCGGGCGGTCGCTATGGCCTGGCGCAGTCGACCTTTCAGGTCGGTGGCAATGCCGGCAGCGCCTTCGGCCCCTTGCTGGCCGCCGCGATCATCATTCCCTACGGCCAGGGCAACGTGGCCTGGTTCGGCCTGTTCGCGGTGTTCGCCATCCTCGTGCAATACGGCCTGAGCCGCTGGTACCGCAATCACCTGAACCTGTTCAAGCTCAAGCAAGGCAGCAAGGCCACCCACGGCCTGTCCAAGCGGCGAGTGACCTTCGCCCTGGTGGTGCTGGCGTTGCTGGTGTTCTCCAAGTACTTCTACATGGCCAGTTTCACCAGCTACTTCACCTTCTACCTGATCGAGAAATTCGACCTGTCGGTGGCCAGCTCGCAGCTGTACCTGTTCCTGTTTCTCGGAGCCGTCGCGGCAGGCACCTTCTTTGGTGGCCCGATCGGCGACCGGATCGGCCGCAAGCAAGTGATCTGGTTTTCCATCCTCGGCGCTGCGCCCTTCACCCTCGCCCTGCCCTACGTCGACCTGTTCTGGACGGGCGTGCTGAGCATGATCATCGGTTTCATCCTCGCCTCGGCGTTCTCGGCCATCGTGGTCTTCGCCCAGGAACTGGTGCCCGGCAACGTCGGCATGATAGCCGGAGTATTCTTCGGCCTGATGTTTGGTTTCGGCGGGATCGGTGCGGCGCTGCTGGGGCACCTGGCGGATATTCATGGCATCGAGTACGTGTACACGTTGTGTTCGTACCTGCCGTTGCTGGGAGTTTTGACGATCCTGTTGCCTTCGACCCGGAGTGCTCGCTGAAGGATTCAGCCGATCATTTTTGCTACCCGCCCTGTAGCACTCGGTAACACCCGGCCCTGTTGCGGTGCGTCTTTTCCACGGCGCACCGCCACCTGCCCCGCTCCACACGGGCAAAATCGCCATGGCGTACTTTGTGCATCCCAAGGCCATCCTCTTCTGCCTGTAGTCGCCATGCGCCCCAAGGAACTGAAACTCTGGACCACCGGAGTCGCCCACCTGCTCGACCTGCCTGCCGGGCATGCGCGGCTGTCGGGGTTGAGCCACTGGCTCCGGCAAATCTGCCCGGTCGATCATTTCGTGTTGTTTGTCTACGAAGGCAATCACCGACCACTGGCGATGTTCGATACCTTCTCGGCGGACAAGCGCGCGGTGTATGTCGACGACTATCAGTGCGGGCCCTACCTGCTCGACCCGTTCTACCTGGCCTGCACCCGCGGGCAGGCGCCGGGGTTGTGGCGACTGCGCCAGTTCGCCCCCGACCACTTCTACCTCGGCGAGTACTTCCTGACCTATTACCAGCAGACCGGCCTCGCCGAGGAAGTGGCGTTCTTCGTCGACCTCGGCGGTGGTGCCACGGCGGTGTTGTCGTTGATGCGCTCGAGCGCCAGCTGTGCGTTCAGTCGGGATGAAATGCAATTGGTCGAGTGTGCTCAAGCAGTGGTCGAGCAGGTCATCAATGAGGCCTGGCGCTTGCGTCAGGCTCAGCAACCGCGACCGGCGCAGGACCTGGACTTCAAGATCCGCGAAGCCTTCGACCACTTCGGCGCGCACATCCTCACCGGGCGTGAGCAGGAGATCGTGCAACTGTTGCTGCGCGGCCACTCCAGCGCCTCGGTGGCCGAACAGCTGAACATCAGCCCGGGGACGGTGAAGATTCACCGCAAGAATATTTATGCGAAGTTGGGGATTGGCAGCCAGTCGGAGTTGCTGGGGTTGTTTATTCGGGAGTTGACGGAGGATCCGTTGCAGGTGCCGGGGCTCAAGCTGCAGGCCTGATTCCTGTCGGTAAGCAAAATCCTGTGGGAGCGGGCTTGCCCGCGATAGCGGCAGCACATTCAACATTGATGTGTCTGACATACCGCCATCGCGGGCAAGCCCGCTCCCACAGGTCTATCGGTGTTCTGAAGATTGTGTTCAGGGCGGATCAAGCTGATCCAGCGCCCGATTCACTGCCAACTCCCCCAGCATGATCACCTGCGCGATGCCCAGCAGCGCGTTGCGACTCGACCCTTCCAAATGATCCACCAGATCGGTCGCCATGACATTGGCCGAGGCCAGCGATTCGCAGGCGTGCACCAGCAAGGTTTCGAGATTGAGGTCGGGATTGACGATGAACATCGTGCCCGGCTTGCGGGGCGTCGCCATGATGTGGGGGCCAGGGTTGAGATCGAGGCTTTCGTACGGGGATGCCGGATCGGAGTCCGGCGGATTGGGTGTGACTTTGAACATAGCGAAACTCCTTGTACCGTCAAAAGGAGCCATCACTCTCACGCTACCAAACGTTGGGTGGTGGCCATACGCAGGTTGGTAGACCGGGTACAAGGAGACCGGCGCGCCCGAAGGCGCCCTGTGCATGGCCACCATAAAGCAGAGCAGAAAAACGCTGCTGACAGTGACGCATTGCACCTTGTTACACCGGGCTACCAAACCCGATCACTGAAGTTTTCCAGCAACCGGCAAACGATAAAACCCAGCCCCAAGGCGCACAAGCCGGCGGATTCTGGCGTACCTGTAGGCAACGACGCAAGCTGGTGTAGCTTGCGGGAAGTAACGCTGACAGCGATTAAACATACGTGTCTCAGCCTTGAATTTACGTGGCTTGCCCACGTTGAAATTCCTAGGACCGCAGAGGAAATATCTGACGTATTTTTAAGGTTGGCGGCCGGAAGCTTGAGGTTTAACTTGGCCGCGCTGATCAGGGATAGCAATTTCTCGCCTGATGCGGGCGTTCTTTCAGGCATTCAGGGTGAAACGATTACATGCGCGAGACAAGGGTCGAGAAAGGCAATTACCCGATTGGCGACATTTGGCGCTATGATCGCGTCAAATGTCGCATAGAGGTAAACGGTATGCCCGCCGTCAAAAATGAAGTCGTAGGGACAGAGACAAAGCGTGTCACACGCAAGCCTACTGAAGTGCTGCTACATGGCCGTAGTGGCGATACACGCATGTTGATCATCCGATACACGCAAGAAGGCTTTGACCTGAGTGACGTCAGGGACATGATTTCCATATCCGGCCTGTACATGGAGCACGACCTTGTTCAGCGCATTACCGGGAAATCCCTGAGGACGGTGCAGCGCCTGGCAAAGGAGACCCAGCCGGTTCGGCTGAACCAGCAGCAAAGCACTGTCGCCTTTCAGTACGCACAGGTACTCGAACACGCCATCAATGTGTTTGGCGATCAGCAGTTGGCTGAGGACTGGCTGAAGAAACCCTGCAAGTACCTGGAGGGTCATATTCCGCTGGAACTGATCGACAACTCGCTGGGTTTCCAGGTGGTAGAGGACTACCTGACCCGCATTGAACACGGGGTTTATCAATGAATCCTTTGCCTTGGGATGGGAAGTGGCACGCTTGGCGTCTGGACCGTGCGGTTTTCAAGGACACATGGGATAGCGGCATTGGTGCGCAACAATCCGGCGGCCGATGGAATCCTCCTGGCCGCCGGGTCATTTACGCTTCGGCCGACCCGGCTACGGCGATTTTAGAGGTCGCCACCCACGCAGGCTTCGATACTCTCGACAGGGTGCCTTATGTGCTGACGTGTTTCGAAGTTCTGGATTCGAATGTCATCAAGGTTGTTCAGCCCGAAGACGTGCCGAACCCCAACTGGCTCATTCCATCTGAACTCTCGCCCAATCAACAGCATTTTGCTGATGAGCTACTGGCGCAACATCCATTCGTGCTTATTCCGTCTGCAGTTACGCGCCACTCCTGGAACCTGCTGGTTAGCTGTGATTTGGCCGCGGATCAATTCAAGCTTGTTTCGCAGGAGCGTTTTGGACTGGATACCCGTTTGCTGAAATGAACTCGAATGTCGACTTGGCCTACCAGTACTAAAATGCAGCATTCGCGTGTGATCTCTACACCTCACCGCCTACCGAACGTTTGAACCATTCCCCTCCTATCCCCCAAGGGATATATACACCGCAAAACCCCCATTGCTAGTTTGGCCCCCGACGCACTGATTCATCACTGCAAGGGAGCCCGACTCGTGAACAACACCCCGCCAAGCGATATCGAATTCTGCAATGTGGTCAAACGCTATGGCGAGGTGCAGGCCGTCAGTGGTCTGGATTTTGCGGTGCGGCGTGGCTCGTTTCATTCCTTTCTCGGTGGTTCGGGCTGTGGCAAGACCACCACCCTGCGCATGATCGCCGGCTTCGAACAGCCCACCAGCGGCGAGGTGCGTCTGGCCGGTAAAAACGTGGCCGGCGTGCCGGCGTTCGAGCGGCCGGTGAACATGGTGTTCCAGCATTACGCGTTGTTCCCGCATTTGACCGTGGCGCAGAACATTGCCTATGGCCTGCGCTATCGCACCCCTCGCCCGGACAAGAAACAGCAACTGCGCATGGCTGATGAGGCGCTGGAGATGGTGCGCCTGAGCGGCTTCGGCCAGCGCAAGCCGAGCGAGCTTTCCGGCGGCCAGCAACAGCGTGTCGCCCTCGCCCGCGCCCTGGTCAACAAGCCGACGGTGTTGCTGCTCGACGAGCCGTTGGCCGCGCTGGACCGCAAGCTGCGCAAGGAAATGCAATCGGAATTGCTGCGTTTGCAACGCGAGGTCGGCATCACCTTCGTGCTGGTCACCCACGACCAGGAAGAAGCCCTGTCGATGAGCGACAGCATCAGCGTGATGCACAACGGGTCGATCATCCAGACCGCCACTCCGGAACAACTCTACGAAGCTCCGGCCAGTCGCTACGTCGCTGACTTCATCGGCGAGTCCAACCTGTTCGACGGCACCGTGCGCCAGCTCAACGGCAACTCGGTGGTGCTGCGTACCGAGCAGGGGCTGGAGCTGACCAGCCCGCTCACCCCCACCGGCAAGGGCCTGAGCGCCAACGCCGCCGGTTGCATCGCGGTACGCCCGGAGCTGATCAGCATCGCCGGCGCCAACGCCGAGTTGAGCCGCGAAGTGAAGCTGCCGGGCTGCGTCGAAGACCGCATCTACCTGGGCAATTCCACCGAGTACCGCGTGCGCACCCAGGCCTTCGGCGTGGTCTGCGTGCGGGTGCCGCGCCAGCAGGATCACGGCGCCAATGCATTCGAACACGGCGCGCCAGTGCGCGTCGGCTGGGATCACGCCAATGGCCTGGCCATGGCGTTGTAAATCATTGATTCGTTTCATCAACCGGATGTGGAGCGTGCTATGGACCAGAAGACTTTTATAAAAACCCTGCGCAGCTGGCAGAACGGCTCGATCAGTCGCCGCGAGTTCCTTGGTCGCACCGGCCTTGGGATCGCCGCCGCCGTGGTCGCGACAAACATGCCCGGCCTGCTGACCTCCAGCGCCGAGGCTGCCGAGCAGACCAAGCTGGGTGATCGTCTGTCGCTGGCGACCTGGCCGAACTACCACAGCCAGGAAAACCTCGACGCCTTCGGCAAGTCCACCGGCGCCCGGGTGTCGATGAGCGTGTTCGGTTCCAATGAAGAAATGCTCGCCAAATTGCAGGCCGGCGGCAGTGGCTGGGACGTGCTGGTGCCAACCAACTACACCATCAGCACCTACGTCGGCCTGGGCCTGATCGAGCCGCTGGACCTGTCGCGTATTCCCAACTTCGACGACTCGGCGTTCCAGCAGAAGTTCATGGCCCAGGGCACGGTGGACGGCAAGGTCTACGCGGTGCCGAAAAACTGGGGCACCACCGGCATGCTCTACGACAGCGGCAAACTGAAAAACGGCCCGACCAGCTGGAAGGAATTCTGGGCCGCCGCCCAAGGCCCGGCCAGCGGCCGGACGATGGTCCACGACTACCAGTTGACCGCCATCGGCAACGCCCTGAAAAGCTTCGGCTACAGCTTCAACTCCCTGGACCCGAAAGAATTGGCCGACGCGGAAAAACTGCTGATCGAGGTCAAGCCGCACCTGTTCGCGATCAACTCCGACATCCAGCCGTCGATGCGCAGCGGCGATGCCTGGCTGGCGATGTCGTGGACCGGCGACGCCTCGCAACTGCACCGTGACAACGCGCAAATGCAGTTCGAGCTGGGCAAGGAAGGTGGCGAGCTGTGGAGCGACTTTTTCGCGATTCCGAAAAGCTCGGAGCACAAGGACGCCGCCTACGCCTTCATCAACTACCTGCTCGACCCGCAGCACAACAAGCTGGAAGTGTTGAGCCATGGCTACCCGAGCGGCGACAAGCGTGTCGACGCGCTGCTGCCGGTGGCGATGCTCGACGACCCGATCATGTACCCCGCCGCCGAGGCCCTGAGCCCGCTGGAGTTCGGGGCCGCCGCGACGCTGACCAGCCCCGCGCGCGCCGAACTGATGGCGCGTTTCAAGTCCGCCTGATCGCCTGACCATGGCCAATGAGGAGTCACCCATGAATGCCGCCGCCCACCCGCAAACGGTGCAGCCGGGCCATGCCCTGGCGGTCGAGGTTCGCCAGCGGCGCAGCCTCGGCCGACGCATCACCCTGCTGATGCTCTTGCCTTCGACCCTGTGGTTCCTGCTGCTGTTGTTAATGCCGCTGGTGATCATCATGGTCTTCAGTTTCGGCGAGCGCAGCGCCGTGGGCGGTTACGCCGGTGGCTTCACGTTGGCCAACTACCTGAACCTCGGTTCGCGTGGCGCGGCATTCAGCAACACGCTGATGCTGGCGCCGCTGGGCACCCTGGTGTGCCTGGTGGCGGCGTATCCGCTGGCGTACTTTCTTGCGGTCAAGGTCACGAGGAACCGCTCGCTGTTGCTGACCCTGGTGATCGTGCCGTTCTGGACCAGTTTCCTGATCCGCACCTATGCGTGGATTTTCATCCTCAGCGGCAAAGGCATTCCGGCGCTGCTGGCCAGTCTGGGCCTTGAGGATGTGCGGTTGATCAACACGCCGTGGGCGGTGCTGATCGGCATCGTCTACGGCTACCTGCCGCTGATGGTGTTCCCGATCTACGTCAGCCTGGAAAAACTCGACAAGCGCCTGCTCGAAGCTTCGGCGGACCTGGGTGCCAGTGCCTTCGAAAGCTTCCGCCGGATCACCCTGCCGCTGTCCGCGCCGGGGATCATCACCGGGGTGATGCTGGTGTTCATCCTGCTGATGGGCGAGTTCCTGATCCCGGCCATTCTCGGCGGCGGCAAGGTGTTTTTTGTCGGTAACGCGCTGGTCGACCTGTTCCTGCAATCGCGCAACTGGCCGTTCGGCAGTGCGCTGGCCATGACGCTGGTGGCGATGATGCTGCTGATTATCGGCGTGTATTTGAAACTGGTGGCGCGCTACGGCGGCCGCCCTGCCGACGGAGGCCTGTGACATGTGGTTGCGCAGCTATTCGACTTCGCTGTACCTGTTTCTCTACGCGCCGATTGCCTTGATCGTGCTGTTCAGCTTCAACGCCGGGCGCAGTGGCCTGGCGTTCCAGTGCTGCTCGGTGCAATGGTTCGGCACCGCGTTCGGCAACCCGTTCATCATGGAAGCCCTGGGCAACAGTGCGCTGATTGCTTTCAGTTCGGCGGTGATTGCCACGCTGTTCGGCACCCTCGCGGTGTTCGGCTTGCAGCGCTGCGGCAGCAAGGTGCGCATGCTGTTCGATGCGCTGACCTACTGCGCGATCATCGTGCCGGGCATCGTCATCGGCATCTCGACACTGATCGCCTTCATCAGCCTGTTCGACCTGATCAACCCGCTGCTGGCGAGCTGGTTGCCGACGGTGCCGAAGTTGAACATGGGCTTCTTCACCGTGATCGCCGCGCACTCGTTGTTCACCATGGCGCTGGTGATGGTGATCGTGCGCAGCCGCGTCGACTCGCTGGACAAGGCCTTGCTGGAAGCCTCGGCGGACCTCTACGCGCCACCGATGGACACCTTCTGGCGGGTGACCCTGCCGCAGATCAGCCCGGCGATCATGGCCGGGTTCCTGCTGGCGTTCACCTTCAGCTTCGACGATTTCATCATCGCGTTTTTCGTCGCAGGTTCTGAAACGACGCTGCCGATCTACATCTTTTCGTCGATCCGCCGTGGCGTGACGCCGGAGATCAACGCGATTTCCACGGTGATCATCTGCGTATCGCTGGCCCTGCTGTTCACTTCCCGCCATCTGCAAAACCGCCGTACCGGCGTCCAGGAGTCGCACCATGCGTGATCAGCTCTACATCAACGGCGAATGGGTCAGCCCGGACCTTGGCGGCTATCTGGACGTGATCGACCCGGCCACCGAACAGGTCTTCCACCGCGTGGCGGCTGGCACTGAAGAAGACGTCGACCATGCCGTGCGCGCGGCCCGGCGGGCCTTCGACAATGGCTGGGGCCAGACCAGCGGCGCCGAGCGCGCGCAGTGGCTGGAGGCGCTCGCCGATGAACTGGAAAGTGGCCAGCAGGCGCTGGCGGAACTGGAAGTGCGCGACAACGGCAAGCCCTTGCCCGAAGCGCAGTGGGACATTGGCGATGCGATTGGTTGCTTTCGTTACTACGCCGGTTTGGCCCGTGATCTGGACCAGCAGCAGGATCAGCCACTGGCCTTGCCGGACGCGCGTTTTCGCTGCCGCATCCGCCACGAACCGATTGGCGTGGCCGGGCAGATCATTCCCTGGAACTACCCGCTGCTGATGGCCGCGTGGAAGGTCGCCCCAGCCTTGGCCGCAGGTGCCACGGTGGTGTTGAAACCGTCCGAACTGACGCCACTGACCGCCCTGGAACTGGCCGCCGCCGCCGACCGTATCGGCTTGCCCGCCGGGGTGTTGAACCTGATCACCGGCCTCGGCGCCGACGCCGGCAGCCCGCTCACCGAGCATCCGGGAGTGGACAAACTGGCCTTCACCGGCAGCGTGCCCACCGGGGCGAAAATCATGTCGGCGGCGGCGCGGGACATCAAGAACATCAGCCTGGAACTGGGGGGCAAGTCAGCGTTCATCGTGTTCGACGACGCCGATGTCGACGCCGCTGTGGAGTGGATTCTGTTCGGGATTTTCTGGAACCAGGGCCAGGTGTGCAGCGCCACCTCGCGCCTGCTGGTGCAGGAAACCATCGCCCCGCGCCTGATCGAACGGCTGGTGGAAGAAACCCGCAAGATCAGCATCGGCCCGGGTATGCAGCCCGGGGTTCTGCTCGGCCCGCTGGTCAGCCAGGGCCAGTACGAAAAGGTGCTCGGTTTCATTGACCAGGGCCTGGCCAGCGGTGCCCGCTTGCTCACCGGCGGACGGCGGCCAGCACACTTGCGCGAAGGTTATTTCGTCGAGCCGGCGATCTTCGACGAGCCCGGCCACAGCAGCATTCTGTGGCGCGAGGAAGTCTTCGGCCCGGTGCTGTGCATCAAGCGCTTCAAGACCGAAGAACAAGCGGTGCAAATGGCCAACGCCAGCCGCTTCGGCCTGGCCGCCGCCGTGATGAGCGCCGACCTGCAACGCACCGCCCGGGTCGCCAACCAGCTGCGCGCCGGGATCGTCTGGGTCAACTGCTCGCAACCGACCTTCGTCGAAGCGCCCTGGGGTGGCATGAAACACAGCGGCATCGGCCGGGAGCTGGGGCAATGGGGGCTGCACAATTATCTTGAGGTCAAGCAGGTGACCGAGTACGTCAGTGACCAGCCTTGGGGGTGGTACTTGAAGTAAAGGCCTGTCTGGCAGACCGTGGTGCCTGCATCGCCAGCAAGCCGGCTCCTACAGTAATCGGCATCTGACACAAACTCTATGTTCACTGAAGATCCACTGTGAGAGAGGCCGGAATCAATTTCTGCGTGCGATGAAGATCCCTGTGGGAGCTGGCTTGCCAGCGATGAGGCCATCACATCCAAAATAAATGGCGCCTGACCCACCGCATTCGCCGGCAAGCCGGCTCCTACAGGTCCGGTGGCAGGCTTGTGGCAATGGGCTCACAACCGGTAGTTTGAACGGCCTGCCCTTCAAGACACGCCGGAGTTGATCAATGCGCATCGCCTTGCTGTCCGACATGCACCTGTCCGTCAACGCGATCCCTTTTCCCGCCGTGGAGGCCGATATCGTCGTGCTCGCCGGGGACATCGCCCGGCCGGCCAAGGCCATCGAGTGGGCCAGAGCCTGCCCGGTTCCGCTGTTGTACGTGGCGGGCAATCACGAGTTCTATGGCAGTGACCTGGTCTCCACCTACGAACAGTTGAACAGCCTGGCGCAAGGCACCCGGATCCACGTTCTGGAACGTTCGGAATACACCCACGATGGCGTGCGTTTCCTCGGCTGCACCTTGTGGTCCGACTATCGCCTGCTCGACAACCCGGAGGATCGGACGCTGGGCATCGATCTGGCGACCCAACTGATCCGTGACTTCAGCCACATCAAGATCGCCCCGGATTTTCCCGACCTGTTCACCCCGGCCATTTCCCAGATGATTTTTCTGCAGACGATCGTCTGGCTGGAAGACTGCTTCACCCGCGACAGCAGCACGCCCACGGTGGTGGTCTCTCACTTCGCCCCGACACGGTCGAGTATCAGCCCGACCTTTTCCGGTTCGCCGATCAACTCAAGCTTCGTCTCGGACCTCGAAGCGCGGATCAAGGACTGGCAGCCGGCGCTGTGGCTGCACGGCCATACTCATGGCAGTTTCGATTATCGGGTGGGCAACACCCGTGTGATCTGCAACCCCCGGGGATATGCCAAGAATGGCATCAATGAAAATCCTGATTTCGATGAGTCCTTCGTCATCGATCTGGATTTCTGAGGTAACTCTCGGGTCAACAGCACCGCGTATTGCACTTGCCCCGGCCAAAACGCGCCTCCTGGCGCTCGCGGAAAAACATCTCATAGCTCATGACAGGCTCGCCCGGACGGTTTCGGGCCATCTGTGCCACGTAGTTGTCGTACTCGGGAACGCCGACCATCAATCGGGCGCTCTGGCTGAACAATCTGACGAACTGCTGCAATTTACGGAACATGGCGGATCTCTCTGTGCGCGTGGGACCTGGCCCATGAAACCGCGCCCATGTATCTGCAATGTGTCCGGATCCGGCGCCTTTGTATGTTCAAGTAGCCAGGCTCGCGCCCGATGCAACGCCGGCAACCCGCTACACTTTCCTCGCTCCGCCGCGGCACCCGAGCGGCCATGACCCCTGACTTCTGATCTGGAGGTATCCCATGAGCGACAGCAGCGAACTCACTACATTTACCGGCTGGGCCGCCACGGCAGCCGGCGCGCCACTGGAACCCTACAGCTACGATCCCGGTCCGCTGGGCAACGATGAAGTGGAAGTCGCCGTGGAATATTGCGGCGTCTGCCACTCCGACCAGTCGCTGATCGACAACGATTGGGGCATCAGCCAGTACCCGTTCATCCCCGGCCACGAAGTGGTCGGCCGTATCGTGCGCGCAGGTGCCCAGGTGCGCGGTCTGGAAATCGGGCAACGGGTGGGCATCGGTTGGTACAAGGACAGTTGCATGCATTGCACGTCGTGCATCGAAGGTTCGCATAACCTGTGCAGCACGGTGCAACCGACCATCATCGGCAGCAACGGCGGCTTTGCCGACCGCATCCGCTCTCACTGGGCCTGGGCCCTGCCGATTCCGGCCGGACTCGACCCGGCGATGGCCGGGCCGTTGTTCTGTGCCGGCTCGACCGTGTTCAACCCGCTGGTGGAATTCGGCATCAAGCCCACCGACCGGGTCGGCGTGGTGGGCATCGGCGGCCTCGGTCACCTGGCGCTGCGCTTCCTCAATGCCTGGGGCTGCGACGTCACGGCGTTTACCTCATCGCTGAGCAAGCAGGACGAAGCCAGGCGCCTGGGTGCGCACAAAGTGGTCGCCTCGACCGACAGTGATGCGCTCAAGGCGATTGCCGGTACCCTGGATTTCCTGCTGATCACCGCCAACGCCAACCTCGACTGGACCGCCATGCTCGCCACCCTGCGCGGCAAGGGGCGCCTGCACTTTGTCGGCATCGTGCCCGACGCCATACCGGTGCACGTGTTCAACCTGATCCCCCAGCAAAAGGTCATGTCCGCCTCACCGGTCGGCTCACCGGCCAACACGGCGATGATGCTGGAATTCTGCGCCCGCCATCAGATCCTGCCGCAGGTCGAGATGTTTCCCATGAGCCGGATCAACGAAGCCGTCGATCACTTGCGCAGCGGCAAGGCGCGCTACCGAGTGGTGCTGGATGCCAGTCAGTGACAGGTGACGATGCGGCGGCGCATTTGAATCCATCGCCAGCAAGCCGGCTCCTACAGGTATTGCACGGTCCCTTGTAGGAGCGAGCCTGCTCGCGATGGACGTTAACGATAACGCGTGCAACCTGGATAAACGCGGCGCACTTGAATCCATCGCCAGCAAGCCGGCTCCTACGGATTGGCTGCCTGCGCAGGCGCCACTGGCATGTGCGGGTCATTCCAGGTGAATCGATAGGCCTTGCTGGACTCTTGCGGCAGGCATTTGCCATTGTCGGCATCCGCGCCCACGATCGACCATTTCGCCCGGGCGTTTTCCCCCAGTTCACGGGCCGCTTCGGGTTTGAAGCACTGGTTCAGCACCTCATCCGGCACCAGCGCATAGGCCTTGGGATGTTCGCGCAGATACAGGGCGGCTTTTTCGATGGTTGAATAGTCCATGCCGAAATGCACGATCGGCTGACGGGCGAACAACCAGTGCCCCTCTTCCCAATTGACCAGCACCAGATCGGCGCCTCGGGTCATGCTCGCAGCCTGGGTCATGAGCACCTGATCAACGTTGCTGCCGTCCCTGAGCGGTTCGATGAATCCACGGGCGAACCACAACGCGAACCAGGTCGCCAGCAGTGCCGGGAATACCCGACGCAAACGCGGATGCCGTTTGAACCAGCGCTTGAGCAGCCACGGGATCAACGGTGCGGCGACCAGCACCAGCCCGGGCAGCGCCGGGTAGATGTACAACTTGCGCTTGCCCGTGCTGATACAGAAAAACAGCACCACCAGCGCCACCCAACCGAGCAATACCAGGACCCGGCCGTCGCGCTTTTGCAACTGACGGCGCCAGGCCGGCACCAGCCATGGCAACACCAGCACCAACGGCAGCCAGTACTGCGGAATCACCTTGGTGAAGAAATACCAGAACGGTTCGCGATGATGCCACGCCGCGGCGTAGCGGCCGGCGGTCTGGCGCAGGAGGATCTCCCGCGCGTAGGCAATTTCATCGGCGCTGCCATTGAAGAAAATGGACAAGGCCAGGGGCAACAGCCAGATCGCGATGGCACCCAGCAACACTGCCAACCCCAGCAACCACTTGCGCGCCTCGCCGGGCATGGCCACCACGCCAGGCCAGCCTTTGCGCACGGCATAGGCATACGGGATCAGCATCAGCGCCGGCAGGAAACCCACGCCCTTGGTGATCACGCCAATGCCCATGGCCGCGCAGCCCATGTAAAACCAGCGCCACGCCGGGCCCAGCAGCAGGTGGCGCGCCAGACCGTACAGGCCCAGGGAGGTGAACAGAATCAACAGGCTGTCGATCTGCCCGGTGCGCAGGATGCTGTAGGTCTGGTACGTCGCCAGGTACAGCAGCGCAGCGTTGCGCCCGGTACGTTGGGTCCACAGGCGACGGCCCAGGTCATAGACCATCGCCGTGACCGTCACCGCCGAAAACAGTCCCGGGATATAAAGCGCGATGTTCGGCTTGCCGGTCAGCCAGGTGAAAAACGCCACTGTCCACATGAAAATCGGCGGCTTGTCGCCGTAGATCTCGGCGGCCCGGTGCGGGATCAGCCACGAGCCGTTTTGCAGCATCTCCAGGGCGACGCCGAGGAAGCGCTCTTCGTCCACGTTCTGCGCCTGACGCAACCCCAGCCCCGCGCCGATCAACAACAGGGCAAGCAGCATCAGCCCCAGGCACTCGACCCGGGGCGACAAGGATCTATGCATGGTTCATTCCTTCACGCTGCGGCTTTTGGCAATCAATTGCAGGTTGCGAAAATAGACGATGGAGCCAAAGGCCTGTCCGGCGATGAACACCGGATCCTGACGGTAGATGGCGTAGGCCAGCAGCAAGGAGCTGCCGACGATGCTCAGGTACCAGAAGCTGGTCGGGATCACGCTGCGCTTTTTGTACTCGCTGTACAGCCATTGCAGGACAAAGCGCCCGGTAAAGGCGATCTGGCCGGCAAAACCGACCACCAGCCACAGGGTTTCACGGGTCAGCATCATCCTTCGAGCTCCTGGGCAATGGTGTTCAGCCGCGTGCGCTTGATCAGCCACCAGACACCGATCAGGTCAAGAATGCCGACCAGCGCGCGGTCGAGGTTGCCGTATTTCGACACCCCGGCCGTGCGCGGCCGGTGGTTGACCGGGTGCACGATCATGCGCCCGTTGTGACGCTGGATCAGCGCCGGAATGAAGCGATGCATGTGGTCGAAGTACGGCAGGCGCAGGAACGCCGCGCGCTCGATCAGCTTCAGGCCGCAACCGGTGTCCGGGGTGGCGTCCTTGAGCAGGCGCCGGCGCAGGTTGTTGGCGAAACGCGAGGCGTAGCGTTTGCTCGCGGTGTCACGACGATTGACCCGGTGCCCGGCGACCAGTTGCACGTCGACCTTGCCCGGTTCGCCACGCACCAGCGCGAGCATGCCGGGGATGTCCGCCGGGTCGTTCTGGCCGTCGCCATCGAGGGTCGCCAGCCATTGCCCACGGGCCTCCCGGGCCGCGTGATAGAGCGAGGTGCTCTGCCCCAGCGAACGCTCATGGTGGAGGATGCGCAAGGTGTCCAGCCCATCGTGGCGGATCTGCCGCAGTTCATGCAGGGTCGCATCGGTGCTGCCATCGTCGACCACGATGATTTCGTAGGATTCAGCGGCCAGCGCCACACGGATTTCCTCAAGCAATGGCTTGAGGTTGTTCGCTTCGTTCTTCGCGGGAATCAGTACGGATACAAAAATGTCTTGGCTCATGGAGTCTCTCTCGCCTTTTTGTGATTTTTTCGAGATCAGAGGCGAACGCTTCAAATCCGGTAGAACTGCCGATACCACTGCACAAATTCTCTTACGCCGGTTTCCAGCGTCACCTGCGGGCTGAAACCCACCCACTCGGCCAGTGCCGAGACATCGGCCCAGGTCTTGACCACATCGCCGGCCTGCATCGGCAGGTAGTTGCGCCGGGCCTGCTGATCCAGCGCCGACTCCAGGCACTCGACGAAATCCAGCAACGCCACCGGCATGCCACGCCCGATGTTGAACAGCCGGTTGACCCCGGTAGCCGTGCCTTGCGGCACTGCAGGTTTTGGGCGCAACCGGGCGATGGCTTCGACAATGTCGTCGACATAAGTGAAGTCCCGCGACATCCGGCCCTGGTTGTAGATGTCGATGGGCAGGCCCTTGAGGATGGCGTCGGTAAACTTGAACAGCGCCATGTCCGGGCGACCCCACGGGCCATAGACGGTAAAAAAGCGCAGGCCGCTGGCTTTCAGGCCATACAAATGGCAGTAACTTTCGGCCAGCAATTCATTGGCGCGCTTGCTCGCGGCATAGAGCGAAACGGGATGATCGACAGGGTCCTCGACACTGAACGGCATCTTGCTGTTGGTGCCGTACACCGAACTGCTCGAGGCGTAGATCAGGTGCCCGGGACGATGGTGCCGGCAGGCTTCCAGCACATTGAGGAAACCCACCAGGTTCGATTGCGCATAAATATCCGGGTTGTCCAGCGAGTAACGCACCCCGGCCTGGGCGGCCAGGTGTATCACCTCGGTAAAACCGTAGTCCTGAAACAGGCTCATCAATGCCGGTTTGTCGACGATGTCCATTTTCCGGAAGCGAAAACCCGGCAATGCCTCCAGCACCTTGAGGCGTGCGTGCTTGAGTTCCACGTCGTAGTAGTCATTGAGGTTGTCGATACCGACGACGTCCTGCCCCTCGCGACACAGGCGCCGGACCGTATGAAAACCAATGAAGCCGGCCGCACCGGTGACCAGGACGGTCATTCGTTGCGCGCCGGCGACTGCGCCGTGATCGGCGCGAGATGAGTGATCCAGACCAGCTTCATGTGCAGTTCCTGCTTATGGCGTCATTGCACGCACGGTTGCGTCATGAAGCTTATAAAACAGGAACATTTCAGTTTGGATAACGCCGTACTCGACCGCTGCAAAAAACCTATCTGGCCGATCCGGCATGGGGCTTGTAAAACCGGAACAGACCGATATCCACGGTCCTGATGTATTCCTTGGCCCAAGCCGGCTTGACCGTACGATCATGGAAATACAAGGCACCCTGGGTGCGATCCGGCAGTTCCTTGTTCAGGGCCTTGCGCGCGATTTCCTTGGCCATCGCGTAAGGCACTTCTTCCTGGACCGAGTCGGATTTGCCGTCACACCACCAGGAGAACTGGCAACTCTTGCTCTCCGAACCCTGCTTGACCACTTTGCACACCGTATCCGGAAAGCCCTCGTGGCCCAGGCGATTCATCACCACGTTGGCCACCGCCTCCATGTCGGCGGAGTCCTTGCCCTTGGCTTCCCAGTAGATCGACCGGGCCAGGCACGTGATCGCATCGTCCAGCGGCGCGGCACCCGCCGGGTCAACGGCCTGGACTTCGGACTGGGTAATGGCATCGGCCTTGGGAGTCGTTGCGGAGCCTTTATTCTCGGCGGCCTTCTGTTCCAGCACCTCGGCCTTGTTCTCGGCCGACGCCTGTTTTTGCTCTTGATCCGAAGCGAAAACCGGGCCGGCAAGCAACGTGAGTGCAAGGCAGGTGGCGATCCAGTGGAGGCGCATGATCGATCTCACTCGGTGAGCGGTTCGATTCAGTGTAGTAGTGAAATGATTGCACCCGCCCCACTACACTTTGGATAAATCCGTTGTCTTACACGGGGCAACTTCGCGCATGATGGGCGCAATCTGCTCAAGGGGGATTTTCATGGGTTACATCTCATCCGCAATGCGTTTGGCCGGTTTGTCACTGGGCCTGGTATTCGCCGCCAACGCCATGGCGGCCGACGAAGCGCAATTGATCGAATCGATCAACGTCTACCGCAGCCAACTGCAGCGCTGTGCCGGCCAGGTCTCATCGGAGTTGCCGCCGCTGTCGGCCGACCCGCGCCTGGTGCTGTCCGCCCCGAGCATCGGCAACCTGCAACAGGCCATGGCCACTGCCGGTTATCCGATGAAAAACGTGCAGGCCATCAGCCTGTCCGGGCCCCGCGATGCTGCCTCGGCGATGAAGGCGATTCAGGAGAGTTTTTGCCAGATCGTCCTCGACCCGCAATTCGTCGATGTCGGCGTCAGCCGCCAGGACCGTGAATGGCGCATCGTGGTCGCACGGCCGTTGTTGAGCGCACGCCTGGGTGACGCGCAGGCCGAAGGCCAGAAGCTGCTCACCGAACTCAACGCAGCCCGCACCCGGCCACGCCAGTGCGGCGCGCAATCCTTTGCCGCCGCACCACCGCTGGCCTGGAACGCCACGCTGGCCAGCGCCGCCGAAGGCAACTCGCGCTCCATGGCCAACAACAACTATTTCGACCACAAGGACCGCGACGGCCGCACCCCGGGCGACCGCGCGGAACTGGCCGGCTACAACTTCCAGCAGATCGGCGAAAACATCGCCGCCGGTCAAGACACCGCGCACAAGGTGGTAGAAGGCTGGCTGACCAGCCCCGGCCATTGCGCCAATCTGATGAACCCGCAGTTCCGCGAACTGGGCGCAGCGTATGCGACCGATCCGAAGAGCGATGCGGGGATTTATTGGACGGCGATGTTTGGGGCGCAGTGAGAGCCATAGCCCCCGAAGCGATGGCATTGGGGGTTGTTTTTGGTCAACGAACACGTCGAAGAGCGGAATAGCTTTGTAAAAAGAAAGATCCTTCTGAAGGAAATTTCTGAAATATGAAAAACCACACATGAAGTCTTGAAATTTCAAAGCTCAATAAATATACCTACCCCTTACGACACCATTTCGAATAACGATTTCGACTTCAAAGCAAGGGTCCTATGAAAAACGCAATATCACCTACAAGAACTGAAAACTTTTCTGACTGGTATCAACAAGTGATCATCCAGTCGGAAATGGCTGAGAACTCTCCAGTTCGAGGTTGCATGGTTATCCGTCCTTGGGGGTATGGCATATGGGAGCAGATTCAACGAGAACTTGATAAGAAAATCAAAGACACAGGACATTCAAACGCCTATTTTCCACTGTTGATTCCGTTATCCTTTCTTCAAAAAGAAGCCGAGCATGTTGAAGGCTTTGCCAAAGAGTGCGCAGTGGTAACCCATCACCGTCTCGAAAAGTCGACGGATGGAACGCTTGTTCCCGCAGGAACACTAGAAGAACCGTTGATCATCAGGCCCACCAGTGAAACGGTCATCGGTGCATCCTTTTCACGATGGGTACAAAGCTATCGGGATCTGCCTTTGCTTATCAATCAATGGGCGAACGTACTGCGCTGGGAAATGCGTCCCCGGATTTTCCTGCGCTCATCGGAGTTCCTATGGCAGGAAGGTCACACCGTTCACGCAACTCATGATGAGGCCCTGGACGAAACGCTGAAGATGTTGGATATCTACGAGCGTTTTACGACCGAGCACCTGGCCATACCTGTAATCAAGGGCGAAAAGTGCTCCTGGGAACGATTTCCAGGTGCCGTCAGCACCTACACCATTGAAGCGATGATGCAAGACGGCAAGGCCCTGCAAGCAGGTACTTCTCATTTTTTAGGCCAGAACTTCGCACAGAGTTCAGACATCCGCTTTGTGAACAAAGAGGGGATAAAAGAACTGGCATGGACTACGTCCTGGGGAGTATCCACGCGACTGATTGGCGCGATGATAATGGCCCATGGTGACGATGATGGACTAGTGCTCCCGCCCCTCGTGGCACCGACGCAGGTCGTCATTATCCCGATCGTGCGCAACGAACAAGATGCAGATGCCATTCATGACTACTGCAAAAAATTGCAAAAACAGATTTGCCGGAAAAAACTGAAGGGGCAAAACCTTCGGGCCAGCGTTGATTGGCGGGACATGAACAGTGGCGAAAAAAAGTGGTACCACATCAAGCGTGGCGTCCCTGTCCGGATCGAGATTGGCATAAAGGAACTGGAGCAAAATGTGGTGTCCTATTCCTGTCGAAACAACTGCAAAACCCTTCTGAAACTTGACACTGAAGATTTTTTTAATGACATCTCGAAAACACTGGCCACCCTTCAAAAAGACATGTTAGTGGTGGCACAGAAGAAATTGTCCGATAACACCAAAACGGTCACTACTCTGGACGAATTCAAAAAACACTTCATACAGAACGCAAAACTTAACGCCTTTGTTCTCGCCCCCTTCAGCGAGGACAAGAAAGTTGAAAAAGCTATCGGAGAGCTTGGAGTAACCGTTCGCTGTATTCCGCTAAAACAACCTGGTATTTCTGCAACCTGTTTATTCACCGGCCGTAAAACGAACACGTGGGCACTTTATGCAAAGTCATATTGATCCCTGATCACATACAGCCCCGCTATTGCGGTGCTGTATTGTTTCCAGAGAAGCCAACTTTCCGCCTGCGTTGTAAAAAATCACACCGCCTACAATCAACAATACAAAAAGATACAACAAAAAATACAAGGGACTTAAGTCAACAAGGATATAACCGCAAACCACCGGCGTGGATGCCGCTCCCAGATAGGTCAGGTTTTGAGAACTGTAGTACGCCCCTGCCATTCGGGCAGGAGCAATACGTGTAATGTATAGAAACTCAAGAGGCTGAATGATGATCTCCCCCACCGTAAACAAGGCAGTGAAGACAGCCCAGGTAAATACCGTGCTGGAGAATGCAAATCCCAACAGCCCGCCGGCGAAGGCCAAGATACACCCGCACGTCCAAAGCCTAAAGCGTTCAGCCGTTACTTTGCGACCGATCAGGTACTGCAACAGGATTGATGTCAGCGCGTTGGTGACGAATACCACATTTATGATTTCGTACATTTGCTCGATGGAGTACGTGGTGAGCAAGTATTGGCCTACATAAAGATGAAACTGCCCGAATACGCCGGCCAAAAGGACACTGGCCACTGTGAACTTCAGCAGCTTGCGATCCTTGGCCATGTTCACCAGAGGGCCAAGTACTCCTTCGCCGTTATCGCGTGGTTGTTCGCGCTCCTCTGTATCGGCGAAAGGACGAAACGCCGCCAAGGCAAATACAATCGCGGCGGTGCTGCAAAATAACATTGGCGAAACGCCTTGTTTGTTCAACCAGAGGCCGGCCAATGGCCCTAATGCATACGCAGTATTAGTAAGGGTGTATTTAATTGAGAGCACGGACGCGGTTTTCGCTGAGTGAAACCAACGAGCGATACACATGCGTATGGCCGTTTCGAGTGACAGGTACGCCAGGTTGAGTACCAGGCACAGTATGAATACGAGCACCAGCGAATCGGACCACAACAGGCCGGCGTACACCGCAGATTGGAGGACCGATGAACTGAGCATCAAAGTTCTGATGCTCATTCTGTCGAGCAACGCGCCGAACACCAGACTTCCAACAGAACTCAGGAGGATGAACCCTCCTACAAAGAGGCCGATCCGATCCACCGACAGCGCAAACCGCTCACTCAGGAAAATCAGGAAATAAGAAAGAAATGCAGCCCGCGCCAACGTAGGGAAAAATGATAACGGCACCACCCACGCGGCTCCGTGCATTAGCCGACTCACGTTCAACCGTTCAAAGGCGTCCATAGACCACTCGCGTTTTATAGATCATGGAGACAACATCGTTTTGCCGATATTGCTGATGCAGAGCGTTCAAGGCGCGACTGGCCGAATCATATTCTGGTGCTCCGACATGCATGGCATAGGAACAAGACATGGTTCTTTCGAGCAGTCCAGATGCGCTCAACTGCTGGCTATTGACGAACGTGCGCTCCTCATACGAACCATCAAAAAACCGGCGGAGACGATCTTCCAGGCACTGATCAATTTGTAACGTTTCCTCATAACGTTCGAACTGGTTCAGCAGCAGTTGCTCGTAATCGCGGTGAAATCCGTCGCAATCGGGACTACGAATATTCCAGACTAGAAATACCGGGTTTTCTGTAGCCAGTACACGTCTGAACTCAGCCTGGGTCTTACCCGGATCAAACCAGTGGAAAGACTGTCCACATACCACGGCCGACACGGAGCCGGAGGCAAATCCTGTTTGCTCGGCGGTGGCATTTCGAAAACTTGCATTGGGCGCCTCGGTACCCGCTCGGGCCTTCGCGAGCATCTGCACATCAGGTTCCACGCCAACAACTGGCATGCCGGTCTGCGCCAGTTGCCGGGTAAGTATTCCGGTACCCGCACCGACGTCCAGCACCGGTAAGCCCGAGGACAAATCGAGCTGATTGTGGATGAACTCGATTGCCGGCAGCGGATAGGACGGTCTAGCGCTGTCATAAATAGCGGATTTGTTGTGGTAGCTCTCAGCCAGTGAACAGACCATATCAAGAATCCTTCGAAGGTGACTGGAGCTTGCTGGAGTCGTCCAGCAAGCGGAAGAACAGGGCAATGAAATCCCTGGCATGAGCAAAGGCCGGTCGCGGCTCTTCCATCCGGTGCAGGTCATCAACAATGAACGAAAAGACCATCCGCACCGAGCCATCACGAACCAAATAGCCGACGTTGTTGTAATTGCGATAGCCAACGCCCTGCTTGTCGCCTATGTGACCCACTTCATCCATCCAACTCCTCACTGCAGTGGTGTCCTGTTGGGCAAGCATTGCGTCAAGACCGAACCGGGAAAGTCGTTGGCCAATGAAGGTACCGCCCTGCGGTAGTCGACCTTCTGCGCCATCGACCAAAAATGACAGCGCTGTTGCCAGATCCCACGCCGTCGTGGTGTTGACGGCGTCCAAGGAGTGATCCGCAGTCAACGCTTGACTTGGCACCGACGACAGATGCCGGGTTTGGCGCAGTCCAAGATCCGTTGAAAGTGCATTCATACGTTGCAGTCCAATCCGCTCAACCAGATAAAACGTTGCGACATTGTCACTCAGCCCCATCATCAACTTGAGTAGTTCGCCGATGGTGAATGTTCGAGGACTGTCCAACAACCAGAGGCCACCACAGGTCTGGTTCCCAGCCCTGGAGTTATCCACCACTAGGGTTTCCTCTAGGGCAAGCTCTGCGCGCTCAACCAACAGCAGCGTAGTCACAAGGATGTACAGCTTGCGGGTGCTCGAAGCAGGACCTGCCATGTGTTCATTGAACACATGGCAGGTACCCTGCCTCACATCACGAACACACCAACGGTAGGCACAAGAAGGCTCTTGTTTGGCGAGTTCGATCATTCGTTGACCGATGGTGTGCAAGGGCCAGCCGCCACCGCCCAACCAATCCTGTATCTGCTGTTCATTCCTCACGCGGCACAACCTCCTGCAACTGTTCCCTGACGAGCATGGCAACCGGGTTCGCTTGGGAACGGACAAAAAAATGGTCCCCTTCGAAAAGGGATACCTGACACCCTCGGGAGGTATGACGCCGCCAACCGGGATAGTCTTCAAACAGACAAGTGACTTTGTCCTGATTGCCGAGTAACAGATGGATGGGTGATGCAACGGACATGGCGGCACTTTTGGAGAGGTCGATCGCCAACTCAAAATCAGCTCGGATAATTGGCAGTGCTGTCTGCATCAACAGCGGGTTGTCAAGCAGCTCCGGCGGTGTACCGCCCATTCCGGCCAGTAATCGCAATAATGCCGAATCGCTCAGATCCCGCTCGTGAACAGCCACAGCACGAGTAAAGCGCTCCGGCGAGAGACAACCACTGATAAACAGCCGCGAGGCTTGCAACCCAAAGTCACACTCCAGCACCGACTGCAACTCAAACGCGATGCGCGCTCCAAGGCTATGCCCGAACAATGCGAATGGCGGTACACACCGACGCAGGCAATGTTCGAGCAGGTAGTCAATGACATCGTTTCGGGTCACCAACGTCTCTAGGCCCCGAGCGGTGCCCCGCCCCGGAATATCGACTGGGATGACCTTGATATGGGGCAATACACTGCGCCAACGTGCGTAGAATCCGGCACTGCCACCGGCATAAGAAAAGCAAAGCAGTGTCGCTGGATCACGATTCATTTAATGCCCTCGCCAGGTCCAGCAGCTCATTGACGTTACGCACCATGAGATCGCCCCAACCTTTCACCTCGGTGCTGGTAAAACGCTGGGTGTGGAACCAGAAATTGAAGCGCAAGTCATCACCGTTGATTTCAACCACCAGATGCAGTCCGGGCACTCTTCGCATGTCTTCGACGTTGGCCCCCGACAGAACCCCCTCGCCGACAGGACCAAGTATTTCTACCCCTTCGATCCATACCTTGCCCGGACTTGCAGTGGTGTGACGGTAGTTGAGGAAATTAATACCGAGATCGGAAAAGTAGGTGTCATGGGCCATCCCCGAAAATGCCGATACTTCATCGATCAACATCGTCGGGTGCATCAACGGATAGGCGTGCATGGCCTCCAGTGTGCGCGTAACCATTGCGATTCCGGTCAACCATTCGTGATGCACAATAATCGGTACCGGTAACGGAGACGTGAACGGGCCGATCACATCGTTGAACTCACTCAATCCGCGGCCGCTGTTGATGGCACTGATAATCAGCTGACCACAGTCAATCACCTCGGCCATGGTCGAGGCGTAGGCATACAAAATGGCGTTGAACACACTAAATCCGTTCTGCGCGGCCATTTCGCTCAATGTGCGGTGCGCACCGGCAACGTCAACACTGTGTCGCGACGACGAACACACCGTGGTGGAGTGGAACCCTGGATGTCCAGAAAGCACCGTGGGTCTTTCGAATGCGTTGTACAGCCCTTTGAAAAAACCTTTATCTCTAAGCCAGTCGCCACTGAGGTACTGCTGTTGACGGCGTGCGTAGTCGATATAGTCGATGGCATGTTCAATCCTGGTCAGCGGCTGTTCCCTGGTCATTCGATCAAGGCACTCACCAAAACGGTCGAACATTAAGGTCAGTGACTTGCCATCGAATTCCAGGTGCTGGACACCCAGTAGGGCAATAAACCAAGGGCCTGCGATGTCGATAAAGTGAATGGCCCACGTCACATTATCCTCGGGCTTTGGCAACCCCTGCGTCATTGAACGTACAAGAGTCGTGATCTGACGTGTCTGCTGCGCTTCGGATTGCCCACCGAGTTTGGTGAACAAAGTCCCGAAGCCTTCGACCACCTGTGCCGCCGTCTTGACCACGGGCTGCCCCTGTGGAAAAAACGTGCGTAACAATCGATGCTCGTCGATTACCTGCAGCAGCGCCTTGCGACAATGCTCGGCATCGAAGGAGCAGTAAATCCGATACGGAATGATGCGCAGACCGTAATCCTGCCCGATAAGCGAAATCCATCGAGCCTGTTGTAAGGAAACAACCATGTCCTGCACGTTGTTTTCCACGGTGTCTTTGTTCGGTTGATTCGCTGTACGCCAGGCCGGCTGACTGACATGAACAAGCATTTCAGCGTGCAACTCGCTCAGTGCCTCGGTGGCGTGGAAACGTTTGAGGCTCCACTGCAACCCCAACTGTGAGCCCAAGGCGTTCTTCAGCTGTACTAACGCCAGAGAGTCAAACCCCAACGACTGGAAACCGCACGACTTGATGGCGTCATAATTTCCCTGGCTTGCCGCCTCCAACCCGACGAGCGCATCGGTGGTCGATACCAGCCAGCTCTCTAGCAGTTGGCCGATTTCCCGCTCATCTGTACATCCGAGCAGACGCGTCGACACACTGTCCGGGTGCTTGCTTTCGCGAGGACGGGGTTCGGCTGTCAAACGTTCGAGAAACTTTTGGCTGACTCGGGATCTGTCCGCCAGTTTCTGAGCGTCGATGTTCATGTAGGCAACGTGGCGGGACGGACCGCCCAAGAGCCTGCGGATGAATAGGTATCCCTGCTCGCTGTTGTGGCTGTTCAAGCCGCCGGCCTTGAGTACCTGCAAGCGCTGACGTGCATTACGTAACTTTCCAGCATCCCCCCACACGCCCCAGTTGACCGTCAGCACTTGGCCAGCCTCAGGAAACAGGAAGGCGTGGGCCGCATCGAGGAAAGAACTGGCGGCCCCGTAAGCCATCTGTCCGCCGTTGCCCAGAATCGAAGTGGCGGAAGAAAAATTAAAAACACATTCGATCACCGTGCCCTGCTCACGAAGCAAGTGATACAGGCTCAGGACACTACTGCATTTGGCGTCGAAAGATTGCTGCAGGTCCGAAATTCCTATCTCGCTCCATAATTTATCGTTGAGATCGACAGCCAGATTGAAGATTGTTGCCCGATGCACGACGGTCTGCCGCAAATGCTGCGCACAATCGTCCCGCCCTTGATCGGTCGACAAGTCGAAACCCAGATAGCGGACGGTCGGATGAAGCGTCATCAGCCTGCGTAATGCGTCACTCGGCTGAGGTGCGCGGCCGATGACGGAAATGGAGCCGCACTGATCGGCACAAAGGCGTTCGATCAGTTGTTGGCCGATGCCGCCCCCACCCCCGAGAAGGAGATAGTGCGAGTCGCGATCCACTTCACCCTCCAGCAAGTCGTCAACCAACACCCGCTCCAGACGCGGAACTTTGACCAGTCCTTGTTCTATTGTGACGACGAGCTCTTCAGTGAACGGCAACAGTACGATCGGCCCTGCCTCTTCGGCACAATGAAACTGCGGGCTTCTGAGAAAGTTGAGAACGGTCACCTGTCGATCAGGTTCCTCAAGCAACAAAGAACGCAGCATGCCCACGACACTATTGGCCACCGGCCCCGGTGCCTCGTCTCCGTCGCTGCAAACCTGTACGGCAAACAACAAACAGATCTGCGGGTAAGTACTCGTCATGCTACGCATCAGGTCCAAGGTCTGAGCACAGGCACTGACTGCTGTAGAGACATGAGCGTCCGATAGGTGCCGAAGATCGAGATAGACCCGGTCAACATCGTCACCATACTCCTGCCACAATTCGTCGATCGATGGCTTAGCAATTTCCTTTCCCGCGCCTGCACCGCGATCAAGAGCGATACAGTGAAACTGTTTGAAAGCATCTGCCAAATAGCGGATCTCATCCTGTGCAGGTGTTTCGCCAACAGTAAAAAACAGCACCTTCATGTTCGCTGCCACTTGCACATCCATTGACGCTGCCGTCAGCGGTTGCCAGACCGTCTGATATACCGGTTCGGTGAGGACAGACTCCAGTGGCGAAGCTTCGACCCAACAACGAACTCGCTGAAAAGGATAAGTCGGCAATCCCGAAAGTATCGGAGCCCGTACCGGCAGTTCCGGGAAACGTACATCTATGCCAACCCGTAACAACTCGCCCAAGACGGTCAAATATTGCCGGTGATCTTTTCTACCCCCCTTGACCAACGGCAAAACGCTCAGTTGATCGCCCCAGTCACCCAGAACCAAGCCCGAGAGTGTTGCTTTTGGCCCAATTTCGACAAGGTGAGTGCAGCCGTATTCGCAAGCCGACTCTACGCTCGCACCAAAGCTCACTGTTTCACGCAATTGCCGACGCCAGTATTGCGAGGTGGCCACTTCACTTCCTGCCAGTTCACCCGTCAACGTGGAAATGAAGGGGCCGACCGGGGAGCGCATTTCGACAGTATCCAGGTAGGCTTCGAAGCTCTCCAGCAAAGGGTCAAGCAAGCTGGAATGCCCGGGGCGTGAAATCTTCAGTCGCGTCGCATTGACGCCAGCGTCTTGTGCCTTGGACAGGAGTTGCTCAATTGCTTCCCGTGTTCCGGAAACCACCGTATTGCTCCTACCGTTCAATGCGGCAATAGACAAGTCACCGAATTCTGTGTCCATCAGTCCCGATGCACACGAGTGATCGCCTTCCAGCACGGCCATCGCTCCGATATCACCGAGCGAATCCAGCAGTCGACCACGCTGCACAAGTATTCTGAATCCTTGCTCCGGGCTGAACACACCTGCGATGCAGGCGGCGGCATATTCCCCAAGGCTATGTCCGAACAGAGCGACGGGGGTTATCCCATGACTTAGAAGCAGTCGCGCCATTGCCACTTGCAACGCAAACGTCAGTGGCTGCGACAGTGCAATATCCTGCTCGATCTGTACGTCGGACAATAGGTCGACGGCGCGCGCGCCAAAGGCTTCCTGACAAACCGGATCAAATGCATCAAGCTCAGTCTTGAACAATGCTTCCTGAGCATACAGCCCGAGTCCCATCTCCCTATGCTCTGCGCCCTGACCGCTGAACATCAAACCCACCGCCGGGGTACGTCCGTTCGATGAACGATTGTCGAAGGAGGACAGTGCAGTCAGGGCTTCAATAGCTTCCGTACGCCGGCTGGCAATGATGTAAGCGCGGTACCCGAACAGCGATCTGGAAAACCTCAAGTTGGAGACAAATACTGGGAAACAGCTATCCGTCTGAGTTTCTAGAAACTGCCGATAGGCTATGCAGAGGTCACGCAGACCGTTGGGGTCTTTGGCCGAAACGGGGATCAAGGAGGCCTGGTCCTGATCGATGGAAAAGTGAGTCATCAATACTTTCGGTGCGGTCTCGAGTATCAAGTGCGAATTGTTGCCACCCAGCCCGAAACTGCTGACGCCAACGATGACATGAGGCTGGTTGATTACAACCGATTCACGGTTGATCTCAAAAGGCGTTTCTTCGATGTTCAAGTGCGGGTTGTAATGCTGGAAGTTAAGGGTCGGAGGTATCACTTTGTGCTTGGCGATCAGGACAGCTTTGATCAAGCCAGCCATGCCCGCGGCCCACCCCAGATGCCCGATGTTGCCTTTGACGCTCCCCAGATAGCAGGTGTCTGCGCAATCACGACCGGCAAAGGCATTGGCCAGCGCCTTTATCTCGATCGGGTCACCGATGGGGGTGGCAGTGCCATGAGCTTCGACATAGCTGATATCGGCTGGGTCGACACCTGCCAGCTCAAGTGCCTCACAGATGACTCTCGCCTGACCGGCAACTGATGGCGCCGACATACCAGCTCGGTGCGCACCGTCATTGTTGGTCGCCACCGAACGAATCACGGCATGAATCTGATCGCCATCAGCAAGTGCATCACTTAGCCTCCTCAACCCGACCACCGCCGCTCCGGAACCAAAAACTGTTCCACTCGCCAGAGCATCAAACGGACGACAATGACCATCGGCGCTGAATGGCATCCCTGGTTCAAAATAATAGGGAATCGATTGCGGAACAGAGATGGCAGCCGCGCCCACCAATGCGGCCCCGCATTCGCCCAGTAACAGGGCATTAATCGCCGCATGAATGCCGAACATAGACGTCGCGCATGCAGCTTGAACATTGACCGCAGGGCCACAGCAATTGAGTTTGTAGGCGATCCGGCTGGCTAGAAACTCTTTGTCAGTCGCCATGAACTGCGCCAGTGACTCAGAGGATTGATACAAGCCACAAGCAGTTTCGTGTGCTTGCAGACCATGGACATTGTTGATGAAGTAGGAACTGGGCCCGGCACCGCAGAACACTCCGATGGAGCCGCCTCGCTCATTCAGCGATGCATCCTCCAACACCTCCCATGCACATTCGAGCAACGCTCTTTGTTGGGGGTCAAGTAGCTGGGCTTCCTTGAAGCTGAAACCAAAAAAATCGTAATCAAAATCCTCAATGCCCGACAATTCAGCGCGGGCACGCACCCGCCCGTCCACGTCAGATTTCACCTGAATGCTTTCGAGGCTGGCCAATAAGTTTTGCCAGTACTGATCCACCGAATCCGCCCCCGGAAACCGACAAGACATCCCGACGATGGCAATGCTGTTCTCATCAATCACGGCGCAGTTGTCCTCATGGGTGCGCATGTCAGCTTCTCCTTTTTCCATGAGCACTGTGAATGGCAGCCGATCTCAGTTTCCGCTGGTTTACAGAGATAACCGGGACTTTCGGCTCAGACACTTGCATTGAGCTCTGAACGATCCCGCACAGCAATCTGGGTGTCGGGTACTCGAACAGATCGGTCTGCCTAAAGCTGTGGCCCAATACATGGCGCAACTCGGCTAACAAGGACATCAGTGTGAAAGAGTTCGCTCCCGCCGCCATGAAGTTGTCATCAACGCCGAGTCGATCAATCCCGAAACACTCCGCTGCCAACTCACAAATCAGTGTTTGAAGCGGCCCCTTCGGCGCTACATAACTAGACGACAACTGCGATCTCGGCTCGCTGATAGGCGGCAGCTTCGCAGTGTCGGCTTTGCCGTTAAGGGTCAACGGAATAGCTGCAATTTTTTTATAGAAGGACGGCAGCATATATTCCGGTAGTGTTGCAGCAAGATGCGCATGCACACTCAAACTTAGATCTTGTTCGGACTCAGGTGCTGAAAAATAGAGGACCAGCGAGGTGATCAAATTCGTTTGCAACGCTACGACAAGGCAATCATCTACCAATCCGGAGTTCATAACTGCCGACTCGATTTCTTTCAACTCGACTCGATACCCACGAACCTTGTACTGCCGGTCACGCCGTCCCTTGTATTCGTATTGAGCCTGCTCGTTGAGTACACACATATCGCCTGTGTTGTACATCCGCTCTAGAGTGAGAGGATGGGGGATGAATTTCTCCTCTGTTTCCTTCGGCAAACGGTAGTAACCCAACGCCAATGAGCGACCCGAAATGTGCAGTTGACCGCAGTCCCCTCGTGCCACTGGCTGTAACTGCTCGTCAAACAGCCAGGCGTCACTACCTGGCGTGACCTGACCGATCGGCGGCAGATCCGGCCATCTATCCGGTTCATCTTCGAGTTGGCAGGTCATCACCACATGTGTTTCAGATGGACCGTAATGATTGATCAATCGACAATGAGGATGAGCCTTGAACCACTGCCTGACGGCAGGTGTGACCTTTAGTTGCTCTCCTGCCACGATCACCTGTTCCAAATCGACCAGTGCCCCCCCTTCTTCAAGACCGAATTTCACCAGTGGGATCAGCATCGACGTAGGCAGGAATAGACGCGTTACCTTTCCTGCAGATAAATGCTCGATCAAGACACGCAAGTCTTTCTTATGCGCATCCGTGGCAATCAGTAAGCGGTCGCCATAGCACAAAGTTGCGTAGATCTCTTGAAATGAAACATCAAACCCCTGTGCCGCGTACAACAATGTGGTGCCTTTCGACCCTGGTGCTTTAGCCATCCAGTCGATCAAGGTGCTGAGTGATCGATAAGGCACCAAAACCGGTTTTGGTACGCCGGTGGTACCAGACGTGAACACGACATACGCCGGTGTATCCTCCCCAGCCGTGACCATGAACTCAGCTTCGTCAATCACACTCCCTATCGTGTCTTCGATATGTAAAAGGTGCGTGCATTCCTGCAACACGCCAGTCAATTCAATCGTTTGCGGATGACTCACCAGACATAAAGACAAATCAAGAGACGCAATCATTTGTTTCAATCTGCTAATTGGGTAGTTACCGTCCAACGGAACAACCGTTCTACCCAACAAATGAATAGCAAGTACTGAAACAATGTACTCGACACTTTTACTCACCACTACACCGATCATTCCTGCTGAACTTCCCCCAGCAAGAGCCCAAGCTAATCGACGCGCGCGACAATATAACTCCTCATATGAAACCTCCGACAATGCGTCAGCAATGGCCGGAAACTCAGGACTTTCACGAACCTGATTCAGGAACCTATTAATAAACAACATAAGTCAACACTCCTAACGACTACCGATTCGCACTACGAAGTTTCCAAGCGGCTCTCGATTATCAAACATAATTTGATGAGCCTCAGGTAGATCTTCAAGGGAAAAAGATCGGGTCAAGCATGGCTTCACATCGCCTTCATCAATCAACTTATTAAATTCACGACATTGGTCAAGATTGGCAAAATGCGAGCCTTGCAATCTTTTTTGGCGCATCCAGAGATATCGGACATCGAACGTCCCCTTATAACCAGTGGTGCCAGCACAAATGACTACCATCCCACCAGGGGCACAGACGAAAGAGGAAGTCGGAAAGGTATCCTCACCTGGATGCTCAATCACAATTCGGGGGCATTTTCGCTCCCCAACCAGGCGCCAGATCTCCTGCTGGAACCGCTTGGCTTCACCTAACCAGCAGGCGTACTTGGTTGGGTCTTCAATATCTTCGAGCCCCCCCCAATGCCCATAATCCTGTCGATTAATCGTGCCTTTTGCACCGATTTCGCGACAATACGCAGCTTTTTCTTCATTACTGACCACCGCTATAGGTATCGCCCCCGCAGCGTTAACCAATTGGATTGCCATGGATCCCATTCCACCACTGCCGCCCCATATCAGTACCACGTCTCCCGGTTTCACCGTATGTGGTGCAAAGCCGTGCAGCATCCGGTACGCCGTTGCCCCACAAAGCATGTAGGACGCCGCTTGTTCCCAACTCAATCGCGCGGGCTTAGGCAGAATTGCCTGGCGCTTGACCCGGGTGTATTCAGCGAAAGCGCCAAAGTTGATTTCGTAACCCCAGATCTTTGCCGACTTGTCCATGATTTCGTCGACCACTGCATCGTGATCCCACCAACCGCAGTGCAGTACGACTTCATCGCCAATAGCGATATCGTCCACATCCTTCCCCACGGCAACAACTATTCCTGAAGCATCAGATCCCGCTATATGAAAATCACAATCTTCACCACGAACTCTTTGAAGTTCAATGACATCTATTGGAAATCCGCGCGCAGCCCAAATGCCATTATGATTTATACCAGCAGCCATGACCTTGACTAAGCATTCATCTGATTGAATGATTGGTACAGCGACGGTCTCCAGAGCAAATGCGGTTGAAGGTGGGCCATACCTTTCAGACCTAATGGTTTGCGCCAACATTTTCTCAGGGACATCGACTTTTTTAGAATCAGGCATTACGCCTACTTCATCCATATCTTGAACTCCTTGAGCTTGAAGCTTTGAAAATTTAATTAGAACCCCTTTCCTTCCCCAGCCACCACAACGAACCAACGACAAAAAACTTTAAAAACAGAAATTCGACAAACCAATGTCAACCAACCAAGGACTAAAACCTAATACAACATTAACTCTCTCGCAAAGAGCAAAACCAAATTTCAGACACAACTTACAACCAGCGAACTACCATTCCTATTTCAGCAGCAGAAACATCCCAAAACAATGTCACCACCCTCCTACAATCTTTTAAACATAAAAAACAAAAAAGTATTCGCATACTGTAAAAACGTAAAATAGCCTGAAGTTTTCTATGAAAATCAACTTCTTATGAAAACACTGAATTTCAAGGGCAGTTTTCAAAAGAAAACACCCTCGGTTTTAAAATTTCGCAATAAAAAACCGGAGCCCTGTCACGGGGCTCCGGGTTTCATTTTTTCGTAGTGAACCTCAGTGGCTACTGATCCCGGCCGCATGCATCAACATCCGCAACGCCCCCGCCCCCGCCACCACCCCAACGCAACCACACTGCCCAGCCAGATCAACACCAGACACCCAAGGCGCTTGTACCAGGGCGTCGGTTCCAGTTCACGGGAATCAATGGTAGCCATCGCCAATCCTCACTTTGCCGCGGAACACGTAGTAGCTCCAGACCATGTACGTCAGGAGATCGGCAGGGTGAACAACTTGCTGGTCGGTGATGACGCCGCCGCCCACAAGCTGATCGACGACAGCACGATGTTCGGCCAGATGTAGCCGAGGAACATCAGCATCAGGGTGAAGACGAACGGCCAATGGGTGTGGCGTTGGGCGATGTCCGGATGCAGGAGCATTGCGCGAATGTTCTTCAGCGCGTTTTCACTGCCCAGCCAGTTTTTGGTATCAGCGATCAGCGCACCCCAACCAGCGGCGGCACCTTTGTAGGGTTTGTAGCGGTCGACTTGAGACATGGTACTTCTCCGTGACAATGCACACAGGCTTGGACCGGATTCAGGTCATTGTTCGAATTGACGGAGAAAGCATATGAATGGCGTTTAAATATTGTCTAATCGCTATTTATGACAGCATTATCGAAACACTCCATCATTAATTTTTTACCTTTATTTTCAATTAGTTAAAATAACTTCAGGCTCATTTACCACAAAATAAAGTTCATCATAGATCCGGTCGATCACCCGGTCATTAATAGTGATTGGACGCCCGTTAAAGTTGCTCTTAGCTTGCGCTCAACAAATCCGTTATTAACGGAATTCGCATCTGTAGGAGCGAGCCTGCTCGCGATGGACCCAAGGGCACCGCGCTCAACCAGAAAGCCCGCATAATCGTTAACGACCATCGCGAGCAGGGCTCGCTCCTACAGGTTTTTCGGATATTCATTCAATGCGTGCGGTTCCAAGCGAGGGTGTCATGTCAGAACGAGTCCTGATCGATGGGTTTGCAAGGCGCGTGGACTATCTGCGGATGTCGGTCACCGACCGCTGCGATTTCCGTTGCGTCTATTGCATGGCCGAGGACATGCAGTTCCTGCCGCGCCAACGGGTGCTGACCCTGGAAGAGATTTACCAGCTGGCACAAAGCTTCGTCGCGCTGGGCACCCGCAAGATTCGCCTCACCGGCGGCGAGCCGCTGATTCGTCCGGGCGTGGTGCAACTGTGCGAGAAGATCGCCGCCCTGCCCGGCTTGCGTGAGCTGTGCATGACCACCAACGGTTCGCAGTTGGCCCGATTGGCCGGGCCGCTGTTCGACGCCGGGGTCAAGCGCCTCAACATCAGCCTCGACTGTCTGGACCCGCAACGTTTTCGCGAGCTGACCCGCACCGGTGACCTGGCGCAGGTGATCAAGGGCATCGACGCGGCCAACCAGGCAGGTTTTCGCAACACCAAGCTCAATTGCGTGGTGATGAAAGGCCGCAACGACCATGAGATCAATGACCTGGTGAGCTTCGCCATCGACCGCAACCTCGACATCTCCTTCATCGAAGAAATGCCGTTGGGCACCATCCACGAGCACAGCCGCGCCGAGTCGTTTTTCGCAAGCAGCCAGGTCCGCGAGCGCATCGCCGAACGCTACACTTTGATTGATTCCGCCGAGTCGACCCAGGGTCCGTCGCGCTACTGGCGCCTGGCCGAGGCGCCGCAGATTCGCCTGGGGTTCATCTCGCCCCACAGCCACAACTTTTGCGGCACCTGTAACCGGGTGCGGCTGACCGTGGAAGGACGTCTGCTGCTGTGCCTGGGCAATGAGCACTCGGTGGATCTCAAGGCTGTCCTGCGTAGCCATCCCGGACAGCCCGAGCGCCTGGAAAAGGCCATTATCGAGGCGATGAAACTCAAGCCTTATCGACACAATTTCGAAGTGAACGACGATGTCCAGGTGGTTCGCTTCATGAACATGACGGGCGGCTGAAACCCATGATCGTGAGACCCAAACCCAACCTGATCGGCGTGCTGACGTCCCTCAAGGGTTCGATTGCCAAGCGCATCGCCTGGCGCAGCCTGATGGTGACGCTGCTCGCCTCGGCCATCGTGCTCATCGAAACCCTGCACCCCAGTTACTTTTCCAAGGTCAGCGCCACGCCCTTCACGCTGCTGGGTTTGTCGCTGTCGATCTTCATGAGCTTTCGCAACAACGCTTGCTACGACCGCTGGTATGAAGCACGCAAAGCCTGGGGCGATGTGATCGTCGAGGTCCGCTCGATGATTCGTGAAACCCTGGTGATCAAGGACACGGATGAACGGCATACGATCCTCAGCAACCTGTGCGGCTTTGCCCATGCCCTGAACGCACGGCTGCGCCAGGAAAACGAAATGGCCGCCAGTGGCGACTGGCTGCAGCCGATGCCCAAGGGCAACTCCACGGACGTCACCGGGCAAATACTGATGCAGGTCGGTCAGCAGTGCTCGACACTCAACGAGTCCGGGGTGATCAACGACTGGCGCTACACGCTCATGGCCAATCATCTGACCAGCCTGACCCATGCCCAGGCCGTCTGTGAACGGATCAAGAACACCCCGCTGCCCTTCCCCTACACCCTGTTGCTGCACCGCACCATCTACCTGTTCTGCATCCTCCTGCCGTTTGCCATGGCCGAGCCCCTGGGCTGGTTGACGCCGATTTTCACGGCGATTGTCAGCTACACCTTTTTCGGCCTGGATGCGATTGCCGATGAACTGGAAGACCCGTTCGGCCGCGACGAAAACGACCTGCCCACCGACGCCATCGTGCGCAACATCGAGCGTGATGTGCTGACGGCACTGGGCGTGACGGAGTTGCCGCCACAACTGGAGCCGGTGGATTTTGTGTTGACCTGATTTTCAGGAAACACACAAAACCTGTGGGAGCGAGCCTGCTCGCGATGACGGTGGGTCTGCCAACACGCGCCGCCAGGGCCCGATGGCACTGGCACAAACTCCGCCTGAAGCGTCTATCCAACGCGCTCGCGCGTAGCTACAGTCACGGGTTCAAAGCTTATCTGCGCAAGGAATTTACGCTTGAGCCCGACACCCTCCCCGATCACCGGACAGGCTGTGCCACCCCCGCGCACTATCAGCCTGCGCGAAGCCTTCCTGTTCTGGCTCAAGCTCGGTTTCATCAGTTTCGGCGGGCCGGCGGGGCAGATTTCGATCATGCATCAGGAACTGGTCGAGCGCCGGCGCTGGATTTCCGAGCGGCGCTTTCTGCACGCGCTCAACTACTGCATGTTGCTGCCCGGACCCGAGGCCCAGCAGTTGGCGACTTACATCGGCTGGCTGATGCACCGGACCTGGGGCGGCGTGATCGCAGGCGTGCTGTTTGTGTTGCCGTCGCTGTTCATCCTGATTGCCTTGTCCTGGGTGTACATCGCCTTTGGTGACATGCCCGTGGTCGCCGGATTGTTTTACGGGATCAAGCCTGCGGTCACTGCCATCGTGGTCCAGGCCGCTCACCGCATCGGCTCGCGGGCGCTGAAGAACGGCTGGTTGTGGGGCATCGCCGCCGCGTCCTTCGTGGCCATCTTCGTGCTCAATGTGCCGTTTCCGTTGATCGTGCTCGGTGCGGCGGTCATCGGTTATTTCGGCGGACGACTGGCGCCGCAAACGTTCAGGACCGGTGGCCACGGCGCGACGAAACAATCCTCCGGCCCGGCAGTGATCGACGACGACACGCCAACCCCTGAGCACGCCCGCTTCAGCAGTTTGAAGCTGGCGCGGCTGGCGGTGGTCGGGGTGATTTTGTGGACGCTGCCCATGGCGGTGCTCACCGCACTGTTCGGCTGGGAAGGCACGCTGACCCAGATGGCCTGGTTCTTCACCAAGGCCGCGCTGCTGACCTTTGGCGGCGCCTATGCCGTGCTGCCGTACGTTTATCAGGGCGCGGTCGGTCACTATGGGTGGCTGACGCCGACACAGATGATCGACGGCCTGGCGCTGGGCGAAACCACGCCAGGTCCGTTGATCATGGTCGTTGCCTTCGTCGGTTTCGTCGGCGCGTACGTGCAGCAGGTCTTCGGCCCGGACCAGGCGTTTGTCGCCGGTGCCATCGCCGCCACGCTGGTGACCTGGTTCACCTTCCTGCCTTCGTTCCTGTTCATCCTCGCCGGGGGCCCACTGGTGGAGTCGACGCACAACGAGCTCAAGTTCACCGCGCCGCTGACGGCCATTACGGCCGCCGTGGTCGGCGTGATTTTCAATCTGGCGTGTTTCTTTGCCTACCACGTGCTCTGGCCCAAAGGCTTCGAGGGACAACTGGACTGGCCTTCGCTGCTGATCGCTCTGCTGGCGGGCATTGCGCTGCTGCGTTTCAAGCGCGGGGTGATCGAGGTGTTGATCGGCTGCGGGCTGATCGGCCTCGGGATTCACCTTGCAGGTTGAAGGGCGACCCCCTACTATCCAGCATCCCCGGAGGCTTCGGCCTCCAACGTTGTCCGCAGCCGGAAACACGCGCATGAAGCGTATTGTCAACCTGCCCATGGCCTTGCGCCGCTCGAAACTGCGTCATTCCGCACGTCCGCCGGATAGCGCCCTGCTCGCCTGATTGGCGGGCCCCCTCCTTCGCTATCCCTGCCAATGCTCAGACGCTACAGCCCCCCTGTGGGAGCGAGCTTGCTCGCGATTGCGGTGTGTCATTCAACATTGATATCGAATGATCCACCGCAATCGCGAGCAAGCTCGCTCCCACAGGTTCCGCGGTCGCCTGACCGGCATTGGTTGATCTCCTTTTGCGTGGACACCGACATGACTCAACGTTGCAATTCCTACTACACCGCCACCCTCAACCAGGACACGGACTACCCGACGCTGCAAGGCCGGCACCGGGTTGATGTGGTGATCATCGGCGGCGGTTTCACCGGCGTGGCCACCGCCGTCGAGCTGGCGGAAAAAGGCCTGAAGGTCGCCATCGTCGAAAGCCACAAGATCGGCTGGGGCGCCACCGGACGCAACGGCGGCCAGGTCACCGGCAGCCTGTCGGGCGATGAGGCCATGCGCAAACAGATGCGCCGGACCCTCGGCGACGAGGTCGACGACTTCATCTGGAACCTGCGCTGGCGCGGGCACCAGATCATCCAGCAGCGCGTGGAAAAATACGCCATCGCCTGCGACCTCAAGCACGGCCACCTGCATGCGGCGTACAAACCGGCGCACATGGTCGGCTTGCGCAAGGATTACGAAGAGGCCGTGCACCGTGGCATGGGCGATGAAGTCAGCCTGCTCGACCGTAGCCAGGTGCGCGACCTGCTGCAAAGCGACCTGTACCACGGCGCGATCAAGAACACGCGCAACATGCACCTGCACCCGCTCAACCTGTGCATAGGCGAAGCTCGCGCCGCCGAAAGCCTGGGCGCGCTGATCTTCGAAAACAGCGAAGTGCTGGAAATCATCCACGGCGACAAGCCGGGTGTACGCACCGCCCACGGGCACATCGACGCCAACCAGGTGCTGCTGGCCGGCGATGTCTATCACAAACTGGAACCAGGCAAGCTCAAGGGCAAGATTTTCCCGGCCATGGGCGGCATCGTCACCACCGCGCCGCTGGGCGAGCTGGCCAAACAGATCAACCCCGAAGACCTGGCGGTCTATGACTGTCGCTTCGTGCTCGACTACTACCGCCTCACCGCGGACGGTCGCCTGTTGTTCGGTGGCGGCGCCAACTACAGCGGCAAGGATTCACGCGACATCGCCGCCGAACTGCGCCCGTGCATCGAGCAGACCTTCCCGGCGCTCAAAGGCGTGGCCATCGACTACCAGTGGAGCTGCGCGATGGGCATTGTGATCAACCGCATCCCGCAACTGGGCAAGCTGTCGGACAACGTCTGGTATTGCCAGGGCTACTCCGGCCACGGCATCGCCACCACCCACATCATGGGTGAAATCATGGGTCGGGCGATCACAGGACAATTGCAGCAGTTCGACACCTTCGCCGCCTGCCAGCACATCCGCGTGCCCATGGGCGACCTGCTCGGCAACCCGATGCTGGCTGCGGGCATGTGGTACTACCAGATGCTTGAGCGACTGCGCTGAGGTTGTTGGCCAGCACATATGGAGGTTGATTGTGCTGGCCCCATCGTCGGATCGCCGCCCGGAGCAAGCCCGCTCCCACAGGGATCTTCGGTGTTCGCACAATTTGTGCTTCACATTGCCCACTGTGGGAGCGGGCTTGCCCGCGATGGGGCCGGGACATTCTATACAGCTCTCAAACCTGCACCACCTCGATCCCCAGCCCCCGATAATCCTCGACATTCCCCGACGCCACATGCCGCTCGGTGATCAGCGTGTGCACGCGCTGACAGGGCGCGACGACAAAGGGTTCCACCGCGCCGAGTTTGTCCGCCGTAGTCACCGCAATCACATGGGACGCACAATCGAGCATCGCCTGCTTCACCGGCACTTCATCAAAATGCAGTGAACTGAGACCCACCTGCGGGTGTATCGCACAAACCCCGGTAAACAACAGGTCGGCCTTGATCCCCGCCAGCAACCGCAGGGTCTCGTGGCCGCTGGCCGACATCGTCGCCGGGTTGAGCTGACCGCCGGCCAGGATCACCTTGATGCCCTTGTATTCGGACAGGGTAATGGCCGTCATCGGCGATGCGGTGATCGCGGTGATGACGATGTCCGCCGGCAGCGCACGTGCGATCTGCAAGGTGGTGGTACCGGAATCGAACACCACGATCTGACCGTCCTGCACCTGTCGCGCCGCCAGTTGCGCCAGATGGGTTTTCACCTCGTCGGTCTCGCTGATCCGGGTGAAGTAGTCCTTGCCCGTGTCCTTGGGTCGCGGCAACGCCCCGCCGTGCACCCGCTGCACCAGGCCGGCGCTGGCCAGGTCCGCCAGATCGCGGCGGATGGTGTCTTCGGACACGGCGAAATGCTGGCTCAACTCCGAGGCCATGACCTTGCCATCACGCTCGAGGATCAACAGGATTTTTTGCCGACGCACCGACGGAAGTTCGGCAGCGGAATGGTTGTCATGCATGTTTTTGCCCGCTTATGCGTGTAATTGCGCGTTTCACGAGGATATCCGCAACCGCAAGCAAAGACAACGAACCGGCCGGGTATCATTTCTTTCGATCTTTCAAATCATTACAGCGAATTTTTTATTTTTCCGTGACCTGTTCAAGATGGCGCCGTCTCTCATGCTTTGGATGGAAACCTCATGAATATCAATTTTGCCTTTGCCTGCATGATCGTGTTCTCGTTCACGATCGCCCTGGTACACGCTTGACCGCTGCCGGGAATGCTGGGCAGATAGAGCGCCCAGCCTCTACCTGAGTCAGCTCATGCTTGTGTCCGTCGTAGCCAATGGTTCCCTTCTTACGCCTGAACAGTCCGATACAACGGTGCCCTGGTGGAGCTTCACCAAAACCGTGCTCGCGGCGGCTGCGTTGACGCTGGTGCGCGATGGCCTGGTCGAGCTTGATCACCGCGTCGCCGAAGGCCCGTTCAGCCTGCGCCAATTGCTGCGCCATGAGGCCGGCCTCGCCGACTATGGCGAACTCGCCGACTACCACGCCGCCGTTGCCGGCCATGAAAACCCGTGGTCGGCCGAAGACATGTTGCGCCGCCTCGACGCCTCGCGATTGCGCTACGCACCGGGGGACGGCTGGCGTTATTCGAACGTCGGCTACCTGTTCGTTGCACGTCTCATCGAGCGCACTACCGGCCTCACGCTCGAAGAGGCCTTGAACCAGCGCATCTTCACTCCCCTGGGTTTGTCCCGTGTACGCCTTGCGAAAACCCGCGCCGATCTGGCCAACATCACGGGCAACGTCGCCGGTTACGACCCCGGCTGGGTCTATCATGGCTTGCTCGTCGGCCCGCTGGCACAGGCCACCCTGTGCCTGGACCGTCTGCTGGGTGGCGATCTCCTGCCACATGCCCTCTTACTCGAGATGCAAACCACCCGTGCACTGGGCGGCCCGATTGCCGGTCGCCCGTGGACGGCCCCCGGTTATGGCCTCGGCCTGATGCAGGGCGCGGTGGAGAACGGCCTGACCTTGAGCGGCCATACCGGCGGCGGCCCGGGCAGCACACTGGCCGTTTACCGCTGCGTCCAGGGCAGTCACTCCGCGTGTTGCGCGGTGTTTGCTGCAAGTGACTTTGAGGGGGCCGCCGAAACAGAGGTTGTAAGGCGCCTGGGGTCAATCTGTGCAAGCTGGCGGCAAAAAGCCTGACAGATGCGTAATTTGCTCTATAACCAGTGGTGACATGATTTGCGCTTAGCGGAACGGGAAGGTTCCTGCGCCAATCGATCTCAAGCAAAGCCGCGGGCACATGGATACCTGCCAGGAGACGCCACCCATGAAATCCCTGAAGATCGCTGCCAGTGATGGCACCCCAGAATGTTTCAAGAACGCCCGGGAAGTGGTCCAGCTCAACCAGACCGACTTCACCGATGTCGCAGTAGCGGTTGTCTCGGTCAATGACGTGCTCGCCGGCGCCCTGGATGTCATCCAGCGCACCGGTTTCGATATCCCGATTTTCCTCGTGGCCTCCCCCGGCACCAGCACCCGCCCCCGGGAAGTCTACAAACACCTCAATGACGTGCTGCTGCAAGTGAACGGGATCTTCGACCTGTCACCCAGCAACGTCGAATACCATGGCAACCAACTGGAGACAGCGGCCAAGGCCTATGAAGAAAGCCTGCTGCCACCGTTCTTCGACTCGCTCAAGCACTACACCGAGGCGGCCAACGCGACCTTTGCCTGCCCCGGCCACCAGGGCGGCCAGTTTTTCCGCAAGCACCCGGCCGGCCGGCAGTTTTTCGATTTCTTCGGCGAGACACTGTTTCGCGCCGACATGTGCAACGCCGACGTCAAGCTCGGCGACCTGCTGATCCACGAAGGCCCGGCGCTACTGGCGCAAAAACACGCCGCGCAGGTGTTCAACGCCGACAAGACCTACTTCGTGCTCAACGGCACTTCGGCCTCGAACAAGGTGGTGACCAACGCCCTGTTGACCCCCGGCGACCTGGTGCTGTTCGACCGCAACAACCACAAATCCAACCACCAGGGTGCGCTGCTGCAGGCCGGTGCCACGCCGGTCTATCTGGAAACCGCGCGCAACCCCTACGGCTTCATCGGCGGCATCGACGCCCACTGCTTCGAAGAAGATTACCTGCGCGAGCTGATTGCCGAAGTCGCCCCGGACAAGGCCCAAGAGGCTCGGCCGTTCCGCCTGGCGATCATTCAACTGGGCACCTACGACGGCACCGTCTACAACGCCCGGCAAGTGGTCGACCGCATCGGCAAGCTGTGCGACTACATCCTGTTCGACTCGGCGTGGGTCGGCTACGAGCAGTTCATCCCGATGATGAAAGACTGCTCGCCGCTGCTGCTCGACCTCGACGAAAACGACCCGGGCATCTTCGTCACCCAGTCGGTGCACAAACAGCAGGCCGGTTTTTCCCAGGCCTCGCAGGTGCACAAGAAAGACCGCCACATCAAGGGCCAGGCCCGCTACTGCAACCATCACCGGCTGAACAACGCCTTCATGGCCCAGGCCTCGACCAGCCCCTTCTACCCGCTGTTCGCCTCGCTGGACGTGAATGCACGCATTCACTCGGGCCGCAGCGGCCTGCGCCTGTGGGAAGACTGCGTGAAGTTCGGCATCGAAGCACGCAAGCTGATCCTCGAAGCCTGCACCATGGTCCGCCCATTCGTGCCGTACACCATTGAAGGCCGTGCCTGGGAAGACTATCCAACGGAGGAAATCGCCAACGACATCCGCTTCTTCGAGTTTCATCCCAAGGATCGCTGGCATGCCTTTGGCGGTTACGCCGAGAAGCAGTACTTCATCGACCCGTGCAAGCTGCTGTTCACCACCCCGGGCATCGACCCGGTCGACGGCAGCTACACCGACTTCGGTATTCACGCCGGCATCCTCGCCAACTTCCTGCGCGAGAACGGCATCGTCCCGGAAAAATGCGACCTCAACTCGATCCTGTTCCTGCTCACCCCGGCCGAAGACTGGGCGAAGATGACCCACCTGGCCGCGCAGATCGCCCGCTTCGAACGCTTCATCAGCGATGACGCGCCGATGAGTCGGGTGCTGCCGGCCATCTATGCGCAACATCAGGAGCGCTACCGCAACTACACCATCCGCCAGCTCTGCCAGGAAATGCACGACCTGTACCGCCACCACAACGTGCAGCAACTGCAGAAGGACATGTTCCGCAAGGAACACTTCCCGAAAAAGGCCATGAACCCGCAGCAGGCGCAAATCGAGTACATCCGCGGCAACGTCGAACTGGTGGCGCTGGCGGATGCCGATGGGCGCATTGCCGCTGAAGGCGCGCTGCCTTACCCACCGGGCGTGCTCTGCATAATCCCGGGCGAAGTCTGGGGTGGCGCGGTGCTGAAGTACTTCCTGGCGTTGGAGGAAGGCATCAACCGCTTGCCGGGTTTCACGCCGGAGTTGCAAGGGGTGTACTTGAAGCAGGAAGGCGGTCGTACCCGGGCTTATGGGTATGTGATCAAGGCCTGATCCATGAGCAGGCGCTGTTGCAGACCCGGGTCTGCAACAGCGCCTGATTTTGCATTCCCCTCACGCTTGCGCAGGACGCTCCCCCAGCGTCTCCTGGCCGCAGGCACCCGCCTGTGGCAGCAGGCTGATTTCGACACGTCGGTTGGCGGCGCGCCCGGCTTCGCTGTCATTGCCGCTGATCGGCTGGCTGGCGGCAAAGCCCTGGACCGCAAAGCAACTGTCGGAGATCTCGCCCATGCGCTGCATCCAGTCCCGTACGGCAGAGGCACGCGCGTGGGAGAGCTGGAAATTCTGCTGCTCACTGCCACGACCATCCGAATGCCCGCCAATGACAATCAGCCAGCCGGGCCGGGCCTTGATGTCGACCAGGGCGCTGATCAGGATCTTGGTCGAACCCGGCTTGAGCTCGGCGCTGCCGGCCTCGAACAGCGACAGGCTGTCCAGGTGCACCGGCGCGACAATAGTCGGTGGCGGTTGCAATAGATGCGCCAGGCGTTGCTCGGCAACGCCGGTCGAACCGAGCCACCAAGCACCGCTGACCAGGCCCGTCACAACGGCTGCTGCGCACAGCCACCGGGCAACGGAACGCTTCGCCGGCGGCATTTCAGGCATGGGCAAAGGGTTGGGCGGCAATATCACCACGGGCATCAACCCGGCTGGCGCCGGCTCCCTTGCAGGCGGCGAGAGTGTGCCCACCACAACGCTGCTGCGCTGCATGCGCCGGATCAGGCTCTCGATCTGCTGGCGCAAGGCATGCAAGGCCACCACCGGCGGTTGCGCCTGCAGCTCCAGGCGCTGCTGCAAACGCGCCAGCCCGCTGTCCAGTTGGAGCAGCTCGGGGAAGTGTTGTGCCCCCGGCGCCAGATTGCGCAACAACGCCTGCCACTGCACACACAACCAGGCCAGGATATCCAGGCGCACCGACGCCATGGGTGGCCAACAGGCTGCCCATTGGCCGCACAGGGTTTCGATTAGTGTCACGCCTTGGCTCATACCTTCCACGCCATGCCGCTGGCTGCGCGCCAAGGCAAACGCGGCGGCCGTCTGCAGGTCTGCGCCGTTGTGTTCGAACAGTGCCAGGCACCACTGCTCCACTTTCGCCCAATCCACATCGGGACAGGCCGGGTGACCCAACTTCGCCAGCTCTTCGCGCAGCGCAATAAACTCACCATGACCGCGCGGATCACCGCCCAGCCGAATACGCATTTCAAATAGCACCGTCAGCCTCCGTTGCTTTACAGGTTCAGGGTTTCGACAGCCATTGCTGTCGTTTCAGATGGCGCACCAGGACTTTGCCCTCCGCTGCCAGGGTGGTACCGAAGGTCACCTGCCGGCCGCTTTTGAGCTGGACATCGAGGCTGTACTCCAGATGGCCCGGCAAAGCCTGCTCGAGCAACGCGATGTTCACCGTCGCCAGGCGCGGCTCGTACTTGACCAGGGTGTTTTGCATGGCCCTCATCAGCACGTGCGCCGAGCCCGGCAGGCCCTGCAGGATCTGGCCCATGTCGGGAAGACCATAATCGGGCAAGTGCGCGAGGGTTCCTGCCCGGCTGTTGAGGATACGTTGCAGGTTGTCCAGTACCGACAGCGTGTGCTGGTCTTCTTCATTCACTTGATGCAGGTCCAGGTCACCGTCGAAGTTCTGCAGCAGTGTTTCGTAAAGCGATGGATTGAGGTCAGGCATGGTCAGTCCCGGGCCAATGCACGCAGGGTCAATTGGTTGTCCCCCAGCTCGATGACCCGCGCCCGGTCCGGGTCGAGATCGTCGCGGTTCAAGGTCAGGCGCCAAGTATTCATCTGCACATCGGGGTTACGAAACAGCGCGACCACCGTGACGAAACGCGCGTCCTTGTCCAGCGGCACATCCAGTTTCGCGCCCTCGCCAGGCTTGATCACCAGCGCCCGGGTATCGAGCAAATTGCCGGCCAGCGCCTGCTCGTCGCCACCGAGCAGGCTGTCGTAGGAAGCCCTGTGCAGTGCCTTGCTGTCGCTCAGTTGATAGACCCGTACCAGCGTCGGGACCGACATCGCATTCATGTCCGCAACATCAGTGTTGATGGCCGTGCGGGCACTGAAATCCAGGCGCAGGTCTTTCACCTGTTTGTAGAAAATCGAACGGGTGGCAGATGCCGTGCCTTCCGAGACAGTCTGAGTGACACCACAGCCGGCGAGCACTACCGCCAGCGTCGTCAGGATCAATGAATTACCAACGGTACGCGACATGCTGTGCTTCCCTGTTCCGAGTGTTTTTCGTCAGGCCCTGATAGCGGCCCAGATTGATAGTGATGGTGTCGTGTTCCCCGCCCTGCCAGGTGTCACAGCCCGAACCCAGCATGCCGGTCATGCCCAGGCGGATCGGCGCCCGCCCCAGCACCGGTTGCGGCAAGCTGCGCACCGGCAGCGATAACTGCAGCCTGGCGGTGCAGCGCCAGCCCAGGTAGACCCGCAGCAACACCAGCAGGTCGTTGTACAACTGGCCATCAGGCAACCAGCCCCGTGCTTCGTCCCGGTCCCGGGTGAACAGTGCCAGGTGCAGCTGGCTGTTGGCGTCGAACCCGTTGTTCCCCAGCGGCGTGCCCTGGGACAGACTGACCGGACTACGCGCCGACAAGCTCGCCGGATGGACCAGGGGGATTTTCTGCGGCCAGTGCGGCGTGATCCTCGCCCGGGTTTCAGGCGCCAGCAACGACACCAGCGCAGTGATGCCTTCGGCATTGCGGGTGGGCATACGCATCACACTGAGCAGCGCAAGAAAGCGCGAAACCGGCGTGGCAATCCGCTTGGCCGTGCCGGGAATCCCCAGTCCCACCAGGCCCAGCAAGCACTGGGAAGTCGCATCGCTGCCGCCGGACTCGAAGGTGGCCGGGTAGGAATACTTGCGCCAGATCCGATAGAACTGGGTGAAGATCCGGTGGTTGAAAATATCCAGAAATGCCTCAAGCGCCTCATGCCCGTCGCGGCGCTGGGCAATGTCGTCGACAAAGGCCGTCGGCAATGGCGAGTCGACGCCGTACAAGCCCAACAGCCGGGTGCGCACGGTCGCCGGGCGCAGCGGTTGGCGGTCGTCGATTTCGATGGCCTTCAGTTCACCGGCAGGAAAGCCCATGCCGGGGTCCGGGCGAAAGCGTACCGGGTCGTCCGCCGGTTGGCTGGTACTGCCCAGCGGCGGATGGCCTGGCAGGGCTTGCTCCAGCAACTGGCAGAACCGGTACAGACTCGCTTCGGCCACCCGCCCTTCCAGCGCTTCGAGCAATCCGCCGGCTTTCAGCCGGGAATACGCTGACTGTGGTTCTCGTTCCATCGCAGGCACTTTCCAGTAGGTTGAAGGATCAGCGTGAGCTGGTTGAACAGGTGAATGTCGGCGTACAGCGCGAAGAAGCGATGGAGCATTTCGCCGAACAGGCTGATGTCGCCCTCGCCGCAAAAACCATGGGCGTCGAGGGTCACTTCGATGTCCACGCCGCGCAGCAGAAAGCCCTTTTCGAACCGCTGCACCAGGTGGTGCCTGACTTCGACGATAGCCGCCAGGCGACGGCGGTTCAGCTCGCTACCGCTCCAGTCGTACAGCGCCAGGGTGCCGCGCAGCACTTCGGCGTTATCGAGCATCGGCAGGAAGTTGGAACCCAGGTGACTGAGTACTCGCCAGTGGAAACGATCGCGGTTCGGCGGATAGCACGGCAAGGTCGGGGCGCTCAGATTGCGCACGCGCAAGCCGCTCAAGGCGGTGTCGACCAGCCTATCAAGCAGGGTGCTTTGCAGCGCCTTGCGGGGCAGCAGGCCGTGGGTCCCGGTCAGTTGCAGGGACAGGCTCTGGCTGCCCTGCAAGCGATCCTGATCGAAGCCGTCGCCCCCGAGAATCAGCCAGGTATCGTGCAGGCCATTGGCACCTCGCTTGAGGCGGGTATGGAAGTAACGCTCGGGCGCCTCGTCGCGCAACATTCCGCCCTTGTGACGAAAACTGCTGAAGGGCACATAGTCCAGACGCTCGGTGTTCTTCGATGCGGTGACCTGGTCCACCGAGTAGATTTCCGTGTGACCGTCCTGCAGGCGCATCGGACGCAACAGGTAGTCGGTTTGCAATGGATCCAGCGGCATCGGATCGGCTTCCAGGGAGAACAGATTGATCACCGGTACCGCATGCAGGCGAAGGTGTTCGGCGTTCAGGTTGAATGCCTGCGGCCACGACTCGCGCAGGACCACCTCCAGTTCGAACCAGGGCATATCCGCAGTGATGTTCACCTGCTCCAGGCCATGGAGAGTGACGAACATGAACTTCTCGCGGAAGGTGAAATATTCCAGCAGCAACTGATAGCCGCTGAACGCGCTGTCGCCCTTTGGCCACAAGCGATCCTCATCGGCAAAGCCTTTAGGCGCGAAATGACCTGCCAGCGCAACGCGCGGCGCTTCGCCCGGCAAGCGCACATACATTGCGTCGGCATTCAGGGTCAGGGCCTGATGCAGCGCGCTGGCCAGGGGGGCATCGGCGTTCAGGTACATCGGCACGCGGCTGAGGTCGATCTGGCTCCAGTCGATCGCCGTGGCGCAGGCAAACCGCAGGCGCAGCAGCGAGCGGCCGTCGGGCTCATGGTCCAGGCGCAAGGATTGCAATTCGATGGGTTGCAGCCGCAGGTCCTGGGTGGTGGTGTAACGGCATACGGTACGCTGTGGCCCGATGGGTTGCGAGAGCACCTCCTGGCCGGCGGCGATCAGCTCGCTGCGCCTGATCTGTGCCAGTTCCACCTGGAACTCGACGATCGACAGCGAGGGAATGGTGCGCAGGTAATGGGGCCACAACAGGCTGACCAGGCCTTCGGTCAACTCCGGCAAGTCGTCGTCGAGCTTTTCGCGCAGGCGCCCCATCAAGAAAGCGAAGCCCTCGAACAGGCGCTCCACATAGGGATCGCGGGCGCCGGGTTTGTCCAGGTTCAACTGCGCCGCGCGGTCGGGGAACGCTTGCGCAAACTCCTGCCCGGCTTCGCGCAGATAGCGCATTTCGGCGTCGTAATAACGCAGTGTCAGATTATCCATGCTCACATAAATCCTGATAAATGAGGTTCAGCCGCACAGCACGGAGGCGCGTACCGGATCGATGGCGACCAGCGCCGCCAGCAACGTGTCCATGCGCCTGTCCAGGGCGGGCTTGTCGACAGCGTTGCGCTGCGCTTTCAGGCGCGTCAGTTTGAGCAGGCGTGCCTTGACCTCGAAATTCAATTCCGGCTCCCAGTGCACCAACGCCTGGCGCTCGGCCGTGGCCTCCAGCTCACCGAGCAGGTGCAGGGCCAGGTCGTTCTTGCCACATTGCTCGGCCACCCGCGCCATCAGCAGGCGCAGCAGCCAGCGCTGGCGGCCGGTGTGAATGTCCGGGCGCGCGGCCAGCCAGGCCAGCGCATGCTCGACGCCGTCGCTGTCGGCCTGGGCCAGTGCTTCGCTCTCCAGCGAGAGAATCTCGACGTCGGCCAACACCGTTGGCGCAGCCGCTAAGGGCAGGAGCTGACGCGACTGATCGGCGCTGACATGCTGAGCGATCCATTCACGGGTGGTCTCGTCGGCGAACGGTGTACCGTCGTTCCACCCCAGCAACTCAAGGCCCGGCAGACGCTCGAGGAACATGCCCAGGTCGCGCTTGACGATGTCGGCCCAGCCGTCGTGAGGCGCCGGTAGTTTGCTCAGGGCCTGGACCAGGTACCACTGCAGGTCCAGCCAGAAATGGTTGACCCCCTCGGCGAATATCCATTCGACCTGAACAAGCAATTCGCTCCAGTTCTGTTGCTGATACAAGCGCTTGAGTTTCGCCCTGGATTCTCCCCTGGGCGGTGAAAGACGCGTCGTGCCGCTGGCGTCCTGTAGCGGCGGCTCGTGCAAGGTATCCCAGCGCAAACTTTTCATCAGGCGATGCGCCGCCAGCCAGCCCAGGGGCTGGTCACGCAGGTAGTCGGCCAGCGTCCGGCCGCCTCTCAGCAGGTCGCGCCCGGACTTGATGGCCAGACTGTCCGGCGCGCTGGCCTGGCTGTGCGGCGCGCAGGCCTGGCTGACGGAATCGTGGCTGGCGCTGTGTTGCGGCACCACCGCATCGACCCCACCAGACTGCGCCAGGCGCGCCGACAACGCCCCATGCAACGCATCCAGCTGCGGCCGCTGATCCTTGGGCCAGGCTTGCAACCCATGTTCCAGCCAGGCCAGCGCCGCCGCCGTGCGTTCCGCCTCGGCCTTGACCACTTCAGGGTAAAGCGACAGACAATCCAGCACTTTGGCACTGGTCAACCATTCCAGGGCCATCTTGCGGCTGTTGGCCCTCACGGGAAGCACATCGCCCGAGTACCGTTCGACCAACGCAGCCAGCAGGCTGATGCCGTCGGCCAACCCTGTCTCACCGTCCTTCTGCAGGCGTGCCCACAGGTAATACGTGGCGATGCGCAAATCCTTGCTGCGCTGGCCGAGCAATTTCTCCGCCAGTTGAATGACCTCGTCGACGTTCGCGCCGGAGAGCTTGTTGACCTCTTCGCGCATGCGCTGGAAGTCATCGTCATAGCCCGGGTCTTCACCGACCGGCGACTGCGCGCTGATGGGCTGCAACCAGGATTGCCAACAGTCGGCCTGGGTACGGGCAAGGGCCAGCGGGTCACGTTCGCCGAGGCAACGGGTGATCAGTTTGAGCAGGCTCATGGGTAACTTCCATTCTGCGCATAGGGCTGTGCTTGAGAGCCTTCGCCGAGAAATATCTGCCCCGGCAATTCAAAGCCGCGCAACTTGAGCAACGCCAGCGGCCCTGCGCCCAGTTCAGTGCGCAGGTACCAGGTCAGGTCGAGGCCGTCCGGGGCCCGAAGCTGCACGCGGTACTGGCTGTCGGTGTCGTTCAGCGCGGTGATTTTTGCCTGTTCGAGCAGGCGGATCAGGCCCCAGGTGCCTTCGTAATCGCCGTAGAGACGTTCATTGGCCAGCACGCTGATCCACAGCAAACGCGTGCCCGGATGCTGGCTGAAGCCCGGCCAGCTGAAGCGCTGCCAGCGTTCCTTCTGGTTGAAGTACTCATGCTTTTCGCCGTTGAGGATGAAAGTGGTCTGCACCACGTCGCGCACCGGCTTGCCGCGCAGTTCGAAGCTCAGGCCCATGCCGCCGTCGGTGTAGAGCACGTCGGCGAGGTGGCTGAGCTGGTTGATCGCCGCGAGGAACTTCGGGTTGAAGTGCAGGCGCTGGCTGTGCCGCGAATCGGCCACCCAGCGGCTGCCTTCCTTGCGCAGCACGCCGCCCAATTGCTGCTGGAGGAACTGGTCGATGCGCCCGGCGTCGGCGCGGATCATCTGCCCGAGCATCGGCAGCGAGGCATCGCTGCCGGTGGCGGCAAAGGGGTAGCGCCCGGCAAACGCGCCCTGCCAGTCACGCACGATCGCCCGTTGCCACTGGCTGTTGAGCCCCGCCACCGAGGGTTGCAGCACCCGTTGCCAGGCCTGCTCCAGCGGTTGCACGAACAGCGCCTGGCCGATGCCGTCCCATTCGGCGCCGAGGCTGGCGGCGAGCAGGCTGCCGTAGGCCTGGGTGTCGGTGAGGTCGACGCTGTGGCCTTGGAAAACTGATTGCGCCAGGGCCTGAGTCATCGCCTGGGGATTGGGCGCGTTGCTCACTTGCTGCAACTTCAGGCGCACCCGGGTGACGCGGTTGAGGAAGGCTTGCAGGCTCAGGCGTTCGTTGTCGTTCTGGTTGTCGACGTCTTTGCCCAGCAAGGTCAACAGCGGGCCAAAGGTGGCGTCCAGTGGGCTGCCAGTGCCGGGCACGCCCTGTTCGATTACCGGAACCGGCTCCTTGCCGAGCAGTTGCTGCGCCGACTGCACCAGCGAGTCGGCCAGCGCCTGACGACGGGTGCCGGCCTGGCCCTGATAGGCCAGGGTGTTCATCAGCGCGATCAGCGGCGACTGGCGCACATCGCTCATCAGCGCCAACTGGTCGATCACCTCGCCGAGGCTGTCGACCGGTTGCCAGCGCAGTTGGTTGAGGAAGTCCAGCCAGGCGTGGGCGTAGTCCTGGAAGTAACGTTCGGTCAGGCGCTGCTTGAGCTGCTCCGGGCTCAAGTCGGCGGCGAGACGCGCCGGGTTGTCGCTGAGCACCCAGTCGATCTCCTCGCGGCGCGCCTCGGCGATGGCGTCGATGGCCGGGCGCACCTGGCCTTCCCAGGCCTGGCGGGTGAACACGCCGGGGACCTCGGCTGAAGTGGTAAACAACGCCGCGGCTTCGGTGTCGCCGACCATCTGCGCCAGGCTGAGCGCCGGCGCGTGATTGGCCGCGCTGTCGAGCACGGTCTGGTACAGGCTGGCTTCGCCGTTGCGCTGGCCCAGTTGGCTGATCAGCACCTGCCGCACCTGGGCGACCAGCTTGGGATCGGCGTCGATGCGCCAGTCCGGGTGGGTGGCCAGTTGTTCGGCGTAGAACTGCCAAAGGGTTGGGGTCAGTGCGTGCCAGAGGCCTGGTGAGTAGCCGGTGCTTTGCGGTTCGACTTCCACCAAGGCTTGGGTGAGAAAGGCCGGATCGGTTTTTTCCGGGCGCGCCAGCATCAGGTAGGCCTTGAGCTGCGCGTAGGCGGCCGGGGCGCGCTTGGCGCGTTCGGGGCTGTCCGGTGGCAGCTTGACCAGGGCGTTGAGGCGGGCCTTGAGGGTGGCCGCTGCCGGGTCACGCAACAGGCGCTGATTGGCCTCGACGTAACGCGGCCAGAGCGTGGCCAATAGCGCATCGTTCTGGTTCAGGCCGAAACGCTGATGCCATGGTGAGCCGTGGCTGGCGCGGTAATCCAGGCGGCCGAGTTCGCGGGTCAGTTCGTTGAGGGCGCTGAGTTGTGCGTCACCGGGGGTGGCTTGCTGAAGTGCGGTCAGCGAGGTTTGCAAATGGTGAATCTGCACGCGGTTGCTGATGAACGACAGCAGCAGGCCGGCGCTCCAGACCAGGGCCAAGGTCAAAACCAAACCGTAGGCGATGCGCGGGGCGCTCCAGCCGAGGCGACGGCTTGGTTGTTTTGGCTCGCCGAGCACGCCGTGCCACGCCGGGTCCATGGACCAGAAGTGATCGTCTTCTTCAATCGTTTCTTCGCTCAATGGCAAGCTGAACCACAACCCGCGCAACGGCACGCTTTGACGGGAACCGCCGAACCAAGGCGTCAATGTCTGGCGCCAACGAACCACACCTTCAACCTCCAGGTCCCGCGCCAGACGCACCAGGAAGTCATGCGCCATGGCCTTGTTCATCTGCGCCCAACCCTCTTGGCGCATGGGGCCGAGCAGACCGTACAGCGACGTTTCGAGGTCTGCTGCGGTGAGGCGTGACGGTAGCGCGCAACCCACCGCCTGGCTCGGACGCTTGTCCTGCACCCAGTGACTGGCGCAGACCTGCCAAAGGTGCAGCGGCAACGACCAACCCAGCGTACGCGCCAACGCTTGCAGGTGCCGCGCGCCGCTGCCCATGACTTTACTGTCGGCGCACTGAGCGCTATCCAGCGCCCAGACCACCCCGTCGAGGGCACGCCAGCGGGTCAGGCGGCAACAGCGCTCAAGCACCGACTCGTCCAGTTCCTTCTGCACACTGCCGCCCCAGATCAGTACGGTGTCCTCGTCTTCCAGCCAATGGTCCTCGGTCAGGCCGGGGGCGATGGCCTTGATCTGCTCGGGCTCTCCAACGATGAGCAGCAAGCGGATCTTGTGGCGCCAGAAACGACCATGACTTTCGCGTAACGCCTCATCCATGGCCGGTTTGTCTTTACCGGAATCGTTTTTCACGGGCTGCGAAGCCGGCAGCCATGGCCCGATTATCAGCTGGCGCATACCGTTCAGCATCGTCTGCCAGGTCAACAGCGCCATGATGAACAATAACGCCCATAACAATGCGGCCTTGAGCAATACATCCAGCATCCAGGCACGAGTGACAGGCCCCGGCTCCATCCATAACCACCAAACCGCAATCCCTGCAGCGATCAGCACCGCCAGGAACACAGCCAGCAATAAGGTCGTACGCCAGGCAGAGACTTTCAGGGATTCAGATTGTTGAGTCATCGGGTTCCATAACTCCAAGCACAAATGTGTAATTAGGATCGCTTGCCACCCAGGCACAGGGCACTCGCTGCAATTCGCAGCAGGTGGCAGCCAGGGTTTGAACGACCATGCCTTCCAGACTGCCCAAGGCACCAAAGTTGGCGTCTAGCAGGTGCTGCCCGGTGTTCCAGTCAAGGGGTGCATCGGCCTGGGAGAACGAGACACAAACAGACGGAGGTGAGGTCAATTTGCTCTGTTGCAGCGCGCGCTCTGCCACCGTCGGGAGCTGTTCGGTGTCCGCATCGAACCATTCGCCGCGAGTGAAACCGACTCCACCTTGGGGACCGAGCAGCCACAGCAGCGCGGCCTCTCCTGCCGGCAAATGACTGCCTTGTCCGGGCGGCCAGGATTGACAGCCGGCACAGAGAATCCGCGCATCCGTGGGGGCGCCATGCAGTCGGTCGATGATCGAATCGAGACTGAAGATGCCCTCCCAAGGCTCGGGCTTCTCGGGCAATTCAATCTGGGGAAAGGACTTCGCCATCTGCTCGGCGAAGGCTCGCCAGGTGGACTGGGAGCCTTGCCAGTAGCATGACAGTGGTTGTAACCCGCAAGGGTCAGGCCGCTGTGCCCGCCACTGTAGAACCAGCAGCTTCGCCAGTTGACGCTCGCGCTCGACGAGATCATCGCCGAAGACCTGAAGCAGTTTGAGCGTTGCTCCGCCTGGCGTACTTTGAGGCGTGGGGGGACGGTGGTCCGCACTGAACAGGGCTTGTCTTTGGAGCGGATTGGTACAGGCTGGCCCCACCAATACCGTGTCGATCAGCGCTACCTTCTGGCGATGGTGTTCCCACCAGCCTTGCTGTACCTGATTCGCGTTTTTTTCATAGTATCGCGCGCTATGCCAATCGAGGCAGTAGACAAGTATGCGTACTAGAAATGCCAGTAGCCATAGTGCCGACAGAGCTCCAAAAAAAATAAACTGTAAAAACCTGGGTAGGTTCATCGGCAGGGCGACAGTGTTCGTCCATGCAAGCCATGTTAGTAAAAGCACTGCAGCACCAACGGCAAACCAGCGCGAATAACGGGCTTCGCGCGGCTCCGGATAGGGGCGGAATTTCGGAGCTGGCTTCATTTGAGCACCTGGCTAGGGGGTATGGAACTGACTTGGGTGCAGCTATCAATGCACCGATCAATCACAGCGTTCATTGGCTTGCCTCCGGCCATTTGGCGCAGATTATTTTGGGCATGACTGAGGCTCCGGCAATTGCAGCGGGGTCTTGATCGGGTATTCGGGGCTGCCGTAGGCGTAGCAGGAGGTGGTGACCTGCAGCTCGTCGCAAGGAAGGAAGTGCACGGTGAGGCCGCAGACTTTCTGGCCGGTGTAGTCGGGGATGGCTACTTCTTTGCTGTGGCGACGCTTCTGCGACTCCACTTTCTCAAGCCATTCGTCGTATTTGGCTTCATTGGCAAACCCAGGAAATTCATCTGCGAGGTCACTCACCCCACTCGCTCCAGTTTCCCACTCGACCCGCACGGCCATCCCCGGCTGCCAGCGCGAAGGTGCGATGTAACAACACCCCCCCCCTCCGCCTTGGTAGGGACCGATGATGTCCAGGCCAGAACGGCCATTGACGCTGAAATGATTGATAGCCCAATGGGTGTGGTTGATGCCTTCGAGGGTGCTGGCATGGACGTTTTCTGTCAGCACCATTACGGCGAGTCCGCACAGGGCGCCGAGCAGCGGGCGCCCCGTGAGCATTGAGCCGAGTGCTAGTGCGGGGCAGCGACGAATCAATTCAGACCAGCGCATCGTTCACCTCCCCACCATTGGCGTCATAGGCATCCCAGATCGCGTCGATGGCACGATGAACTTCAGCGAGGCGCTCGGCGTCCATCACCGGTGGTGTTGAACGAACAGACTCGGACGCGGGGACGGTCTTGCCCCCCGCCAGTTGAACGGCACCCTCTTCTCCATATAGCGCCAGATCCCGACGGCCGAGGTCACCGAAGAACACCATGCGTTCCTGGAAATAGTGGCCCCAGGGCTCACGTCCAATCGAATAGAGAAACCAGGCCCGGGAGTCGTGGACCTGATCGTCGAACAGGGCGCGTAGCAGGCCCTCGGGCTGCGCGGCGTTGAGGTGTTCAGCCACATGCCCGCGGGTATGTTCGTCGCGGTGGTTGCCCCAGTCGCTGGGGGCCGGGAACAACCGGCTGACCAAGGCTCGCCCCGCAGCTTTCATGCGCCGATGCTCGGCAAGAATAACTTCATAGGCCCGATAGGGTTGCTGACCCAGCCTCAGCAGGGCCACGCGCAGGGCGATGGTACGCAGCGATCCGGGGCTCCGGTAGGCTGCGGCGAACTCCCCGGCGGCTTCGCGCAACTGGGTTTGCGCCATGTCGGCATCGAAGTCCTTGACCCCGGGTTCAAACAGCGTTTTTGCTACGTCCTCCCGGCGTTCGCGGTTGTGTTGTAGCTTGCGCCGGTCTTCGACTTCTTTCTGCTTGGCGTCGCGCTTGTACTCGGCGTCCTTGCGCACTTGCGGGTCGGCTTCTTTGTCGCTGGCCTCGCGGTAGAAGTCGGTGTCGATCAGGCTGGCGAAGCCATAGCGGTCGATGCGCCAGGCGGTGATCCAGCCCAACTGGGTTTGCAGGGCCTGCTCCAGGCTGTCGCTGGCGAGGAGTGGTTCGTAGTGTTCGATTTGTTGGAGGGTAAGCGGGGGCAGTGCGGGCTCGAGGCCCAGAGTCACTTGTCGCCAGGCGTTGAAGCGGTTGACTAGAGTTGGCGTAATAGCGAATTCGGCCTCTGCCTCCAGATCCATCACTCGCCAATATTCACGGCTCATTGAAGCCGACAAGGCCGCTTTGGGTACTTTCAGCGGGGCGCCATGGGCAAAGGCGTCGGCATACAGATCATGCAAGGCAATCTGGGACAGCAGCAGACGGTCATCTCTTCCAATCGCCTTCCCCTGATCCCCAGGCGGATACCCCCCACCCTGATCCGAATGCACCCCTGGGTAGATCACCTCGACACTGTTCGCCGGGTACCCCCCCTGCGTACGGCGAATCGACTCCAATGGAAAACACAGCCGCTGCTCATGGCTGGCCACCAGGTGCAAACAGCGCTTGACCAGATCAGCGGGCAGCTGCTGATTACCATCGGCCCAGCTCATATGGCCGTTCGCCCCCGGGATGATGTCGGCGATACCCACCGAAGCCACGGTGTCGAGCAGCCCGAGGTATTCCACGCTCACCGGCAAGTGCAGGTCGAGCAGTCTCAGGCTCTGGGTAGCCCGGGCCAACAGTTGGTTCAGCGCACTGACAAACGCTCGCGCCGCCGCGGCACCGCGGGAAAATCCGTACACATAAAGCTTGAGCCCCAGCAGCTTGACCTGCCCGGGCTGGTGCTGCTGCAGGGCGATGCGCAACGGCCGGGTCAGGGCGGAGAACTGTTTGTAAAACTCACGAAGGCGGTTGCCGGAACCGGTCGCCCACTCCAGCCCCGGCAGGCTGCCCATGGCCCGGACCGCCGCCAGCAAACTGGTGTTGTCCAGCCGCGGCTGACCCAGCGTACGGCGCAGGGCGTCGAGGATCATCATTAGCGCCCAGTTGATGCGTTCCTCGCCATAGCTGGCGAGCGCCAGGCCCATCCAGTAGTAGTCCAGATCACCGACTTCGGTAAAGGGCGTGCCGACGCCGGGCATGTAGTACTTGAAAAACTGGCCATTGCCGGTGCCTGGTGCGTCGGTCAGGCCGCGGGCGGTACTGGAACCGTGGGTGGTGCCGCCGGCATGGCCGTCGCCAATGCTGGCGCGGAACAGGCGAGCGACGTTGGTCGGATGTTTGGGGTTGGACAGGTACAGGTCATTGTTGAGGTTGTTGCCGGTGCCGTCGAAGAACAGGCTGATGTGCACGGTCTTGCAGCAGGGTGGCAACACCCGGCGACCAGCCGCGATGCTCAAGGCGTCGTGGTAGTCATGCTCCTGACTGTTCTGGCGATGCTGATTCTGATGAACCTGCGCGGCCCGGGTGGGCAAACGACCCTGCAACGGGAACTGCGGCGGGTACCAGACGGGGGCGTGTTTTACTTCGGACATGACGAGGGCTCCGGCAATTGCAACGGGGTCTTGATCGGATATTCAGGGCTGCCGTAGGCGTAGCAGGAGGTGGTGACCTGCAGTTCGTCGCAGGGCAGGAAGTGCACGGTGAGGCCGCAGACTTTCTGGCCGGTGTAGTCGGGGATGGGAACTACTTGGGTGTGTTGGCGTTTTTGAGATCTGATTGATTTTGCCCATGCTTCGTACTTGACCTCATCCGCGAAACCGGGGAATCCATCGGGATAAGCCACACCGGTTTCCCACTCGACCCGCACGGTCATCCCCGGCTTCCAGCGCGAAGGCGCGATGTAACAGCACCCTCCCCCTCCCCCTTGGTAGGGACCGATAATGTCCAGGCCCGAGCGGCCATTAACGCTGAACTGGTTGATAGCCCAATGGGTGTGATTGATGGCTTCGAGCGTGCTGGCCTGGGTGCTTTGAGCAAACAAAGCACCGATCAGAACGCAGAAGGTTGTCCCCCAATGACTAGCGACTGATGATTTAGGCATAGGCTTCATTTCGCGGGTTTCCACGGTGACTCCACTCCTGTGGTTCGCACCTTTTCAAGAACAAAGGCTTCTCGCTGAGACTCAGATAGCAACCCGGCTTCAGTTGCCTCGATCATGGCCACGTAGCAAGCGCGGAAACGACGTTCGGCGCCCCACTCCAAAGGAAAGGCATCCCTCAGTCGTTTCACGACCAAAGTGGCATCGCTGACACACCCAAGGATGTCCAGTTGATCGTCACTGAGTTCGATGAGGCTGAAACACTCGGGCCTGTCCGGCGGCTCGCTGCTTCCCAGCAGGCGCTGCGGTACGCCATCACGATCGAGCCAGCTCCAGAACACCGCCGGGGCCAGCAGGATGTGCTGTTGATCAGGATCAAGCACATGGCTGAACAGCAACGGAAAGACCCGCGGATCGTAGTAACGCAGCAGTCCCGGGTAGCCGCCGTTGACGGCCTCCAGACAGCGCCCCAGGCACTCGGCCAAGTGCTGGAAAGGCCAATGGGAGGCCAGCACCAACAGTTGCGAACTTCCCCGCAGCGCCTGCATCAAGCCGAGCAGCCATTGCCGTTGCAGGGGTTGCGCCAGATCGATGCGCACCAGCAGCGGAGCCAGTTCGTCGGCACCGGCCTCCGGTAACCCGGTGAACAATGAATGCCAGGGGATCGCCGGTTCGACACTGAGCACGCTGGGCAGCCACGGGGTGGCGCTGCCTGCCTGGTCGATGATGACGTCCAGGCAGCTGATGGAGGCCTTGGCGCAGGAGACTTCCAGCAGTTCCAGCCATTTTGTGTGAGCAACAGCCGTCATCCTCGTGCCTCCCTGAGAACGAAACCCTGAGCACTCGCCTGAGCTTTCTTCAGGCACTCCTTGCACACCGAGCCTGGCAGTTCAGGCAAAGGAAACGCTTCGCCGGCAGGCGGACTGAAAATGCATCGCCCGTAGAAGTCGATCACCTCTGGACTGAGGAATTGGATCTTGCCCTGTGGGGTAATCCGGATACAGCCTTCGCCGGAGCCCAGGGTGATGCCATTTCTGGCCGTCAGTTGCAGATGGCCCTGCACCGATTGCACCGTGATGTCCTGTTGGGCAATCAGGTTCATCAGGTCGCCGTGGGATTCGATTTCCAGCGGTCCCTTGCCTGACACCAGGCGCATGCCTTCCTGTTGGGCCAGCAGGGAAATGCCTTGATTGGCGTGGGCAGACAAGCGTTGAGCAGCGGCCAGATTGATCTCGTTGTTGCTTTGCAGGTAAAACGAATCACCGCTTTTCAACAGCGCACTGGCGGGTGTCACCGCGCTGATGCCGTTAGGCGCGCTTAGTAGAATCGCCGGGGCTTTGAGATCTTGAGTGTCGGCTTGCAATTGCTGCAGACCCTCGATACCCGGCTGACGGCTGTGGTGGGCCTGGGCGATGGTTTGCCAGTCGGCAATTTGCTGTTTCGCCCCGTCGATCTGGTTGGATGCACGCGCCATATCCAGCACCGGGCCTTGCGCCTTGGGCTGCGCATCGGCACTGATGAACACGCCCTTCCCTGCACGCAAACTGCCCCAGTCATCGGTGCGCAGCTCAAACCCTTCCCCACGCTTCTTCCGCTGGCCATCCACCAAATGCCCCAAATTCAGCTGACTCTTGCCGCCATACTCGGTACTGAGCTTGATGTGCTCCTGCCCCCGCGTGTCATCCAGGCGCAACTTGTTGTTGGCCGGCGTACGCAGCACGTTGCGGTGGTCGTTGCGCTGGGTCACCAGGTCCGGGTGCTGGTCGTCGTGCAGGGCGTGGGCAATGTAGGGTTTGTCCGGGTCGCCTTGTTCGAAGGCGATGGCCACTTCGGTGCCGGCGATCAGCGGCAGGTGCAGGCCGTAGGTGTCGCCGGCGTAGGCGCGGGCCTGGCGCAGCCATTTGCTTTCGCGGCCGGCGGGCCAGGTGTCGCGGTCGAAGAGGAACTTGACCCGGTAGCGCCCTTGCAGGTCGATTTCGGTGTACTGGGGGTTGCTCTGGGGGTGGGTGATGCGTGCCGGCAGGGTGCCGGCGATCTGTGGTTTGGGCGGTACTTCCGGGCGAAAGCACAGGCGCAAGGCGTAGGGCATGGCTTCGAAATCGCAGGTCAGGCTGCGGTCGCGGGCGGCGCGGGTGGTGATTTTTGTGATCACCACGCGGGGGGCGAAGGCCTTGGGGGCGTCGCCACTGATGGTCAGGACCTGGCCGGGGGCCAGGGTATTACTGCTGCTGGTGCCGCTCAGATGGGTCTGGTTGTTGAGGTAGCGTTCGTGGCGCAGGCGCGCGTAGAAAAAGCCGCTTTCGCTTTGCAGGTCTTCGTCGCGCAGGTGGGACTTGCCGAGTACGCGGTAGGGTTCGGCGTAGTGGTAGGCGTCGCCGTAGGTGTTGTCGGCGACGCCGCGGGTCGTGGCCACGCCGTGGGTGGTGGGCTCGCCGAGGGTCTGGTCGACTTCGCCGTCGAGGTAGGCGCGGCTGTCGTCGGGGTGATAGGCGCGCACGCTGACGTGCTGTTCCACCACCCGATGCCGGGTTTGCAGATCCCAGACGCTGTCCTCGACGCTGTTGCTGAAGCCCGACGGCGAGCGCAGCGGCAGTTCGACGTCGAACTGGTAGCAGCGCTGGTCGTCGCAGAACTCGACGACGTCGAAGGCGAGCTCTTCGTGCTGGAAGCAGCGATACCAGATGCCGACCTCGGCCAGGATCCGGCTGATGAACGCCAGGTCGCTTTCCTGGTACTGCATCACCTGCTCGCGCTGCGGGTAGTCGCGCTTGAGGTTGAAGCGAAAGTGCCCGGTGTCGAGACCATGGCGGTCGCGCAGGATGCTTTTGACGATGTCCGGCACGGACTGGTGCTGATAGATCCGCGTTTGCTGGCCCCGGTCGAGCAGGGCCAGGCGAGGTTGCAGGGTGACTTCGTAGCGGGCTTCGTCGACCGAGCCGGACAGGCGTTGGCAGGCGGTGATGCGGCCGTAGAGGGTGCGCAGAGCCGTGGGCGGCTTGGGCACTTCCCAGTCGAACACGGGCACGTTGGAGGGGGCGGCGTACAGGCTGAACTCGGCGTACTGGCCGATGAATTTTTCCGCGCCGATGTCGAGGTCGCTGGCGGTGAATTCGATGCGGTAGAGGTAGGGTTGGCTGAGGTACTCATGGCCCTCGAAGGCGAGGACGTCGAGGTGGGTGTCGAGTTTGTCGATCTTGAGTGTGTGGCGGTTGTGGCCGAAGACCGGGTTCATGCTCGGCCCTCCGGTGCAACGACTGAAGGTCCGTCGGTGAATTGCAGCGTGATGCCCTCCTCATCGCTGCAGCCCAGGGTCACGCCAAGGGTTTTGTATTTGGCGGCCTGACGCTGCAGCAGCTGTTGGCTGAGCACCGGCAGAATCTGCTGGTTGAGCAGGCTGTCGATGTTGCGCGCACCGGTGTCGGGCAGCAGGCAGGCGGCGACCAATGCATCGTGCAGGCCATCCTCGATCTGGCATGTCAGGCCGTAATGGCTGTGCAGGCGCCTGGCGACCTTGGCAAGTTTCAAGGCGACGATATGCTTGAGCGCGTCGGCCAGCAGCGGGCGGTAGATCAGGGTCTGGAAGCGGGCGAGCAACGCCGGCTGGAAGTGCTCGCGCAGCAGCGGTCGCAGCCATTCGTGCAAGTCGCTGTCGCTGGCTTCGGGCTGCTCGCGCAGACCGTTTTGCAGCTCATCGCTGCCGAGGTTGGAGGTCATCAGGATGACAGTGTTGCGGAAGTCGATTTCACGTCCTTCGCCATCACGCATGAAGCCGCGGTCGAACACCTGGTAGAACAGGTTGAGCACATCGCGGTGGGCCTTTTCCACTTCATCCAGCAGCACCACGCTATAGGGCCGCTGGCGCACCGCTTCGGTGAGCACGCCGCCCTGGCCGTAACCGACGTAACCCGGTGGCGAGCCCTTGAGCTGGCTGACGGTGTGGGCTTCCTGGTACTCGGACAGGTTGAGGGTGATCAGCGATTTTTCGCCACCGAACAGGCAGTCCGCCAGCGCCAGGGCGGTTTCCGTCTTGCCGACGCCGCTGGTGCCGACCAGCAAAAATACCCCGAGCGGCGCCTGCTCTTCGGTCAGGCCGGTCTTGGCCGCGCGCAGGCGCTGGGCCAGGGCACCGAGGGCATGGTCCTGGCCAATCACTCGCGCGGCCAGTTGCTGTTCGAGGTCCAGCAGGCTGGCCTGTTCGTCCTTGAGCAAACTGCCCAGGGGCACGCCGGTCCAGTCGGCGATCACTTCGGCAACGCTGCGTGCATCGACGTCGAGGGACAGCATTGGCTGGCTGCCCTGGGCCCGCAGCAATTGTTCCTGCAGTTTCGCGCAGAGGTCGCTGCGGGCCGGTTCGGCCTGACGCGCATCGAGCAATTGGCGGGTCAGGTCGAGTTCGTAGCGGTACTGGCGCAGCAGGTCATCCTGCTGTTGTTGCAGCTCAACCTGCTGCCCGGCGATCAGCGTCAATCGTTCGCTCAAGTCGCTGCCATTGAGTTGTACATCCTGTTCCAGCGCACGCCGCTCCAGCTCCAGCGCGGCATGCCGGGCCTTGAGCCGCACCAGTGCCTGGGGCTCGCAGTCGAGGCTCATGCGCACCCGCGCGCTGGCGGTGTCGAGCAGGTCGACGGCCTTGTCCGGCAACTGCCGGCCCGTGAGGTAACGCCGCGACAGGCTGACCGCGGCCTGCACCGCCGCGTCCTGGATGTGCACGCCGTGATGGCTGGCGTAACGGGCCTTGAGGCCGCGCAGCATCAGGCAGGCGCTGGCATCGTCCGGCTCGTCGACCTTGACCATCTGGAAGCGCCGCTCCAGGGCGGCATCGCGCTCGAAGTACTGCTTGTATTCGCTCCAGGTGGTCGCGGCGATGGTGCGCAACTCGCCACGGGCCAGGGCGGGCTTGAGCAGGTTGGCGGCATCCGCCCCGCCTGCCTGGTTGCCGGCACCGATCAGGGTGTGGGCTTCGTCGATGAACAGCAGCACCGGGTTGGCCGACTGCTGCACGGCGTCGATGACGTTTTTCAAGCGTTGTTCGAATTCGCCTTTTACCCCGGCGCCTGCTTGCAGCAGGCCAAGGTCAAGAGTACGCACACTGACCGACTTGAGGCTGTCCGGCACGTTGCCTTCGGCGATGCGCAAGGCCAGTCCTTCGACCAGCGCGGTCTTGCCCACGCCGGGTTCGCCGACCAGGATCGGGTTGTTCTTGCGCCGGCGGCTGAGTATGTCGATGACCTGGCGGATTTCATCGTCACGCCCGAACACCGGGTCGATCTGCCCTGCCCGCGCCTTGGCGGTGACGTCCTGGGTGAATTTGTCGAGCACCGCTTGCAGGGCATCGTGCGCGGCAGCACCGGAGATGGGCAGTGCCGGGGGCTGGTCCAACGCACTTTGCTGTTGGACGTGCGGGCGTTCCTCGGAGTGTTGATCGAGCAGCGTCGACAAATGCTGCAACTGGACTTCACTGAGGCTCAGCATGGGCCAGGCCGCATCGCAAGCCAGCATCTGCGGACTGTCCTGCAACGCGCCCAGCAGGTGCGCCGATCGCAAGCTGTCATGCCCTTCCAGCGACGCGCGCAACCATGCACTCTCGATCAGTTTGTGCAACTTGCCGCACAACTGCGGCTTGCCTTGCACGCTGCGCGGCAGGGTGTCGAGATGGTCAAGCAGACCGCGCCACAGTGCGTCCATGTCCCATTCATGACGACGGGCGATCAGGGTCAAGTCGCCCTCGCCCTGCTCCAGCAACTTGAGCAACCAGTGTTCGATGCTGATCCGCCCATGGGCACGGCTTTGGCACAACGACGCCGCCGCGCTGAGCGCCTGGGCGCAGTAGGGATTGAGACGGCGAAGCAGGCGCGTGGAGTTGTCGGTCATGGAGGTACGTCCTTGTGCTGAAGGGTCAGCGGATAGTCGGTCAGGGCGATGGAAAGTGTCGGGATGGGCTGGGTTGAACGTCCGCGCACAGACGCTCAACCCAGTGCACCGGAACCAGCAGGCAGAGGCTTGCCTGCTGGTTATTCAGCGTTACCCTCTACTACGTTTGTCCCATTTATCGTCGTGTTTGAGGTTTCCATCCTTGAAGTCCCAGAAGATCTCCTCGTAGCGCAATTCAACCTCTTCCAGGTGGTTGAGTTTCGCCTTGTCCGGATCTTTGACGTCGTGCATTTTCGACGCGACCTTCACTACCTTTACTTTTTTCAGCAGGGTGTTGTAGTACTCGACTTCCTGGCCATCGTTGTCGATGCGATAAAATTTGAATTCGGCGCTTTCGAGAGTCTGACCCGTGGTCGCAGCCTTATAGAGGTAGGTGCTGGAGGCATCGATTTCCTTGGTGAACACGTACGGAGCATGGGTCCGCGTACCGGTCAATTTTCCGGTGTTATCGTCGGTGGCGATGTAGACGCTGTGGTCGTGAGCGATTACCTCGATACTGCCTTCGCGACCTTCCACGGTCACTGAACCTTCAATGTCCACGCCGCCGTCATTTTTCAGCCACAGGTAAACGGGAATTGCCATGTGAAGCTCCTTTTCTCAGTACACAAATGCCGCGTTTGCGGCAGGGGGTTGAACGTCTGCACCGGCCGTGGGAAGCGCGCAGGCCCCCGCTTCCGGCACCAGACGGATATCGACGCGACGGTTGGCCTGACGCCCCGCCTCGGTGTCATTGCTCGCGATCGGCTGGCTCTTGCCAAAGCCCTGCACCGCGAAACAGCTGTCGGGGATGCCACCCATGCGTTGCATCCATTCACGTACCGCTGCCGCGCGGGCACGGGACAAGTGCAGATTGTGTTCGTCGCTGCCCACGGCGTCGGTATGCCCGGCGATGACGATCAACCAGCCAGGCTGGGCCTTGATGCCGACCAGGGCGTCGATCAGCACCCTGGTTGATTCGGGCTTGAGCCGGGCGCTGGCACTACTGAACAGCGACAGACTGTCCAGGCGCACCGTTCGCGCGGTACGTGCCGCCAGCGGGCGGGTCGACGGTTGCTTGTGATCGGCGATGGTCGTCAACACCCGGTCACGCAGGCGCTCGCCGTGATACAGGCCAAAACCCAGAGCCATGGGGGCGCCCAGGCGGTAGTACGAGTCCAGTCGCACCGCGTCCTCGCGCAGCACGTTCAACGCATCCTCGCGCCGGGCGAATTCGGCTTGCTCAAGACGCGTCGGCGGGGCAATGGATGTGTAGCGCCGCAGGTCGTCACTGACCTGGCGTAGCAGCATGGTGTTCTGCCAGGTCGAGCTGATCAGGGCGACAACGGTGGCAAACGCGAACAGCCATACCGCGATCACGATTGCGCCACGCTTGGGCGATGGTTGAGGCTGCCGGGGCAGCAGACTCAGCAGAGGGTCAGGAAACGGCAACGGCTCCCCCGTTTCCTGTATAGCGCCATCGGCGTCCAGCAGCGCGGTCTTGTCCCGCTGCCATTGCCGCCACAAGTTGCCGGGCACATAACCGGGCAGTGTCGGCACCAGGGTGCAGGCCCACACCAGCGGCAGGCCGATAGCGTGGCGACCTTCACGGTGGGTGAAGTGCGCCAGGACATGTTCGTCCAGCCAGGCAGCTGCACTGTTGAGCTGGATGCCGGCCTGCAAACGTTGGGTATGGACTTCACTGCAAGCGGACTGCCGGTACCAGTCGTTCGGGCTGAAGCTGGTCCCCGCCTGCAGAATGTTGCAGCGGTCCTGGCCTGCGCCCCAACTGAACCAGGCCCCTTTGGCTGCAGGGGACTGCAGATAGCTGACCAGCATCAACGGCAAACTAAAGCCGCGCTTGCGCGTCAGCGCGACCTGATGATTGAAGGTGCGCACCTGCCCGGCCAACACCCCGGCATTGGTGTGCTCGCCCGGGTTGACGATGAGCATTACTCCGAGCTGTCCGCCCCACTGTGGGCGCATGGTCATGATGCGGTCGACCAGCCCCGGCAGTTGCTCCGTACTGGAAACCCGCAGGTAGCACCCCTGCTGGGTCAAACGCTGCGCCGGATGATCGGCGTGCGCTTCACCAAACAGATTGGACAGGCCATCACCACAGACCAGCACAACGGGTTGGCGGAAGCTCGCCGGTGGCAGCGTGAAATCATCGAGGGAACCGTGCAGTTCCTGTTGCTTTGCTGCCTGACGCACCGCCCGCACCCACGCCAGCGCGACGCTGCCGACAACAATCAAGACGCCAACCCCGCGCGTCCATCCGCCAAACGGGATGATCGCCAGCAGCGTCAGGGCCAGTGCACCGGCCCACAGCCAGAGTCCCTGTTTGAGTTTGAGCGTCATTGACCCCACCTCAGGCGTCCACGGATAACAGGGTCGCCGCCAATCCACCCAGCCACTGATCGAGCCCGTACCAGAGAGCGACCAGCAACAGGCCGGCGGCCAGGGCATTGACCAAGGGCGAGCGCAATCCAGGGAACAGCGTCATGCCCCGACTGCCGCTGACCGTTGCGGTCGAGCGCCGATGCAATTTCAAAGGCGCGACACGCTCATTCAGGGCGGTCAGCAATTGCTCGCGCTCGGGGTCACTGATATCGGCATAACGGCCCTTGAAACCCAGGGTCAGTACCCGCTGGAACGCTGTCAGCACAAGTAGGTCCGCTGCTGGTTCGCGCAGCACCTCACGCATGTCCTCGTAGAGGAACACCCCGGCCTGATGGCGATTGAAAAACTTCGTTTGCAAGGGTTCGCTGGCCCAGTTGGCATGGGCTTTATCGAACGTGAGATTGAGCATGGTTTCGTCCAGCAACGCGCATTGCGCGTGGCTGATATGGTCGATGCTGCGTTGCGCCAGGCCGGCCTTTTCAAGCGACTGGCGAACGCCCTCGACCTGCTGCACGCAAAGCGCTTTGACCGCGTCGCTGTTTTGCGCGGAGGCCCCTTGCCGCAACTCGACCACCAGCAGGAAGCTGTCCTGCAGCAAAGCGTCGATATCAACCGCGTCGTGTTTTTTCGTTTCGATCAGGTTCATGCACGTAGTACCGCGAACAGTTCAAGTTTGACGTCCGCCAGGGTGCTCGGGACGTAGAAGGCACAAACGCCCTGAGCCAGAATGGCTTTGCCCTTGACATGGTTGAGGTCGAGGGCGAAGTACTGGTTTTCCAGGCGCAGGGGAATGGCCGCCGGCACATGGCTGAGGGACTGCAACGGCACGCCGTCGAGGGCGGCGTTGACCAGTTGATCGACTTCGTCCGGTGTACCGATCTTGCACAGGCGCGGGAACTGGCTCTGCAGTTGCACGGCGGGCAGGCGGCAGCGTACCGACAGGTAGAAGTCGGCGCTGTCTGGCTCGCGCAGCCGGGGGTCGTCGAGTCGCACCTGCCAGCGGTTGGAAGAGCTTTCCTCAAGGGTCAGGGCGATAACCCGCGAAGGCAGACTGGCCTCCAGCAACATGGAGATCATGCGCAAAAGTGGCGGGAACACACTTTCCAGGTCTTCGTGGCGGTAAGGCGGAATCTGCTCGACATCGTGTTCGAGGGAAAAGGTCAGTAGGCTACCGGCCAGTTTCGTCAGCTCCAGATAGACCTGCTCGGGAGGTCGCGCAGGCCAGGCCTTGAGATCGGCCAACACCGGCTGGTAAGTGTTCAAGGCATTGAGCAGCCAGAACAATGACACGTCGGCAACGGCGAAGTCGGCCATGCGCTGGTTGCTTTCGCGGCGCATGCCCATCAGTCGCTGGCGCTTGGAGGACAGCTGGGTCAACAAGTTGTCCAGTTGCGTCAGAAGCCCCGGGTGCGCGGAGAAACTGAGCAAGGGTGGAATGTAATCGGGGTCGAGGCTCCAGGCGCCCTGCCCGTCGCGCATCAGCCGCGCGATGGGACAGGTCAGGTAATCGCCGTTCTCGTCGTGTACGAAGCGCAGGCTCAGCACCTGTTCCAGCACGCCGACCGATTGCACTTCATCGGCGTAGATGTCCTGCACCTGACGCCAGTCCTGGCGATATCGGGTAGGCCGATCCCCTTGCCCGCCATCGAACAGGCAATTGTTGCCATTGGCCTGCTCCAGCGGCAGGGCCAGCAGCAAGGTAGCTGCCTGGCTGTCACCGGTCTGCAGGCGCGACAGGTCGAGTCCGGGGGGCAGCCGATCCACTTGATCGCTGTCGATCAGGGTACCGTCCGGCATCCGCAGATTGAGCCGGGTGGCCTTGAGCGTGCCCAGGCGCAGAGCTTCCAGGTCGAAGGCGACACTGCGAACGCCCCAAGGGTGCACCAGGCACAGACGAGCCAGGCACTCGTTGGCCCAGGCCTCCCAGCGCGCCTGCTGCTGGAATTGCTGCGGGGACAGCAAGGCCCCCGCGGCCCACAAGGGGCGGTCGATTTTCATGAGGTCGTATTCCTGCGCAGTGGCTTGAGGTGAACAGGACTCAGGCTTTCGCCTTGGGCATCTGCGAAACCAGCGACAGGTTGACGTCCATGCCTTCCACCTGGAAATGCGGCACGGCATACAACTTGACGCGGAAGAAACCCGGGTTGTCCTCAATGTCTTCGACGGTGACCCGGCCGGCCCGCAACGGGTGCGAAGCCTGCAACGAGTCGCCCGGATCGTTCATCTCGGTGACCAACCCGCTGACCCACCTGTTCAACTCCAGCTCCAGCACACGGCGATCCTTGGTGGTGCCGATGTTTTCGCGCTGGATCAGTTTCAGGTAATGGGCAATGCGCGACAGCAGGAAAATGTATGGCAGGCGCGCATTGATCCGGCTGTTGGCGGTGGCCTCCGGGGTGTCGTACAACGCCGGTTTCTGCGTGGAGTTGGCCGAGAAGAAGCACGCGTAGTCACGGTTCTTGTAGTACGACAGCGGGATAAAACCGAGGTTGGCGAACTCGAACTCGCGCGTTTCCGGAATCATCACTTCCGAAGGGATCTTCACCTGATTGCCAGTGCCCAGGTCGTACAGGTGGATCGGCAGGTCGGTGACCGCGCCACCCGACTGCGGACCGCGGATCTGCACGCACCAGCCGTTGGCGATGAAACTCTTGACCATGTTGGCAGCGAAGGCGAACGAGGCGTTGGTCCACAGGTATTTGTTGTGGTCCGGCCCCTTGACGCTTTCGATGTAGTTGAAGCTACGCACCGGAACGGTGTCCGGGCCATACGGCAGGCGGCCCAACACACGGGGCATGAGCAAGCCTATGTAACGGGCATCGTCGCTGTCGCGGAAGGCTTTCCACTTGATGTATTCGGCACGGTCGAAGTAATTGCCGATGTCCTTGATCGCGGCGACTTCTTCCATCGAACGCTTGCCAAAGAAGGCCGGGCCGACGGAGCCAATGAAGGGCATGTGCGCGGCTGCCGATACTTTGGAAATATTGCGCAGTAAGGCAATGTCTTGCGGGCTGCGGTCGAACTCGAAGTTGGAAATCGCAGCCGCGATCGGCTCACCGCCCGGGGTGTCGTATTCCTGGGTGTAGGTCTGCACATACAGACCACTTTGCGCGATCTCTGGGGCGTCCTCGAAATCCTGAACCAGGTGATCCTTGCTGATATCCAGCAATTCGATCCGCACGTTCTGGCGGAAATCGGTTTGATCGATCAGCGACTTCACACCACGCCAGGTGGATTCGACCCGCTGGAAATCCGGGTGATGCATCACGGCGTCCAGTTGGCGGCTGATCTGTGCATCCAGCGAGGCAATATGTTCATCCAGCAGTGTCCTGTCCAGACGCCGGACTTTGCGCGAAGACTCTTTTATCAACTTTAAAAAAACACTGACCGCGGCCGTCACACGCTCATCGACAGAAACGTCCGACAGCGCCTCGGAATTTTGAAACACTTCAATTTCGCCCAGCACTTTTACCGGGCTGAGATTGATCTTGCCAAACAGCGCGCCATACACGCCGTTATTTTCTTCAGACAACACTGTAGTGCCGCGCGAATGCGCGTGAGATTGCTCAATAGACATTCTGAAAACTTCCTTTTAAACAAGCCGGGGTGAATTAACGGACTTCTTCCACAGCCAGGGCGGCCAGCTCGTCTCGCAGTTCGTCACTGAGAGCCTCATCCATGAGGATGCGCTCCAGCTCATGACGAAACGTGGCATTGTCCAAAAGGTTGGACTTGAGGTCGCGCAACAGGTTACGCATTGCCAGCAACGCGCGCAGTTGCGGAATTTGCCGGGCCACTTGTTCCGGCTCGAAATCCTTCATGCTCTGGAAGCTCAGATCGACCGAGGCCTCGCTCTCGTCCTCCATCAGGGTATTGGCCACGGCCAGCTTGATCTCGGGAGCATATTCGGCCAACACGCTATCGAAATTATTCTTGTCGACAGCGACTTTTTTCCTCTCGAATAACGGCCGCTGTTCCTTGCCGTTACTGTAGTCGCCCATCACCATCAACTTGAGCGGCAGTTCGATTTTTTTCTGTGCATCGCCCGTATGCAAATCGAGCTTGATGTTGACCCGTGCCTTGGGCACTTCGTTTTGAAAACTACCAGAAGCCATAAATCCTCCTTGGATATTTGTAACAACATGCAGCGTTACAAAAATTCAATGACACAATCGAACTCAGGAGTTGAGTCGACACAATCGCAATCAGACTAACAGATAGAGCATGCAAGCTTGCTTCGACGGCGAAAGATGAACCTTTTCAAAGGGCTCCGCAACTACGGAAACACACGCTAAAACACTGTCAGATGTAATAGTGAACCATCTTACAAAGTCATTCCAAGTGCCCAACTTATATTTAGATGCGTCTTACATTACACTCAGATCCTGCCCACTCACTAAATAGCAATTTCCCACAGCGCCAGGGAAACTTCCTACATGCAGAGTAGCGGAATGCTTTAGTTGCCACTCGGGATAACCATTGTGGCAACGGATGATCAGGTAATTGAGAAAAAGCGAGGAGGTGATTTCACGACTGCCGGTACCCGAGTCTTGAAGACCGGGCACAGGCAGCAGTGTTCTGCAGGCTTCTAGAACCTCTCCGCAATCCGCCGATACGGATAATCCGGCTCCCGGTAATCACCCGGCGCCTGCCGTTTGGGCAACTTCACTTTTGCCCGCGGTATTTCTTCATAGGGAATACTCCCCAGCACATCACTGATGATGTTGAGCCGCGCCCGCCGCTTGTCATTCGAATTGGCGACCCGCCACGGGGCGAAGTCGGTGTCGGTGGCTTCGAACATGTCGTCCCGGGCTCGGGAGTAGTCGTACCAGCGGTTATAGGACTTGAGGTCCATCGGCGAGAGTTTCCAGATCTTGCGTCCGTCGGTGATGCGCTCCTTGAGACGCCGGGTCTGCTCTTCCTGGCTCACTTCAAGCCAGTACTTGATCAGGATGATGCCCGATTCGACCAGTGCCTGCTCGACGCGCGGTACCGAAGTGAGAAAGTTGCGCACCTGCTCTTCAGTGCAGAATCCCATGACCCGCTCGACACCGGCGCGGTTGTACCAGCTGCGATCGAAGATCACCACTTCACCGGCTGCCGGCAGGTGCGGCAGATAACGTTGCACATACATCTGGCTTTTTTCCCGATCGGTCGGGGCCGGCAACGCCATCACCCGGAACACCCGCGGGCTGACCCGCTCGGTCAGCGCCTTGATGGTCCCGCCCTTGCCGGCGCCATCCCGGCCCTCGAAGATGATGCAAACCTTCGCGCCCGAGTGCTGTACCCATTCCTGCAGCTTGACCATCTCGACATGCAGCCGCGCCAGTTCCTCGAGATAGTCCTTGTTCTTGAGCTTGCCGCTTACAACCGGTTTGCCTTTCTTTGCCGCCTTCTTCTTTGCCATGCCCGTTACCTCCTTCAATGCGTCACACAGCGCCCGGAGGGTGTCCGGGCGCGTTCATTCAGCGTCGACTGCGCTGGTAATGTTCAACCGCCTGCTCCAGGTTCAGGAACATGCGCGCCTCGCCCAGCGTATGGCCCAACGGGGCCTTGATGACCATGTCCCAGACACTCGGGTTCATGCCCACCAACCACAGTGAAATGCCTTTTTCGCTCATGCGCTGTTCCGCGCCGGTGAGCATTTTCAGGGCGGTGTATTCCAGGTCGAACACACTGCGCAGGTCCAGGACCACGACTTTGGGTGTCGCCCTGTCAATCAGCGGCCGGATCTTCTCGGCGATGCGCTCGGCATTGGCGAAGAAGATCCGCCCCTCGGGCCTGAGCAACAACAGCCCGTCAAACTGTTCGTCGTCTGCGTTGCCGCTGGTCTGCGGGCGATAGACGTTGGTGCCGGGCTTGCGCCCCAGGACATGCACGGGCGGGTCCGAGACCTGATAGGCCAGGGCCAGCAGCGAGACGATGATCGCCACGACGATCCCTTGCAGCGTGCCCAGCAGCATCACGCCGATCATCGCCACCACGGCCCAGGCAAACTCGGTACGGCGCACCGACAGGATCTCGCGAAACTCTGCAGGCTCGATCAGGCCCACCGAATACACAATCACCACGGCTGCGAGCGTGGCATTGGGCAGCAGGCCAATCAGCGGTGCCAGCAACAGGCAAGTGCCCAATGCCAGTGCTGCGGTGATCAGCGAGGCCAGTTGCGAACGGGCACCGGCCAGGCGGTTCACCGCCGTTTGGGTGGTCCCGCCACCGGCGACCATGGCCCCGAGAAACGCCCCACCGATGTTGGCAAAACCCGTGGCCAGCAGCTCCCGGTTCGGTTGTGGCGCGGGCTCGTCACCGCGGGCGAAAGCGCGCCCGGCCGCGATGGTTTCAGTGAAGCTCATCAGCGCGATGCCCATCGCCGACGGCCAGAGCATTTCGGCCATCGACCAGACGGGAAGCGTCGGCGCCGGCAATCCGATCGGCACCACGCCGACGGCGGACACACCGAAGCTGGCAAGGCCCAACAGGCTCATGCCGAGGATGCCAAGCGCGACCGCAATCAAGGGTGCGGGCAGGCGCGGGGTAAAACGCTTCATGCCGACCAGCAGCAATACCATGAACACACCGACCGCCACGGTCGGCAACGAGGCATGTCCGATGCTCTGGAACGTGGCCACCAGGTTGTGCAGGAAACCGCCCTTGTCGATGTGGGTGCCCAGCAGTTTGGGCAGCTGGTCGAGCACGATGACCACACCGATGCCGGCCTTGAAACCCACCAGCACCGGTTCGGAAATGAAATTGGCGACGAAGCCCAGGCGCAGCAACCCCGCGACGATCAGGATCGCGCCCACCATCAGGGCCAGCGTGGCGGAGCCCGCCAGCAAGGTCGCCGCATCGCCACCGGGGCTGATCTGGCCCAGCGCGGAGCCGGCGAGAATGGCCAGGGTGGTGGTGGTGCTGACACTGAGCGGGCGCGAGGTGCCGAGCACGGCATAGATCACCATCGGCACCAGCACCGTGTACAGCCCGACCTGCACCGGCAGGCCGGCAATGGTGGCGTACGCCAGCGCCTTGGGAATGACCACGGCCGCCGCTGTCAGCCCGGCGACCACATCGCCGCGCAACCAGTCTGGCCGATAGTTGGCGAGCCAATCCGGGATCAACAGGCTGCGCACGCCACTGCGCTGTGGAGTGCCTGGAATCCGCTCTTGCGGATTGCTGCCTTGTTGATTCATCAGTCACTCCAGTCGCAGATCGTCCCGTGCGGATGATGAGTGGGGCTCGACTGTCCGCACAATCCTTTAACTGCACGCGTGCCGGCAAGGATCCACGCAGGCCCGGCCAGTTACAAATGTAGCCGGTTTGCACGGCTACGCCGCCACATGGTTGGCGAAGGGAAAAATGCCCCAGCATCACCGTTGAAAAAAGAAAAGCCTTATATGGACGACGTCATGAACGCGATAAATGAGCTATACCCGCTAATTCCCCCCATTGCAGTTCTTCAACCCAGGAGTTTGGCAATGAAGTTCAAGACCTCACTGGCAGCACTCATGGTTGCGGCAAGCCTTTTCGGCTGCACCAACTCATCGACCCACGGCGTGAACGTGAAACTGGAGGCCACCCGGCAAAACCCCGGCCAGATCGGCAACGTCACGCTGACCGACTGGGACAACAAAACCGGCCTCAGCTTCTTCATCAGCGGTGCTCCAACCGGGGTGACCCTGCCCCTGCGCCTGAACTCCTTCATCAATAACGGCACCTGCCAGCAGCCCGGCTCGGTCGCCTACGCGATGAACGACACCGTCAACACCGAACGCCAGCCCGTCGGTGGCTGGGAGTTCAACAGAACCGCACCCGTTCCGCTCAAAACCCTGGTTGAAGGCAAGTATTCGGTCGTCGTCAGAACGGCTTCGACCGATGGCAACGCCGATATTTTCTGCGGCGATATCAAGCCTGCAGAGCCGGTGAAATAGCCGCGTCGGTCGACCCACCCCGGTACCGCTCGTGCCACCGGTTGTCCGGTGCGAGCGGTGACGAGTGCCGGTCACAAAGCTGTCATTACTCACTGATAACGTCTTGGCGCTTTCCCGACCTTACCCACTCGATCCCCGCCCGGGCTTTGCCCAACCGCTCAAGGTGCCACTTCAGGTGTACTCAAGCTCGACGCGCAAGCAAATCATCATCAGGTCCACCGACATGAGCGGCGACGACTTCGGTGCGATGTTCCTGAACCTGTTCGGCAATCTTTACTCCGACTCTGCGCCGCCGCCCCAGAGCATCAGCATCGGCGGGGTCTACGGCAGGCACGAAGGCGTCAGCTTTCGCCGCATGCACTTTCACGGCGACTTCACGGTGGCTTTCCCCGTTCCCCTTGATGAAATCACCTTCGTCATTCCCACCGCCGGCAAGATCGTCTTCAACCACGTCACCGAGTCGGTAGGTTTTGCTCAGATTGGTTTGGCCATCGACAAGGCCGAGGTGCGTTCGGCACGTTTTTCCGACAATCATGCGCAGCACGGGATTTCGATCAGCCGGGCGCTGATCACCGAACGGCTGTCGATGTTGCTGGGCAAGCCGATCCTGCAAAAAGTCTGTTTCGAGCCCGTGGTGGATCTGAGCGTACCCGCCTTGCAGGGCATCAAGGCGCTGGTGGACATGGCCACGGGGACCGAGTTCGACCTGCTGATCAACACCGGCTCGCTGATGCCTTCGCGCCTTCGCGAAATGCTGGTCGACGCGGTGCTCGAGACCTGGCCGCACAACTTCACCGAAGCCCTCAAGCGCCCTTCTCCGCTGATAGCGCCGCGGCATGTGAAGCTGGCCGTCGAGTACATTCAGGCGCACCCCGACCACCTGGCCAGCGGCACCGAGCTGGCGCAAGTGAGCAACGTCAGCCTGCGCGCATTGCAGGAGGGTTTTCAGCGATTCATGGGCACTTCGATCGTTGCCTATCAGCGCCAGGTACGCCTGGAGCGCGCCTATGCCGCGCTGTCCCAGGGGCTGTCGCCTTCGGTGACGGACGTCGCCCTGCAACACGGCTTCAGCAATGTCGGGCGGTTTTGCCAATATTTCCAGAGCGCCTACGGCATCAGCCCGGCAGATGTGAGAAAGGGCCAGCGAACGCGGCCGATGGCGACCAATTGAGGGTGACGAGTGGCATGCTGAAGACAGTTGCTCCCACAAGGTTTTGGGCTTGCCACATGATCCGGGCACGACACACAACCTGGACTGACCCCAAAATGTTGGACGGTCTACTGCCACATGCCCACTGACTGAGTCCTGTATTCCACAGGACTCAGTCCGCCGAGCTTTGATTTGATCCGATCATGATTGTAGTAACTGATGTACTC